>CAWACT010000003.1:0-659939 GCA_963780745.1 uncultured Actinomycetes bacterium | reverse complement strand
TCACCCTGCCCTCCAACCTCTTCGGTGCGGTTGACATCAACGGGTGGCGCACATCATGAAGCTGCGTCTCACGATCAGCCTCCTGCTGCTGGGAGTCTTCGGGGTGGTGGCCGCACCGGTCCTCGCCGCTGAGGACGGTTTTCAAATCGAGCAGGCCGACACCAGCAATCATCCCCAGGTCACGTTGACCGCGGTAGTGGCCGGAGACGAAGGCGCCTCTCTCCAGGAGGAAGACGTCCAGCTCTTTGAGGATGGCCAGGAGATCCCGGTAACCCTGCGGCGATTGCCTACCGAGGACCTGGAACTGGTTCTGGTCATGGACACCTCGGGGAGCATGGACGGGGCTCCAATGACTGCGGCTAAGCAGGCCGCGATGTCGTTCCTCGAGCGCCTGCCCGAAGACGTTGACGTGGCGGTGCTCGGATTCGGCAGCGAACCGGTCCTTGCGGCCGGCTTTTCCGCCGATCGCACCGAGGCGGTCAGCGCAATCTCCGCATTGGAGGCATACGGCGAGACCGCCCTTTATGACGCACTCGTGGCCGGCTCGGAGTTGTTGTCCGAGGGGAATGAGACGCGGCGGGCGCTGATCCTGCTCTCCGATGGCGGCGACACGGTGAGCAGCGCAAGCTTCGATGATGCCGCCACCGCCCTACAGGGATCAGGGCTGGACTTCTACGCCGTGGCGTTGGAGGGCTCGGAATTCGATATCACACCACTGAGCGGCCTGACGGAGATCACCGAGGGGCAGATGGCCGCCGCTGCAGACCCCGAGGCTTTAGCCGGGATCTACGACTCGCTCGCATCACAGCTGGTCAACCGGTACCGGGTGAGCTACAACTCACAGGCACACGGCCAGACCACGATCAGACTGAGGTTCGCCTCAGGGAACGAAACGTTGCAGGCCAGCCGCTCGGTTGAGATGCCGGTGGCAACACCGCCCCGACTACTGCACCGCAGGCGACCACGCCTCTGACCACCGTCCCCAACACGGTTCCTGCAACCACGGTGCCTGAGCTGCGGGCAGGGTCGTCGCTCACCCCGACGCCGTTGGGCCAGTCGAGCGCCCTGTTCGTTGGCTTGGGGCTGTTCTTCGTCGCACTCCTGGTGGGCGGGCTTGCCACGTTCGTGCCGCGCTCGCGCCGGGTGAATCTCATTGCTCGCTTTGGCCGCAGAGGCGGCGCCGAGGCGAAGACCACCCTGTCGCGCTGGTCTAGCCGGGCGAGCCTTGCCGTCGAGGGTGCCCTCGACCGCAGGGGCAAGCGCAGCTCGTTGTTGTTCGCTCTGGAAATCGCGGGCATCGTGCTACGCCCGGGGAGTTCGGGTTGTTGGTGCTGTGCGGGGCGTTGATTGCCTTCGCCCTCGGCCTGCTTCTCGGCAACCTCTTGGTTGGCCTCGTCCTGGCGGTGTTGATCCCGGTGGCTGCCCGGTTCGCGGTCTCGTATTTGGCGACTCGCCGGCAGACTGCCTTTGCCGATCAGCTCAACGACACGCTGCTGCTCTTGGCAGGGACGCTGCGAGCCGGGTACGGCTTCATGCAGGCCGCAGACACAGTGGCTCGCGAGGCAGAGTCGCCCACCTCCGACGAGTTCCGTCGGCTGGTTCTCGAGACTCGACTCGGCCGCCCGGTCGAGCAGGCATAACCGCGATGCACGAGCGGGTCGGCTCGGTGGACTTCGGGTGGGTGGTGCAGGCGATCGAGATCAACTTGGAGAGCGGCGGCAACCTGGCCGAGGTGCTCGAGACCATTGCGGGGACGATCAGGGAACGAGCTCAGTTGCGACGCCAGGTCAAGGCACTCAGCGCCGAGGGCCGCATGTCGGGCTGGATCCTCGTCGCTCTTCCGTTCGGGCTGGCTGCTGTCATGTCGGTCACCAACCCGGACTACATCGTCGGAGCTCTACACCACCCTGCCGGGCCGCGTCATGCTGGGGCGGCGACGGTGATGATGATCGTCGGCGCCATGTGGATGCGAAAAGTCGTCAAGATCAAGTTCTGAAAGGAAGGTTCTCATGTCCCTCGAAACTCCGCTTCCGGTGCTGATTGCCGCCGGCATGGTTGGGCTCTCGCTCATGCTCCTCTGGTGGGCGGTGGCCGGACGCCGTAAGGCTACGGTCGCCGCTTCCGATAATTTGCGCCGCGGCGGGGGCACCGACCTCCATCAGCTGGAGCTCAGCCGTCCCGCCGGGGACCGAGCCGTCAAGCCAATGGTCGCAGCCCTGGCTCGCAGAGCGGTGCGTCTCACCCCGGTCGGATGGATGCGCAGCCTTGAGCGGCGGGTCGTCCTGGCAGGTGAGCCGGCGCGGTGGCCCATGGAGCGGGTGCTGGCGGCAAAGTTCGTGCTCGGCGCGGCAGGTCTCGTTGCTGGGTTCGTCTACTTCTCCGATCAGCGGTCCCTGGTTGGCCTCCTGATCGGGATCGGCGTGACGATCCTCGGTTTCTTCGTCCCCGATCTGCTGCTCTACAACAGGGCGCAGAAGCGCCAGATGGCTATTCAGGACGAACTGGCCGACACGATCGATCAGATCACGGTTGGTGTGGAGGCCGGCCTCGGTTTCGAGGCTGCACTCTCCCGTGCCGCCAGGACCGGGACAGGCCCACTGGCCGAGGAGCTGACCCGGACGTTGCAGGAAGTGCAGGTCGGGGCGCCCCGTGATCAGGCGCTGCACAACCTGGTGGAACGTACCAACGTGGCCGATCTACGGCACTTCGTCTTCGCCCTGCTCCAGGCGCAGAAGCACGGTGTCTCGGTGAGCCAGGTGCTCCGAGTCCAGACCACGGAGCTGCGAGTGAAGCGGCGTCAGCGCGCTGAAGAGAAGGCGATGAAGATCCCGGTCAAGATCATCTTCCCGCTGGTGGCCTGCATCTTCCCGGTCATATTCATCGTCCTCATTGGCCCGGCCGGCATCCAAATCATGCGCAACTTTGCTGGGGTGCTCTGAAAATGACCACGCAAGCCACGACGCTCGACCTTCCACTCAGCGACAATTTCAGCGTTCCCAAGAACATCGTCTCGCTGCTCGACGACCTCGACGGCGACCGGCGGCGAGGGACCGCCGAGCGGCCCCTGCTCGCCACCGGGTTCGATCCACTGGACAGAGTCCTCGATGGCGGGCTCCGGCCTGGCGATCTCACTCTGATCGGCGGATTGCCCGGGGTTGGCAAGACAATCACCGCGCTGCAATGGGCCCGATCGTTTGCCCTCGCCGGCCATCCGGTGGTCTACGCGTGTTACGAACATGAGGAGCGTGAGTTGCTGGGCAGGCTGCTGGCACTTGAGATCGCAGAGGAAGTCAGTGACGAAGACGCTGCTTTCAAGTTCCGCCGCGTGCTTCGTGAGGTCTTGAGCGGCCGCGCCTGGCTCGAGCAGGAGGTCCTCGTACGAGCCGCGGCTTCGCCCCGCATACGAGCGACTCAGCTCCTATGCCAACCGGCTCTGGGTCATCAAATCCTCCGGAACAAGCACCGGTGTCTCCGAACTGGCTCGTCATGTGGAGGATTCGGGGGATGGAGCCCAAGTGCTCGTGGTCGATTACCTACAGAAGGTTGCGGCCGGCCCCGAGCTTGCCAACGATGGGGACCGGGTGACCCGGGTGGCCGAGGGGCTGAAGGAGCTCGCTCTTCATGGCAACATCGCCGTGGTGGCCATTGCCGCCGCCGACCGTGAGGGCCTCAGCTCGCCCCGATTGCGGCTTCATCACCTCCGTGGATCGACCGCGTTGGCTTACGAAGCCGACCTGGCGATCTTGCTCAATGACAAGCACCGCATCGTCTCGAAGATGCACCTGACCTATGACCCGGTGAGGGGAGAGGATTTCCACAACACCGTGGTCTTCTCGCTGGAGAAGTACCGGGCCGGGCAGGCCAACCTGGACCTCGAGTTCCGAAAGGAATTTGCCTCGTACCGCTTCAATCCTGCGGGCGGCCACGTCTTCGACCGATTGATCGATGGACGGCTCGACCCGGACTGACCAGTGGTGGCCGCGCTCGAAGCGGCGGTCTCTTCAACCTCGTCATCGCCTCGGGTAGCTTGCTGGGGGTACCAAGGAGGGAAGATGACAACACCTTCGACCACACCGTCGAACCAGCCGGTCCATATCGGCGCCGCGATCGAATACGGGTGGCGCAAACTCTGGGAGAACGTCGGGCCCATGATATTGGCCGGGCTTCTCGTATTGGTGGTGACGGGGCTGGTCACCTGGTTCACCCTGGCGGCCGCGGACAACGCCTGGGTGAGGTTTCTCGCGGGAGTTATCGAGTTCCTGGTCGGAGCCATCATCGGTATGGGATGGATCCGAATTGCTCTCCTGATCACACGTGGAGAGCCCGTAGAAGCCACCGACGTCTTCCGCACCGGCCGGTACCTGATCGCCTACATCATCGCGTCAGTCCTCTTCGGACTGATGTGCATGGTGGGGTTTGTGCTCCTGGTCATCCCGGGGATCTGGGTGTTCCTCACCTTCGTGTTCTTCTCATGGATAATCGTCAATCACGACGTCGACGCCATTGCATCACTGCAACGGAGCTCCGAGCTGACCAAGGGTCACAAGTGGGATCTTCTCGGGTTCTTCATTGTCCTAATCCTGCTCAACATCCTGGGGCTGATCGTCTTTGTTGTTGGGGTGATCGTAACTGCGGCAATCAGCCTGCTGGCGACGGCGTACGTGTATCGCCGGCTCGAGGGCGAATCCGTCGACGTACCAACGATAGGACCCGCTGAGGCCTGACCCGTTACTGGGGGATTTGGGCAAACCGCGACTGCAGGGCCTGTTACCGGCCGGCCTTGTGGTCGACGGCCCATCTCAGCTCATGCTTGTTCATCATCGATCGGCCGCGGATGTTCAGGTCTTTGGCTTCTTCGTAGAGCTGGTCGCGGGTCGGGGCGCGGTGCAAGCCCATGGGGTCGGTCTTCCCGGTCACGTCAAAAGCGGTGTTTCTCCGGGGTGGTCCCTGCTGTGGGTGAAGGGACTGGCGTTCCCGCCTGACGCTCCATACTCGTTGTGGCACCACTCGCTCCTTGGGTTGTCGCGTAGATCGCATACCCGCCGTCCGCAGGTGTCAAACCGCAGGCGCCGTTTCCCGGCACCCTCCGGCGGGTATTGCCCGCCCCATGGGATCGCACACTGTCGCCGTCTTCGCCCCGATGCTGACGCTCACCGTGACCGTCGAAAGCGGAGGGACGGATGAAGGAGACGAAATACACGTCCACGCCGGAGGCCAGGGGGTTTGGGTAGCGAGGATGCTGCGAGAACTTGGCGAACGGCCGATCATCTGCGGGCCGGTCGGGGGGGAAGTCGGGCGCGTGATCCACGGTCTGATCAACGAGTGGGAAATCGATCTCAGCACGGTCGAGACTCATGGGAGCTCGCCGGCCACGGTGCAAGACAGGCGGTCGGGGGAGCGTCAGCTCATAGCCGAGGGCGAGCCACTCATCCTCGAACGCCATGAGTTGGATGACCTTTATGGCAATTTCCTTGACCTGGCCCTCGGCTCCAAGCTCGCGGTCATCACCGGCCAGCTCGGAGAAGTCATCCCGACCGATACCTACCGCCGCCTGGGTCACGACCTCGCCGCCGTCGGGGTGACGGTCGTGGCTGACGTGCACGGCGGCGATCTATCCGCGCTTCTGGAAGGGGGTCCAATACGCATCCTCAAGGTCAGCGACGAGAACCTGGTCGAGGACGGCGTCCTCGAAGGTGACGACGAGGAGGCGGCGCTCTCCGTCATGGACCGCATGGCCGCCGACGGGGCCGAGGCGGTGGTGCTGTCCCGGGCGGACCGCCCGGCCCTTGCCCGGCTGGACGGCGCCGTCTTCCGGGCCGTCACCCCAGATCTCGAGCCAGCCGAAACCAGAGGCGCCGGAGACTCGATGACGGCCGGGTTGGCCGCCGGGGTGAGCCGAGGCCTGGACGCAGTGGAGATGTTCAAGCTGGGGTGTGCCGCGGGAACCGCCAACGTAACCCGGCACGGGTTGGGAAGCGCCTCGGAGGATCTCATCGAGACCCTGGCGGAGCGGGTTGAGATCGAGACCGTATCGGAGGCCTCTAAATGACCGATCTGCCACGGGTCATCGTGACCAACGACGACGGAATCGACTCGCCCGGGTTGCTGCTGTTGGCCGAGGAGCTCGCCGCTGAGTTCGACGTCGTGGTGGCCGCACCCGCCACCAACATGTCGGGAGCCGGCACCGGCATTGGCCGGTTCGACCCGGAATCCGGGGTCGAGTTGAGCACTAAGGAGATGGACGGGTTCACCGCCCACACCATCGCCGGACCACCGGGACTTGCGGTGATGGCGGCGGCGCTCGGGGCCTTCGGCAGACCACCCGATCTGGTGGTTTCGGGGATAAACGCCGGGATCAACACCGGGCACTCGGTGATCCACTCGGGGACTGTCGGCGCCGCCCTCACCGCCCGGACATTCGGCAGCAGGGGAATCGCCATCTCACTTGCCCCCTCCGACCCATGGCAATGGGAGACGGCCGTAGTGGTGGCGGTGTCAGCGGTTCGCTGGATGATCGCCAACGCCGGGTCACCGCATGTCCTCAACGTCAACGTCCCCTCGGTGCCCATCGAGCAGGTCGCCGGCACCCGATGGGCCGAGTTGGACGAGTTCGGGTATTTCCAGGTCGCCACCACCGATTTCACCGATCAGCGGCTGCAGTTCGCCATCCGCACCGAAACAGCCGGTGCCGATCCCGAAGAGCGACACCGCACTCTGCGCCGAGCAACTACGTCACGGTGACCCCGTTGTCCAGCATCGAGCCGGCGCCGTTTCCCGACATCGACCGGCATCGCGAGATCTGGAGCCGATGAGGGCCGATCAGCGTCAGATCACGCGGTCGACGGCTTCGTAAACGTCAGGCGGGTGTCAGCTCGCTCTCGCACCTTGTCGAGGGTGGCGTCGTCCAGGTCTTGCATGTCGTGGTGCTCGGCGGCATGTGTGCTCACGCCCTCGAGGACTTCTTCCTCGCTCTCGCCTTCCACCTCGGAGGTGCAGTCCCAGTAGAGCGAGCAGGTCCACTTGATCTTGTTGGGTGTTGGCACGATCTCACCACGGATCTGCTCGATGGCACCATCGTCCAGGTCGTTCATGTCGTGGTGCTCGGCGGCATGGGTCACCGCTCCCTCCACCACTTCCTCCTCGGTCTCGCCGACCACTTTGGAAGTGCAGTTCCAATAGAGCGAGCAGGTCCATTCGACCGCCATCGAACCCTCCTCAGGGGGCTGAGCCACCCTATCAAACGGGCCGTCGTCACCGCCGGGGTTGACCGCGACGTAGGCGCGGCGGAACGTCGTTGGCATACTTCAGCCCATGACAACACCGGGCGCCCTGCTGCCAACCGGGACGGTCACGTTCGTGTTCACCGACATCGAGGGCTCGACCCGACTCCTCCAAGAGTTGGGTGAGGGCTATCGGGCAGTCCAGGATGAGCACGACGAAATCATGCGGACCGCCATCTCCGATGAAGGGGGGATCGTGGTCCGCACCGAGGGCGACTCGTTCTTCGCGGTGTTCCCCACACCGGCGCAGGCGGTACGCGCCGCGGTCGCCGCCCAGCGGGCGATCCATGGCCATGACCTGGCCCGACGGGGTCGAGCTTCGGGTGCGGATGGGGATCCACACCGGTGAAGGGACTCTCGGCGGGGACGATTACCTCGGGATCGATGTGAACCGCGCCGCTCGGATCGGCGCGGCAGGGCACGGGGGGCAGCTTCTCGTCTCCGGCCCGGCGAGGGCGCTGATCGAACATTCACTTCCGGAAGGGATTGAACTGCGCGACCTGGGATCGCATCGGCTCAAGGACCTTGCCCATCCCGAGCGCATCTACCAGGTGGTTATCGCCGGGCTGCCACAAGAGTTTCCTGCCCTCCGATCGATGGACGCCCGCCCCAACAACCTGCCGCTCCAGCTCACCAGCCTGGTGGGGCGGACCGATGAGATCGCGGCAACGATCGACATGCTGGAGCGTCATCGTCTGGTGACGCTCACCGGGCCAGGAGGGACAGGCAAGACCCGGCTGGCGGTGGAGGTGGCAGGGAGACTGCTCCACCGGTTCGATGACGGGGTATACCTGGTCGAGCTCGCCGCCGTCTCCGACCCGGCGCAGGTGCCGTCGGCCGTCGCCCAGGCGTTGGGGATCCTCGAGGGCCCGGGACGCTCCCTGGCCGACGTTCTGACCGATTGGCTCGCCGACAAGGAGGTCTTGTTGGTGCTCGACAACTTCGAGCACCTGCTCGAGGCGGCACCCGTGGTCGAGAGGCTGCTCGGGTCGGCACCCGGGGTCAAGCTCCTCGTGACGAGCCGTACGCCCCTCCGGCTGTACGGCGAGCACGAGCTCCCCGTCCCACCGCTGCGGCTGGCACACCCCGACGAGGGGCGCGAGACGGTGTTGCGGTCGGAGGCGGCGGCGTTGTTCGTGGAGCGCGCTCAGGCGATCAGACCGGCGCTCGACCTGAGCGAAGACACCATCGTCGCCATCGCCCACCTCTGCGCCCGGCTTGACGGCCTGCCACTCGCCATCGAGCTGGCGGCGAGGCGGGTGAACATCCTCTCTCCGCGCGCCATCCTGGCTCGGCTCTCCACCGGGCTGGACACGCTGGCTGTTTCGGCCGGAAACCAGCCGGCACGGCAACGGACCCTGCGTGCCACGATCGAGTGGAGTTACGACCTACTGGGTGAAGAGGAGAGGTCGCTGTTTCCGAAGCTGGCCGTGTTCTCCGATGGGGCCGATCTCGAGGCGATCGAAAGGGTGGTGGATGGACAACTCGATGTCATCGAAACGCTTGGGAAGCTGGTGGACAGCAGCCTCGTGATGAGTGTCGACTCGGACGGAGGAGAGCCGAGGTTCGCCATGCTGCAGACGATCCATGAGTTTGCCGAGGAGCTGCTCGATGCAGGGTCCGATGAGGGCATGACCCGACGCCGTCATGCTGACCTCTACCTCGGGATGGCCATCGAGGGGGAGCGTCACCTCACCGGTCGGGACCAAGCCGATTGGCTGAGGCGGTTCGAGATGGAGCAGGGCAACCTCGAGACCGCGCTCCGGTGGACACTCGAGACAGGAGAAATCAGAGCGCGGGATGGAGGCTGCCTCGGCGATGTGGCGCTATTACCAGCAAAGGGGGCGTCTCGCCGTCGGGAGATCGTGGGTGGAGAGACTCCTGGCCGCCCCCGGCGCCGACCCCAGTCGTGCCCGGGCGGCGGCGCATCTTGCGGCAGGGAGCCTGGCCTTCTGGCAGGCCGATTACGACCCGACCGTGGACCACTACCAGCGGGCTCTCGCCATGTACGAGGAGATGGGAGACAAGCCAGGCATCGCCGAGGCGACCTACGACCTCGCATTCGTACCGGTGATGACCTCAGACGAGCCCTTCTTGACCGCGGATTCGCCGGCCGTCCCGCCCACCTCATCGCCATGGGCCGGCTCGAAGAGGCGTTGCGTCTCTTCGAGGACCTGGGTGACCTTGGGGGAGTGGCCAAGACGAAAGGAAACATGGCTATGTTCCTCGCCGGGTCGGGCGACATGAAGTCCGGGTCGGACGAAATGATGAGGGCCTTCCTGTTGCTCGAGGAGGCGATCGCGGCGTACCGCGAGCTGGGGGACATGTTCCACCTCGCCGATGCCCTCATGGCCATGGGACAGGGTCATCTCATGGAAGGGAGACACGCCGACGCTAAGAGAGACGTATTGGAAGCGATCAGACTCTTCGCCGATGCCGACAACAAGGCAGGCATCGGCTTGGGGCTGGAGTCGCTCTCCTTCATCGAGGCGGGCGAGGGACGGCATGTCCGTGCGCTCCGGTTGCTGGCGAAGGCCGAAGAGGTTCGGGCGACTAAGGAAGGGGACGCCAAGTATCCGGTGCCGGCTTCGGTCTTCTATCCGGAGATAGACGTACTCGCAGATGCCCGGGCCGCGATCGGCGACGACGCCGCGGAACGGGAACTCGCCGAAGGTCGCTCGATGAGCCTGGCCGAGGCCGTCGCCTACGCCATGGAGGCCTAAATAGAGGCTCGTGCGAGCCGACTCGGCGGGATGGTCGGGGTCCGCCCCGGCGAGGAGGTGATGGTCGGGCTCGTCGTGGCCCTGATGTTCGTTGCTTGGGCCGGACTGGCTCTTGGGCAGAGCAGCATCGACGCCCTCCTCTTCGCCCAATTCGGCGTGGAGCTGCTCCCTCTGCTCTATGTGCTCCTCGGTGTGCTGTCGGCGGTGGTCTCGCTGGTGGTGACCGGTCTCCTCCAGCGAACGCCGCCGAGGTCGCTGTTCCTGACCATCCCGTTGGTCCTGGCCGCACTTTTGGTCCTCGGCAGGTTGGCGGTCTCCAGCGGCGACCGCCGCGGTCTACGGGGCGCTGTGGCTTCTCGCCGGTGTCGCCCTGCTCGTCCAGGGCTTCTACCTCTGGGGGATTGCCGGGTTGGTGACCCACACCCGGCAGGCAAAGCGGCTCTTCCCTTTGTTCGCCGCCGGTGGCATAGCGGGCGCGGCTGTGGGCGGGTTGGTCACCGGCCCTCTTGCCGCCTGGCTCGGTGCGGAGAACCTGTTGCTGGTGTGGGCGGGCTCGCTGTTGGCCGTCACGGCGCTCGCCCGCCGCCTCGTCGCCGGCCATGCGGCGCCGGTTGCGGCGACGCTCCGTCATGGATGGCGGCCGATCCATGCGATCCGGCAGGGGTGGCAGATCCTGTGGGGGTCGGGCATGTTGCGGTGGCTCGCGGTAGCGGCGCTGCTCTTCTCGTTCCTCCTCTACTTCCTCTATCTGCCTTTCTCCGCCGCCGCCGCCGAGCGCTTCCCCGACGCCGGCCGGCTGGCTGGATTCCTGGGGACGCTTCACCGGGGTGGCGACGGGGATCGCGCTGTTGGTCTCGGTGTCTGGTCGCCCCCGGGTTGTTCGCCGGATGGGGCGCGCCTTCGGTCATGGTCGGTTATGGCGTCATGTACGTGGCCGGCTTCGCCTTGCTCGTCATCGACGCCTCCTTCGTCACTTTGGCGGTGGTGCGGTTCGTCCAGCTCGTCGCGATGCAGGGTCTGGCCAACAGCGCCTGGGAGACGATGATCAACGTGACACCACCCGAGCGGCGCGACCAGGCGCGGGCCTTCATCAACGGGATCCCGGCCCAAGCCGGAACCGCCCTTGCCGGCGTCTTCCTCCTTATCGGGGAGGAGAGTCTTGGTCAAAGCGTCCTGTTCATGGTCGGTTTCTCGCTGGCATTGCTTGCGACGTTTGCCAGCTGGCGGGCGAAGCGCGGGTATCCCGGGGCGGTGGTCGAGACGCTGCGTGCCGGCCGCCCCCATGTGTTCGATGGGTCACCGCTCTCTTTGATGGATGCGGCGGCCATCGAGGCGGTGTGTTCGGCGGTGACCGATCACGACCCCAGGGTTCGCCGGGTCGCCGTCGAGATGCTCGGTGCGTTGCCTGGCCCCTCGCGGTTGGAGCCATTGCGGACGGCGCTGAGCGATGCCGATGCAACCGTGGGGGAGGCAGCCCTCCGCTCGATCGTCATCGCCGGGGAGAGGGATCTTCTTCCCGATGTCACTGGGATGCTCGACGACGCAGCAGCCGAGGTTCGGCTGGCGGCGACACAAGCGATCGGCGAGCTTGGCGGCGATTCGGCGTCGCTTCTGGCGCTGATTGATGACCCCGACCCCATGGTTCGGGCGGAGGCGGCCTCGTGGGTCAGTCGCGACGATCCTGCTGTCCTCGGTTCGGTGCTGGCACCGATGAGTACCGATCCCGACGACCGGATGCGGGCGATAGCCGTCGAGGCATTAGGGCGGTCCGCCGGCGGCGAGGCCCTCCGGCTGGTGGCCGACCAGGCGGGACGATCCGAGCCCAATGGTGCGAATGGCGGCAGCACGCGGTCTGGTTGCCATCGATCCCGAGCGCTCGCTTCCGACGCTCGTCGACATGCTCGCCGACAGTGACCCCGAGGTCTTGACCGAAGTGGCGAAAGCCATCGGCCAGGTCGGCGTTCACGCCCTCCTCGCAGTAGCCGACGCGCTCGACAGCTCCGAGACGGAGTCGGGCGCTCTAATGGCACTGGGAGAACTGCCTCACCATCAAATCGATGGCCGCATCCGCTGGTTCGCCGAGCGGCAAGTGGCTCAGGCGAGACAGGACGCCGAACTCGCCGCCGCAATCGTCGTCAACGGCGACGAGCGGTGGATCCTTCTTCGGGATTCACTGATGGCGCTCTCCTTGAGGGAGGCGGGCAATGCAGTACGCGCCGCCGCCTTGCTCGCCGACGATTCCCCTTTGAGAGAGGCATTGGACAATCTCGGCAGCGAGGACGCGGCACAGCGTGCCGGTGCGATCGAGTTGATCGACTCGTCGCAGGAGGCCGGGATGCTCCGTCCGCTGATCCCGATCTTGGAGGGGAAGGACGTCACCCTGGACCGGCCGCCGATTTGCGAAGCTGCAGAACCATCATGACAGTTGGATCCGAAGATGTGTCGAGTTCGCCACGACACCGGGAGATGAGATGGCTCGGACCCTGGCCACCCTCAACTTGATGGAACGGGTCTTGTTCCTCCGCAAGGTCCCGCTGTTCGCCGGGCTTGCGCCGCAGGACCTCGAGCGGATCGCCGAGGTGGCAGCGGAGGATGCCTACGGCGACGGCGACACCATCACCGCCGAAGGCGACCCTGGCACCGAAACGCTACATCGTGGTTTCAGGTGCGGTGGTCGTAACCCATAACGGCTCCGAGGTTGCTCGGCGCGGGGAAGGCGCTGTGGTCGGAGAGATGGCGATCATCGCCGACCAGCCTCGGAGCGCATCGCTCGTGGCCGACGGGGACGTCCGTCTTCTGACCATCGGTCGGAGGCAGTTCACCGCCATTCTCAGGGAGCGCCCCGACACTGCGCTGGCCGTCATGCGCGAGTTGGTACAGCGGCTGGCCGAGAGGGACTCACGCCTCTGAGCGATGGCCGGGATCGGGCGGTGTCGGCGACTCGGCGGAGGGCAAACCCTGCCTGGCTCTCCTGGGCGCTGGTTGACGTAGGCCGTCGGCGACGGCGTTGAGCCGAGCGGGTGCGGGCTCCCCGGGAGCGGCTCGCTTGTTGGGGGCGAGGTCGGGAGGCCGCATCTCGACGTGGGATCATCTCGCCATGCTTGGTGGCCGCCGCTACCAAGCGCCGGGCGGGGACCGCCGGCACCGCGAGCGATTCAGCGGCCAACAGGAGATCTCGTCGCTTGCGGCCGTAGGAAAAGGGCAGCGCCAGAGCGACAACTGCGGCATGCTCCGCACGCATCCCATGCGCATGGAGCTCGATGCGACCCCACACAGCCATTCCACCTGCAACGAGATCGGGTGTGGTGAGGGATGCCCCCCGCGGCGGAGGTGTGTACCTCACGTAGAAGCCGCACGTGCAGTGTTTTGCGGGCACCGGTTCGTCATGGGAGACCTTCGCCAGGCACACCGCGGTGTGGGCGCCAGGGGTCCATCGGTACGGAGCCAGCACCGACCACAACTCGCCATCTCTGACCGCGAACTGACGGAACCCGATGACAGCCCCGATCAAGTCGGGGGCGATGCCCTCGGCCATGCGGTCCAGTTCAGCCGGCCGGTTTTGCCGGCTGCGCCGGGACCTTCTCCGGCTCGCCGGCCGGCTCGGGGTCGCAGCTCGATCTCTCGTTTCGGCACGGGCTCAGCCACCGGCTCGACGATGATGGTGCGCGAGGGACCGTCCAGCGAACCACGGAGTGGCTTGGGAGCCTGCTGACGGCGTTTCATCCGATCACCTCTCCCTCGAGGTTACGCCGTCTCCTGCATTATTGGTTCAGTATTGCCCCAGTCAGTGCTTGCGCACCTGGTCTCCGCGGCGGATGACACCGGGTTCGACCACCCAGGCGTTCATCCCGCGCAACCTGAGTGGCCTGCCCTCGGGGGAGTTGACGAAACGGAGCGCGTCGAGGCCGAACCGGCCGCTGAACTTGGAGCACCCTGTGTGGGGTAGGTGGCTCACTTCGAGCAGGGCCGACCCGACGCCGAGCAAGGCCCCCGGCGGAAGGTTGTCCTCACCGATGTCGAGATCGACATACAACTGATCGCCGGCGAGGCCCCAGCGGTCGGGGGAGCGGGCCACCAATGCAGCCACTCTGGCGTTCATCACCGTCACCTGGGTCAGACGGTCGCCGCCACGCTGGCGCCAGCTGTCACCGACAAGTCCCTGTTCGACATCGAGCACGCCCTCGTCGAGCTCCTCGCGCTGATCGACTGCTGGGCGGCGGACGATCAGCTCGAGGGTGCCGAGGTCGGAGGGCGCCATGCGGATGTGGTCGAGGCCGGCGTCGAGCTCGGGTCTGGCCAGATGATCGGAGGTGAGTTGGTCCATGACATCAGTTTCGTCGCACCGAGCGAGGTGTGGGCGCAATTGGCGTCGGGAGCGCTTCGCCACGCCGGCGTAGCATCGAACCGTGAGTACGCCGCACAGGGTCTGGCCTCCTCCCGCCACCCGGTTGGATCAACTCCGTCTTGTGGGCGATCCGCCGGCGGACGAGGTGGTGAGCGGCATATTCGAGGCTCGCGGGCCCGCCGCCATCGACCAGCTACGGCGTGGGCTGTTCCGCTACGAGGCGGCAGAGGACGCGCTCCCCGCGGAGGCGGCGAGCTTCATGGCCGAGCCGGTGGACGCTGTGCAGTTCGAGATCGGGCGGGGCCAGGACTTGTTCCAGGAACTGGGACCCGAGGTCCTGCTCATCCTCGGCTGCTACTCGCTACCCGCCGCTTACGCCGCCACCAGGGGCGCCCGAGTGCTCGCCCAGACCGGTTTCCTCACCGAGGACACCGACCGCCGACTTGGCGAAACCTCGCAGATGGTGGTCGATCTGATGACCACAGGTGGTCTCGAGCCGGGTGGCACGGGGGTCTGGGCGGCACGCAAGGTGAGGCTCATGCACGCCGCCATACGTCACCTCGTACTGGCGCGCACCGATCGCCGCTGGGACACCGAGCGCGATGGGATCCCCATCAACCAGGAGGACCTCGCCGCCACGCTGATGACCTTCTCCTACCTGGTGGTGACCGGATTGCGCCGCCTCGGTTTCTGGGTGTCGAGCACGGAGGCCGAGGAGTACCTCGCTGCGTGGAAGGTGGTGGGCGGGCTCATGGGGGTCCTCCCCGAGCTGATCCCAGAGGATCTCGACGAGGCCGGCCAACTCACCAAGGGGATCGAATCGAGACAAATCGCTCCTGGTGACGTGGGGCGTGGGCTGACAAAGCCGCTCCTGGCAATACTCGATGCCAAGACGACTCCCGGGGTACCAGCGGCACTGATGCGGCGGATGCTGCCTCGCTCGGTGTGCGATGGGCTTGGTGTTCCCGAGGCACAAGGTGCGCGATGGTCTGGTGGTCGGGCTGTGCGGCCTGGTGCGCTTGATCGACCCGGTCCTCCAGCTCTTTGGCACCCGGACCGCCGCCTACCGCCGGTTCTCGATGGACCTCGTCCAGTATCTCATCGAGCGTGACAGGGGAGGCGAGCGTGCCGAGTTCCGCCTCCCGACCGAGCTCCACGACTTCTGGAAGGATCAGGGGGACCGCAACGCCCCCGGAGCGAGGATCGCAAATCGGGTGCTCGCCTTCGGGGCGCCCGGCCCGGCATGACCAGCCGGCCAACCAGATCCTGCGGAACCAGTCCGGGACGAGGCCTGTGGCGCTGCTCAGCAGGATGGCATGCCGGACGTACGCCCTGTTGCCGGCCGGTGGAGCCCAACCGGTGGGGACCACGGTCGAGGCGGTGACGCTGGTCGCCGATGTCATCGGTTACACAGCCATGACCGAAGAGGTGTCGCGCCGCGAGGCAGGGGGCGCCGAGATCATCCTCGAAGGCATCCACAGCTGCATGGAGCCCCTGATCCGGGCGGTACTCGCCCACGGGGGCGATGTCACCTCCTTCACTGGCGATGGCATCCAGGCGGTGTGGCCCGGCGAAGCAGGCCGCACAAGGCGATGACGTGCTCCGGGCGGCCGGCGCAGCCCGCCAGGCTCTGGCGCTGGTGGACGGGTTGGTGGTCCCGCCCGGTTTCGGGCTCAGGCTCCGGGTCGGCATCAGCGTCGGATCGGTCAGCTGTGCGCGTGGTCGGCGGTGTCGGCGGCCACTGGCTCGCCGTCATCGGCGGCGCCGGGATCACGACCGCCGACCGGGCTCAGGGCGAGGCGCGGCCGGGGGAGGTCGTGGTCTCGGTCGAAGCTTCCATGCTGGTCGGCGGTGCGTTGGAGGGCGCGGCCACGCCGTCGGGCGCCATCCGGCTTCGTGGTGCGCCCCGAGCAACCAAGGCTCACGCTGCCGCTGTCACCCGACCCCGATGTCCCATCCGAGGCTCTGCTGCCGCACAGCGTGATCAGCCTGTTGGCATCGCGTCCCGGGTCGAGAGGCGAGATCCGATCGGCTTCGATGCTCTTCGCCCGACTCCCCGCCGGCCCCGAGGACCTCGTGGCTCTCCATGGCATCGGTTGCCGCAGTGCAGTTGGCGGTGCAACGGTTCGGCGGCGTGGTGGAGGACGTGGGCGTGGAGGAGAAGGGTGTGCTCGCCAGGGCGTGTTGGGGGCTTGCCATGCATGCCCACGACGACGACGCGGTGCGGGCTGTCGCCGCCGCTCAGGCCATCCATCACGACCTCGGCGAGAGCGCGCGGGTGTCGGTGTTGCCAGCGGCCGGGTCATCCACGGGCTGATAGGGCCGCCGGAACGGCGCACCTACACCGTGATCTCGAAGGTCGACCAACCTGGCGGCGCGTCTCGCCGGCGCCGCCGGCCAGGGGGTGCTTGTCGACGGCGTCACCCGCAGCCGGGCGCGTCGTGCGATCTCGTTCGAGCCGGTCCCAGCGATCCACCTCAAGGGGATCGAGGGCTCGATCGACCGCCTATCGCCCCATGGGGACCAGGCAAGGCGAGCGGGAGCATGGTCCGGCCATGGTGGGACGGCTCGGCGAGAGGACGCTGTTGCGACGAGGCGGTGCGGCGACTCGCCTCCGAGGCGGCGTCGGCTTCGGTGGCGATCGAGGCGGAGCCGGGGATGGGCAAGTCGGTCTTGCTCAGGTCGGCTATGGCGGAGGCGGCTGGGTCCACGCTGTCGATCATCGAGATCACGGGCGACGCCCTCGAGGACACCGTTCCCTACCGCGCCGTCCGGCCGGCGCTGGAGAGACTCCTCGGGCGGGGCCAAGACGCGCTCGATCGGGCACGCGGCGTGCTGGGCGACATCTCCGATCACGACGCCGATCTGCTCGGTGCCGTCATCGGGGGCGTCGATGACGACAGCAGCGCAATCAGCTTCGAGACCAGGGTGGAGGTCACCCGCCGCCTGACCGCACGCCTCATCGACCGCCCTCACCGAAGGGCGCCCGGTGCTCGTGGGGGTCGACGACGCCCAATGGGTAGACGGCGCGACCTGGGAGCTCCTGTTGGAGCTGTCGGAGAGACCCTCCCGGCCGTCGGTCATGGTGTTCGCCCATCGCCCCGTCGAGCGGGCATGGCCGGAAGGGACCCACCACCTGACGCTGGCGCCGCTTGGCCGCGCCGACACCGCCGCGCTCATCGGAGACCGTCTCGACAGCGATGCGATCCCCGACGACCTGGTGGATGCGGTTTGGGGCCGGGCCGAGGGGCACCCGTTGTTCACAGAGGAGATACTGCGATCGATGCGGGACCAAGGGGCGGTGACCGTGGCCGGTCCCGAGCGCGACGTCTCATTCGATAAGAGCAGGTGGGAGGGCGGGGCGCTCCCCGAGTCGGTGGCTGCTTCGATCGCCTCCCGGCTGGAACGGTTGGAACCCCAGGAGCAGCGGGTGCTCACGGTCGCCAGCGTGCTCGGCTCGGTCTTCGACCCGCAGGTCGTGGCGGCGATCCATCCCGATGGGCCCGAGCATCGAAGACGTCGAGGACTCGGTGGACATAGCAGCAGGCGGCGAGGCTGCGTGCAGAGCGACCCCGACGGGACGGTCCGGTTCAGTCACGCCATCATCGCCGAGGTCGCAGGGTCACGGCTGCCGGTGCCCGAACAGCGCCTGCTTCATTCGGCGGCCGCCAAGGTCCTGGCAACGCAAGGAGCCGAGCCGGCGCTGATCGCGCACCATCTGGTCGGAGCCGGGAAGCCGTTCGAGGCGCTCGATCCGTTGGAGGCGGCGGGGCGGCAGGCACTCGCTGCAGGGGCATATGCCGACGCCGGCGAGGAGCTCGAGATGGCAATCGAGCTCGGTGGCGGACGCGGTCGCCGACGAACGGCTTGCGGAGTGGCACCGGCTGCTTGCTGCTGCGGCTCGCCTTCAAGGAGACGTGACGCGGGCCCGCGCCGAGGCCGAGCAGGCCTCCGAGCTGCTTGGGGATCTCGGTGCCGAGTTCGCCGGCCGGCAAGACAATCGGACTGCTTGGGCAGGCGTTGATCCAGACGAGCCATCGAGTGCTGCCCACCCGGCGGCTCAGCGGGCCGAAGGCGGCGAAGCGGGTTCAGCAGGCCGAAGCCTCCTACGACCTGTTGTTCACCGCCTTCTCCCAGGCCGACACGATGGCGCTCTTCCTCCATGGCATGCGGGCCGCCAACCTGGCGGAGCGGGCGGCGCCATCCTCGGTGGAGGCTCGGGCGCTGAGCTTTCTCATGTACGGGGCTGGGCTTGCTGGCATGAGCGGCCTCTCGCGCCGCTACCACGAGAGGGCCTTGCGGATCGCAGAGGAGGCGAGCTCGCCGCTGGCCCGGGCCGAGGTCCTGCTCAACCGTATGGTCTTCCTGGTCGCCGTCGGTGCCTGGTCGGAGACGTATCGAGATCGGGGCTCAATCGAGGGCGGAATACGAGTCGATCGGCGAGGCAAGGGGTGTCCGCAGCGTCATCGGGGTCGAGGCCTTTGCCGGGCGTCACAGTTTGGACATCGATCGGACGGCACTCTTGGTGAGCGAGCTAGGAGAGCGCGCCGCCCGGGCCGGTGACGACCTCCATGTCACGTGGACAGGTCTTGCCGAATCGGTGCTCGACGTGCTGAGGGGGGACTATGAGGCGGCGATGGCGAGGTGCGAGGATCTGGCCGGCCGCGCCGACCGGGTTGGCGAGGTCCCTTCCCTGCTGGAGCGGCTCGGGATACTCGCCCTCGCCTCATGGCGTGTGGGGAGGATCGACGCATCCGGCCGATACCTCACCCAGGCGGCGGAGCTTGTGGTCGACATCTCACCGCTTGCTGCCGTCCACGCCTACGACGGCTTTTGGATGCTGGCCGAGACCGCCATCGCGGTCTGGGAGGCGGCCGACGCCGGGGCTCCTCTGCCCGCTGGAGGCGATGCGACCGCGGCGGCGGACGTGGTGATCCGGCCATTGCTCGGCCAAGGGCGCACCACCCCGATCGCCCGGCCGATGGCGCTCGTGGTTAGGGGCCATCAGGCGCGGCGTGCCGGAGACACCCGGAAGGCGCTGCGGCTCTGGAGCCAAGCGATCGATTTGGCCAGCGGACTCGAGATGCCATACCCGCTGATGCGGGCCCACCTGGAGCGAGGCCGGTACGGACCCGATCGGCAGGATCGGGTGACCGATCTGGAGACCTCCTTGCGGTTGGCCCGCTCCCACAGGGTCAGGTGGATCGAGGAGCGGGCGACCGAGGCTTCTCGGTCGTGACTTCCTTGGCGTGACCCCAGAGTCGGAACAGCTCGTAGAGGCTCACATTCATCCAGGCGGCGGCACCCCAGACGATCACGGCCTCGATGGGTAGCGCCGACCAGGGCTCGATGAATACGCCGACCATTTGGGAGCTTCGGTAGTTCCACCATCCGTATGGCAAGGCAAGCGTCACCTCCCACAGCAGGGCAACGAGGAGGAGCGCCTGCAATGCGAAGAGGAAGGCGCGCAGGTTGACGAACCGGAGGACCAACCGAAAGGTGGTGGCTGCCGGGATGGTGACCAGGAGAACGATGAAGACCATGTATCCCGGGAAACCGTCCTGATGGCCGTGGGGCCCGAGCTTCTTGTAGGCGATGGCGGCGGCGATGACGAACAACCCCAGTGCCAGGCTCTTGGGGTGGGCCATCTGGCGAAGAACCAACCCGGCGGAAACCTCGGCCCGATACTCGGCGGGATCCCGGGTCGCCGCCGGGTACCACACCTCGGCGGACCAGATGTAGGCGAGGACGATGAAGGCGCATCCGCCTATGTAGAAGAGAAACTCCTCCACCGGCACGTTGAGGCCCCACCCGCTGACCGGATCGAAGCCGGGGGCATAGATGCCCACCGTGGCTGCTGGGTTTGGAAATGTGAAGAAGGTGCGAGCTAGCAGCACGTCGAGCATCGACCAGACGCCGACGACCACGGCGAAGGTCAGCCAGAACGCCCGCCACGGCGGGTGGGCGCGGCGGTGCCGGGCGAACCAGATGAGGAAGCCGGCAACGGGGAGCCCGAACAGGACGAGGCTGATGGTGTACCCGTATGGGGTGATCGGAGATCCCTCGAACACCGGATCGGGGGAGGGTTGCACCACCAGGACGGCGACCGATGCCGCCACCACCAGCACCACGAGCATCACCAACAAGGCGCGGTACCCGCTGCGTGGCGACACCTCGTTGGGGCGCGAGGGCTCCATGGGGCAGCCTAAGGCCGGCCGATCTTCAGGCGGAGAGCAACCTCACAACGTCAAAAACGAATGCGGTCACCAAGAACCCGAGGACGATCACTATGAAGATGGTGTACTGCCATCGGGCGCGGTGATCGGCCATCCAAAAGCGACGAAGACCGGTGATGGCCATGGCCATCGCCACCACGGTGAGGACCAGGCTCACCGGGACGGCGAGCACCCCAGCCAGGCCGAGCACCGGCGCCAGCACGGGGATCACCAGATAGGTCAGCGTGCACCGCACCGCCGACACCACGAGCGACCTGCCCAATGAGCGCTGCGCACCGAGAATCGCCCCGGGGACGGGGTCGCCCGTAACTCCGAGTAGTCGGCGCATGAATCGGTCGGCCCGGCTTCGAGAGTCGGGGTGGGCTACAGGCCCAGCGGAGCGTGTTGATACCGGCATCCGGGGATGGCGAGGGTAGTCGGGGTGGTGGTCGTCCAGCCGCGCCCTGCTCGGTCGCACCCGATAGCGTCTGCTCGATGGGTCAGTCATCGAGCGCCGCCGACGGCGCCGACACCGAGGCGGTGACCCTCCGAGCGATGACCCCAGACGATTGGCCGCGAGTGGCGGAGATCCTCACCACCGGGCTCGAGGAAGGGCAAGCGACGTTCGAGACCCGGGTCCCCGATTGGGAGCACTGGGATCGCTCTCACCTACCGGGGCTGCGGTTGGTGGCGGTTGACGCCGACGGACAGGTCGTGGGTTGGGTGGCTGCCTCGCCGGTGTCGCGCCGCGTCGTCTACGAAGGCGTAGTCGAGCACAGCATCTACGTCGATGCCGGGGCGAGAGGACGCGGCATGGGCAAGATGTTGCTGGAGCGTTTCATCGCCGATTCGGAAAACGCCGGCGTGTGGACGGTGGAGGCGGTGATATTTCCCGAGAACGCGGCGAGTCTGGCGCTTCATCTCGGGTGCGGATTCCGGGTCGTCGGGACCAGGCAGAAGATCGCCCGTCATCATGGTGTGTGGCGGGACGTTGTGCTCGTCGAGAGGCGAAGCCCCAGATTCGCTGACCTCCCTCAGGTGGACTTGGACCGGTCAACTTGACCGGCACGCTCGCCCGCGGGAGGCCCTCTCAGCGGTCTCCGTCACCCGGGAAGCTCTCGTGGTGTCCCTCCTCGCCTGGGCGATCCATCCCAGGATCGCCTTTCGCGCCGAAGGGGGGAACGTCTCCCAGTGATCCTTCGCCCCGGGCCGGTTCGCCATCGCTTCTTCCAGGTCATCGGGGACGACGAGCGCTTCGATGTCGTCGAGCAACGTCCAGGAGCCGTCGTTCTTGGCGGCGTCGATCACTGCCAGGCCGGCATCGGTTATCAAGCCGGCCCGATCGAGCCGCTCGACGCGCTCCTTGTTGATGCGGGACCAGCCGCTGCCCCGCTTGCGCGGCGTGAACCTGATCATGGAGCGATCGGCGTCGATCGTCTCGGCCCGGGAGTCGATCCATCCGAAGCAGAGCGCCTCCTCCACGAGCCCTTCGTATTCGAGCCGTTTCCCGGTGTGCGCCTTCCATATCACCAGCCAGACACCGCTCGATGTGCCGGCGTTTTCTTCCAGCCACCGTCGCCATTCACCCCGATCAGCAGGTTGGAGCCGACCCGCCGATCCGTCTTCCGCCTTCCGCCTTCCGTCTTCCGCCTTCATCGCGGCCGTATCACCCAGCACGACTCGTGACGCTCCATCCCGATGTGCGGGTAGTAGTCGACCGCCGCCGGCGCGGCCAGCAGGATCAGCGTGGTCCCTGTGCCTGCGGCCCTGTGGGTCTCTTCGATCAGGCGCCGCCCGATCCCTTGACGTTGAAACCGCCGGTCCACCGCCAGATCCGACAAGTAGGTGCAATAGGCGAAGTCCGATATCGCCCGCGACACACCCAACAATTGATCTTCGAGCCGCGCAGTGACGATGACGTCGGCGCCCGAGGTCATTGCCGCCACCACCTCGGGGTGGTCAACGGGGCGCCTCTCTGCCAAACCGGAGCGGTGGAGCACATCGCTGAACTCGGCCGGATCGAGCGCCGGCTCGAGCGCGTAGACGATGTCTCCTGGCCCTTCCATGAGATCGACGCTAGCCGCCACCTCATGTCGCTCCCCTCCGTAGACTCGCCCGGTGCGAGCGAGGCAGTGATGGCGCAACATCCCATTGAGATGATCCTCCTACGGCAATGGGCCAGCACCATGGCCATCCCGATCTGGATGTGCGATGGCGATGGCAACCTGATCTATTACAACGAGCCCGCCGAGGAGGTCCTGGGGCTTCGCTTCGACGAGGCCGGCGAGATCCCCGCGTCCGAGGTTGCCGACCGTTTCGTCACCACTGACCTGGACGGATCACCGCTCGCGACCGAGCAACTGCCGCTCGTCATCGCCCTCACCAGAGCGGAGCCGGCGCACCGGCCGCTCCGGTTCAAGGCGGGCGATGGTTCCTGGCGGATGGTCGAAGTGACCGCCTTGCCGGTCACCGGGCATGCGGATCGGGTTCTCGGAGCGGTCACAATGTTCTGGGAGCCACCCCTTTGAGTCCCCTGGCGCCGTGAAACTGACCCTGTTCGGTACCAGGGGGTCGGTGGGCCGGGCCGGCGTATCCACCGTCCGCTACGGCG
Source organism: uncultured Actinomycetes bacterium (assembly GCA_963780745.1). Taxonomy (GTDB): domain Bacteria; phylum Actinomycetota; class Acidimicrobiia; order Spongiisociales; family DATADW01; genus DATADW01. The sequence continues at coordinate 636,765 of CAWACT010000003.1, read as the reverse complement.
GCGACACATCTTCGGCGCTGGTGATCGATGACGATGGCGCCTGTCTGCTGCTCGATGCGGGTTCGGGGATTGCCCATGCCGAGGAAGACCTGGACGATGGCGTACGGCGGCTCGACATCCTCCTCGGCCATCTCCACATGGATCACATCCAGGGCCTCGGTTTCTTCCGCCCGCTGTTCGATCCAGATGTCGAGGTTCACATCTGGGGGCCCGCCTCGCCCACGATGCGGCTTGCCGAGAGACTGGCCCGTTATCTGTCTCCGCCCTTGTTTCCGGTCCGGCTGCGCGAGCTCCCCGGCGTGGTCCTGCACGATGTGGTCCCCGGCAGGTTCGAGTTGGGTCCGTTTTCCATCACGGCCGATCTCGTCTCGCACCCGGGACCGACGCTCGGGTTCCGCATCGAGAGGGATGGCGCCTCGATCGCCTACCTCTCCGACCACGAACCGGCCCTCGGCGTCGATTTCCCCGGCCCCAGCAGATGGACCTCCGGATACGACCTCGCCGCCGGTGCCGATCTATTGGTCCACGATGCTCAGTACACCGCAGCCGAATACCCAGCGAGGGCGGGGTGGGGCCACAGCAGCTTCGAGCAATGCCTCGCCTTCGCCCGTCATGTCGAGGCACGATCACTGGTGACGTTCCACCATGACCCGGAGCACACCGACGAACTGCTCGACCGACTCCACGAGGAGGCGTCCCAAAGAGGGCTGCCCTTCACGATCATCCCGGGAACGACCGGGAGATCGATCGATGTGGGGGCGTGAGCGTTACTTGGGCTCGGGCAAGACCCGGCCGAGCACCCAAGAGATGAGCGCCATGACCAGGGCCCCGAGGAACGCCGCCCAGAACCCGTCGACTCGGAGACCGAGGTCGAATACGTCGGAAGCCAGCCAATCGGCCAGCAGGAACATCAGGGCGTTGACGACCAACGCGAACAGCCCGAGGGTCACGATGGTGAGGGGAAGCGAGAGCACTTGGGCCACCGGGCGGATGAAGGCATTGACAACGGCGAAGATGGCGGCCACCACTACGAACTCCCAGAAGGGGCCCTGGTAATTGAGCCCGGGGAGCAGGAGGATGGTCAGCCACAGAGCGACACCGACTACCACCAGTCTGATCAGGAGCCTCGTGCCGCCCTCCTCATCGGGAACTGTCACGGTACCGTCGCCGGTCGAGGGGGACCTTGGTCGGGGGCGGAGCACCGACTCGGCAATGACCCGGCCGCTCGCCCTCTCCGCGGCCCTTGTCGGGGCGCACACGCTGGCCCACCTCACGCTCCCCGTCCGTTGGTGGCAGGGACCGCACGTCGCATCCAACCTCGCTGTGGCCGTCGCCGTCGCCCTATCCGATCGCAGCGCGCTGTTCGGGGTGGGGCGCTGGCCCAGACAGCTAGCCGTGTCGGTGGCGGCCGCGGTCGGTGGCGGCTTGCTCACCTCGTGGGCGATGGGGAAGCCGGGGCTTCACCGGGCGTACGCCGCTGAGCGGGTGACCTCGCTCCCGCCAGGACGCAGGTCGGTCCACCTTGCTGTCATGGTGCCGTTGGGGACGGTGCTACCAGAGGAGGTCCTGTTCCGGGGAGTGCTGCAGCGGCAGTGGGAGGAGAAGACCGGTCGATGGTGGGGCGGAGTGCTCGGGTCGGCCCTCGCCTTCGGGCTCTGGCACACCGGCCCCAGCATCGCCGCCCTGAGACGGCTCGAGGAGCCGCCGGCTCGGCTGGCGGCGGCGGCAGCCAAGACGGTGGCGGCAACGGCGTTGGCCGGCATCGGTTTCGGTGGCCTCAGGGTGCTCTCGGGAGGCTTGGCGGCGCCGATCGGGGCTCATCTCGGCATCAACCTGGTCGGCTCGGCGGCAGGGCGCCGCGACCTGTCATCTCGACCGGCTTGAGACAGCCGGCCCGAGACACAGGGCAGAATCAACCGAGCAGAGTCAAATCGAGCAGAGTCAATCGAGGGCGTCGCCGGCCAGCGTCGCCAACCGGTATTCGAGCACCTTCTGCTTGGGGTCGAAGGCTCTCAGGTCGTCCAATCCGAGATAGCTCACAGCGGCGGCAACCCGCTCACCATCGGTGCGTGTCCCCATCTCCAGCGCCTAGCGCATGGTCGCCGGCGCCGAGCAGGGCCCCAAGCGGGACCATCCCGACGATCTCGCTGCCGCGCACGTCGACCCCCCGCGCCTCTGCCATCCGGGTACAGGCATCGAACACCACGTGCGGTGGCGTCGTGCGCCAGTCGACCAGGTTGCACGACACCTGGGCGACGCCTTGAGGTTCGAGAACCCATCCCATCGCCTGGAGGTGCGGGAGCCTCGTGTCTCGGCCGCCTGCTTGGGCGATGGGACCAGAGGTGCGCAGGGCCGCGGCGATGGTCGAGGCGACGAGCGCGTCGGGACGGTCGAGATTGATGTTGTATGCGATCAGCAGGGGGCGGGCGCCGACGGCAACGGCGCCGCTTCGGCGGTGGAATGCGGCCGGGCCGAAGTCGGGCCGGTCGGAGCGGCTCGAAAGCCCCTCGTACCCACCTCGGCGCACCTTGGCCAGCGATGCGTTCTGTTCGATGCTGGCGGCGGCGCCATAAAGGAAAACGGGTATTCCGATCTCTTCCCCGATCCGCTGTCCCACCCGGCGGGCCAGGTCGACGCAGACGGTCATCGAGACACCCGAGTAGGGCACGAACGGGAGCACGTCTACCGCCCCGATCCTGGGATGCACGCCGCGGTGCTTGGTCATGTCGATCAAGTTGGTGGCCGTTCGGACGAGGTTGATAGCCGCCTCCTCGACCGCACCGGGCGGCGCGGCGAAGGTGATGACGGTCCGGTGGACGGCGGGCTCGGGGTCGACGTCGAGGAGCATTACCCCGGGGACGGCGGACACCGAAGCCGCCAACTCATCGATGACCCCACGGTCCCTTCCCTCGCTCACGTTGGGGACGCACTCCACCAGCGGGCCGGAGACCGAGTGCCCGATCACTTCTGCGTTGCGCCTCTGGTGACAGATGCCTCGGGCGCGTCTTCGAGCCGGACCGAGTCGTCCGCCTCGTGGAGGGCGAGGTGCACTGCCACCAGTTGATCCCAATCGGGTCGGTCGGCTGGGTCGTCGACGTCGATGGCGACCAAGTGGCGGCCCACCGGTCCCTCAGCCCTGTCGAAGGCGCGGGCCGTCCGGATGAGATCCGCGCCGGTGGCGTCGATCCGCCTGTGCTGGCGGAGGTGATCCTCCCACGAGGCGAGGAGAAAGACCTCTGTCATCCGGTGCGGGTCCTCGGCGTTGCGGTAGAGCCGCCATCTGTACGCCCCGGTGCGGAGGCGAACCTGACGGACCTCGTTCATCAGTTCGAGAAACTCGGCTAGGTCGGACTGGTCGATGACCCAGGTGTTGAGCACCATCACCGGCCCGCCTTCGACGTAATCGGCGTGCTCGGGGATTACCCAGTCCTCCGGGCGGCTCCGGGTGTCACCACCGACCCCAGGTGGGGGAGGTGGAGCGTTGGGATAACCAGTCCGAGCACCACCGTTCCGGTCCCCAGCACCACATAGGCGACTGGGGTACCGAAGGCCGACCCGATCGAGCCTGCCAACAGAGCTCCCAGCGGGAGGACGCCGACGAAGGCCAAGGTGTAGAGGGAGGCCGCCCGGCCTCTCACCCACGCCGGGACAAGCAACTGAACGGTGGCGTTGAGGGTCGCCAAGGTCCACACCCATGCGATCCCGGCGATGAAGAGGGCGACCCCCGCCAGCCAGACCCCGGGGGAGAGGCCGACGGCGATGCCGGCCAATCCGAAGGTGGCGACCGCCACCCCGACATGACGCTCCGCCAGCCGCTCGGCGGCGGCACCGCGGGTGAAGGCGCCCAACAGAGCCCCTGCCCCCATCGCCCCGAGCAGCGCACCGTAGGCGAAGGCCCCGGCATCGAGGCTCTCCGCGGTGAGGGTGGCCAGCAGCGACTGCACGACCCCGGAGGTCAGAGCGAACATCGCCGCCACCGCCAGGAGGCGACGGAAGGGTGGCGTGAACCTGGCGTAGCGGACCCCGAGCCCGATGGCCGATGCCACCGAGGAGACCTCGGGCTCGGCGGGCTCCGACCAGTGGAGCCGGGCCACGGCGACGATCACCGCCAAGAAAGGAGAGGCTGTTGATGAGAAAGGCCCACCCAGCGCCGGCGGCGGCAACCAACAAACCGCCCAGTGCAGGGCCCACCGCCCGCGCGACGTTGAACGCCACGGAGTTGAGCGCCACCGCGTTGGCCACCAACTCGCGGGGGACGAGGTCGGGAACCATGGCCTGCCATGCGGGGAGGTTGAAGGCGACCCCCACCCCGAGCAGCAGCCCCAGCCCGAGCAGGAGCGGTGGGTTGAGCAACTCGAGGAAGGCGAGCGCTGCCATAACGGTGGCGGCGATCCCCATCACCACCTGGGACGCAAGCATCACCTTCCGCCGATCGAGGATGTCGGCGAGTGCCCCGGCGGGGAGGGCGAGGAAGAGGAGCGGGAAGCGTGCCCGAGGCAGCCATGGCCGCTACCCAGAGCGGGGAGCCGGTGAGCTCCTGCATCAGCCACGATGCCGCCACCGTCTGCACGAAAGTCCCGGCGTTGGACGCGACAGAGGCCAGCCAGAGAGATCGGAACGGGGCGTAGCGGAGCGGGGCGACTGAGGTGCTGAAGGTCATAAGGCGACGATCGCGATGAGCGTGCGGGCGGGCACATCGCGGACGGCGGCCGGTCCGGAGTGCGGCACCAAGCCTATCGGCGTGGCTGCGCGATCAGAAGGGGAGGACGATGCCGTTGGCCGGGGCCTGGTATGTCCAGGTCCAGCTCTGGGTGATCGTCTCACCATCTAGGTAGGTGATGTAGCGGTAGACGGTGACGGTGCCCCCGCCCTCGGGTGATGCCGTCCCGGTGAGCCCATCCTCGACCTGTCGCCCCTCGTTGTCGCCGTAGAGGGTGGCGGTGAGGCTCGTGTCGCTGTACGACATGTCGATCGTCACCGGGGTCGAGGTGTCGTTGCGGAAGACGAGGTCGGGCGCGGTCCACCCAAGGGTGGCCTCCCTGCCCATCGGGTAGCGGCTGATATAGAGGCTGTGCGGCTGGTGAAACACGTCCTCGAGACCGGCGAAGAACACAGCGTTGTAGAGGGTCGTCGCCACCTGGCTCACCCCGCCTCCGATGTTGGCCGGGTGGTCGCAGCAGTAGACCTCTCCACCGATGATGGCGGGAGCGGGCACGTAGCCCTTCCCACTCGTCCTCTCCCCGACCGTGGCGTTGATCGAGAAGCTCTCCCCGGGCGACACCACCATCCCGTCGATGGTCGCCGCCATGAGATGGATGTTGGTCACCCGGCTCTCGCAGCAAGGGTGGAAGGTGGTGAACTGGCCGATGAGTTGGGGAACGGGTCGGGGCGGCGGAACGATCGGCTCAAGGCCGAGCGCCCGGGCCAGGAAGGAGGCCATCTCCTGGCGCTCGACGTCCTGTGAGGGGCAATAGAGGTCCTCGGCGCACCCATTGGTCACGCCATGACGGGCGAGGATGTTGATCTCGTTGCGGAAGTAGTTCTTTCTGGTGTCGGAGAACGCTTGCTCCGGCTCACCACCCCATCCCATCGCCCGCACGATCAGGGCCGCCATCTGGTCGCGGCTCACCGGCACGTCGGGGCAGAACTGGGTAGTGGTGCAACCGAGAGTGATGCCGGCTTTGGCTACGGCGTTGATGTCCTCCTCGAACAGCCCGTCGTCATCGGTGAAGTAATCCTTCTTGCCGTCGGGCAATTCGAGGGCTCGGCGGAGGAATGCCGCCATGTACTTGCGAAGCACCGGATCCTCGGGGCAGAAGTACTCCCCGTCCTCGGTGCACCCCAGCGTGATCCCGGCGGCGTAGATAGCCTCGATGTTGCCCTCGTGGGTGCTGCCGTCGTCGTCGAGAAAAGTGCCGCCAGGAGGAAGCTCGACCGGTGGGTCTTCCTGGGCGCCGGCGGGCGCGGCGAAGAGCCCTCCGACGAGGATGGCTACGAGTGCCGCCAACAGGGAGCGCCGGCGGATCTTGGACCTGACGCGGACCCCGCGCATTGGTCATCTCCAAAGGACAAGTGTTCGGGCAGGGTAGACCGGCGGTCACCTGGAGCAAGAACTCTCACCGACTCGGCTGGCGGTGCGGAGTGGCCAGTCTTCATGGCGGGTCGGGTCCGATGGTGTAGGTGTGTCCGAGGGGGCTGGTCCAGGTGGTGGTTCCGTTGGGTCCGGGTCGCAGTTTCCATCCGGCGTCTTTGAGCCGGTGGTCGTGGCGGCACAACGGGTTGAGGTATTCGACCAAGTGGGTCCCCCCTGGGAGTGGTCGACCCGGTGGTCCAGGTCGGAGCGGGTGGCGGGCATCCGGCACCCGGGGAGACACAGGTGAGAGACCGCGCCTCGACATGGCGGCGTTGGGCGGCGCTGGGTCTCCGCTTGGTGGTCCCGTTCCAGAACACCGCTCCGCTGTCGGGGTGGGTGACGGTGACCCGCCACTGCGAGCCCACCTGGGTGGCGGCCACCTGGCGGGCCACGTCGGCCACCACCGGCCCGTAGCCGGTACCTCCCCGGGGTCCTCCGCCAACCCGGTGAGGGTGGCCAGGTCGACCCGCAGGTCGATGACCCCGCGGTGGGGGGAACCGGTGCCGGTGTCCAGGAGGTCGATGAGGACGTCGGCCCGTACCTGGTCCAGGCTGCGGGGGTCGTCTGGTCCCTTGGCCGCCAGGGCGAGGTGGTCGAGCCGGTGGTAGGCGGCGTTGGCCCGCTCGGCGGGGAGCGAGTAGGCGATGAGGTTGGCGGTGCCGTCGGGGTTGGCCGAGAGCTCCACCCTCCGTCCTTCGATTCCCCGCTCGTAGCGCTCCTGGGCTGAGGTGGGGTCAACGGAGAGCACCAGGCGGCGCACCCGGGCCCCCAACTGACCGGTGGTCAGGGTTCCCGCCCGCTCCATCAGCCGCGGAGACCACCTCTTGGGCTTGTTGGTCGTCGAGGGTGGCCAACTCGGTGCAGACCACCCGGGCCCGGGGGAGGTCGATCAGCCCGGAGCGGAGGGCAGCAGCCAACTGGGGGAGCCTTTTCAGCTCCAAGGCGAGTTCGAGCAGGAGCGTCGCCGCTCTCCGGGTGAGGCACGAGCGCGGCGCGGATCTCGTCGGCGGCGAACTCCCCGTCGTCGTCGGCAACCAGACCGCTGGCTTCGCTCGAGGCGTCGCCCACCCGGGCCACCGCAGCCAACACTCCGCTTGGTGAAAGGACACCATCCGGGCCTGGGCGGCCATCACCACCACCAGATCGAAACCAGGGAGACCATCAAGGTCGATCTCGGCCAGCACCCGGGCCAGCTCTGGCCCCGGTGGGATCTCGTCGAGACCGTCAGGGAGGAGCGAGGGTGGCGGTGGTGGCCACAACTCGGTGACGGCTTCCCCAGCAAACATGACAATTCCATAGTTGATGGTGGGGAAGTGCTCACAAGGTATCACCCAGGGGTGACAAAACCGGCGAACAGGTGTTCGATAACGTAGCGAACATCTCGGTACAAAGGTCAGGAGAGTGATCTCTCTAGCTATCGCTTCAGAGCGAGACGAGGGCGGGCGCCAGACCCGAAATCGTTGCCGTAGGCAGGTGTGTTGAGGCAGACGCCTACCAACCGCTCCCGCCGCCTCCACCCCCGCCGCCACCGAAGCCGCCGCCACCGAACCCGCCGAAGCTGCCGGAGCTCCAGCCCCCACCGCCCCAGCTCGACCCGCCGCCGCTCCCACCTCCGAAGCTCCCGCCGCCGAAACCTCCGAACCACGAAGAGCGATCGGACGACCAGGAGTCGTCGCGGAAGACCGGGTCCCAACCCACACCGGTCCCGTGGCCGCCGGTGATGACCCAGTGGAGGTAGAGCAAGGTGAATGGGTCGTACGTGCCCAAACCTCTGGGGATGGGCTCACCCGTCCACGCGTCCTGCTGCCGGCCCGTTCCCTCGTGCGCCAGTTCAGGCGCGAAGCGGTCGGCGTCGTCGATCTTGGAGCGGGCCAGGGCCTGGCGTTGGGCGGCGTAAGCGAGGGCGAAGGTCTCGGGACCGCGTGGGTCGGCAGCGCCGAATGCGGCGGCAACGTCGGCATACGAACCGGTCAGCCCCAGGTTGGACAGCGCCTGGCGCGCCTCCACCCATCGCCGTAGCGCTTGCGATGGCTCCAACGAGACAGCCAGGATCCCGGCGATGGTTGACCGGCCCTCACCGGTGACACCTTCAGCGGCGAGCTCGTCCATCAATTCCTCATATGACGCGATCCCATCGGTGCGGTTGCGGAGCAACGTGGCGGCGATGACCACCGGAAGACCGTGGTGACGGGCCGCCTCGCTCACCGCCTCGATGTCGGCTGGGTGGGTCAATCCGGCCAGGGCGTACTCCACCGCCTCACCGGGCTGGAGGGCGTTTTCCCGATTGACGCGATATGCGGCGACGAAATCCGAGACCGCATCCTCGGAATTGTTCAGGAGCAACAGCGCGGCTATTCCGGGCAGCTCGAGCCCGTCGGCGCGCAGCTCACCGCCGAACTCCTCGAGTTCCACCCGCACCCGCTCGTAGCGTTCAGCCGCTTGAGTCGGGTCGTCGTCGAGATCGGCCAATGCTGCTGCCACCGCCGGACGAGTGGCCGACTCGGGTAGGGCGTTGTAGAGCTGCTCGAGCCGCTCCACCTTGGTGGCAGCCGTCTGGTAGGTGGATTCGATGCGATCGATCGTTTCCTCGAGCGGTGCTGTTGGCGGGAGGACCGGTGCCGACTTGAGCACGCGTTCCCCGAGATCGGTGATCAGCGCCGGCCCAACGGGGGTGTCCACCAGACGGGCTTCCACCGCCGCGCCGAGACGGGCACGCGCCTCAGCAACACGATGCTGGCGGAGCCCGTCGACCAAGGTCTCCAACTCTCCCAATCGGACTCGGAACAGGGTGTCGTCATTGGCGCCCACAGCCAGTGCCTGACGAGCCGCCTCCTGAGCGCCCTCGTCGAGCACCGGTCCCTCGCCCTCGACGCGCAGCTCGAGCGGAATCTCGGTGTCGGTCCGCCACCGTTGGCGGTCGAGCACGTCCACCAGCCGCTCCGACCAGAGCGCCCCTCCCACGTCGGGCGTGAGCCCGTTGCTGCCCTGGGCCACCCGCCCCAGCGCCTCGATCGCCACACCCGTGGGCACTGTCGGACCGTCGGCAGGTGGCTGGACCACGTACTCGGCGACCTGGGGCAGTTCGTTTCCCGCAGGGGTGAGCCGGCGTAGCTGGCCATCGACCAGTTCCTGGCGCTGCTTGGTGACTACCGCGATGCGGTCGCGTCTCCGCCTCCAGAGGACTGCGCCACCGGCAACGGCGGCGGTCGCGCCCAAGACAACGAGGACCACTGGCCACCCGCTGCCCCCTTCGCCTCCCGACTCCTCGCCGGGACCGGCTTCGAGCGCCGACTCGAGCGACCCGACGATGGCGAGGACTCCACCATCGAAGTCCCCGCCGGCGAAGAAACTGTCGCCGGCCGATGCGATCTCGTCGGGATCGCGCAGCTCGAGCCCATCCCCAGGCTCGACCCATGTCTCCCGACCACCGATGTCGACCAAGACCACTACGCCGTCGTCGTTCTCGGCGGTGCCGACGCCCCAGGCATTGCCCAACCCACGGGCAAAATCACGGGGCGATTGCCCACCGGTATCGGGCACCATCACCACGGCGACTTGGTTGCCACGGCTCTCCACGACCCGACCCACCGCTTCCTCTAGACGGGCATCGTCCTCGATGACCCCGGCGGTGTCTGTGACGTATCCGTCGCAGGTGATCCCCTGGTAGGCCGGGCACGTCGTTTCCTGACCGGCGGCAAGGGCAGGGGTGAGCAAGACGAGGAGGATGGCGACGGCTATGGCACGCATCAGACCACGGTAACCAGGTGGTAAGTGATAGGTAATAGGTGGTAGGTGCCTGGCACCGTTGTGAGTTCACCAGCCCCCCTACCCGCCGCTCCGCGGCGGGGCCCTTCCCCCCTGGGGGACGGAAGGTATGCCTCCCCCGGTGGAGGCGGAGCGGAGCGAGCAGGGGGTGATTGCGCAACGTTGGGTGGCCCCCGTATCTGCCGCTCGCGGCGGGCCTCTCCTCGACCGTCTTCCGTCTTCGGTCTCCGTCTGGCGTACTCTGGAAAACAGATGCGCGCTGTGGTCAAGCCTGCTCCCGGTCCTGGGTTGGAGATGGGGGAGCGGCCCATCCCAGAGGTAGGAGACGGCGACGTCCTCATCGAGGTGAGGGCTGCGTCGATCTGTGGCACAGATCTCCACATCCGCGACTGGAGCCCGTGGGCGGCCTCGCACGTCACCCCGGGGATCATCGTCGGCCATGAGCTGTGTGGCGAGGTCGTTGCCAGAGGCCGGGCCGCGGGCGGTCCTGAGGTCGGCGAGTTGGTCTCTGTCGAGTCCCATGTCACCTGTGGTGAGTGCGCTCTCTGCCGAACCGGCAAGGGTCACCTCTGCCCCGCCACCGAGATCCTGGGTGTGCACCGCGACGGAGCCTTCGCCGAGTACGTCGTTGTCCCGGCGGCCAACGCATGGCCGGACCCGGTGGGGTTGCCGCTGTCGGTGGCGGCGCTCCAGGAGAACTTCGGCAATGCGGTCCACTCGGTGAGCGTCCCCACCATCGCCGGGCGCAAGGTGTTGGTCACCGGGTGCGGCCCGGTCGGGCTGATGGCTATCGGGGCAGCCCGGGCGCTCGGGGCGCGGTCGGTGCTGGCCACCGACATCAGCGCCTACCGGCTCGGTCTGGCCAAGCAGATGGGGGCGGACCTGGCGGTGGATGCCGCCGATGGGGTGGATGCCGTCTGGGAGGCGACCGAGGGAGAAGGTGTGGACGTCCTGCTCGAGATGTCGGGGTCGGCGACTGCGATTGCAGACGGGTTCGGGCTGCTCAAGCCGGGAGGCGAGGCGGCGCTGCTCGGTTTGCCGCCGGCACCGATCGGTCTCGACATTGCAGACAACGTCATCTTCAAAGGCGCCACCATCTACGGCATCTCTGGTCGGCGGCTGTGGGAAACCTGGTATGAGATGAGGGGGCTGCTTAGGGCAGGCGCCGTCGATTTGGCCCCGCTGGTGACGCACCGCTTCGCCCTCGACGACTACGAGACCGCCTTCGACCTCATGGCATCGGGGGAGTGCGGAAAAGTGGTGCTCTTCCCAGACCCGGGCCGAGCCGACGGACCGCTCTCGTGACGGCGACGGACACGCCGCTCGACTTTCTTCGGGCTCAGCTCGATGAGCTCGCCGCAAGCGGCCTCGCCACCAACATCCGCACGGTGGGGTCGCCGCAAGGCGCTCGACTGCTGGTCGACGGCCGTCGGGTGCTCAACTTCACATCCAACGACTACCTCGGGCTGGCGGGCGATGCCCGGCTGGTGGAGGCAGCCAAGGCGGCGGTGGATCAATACGGGGTCGGTCCTGGTGCGGTGCGCACGATCGCCGGCACCATGCAACTGCACGTTGATCTGGAGGAGGCCCTCGCCCGCTTCAAAGGTGTCGAGGCAACCATCTCCTTCCAGTCGGGTTTCGCCGCCAACCTGGGGACCATCCCCGCGTTGGCCGACGAGGGCGACGTCATCATCTCCGACGCGCTCAACCACGCCTCGATCGTGGACGGCGTCCGGCTGGCTCGTGCCGGGCGGTCCATCTATCCCCACGGCGATGTCGCCGCGCTCGGCGACAAGCTGTCAGAGGCAAGATCCCAGGGGGCGAGGCGCATCCTGGTGATAACCGACGGCGTGTTCTCGATGGACGGTGACCTGGCGCCGCTCCCCGGGATCGTTGAGGTAGCCGAGGAGCACGGGGCGATGGTGATGGTGGACGACGCTCACGGGGAGGGGGTCTTGGGTCGGGGGGGCCGGGGCATCGTCGACCACTTCGGTCTCCACCGGCGGGTGGCGGTCGAGGTGGGGACCATGTCGAAGGCGTTCGGGGTGATGGGTGGATACGTCGCCGGCGCTGCTGATCTGATCGATTGGCTACGGCAGCGAGCCCGTCCGTTCCTCTTCTCGTCGGCCCTCACCCCGGCGGACACAGCAGCATGCCTGGCCTCGGTCTCGATCCTGGCGGAGTCAACGGAACGAGTGGAACGGCTGTGGGCCAATGCGGACCGTTTCAAGGCAGCGATGACGGCATCCGGATTCGATCTCGGCGTCAGCGAGACGCCGATCACGCCAGTGATGCTGGGCGATGCCAAGCTCGCCCAGACGTTCTCCCGGAGGCTGTTCGACGAGGAGGGAGTCTTCGCCCAGGCGATCGGGTACCCGACCGTCGCTCATGGAGCCGCCCGGATCCGGGTGATGGTGTCGGCCTCCCACAGCCACGACGACCTCGACCAGGGCGCCGAGTCCTTCCGCACGGTGGGACAGTCCCTGGGCGTCATCTGAGCGAGGACGGAGTGAGCTCGATCGGTCCAGTGGCGCGGCATCCTCGATCCGAAGCGGAGGAACGGCTGAGAGGGGATTACGGGGCCAGGGTGCTCGAGCCGTCGCCACCCACCATCGATGAAGAGCCGTGGTTTGCCGACGACCCGGTGAACACCGCGGCGCCGTCGCCAGTGGTGTCGCCGGTGCCAAACGGCGATCGCACCTGGGTGGAGCTTGCCGCCACCGACACCGAGCTGGCGCGCTGGGCCGCCGACAGGTCCCTTGTGCCCGCGCCGCTCCCGCCGCTGCCCGATGGGCTCGTCGCGGCGAGGAACGCGTTGCACCAAGTGGCGTTCTACGTCCTCGCCCCCGTGCGTCAGACAGCCAACACCAAGATCGGGTTGCGGTTCACCATGAGGGGGTTCGGCACGCCTTTCTTCGGAGCCGACAGGCAACTCCGGGTCGAGGGAGCGCACCTCGTCGACCAGCGTGGCATGGAGGCGATCGTCGAGCCCCTCACCACAATCGGGGCCGCCCGCCGCCAATTGGGGATCGAGGGTGATCTGTCGCTCGAGGGCCCGCCTCGGTGGGGTGACGACCGGGGCTTGGATATCGAGCCGGAGCACGTTGCCTTCCTTGCATCGTGGTTCGGAACGGTCACCAGGGTTCTCGAGGTCCTCAGATTCGAGGCGGCCGAACTCGACCCGTCACGGGTGCAGATCTGGCCCGAGCACTTCGACGCAGCGGTGGAGATCGGACAGGCCGACAACGGACGCGCCTCGTACGGCGGGTCACCAGGTGACGAAGACCACCCCGAACCCTACGTCTATGTTTCGCCGTGGTCACCACCCGAGCCCGATGAGTTCTGGAACGACAGGGCATTCGGAGGAGCCAGCCTCGGCTATGCCGACCTGATCGGATTGCCCGACCTTGCGTTGCTCGAGTTCTTCCGAAAGGGTGTGTCGCTGCTCGGCCAGCGGCGGTTGTAGCCGGAGCACACTTTTTTCGTAGCGGATGTCTAGCCTGACCAACCATGGCGGCTAAAGAGATCCCCCAACTCACCCAGGAGCTCGTCGAGATATCGAAGGCCTACCTGATGCAGGAGACCATCGAGCCGGCCAAGCAGCTAGGTAGGACCGCCGGGATCAGCCTCGCCGGCGGGATGCTGCTGACACTCGGTGCCCTGTTTCTGGTCCTCGGCGCCAATCAGGGATTCCTGAGGCTGCTCGATGACGGGCGGCTATGGGTGGCGCTGGTTTCTTTGCTGACCGCCGTTGTGGCGCTCGCCTTCGCCGCCCTGGCGGGGTGGAGGGCATCGAAATGATCGTGACCCGGGATGACATCGAGGCCAAGGCCCGTCAGATCGAGCGAGCGGTGAACCAGACCACCGATACGGTCAAAGGCAGGGCAATTCAAATAGGAGTGGGCGTGGGCGCCCTACTGCTCTTCATTTTCCTGCTGAACAGGAGAACCCGCCACCGACAAGCCGTGGTCGAGGTCTACAGAGTCTGATTGCCGAGCAGGGCGCGGGCCTGCTCGACTCCCAGCGGCTCCTCATCTGCCTGTCGCACCCTCACCAGGAGGGTCGTGCCCGGCTCTGCCTTGAGGTGGCTGACCTGCCTCTGCGGCTTGGGGCGGGTGAGCAAGTAGACGGCAAGGAGAGCCCCGCCTCGAGCCAAGTAGACTCCCCGTCCGGTGCGGGCACTACGGCCGACCCAGCCGAGGGCGCGCTCGAGCCCATGATTGCGGACCAGGAACAGGTTGATCAACCGTCGCATCTCTCGATCAGGCTAACGCCGCGGCGATACAGTGGCGGCACCCGATGCGAAACCAACAGTTCTTGCGGGTCGTCATCTGGATCGTGGTCGTAGGGCTGGTGGTCTCGCTGGTGGCCACCGCGATCCTCCTCTTCCAATGAACCTCACCCGGCACCCATGCGTCCCATCGGATGAGTAAGCCGCTTGCTGCCGGGGAGCCCGTGCTGCTCCTCGACCAAAAGGGGCGGCGCTACCTGATCCGCCTGGACCCCGAGAAGAGCTTCCACTTCCATCGCGGAGTTGTGCCCCACTCGGACGTGATTGGGCTGGAGGAGGGCAGCGTGGTCATCTCGTCCGGCGGTGGGCGGCTCACCGTCCTCCGCCCCCGCCTGGCCGACTACGTGCTCAAGATGCCCCGGGGCGCCCAGGTGGTCTACCCCAAGGACATCGGCCAGATACTGGTTTGGGCCGACATCCGACCGGGCGATGTGGTGCTGGAAGCCGGCACCGGGTCGGGCGCTCTCACCTGCGCCCTCCTCCGTGCCGTCGGCCCCGGGGGGCGGGTGGTCAGCGTGGAGCGACGCGACGATCACGCCGCCCACGCCCGCCGCTCGATAGCGGATTTCTTCGGTGAGCTACCCGGCCAGCTCGAACTGGTTCTCGGGGAGGTCGAGGACCAGATCTCCCGGGTGCAACCCGATCGACTGGTGCTGGATCTGCCCGAGCCGTGGCACGCCGCACACCGTGCCGGCGAGGGTCTAGCCCCCGGCGGTGTGTTCTGCGCCTACCTGCCCACCGTTCCCCAAGTGCAGATGACGGTCGAGGCGCTGGAGCAGACCGGCGGCTTTATCGACACGATGGCGTTCGAGACCCTGTTCCGCACTTGGTCGGTGGCGGGCCGATCGGTCCGACCTGACCATCGGATGGTGGGTCACACCGGGTTCGTGGTGGTGACGTGCCGGCTGGCCGGCGCCCCCAACAACCACAACACCGACGGCTGAACCCTTAGCTGGCTAGCTCGAAGCGGCAGGCGCCCGCCACCACCACCCGGTCGTCGCCGTCAGCCACCTCGACCTCGAGCGTGCCCGAGCCCGGTCCGCTGACGACCTCGCTGGCGATCACTTCCCCGTTCGGATCGACCCGTGTGAAGGAGCAGAACTCATCGTCCTCGAGCTGGTAACGGGCCTCCCAGCGGCCGAGTGCCACGTCCTCTCCCACGGCATAGCTGCCCGCGCTGAGCGATCCTTCCTCGCCGCTGATCTCTCCACCGGCCTCGGTGAAGCAGCGGCGGGCCTCGGAGACCAGGGGCGACCAGTCACCCTCGGCGGGCAGGAGAAGGTCGAGATCGAGCTCGGCGAGGCCCGGCTCGCGTCCCACGGCACGTTTGATGTCGTCGAGGTTCGCCTGGGCTGCGCCCGACTCAGCACGTTGCTCGCCAAGCCGGCAGGCGACCCCGATACCCGTCGAAAGCACCTCGGCTCGATCGGAGGAGAGCTCGTCGTCGTATTGGAGCAGGAGGGCCGCCAGTTCCTCCTCGGTATCCTCCAACTGCCTGCTCAGCTTGGCGCGAGCCTGGAGGGTCCGGCGGCGCTCGGCATTTGCGTCGTCGCGCTGCTTCTCGCGCGGTTTCCGCTGCGACCGTCGCCGCCTCGAGCTCTTTACCAAGCCCCTCCACATCGCTCTCCAAGTCGTCGATCCGGGTTGCGGAGTCCTCGTTGGCCCCTGTCGCCTTGGCGAGCTGCCTCTCGAGCTGGGCGATCTCGTCCCGGGCGACGTCGAGCTGCTCGGTGAGCCCTGTTACGGCAGGGTCGGCTGCCACGGGGCCGGAGCAAGCGGCGAGCAGGACGAGTGCGAGCGCAACGATGACGCGTGGGCCCATGGGATCCTATCGGCGGGCAGGGCTGCGAACTTCACCGAGCTGTGGCTCGCTGTCCGATTAGGGCTCGATGAAGATGCACTCCCCGGGGCACTCTTCAGCCGACTCGATGGTGATGTCCTCTTGGCCGCCGGGGACCTTGGCGAGACCCTGTGAGCCTTGGACGTTTCCCTTGGCATCGGCGAAGACGGTGGCGCCTTCCCGAACGTACGCCAGACCGTCGTCGAGCAGGACGAAAACATCGGGGGCGATCTCCTCGCACAGACCGTCGCCGGTGCAGAGGTCCTGGTCGATCCACACCTTCATTGCGGGGCTCTCCTCGTGACTTCCCCCTGATCGTAGCCCCGCCCAGGCCCTGCGAAGTGGCCATGCGCCGTCGGGGGACACGAGTCGAGGGTCCATGGCTACGGGTCTCCCGGCCGTATACTCCGCGGGCGAGGTAGGCGAAGGATGAGGAGCTGACGGTATGGCTCAGCAGGGCCCGGAGCACGAGACGGCGGCGCTGCGCGCCACCATTCGGGCCCTCGAGGAGGAGACCTCGGTCCTCCGTCGGCGGCTGCAGGACGCCCCTCGCCGGGTGAGGGTGATGGAGGAGCGGCTGCTCGAGACCAAGGGCCAGCTCGCCCAGGTGGCCGCGCAGAACGAGAAGCTAACCGCCGTCCTCGAGGAGACCCGCGAGCAGCTCGCCGTGCTGCGCGACGAGGTCGAGAAGCTGACAACGCCCCCCAACACCTTCGGAACCATTCTCCAGATCAACCAGGACGGGACGCTCGACGTTCTGTCCGCCGGGCGGAAGCTGCGGGTCGCCGCCCAGCCCAACATCGAGGTCAAGATGCTGGCGCGGGACAGGAGGTGCTCCTCAACGACTCGTACAACGTGGTGGATGTCCGCTCCTTCGAACCCACCGGGGAGGTCGTCGCTGTCAAGGAGAAGCTGGAGGACGGCCGGCTGCTGGTCCTGGCCCACGCCGACGAGGAGCGGGTGGTCCAACTCGCCGAGCCGATGCGCGATGTGCCCATTCGCGCCGGTGACCACGTGCGTATCGACTCGCGGACCGGGTTGGTCCACGAGCGGCTCGCCCGTCCCGAAGTCGAGGAGTTGGTGCTCGAGGAAATCCCGGACATCACATACGAGGACGTCGGTGGCCTCGACCACCAGATCGAGGAGATCCGTGATGCGGTGGAGCTGCCGTATGTCCACAAGGACCTGTTCGAGAAATACGGACTGGCGGCGCCCAAGGGTGTCCTTCTCTACGGGCCTCCCGGTTGTGGCAAGACCCTGATCGCAAAGGCTGTGGCCAACAGTCTGGCCCTGGCCGTGGCAGAGCGCACCGGTCGGAGCGACGCCCGCTCCTACTTCCTCAACATCAAAGGCCCGGAGCTGCTCAACAAATACGTGGGCGAGACCGAGCGTCAGATCCGGCTCATCTTTCAGCGGGCCAAGGAGAAGTCCGAGGAAGGCGTTCCCGTCATCGTCTTCTTCGATGAGATGGACTCGCTGTTCCGCACCAGGGGCAGCGGGATCTCGTCCGACGTCGAGTCCACCATCGTGCCCCAGCTTCTCTCCGAGCTCGACGGGGTCGAGAAGCTGAAGAACGTCATCGTGATCGGGGCGTCAAACCGCGAGGACCTCATCGACCCCGCGATCCTCAGGCCCGGTCGGCTCGACGTGAAGATCAAGATCTCCCGCCCCGACGACAAGGCGGCACGCCAGATATTCCGCATCTACCTCCAGGACGAGTTCCCGCTCGAGGCCTCGGAGTTGGAGCGTCACGATGGGGACCGCGGCCCCCTGGTGGACGAGTTGGTGTCACGAACCGTCGATGCGATGTACGCCACCGACGAGGTCAACCGCTTCCTCGAGGTGACCTACGCCAATGGGGATCGCGAGGTCCTTTTCTTCAAGGACTTCTCCAGCGGCGCCATGATCGAGAACATCGTGCGCCGGGCGAAGAAGGACGCCATCAAGCGTCACATCGAGACGGGAACGGGCGGTGTCCGGCTGAACGACCTCCTCTACGCCATCAAGCAGGAGTTCCGTGAACATGAGGATCTGCCGAACACGACCAACCCTGACGACTGGGCGAAGATCTCGGGGAAGAAGGGCGAGCGCATCGTCTACGTGCGGACGCTGATCGAGGGCGAGGACGAGGCCCGAGCCATCGAAGCGGTCACCACCGGGCAGTACCTGTGAACAAGTCGGAAGTCGGAAGACGGAAGACGGAAGTCGGCTGAGCGTGGCCATCCACAAGGTGCTCGGGACCGAGACCGAGTACGGGATCGTCATCCGCAACCAACCGGACTTCAACCCGGCGCTGGCATCGAGCCTGGTGGTCAACTCGTACCCGGGGGAGCGAGCCCGGGTGCAGTGGTCATTCGAGGAAGAGTCCCCCGGCCGTGATGCCCGAGGCTTCGGGTTTGACGGGCAGGGTCTTCCCGAGGTCGACTCCGGTCTGGTCAACGCCGTTCTCACCAACGGCGCACGGCTCTACGTCGACCATGCCCATCCGGAGTACTCCAGCCCGGAGTGCTACGACCCGCTCGAGGCGGCGCTGTACGACAAGGCGGGCGAGGTGGTGATGACCCGCGCCGCCGAGCAAGCGCGCGCCATGCTCAAGGAGGGGGAGCGGCTGTCGCTCTACAAGAACAACAGCGACGGGAAAGGCAACTCATACGGCGCCCACGAGAACTACCTGCTGGCACGCTCACTCCAGTTCGGCGAGGTCGTCAAGTACCTCACCACCTTCCTGGTCACTCGCCAACCGATAACCGGCGCCGGGAAAGTGGGGACGGAGAACGGCCGCCCCGCCGTCCCCTTCCAGCTCACCCAGCGGGCCGACTTCTTCGAGGAAGAGGTCGGGTTGGAGACCACGTTGAAGCGTCCCATCATCAACACCAGGGACGAGCCCCACGGTGACGTGACCAAATACCGGCGGCTCCACGTCATCATCGGCGACGCCAACCTCTCCGAGCCGCAGATCTTCCTCAAGCTCGGGTTGACCTCGTTGCTGCTCTCGGCGCTAGAGGACGGCGCCATCCCCGACCCCCTCACCCTGGCGGACCCGGTGACGGCCTGCTGGCAGGTGAGCCACGACGTGGGTCTGGGCCGACCGATCGAGCTGGAAAGCGGCGGGACAGCCACCGCGCTCGAGCTCCAGGGCCAGTACCTGGAGTGGCTGGCCAAGTACGCCCAGTCGGAGCTCCCCGAGGCGGTGTGGGTTGACCTGGTCGGCGCCTGGGAGGAGGTGCTCGCCGATCTGGAGACCGACCCGATGCGCTGCGCCGACCGGTTGGACTGGGTGGCCAAGTGGCGACTCCTCAACGGATACGCCGAGCGAGACGGCACCGAGTGGTCGCATCCCAAGATGAGTGCGCTCGACCTCCAGTACCACGACGTCGATCCCGAACTCGGGCTCCACCGCCGGATGGTCCGCAGCGGTGCCATGCGCCGGCTTTTCACCGACGAGGAGGTCGGCCGGGCGTGCTCCGAGCCTCCGGAGAGGACCCGGGCATACTTCCGTGGCCGCTGCGTCGCCCGGTTCAGCGGTGCTCTCGTCGCCGCCAACTGGGACTCCATGGTGTTCGACACCGGCGGGGAGACTCTCAAGCGGGTGCCTATGATGGAGCCCCTGCGGGGAGGCAAGGACAAGGTCGAGGCGATCCTGGATCAGGCCGAGGATGCAGCAGCGCTGTTGGAGGCGCTCGGCGGCTGAGCCACCGGATCGGGGACGAGGAAGGTTTCATGGCCGAGCAGGAGCGCAAGAAGCCACCACAGCGGCAGACCGAGGAAGCCGACGACGCCGACGAGACCGAGGCGGGGCGCAGCGGCCGCGAGACCGCCGAGAAGATCGACGAGTTGCTCGAGGAGATCGACGCCGTCCTCGAGGAGAACGCCGAGGAGTTCGTCAAGAACTATGTCCAGAAGGGCGGCGAGTGACGGGGGACCCGTCGGCCGAACCCCTGCCGCTCATAGCACCGGTTCCCGGGTCCAGCTTCTCCGGTTTGCTCGTCCGTCTCGGGCTCGAGCCGCCCTGGTCGGGCCAAGTGGACCCAATCCGGCTCCCCGTCGCCGAGGCGACAACCGTGCTCGCCATACGCTTCCCCGGCGGGGTGGCGCTGGTGGGCGACCGCCAGGCCACCGAGGGAAACCTGGTGGCCCACCGCCGCATCCAGAAGGTGTTCCAAGCCGACGAGTTCTCGGCGGTTGCCATTGCCGGAGTCGCCGGGATCGCCCTGGAGATGGTGCGGCTCTTCCAGACCGAGTTGGAGCACTACGAGAAGATCCGCTCGCATCGGCTCAGCTTGGAGGGCAAGGCGACCTATCTGGCGCGGATGGTCCGCAACCAGTTGCCCATGGCGTTCCAGGGTTTGGTGGTGGTCCCGCTGTTCGCCGGCTACGACGAGGAACAGGAGACCGGACGGGTCTTCACCTACGACGTGGTCGGCGGCCGCTACGAGGAGCAGGATTTCGGGGCCACCGGGTCGGGGGGCAAGGAGGCGAAGGCGTTCCTGCGTGGGTTCTACCGGCCCGACCTATCCGAGGACGAGGCGCTCGATATCGGGATGGGGGCGCTGGTGGCGGCGGCCCAGGAGGACACCGCCACCGGTGGTCCCGACCTGCATCGCGGGATCTTGCCAAACGTGGTCATCGTGACCTCGGCCGGCTACCACGACGTCGACCCGGAGCGGGTGCGCGCCGTGGCTGAGCGGGCCTTGTCGACCGTCCGGTGATGCCGTGACCATCCCTTTCTACGTACCTCCCGAACAGCTCATCAAGGACAAGGCGGAGTTCGCCCGCAAAGGGATCGCCCGGGGCCGTTCCATCGTCGCCATCGAGTACGCCGATGGTGTGCTGCTCATGGCGGAGAACCCCAGCCGGACCCTCCACAAGATCAGCGAGATCTATGACCGGCTCGCCTTCGCCGGCGCCGGTCGGTACAACGAGTTCGAGAACCTGCGCCAGGGCGGCATCCGGTTCGCCGACGTCACCGGGTACATGTACAGCCGCCAGGACGTCACCGGGATCGCTCTGGCCAGTGCCTTCGCCGAAACGCTGGGCCGGATCTTCACCCACGAGATGAAGCCGTGGGAGGTCGAGGTGCTGGTGGCCGAGGTCGGAGTGAACGGCGACAACAACCGGCTGTTCAAGGTGACCTACGACGGGACCCTCTACGACGTGCGCGGGGTGTCGGCGGTGGGGGGCAAAGCCGAGCAACTTGCCGAGATGCTCCAGGCCGGACACGAGGAGGGTGCTTCGCTCGACGACACGCTGCGCAAGGTCGCAGAAGCATTCCGCACCGCCGAGGAGCGGGAGATCGACGGCTGGGAGGCCGCCGTGCTCGACCGCAGTCGATCCCGCAGGCTGTTCCGCCGGCTCTCCCTCGAGGACCTAGCCGCGGCGCAACCGAAGTAGGTCGCGGCGTTCTGAAGGAGATCGCCGGGGTCATACCCGGCTGCGACCTCGAGGTTGCGATGCTCCGTCGTTGACCGCACCGACTGTTACCGTCGCCGCCAGTGGAACGGCGCATATTCGGGATTGAGAACGAGTATGGGGTCACCTGCACGCTGCGGGGCCAGCGCCGGCTCAGCCCCGACGAAGTTGCTCGCTACCTGTTCCGCCGGGTGGTCAGCTGGGGCAGGTCCTCGAATGTGTTCCTGGAGAACGGGGCCCGTCTCTACCTCGACGTGGGGAGCCACCCGGAGTACGCCACCCCGGAGTGCGACAGTCTCCATGACCTGGTGGCCCACGACAAGGCGGGGGAGCGGATCCTCGAGGGTCTGGTCCGCTCAGCTGAACAGCGGCTCGAGGAAGAGGGGATCCGCGGTCAGATCTACCTCTTCAAGAACAACACCGACTCCGCCGGGAACTCGTATGGGTGCCACGAGAACTACCTGGTGAGCCGGCACTCCGACTTCCAGCGGATGGTGGACACGTTGATCCCGTTCCTGGTGAGCCGTCAGATCTTCTCTGGCGCCGGGAAGCTGCTGCAGACGGCGCGGGGGACGATGTTCTCGCTGTCGCAGCGAGCCGAGCACATCTGGGAGGGGGTCTCCTCGGCGACCACCCGAAGCCGCCCGATCATCAACACCCGTGACGAGCCGCACGCCGACGCCGAGCGCTATCGCCGGCTCCACGTCATCGCCGGCGACTCGAACATGTCCGAGTACGCCACCTACGTCAAGGTGGGGACGGTGGCGGCGCTGCTCCAGATGCTCGAGGACGGTGTGGTCTTCCGCGACCTCACCCTGGAGAACCCGATCCGTGGGATCCGCGAGATCAGCCACGACCCACCTGCCGACGCAAGGTGCGGCTGGCCAACGGGCGCGACCTTTCGGCGCTCGACATTCAATGGGAGTACCTCGACCGGGCGCTCGCGCTACAGCCGCTCGCCCGGATTTCCCGCCGGTGTGCAGCGAGCGGTGGAGATGTGGGAGCACCTGCTCACCGGTTTGGAGAAGGACCCGCTCAGCCTGGAGCGCGAGGTGGACTGGGTGATCAAGCACCACCTGGTCGAGCGGTACCAGGCGAAGTGGGCCGGTCCCGGTGTCGCACCCCAAGCTGGCGATGCTCGACCTCTCCTATCACGACGTGATGCGCGACCGCGGCGTCTACCACCTGCTCGCCAAGCGCGGCCTGGTTGACCTGGTGGTGACCGACCACGCCATCGAGCGGGCGGCCGACTCGCCGCCACAGACGACCAGAGCGCGGTTGCGGGGCGAGTTCATCAAGGCAGCAAGGCGCAGAAGCGGGATTTCACCGTCGACTGGGTCCATCTCAAGCTCAACGACCAAGCGCAGCGCACCGTGCTCTGCAAAGACCCGTTCAAGGCGGTGGACGAGCGGGTGGAGAAGCTCATCAGGAGCTTGTGAGCTTCGCTCACAAGCTCGTATGGGTTTGGGTTGTGGGTTATGAGTATCTGGTCATGATGAGCTGCGATACGCGAACTCACCACCCACAACCCAGAACCCAATATGAACAAGGTCGTCGAGCGGCTGCTCAACCTGCTGGCCTTTCTGCTCACGGTGGGCCGGCCGGTCACCGATGGACGAGATCCGTCGCACCGTGGCCGGGTACGACCGCGACGCCGACGAGGCCTTCCGCCGGATGTTCGAGCGCGACAAGGAGCTCCTCCGGGCGATGGGGGTGCCCCTCGAACTGCGTCCGACCGACGCCTGGGAAGTGGAGCACGGCTACGTGATACCGGCCGAGGACTACGAGTTGGAGGACCCGGGGTTCACCGATGAGGAGCGAGCCGCGCTTTGGCTGGCGGCCCAGGTGGTGAGGCTGGGTGGACGGCCCACCGGCCCGGAGGGGCTGCTCAAGCTGGGCGGGGCCCCAGTGACCGGAGCGGGCGAACCGCTGGCAGCCGATCTCGGGGTCGGCGTGGACGACCTGGCGGTGGCGTTCCGCGCCATAGCCGACCGCCGCATCCTCGAGTTCGAGTACCGAGCGCGGTCCCGGTCGGTCCAGCCGCTGGCGCTGATCCATCGCCGCGGGCACTGGTACCTGATGGCAGTGGAGAAGGGCCAGGAACGGGCCTACCGGGTCGACCGCGGCAGTCGCCTATCGGGCGGGTGACAAGGAGGACGCCTTC
This sequence comes from uncultured Actinomycetes bacterium, assembly GCA_963780745.1. Classification (GTDB taxonomy): domain Bacteria; phylum Actinomycetota; class Acidimicrobiia; order Spongiisociales; family DATADW01; genus DATADW01. Next base: position 613,163 of record CAWACT010000003.1, on the reverse strand, counting down.
AAGCGGCCCGAAGGATTCGACGCCAAGTCCGCCATCCCCGAGATGCCTTGGGAGGCGGGGACCGATGAGCCCGAGACGGCGGTCGTCCACTTCGACCCCGACGTCGCCTGGTGGGCGGAGCGCCAGCTACCAGGTGGAGCGGTGCGCCGGCTCGACGACGGGTCGCTGGAGGCGACCCTCGATGTGGCCAACCGCGATTCTCTGGTCGGTTGGCTGATCACCTTCGGCGCCTCGGCCGAGATCGTCTCCCCACCTGCCCTGCGTGACCGTCTCGTCGCGCTGGTCCAGGGCGGCTCGTGAGGGTGCTCCCTGTTCTTTCCCTCCCCCCGACGGGGGGAGTACCCGACGCCGGAGGCGATCGGGGGAGGGGGGCTGGCTCACTCCCTGCGGTGCGCCGTCACCCCCTCCGCTCGCTCCGCTCGCGCCTCCCCCTCACCGGGGGAGGCCGAAAGCGCTCCGCTTCCCCCGTCTGCGGGTGCCGGGCCGCCGTCTCGAATCCCATGACCACCAAGACCGCATCGCGGATGGTGCGGCTGCTCTCGATGGTCCCATGGGTCATCGCCAACCCGGGGACCGCCGCCGAGGAGGTGGTCGCCCGCTTCGGGTATCGCGACGAGCGGGAGTTATTGGCCGATCTCAACACCGTTCTGGTGTGCGGGCTCCCCGGTTACGGCCCGGGTGACCTCATGTGGGCGTCGATCGAGGACGGCGACGTGGTGATCGACGCCGCCGACTACTTCTCCCGTCCGCTCCGGCTCACCCCGATGGAGGCGCTCGGTCTGCTCGCGGCCGGGCTGGCGGTGGAGAGCACCGGCCAGGCGCCGGATGCGCTGGGGTCGGCGGTGGCCAAGCTCCAGGCGGCGCTCCTCCCCGACGGGGAGCGACGTCGCTGGTGGTTGACGTCGAGGCGGAGCCGGAGTTGCTGGCCCCGCTCCGCCAGGCGGTGAAGGAGCGGCGCGCCGTCCGCCTCACCTACACATCGCTCGGCAAGGGCGAGACGACCGAGCAGGACGGTCGAGCCGTGGACCCTCTTCGCCACCATGGGGAACTGGTACCTCACCGGCTTCTGCCGGGAGGCGGGCGCCGAGCGGCGCTTCCGGGTTGACCGGATCCGCGACCTGGAGGTGACCGATGAGGTCTTCCCCGCACCCGAGCAGTTGCCACCACCCGAGGTCCGCTACACCCCCGCCGAGGACGACGTGGTGGCCACCATCAGGCTCGGCCCTCAAGCGAGGTGGGTGACCGAGTACTACGAGGTCGACAACGTGGCCGAGGAGCCCGATGGCTGGTCGGTGGTCCGGTTCTCCGCCCCCGATCCGATGGTCGCCGCCAGGTTGTTGGTAAGGCTCGGCAGCGCCGCCCAATTGGTAGAAGGCGACGAGGTGGCGGCGGCCACCGAGAAGCTCCGCACGCGCCATCCTGGACCGCTACCGCGCGATAGCACCGGGCCTTCGAGGACGTGGATCGTCCTACCATCCGATCCGAATGTTCGATGTCAGCGCGCACCGAGCTGATCATCATCCTGCTCGTTGCCCTCGTGGTCTTTGGGCCGCAGCGGCTCCCCGAGCTGGCGAGGAAGGTCGGGGGATGGGCGCGTTCGGTCAGGGAAGCGGCCACCGACCTGCGCCGGGGCCTCGACGACGAGGTCGCCGGGCTGCGCGAGCCCATCGAAGAGGCACGCCGCACCGTCGAAGACGTCAAGCGGAGCATCACCGGCGCAGGGGGCGACGTGAACGGACGCTGCGCTCGATCGACGGGGGCATGAAGCCGCGCTCCGGCCCCGGTCCCGGTGGGGTGTCCCCGACGCCGGCACCCAACCCGGCGATGGCGAGGCCGCCGCCGATGCCGAGAAACCGGCCCCGCCGGCCCGAAGGTGCAGTGGGTGGGACCTGTTCGGCCTCCGGGCCGACCCCGGACGACGCCTACGCCGATCTCGCCGCCTTGGAGAAGCAAGACGACACCGAGGAGCCTCGACAGCATCAGCCTGACTGGGGCGGCGCTGAGCGCTCACCGTGGCTGAGAGCATCGACGACCGAGGGAACGAGCAGACACGACGAGAAGCGGCTGCCGATCCTCGAGCACCTCGAGGAGCTGCGCTGGCGGATCGTGAAGTGCGCCGCGGTGGTGCTGGTGGGAGCGATCATCGCCTACGTCTTCCGCACCCAGCTGATCGACCTGCTCCGGCGTCCCTACGAGATCGCCTTCCCCGACGGCTCGCCGCTCGTGGTGCTCTCGCCGACCGAGCAGTTCGCCACCGCCATGAAGGTGGCGATCTACGGCGGCTTGGTCCTGGCCAGCCCGGTGCTGTTCTATCAGATGTGGGCGTTCGTCAACCCTGCGCTCACCCCGCGAGAGCGCCGCTGGGCAATCCCGCTGGTGGCCGCATTCGTCCTCTTGTTCGCGGTTGGGACGGCCTTCGCCTACTGGGTTCTGCCGAGGGGTCTCGGGTTCCTGCTGCAGATCATCCCCGACGTCGAGTCCACGCTGCGTATCGGCGAGTACATGTCGTTCGTCACCAGGTTCCTCCTCGTGTTCGGGCTGGCGTTCGAGTTCCCGTTGTTCCTGTTCGCCGGCGCGGCCACCGGGCTGGTGTCGTCGGAACAGCTCGGCAGGGGCCGTCGCTGGGCGGTGCTGGTGATCGTGGTGCTGGGGGCGGCGGTGACTCCCACTGGCGACCCGCTGACCCTGGCTCTGTTGGCGGTCCCGCTCTACATCTTCTACGAGGTCACCATCTGGCTGGTTCGACTCCTGCTCCGGCGATGACAGGAGCCAGCCCGGACCGGGCGGCTGGGCCCGGGGGCCACCGACGCCAGGCGCGACTCGACGGGTTCTGGCGGTCGCTGCCCTACCAACCCGACCGCTTCCAGCGGGAGGCGGGCGAGGCGCTGGAGGATGGCGCCACCGTGGTGGTCACCGCGCCGACCGGGTCGGGCAAGACCCTGGTGGCGGAGGCGGCGGTGCACCTCGCCCTCGAGTCGGGCGAGCGAGCCTTCTACACCACCCCGATCAAGGCGCTCTCCAACCAGAAGTTCGGGGACTTCATCGTCGAGTACGGGCACGACCTGGTGGGTCTGCTCACCGGGGACAACTCGATCAACGGCGGCGCTCCCATCGTGGTCATGACCACCGAGGTGCTCCGCAACATGATCTACGCCGGGTCCGAGGACCTCAGCCGGCTCGGGGTGGTGATCCTCGACGAGGTCCACTACCTCCAGGACCGGGCGCGCGGGCCGGTGTGGGAGGAGATCATCATCCACGCCCCCCGCCACATCCAACTGGTCGGGCTTGTCGGCAACCATCGCCAACGCCCCCGAGTTCGCCGCCTGGGTGGAGACGAGACGCGGGCCGACGCGGCTGGTCGAGGAGACCTCGCGACCGGTGCCGCTGGAGAGCCTGTACATCGTCAAGGACCGCTGGTCGCAGCCATCGGTGCGGATGTACGAGACCTTTCGGGGGAGTGACGGGGGACGGCGCCGGCCCAACCCGGCGGTGCAGCGGTTGCTCACCCAGGGTCACCGCCGGCGCTTCGGGACTCCCCGCCGCACCGAGACGGTGGAGCACCTCGCCGAAGAGGGGATGCTCCCCGCCATCTACTTCATCTTCTCCAGGGACGGGTGCGAATCGGCGGCGCGTCAGATCGTCGCCGATGGGGTGAGGCTCACCACGCCTGACGAGAGGGAGGAGATCCGGACGGTGGCAGCCGCCCGCACCTCGCACCTCGGGGACCGCGACCTCGGTGTGCTCGGTTACGACCCCTGGTTGGCACATCTCGAGCACGGGGTGGCCGCTCACCACGCCGGTCTGGTACCCGCCTTCAAGGAGACGGTCGAGGACCTGTTCTCGCGGGGGCTGGTCAGGGCGGTGTTCGCCACCGAGACTCTGGCGCTGGGGATCAACATGCCGGCGAAGACGGTCGTTCTCGAGTCTCTCTCCAAGTTCACCGGGGAGGGCCACGAGCTTCTGCAACCGGGGGACTACACGCAACTCACCGGGAGGGCGGGGAGACGGGGGATCGACCTCCGCGGCTACGGCATCGTGCTCCATTCGCCATATGTCCGGTTCGACCAGGTGGCCGAGATCGCCGCGGCGGGGAGCCACGAGCTGGTTTCGAGCTTCCGGCCCACCTACAACATGGCGGCCAACCTCGTCTCGAACTACCCACGCCGGCGAGCCGAGGAACTGCTCGCCGCATCCTTCGCCCAGTTCCAGCGGAAGAACCGAGCATCGGCCGTGGCCGCCGGGATCGAGGGCCTCGAGTCGGAGCTCATCCGGCTGCGTGACCAGGCGGTGTGCGAATTCGGTGACATCTGGAGCTACCTGGACGAGGCCGATGCCGAGCGGGGGAGGTCGAGGCACCGGAACCGGGCGATGTTCGCCAACAGGTTGCGCGGTGGCGACGTGGTCGAGGTGCCGAGAGGGAGACGGGCGGGCCGGTATCTCGTTCTCTTGCGCCGTTCCTCCGGGAGGGGTGACGAGGGTCGACTCGTGCTGCTGGGCACATCGGGCAAGGTCACCTCGTGGACATGGGAAGACCTCGTCGAGGGGACGAGCCGACTCGGAAGCGTCACCCTCCCCACGCCGTTTCGGCCCAAGGAGAAGGGCTACCAGCAGCGGGTCGTCCGGCTCCTCCGCAGCTTCCGCCCGGACGGGGGAGCGTCCGCTCCGGTCGAGTCCTTCCCCGCCACCACCCCCGGCCAACCCGGTCACCGCTTGCCCCGACCTGACCGACCACCTTCGGGCGGCGCGCCGGCTGCGCCGCGTCGAACAGCGGCTCTCCCGGGCGCGAACCGAGTCGGTCCGGACCGGCGAGGACCTGGTCCGGGACTTCGAGGCGATCCTCGACGTGCTCGATGGCTGGGGTTACGTCGACGGATGGCGGCTGACGCCTCGGGGAGAGCAGCTCCGGTTCGTCTACAACGAACTCGACCTGCTGCTCACCGAGACGGTGCGCAGAGGGGGTTTCACCGGGCTCTCGCTCGCCGAGACCGCAGCGCTGGCGTCGGCATTCGTGTTTGAACCGCGGCTCGACGACCAAGGCAGCGTGTGGCCGACCGACGAGACCAGCCGCAGGTTCGACACGGTTCTCACGTTGTGGGACGAGCTGACCGCGGCTGAGCGGCGCCACCGACTCCCCGAGACGCGCCGTCCCGAGCCGGGGTTCGCCGTCCTCGCCCACCGTTGGGCGTCGGAACACGACCTGGAGGACTTCCTCGAGGATGTCTCGGTGTCACCCGGTGACTTCGTGCGGGTGTGCAGACAGATCCTCGATCTGGTCCGCCAGATCCGCGACGCCTGGCCGGAAATGGAGGAGAGCGCCACCGCCCTGATCGAGGCGATGGACCGCGGGGTGGTTGCGGCGGGCGGGCTGGCGTGACCTGGACCGTGGCGGTCAACCCGGTCTCGGGGAGGAGACCGGTGGACCCGGATTTCATCGAGGCAATGCTCACTGGAGCCGGGCTCGATGTCGTCGTCTCCGCACCATTGGGTCGGGAGGCGATGGCTGCTGTGATCGACGATGGTGTGGTCCGCCGTCACGAGGGGTTCATCGTCGTCGGCGGCGACGGCACGCTCGGACTGGCAGTGGACACGTTGCTCCGTCACGAGTGGGCGGAGCCGCCTGTGCTCGGCGTCCTCCCCACGGGTTCGGGGGGCGACTTCATCCGCACCTTCGCCCTGCCTCGATCGCTGGAGGCCGCAGCGACGCGGCTGGCTCGGGGCGACACCTACACCGTGGACGCAGTCAGCATCGAGGGGTCGTTTGGCACCCGGAGAGCCTTGAACGTGGTCCAGGGCGGGATCGGCGCCGCTGCCGCCCGCATCGCCGCCCGGCTGAGCCGTTCGTTGGGCGGCGCCCGCTACTCGTTGGCATTCGCCAGCCGGGTTCCCGGTTTGCGCCGCGTCGATGTCCGGGTGAAGGCGGGGCGCCGCAGCTACGAGGGCCCGGCTGCCGCGGTGATCTTCGCCAACGGCCAGTTCTTCGCCGGCGGGTGGAACATCGCGCCCAAGGCGATGCTGGTCGACGGCGAAGTGGACGTCCAGGTGATCGACGCCCGGATCCGCGATGCGGTGCGACTGGTCCCGCGCATCGTCCGCGGGGTCCATCTCGGCGACCGCTCGGTGCGCCGTTGGAGCGCGCCCTGGTTTCGCCTGGAAACCGATGTCCCCTGGCCGGTGGAAGCAGACGGCGACCACCTCGGCACGACGCCCCTCGAAGGGAGGGTTCTCCCGGGTGCGATCCGTTTCCTGATCTGATCCTCATCGACCTTGTCGAGCTTCCGGGGAGTGTCCGTTAGGCCCGGGAATGCCCGCCGGATCTGAGGTGTTCCCATGCTGCTACGGCGACCCGGTTTGTCCCTCGCGGTTGCCTACACTCCCGCCGCGCCGGGGGCCATTTCGATGATCCAATCGCCCTGAGGGGGGCAGAGGTGTCAACACAGAACATGTCGGAAGAGGAGACGGAACTCGACCCCGAGGAACCCGAAGAGCTCGACGCGCCCGAGGACGAGGAGGTCGACCTCGAGGACGTGGACGAGGAAGTCCTCGAGGACGAGGATCGAAGTGAGGTCGAGGATGTCGAGGACGCCGAGGACGACGAGTACGAGGAGGAGTCCGACGACGAGAGGAGGATGACGAGACCGAGGCACTCGACGAGCTCGAGGCCGAGGAACTCGAGCTTCTCGACGAGGAGGTCTCCGAGTCGCTGCTGGTGGACGAGGTCGCCGAACTGCGCGCCATACGGCGCGAGGAACTGACCATGAACGTCGAGGCGCAGGCGGTGCGGGGTGACGAGTTCGTCTGCCGCTCCTGTTTCCTGGTGAAGAGGGCCAGCCAGTTGGCCAACCGGAAGAAGATCCTCTGCGTCGACTGCGCCTGATCTTCGGCCGGAGCCATCCGGTGGTGAACCCAGAGGAGGGAACCGAGGTCGGCGGTCCTGCCGTCACCGTCGTCGTCCCCACCTACGACGAGGCACAGCAACCTCCCGTTGCTGGTGGAGGCGCTCGACCCGCTCGGCGTCCGCATACTCGTGGTGGACGACGCCTCGCCCGACGGGACCGGCCGGGTGGCCGACGATCTCGCCCGCACCCGGCCGCACATGTCGGTGCTCCATCGGGGCGGCAAGGACGGGCTGGGTCGCGCCTACGGCGATGGCTTCCGACCGCGCCCTCGCCGACGGCCCCGATCGTGGTGCAGATGGATGCCGACCTGTCCCACGACCCGGCCGACATCCCACGGTTGCTGTCGGCGAGTTGATGCGGGCGCCGATGTCGTGATCGGATCCCGCTACGTACCGGGCGGGTCCACTCCGGAATGGCCATGGCCACGCCGTTTCCTGTCCAGAGCGGGCAACGCATACGCCAGATGGGCGCTCGGGCTGCCGATCGCCGACGCCACCGGTGGCTACCGCGCCTTTCGCTCCGAAGCGCTGGCGCGGCTCGATCCGTCCACCTGCCGGGCGGTGGGGTATGGGTTCCAGGTCGAGATGGCATGGCGGGCGGTGGAGCAGGGATTGGTGGTGGAGGAGATACCGATCGCCTTCCACGACCGCCGGCACGGTCGCTCCAAGATGGGTCTCGCCGTGGTCCTCGAGGCGATGTGGCTGGTCACCCGCTGGGGTGTCGTGCGGCTCGCCCGCAGGTTGTTGGGGACATCGACCCCAAGCGCATCGGCGGCGGAGGACGCTCAGCACCCAGGGCTACGCTGACCGGCCGATGGATGCCATTGGTCCCGCAGTCGGGCCGATCCCGGGTGTCGGGGCGGTGATCGTCGACCGGGGCGCACTCCTGTTGGTGCGGCGGGGACGTGGTCCGGGCCAGGGGTTGTGGGCAGTTCCCGGTGGCAAAGTGCGGTTTGGCGAGACGCAGCGTCAGGCGGTGATTCGCGAGGTCAGGGAGGAGACCGGGCTCGAGATCGAGCCTGGGGAGGTCGTCTGGGTGGGCGACAGCCTCGGACCGGGAGACCCGCCCGCATGGCATTTCACCCTGGTGGACTTTGCCGCCCGGGTCGTGGGTGGTGACGCCACCGCCGGGGACGACGCCCTGGCCGTCGAGTGGGTCCCTCTGGACGAGGTCCTCGACCGCCCGGTCACGCCGACCATGGTGGACCTGGTCGAGGTCTCGAGGAGATGACGGCAGACGGCGGACGGCAGCCAGACGGAAGACGGACAGGTCGAGGTTCAGACCGTGATCGCGCCTTCGCGCCTATCAGGTGGCGGAGTTGTTGGTGGCGCTCATCCGCAACTGGCTGTGTCAACGACGGGACACCGGAATCGGGTCACGAGGCAAGGTCGGTGGCAACGCTGGCTGCGGCTATCGGTGACCCCGACGAGGTCGTCGAACCGGCGCCGGGGAGACAGAGCGCGGTGTGGCGAGTGCCCGGGAGCGTGCCCGGGGCACCGCGGCTGGCTCTCATGGGCCACCTGGATGTCGTCCCGGCCAACCCCGAGGGCTGGTCGGTGGACCCGTTCGAGGGCGTGGTCCAGGACGGGTTTCGTCTGGGGACGCGGTGCGGTGGACATGCTCAACCTGACCGCGGCGATGGCCGTCGGTGTTCCGCCGCTACCGCCGCGGTGACCTCGACCCGCTTCCGGGCGACCTCCTCTTCTGGCGGTAGCCGACGAGGAGAACGGTGGCGGGCTGGGCGCCGACCCTCTGGTCAGGGAGCGGTGGGACCTGGTCGGTTGCGAGGCACTGTTGACCGAGATCGCCTATCCGGCGCTGGAGACACCGGCGGGGCCGGCCTACCCGGTCAACGTCGGGGAGAAGGGCCCCACTGGCGCAGGCTGATAAGCCGGGGGACCCCGGGCCATGGCAGCGTGCCCTACGGCCAGGACAACGCGCTGATCCCGTTGGCCCGCGCCATGGCGGGCATAGCCGCCGCCGAGATGCCGGTGTCGATCAGCGACGAATGGCGCGACGTTCGTAGAGGCGCTGGAACTCCCCGACGAGGAGACCGATGCCCTGCTCGATCCGGAGCGGGTCGACGCCGCCATCGAACGGCTCGAGGCGGAGTCGATGGGGATGGCCCGCTACGTCCACGCCTGCACCCATCTCACCGTCAGCCCCAATGTCTTCGGCACCGGCGGCAAGGCCAACCTCATCCCCGACCACGTGGTGGGCGAGGTCGATGCCAGGGTGCTTCCCGGACAGGACGCCGACACCGTCGACGACCACCTCCGCAAGGCCATGGGCGCCGACGCCGATCGGATCGAGCTGCAGCCGGTGATGGATCACATGGCCAACTCGAGTCCGACCCGGGGCCTGCTCTGGGAGGCGATAGTCGAGGCGATCGTCGGTCTGACCGGGTCGAGACGCGTGGTCCCCGCGCTCACCCCGGCGACGACCGATGCCCGGTTCTTCCGCGACCGCGGGACCACCTGCTACGGGGTCGGGCTGTTCGACGACCGGATGTCATTCCCCGACTTCCTCGACATGTTCCACGGGAACGACGAGCGTGTCAGCGTCGACTCGCTCGGCCGCACCGCCGACCTGCTTGGCCGTGTGCTGGAGGGGTGGGGGAGGCGCACCGCAGGGTGAACCTGGTCGCCGACATCGACGGGGTGGTCCTGCTCGGGGAGCAACCGGTGCCGGGTGCCGGTGACGCCTTGGAACGCTTCGACGGCGAGGGCTGGAACGTGCTCTTCGTCACCAACAACTCGTCGCGGGGTGCGGCGGACATTGCCGACCGTATTCATCGAATCGCCGGCTACCCGGCCGGCCGGGACCAGGTGCTCCACTCGGGTCGGGCGGCGGCGATCCTCGCCGGAAGGGTCCCGCCTTCGTCCTTGGCGGTGATGGCATCGTCGAGGGGTTGGAGGAGCGCGGGGTCGAGATGACAACCGAGTGGCAGGCGGCCCAGGCTGGTGGTTGTCGGGCTCGATCGGGCCCTCACCTATGAGCGGCTGCGCGATGCGGTGCTGGCGGTGCGGGCCGGTGCCGCTCTGGTCGCCTCGAACGACGACGCCACCTACCCGACGTCGGAGGGGCAGTGGCCCGGTGCCGGTGCGATGGTGGCGGCGGTGGAGCGTGCCACCGGCGTCACCGCCACGGTCGCCGGTAAGCCCCACCGGGCCATGATCGATCTGGTCGCCGAGCGGCTCCGGTCCCGGAGAGGTGTGGATGGTGGGGGACCGGCCCGAGACCGATCTGGTCATGGCCAAGCAGGCGGGGTGGAAGTCGGTCCAGGTCCTCACTGGGGTGTCGGCGACTCCTTACCCCGAAGCCGATCTGGTGGTGGCTGATCTGGCCGAGTTGGCGGATCGGCTGGCACCTGATCGGTGACACATCCGGATACGCCGACATCTCGATGTGGGCGAAGGTCAGATCACGGCGCCGGGCGCTGGTCCGTACCACGACAGATGGCCTGACCGGCATGGGCTCAGCTCCCCAGCCCGGGGACCGCGACCCCGAGCTCGGCGGCGAGCGTGATCGCTTCCTCCAGTTGAGTCTGGCGACAGGGTGAATCGGTGGGTCAGCGCCACTTCCAACTCATCGGCCGCTCGCTCCTCTTGACCGTTTGCAAAGAAGACCGCTGCCGCGTGGTAACGCAGCACCGGGTCGAGCGATCCCAGCCGGAGCGCTTCCTCGATCCTGGGGAGCGCTGCACCCGGCCTCCCCGAGCGAAGGAGGGCCCACCCCAACGTGTCGGCGGCGTGGACCGTCGGCCGGTTGCGGTAGACATTCGTCGCCAGCGATAGAGCTCGAGCCGGGTCGCCGTGATCCGCCTCGAACCGAGCCATCTCCAGATCGACCACCTGCCCCGAGTCCTCCTGCAGCCGGGCGATGGTTCGCACCAGGTCGAACTGGACGTCCGCCTCGGCTTGGCGACCCTGCGCCGCAAGCGTCTCGGCCAGCAGGATCACAGCCTCGGGAGTGGGGAAGCGCTCCACGGAGTCGGCAGAGCGCTTGCGGTCGCCGCTTCGAGGTTCCCCTGGGCCAATTGGACTCGGGCGCGCCCAACCGCGGCCGAGCGAGAGATCGGGTGCCAGCCGCTCTGCTTCGGCGAACGCCGTCTCCGCCCGACTCGAGATCCCCCTTCAAGAGCATCAGGTTTCCCGAGAGTGCGGTGACCAACGCGACGTCGAACACCGAACCCGACCCGGCCAGCCGTGCCTGCTCCATCGCCTCGATCGCCCCCTCGAGATCGCCGTGGAGCTCTCGCAGGTAAGAGGTCCTCGACAGCGCCGCCAGCCCCGGGCGGAGGTCGAGCATCTGTTGCAGGTGGTTGGCGGCCGCCTCGTACTCGCCCAACTCCACCTCGGCGTCCACCACGACGGCGAGCGGATCGGCGGAGAAGGGGTCGGAGGCGTGCGCTGCCAGACCGAGTCGGAGCGCATCGTCGAAGTCGTGCCGGGCCAGGGCGAGCACGCCGAGCGCGGTCATGGTTCGGGGGTCCCCGGGGGCAAGCGTTCTCGGCCTCACGAAGGACCCTCTCCGCTGCGGTGTACAGCGCCGGGTCCCCCACCTCGGCCGCACGCTGCAGGTAGGCGACCCCGAGCCGTTGTCTGGTCTGCGGCATCCCCGGGATCGACCGAAACCTGGTCCTCGAGGATGGCGATGGTCTCCACCAGCGACACTGGCGCCGGGCGATACCGCAGCGCCGGGCTGGCCGCGGGCTGTGAGGAACCGACCCACCGCCAGGCCGGCCACAAGAGCGACCATCGCCAGCGCCAGGGCACGGACGGCGGGGGACGCAATGCCCCCCGCCGCTTCCGTACCGGCGAACGCCGATTCAGGCGTCGCTGTTGGTGTGATCGTGGACGTGGTCGTATCCCTGGTGCGGTGTCGGCATGTAGGGGAAACCGGTCAGGAATGGCCGGTCGTTCCCCGTGGCGCCGTCGTTGAGGGCGTTGTTCGGGAACACGTTGAACGGGCTGTCGAAGCTGGCTCCGGCGCACCCGTCTGCCGGGTCCCCGCTGGCGCTGTCGCAGAACACGCCGGCCACCGCCTGGAGGGAGGTGTCGACGATGTCGTCCTGCAGCGTCCGTCCGTTGGGGAAACCGCTCGGCAGCGTGGTGTTGATGCGGAGCATCTCCGACGGCTGGACGTTCTTGGGTTGGTTGATCCCAGGGATCCCGGTGAGGAAGATCGTCACCAGGTCGTTGCGCGGCGCTTGCGGCACCTTGATCCCGCTCTTGCCGTACAGCGCCGGTATCAGCCTTCCCAGCTCGGGGTCGACCACGAAGTCGAGGAACTGGGCGTCGTTCCGCGGCTGGCTGGCGTTGAAGCGGTCCTTCTTGCCCAGAGGGATCACGACCTCGTTGACCAGGGGCATCCCCAGCCGCGAGACCTGGACCCACTGTCCGAGGTGCGAACGGCTTGGAGCCGTCGCCACCGGCGAACACCCGGGTCTGGCGGCGGTAGGTCGTCGAGTACACCCCGAGCACCGGGTCCTTGTCCACCAGCCTGGATGCCGGGATCTCCATCACGATGGAGTGGACGTTGTACCCGGTCGTGGCGTCGACCCCGGACTCGGCGTCGAGCGGCAGGAGGTGGAGGTTGTTGAAGCGGCCGCAGACCGCCCAGGTCGAAGATCGACCCCAGGTCGACGGGGAACACCTCGTCGCGTCTGACCGGCGAAGACCTTGATCCCGCCCGGGAGGCTGTAGACGGCCTGAGCCGCCAGCTCTCTCGTAGTTGGGGGTCGACCGGGGTCCGATGTTGTTGGGGGGCGAGAAGAGCCCGCTGCCCAGCTTGGTCCTACGGCCGTTCTTGACCTCCGACACGGTGTAGGTCTGCACCATGTTCCAGTCGGCGTCGTCGAGCGTCTCGATCGGGCCGGTGTTGTAGAGGAACGTGTTCGGGTTCTTGATCTTGGTGGTGAACCGGAACTCGTAGACGATGTCGTCCTTGGCGTCGCCGTCGTTGTCGATGTTGATCTCGTAGAGCACGTCGTCGCCGAACTTGAAGAAGTTCGGGCCGCCGGCCGGCTCCTCGAGCGGGATCCAGTTGGCCACCACCACCATGTTGTCGCCCTTCATCCAGGCGTACACATCGGTGTTGTCGGCCACCGGGTCCTCGGTGATCAGCGGCGCCTCGCGGTGGCTGGAGGCTCCTATGGGTGAGAGCAGCGCCAAGAAGAGCGCAGCCGCCAACCCGAGGACAACCAACACCACGGGCAGTCGCCGTCGTGCGAGGGACATTCGATTCCTCCTATGTCGGGTTCGTTTCTGTGTGTACGTGCCCTTGGGTGCCGGTCAGGTCGGGCGGCTCGGGCAGTCGCCAACTCCGGCTACGGCCGAGGCGGATCGCGGGAGCGTCGCCCGGGGCTCATCCCAACTCCCCGGCCGGCAGCACGCCGATGACAACCCACTCGTCTCCAACGGGGCGAGCACAACCCGCAGCGGGGTTGGGGACTCGACGGTTACCGCACGGCCCCATTGGTCGAACTCGGGACCGAACGCCCCGACAAACTGGGCGGCGTCGATCTGATCGTCGAGCGGTCCCGGTTGCCCCACCTCGACCGGCCCGGATTCGCCGCACAGCGACTCGGCCAAACCGGGGTTGCCGAGCAAGCCGCCCTCGTATTCCTCTGCAGGTGCGCAGCCGATGCGTTGGACAAGCCAGGTGCGGGCCGCTTCCGATGCCCCGGACTCATCGGCGAACCGAGGCTCGACGGTGGTCTCGGCCAAGTGAGATGCGCCACCCATCTGACTCGTGGACCAGCCGCCAGGTGACGACGGCTCGTCCGGGGACGAGACCCGAGACCTCGTCGAGCGAGGGGTGAACGCCACCTCGGTCACGACCTCGGTCTTGTTGCCGAGCTTCTTCCCGGACTGGATGGAGAACCCCTCGATCGGTGGGAGCAGGTCGGCGTGTGCCGCCTCCCAGCCGGCCGCAGAGCCGTGCTCCTCCCGGTCGGCCGTGCTGAGGAAGTGGAACGAATCGACCAGTTCGCCCTGCTGCTCGGCGACGAGGAACCCCTCGACCGCCGCCACCGCGGTGGCTGGAGCAGGCGGCGTCTCCGGCTGGGGTGTCGTCGTGGCGACCGTGGTCGGGTCGGTCTGGGTAGCCAACTGCCGGATGGGCTCGGTGGCGGAGGGTTGATGGCGGTCGATGAGGAGAGTCGCCCCAACCCCAACCGCCAACCCGACCACTACCACGATCACATCGCGTCGCCTGCGTGTCGGTACTCGCATCCGCCGGTCCCCCTTGGGTGCCTGCTCGACCGGCGCTGGTTCGGAGCAGGTGCACCGCTGGTTTGGCGACGATGGGGGTGGAGAGCTGACGGGGATGGCAAGCGAAGCGAAGGAAGATCCACCCGGCGGGTGCGCCGCGGTGGATAATGGCGGTCATGATCGATCAGATCGAAGCTTTGCTCGAAGAGCTCGAGGCCGCCGACCCCGGTGATGCTCCCGACATATCGGATCGGCTCGTCGACGTGCTCGGCGAGGCGCTGGACCCCGACCCGGACGGCGCCGGCTGAGTCAGGCCCGGCTCGATCAAGAGTTGGTGGCGCGCCACCAGGCCCGCTCTCGGGCCGAGGCTCAGCGCGCCGTCGCCGAGGGGCGGGTTACGGTCGACGGTGTCACCGCACGTCGCTCCTCCACCCGGGTCGACTCCTCCAACACCCTCTCGGTGGACGGGGCAGGTGTCCGCTACGTGTCGAGAGGTGGCCACAAACTGGACCATGCCATCGACGAGTTCGCCGTCGAGGTCGCTGGGCGCCGGTGTCTGGATGCCGGCGCCTCCACCGGCGGCTTCACCGATTGCCTGCTGCAGCGCGGCGCCGAGCAGGTAGTGGCGCTCGACGTCGGCCACGGCCAACTGGCACCGCAACTGGCATCCGACCCAAGGGTGGTGGCGCTCGACCGGACCAACCTCCGCCACGTTGACCCTGTCGCTGCTCGGTGGACCTTTCGATCTGATCGTCGCCGACCTCTCCTTCATCTCGCTCTGTGTGGTCGCCCCTGTTCTGGCCTCGCTGAGCGGACCGGAAACCAAGCTCGTGCTGCTGGTCAAGCCTCAGTTCGAGTTGGACCGGGCTGCTCTGGGCAAGGATGGCGTGGTGCGCCGACGGCGAGCTCTGGGGGCAGGCGGTTCGCAAAGTCGTCGGGTGTCTCGATGCCGCCGGTCTCGGCGCGGTGGCGGTCACCGCCTCGCCATTGCGGGGCGAGCGGGGCAACAGGGAGTTCTTCCTCATGGCCCGTCCTGGCCCCGCTTCGCTGGCGCCGCGACGGATCGAGACGGTACTCAGGAGCGTGAGGCGGCATCGTGAGGATGGCGCTGGTCCCTCATGTCGAGCGGAAAGACGCCCTAGACATCGGACGGAAGATGGCGGCGGGTGGACGGGCGCGGGGTATCGAGGTGGCCGCCGATCCGGTGGCCGCCGAAGCACTCGACATCGATGCGGCTCCGTTTGAAGACTCTCGACCTGGTGGTCGCGGTCGGAGGGGACGGCACGATGCTCGCCGGCGGTCCAGATTGCGCTCCGGGAGGACGTTCCGGTGCTCGGGGTCAACCTGGGCACGGTCGGCTTCCTGGCCGACGCCGAGGTGAGCGATCTCGACATGGTGCTCGACCGCCTCGCCTCCGGATCGTGGACGGTTGCCGAGCGGATGACGCTTGCAGCCAACCGCAGGCGGCAACGAGGCGGTAGGTGTCAACGACGTCGTGGTGGAGAAGGTGGACAGCCAGCGGCTGGTGGCTCTTTCCGTCGCCTTCGACGGCGAGCCGTTCCTCACCTATCGGGCCGACGGACTTGTCTTCGGGACGCCGACGGGGTCCACGGCATACAACTTCTCGGCAGGGGGGCCATTGGTCGATCCCGGGCTGGAGGCGATCGTGCTCACCCCGGTGGCGCCCTTCTCGCTCTTCACCAGGAGCGTCGTGCTCGAAGCATCGGTCGTGGTGCAGTGCACTGTGGCCCAGGACCGCCATGTCAGGGTCAGCACCGACGGCGTCCCCGTTGCGGAGTTGTCGCCAGGGGATGTCGTCGAAATCCGTCGCGGCGAGCGGCCGGTCCGATTCGTCCAGATGACAGGTCGCAGCTTCCCCGCCAGGGTCAAGACCAAGTTCCGCCTCGGCGGGCTGTGACGTGCTCGACGAGCTCTCGGTCCATAACCTGGGGATCATTGCCGCCGCCCGCCTCGAGCCGGGGCCCGGTCTGGTGGTGGTGTCCGGCGAGACCGGCGCCGGCAAGACGCTGCATGCTCGGCGCCCTCCGCCTCGCTCTGCGGGGAGACCGCACGCCCCGACCTGATCGGGCCAGATGGGGACGAGACGACCGTGGAAGCTCGTTTCTTCCGGGGTGACGACGAGGTGACGGTCACCCGCCAGGTGCTCCGTGGCGGCCGCAGCAGGGCCTACCTCGACGGTTCGCCGGTTCCCGCCCGTGTCTTGGCCGAGCGTATCGGGAACATGGTCGAGATCGTCGGTCAACACGATCACCAGGCGCTGAGCAAACCGATGGAGGTGCGTGCGCTAGTAGACCGGCTGCTGGACGATGGCGGCTTGCGAGCGTGGGATGACTACCGCACCGTCTGGCAGAGGGCGCAATCGCTGTCGAATGAGAGCGAGGCGCTAGGCGGTGGCACGGAGGCAGTGCAACGCGAGGCGGCGTTGGCTCGGTTCCAGGCAGCCGAGATCGCCGCCGCCGCCTTTGTCACCGGGGACGACGCAGAATTGGAGCGCATGTTGAGCCGGCTCCGTCACATCGAAGAGCTGACCGAGCGCCTCGCCGCCGCCCACGCCGCCGCCACTGCGGCAGGCGACACCATCGGAGAGGTTGTTGCGGTGATGAGACGCGGCCGCCACGCTGCGACGTGTCGCTCGAGCCGCTGGCAAAGCGGGCCGAGGAATCCCAAGCGGTCACGGGCGATTTCGTCGTCGAGTTGCGCGCCGCCGCAGACGCACTCGAAGGCGATCCGCGGCAACTGGCCGAGTTGGAGGAGCGGCTGGCTCTGCTCAACGCGCTGCGGCGCAAGTACGGAGCCACCCTCGAGGAAGTCCTCGCCTTCGGGGAGGAAGCCACGGCACGAGCCGACGAGGTCGAACGGCTGCTCACGAGGGCCGAGCAGGTCGAAGACGAGCTGGCTGAAGCCAAACGTGACCTCAGATCAATTTGGCTCGCGGCTCCGAGAGGCCCGTGCTGCCGCCGGCAGTCGGCTAGCCGAGGCAGCGCAGGGCCATCTCCGTCAACTCGGTTTCGCCGACCCTCATCTCGAGGTCGAGGTCGCACCGGCCAAGCCGGGTCCCGAAGGGGCGGGCGTCATCAGGTTGCTCTTCGCCTCTGATCGCCGCCTCGTCCCGAGCGAGAGTCGGGCGCGTGGCCTCGGGCGGGGAATTGAGCCGCCTCATCCTGGCACTCCGTCTCGCCGGCGGCGCCGGCCGTGCTCCGGTGCTCGCCTTCGACGAGGTAGACGCCGGCGTCGGTGGCACGACGGCGCTGGCCCTGGGGGCCAAGCTCGCCGAGCTGGCAACAGACCGCCAAGTGCTCTGCGTCACCCATCTCCCCCAGGTGGCGGCGTTCGCCGACACCCATGCCGTAGTTCGCCGCGAAGGGCCAGCGGCGACGGTCGAGCTGGTGGAGGGGGAGGAGCGCCTCGAGGAGCTCAGCCGGATGCTCTCCGGGCTCCCCGAGAGCGAGCGGGGCAGGGACCACGCCGAGGAGCTGTTGGCGATCGCGGCGGGCGGTATCGGTCGGGTGACTTACGATCCAATGGCGACATGATCGGAGAGGCGGATGATGACGGGCGACAACCTCGCCGTGAAGCACGATGGCCGGGTCACTCGCTTGACCCTGGACCGGCCGGATCGGCGCAACACCTTGGGTCTGGCGACGATGCGGGAACTGATCGAGGCGGTGGAGACCCTCCCCGGTGAGACCGAATTGGTCGTGCTCGGCGCCGAAGGTCCCGTGTTCTCCGCGGGACACGATCTCTCCGAGATGGTGGGCGCCACAGAGGATCACCACCGGTTGCTCTTCGATGTGTGCACCGAGATGATGCTGGCGCTCCACCGCATCGCCCAGCCCGTTGTGGCGAAGGTGCAGGGACCGGCCACCGCTGCGGGTTGTCAGCTCGTGGCGGGCTGCGACCTGGCGGTAGCGGCAGAGTCGGCGTGGTTCGCCACCCCCGGGGTGAAGATCGGGCTGTTCTGCTCGACGCCGATGGTGCCGCTCACCAGAGCCGTCGGGCGAAAGCGTGCCATGGAGATGCTGCTCACCGGTGACCGGATCGATTCGGCCACGGCCGTGGAGTGGGGCCTGGTCAACAGGGCGGTGCCCGACGAACGGCTCGACGCCGAGGTCGAGGACTTGGTGGAGCGGATCCTCGCTTCCAGCCGGCGTGTGGTTGGGTTGGGCAAAGCGGCTTTCTACCGGCAGGTCGATGCCACCGAAGAGGACGCCTACAGGTCGATGGCCGAGGTGATGACCGGCAATGCCGGACTGGCCGATGCGCAGGAGGGAATGAGCGCCTTCTTGGAGAAGCGGCCGCCGAGATGGCCTGAGTGAACCTCAGAAGACGAGCCTGGTGGTGATGTCGGCCTCTCCGGCGTCCGCACCAGCGAGGCTCACAGCCCCGGACCCGATCTCGGCGACCCAGCTGCGCCGTCTGATGCGGACTCCGATCCGGGGGAGCGGTGGAGGGCCGAGCGACCCGATGAGATAGCCGGGGAGGTCGACGCGACCGGAGACGTCAACTCTGCCCCTGAAGACACATCGCCACCTGTCGGCTGTGACCCTCGCCACGGCAGGCACCGTCACCGGCATTGGGATCATGTCCTCCTGGAGCCCGCGGTAATAGGCCTCCCGCAGCCAACCACCGAGCTCGGCGTCTACTGCCTCCGCTGAGGTGAGCCGGACCCGCTGCGCATAGGTGACCACTCCGTAGAGGTCGATCCGGTCGAACCGCTGATGGTCGACCCACTTCGGGAGGATGAGCGTTGCATCGACGTGTCCCGATCCCAACGCGGCGCTGGCGAAGGTCATCCGGTTGATGAAGGCGATTCGGGTCTTGGTGGCATGGACCCGCGATTCGCCCTGGAGCAGCATCGCCTCCTCGAGGGCGCGGTAGATCAGGGTCGCCGCGTCGGTCTTCCCCTCGAGGTGCTCATCCACGCTGACCGGTGTACAGGCGTGTGTCTGGTTGCGGGTGGCGAAGCTCCTTCCGCACCTCGGGCAGGTCCACATCGGTCGGTCCACGGCGGATCGAGGGTACGCCGGGCGCCGCCCTGCTCTACCCTCCGACCGCAATCCGGAGAGGAGACCAGTGGCCGAGCCCGTCCATCTCACCCCGCTGACACCGCTTACTTTCCTGGGTCGGAGCAGCGAGGTCTTCCCCGACAAGACCGCCGTCATCCATGGCGGCCGGCGGCTCAGCTACCGCGAGATGGCAGAGGCGGCCACCCGGCTGGCCCATGCGCTGAAGGCGTCGGGGGTCGAGCCGGGAGACCGGGTTGCCTATCTCTGCCCCAACATCCCCGAGCTCCTGGTGGCCCATTTCGGCGTGCCTCTGGCCGGGGCGGTGCTGGTGGCGATCAACACCCGGCTTTCATCCGAGGAGATCCGGTACATCCTCGAGCATTCCGGCGCCAGGCTCCTAGTTGTCGACACCGAGCTCACCCCGTTGCTCGACCCGATCCTCGAGGATCTGGCGGGGTGGAAGAGATCGTCGCGGTCGACGACACCGGCCGTGGCTCGTCCGTGCCGGCGACCGATTTCGCCGACCTCATGGACCGCGGCGACGACCAGCCTGTCGACTGGGCGGTCGACCACGAGGACCGGACCATCTCGATCAACTACACGAGCGGAACCACGGGAAGGCCCAAGGGTGTCATGTACACCCACAGGGGGGCGCATCTCAACGCCCTAGCCGAGGTGATCCACTCGCGCCACTCGGTCGACTCGGTGTACCTATGGACCCTCCCCATGTTCCACTGCAACGGCTGGTGCACCACGTGGGGGGTGACCGCCATCGGCGGGACCCATGTCTGTCTGCGCTCCGTCGACCCCTCCGCGGTGTGGCGGCTGCTAGGGGAAGAGGGGGTAACCCATCTCAACGCCGCCCCTACGGTCCTGATCTCGCTGGCCAATGCGCCCGAGGCACGCCGCGCTGTATCGCCGCTGGTGGTCACCACCGCAGGCGCCCCGCCAAGCCCAACGCTGATCGCCCAAATGAGCGCTCTGGGCGCCGAGATGGTCCACGTCTACGGACTCACCGAGACCTACGGCCCGTACACCGTCTGTCAGGACCAGCCTGGTTGGGAGGTGCTCGAGCCGACGGAGCGCGCCCGGTTGCTGGCCCGCCAGGGCGTGGCGATGGTCTCGGCGGACCCGATAAGGGTGGTGGACGAGGAGATGGGCGACGTGCCCCGCGACGGGTCGACCATCGGCGAGGTGGTGATGCGGGGAAACAACGTGATGAAGGGCTATTTCGACGACCCAGATGCGACCGAGAAAGCCTTCCGCGGGGGGTGGTTCCACTCCGGCGACCTCGGCGTCTGGCACCCCGACGGCTATATCGAGCTGCGGGATCGGGCAAAGGACATCATCATCTCGGGCGGGGAGAACATCTCGACCATCGAGGTGGAGCAGGCCCTGGTGACCCACCCCGCCGTCCTCGAGGTCGCCGTTGTCTCGGTGCCCGACGATTACTGGGGGGAGCGTCCCAAGGCCTTCGTCGTGCTCAAGTCGGGCGCCGAGGTGACCGAAGACGAGCTAATCGGACACGTCCGCCAGCGGATCGCCAAGTTCAAGGCGCCGGATCAGGTCGAGTTCCTCACCGCGCTTCCCAAGACCTCGACCGGAAAGATCCAGAAGTACGTCCTGCGGGACAAGGAGTGGGCTGGGCGAACCAGCCGAATCAACTGAGCGGGGAAGAGATGGGCATATCGGGTCCGGATGTCGGCACTGATCCGGGCGAGACCGCGGCCGCCGAGAGCAAACCACGGTTCGACGTCGAGCGGATCAGGGACCACTTCGACTTTGTCGGGCGGGGCCGGATTGTGACCAACAACGCCGCCACCACCCAGTCACCCGCGCGAGCTCGTCGAACTGCTGGCCGAGCTCGTGCCCGGCTATGAGAGCGTCCACCGCGGCAGGTCAACCGCGGCGCGGTTGATGACCGACCTCTTCGAGAGCGCATACGACACCATCGCCCAATGGATCAACGCGCCGAGCAGGCGCAACATCGCCATCTACCGCAACACCACCGAGGCGCACAACGCGGTGATGTACTCGATGCTGACCGAGTTCCGCGACGGGGACAACGTGGTCACCACCAGGATGGAGCACAACTCCAACTACGTCCCTTGGTATGGGATGACGAAAGAGATCCTCCAACCCCTGGGGCGGCACGTCGAGTATCGGCTGGTCGACTTCGACCGCGCAACCGGAGAGCTCGACCTCGACCACATGGCGCACCTCGTCGACAACAGAACCAAGCTGATTTGCTGCACCGGCGCATCGAACTTCCTCGGCAGCAAACCGCCACTCGCCGACGTCCGGGCGATCGCTGATGGCAGCGGATACGAGCAGCCCGATGGCCGCCTCCGGTCGCTGCTACTGGTGGATGGGGCTCAATTGGTGCCGAGCAATCCGGTGGACGTGGCGGCTCTCGACGTGGACTGGTTGTCCTTCTCCTTCCACAAGATCCTGGCGCCGTTCGGAGTCGGTGTCCTCTATGGGAAGGAGGACCTCATCGCCGGCACGCGCCCGTTCCTCTATGGCGGCGACATGATCGCCGACGGTGGGGTCTGGGATGACCGCATCGAGTACGCCGACCTCCCTTGGCGATCGGCGGCGGGCACCCCTGCCGTCCTCGAGGTGATCGTGTCGGGCCAGGCGCTCCGACTTCTGGTCGATATGGTGAGCGGGCCGGGTGCCGAGCCGTATTTCCGCACCGAGAGGTCCGTGCCTCGCTCTGTCGTGAGCGAGGTGATGAGTGCGGTTCGGGACCACACGCAAGATGCTCACTTCCCACGCAATGGAGCGCTTGTCCGAGGTCGGCGGGATCACGCTCTATGGCCCACCGGCTGGCGAGGACCGATCCCCGCTCGTCGCCTTCAACGTGGAAGGGTGGAGCCCGTACGACCTGGCCGACGGACTCGACCGCCAGGGTGTCGAAGCCCGCGCCGGGTGTCACTGTGCCTCGCTGGCCCACCGGTGGTTGGGCCTCGCCCCTCAGGCCACCTGCCGGCTCAGCTTCGCTCTCTACAACACGATCGACGATGTCGATCGTGCGGTGGATGCGCTTTGCCGGCTGGTCGAGTTGGACCAGCGACCGGATCTCGTGGCGCAGCGTTAGCCTCATCGACGAGACCTGACGAGGAGGGCGAAATGAGCAATGACCATCCGTCGCTGCGCGATGAGGACATCCGGACCGTGATAGGCGGGGTTCCCTCGTCCCAGAAGGACGATGCCGACGGCGGTGGATGGCACCGATACCGACGGCGTGGACGGAACCGATGCCGACGGTGTTGACGGCGTGGACGGGACCGACGCCAACGGTGTCGACGGTGTTGATGGCACGGACGCCGACGGCGTGGACGGAACCGATGCCGACGGTGTTGACGGGACCGACAGCGACGGCGTGGACGGGACCGACGGCGAGCGCTAGGAGGACTACATCGCGAGGCCGATGAGGGCTCGATGACGTCCGATACCGGCCTGGAGCGCTGCGTCGGCGACCCCGCCTCCTTCGCCACCGAGGTGTGGGGAAAGCGTCCGCTGCTGCATCGTTCTCCCGATGGCTTCAGCGACCTGCTCTCGCTCGACGATGTCGACCACCTGATCTCCTCTGCCGGCCTCAGGCTGCCCGCCTTCAGGCTGGTTCAACAGGGGAAGATCCTCTCCCCGAGCGGTTATACGAAGTCGACGAGAACCGGGTCCCAAGCGGCGACCGGGGTCGCCGACGCTGCCGCGGTGTTCGCCCACTTCGACGCCGGGGCGACCATCGTGCTCCAGGGCATGCACCGCTACTGGTCCCCGGTGGCCGGCTTCGCCCGCAGCTTGGAAGTGGCCCTCGGCCACCCGGTGCAAGTCAACGCCTATGTGACTCCACCCGGGTCGCAGGGCTTCGATCTCCACCAGGACGACCACGACGTCTTCGTGCTGCAGAGCCACGGGAGCAAGCGCTGGGTTGTCCACGATAGGAATGACCTGCCGCCGACCCGGGCTGCGCTGATCGAAATCGACCTCGGACCGGGCGACAGTCTGTACATCCCGAGCAACTTCCCGCACGCCGCCGCCACCCAGACTTCGGCTTCGGTGCATCTCACCATCGGGATCCTGTCGATCGGGACGAAGGAGGTGCTCGAGGCGGCGCTTTGGCTGCTCGAGACGGATGGAGAGTTGGACGAGCCCTTGCCACTCCGGTTCGCCGACGACCAGCAGGCATTGAGTGCGACGGTCGACCAGCGTCTCGATCGAATCGGCGAGCTGCTGATGACCAAGGTCGACCGGGATGCGGTCGGTGGTCGGCTGCAGCGGAGGTTCTTCACCACCCGCCAACCATTGCTCTCCGGCCAGATGCGCCGCATGCTCGATCTGGACCAGTTGTCCGACCAATCGTGGGTGGAGGTGAGGACCGGTGCGCTCTGCCTCTTGCAGCCAGAGGGCGATGACCTGGCGGTGTTGCTCGGAGACCGAGAGCTGAGAATGCCGGCATTCGTGGCGCCGGTGATGGCCCAGTTGCTCGAGCGCGGCCGGATCAGGGTCGGCGAGCTGGGCCTGGATGCAGAGAGCCAAATGGTCCTGGTGCGGAGGCTGATCAAGGAGGGCTTGCTCGAGGTGGTCGGTTGACCGCCGACCGGTTCCGCTGCTCGACCGAGGCGCGGCACCGGGAAGAGACACTGTTCGCCACGGCGTCAACGGTCGTCGCTTGGCTCGCCATCGAGCAGCCCGGGCCATGGGGTCCCGAGGCAATGCTGGAGAGCCGGTTTCCCATCGCTGTGGCCGCCGAGCTCGAGCGGCGTGCCGCGGCCCACGGAGTGCGGGCTTTGTTGATCCGGCGCGGCCGCCATTCCCCGGGCGAGCGGATGATTCTCCTCGCCCACAGTGCCGGTCGGGAACCTGTGTTGGTCCGCCAGACGCTCAGTCGACCCGAGGACGTGCTCGATGTCGATCTTGCCGCGCTCGCCGCCGGAGAAGCCTTGGGCCCCCGGGAAACCCGACCCGTATACCTGGTGTGCACCCACGGACGACACGACATCTGTTGCGCCGATCGGGGGAGGCCGCTGTACCGGGCAGCGTCCGCGCTGCTCCCGGAGAGGGTGTGGGAGACATCGCACATAGGAGGCGATCGTTTCGCCGGCAACATTCTCGTCCTGCCTCACGGGGCCTACTTCGGGCGGGTCGAGCCGGACGAAGCCCCCCGTGTCATCGGCTCGTTCGAGCTCGGTCGCTTGGAGCTGGACCGCTACAGGGGTCGGAGCTCGATGCACCGCATCGCCCAGGCCGCCGATCATTTCATCCGGATCCGCTTTGGATGGACGGGAGTCGATGACGTGGAGGTGGTCGGCTTGAAGCGCTTGGCGCCGGGTGCAGCCGAGGTATCGGCGCATGGCCCTGGTGGGGAGAACATCACGGTCAGGATCGCCTACGAGAGCGCCGCCGGAGAGTCGGTGCTCACTTGCCGGGCCGCGCACCCTTCCCGCCCGCCTGTCTTCTCGGCCGAGCCGATCGCCTGAGCTGCGTTCAGCCCGGGATCACCTCGACCACCGCGTTGTACTCGGGGATCAGAGCCTCAGGATCGCGCACCCCGGGAGTGATCAGAACGTTGGCCTCTGGCCAGAAGGCCTGGAGGTTGCCCGGCCTGATGCGCCCGCTCCTGGCGACCGCAGCCATCTCGCCGTGTGCGGAGCGAACGGTCACCGAGGCGCCGTCGGCCAACCCCAGAGCCTCCAGATCTGTTGCGGCCATCAGCACGTCATGACGACCCATTCCGGTCAGCGGGTCCCGATCGGAGAACACCATGGTGTTGAACTGCTTACCCCGCCTCGTGGAAAGCCGGAATCGCCCCGGTTCCGGTGGAGGCGGTGGCCTGACGACGGCGAAGTGCGCCTTGCCGTCGGGCGTGGGGAATCGCCATCCCTCGCAAAGCCGCTCCCCACCCCATTGCAGGTTGTCGCCCAGTTCCGAGAAGGACTCGACGCCTTGGTAAATGGGCACCACGCGTGCGATCTCGGCGCGGATGTCCTCACCTGAGGCGAACTCGATCAGGTGGGAGCGGTTGGGGTCGACCCGTCGGGCAAGATCGAGGAATATCTCCCATTCGGTGCGCGCCGCGCCCACGGGCGTCACCACCTGAGGGCCGAACACGACGCGTCGCTCGGTTGTCGTCTCGGTGCCGCCGTCCCGCTGCTCGTAGCGGGTGGCGGCGGGAAGCAGCACGACATCCTCACCAGGATCGATGAGCATCTGGGTGGTGACGACGACATCCTGGTAAACCCGCAACGGGACCCGCTCCAAGGCCTCTCGTACCTGGTGGGGATCGGGGAGGACCTCGAGGAAGTTCCCACCGCAGGAATAGAGGACGTCTAGCTCGCCTCGGTGGGCCGCCTCCACCATCTCGGCGGCGCTCAGCCCACGGCTGGCCGGGACGGTGAAGCCATATTCGGCTGACAACCGCGCCGCCGACTCGCCGTCGAGGGCGATACCGCCGGGGAGCGACGTGGCGTAGGCGCCCATCTCGGCGCCGCCCTGGACACCGGAGTGGCCCCGGATCGGCATCAGCCCGGCACCTGGTCGCCCGACGTTGCCCCGCGCCAATGCGAGGTTGGCTATGGCGCGCACGTTGTCCGATCCGAAGACGTGCTGGGTCACGCCCATCGACCAGATGAGGATTGCGGAGCGCGCCTCGCCGTACATCCGAGCGAAGCGCTCCATATCGGCCCGAGTCGAACCCGAGGCCAGCTCGAGGTCACTCCACGCGGCGGCCTCCACCTCGGCTCGAAGCTCGGGCCAGCCCTCGGTGTGCGCCGCGATGAAGTCGGGGTCGACGGTGCTGGTGGACGTTGGCCCCTCCGCCACCATGGCCTTGATGACGCCGAGGATAAACCCGATGTCCCCTCCGATGTGGATCGGGAAGAACTCGTCGGTGATGCGGGTGCCGAAGATGGCGCTCTCCGGGTTGGAAGGGACCCAATAACGCTCCAGTGCCGGCTCGCGGAAGGGATTGACCACGACCACCCGCAGGCCCTGTTTGCGCGCCAGAAACAGGTATTTCATCATCACTGGTTGGGCGTTGGCGACGTGACTGCCGAACAGGACGACGAGGTCGGCGGCGAACAGGTCGGTGTACGAGACGGTGGTTGCCCCAAACCCGATCGCCCCTTTCAGCGCCATGGTGGAGGGGGCGTGGCAGACCCTCGCCGCGTTGTCGATGTTGGGCGAACCGAGGAAGCGGACCAGCTTCTGCGCCACGTAGTAGGTCTCGTTGGTCAGACCCCTAGACGTGAGGTAGAGGGCGAACCTTGCTGGGTCGGACCGTCGTATCCGGTCGGCGACGAGATCGAGGGCCTCTCCCCAGGTGGCTCGGCGGAACCCGGCCTCACCACGTCGGCGGACCATGGGGTGAGCCAGCCGTCCCAGAGCGCGCAGTTCCTTGCCCGACTTGGCGCGGAGCGCCGACACGTCACCGAGCACACCTGGGTCGAGTGCCCCCATCGTGTTGAGCCGGAGGAGGTTGAGCCTTATGGTGCACAGGTGGACCCCGTCGATCGTCCAGTCGTGGAGACCGGCGGTGCCAAGGGCACAACCGTCGCACACCCCCTTGGTCAGGATCGCCCAGGCGCGGGGGAGCGAGTCGCGGTTCTCCCACACGGTCCGGAAGATCTCGCCGTAGTGGTTGGGTTTGACCTCACCGACCCCGTTTGGCTTCCACCCCGCCCACAGGTCGGGACGCACCCGGCGTCGCTGCGGTGAAGCTCCCGCCATGCCGCCACGGTAACCGGCTCTCACCCCGTCGGGCCGGTCCTGGGAGGGGGGACCCGCCGGTGCTACTCTGGCCTCCCGTGATGAGCCGCCCGCTGCGCTCCCGGGATTTCCGCCCTCCTTGGCGCACCCACCGGCCCGAGGAGGAACGATGAGCAAGCACGTCTTTGTCACCGGCGGTGTGGTCTCCAGCCTTGGCAAGGGGATAACCGCCGCCTCGCTCGGCAGGCTGCTCAAAGCGCGTGGCCTGCGGGTGGTCAACCAGAAGCTCGACCCGTACATCAACGTCGACCCCGGGACCATGAACCCGTTCCAGCACGGGGAGGTATTCGTCACCGATGACGGTGGTGAGACCGACCTCGACTTGGGGCACTACGAGCGGTTCACCGGGGAGAACCTCCGTCGCACGTCGAACGTGACCACGGGTTCGGTGTACCAGGCGGTGATCCAGAAGGAGCGGCGTGGCGACTACCTGGGCGACACCGTGCAGGTGATCCCGCACGTGACCAACGAGATCAAGACCCGGATACGCCGGCTGGGCGACCCAGAGGTGGACGTGGTCATCACCGAGGTGGGGGGGACGGTAGGAGACATCGAGAGCCTCCCCTTCCTCGAGGCGATCCGACAACTGCACAAGGACCTGGGCAAGGCGAACACCGTCTACATCCACGTCACGCTGGTTCCGTACATCGGCTCGTCCGAAGAGCTCAAGACCAAGCCGACCCAGCACTCGGTCGCCGAACTGCGCAGCCGCGGGATCCAGCCCGATGTGATCGTCGTCCGCTCGGATCGACCGATCGATGAGGGGGTCCGCCGCAAGATCAGCCTCTTCTGCGACGTCGAGTCGGGCGCCGTCATCAACGCCACCGACGTCGAGGACATCTACGAGGTCCCTCTGGTGCTCAACCGCGGCGGTCTCGACCGGGTGGTATGCGAGACGCTGGAGCTGTCGACGCCCGAGCCGGACCTGGACGACTGGGAGCGCATGGTCCATCGCTCCGCCGTTGCCGGTGACGTCGTCACCGTCGGGGTGGTGGGCAAGTACGTTGACCTTCCCGACGCCTACCTTTCCGTCGTCGAGGCGCTGCGCCACGGCGCCACTGCCAACGACGTGAGACTCGATCTGCGCTGGGTGCCATCCGACGACACCGTCGGGCTGCTGGCCATGACCAATCTCGATGACCTCGACGGGATCCTCGTCCCCGGCGGGTTTGGGGTGCGGGGGATCGAGGGCAAGGTCCAGGCGGTGAGGTTCGCTCGGGAGCAGGGCATCCCATTCCTCGGTTTGTGCCTCGGGCTCCAATGCGCCGTCATCGAGTTCGCCCGGTCCCTGCTCCACCTACCGGATGCCAACAGCTCCGAGTTCGACCCGACCACGGCCCACCCGGTGATCGATCTCATGGAGAGCCAGCAGTCGGTGGACGAGATGGGGGGGACGATGCGGCTCGGTCTCTACCCGGCCGCGCTCGAGGAGGGATCGCTCGCCCGCAGGCTCTACGGCAAGGAGCTGATCTACGAGCGGCACCGCCATCGGTTCGAGGTGAACAACCGCTACCGCGCCGACCTCGAACAGGCCGGGATGCGCCTATCCGGCTTGGCGCCCGACGATTCGCTGGTGGAGATCATCGAGCTCCCCGGGCATCCCTTCTTCATCGCCAGCCAGTTCCACCCCGAGTTCAAGTCGCGGCCCGACCACGCTCATCCGCTGTTCGCCGGTTTCATCGCCGCCGCCCTTGAGAAGCGGCGTGCCACCAGCGGGGATCGGCCGGTCGAGGCACCACTGGTCGAGTTGGGCTGAGTGCCCGTCGATGACCCACGATTCAAGTTGCTCGGGGAGCGGGTCTTGGCGAGCGGGGTGTTCCTCGAGCTGAGCAGGCACCATCTCCTGGCGCCGGACGGGCGGTCGGTAGCGCGAGACGTGATTCGGCACCCGGGTGCGGTCGCCGTCGTGCCACTCCTGGGTGATGAGGTAGTCCTCATCCGCCAGCATCGCAGCGCGGTGCGTAGCTTCTTGTTGGAGATCCCCGCCGGAAAACTCGATATTCGAGGCGAGGACCCCGAGGAGGCAGCGCGGCGGGAATGCATCGAGGAGGTGGGTTTGCGGCCGGGAACGCTGGAGCCACTGTGCGAGTTCTTCACCGCGCCCGGGTTCACCGATGAGCGAATCGCCCTCTTCCTCGCCGAGGATCCGGCTGCCGGTCGAGGCCAGCCCGGTCGGCGCCGAGGAGGAGATCAGCGAAATCGTGCGGCTGCCGCTCGTCCGGGCAATCGAGATGATTGGGGAAGGTGAGATCGTGGATGCCAAGACGCAGATTGGCTTGCTCATGGTCAGGGGTCGAAGGTGATCGTCGGCGTTCCCACCGAGATAAAGGCGTCTGAGGGGAGGGTGGCCATCACCCCTACGGGGGTGCGCGAGTTGGTCAGCCGCGGGCACCGGGTTCTGGTCGAGTCCCAGGCGGGGGAGGGATCAACCATCCACGATGCCGAGTACGCCACCCAGGGCGCCGAGATAGTCCCCAGCGCCGAGGATGTCTTCGACGGAGCCGACCTGATACTCAAGGTCAAGGAACCGCAGCCGGTCGAGGTCGAGCGCTTCCGCCCTGGGCAGATCGTTTTCACCTATCTCCACCTCGCCGCCTACCCGACGCTGGCGAAGGGGCTGGCGGAGAGCGGTGTGGTGGGGATCGCCTACGAGACAGTTCAACTCGCCGATCGGTCGCTCCCGCTTCTCGCCCCCATGTCGGAGATCGCCGGTCGGATGGCGACCCAGGCGGGCGCCTACTTCCTGGAACGGGCCCAAGGAGGACGCGGGATCCTCCTCGGCGGGGTCCCCGGTGTGGCGCCGGGCAAGGTGGTCGTGATCGGCGCCGGGATCGCCGGGACCAACGCCGCGGTGATCGCGGTGGGTATGCAAGCCCAGGTCGTCGCGCTCGACCGTGACCTGTCGCGGCTGCGGGCCATCGACTCCCTCTACCGGGGCCGGATCGTGACCCTCGCCTCCAACCAACTCACCCTGGAGCAACAGGTGGAGGACGCCGACTTGGTGATCGGGTCGGTGCTGGTTCCGGGTGCGTCGGCGCCTCGGCTCGTCACCGAACCGATGGTGGCGAGCATGAAGCGGGGTGCGGTCCTCGTCGACATCGCCATCGACCAGGGCGGTTGCTTCGAGACCAGCCGCGAGACCACCCACGAGGACCCGGTCTACTCGGTGCACGACGTCGTCCACTATGCGGTGGGCAACATCCCCGGAGCCGTGCCCAACACCTCCACCTACGCCCTGACCAACGCCACCATCCCTTACGTGTTGGCGCTGGCCGACCTCGGCGTGCGCGAGGCGTTCCGACGCTATCCCGAGCTTGTCCCCGGGCTCAATGTCGCCAACGGCTCCTTCGCCAACCGGGCCGTGGCCGAGAGCCTGGGCACGAGCTGGGTGGCGCCGGAGGAGGCGCTGGCGGGCGTCGCCCCGGTGTGAGCGCCGGCAGTGTGAGCGCCGGCGGGGGGCGCAGCCACGATCTGACGGCTGCGGTGACCGAATACCTGGGACACCTTTCCGCCGAGAGGGGCCTGTCGGGCAACACCGTCGCCGCCTACCGGCGTGACCTGGCGGGCTACCTGGACCATCTCGACGGGGCGGCACCAAACCGGGAATTGGTGGACACGTTTGTCAACCGGCTCTCCACCGCCCGTCTAGCTCCATCGACGGTGGCAAGGAAGACGGCGGCGGTGCGCGGGCTGCACCGCTTTCTTGTGACTGAGGGAATGGCGTCGGACGACCCGACGGTGCTGCTCGATCGACCGGCTCGGCGGACTGCGCTCCCCAAGGCGCTGACGGTCGACGAGACCATCCGGCTGGTTGAAGCACCCGAAGCGGCGACAGCTCTGGGCAGACGCGACCGGGCGCTGCTCGAGTTCCTCTACGCCACCGGCGCCCGGGTAGCGGAAGCAGTCGGGCTCGACCTCGCCGATCTCGAATTGGAGGAGCGAAACGCCCTGGTCACCGGGAAGGGCTCAAAGCAGCGCCTGGTGCCACTGGGTGCGGCTGCGGTGGACGCCATCAACACCTACCTGCCGGACCGATTGAGCCTGCGCCGACCCGGGCAAGACCCCGGTGCGCTCTTCCTCAACTTCCGCGGCGGCCGGCTGACTCGCCAAGGGGTATTCGCAGTGGTTCGACACGCCGCGGTTCGAGCCGGGCTCGACCCTGCAAAGGCTTCTCCACACGTGCTTCGGCACTCGATGGCGACACACATGGTCGAGGCGGGGGCCGATTTGAGGACCGTCCAGGAGCTGCTCGGCCACGCTAACATCAGCACAACTCAGGTTTACACCAAGGTGTCCGCTGGGCACCTGCACGAGGTGTACGTCTCCTCTCACCCCAGAGCCAGATGACCACGTCCTCATACGATCTCGATACCGCTCGTCACACCCTCGACGAGGAGCGCGCTCGTCTGGTGCACCAGCTCAGCGAGCTGGGCGCCACCGAGACAGGCGACCTTCGCTCTGACCTCGAGTTCGGCGATGGGTTCGCCGATGCCGGTGCCGCCACCGCCGAGCGGACCGAGTTGCTTGGTGTGGTCGAGTCGCTCAAGAACCAGGTCGAGGGGATCGATCGGGCGCTTCAGAAGATCGAGGAAGGCACCTACGGAGTGTGTGACCGGTGTGGCGGTGAGATCTCCGCCGCCCGGCTAGAGGCCCGGCCGTCTTCGGTGCTATGCCTGGAGTGCAAGGCGCGCCAGGGCTGAGCTCGTCCCCGGGGTCGAGGATCGACAAGCACCGCGACCCGTGGGCCCATCTCGTCAGACGCTTCTTCGACGTGGCGTCGGCCGACCCGCTGGATGAGGGCGAGACCGTCTTCGTCGATGGGCTGCTCGGCGGCTCCGAGGCGGTGCTCTTCTGGGAGCAGCCTCCTGCCGATCAACGCCACGCATACCGGGCTGCTCGGGTCGTTGAGGGACGAGCCCGGGACCGGGTCGATCTCGCCCGGGCGGCGCTGTTGCACGACGTGGGTAAGCGCCATGCGCAGCTCGGCATTTTCGGTCGGGTCCTCGCTTCTCTCCTCCGCCAGGTCGGGTTGAGTGGGTCCGGCCGGATTGCCCGTTACCTCGACCATCCGGCGATAGGCGGCGTCGAGTTGGAGGAGGCTGGATCCGACCGACTGGTCATCGAGTTCGCCCTCCATCACCACGGCGACCGCCCCGGGACGATCCAGTCCGATGACTGGGCGCTACTTGTGGCGGCCGATCATGCCACTGGTGGCAGGTTCGCCGAGTAGACCTCGATCGTTGACCTCTGTGATCCACCCGGGCACCATGCGACCTCCGATGAGCTGCCCAGCATGATCTACTCAGAATGACGTACACGGTGCGGACAGCGGTTTTCGAGGGCCCGCTCGACCTGCTGCTCCAGCTCTGCAACCGCCACCAGATCGACGTCACCGCGGTGCGGCTCTCCGACCTGGTCGCCGAATACCTCTTTCATCTCGAACAGATGCGCCGGCTCGACCTCGAGGTGACCAGCGAGTTCGTCCTCGTGGCGGCGACACTCATCGAGCTCAAGGCAAGACGGCTCCTGCCTGGGCCCGGATGACGTTGACCTGGACGATGAGCTGGCATTGCTCGAAGAGCGCGATCAGTTGCTCTCTCGACTGCTGGCATGCGTCACTTTCAAGGACGTCGCCGCGGTGTTGGGAAGCAGGCTCGAGGAGGGGTCACGCTGGCACCCGCGGATCCCTGCGCCCGGCGACCTTCCCCCTCCACCGGCATTGGAGGTCACGGTCCCGGTCAACGCCCCCGGGCTCGCAGTCATTGCAAGCTCGGTCTTGGCGACAGCGGACGAGGAGCTCTCGATCGATCACCTCGACCTCGAGCTCCCCTCGGTGGCCGATGCCATCGACGACCTCCGGGCCCGGCTGGCACCGATCGCCGAGTCCGGTTTCGACGATCTCGTTGCCCATTGCACGCGGCCCGTGGAGGTGATCGCCTATTTCCTCGCCATGCTCGAGTTGGCGCGTTGGGGCATCGTCGCCATCGAGCAGCCCGACTGGCTGACCGAGATCCGGCTGCGCGCCGTGGGGGCGGAATCGTGAACAGGCTGGTTGGTGAGGAGAGCCTCGATACCGCGGCCCAGGTAGAGGCGATCTTGTTCGTCGCCGAAGAGCCGCTGACGGTGGAGGAGCTGGCCGAGGTGCTCGAGATCCCCCGGCACAGGGTGGAGGAGGACCTGGAATTGCTCGATCGCAGGCTCGACGGCCACGGCATCGAGCTGCGCCAGGTGGGTCGGGGCTGGCGGATCTACACCAAGCCCGGAGCCGCTCCTCACCTGGAGCGTTTTTCGCGTGCTTCAGCTGCCCGATTGTCGCCGGCCGCGCTCGAGGTCCTGGCAGTGGTCGCCTACCGGCAGCCGGTGACGCGTGCCCAGATCACCCACGTCCGGGGGGTGGACTCCGAGTCGGCGGTGCGGACCTTGGAACGTCACGGGCTCATCGACGAGGCGGGACGCCTGCCTCTGCCAGGGAACCCGGCGGTATACCGGACCACTCCCACCTTTCTCGAGAAGCTCGGCATGCGCTCGCTCGACGAGCTTCCTCCCCTGGCGGACCATGTTCCCCCGGCCGATGTGGTCGATCGGCTCGAGGAGACGTTCCGCTCCGAGGTATGAGCGTGCCCACAGAGCCTGAGCGGTCCGGGTTCCAGGACGTACCCGAGGCGCTCCGGCTGCAGAAGGTCATTGCCGCCTCGGGCATCGCCTCTCGCAGGGCCGCCGAGGAGTGGATCAGAGAGGGGAGGGTCCAGGTGGGCGGCCGCACCGCCCGGCTTGGTGATCGTGCCGACCCGGAGACGGCGGTGGTCACAGTCGATGGGGTGCCCCTGCCGGTGCGGCCCGGGCTGGTCACCTACTTGCTGAACAAGCCGGCCGGAGTCGTCAGCACAAGCGTCGATCCCCAGGGCCGACCAACCGTGGTCGGCCTCGTTCCCCCAGAGCCCAAGGTGTTCCCGGTGGGGAGGCTCGACGCCGATTCCGAAGGCCTGCTGCTACTCACCAACGACGGTGAGCTGGCCAACCTGGTCACCCATCCGCGTTACGGGATCACCAAGACCTACAACCTCATGGTGGCAGGCCGCCCCGACGCCGCAACTCTCCACCGGCTGGAGCAAGGCGTCGAACTCGACGACGGGCCGGCGGCGGCGATCTCGGTCCGCCTTCTCGGCTCGAGCGGCGGACGCTCTCATCTCGAGTTGAAGATGGGGGAGGGCCGCAAGCGCGAGGTCCGCCGCATGCTCGACGCGGTCGGGTACCCGGTGCTCTCTCTTTTCCGCACTGCCGTCGGGCCCATCTCCGACCCCGGGCTGCGCCGTGGCGAGTGGCGGCCGCTGAGCCCCGGGGAGGTCCGGCAGCTCTACGAGACGGCCCACCGCCCGGGTCTGCTACACCGACGAGCACCTTGACCTACTCCTTTCCGGCGCGGCTGGAGATCGAACCGCTCCGCGGCGCCTTGGACGCAACGGTCCGCCCACCCGGTTCGAAGAGCATCACCAACAGGGCGCTGCTCGTGGCGGCACTGGCCGCCGGGGCCTCCCAGCTGGCGGGAGCGCTGCGAAGCGACGACACCGACGCCATGCGCCGCTGCCTCCAGGCTCTGGGAGTGGAGATATCCGACGAGGAGGACCCGTGGCGGGTGCAGGGGGTGGACGGAGCGCTGGCCGAGCCTGCGGTCACACTCGATGCCGGTGCCTCGGGCACAACGGCGCGCTTCGTCACCGCGGCGGCGACCCTCGCCGTCGGGCCCTCGACCGTCGACGGCACGCCTCGCATGAGGGAGCGGCCCATAGGCGATCTGGTTACGGCGTTGACGGCGATGGGCGGCGCCATTGAGACCCCGCTCAACGAGGGCTTCCCACCGGTCCGGGTCGATGGCGGTGGAATCGACGGGGGCGAGGTGACTATCGACGCCCGACGATCGTCGCAGTTCGCCTCGGCGGTCCTCATGGTCGCCCCGTACTCGCGGACAGGGCTGACACCTCGGCTTCGTCGACGATGTGATCGTCTCCAGGCCGTACATCGGCACAACTCTTGAGGTGATGACCAGCTTTGGCGCCAAAGCCCGATGGGCTGGGGAGACGAGCGTGCGGGTCGAGCCGGGGGGATACCGCGGCATCGCATACGCGGTCGAGGCAGACGCCTCTGCGGCCGCCTACCCCTTCGCCGCCGCAGCCATCACGGGAGGAGTTGTGCGGGTGGATGGCATCCCGTCGGGCTCGACCCAAGCAGATCTGGGTCTGCTCGATGTGCTCGAGGCTATGGGGTGTGAGGTCAGCCGCACCGGTGATCGGATCGAGGTCAGCGGCCCGGCGCCGGGGGATTTGCGCGGGGTGGATGTCGATATGACCGAGATGCCGGACGCGGTGCTGGCGCTTGCTGTTGTCGCCGCTTTCGCCGACCGGCCGAGCACGATTAGGGGAGCGAGCACGCTCAGGATCAAGGAGACCGACCGGCTGGCGGCGCTCGAGACCGAGCTGCGACGGATCGGCGCCATAGCGTCGGCCGGGCCAGACATGCTGACGGTGGAACCGGCAACGCTACGCGGTGGGTTGGTTCGCACCTACGACGACCACAGGATGGCCATGGCGTTCACCATCGCCGGGCTCAGGGTCCCAGGTGTCGTGATCGACGACCCGGGATGTGTGACCAAGACGTGGCCGGGCTTCTTCGCCGAGGTGGCACGGTGGACCGTTTGATCGTCGCCATCGACGGACCGGGCGGCTCGGGAAAGTCGACGGTGAGCCGCGAGACCGGCCGTCGACTAGGTCTTCCCCACCTCGATACGGGTGCCTTCTACCGGGCGGCGACTCTGCTGGCCCTGGAGCGTGGGATCGACCCAGGGGACGGACCTGGCCTGGCGGCGGCGCTCGCCTCTGCCGACATCCGGTTCGAGAGCGGCAGGACGGTGCTCGACGGAGACGATGTAAGCGACGAGATAAGAGGCGAGTGGGTCACGGCAGGAGTTAGCACGGTGTCGGCCAACCCCGAGGTCCGGCGGATCATGGTGGATCGACAGCGTTCCTGGGTTGCCGACCACGGCGGTTCGGCGGTGGTCGAGGGGAGGGACATCGGCACCGTGGTGTTCCCCAACGCACCGGTCAAGGTTTTCCTCACCGCCCGGCCCGACGTGAGAGCGCGCCGGCGTTCAGCGGAAGAGCCCCAGGGTGCAGAGGAGGCGCTCGTGGCGGCCGAGTTGGCGCGGCGCGATCGATTCGACTCGACCCGGGAGATCTCACCCCTGCGGCCCGCCGCCAGTGCCATCGAAATCGACACCAGCGACATGGACGTCACCCAAGTGGTCCAACGGATAGTGGAAATGGTTCGGTTGTCGGGTGCGGAACCGGCCACATGAGACTGTCAGCGGAGCCATTGCCTCGGGCAGCACCGTCCCTGAACCTCGACCGGCGGTAACATCGCCAGCATGCCCGGCCGTGCTCTGCTCGATCCGGGGCGGCGCGGCCTGGTGATCCTCGGCGCCGTCTTCATCGGTCTCATCGTCGGCGTTCTTGGCCTGGGGGCATTGATCCTCGCCCCTCCGCAGCCGGCGCCAGTCGCGGCACCGGGCCTCGAGCCATCGTCACCGACCACCGCCGTCTCCGCCGCACCTGCAACCACCGCTCACGTCATGACCGAGACGACAGCAGACGCCTTCGTGCTCGGCGAGAGCCCAGGTGCGGTGCTCACCGCCCACGGCGGCGTGGAGGGGGAGTTCGTGCTCCACACCGTCGAGATGAAGGATGCCCCCGAGGGCGGCGGTCTATCGGTGGAGTTCCGCTCCGGTGACGACAGGTTGCTGATGACGGTTCGAAACTGGGCAGGCCGCGAGGTTGAGCCGGAGTTTCAGCGACCCGCCGAGGCGACGTTCGTGCTCGGTCGCTCCACCTTCATCGCCAGCCGGGGCGAGTGCACCGTGACCGCCCGGGAGACGGAGGTCAACGAGATCGAGCCGACGATCATGGCGGTGGACGGGGTATCCCGGACAGTGGTGGCTCTGGCGACGCTCGAAGGCGGGATCGACTGCGAGCCCATCGAGGCGGTACGCGATCCGGTCGAACCGGTTTCGATCGACGGGCGGTTCGCGGCTTACCTTGCCGTGTGGGAGGAGTAGGAAAGGGTTGTGGGTTTTGGGTCTTGGGTTCTGGGTTCCGAAACCCAAGTTGACTACTTGTTACCCACAACCCCTAGGGCTTCTGTAGCTCCCCAGGTCCGGTCTTTCTCCAACAAGCCCGCTTCGCCGGGGCGGCGCGCCGTGTACCCGGCCTCCACCAGCGCCTGGACTGTCGAGATCAACGATCGGAGTGCAGGTGGGAGCGGGAAGTACTCGTCCTCTCCGGTGACGTGGAGCAGCTCTACCCCTTTGCTTGGGTCAACCCGCTCCACGACCTCGGCGACGAGATGGTCGGGCGCGGATGCGCCGGCGGTAACACCCACGGTGCCAACCCCGTCGAGCCAGGATTCCTCGATCTGTCCTGCGTGGTCGATGCGGCGGGCGGCCACTCCCTGCTCATCCGCCACCCTGACCAGCGCCAGGGTGTTGGAAGATGTCTCCGAGCCCACAACAAGGATGAGTTCGCACTGCTGCGCAAGTTCGAGGACCGCCTCTTGGCGGTTGGTGGTGGCATAACAAAGGTCGCCGCGCCGGGCCGTCCAGAGATCGGGGAACCGCTCCGAGGCGTGGTCCATCACCGAGCGCCACTCGTGGACTCCGAGCGTCGTCTGCGCCAGCAGCGCCACCCGCGACGGGTCGCCCGGATCGAAGGAGCCGAGGCCGCGCTCGGGGTCGACCAGCGTCATGGCGTTGGGCGCCTCAGCCATGGTGCCCACCGCCTCGTCGTGACCCTCGTGGCCGATGTAGATGATCTCGTACCCCTGGTCGGCCATCCGCCGCACCTCGTGGTGCACCTTGGTGACCAGCGGGCACACCGCATCGACCACGACCCCCGCCCGGTCTTTGGCCCCCGCCACCACCTGTGGGGCAGACCCGTGAGCCGAGAGCATCACCGGCGCCCCCTTCGGCACTTGGTCGATGTCGTCGACGAAGACGACACCGGCCCGCTCGAAGGCCTCGACCACCCACTGGTTATGGACGATCTGGTGGAAGCAGTAGACGGGCGGCTCGAAGACCCGCACCATCCAGGTGAGGGCCTTGATCGCCATTTCGACACCGGCGCAGAACCCGCGTGGCTCGGCTAGCAGTACACGGTCAACCATTCGCCCGAATGGTAGGAACAACGGCGCCCAAACCCGTTTTGGCGTCACCCCGCGTCCCATGACCGCGTTTCCTGGCGCCAAAAACGGGTTCGTGTGAAAGCCCCCCGGCTGTGTTGACTGTGCGCATGTCTTCGGTGCCCGTTGTAGCGGTGGTCGGCCGGCCCAACGTGGGGAAGTCGACTCTGGTCAATCGGATCATCGGGTCGCGCTCTGCTGTGGTCGAGGAGTTGCCGGGCGTCACCCGCGATCGCCGGGAATTCGCCGCCGATTGGACCGGTCACGGCTTTCTGCTGGTGGACACCGGTGGTTGGGAGGTCGACCCGAGCGAGGACCTGGTGGCGGCGATCCGGGAGCAGGCGGAGGCTGCGGTACGAGCAGCGGACGCCGTTCTCTTTGTGGTAGATGCCACCACCGGGATCTCCCCTGACGATGCCGGGGTCGCCCGGCTCTTGCACGATTCCGGCACCCCGATCCTATTGGTGGCCAACAAGGTGGACGACGCGGCGAGGGAGGCCGACGTCCATCACCTATGGAGCCTCGGGGTTGGCCAGCCCTACCCGGTGAGCGCCCTCCACGGGCGGGGGGCGGGCGAACTGCTCGATGCCCTGGTGGCGACGCTTCCTGATGGACCGGGAACGGTCGAGGTGGACGGAACCCCTTCGCTGGCGATTGTGGGACGCCCCAACGTCGGGAAGTCCACCCTGCTCAACCGGCTGACCGGAACGCAGCGGGTTCTCGTGTCACCCACGCCGGGGACGACCAGAGACCCGATCGACGCCATCGTCGAGTTGGACGGCGTCTCGTACCGGGTGGTCGACACCGCAGGGATCCGTCGCCAGGCACGGATCGCAGAGGACGCCGACCACTACGCCGTGCTCAGGGCACGGAAGGCGCTGGCCGAATCGGACGTCGCCGTGCTTCTCGTCGATGCGGTCGAAGGGGTGACCTCCCAGGACCAGAGAGTTGCCGAGGAGGTGGTGGAGGCCGGCGCTGGTTTGGTGGTGCTCCTCAACAAGTGGGACGCGGCGGACACCGAGCAGCGAGAGTTGACCGAGAGAGGGGTCGGGCAGCGGCTCGGCTTCGTCTCGTGGGCGCCGCTGTTACGCGGCTCGGCGCGAACGGGGGCACGGCTCCGCCGTCTTCCCGCCGCCGTGGAAACGGCCCGGGTCAACCGGGAGACCAGGGTGCCGACGGGCCCGCTCAATCGGATGGTCCGGTCGTGGCAGGAGGAGCACCCTCCGCCGATGCGGCGGGGGAGAAGGGCAAAGATCCTCTACGCCACGCAGGCCGGGGTCCGCCCACCGACGGTGCTTCTCTTCGTCTCGGGCGGCGAGCTCCCCACCGACTATCTCCGATTCCTGGAGAACCGGTTGCGCAGGGAGATCGACCTCACCGGTACGCCGGTGCGGGTGGTGGGGCGGAGGAGGGTTGGGAGCGCCAGGCGGGAGGACGGTCGCTATGGCGCCTAGGAGCCCGCTCGAGCCCGACCAGCGACCGCCCGAGGATGACGGCAGGATGCCGTGGCACCTCTGGCTGCTCATTGTGGCCGCGGTCGTCTACCTGGGATGGCGGTTGATCCAGGGCATCCAGGCGGTGGTCAACTGGCTGGCGGGGTGACGTCTGGGGTGAGGTCTGGCCGACACGTGTCTACGATTGCCGCGGCGGGCCGTGGCGCAGCTTGGTAGCGCACCAGTCTGGGGGACTGGGGGTCGCCGGTTCAAATCCGGCCGGCCCGACAACAGTCCGCTTCGCGTTGCACAAGCGACGCCCGCTCCGGTAAAGTCGGAGATACTCGCCTGGGTGGCGCGGACCACCTGGGTTTTGGAGAGTGGATGGGAAGTGGGACCGATTGGAGGATTCGACTGATGAGAATGCGTGAAAAGCTCGCGTCCTGGCGCTGGTTGGCGCTAGTCGCGGTGCTCGCGCTGGTGGCTGCCGCCTGCCAAGGTGGCACTACCGACACGACCACCGATGGCGGCGCCGCCACGACGGCCGCGGGCGGCACTGACACCACCGCTGCGGGTGGGACTGAAACCACCGCCGGTGCCGCGGATACCACCGCGGCAGGCGGCACGGACACCACCGCAGCGCCGTCGGCTGAGGGTTTCTCCTACACGATGGGGATCTTCGCCGACGTCACAACCGACAACTATTGGAACCTGCTCGACCTCGGCGGCACCACCGTGTGGAACTCCTACCTGCTCGAGGACACCCATGTCGGGCTGTTCGGGATCGCGCTCCCCGGCCTCGAGATCATTCCCGACCTAGCAGCCGTCGACGAGGTCCCCCCGGTGACACAGGAGGGTGACGCCTGGGTAGTCGAGGTCCCGATGAGGGAAGACGCCACTTGGAGCGACGGTGAACCCATCACCGCCGAAGACTACGTATTCACCTGGACCACTGCCCGCGACTTCGCGTTGGGCGCCGGCTGGATCGAGTATGTCCGGGCGGCTCAAGAGGACAACCCCGAGACCGAGACCGACGAGTCGGCACAGATTGGAGTAACCGAGGTTGAGGCCGTAGACGACCACACCCTCAGGTTCACCTGGAACCAGCAACCCGGCCTATCGGTGTGGGGTCTGGGCAACGGCCCGGCCAACATGCCGATCATGGCGCAGCACCACTGGCAGGATGTGGTGGACGAAGCCGCGGCCAGCGACGACCCGTTGGCGACGCTCGAGGCCGCCTCGGGCGCCGGCGACCCGGCCTCCGGTCCGGTCGTCTACGACACCCGTCAGGAGGGCGCCTTCGCCCGCAACGTGGCCAACGAGACCTACGTCGGGGCGGGTGAAGAAATCACCAGCGGTGATGCCACCTACACCGAGGGCCCGTACCTTTCGGACTCGACGCTGCAGTTCTATGGCAGCCAGGACGCCGCCGTGCTCGCACTGGCCGATGGTGAGGTGGACTATCTCCTAAATCCGCTCGGCATGCAGCGCGGTCTCCAGGAGCAGGTCGAGAACAACGAGGAACTGGCCGCCGTCATCAACCCGACGAACGGCTACCGGTACCTCGCCTTCAACCTGACCAAGCCGCCGATGAGCGACCAGGCGTTCCGCGACGCGCTGGCCATGATGATCGACAAGGAGTACGCGGCGGAAAGCGTCCTACAGGGTGTGGCATTCCCGCTGTATGTGCAGGTCCCCGAGGGGAACACCAAGTGGTACAACGAGGAGGTCGCCGGCGAGCTTGCCTCGCAGTATGAGGGCAAGACCCCGGACGAGCGTCTCAACGAGGCGGTGCAGATCCTCAAGGACGCTGGCTACACATGGGAGACCGAGCCTTCGGTAGAGCCCGAGACCCTCGCTGTCACCCCCGGCGTCGGGTTGACCAGCCCGAACGGGAACCCGGTCCGCCCATTGGAGCTGATCTCGCCGACACCGTCGTATGACCCACTGCGGGCCAACTACGGCAACTACATCGAGAGCGTCGCCACTCAACTGGGTATCCCGATCGACAACCAGCCGACGGAGTTCAACTCCATCATCGAGCAGGTATACGAAACTGTCGACGATGAGGGTCAGCTCACCTACGACATGTTCATCCTGGGGTGGAGCCTCGGGAACCCGGCGTTGCCGACGTTCCACGAATCGTTCTTCGCCACCAGCAGCCTGACGGTTCCCAACGGAGGGCAGAACAACACCGGGTTCAGCGATCCCGACGTCGACGCCCTGGTTGATGAGCTCAAGATTGCTCAGACGGAAGAAGAGGCGTACGACATCATCTGGGAGATGGAGCAAATCATCGCCGAGAAGAAGCCGTACATCATCCTCTTCGACACCGGGATCCTCGAGTTCTACAACAACCGGGTGCTGTACCCCTTCACCACGACACTGAGCGGTATACAGAACCTCAACGGACTGCAAGGCACAGTCCGGACCGCCGCCCAGTAACGACACGGGTTGGTTTGGGGGGGCGTCAACGCCCCCCCTCCGCCCACCATCTCGGGGGCGCTCGGGTCGGCAGAGGAAGCGCCCCACGACTACGCTGACCGAATCCCGGTCCGTCTGGCGAAAGGATCGCCAAGGGCGCCATGCTGAAGTTCGTCGGCCGCCGACTGATCCAAATCGTGCTGATCTTCTTGGCGATCCTCACTGCCATCTTTTTCCTTCTGCAAGCACAGCCGGGCGATGTGTCCACCCAGTTCATCGGGAACCCCGACATCCCGCCCGAAGTGCGGGCGGAGATTTCGGCCCGGTTGGGACTGGACAAGCCCGTCTGGCAGCAATATCTGTTCTATCTGGGCAACTTCTTCCAGGGTGACCTCGGTATCAGCTTCACCCGATACCCCCAACAGGTCTCAGATCTCCTCTGGGCGGCGTTGCCCCGGACCATCGTCCTCTTTCTCACCGCCGTCATCGTCGCCTACATGCTCGGCTTCACCCTGGGGAAGGTCGTGGCCTGGCGGCGCGGCCGACGCACCGAGACTGCCATCACAATGGGCGGGGTGTTTCTCTATACGGTTTTCTATCCGTGGTTCGCCATCATGATGCTGTGGCTGTTCGGATACATCCTTGGATGGTTCCCCATAGGCCGGTTCATCACAACCGATTTGTGGACTGGCGCCCCATACCAAGCCAACAACGTCTTTACCGTCATGATCCTCTCGGTGGTGGTCGCCAGCGTCCTCTACGGATTGGTTGCGTGGCTGGCTACCAAGATCAATCCGGATCCAGCCCGTCAGAAAGTCATCCGCCGGATCGGGTTTTTTGTGATACTGGCCGGTTTTGCCCTCTTCTGGTTCACCTCCCCCATGGCCACATACGCCCGAGACATCGCCTATCACACGGTTCTGCCGGTGATCACCCTGGCCGCCGTCACCTTTGCGGGGACCATGCTGCTCACCAGGAGCTCGATGCTGGAGACGCTGCGGGAGGACTACATACTGACCGCTCGGGCGAAGGGGCTGTCCGAGTCGGCAATCCGTGACCGTCATGCCGCCCGAAACGCACTATTGCCGGTGACCACGTCGCTGGTTCTCGCACTCGCCTTCGTGATCGGGGGCGGGATTGTCACCGAGTACATCTTCTCCTGGCCGGGGATTGGGAGCCTCCTTCTCGAGTCATCGCTCCGCGAGGACATCCCGCTAGCAATGGCGCCCTCAGCATCGTTGGGCTGCTGGCCCTGGTCGGGCATCTGGTCGCCGACATTCTCTACATGCTGCTCGACCCGAGGATCCGCGTCGCATGAGGAGGTGGCCGTGACCGACCTGGCCAAGGAGGACCCGGCCGCCGCGGCCGACCGGTAGAGGAGATTCCCACTCGGCGACGTCGAGCCCGACGTCATCGCCGCCGATGCCCCGGTCACTGCTATCCCGACTGTGGAGGGTCCGTCTCCGGCTCATGCGGCGGACCCTCTCGCGCAACTGGGCGCTGTTCGCCGAGAACAAGATCGGCTTCGTCGGGTTGAGCCGATCATCGCCGTCTTCGCTCTGATGGCGATTCTGCAACCCATCCTTATCGCAACCGTTTGGGACCCGCGGATCTACGACCCCCAGACCGGGTACGACGCGGTGGTCACCGAGTTCACGGTGGTCGAGGAGGTCACCGACCCGGCCACGGAGATCGACCTGAACACCGCCCGGCTGGAGACCACGCCTTTTGTCGAGGTCGGCGAGGTGATCGAGGATCCCGACCCAGCCGGCGCCACCCACATTCACCGGTGAGTACCCCCACTTCCTCGGGACCGACCCGCTGGGCCGCGACATTCTCTCCCAGCTGATGTACGGCGCCAGGGCCGCATTCTTCCTCGGGTCGGTCGCCGCCTTGGTCACGGTGATCATCGCCACCACCGTCGGTTCGGTCGCCGCCCACTTCGGGGGCTGGATCGACAGCTCGCTGATGAGGCTCGCCGACTTCATCCTGGCCATCCCGCTGATCCCGCTGCTGATCGTGGTTGGCGCCCTCTTCGACGATCAGCCTGCCGCTTCTCGGATTGCTGATCGGGATCCTGTCCGGGTTCGGAGGCGTCGCCATCGTGCTCAAGTCGCAGGCGCTATCGGTGAGGGTCAAGCCGTTCATCGACGCGGCACGGGTGGCGGGTGGCGGTGACTGGCACGTCATCTTCCGCCACATCGTCCCCAACGTCCTCCCACTCAGCTTCCTCTACATGATGTTCGGAGTGACCGAGGCGATCTCGCTCGAGGCGACCCTCTCCTTCTTCGGGCTGCTCAACGTCCCGATGAGCTGGGGGATCATGATCAACACCGCGGCCAACCAGGGCTATCTGCTCGGTGGCACCGACTACTGGTGGCTGCTGCTCCCCGCCGGGTTGGCGGTGACCCTGCTGGCTTTCGCCTTCTTCCTGGTGGGGCGGGCATGGACGAGGTGGTCAACCCCAGGCTCCGCGCCAGGTGACTGATAGGGCGAAAGGACCTCGATGACCACATCGCTTGAAGACCTCGCGGCGCGTTCCGTCGACCCCACCAAGCCGCTGCTCGAGGTGGACCAGCTGGTTATGCGGTACAAGGTCAAGGCGGGCGACGTCTCCGCGGTCGAGGACGTCAGCTTCACCATCCACGAGGGGAGGCCGTCGGGCTGGTGGGCGAGTCGGGCTGCGGCAAGACATCGGTCGCGCTCTCGCTGCTCAGGCTGCTCCCCGACAACGCCATGTTCGTCTCGGGTGAGATCAGGCTCGACGGCACAGACCTGATCTCCTTGACCGAAGAGGAGATGCGGCAGCGGCGGTGGAACGACATCGCCATGGTCTTCCAGGGCGCCATGAACTCCTGGAACCCGGTCCAGCGGGTGGGCGACCAGATCAAGGAAGCGCTCGACACCCACTTCCGCGGGAAGATGACACTACGCCGAGGCGCGAC
This sequence comes from uncultured Actinomycetes bacterium, assembly GCA_963780745.1. Lineage (GTDB taxonomy): Bacteria > Actinomycetota > Acidimicrobiia > Spongiisociales > DATADW01 > DATADW01. The sequence continues at coordinate 568,225 of CAWACT010000003.1, read as the reverse complement.
AGCACATGGCGGAGCTCTTCCGTGGTGTGGGCCTGCCCCGGAGATGCTCGACCGCTACCCACACGAGTTCTCCGGGGGTATGCGGCAGCGCGCCGTGATCGCCATGGCGCTCTCCTGCAGCCCCCAGGTCATCATTGCCGACGAGCCGACAACGGCGCTCGATGTGATCGTCCAGGACCAGATCCTCAAGGAGCTGAAGCGGATCCAGGCGGAGTTGGGGATGAGCATCATCTACATCTCCCACGACATCGCGGTGATCGCCGAGGTCACCGACTCGATGGGTGTGATGTACGCCGGCAAGCTGGTCGAGTTCGCCCCGACCCGCGACGTGTTCTCCCGTCCGATCCATCCCTACGCCTACCTGCTGCTCCGCTCCACGCCATCGATCACCGGCCCGCGGCGCAAGCTGGCCCCGCTCGGAGGCGAGCCTCCCGACCTGCTCCACCCACCGATCGGGCTGCCGATTCCACCCTCGGTGCCCGTTCGCCACCGAGAAGTGCACCGTCGAAGAGCCACCTCTCGAGGAGGTCGCTCCCCGGCCACCGGGTGGCCTGCTGGCACTGGGAAGAGGTACCCGTGCTCGAGGAGGCGCTCCGCCGATGACCGCCCCAGAGACACCACTCCGCCGCTCACCCCGGTGAACCCGCCGCTCCTCCAGGTGGAGAACCTGGAGAGGAAGTTCCCCATCTCCCGGGGGCTGTTCCGTGCCGCCACCGATTTCGTCCACGCCGTCGACGGGGTCAGCTTCGACATCGCCCTCGGGGAGAGCCTCGGGCTGGTGGGGGAGTCGGGGTGCGGCAAGACCACCACCGGGAGGATGCTGGTCAAGCTGATGGAGGCGACCGGCGGCCGGATCCTGCTGGGCGAGGGCAGCGAGGCCATCGACGTCGCCCACATCAAGCGCGAGGACATGAAGGCCTTTCGTCGCAGGGTCCAGATGATCTTCCAGGACCCATACGAGTCGATGAACCCGCGCCGCACCATCTTCGACACCGTTTCCGAGCCGCTGGCGGTGCAGGGCGTCGGAACCACTCCCGAGCGGGAAGAGCGGGTCATGGAGCTGCTCCAACTGGTGGGGCTCACCCCGCCGGCGACCTTCATGTTCCGCTACCCGCACGAGCTCTCCGGAGGCCAGCGCCAGCGGGTGGCCATCGCCAGGGCGCTGGTGCTCGACCCCTCCTTCGTGGTGGCGGACGAGCCGACGTCGATGCTGGACGTGAGCATCCGCATCTCGATCATGGACCTGATGCTCAAGCTCGGCAGCGAGTTCGACGTCTCCTACCTCTACATCACCCATGACCTCGCCGTCGCCAGGTACATGTGCGACCGGATCGCGGTGATGTACCTGGGGAAGATCGTCGAGCTGGCGAGCACCGAGGAGCTGCTTGCCAACCCGCTCCACCCGTACACCAAGGCTCTGCTCTCGGCGGTACCGGTCCCCGACCCCTCGTATACACGCACCCCGGTGGAGATCAAGGGAGGCATCTCCAAGGCGATCAACCCGCCGCCGGTGTGCCGCTTCATCGAACGCTGCCCCTGGGCGGCCGAGATCTGCCGGCAGAACGACCACCCCCCACTCGAAGACAAGGGGAATGGGCATTACGTGGCGTGCTATCTGGTGGAGCAAGGGCGCCGCCTAGAGCCAGTAGGGTACTGGGTGATGGGTCGGGTCGAACCCAGTACCAGTTCGTCTCACTTGATACCAGCGCCTTGCCGCATGTCGCTCGACTTAACTCGGAACGACACTGGGACTCCGCGGCTGATCGTCGCATTACCCAGCCTACCCATGACTCTACCGTACTCCATGACCCATACCGCTCGACTCATGCCATCCTCACCATCCCCAACGTCATCTCCTTCCTCCGACTCCTTGCCGTCCCGTTTTTCGTCTGGCTCCTCGTGTGGGAAGAGAACTTCCTGTGGGCGGCGGTGCTGCTCTTCGTGATCGGGGTGACCGATTGGGTCGATGGTTGGCTGGCTCGGCGGCTGGGTCAGGTCTCCGAGCTGGGGAAGGCGCTCGACCCGGTGGCCGACCGGCTCGCCGTGTTCGCCGCAGTGGTGGGTGGCTGGATGGTTGGCGTGGTACCGCCGGTGCTGGCCGCGGCGCTGGTGCTTGCGGGAGTTGGTCATGGCGGTGGCCACGGTGGTGCTCACCGTGCGCCGCGGGGAGCGGGTCGCGGTGAGGCCCATGGGGAAATGGGCCACCTTCCTGCTCTACGGCGGCATCCCGTCGTTCTATCTTGGCTGCGGTCGAATCGTTCCCGGCGGACTCCGCACGTTCTTCGAGGTGGGTGCGTGGATCACCTGCGTGATCGGGATCGTGCTCTACTACATCGTGGCGTTCCAGTACCTGAGAGAGATCGGGGCCCGGCTCCGCTCGCCGCGGTAGAGCCGACCATCAGTATCCTGCGGTGCGCCAGCGAGATTGGAGGCCGCTCGGATGCACGTCCCCGACGATCGTCGGTTCACCGAAGACCACGAGTGGGCGCACCGCGCCAACGGGCTGGTCCGGGTCGGAATAACCGACTACGCCCAGGACGCCCTGGGCGACATCGTCTTCGTCGATCTCCCCGAGCAGGGCCGATCGGTCACCAAGGGAGACACCCTGGCCGAGGTCGAATCGACCAAGTCGGTGGCCGAGGTATACGCCCCGCTGAGCGGGACCGTGGCCGCGGTGAACGCGGAGTTGGCGGAGCACCCCGAACTGGTGAACCAGAGCCCATACGACGAGGGCTGGTTCGTCGACCTCGAGCCGACCGACGATGGCGAGTACGAGGGGCTGCTCGAGCCGGAGACATACCGGGCCCACACCGAGAATGACTGAGCGCATCCGGGGAACATGACCGTCTACCTCCTCCGCAGGCTGGGGTGGGCGGTGGTCACTCTGCTCATCTTTGTCGCTGTCGTCTTCGTCGGGTTGCAGCTGCTGCTGCCCTTCGATTTCTCGACCCAGTTCGCTTTCGGCGGTCGGGGCGACGACTACTACGCCATGCGGGAATCGCTCGGGCTGGACCGACCGCTGCTGGCCAGGGTCGGGCTCTATGTATTGGGGCTGGCTCAGGGCGACCTGGGGATGTCGTACACCGGTGAGCCGGTCGCGGCGATCATCGGGCGCTCGCTCCCGTTCACCCTCCTTGTGTTCGCTGTGGGCGGGATCCTCGCCTATGTCCTGGGGGAGTGGCTGGGGAGGGTCGCTGCCTGGCATCGCAACCGTGCCGTCGGCTCCGCCACCACCACGGCCAGCGTTCTCCTCTCGACCATGTTTCCACCGCTGCTCGTGTTCGTGATGACCTACTTCCTCACCATGCCGTTTTACGAGCTGCGTTTCGCTCTCGGGCTCCCCTCCGACAGCCTTGAGGTATGGCGCAGCACCTACCTCACCCAACTCCAGGTGCTCACGCTGGTGGCGGTCTCCGTGCTCGGGGCGGTGATCGCCGCCTTCGCCCTCCGCGCCTACGCCCGACGGTGGGACCTCCGGCTGCTGGCGGCGCTGGCCCTACCGGTGACCGTGACCGCGGCGCTGATCGGCGTGGGGCTCACCGGCGCCGGGACCGAGGCTCTCGACCTCATGTTCCGGGGCACCGCCGGGGTGAACGTCGGGCGCGGCAGCCCCTTCCTCGCCATGATCGCCTTCATCATCCTCGGGTTCGGCGAGGTGGCGATCCTGATGCGCACCGGGATGGCCGAGGAGGCTCTGAGGACTACGTCAAGACAGCATTCGCCAAGGGCCTGCCGGGGCGGGTGGTGCGAGACCGCCACGTGGCGCGCAACGCCATGCTCCCGGTACTGACCAGGTTGTTCGTAGGTATCCCGTACATCCTCACCGCCCTCATCATCATCGAGCAACAACTCGAAGTAGGGGGCCTCTCCCAGACCTTCTTCGAAGCGGTGGGAACCGCCGACACACCGGTGGTGCTCGGCGTGGTGATGGTGGTTGGGATCATCGGGCTGGTGCTGCGGCTGATCATGGACATCCTGGTGGCGGTGCTCGATCCCCGGGTGCGAACGGCGGCGATGGCATGACCGCGGTGGCTGCCCCGGAAGCGGCAGTGCAGCAGCGTCCCCCGGCCGCGGGTGCCGCTCAATACCAAGATTCGAATCGGGCTGGCGATGCTCGCCGGGTTCCTGGTGCTGGCGGTGTCGCGGCCCATCCTGGCGCACACGCTGTGGAGAGGGCAATGGCTGGTCTATCAGCCTGTATCGGGGTGGGACTCGACCGTGACCCACCCCGCAGGGATCTCGGTCCGCCACCTTCTCGGCACCGACAGCTACGGGCGCGACGTGTTCAGCATGTTCTCCCACTCCACTTGGCCGACCCTTCAGGTGGCCCTCTCCGCGGCTTTGGTGGCCGGGATCGTCTCCACCGCCTTTGCGGCGATCTCTGCCTACCGGAGGGGTCCGATCGATGGAGCGCTCACCCACCTGGCCGACGCCTTGGTGCTCCTTCCTCCGCCGATAGCGCTGTTCATCATCGGGGTGAGCGCACCCTGGTTGCAGCCGCCGATCCTCGGTGCGCTGTACGGGTTGCTCTTCGGGCTGAGCACCGCGGCACTGGTGCTGCGATCGCAGGCGCTCGTCGTCATGGCGAAGCCGTTCATGGAAGCGGCCCGCACTGCCGGAGGGTCGGGATGGTGGCTCATCCGCGTCCACCTGCTGCCCCACCTGCTCCCCATGACAGCAGTGCAGATGATGGCTGCGGTCACCGGTGCCGTGATCACATTTGGGTTCCTCGAGTTCACCGGTGCCGGTGGTGACTGGTTCGGCTACGGGAGCCTCATCTACAGCGGGCTCCCTTCGCCGGGTCTCGTGCCCCGGGACTATGCCTGGAACGCACTGCTCGCCGGTGGTCTCGGGATCACCATGCTCTGCGGTGCCTTCTACCTGATCAGTGTCGGACTACGCGAAGCGGTGGATCCAGAGCTACTGGCTGCGCGAGCCCGGTTCGGCGACGCCTTCGAGGTGGCGGAGCTGGGTGGTCTGAGTACTAAGTACTAAGTACTAAGTACTGATCCCCTTATCCCGTCCCTTCCGAGATCGGGCTGTGGAAGGCGGCATCGAGCACGATGACGTCGTCGCCTCGCAGCGAGTGGAGCTCGGGGCAGCGAACCCGTCCGGTGAGCCAGGCGAAGTCGGCCCGCGTGAAGTCGACGGTGCACTCGCCTTCGAACGAGAGGAAATCCCGCTCGAAGATGGCGAACTGGGCCTGCATTCCGTCACCCGTGGTGACTGCAGCTGCGCCGTCCGGCGCCACACCGGCGAGCCGGACCCGCTGGCGGTAGCCGCTGTTGAAAAGCAACTCGAACTCACGCGAGTTGCGGTCGAAGCTGTTGAGCCCGGCATCGCGCAGCACCAGCACACCGTCGATGTCTCCGCGGACCACGAGCTTGGCCACCGACCCCTGAATCACGATCCCGTCGACATCCTGGGGCTGGGGGAGCACGGCCGCAGAGAGACCCATCACCCCGAGGGTGATGCCGATGGCGGCCATGGCCAGCATCAGCAGCCCACGCCGCTCGTGGGTTTGGGATCCGTCGTGTCATCGCCGGCCCATCCTGAAAACGGTAGTTGAACGGGGCGCATTGTGACGGACCGCTCCCAGGTGGCCGACCACCCCCTCACTACGATGGCGCCATGCAATGCCCCCACTGTCGCGCCCAGTTGCCGCCAGGCGCCACGGTGTGCCCGAGTTGCGGCACGAGCGTGGACAGCGAGCCCACCATCACGTACGTCCCGATGGACCCCTCGGCGCCCCCGCTCACCCCCGACGAAGCGGCGCATCTCTCCGGGTTCAGCGGGTTCGCCTTGGTGGCGGAGCGCGGCCCTCGTGCCGGGCAGACCTGGGTGCTGCCGTTGGGGACGGCCAGCGCCGGCCGGGCGCCCGACTCGCGACATCTTCCTCGACGACGTCACCGTATCCCGGGACCATTGCCGGTTCACGGTCGAAGACGCAGGGAATAGTGGTTGAGGACCTGGGCTCTACCAACGGCACATACGTAAACGGCGACCGGGTCGACAGGGCCCCCCTCAAACCGGGTGATGAGGTGATCATCGGGCGATTCCACATGCTGGTGGCGTTGGGCGATGAGTGACGGCGCGCTCACCATCGGCGAGGCAATCAACCTCCTCCAGGAGGAGTTCCCCGAGATCTCGGTGTCCAAGGTGAGGTTCCTCGAGAGCCAAGGGCTGCTCCGTCCCACCCGGAGCGCCTCGGGCTACCGCCAGTACCACCAGGAGGACCTGGAGAGGCTCCGCTACATCCTCGAGCTGCAGCGTGACCAGTACCTCCCGCTGAAGGTGATCAAGGCGAAGCTGACCATGTGGGAGCGGGGCGAGGACCGCGAGGGTCCGGACCAGGCCGACGGCAGTCGGCAGACGGCGAGCGGCCGATCCGGATCGGGTTCGAGGAGCTGGCACGACGCTCCGGACTTGTCCCTGGACCAACTCGGACAGCTGGTCGATCATGGCCTGCTCGACCCCGACGAGGAAGGCCAGGTCGCCGAGGAGGCGGTCGATGTGGCGGTGCAGGCGGAGCGGCTGTTCGCCCAGGGTCTCGAGGCGCGCCATCTCCGCTCGGTGGGCATAGGCACCGATCGCGCCGTCGATGTGCTCGAGCAACTGGTCGCCCCGCTGCTGCGAAACCACAGCCCCGAGGGCCGAAGGCGCCTCACCGAGACCATGAGCGAGGTGGTGGACGCCCTGCAGCGCCTCCAAGCCGCTTTGCTCGATATCGAGGCGCAAGCCATCCTTCATCGTTGATGCATCTCCTCGCCGGCCTCCTCGCAGCCCTCATCGCCGCCCTGTCGGTCCTGGCCCCGGTTGGCGCGCTCGCCCAACAGGAGGGGAGCGGCGAGTCCAACCGAGCACCGGCATGGGTGCGTAACGCCCCGCGCCCACCGTCTGTCGACTCGGCTACCTGGATGTTGTGGGACGACACCAACGGTGTGGTGCTGGCCGCCGATGAGCCCGACGTGGCGCGGAGGATGGCATCGACCACCAAGCTGATGACCGCGCTGGTCGTCGCCGAGCGGGCCGACATGGACGAGATCGTCGAGGTGCCGGCCGACTACATCCCGATCGGCGGGCAGATGATCGGCGTCGGGCGGGACGAGCGCTGGACCGTCGAGGAGATGCTGACCGGCCTGATGGTGAAGTCGGGGAACGACCTCGCCGATCTTCTTGCCATCCATGTCGCCGGGTCGGTGAACCGCTTCGTTGCTCTGATGAACCGCAAGGCGGATCGCCTTGGATTGGAGAACACCCACTTCGTCAACCCGAGCGGGCTCGACGCCGAAGACCACTACTCGTCAGCCGAGGATCTGGTCGATATCGGGAGGGCGGTCATGGACCACCCCGAGCTCGCCAGGATGATGCGGCTCAAATCGGCGGTGCTCCCCGGCTCGCCGTTGCGGGTGGTGACCGGGACCAACAAGCTGTTGTCACAGGTCCCCGGGGCATTCGGTCTCAAGACGGGTGACACCCCGGCAGCAGGGCTGGTTTTGGTAGCGGGAGCGGAGCGAAACGGTCGTCGGCTCTATACGGTGGTGATGGGGTCGGCCGACCATTTCGCTGATGCAGCGACGTTGCTCGAGTACGGGTTCGACGCCTTCGACCCGCCACGACGCAGGGGAGCCGGCGAGAACCGGGGCTCTGCTCCTACCACCGTCGCCACCACGGTCCCGTCCCCAACCACGTCAACTGCCCCGACCGACACGCCGTCCCCGCCGCCGGTCCCTGATGCCCTGCCTACTCTGCTCGACTCGCTGGGATGGCTGGGACGCCTCTTCGGTGACGACTGACGACACCCTGGTCGAGGTGATCCCGGAGTCGGTGGCTCGCTCCAGGATCGCAGAGCTCGGGTCGCAGCTCGCCGTCGACTACGCCGACCGCAGCCCTGTTCTCGTCGCTGTGCTCCAAGGGGCGCTCCCCTTCGTGGCCGACCTGATCAGGTCGATGGACATCGAGCTCGAGGTGGACTTCCTGGCGCTCACCCGGTTTGGCGAGGGTGGCCGGGTGCGGATCGCCATGGATACCGAGACCTCTCTCGAGGGACGCCATGTCCTCCTTGTCGAGGACGTTGTTGACACCGGGCTCTCTCTGACCGTGCTGCGTCGGCTCATCGCCGCCCGCGATGTGGCCTCGCTGGCCACAGTGACCCTGTTCGACAAGGCAGTGCGGCGCATCGTCGAGGTGCCGCTCGAGTACCGCGGGTTCGAGGTGGGCGACGAGTTCCTCCTCGGGTACGGGCTCGACTGGGAGGGCCGCTTCCGCAACTTGAGGTCGGTGTGGGCGGTACTCGATCTCGTGACCTTCCAGTTCGAGCCGCAACGGTTCGCCTCGCGGCTGTTCAGACCACCCGGTGATAACCTGCCCGAATGAGCGGGGACCACCCCAACGACGGCATCTCGATGGAGCTCGTGGGGGTGAGGGTCGAACTCCCCAGCAACCAGCCGATCGTGCTCCTGCGTGGAGAGCTCGGGGACCCGTTACCTGCCCATCTGGATCGGTGCGGTCGAGGCAACGGCCATCGCATTCGCCCTGGAGCACATGGTCCCGCAGCGCCCCCTGACCCATGACCTCCTCAAGACCGTCTCTGAGGCTCTCGGGTCACGGGTGTCCCGGGTGGTCGTCACCGAGCTACGTGACCAAGTTTTCTACGCAGATCTGGTCTTCGACCAGGATGGGAAGCAGGTACGGGTTTCATCACGGCCGTCAGACGCCATCGCACTCGCCGCCCGGACCGACGCCCCGATCTTCGCCATGCCCGAGGTTCTCGAGGACGCCGGCATCGAGATCCAGGATGAGAACGAGGAAGAGGAGATCGAGCGGTTCCGCGAGTTCCTCGAGGACGTGCGACCCGAGGACTTCGACCCAGAGGAGTGAGCCCGACAGCTACCCGGCCGGTTCTCCCCACTACCGAGTTTTCCACAGGGACCGTTGACATCTTCCGACACCGCCCGCTAGGTTGAACCCTGAAATTACGGGCATGTGATTGCCACATCGGGAGGCTGAGCAGCGTGACCCCGACCTGGGAACGGCCAAGGGCGACATGATCCTCGACACCGCTGCCGCCGGCCCCACCGATCTCACCGCAACCGGCCCCGAGGAGCATGGCTACAGGGCTCCCCAGGTTTGCAAGCTGGTGGGGATCACGTACCGCCAGCTCGACTATTGGGCACGCACCGGTCTTCTCGAGCCGTCGCTGCAACAGGCGAGGGGTTCGGGATCGCAACGGCTCTATGGCTTCTCCGATGTGGTGCAACTCAAGGTGATCAAGCGCCTCCTCGATGCCGGGATGAGCCTCAAGAAGATCCGCCAAGCGGTTCAGATCCTGCAATCGACGCTGGCGAGCGACCGGCCCCTCATGGATGTCACGCTCCTCTCCGACGGCCAGACCATCTACGCGGCGCATTCCGCCGAAGAGGTGGTCGATGTCTTCCGCCGGGGCCAGGGTGTGTTCGGGATCGCCGTCGGGCCGGTGCAGCAGGAGTTGGAGGGTGAGCTGCACCGCTTGTTCCCCGAGAGCCCGCCGTCGACTACGGGGAGAGCGGAGGCGCACTGACCACGCCGCCTGAACCGGAGCTGGAGCCGGGGGGGATGGCTGAGTTCGTGAACTTCGCCCACAACAGCGAACGCCAGTTCGCCAGGCTCCTCGACTTCTACGGTCTTCCCTGGGAGTACGAGCCGCGCTCGTTCCCCATCGGATGGGACCGCCATGGGAAGCCGACACAGTTCTTCACCCCCGACTTCTATCTGCCCGATGATGACGTCTACATCGAGATCACCACGATGAACCAGAAGCTGGTGACCAAGAAGAACGCCAAGGTGCGCCGCCTTCACCAGCTCCACCCCGATGTGAGGTGCCGCGTGCTCTATCAGCGCGACTACCTCCATTTGGTGATCAAGTACGGGCTCGAAGAGCCCGCCCACATGGAGACGGTCCCTCCTCCGACCCGGCTACCTGGCCCGCCGCGGGTGGTCCGTCTCGGCGAGGCGGAGGAAGCCGCCGGCTGACCCAACCAACTCGGGACCCTGCCGAGCCATCTATTCTCTCCCGGATGCCCGGCTCGCCTCTTTCCCTGTGATGGCGCGCTCCCCCCTGTTCGAAGAGCACAGCTCGCTCGGGGCGCGCTTCACCGATTTCGGCGGTTGGGAGATGCCGCTCCAGTACCAGGGGGTGCTCGCCGAGCACAACGCGGTGCGGCAAGGCGTCGGGGTCTTCGATGTGAGCCACCTGGGGCGGGTGTCGATCGAAGGTGACGACACCACCCCGTTGCTCCGCCGGCTGCTCTGCAACGACATCGCCGATGTCGCCCCGGGCCGGGCGCAATACTCGATGGTCCTCAACGAGCACGGCGGGGTCGAGGACGATGTGATCGTGTGGCGCTGGGCGGAGAACCGCGCCTGGGTCCTGCCCAACGCCTCCAACTACGACAAGGTGGTGGGGCTCCTGAGGAGCCAGGCGACCGCGGGGACCGTTGTCGAGCCGTTGCGGGAGAGCACTGCTCTGCTGGCGGTCCAGGGCCCCGATGCACCGGGCCTGCTGGCGGACGTCCTCGAGGCGGCGCCGGGACGATTCCGCCTGGTGGAGACCAAAGGTCCATCGGGGACCTGCTGGGCAGCCGGGACCGGGTACACCGGAGAGCGCGGTGGTGAGATCGCCGTCGCCAGCGAACACGCTCCGGCGCTGTGGCAGGCGCTGGTGGCCGGTGGCGCCGTCCCGTGCGGTTTGGGGGCCAGGGACACACTTCGCCTCGAGATGGGGTACCCGCTCTGGGGACAGGATCTCGATCCGGACACCACCCCGCTCGAGGCCGACTTGGGATGGGTCGTGGGGTGGAACCACGACTTCATCGGCCGGGAGGCGTTGGAGAAGCAGCAACGAGAGGGTTTGAGCTCGCGCTTTGACCGGGTTCGAGATGGCGGACCGTGCCATAGCCCGGCACGGCTACCCGGTGCGTGCCGGGGAAGCAAGCGGGGTGGTGGCAAGCGGCAACTTCAGCCCGACGCTGGGCCGTGGGATCGGGCTGGCTTTCCTGTCGCCGCCGGCGGAGGGCGAGGCCGTCGAGATCGAAGTCCGTGGGGTGTGGCACCCGGCAGCGATATGTCAAGCCGCCCTTTGTGAAAGGAGGCTGAGTGGACTTCACCCCGCACACCGAACACGACATCGCCACGATGTTGGGCAGGCTCGGTTTGGGGTCAACCGCCGATCTCTACCGACACCTCCCCGGACAAGTAGTCCTCGACCGCCCTCTCGACCTCGATCCTGGGCTGGCGGAGCCCGACGTGATGGCGATGGTCGACCAGTTCGCCTCGCACAACACCCCGCTGGTGTGCTTCGCCGGGGGTGGGATCTACGACCACTTCTTACCTCCGGTGGTGCGGTCGCTGACCATGCGTCCCGAATTCGTCACCTCGTACACCCCGTATCAGCCCGAGGTGAGTCAGGGAGTGCTGCAACTGCTCTTCGAGTTCCAGTCGATGGTGGCTTCGATCACCGGGCTCCCCGTGGCCAATGCCTCGTTGTACGACGGGGCCACCGCCGTGGTGGAGGCGGTTCACATGGCGGTGGCGGCCACCGGCCGACAAGCTGTCTGGTTGTCGCGCGGGCTATCACCCGCTATTCGCCAGGCCGTGGTGACCATGGCCGCAGCCCAGTCGATCGAAGTAGTCGAGCATCCGCTGGTCGATGGGCGCACACGATGGAGCGAGCAGACCCCCGACCCGGCAGCCCTCGTGCTTGCCCAGCCCAATTATCTGGGGATGGTGGAGAGCTACGACGACATGGTGAGCCTGGCCAAGCCGATGGGCGCCCTGGCAATTGCCTCGGTCGACCCGATGACCCTCGGGCTGCTTCGCACTCCAGGCAGCGCCGGCTGCGACGTTGCCGTGGCCGAGGGTCAGCCGTTGGGCAACCCGATGTCTTTTGGAGGGCCCGTGGTGGGGTTGTTCGCCACCACCCGAGACCATGTGCGCCGACTGCCAGGTCGTCTGGTGGGGAGAACCGTCGATGGTGAGGGGCGGCCCGGGTTCGTCCTCACCCTGCGGGCACGCGAGCAGGACATCCGCCGCCAGCGTGCCACTTCGAATATCTGCACCAACCAGACGCTCAACGCCATCGGGAGCGCCATCCATCTCGCCTGGCTCGGCCCCCACGGTCTGCGGCGAGTTGGCGAGTTCTCAGCCCACAAGGCCCGCTACCTCGCCGGGCGCCTCGAGGAGCTCCCCGGGGTGAGTCTTGCCAACAAGAGCGGCTTCCTACGCGAGTTCGCAGTGTTTCTTCCGCTCGACCCCGACGGGGTAGTGGCCGCAATGGCGGAGCGCGGCTTCCTGGCCGGGATCCCGCTCGGCGTCGAATATCCGGAGTTGTCCGGGGGTCTCCTCGTGGCCGTCACCGAGCGACGCACCCGGCACCAACTCGACTCGTATGTTGATGCCCTGAAGGACGTGATCGCCGGTGGGTGACGTGGGAGCAGGGCGGGCATCGTCGGCCCCACTCAGCGGTGGGGACGCCGAGCCGACGCTGCGCGACTTCTCGTCGCAGGGACGCCGGGTCTGGTCGCTCCCCGAGTTGGATGTCCCCTCCTCCGATCTCGGGCTCCCCGAGCTTGCTGAGGCGCCACCCGATTTGCCCGAGGTGTCGGAGCACGACCTGGTGATGCACGTCACCCGGCTGGCGCAGCGCAACTTCGCCGTGGATCTCGGGGCGTACCCGCTCGGGTCATGCACCATGAAGTACAACCCGAAGGTGTGCGACTGGGCAGCGGAGCACCCCGGGTTCCGCGACCTTCACCCCGAGACGCCGGCAGCAATGGCTCAAGGGGCGCTCGAGGTGCTGTTGGCGGCCGAGGCGGTGCTCTGCGAGGTGACCGGGATGGAGCGCGCCACCTTCCAGCCACCGGCGGGAGCGGCGGGCGAGGTAACCGGGCTGCTCATCATGCGAGGGTGGCACTCGTCCCAAGGCGACCCACGCCGGGTGGTCCTCATTCCGGACTCGGCGCACGGGACCAACCCCGCTTCGGTGACGCTGGCCGGTTACGAGACGGTCGAGGTGCCCTCGGACGAGCGGGGGATGGTCGACGTGGCGGCGCTTCGCACGGCCCTCGACGATCAGGTCGCCGGACTCATGCTGACCAACCCGAACACGCTCGGATTGTTCGAGGAAGATATCGACGAGATCACCGAGGCGGTCCACTCGGTCGGGGGACTGGTGTACTACGACGGGGCCAATCTCAACGCCATCCTCGGTATCGCCCGACCCGGTGATATGGGCTTTGACATCGTCCACTCGAACCTCCACAAGACCTTCGCCACACCGCACGGTGGGGGAGGGCCCGGCGCCGGGCCGGTGGCGGTGAGGGAGTCGCTCGCATCTTTCCTCCCCGGACCACTGCCGGCTCGTGGCGACGATGGCGAGCTGAAGTGGGAGATGCCCGAGCACAGCATCGGCCGGGTCCACGGCAACCACGGGAACTTCCTGGTGGTGCTGAGGGCGCTCACCTACATGCGGGCACTCGGCGGGGACGGGATGCGCCGCGTGGCGGAGCGTGCCGTTCTCAATGCGCGCTATCTGGCCGAATTGGTGAGACCCGAGTTCGACATCCCATACGACCGGCCCTGCATGCACGAGTTCGTCGCTTCGGCGCGTCGACTCAAGCAGCGAAATGGGGTTCGAGCCATGGACGTCGCCAAGGCTCTGCTCGACCGGGGATTCCATTCCCCGACCGTCTACTTCCCGCTCATCGTCGATGAGGCTCTGATGGTCGAACCCACCGAGACCCAGTCGCGGGAGACGGTCGAGGCGCTGGCGGCGGCGTTGCTCGACATCGCCGGCGACGATCCCGACGCGGTCCGGGCATCCCCGGTGCGAACCCCGGTGGGTCGGCTGGACGAGGGTCGGGCGGCGCGGACGCTGGACATCAATTGGGATCCGGCGTGACCGCACCCGGTCCCGGAGTCGAGTCCGTTGTAGAGGTTGTGCCGGTGGCTGACTCGTCGCGTCTGGTCCGGGTGTGGAGGGCGTCGGGCGAGCCATGGGGAGCGGTTCTTATCGTGCACGGGCTCGGGGAGCACTGTGGCCGCCATGACCGCACTGCCAGCGCCTTCGCCAGTGCCGGCCTCAACGTTCGCTCCTTTGACCTCGAGGGTCATGGCGGGTCCGGGGGCAAGCGCGGTCATGCCGTGACGTGGGAGGTCTTCGTCGACGCGGTCGGCGAGGAGCTGGCGCGGCTTCAGGCCGAGACGGCACCGGTTGCGCTCTACGGTCACTCGATGGGGAGCGCCATCGCCCTCAGCTACGCGCTCTCCGACCGCCGGCAGCCCGACGCCCTGATCCTCAGTGCACCGCCGGTGACCGGGCACGGGCTGGCCCCTTGGAAGGAGTGGGCGGCCAAGGTGCTGGGGAGGCTGACACCCAAGCTGGCCATACCGAATGAGATCGAAGGCGAGCAGCTCACCCACGACAAGGACATCGCCGCGGCGTACGACGCCGATCCGATGGTGCTCACCAAGAGCACCGTGGGGCTGGGCCGGGCGGGGTTCGGCGCGGTGCGGGCCAACGCCGCTTCGCTCGATCGGCTCCGCATCCCGACGCTCGTGTTCCATGGAGGCGCCGACACCGTGGTTCCGCCACAGCACAGCCTGGCGCTCGCCAGGATCCCGACGGTGGAGCGCCGGCTCTACCCGTCACTTCGTCACGAGACCTTTCACGAGCCTGAAGGCGCCTCGGTGTTGTCCGATGTCGTCGATTGGCTGCGACGGACCTTCACCGAGAGGCAGGGGAGCACCGCGACCGGGTGACGGCGTCCGATTCCGTCCCACCCCAAGCGGTAGTGACCCGCTGCGCCCTTCCATTTCCGTCCCCCGCAGGGGGGAAGGGCTTCTCTGTCCCTTCTTTCCGTCCCCCGCAGGGGGGAAGGGACCCGCTGCGGAGCAGCGGGTAGGGGGGCTGCCGAACCTCCAATGGTGCTCGCCGTACCCGGATCTATGGCACCTTTGGGAGTAAACCAACCCCTGCCGAGGGGAGAGAAGGAACGACCTATCCTGGCTCCGATGCGGCGATCGGCTGCACTCCTCGCTTTAGCCATCGCCGTCGCTTCCTGCGGTGGTCAAGCCTCGCCGCAGCGTGGGACTCTCCCCGACCTCACCATCGGCGCCTCGGAGTGCTCGATCCCGGTGGGGCAGGGCCGCGGAGCCTTTCTGGTGAGCGTGCTCACCGATGTGGCGGCAGCCGAAGTGCTGCAAGCAGGGGACGTAATCGTCGAGCTGGCCGGCCGCCCGGTGGTGAACGTGGGGGAACTGATCGCTGCAGTCCAGGAGGGGGCGCCAGGTGACGAGGTCGACATCCGTCTCACCAGGGCGGACGAGGAGGTCTCGGTCACCACGTCGCTGGCCGAGAACCCCGATCAGCCGGGAAGCCCGATCCTCGGCGTCAACGCAAGGACCGACTACGCCACCAGGCCATTTGTCGAGGTCGACTCCGCCGAGCTGGCGGACTCCCCGCTGGTGCGGGTTGTCGGGATCGAGGGAGGCATCGCCGCTCTCGACCCGGTCGAGCGCCGCTGGCAAAGGCTCGGTATGGAGGAGCCGGAAGACCAGTGGATCTCGCTGGGCGGCCGTGTCGTCTCGCTCGTCGAGGGAGCGGACGTCGCATTGATGGTCGACGGCGGCGACCCGGTCCCGGTTACCGACGATGGTCTTACCGATCCTGTCCTGCTCGGTGGTGTTGGTGACTTGGCGCTGGCCGCGGTCAACGAGGGCGAGCAATCCGAGGTTGTCGCTATCGAACCGGAGAGAGGTGATGTCGCGTGGCGTTGGTCTCCCGAAGGCGACCTCGCCGGGCTGACCCCGCTGACCGCGTTGCGCCACCCCGACGGCTCGTCGGCGCTCGTAGTGCTTACTCCGTCGGCCGACGAGCCGGTGACCGCGGCGGTGATGGTCATCGACACCGAGGGGAGGGCCGTCGCCATCCCCAGCGAAGACCTGGTGGGCGCCTTCATCGCCGGCTGGTGGGATCAAAGAGCGGTGCTCGCCTTGCCCTTGTCACCGGAAGGGGTCCCGACCGGCGACATCATCACCGTCGATGCCGTCGGTGGGCAATTGACTCCGCTCGAGGCCGCCTCGGTCGATCCAGCCAGCAGCCTACGGACCTGGGCGGTCGGAGATGGACAGCACGCCCTCATGCTGATCCCCGAGCAACTCGTGGTGGCCGACCTGAATAGCACGTCGGAGGCACAGCCGCTCACCCAGGGGTGCCAGCTCCAGGTGGCCGATCCCGGGTGGGCAGCTCCCTAAGACGGAAGACGGAAGACGGAAGGCGGAATGAAAACCCTCAGTCGACGGGGTCTAGCTCGGTGTCGTCTGCAGGCGTTTCGTCGCCTGGCGTCTCGCTCGAGGGCTCTCCATCATCTTCTGGCTTGCCGTTTGGGTTTGGGCCGCCGTTGGGCGATTCGTCTCCAAAGGGGAGGGTGAGCGCCTTCCGGCCCTCAGGGTCGACACTGGACCACCCCGCCGGGCGGCGGGTGACCAGCGAACCGTGCGGAATGCCGACAATCTCGGCTACGTCGTCACCGGAGATCAGTCGCTTCTCCTCGAGAGCGGCGGCGACCGCCAGGACCTGGGGCCGATGGTTGTCGAGCAGCTCCCAGACCTCCTGGTACAGCCGTTGCAGCCGGGTCTCGACTTCCTCGCCCTTCTTGCCGAGGATGGCGGAAACCGGTGACATCGGCATCCCGGTCGGACCGACTGTGGTTCCGGCGAACGAGGTGATGGTGTCGCCCATCGCCATCGTCCCCTCCATGGCGGCTGCCAGCGATGTAGCCGAGCGCATGTCGCCACCCACCCCGGCCGAGTTGTCGCCCTCGAAGAACATCCGCTCCCCGGCCAGCGAGGCGAGCGAGACCATGAGGTCGACCTCGTACTCCGACCGCCACTCGAACATGCGGTCTTCCTCGGGGATGCTGGAAACGAAACCGCCAACGTCGCCGCGCCGCTCGATGGTGGCGATGTCGATGGCAGCGTGTGCACGGAGGAGATGTGCGGCGACGGCGTGCGAGGCTTCGTGGATGGCCACAGCGTGGCGCTCACGCTCGACGTACTCGGCGTCGTCGGGTGGGCCCACCTCCTTGAGCGCCTTCGCCCGCCACAGGTCATCCCAAGTGATGGTGGTGCGCCCGTCGCGGATCGCGATGATCAGCGCCTCGTTGACCATGTCCTTGATGGTGGCGCCGGTTGCGTAGGGGCTGCGGACGGCGAACTTCTCGATCTCCTCGTCGGTCAAGGTGTGCGACACCTTATTGAGATAGCCCACCAGCGTCTCCTTGCGGCCCTTCCTTGGAGGGGTAACCCACCTTGTAGATGCGGTCGATCCGGCCCGGGCGGAGCATCGCCTGGTCGAGGGCATTTGGCATGTTGGTGGCCATGATGTGGAGGATGCGGTATTTGGGTGGTGGCTTCGGTCGCATCCCCAGCATCTTGCGAATCCGGTTGGAGATGCCGCGGGGCTTGGTCAGCCCATTCATCTCGGTGAGCAGGGCCTGGAGCGTCCCCATGCCGCCGCCGCCCATCCCACCCATAATGATCCGATCACGCCACCGCCGTGGCGCCCCTTCCGGATCGGCGGCCGGTTCCTCGAGCTGGAACTCACCGATCAGCGTGCGTTGCGCCGGGCTGGACAGGTAGTGGACCCCATTGCACCCCTGGGCGGCGGTGAACCGCTCCAGGGTCGACGCCCCGAAGGCGCCTCCAGGAGTCCCCATCGCACCGCGCGACCCGAGGCTGTCGGCCTCGTCGAAGAACACGATCACCCCACCGTGCTTCAGCGAGAGTTTGCGCAGCTTGCGATAGAGCGACTTCACCTTGAGGATCCCGACACCCATGAACATCTGGATGAATGCGCCCGGGTCCACGAACACATATGGACGACCCGTTTCGCCGGCGATCCCCTCGGCAATGAGCGTTTTACCGGTGCCAGGAGGCCCCCAGAGCAGGATCCCACCGGGGATGTACCCGCCCTTGGCCTCGATCTCGTCCGGGCGCTCCAGGAAGGCGATGTTCTCCTTGATCGAACTGAGGACGTGGTCCTGACCCCAGATGTCCTTGAACCGGGTCTTGACCTCTTCGGGGGAGAGGACGTCGGTCCCGCCCCGGGAGAGGAACCAGAACAGGAAGACGAACTGGCCGACGATGATGGTGAAGCTCATGATGATTTGCCAGAACATCGGGTTCGTAAAGACCCCGATGATCAGCCGGGGCAGCTCGCCTATCGCCTGGACCGGTGTCTCGATGCCGGGTACCAACCACATCACCGCGTAGGCGTAGATGGCGAGGTATGATGGCCCAGCGGAAATAGCGCCGCAACCGGTAGCGGGTCCACGGCTTGAGCCGGCCAGCGAGCTTCTCCCAGCCGCCAAGAACCCTGGTCTCCCAGAACGTGTTGTAACGGGCGCTCCGCTCGCTGAACAGGTAGTGGATCTGACGGATGATCTCCAGGACAAAGAGACCGCCGATGATCAACCCGATGGGCTCGGAGAAGAACTCGCGTAGGGCGACGTCGAGCGGGATGAACGGCGGTTGGACCCGGCTCCCGACGAGGACCACCGCCACGAGGACGAGCAGGAGCAGGATCTTGACCCGATCCCACATGTCGCTCTTGCGTCTTGTGGTCATGCCCTCACGTTGACTAGCCATGAATCCACCACCTCTGAGATCATCTCCTGGTGTTCCATGAAGCACTCGACCGAACAGCCCACAGCCACCGAGTAGATGCGGGCATCTTCATCGTCGGTCACCGAGATCAGGTACACCGCAGCCTCGTCCCCGCTCGCCGGATCGGTGTAGACGGCGAGCTGGCGCACGCCGTCGAAACCCTCGGCGAACTCGAAAGGCTCCTGAAGCTCGGGGGTGATCTCCAGACCCTCGTATGGGACGGCGACCTGGCTGAGCAGCCGGCGTGAGATGGCGTCCCGCACCCCTTCATCGACGCGGCGGATGATCGAAGCCCCCACAGGGAAGTCGGCGGTGAGAAACGGAGTGTTGACGTTCTCGGGGTCCCGGCTCGGCGCCCCGTCGAAGGCGATGCTGTACTCGATGGGGAGTCCGTCGATGTCGGCGGTGAACACCTGGCTCTCCAGCTCGGCCATCTCGTCAGACTCGTAGAGGTGCCACTCGGACGGCACCTCGATCAACGACAGCCGGTCGGGGTCGGTGTGGGTGGTGATCCCGGCCTCGGGCTGGCTGCACGCGGTGAGTGAGATGGCGAGCAAAGCCCCGACGGCCAGAGCCCGGGTCGTATGACCGCATCCTCATCGCTCTCCCGGTGGTGTTGATGTGAAGTGTACGCACGGTACCGAGCATTCGGATCAATCTTCGCCGTCGGTTGGGGTTCGACCTGATGCGGTTAACCGACCTCGAAGGCGTCGAGAGCAGGGAGGAAGACGTCACCGCGGAGGGTCGTCCAACTCGTCGGCGCTGGCGATGATGATCCCGACCGCGGCATAGCTCGCCCAGCTCGGTGGCGGTGACCAAAGCCGGGCTTCCCTGGATCGACACCTCATAGAGGGGCCATGAGCGGCCCCCCCCTGGTGGGTGTCGTCGGGCTGGTCGGGGAGGGCGAAACCGAGCTGACCGGCGACCAGACCGAGGAGCTGGTCGGGGCTGAGGCCCTCGCCCAGCCTGGAGCACGAGGGCGGTTGGGTCGACCGGGGTCTCCAACCGGGCGAAGCTCCCCGGCGCCACCTCGTCCCATCCCCTGGGTGCAAGCCCGGAGAACGGGACGCCCAGAAGCACCGTGTCGAATGGCTCCATCACGACCTCGCCGCTCTCCTCGGCGACGAACTGGGGCGGTCCGATCAGGGGCGGCGCAGGAGACGTCGGGCGGCGCCGCCGGGTCGTCGAGGAAGGCTGTTGCGATCTGCGCCGGGCAACCGTGCCCGGAACTGCACGCCGTGGCTGAGCGGATCGAACTCGACGGTGGTGGCGTTGCGCAGCGTGCTCGCCGCCTCGGCCGCCCAGCTTGGTGGGGTTATCGGGTCGAAGCCACCCGCCAGGACCAGTGTCGGGACCCGGCTGCGGACAGCAGCGCGTCTCCAACGGTGCAGCCTCGCCCACTCCCCATACCCGGCACATATCGAAGGCCGGGGGCCGGTGTTGAGCGAGGTGGAGCCAGCCGCCCTCCGATCGGGAGCGCGTCCTTGCCGCCGCCTCCACCTCGTCCGGGTTGGCGAAGGCAATCTCCTCGCGGCATTGAACCGAGGCGAGGGCGCCCAGCGAGAGGAACTCGCCTTGGGCGAGGAAGTTGGTCAAGAGGCTGGCTGCCGTTGGGGTCTCTCTCGCCTCGAGCTCGGCGATCAGCCCGGGGAGCAGCGGTATCAGCTCCGCCGAGTAGAGCGCCTGGAAGGTGAGGCCGATCAGCCCGGCCCCGTCGAGAGCCGCCTCGTAGGGGTCACCCGATGAACACATCGCTCACCGGGACCATCAGAGGCTCGGCGTCGAGCGCCGTCACCAGGGCGTCGAAATCGACCGGCCAGGTCGGGATACGTTGCATAGCAGGCGGTTATCGGCCGCACATGAGGCGAACAGCTCATCAAAGGAGCGCTCGGCGTTCGTCGGGGAACTCGGTGAGGGCATCGACCGAAGGTGGGTAGGTCGAGTCGAGGATGACGCTGCGGACGTTCTCTGGGTGGTCGCGCAGCACGGTGAGCGCCAGCCTGGTGCCGTAGGAGATGCCGTACAGGTTCCACTCCTCGAAGCCGAGGACTCGTCCCAGGTCGGCGACATCGGCCGCCGACGCCGCTGAGTCGAACAGGCTCAGGTCCACGCCCTCGCCCTGGAGTCGGTCGCGGCATGCCTTCGATCGCCTCGATTTGGCGGGCCACGTACTCCTCGGGGGCGAGCACGTCGTCGAGCAGCTCGAAGTCGAGCTGTCTCGATTCGGGGCAGGCGAGCGATGGCTCGGAGTACCCGGTCCCGCGCTGGTCGAACATCACAAGATCGCGGTCGGCCAGATAGGGCCCAAAGCGATCCTCGAATGAGTAGGGGACCGTCTCCAGGGCGTCACCACCGGGGCCACCTTCGAGGTAGATGACTGGATCGGGCTCGGGGCTCGGGTCGTCGGAAGCGAAGACAGCGACGTGGAGCCGGACCTCGGGGCCTGTGGGATCGGTGCGGTCGCGAGGGCACGACCAGGTAACCGCATCGAACTTCACGCTCCAGCGTGACCGCGAACCGGCAGTCGGCCTCCTCGAACCTGGCTGGTCGAGTCGGTCTCCGATGTCCGTTGGGCGGTCTGTGGCGGTGCGCTCGGCCGTCGTAGGAGGCGTGGATGGTGTAGCCGTGGGGCCGGCGCCAGCGGCCGTTGTCGTCCGCCGGTCCGTCTGACGAGCCGGCGATGAGGATGGCGCCGGCGACGGCAAGCACGACGGCGGCCGAACCGAGAGCTATCGACCAGGACCGTCGAGTCATGTGTTGGCTGGCTCCGGGTGGGGGAGGAGGATTGTGCTGTTGCGGCGCGTCTCTGCCCAAAACGAAACGACCGGGCGGCGCCGCGCCGGGTTCCATTCGGTGCGCAGCCTCCCCTCCCCGCGGCGGTCGATAGGATCGGATTGGTGGTGCGCAACCGCGGCGTGGAACGGAGACTGCTGATCGCCGACCTCGTGGTCAGCCTCACCGGGCGCCTACTGGTGGCGACACCGGCGCTCTTCGACCCGAACTTCGCCGGGACGGTCCTTCTGGTCTGCCAGCACGACGAGGACGGCGCCCTCGGACTGGTGCTCAACCGGCCGTCTGCGGCGCCCGCCGGCGAGTTCCTCCCGGACTGGGCGCCGCTACTCGTCGAGCCGGCGGTGGTCTTCGTGGGCGGGCCAGTCCAACAGGAGATGGCCATAGGTCTTTGCCGGAGCGACGTGCTGGTGCCCGCCGACGCCGAGGACGAGGGGCTCGTCCGGGTCGCCGTTGGGTTGGCACTGGTCGATCTGAGCCTCTCACCCGATGAGATCCCCGATGCCCGGCCGCTTCGGGTGTTCACCGGATACGCAGGGTGGTCGCCGGGTCAACTGGAGAGCGAAGTCGAGGAGGGGGCGTGGTTCGTCATCGCCACCGAGGCAGAAGATGCCCTGACCAATGATCCGCTAGGGCTTCGGCGGCGCGTTCTGCGCCGGCAACAGACGAGGGTCTCGATCTTCGCCGAGTATCCGGCCGACCCGACGCTCAACTGAGCCTGACACGGGTCGGGCGGCCTCACTGGCTACGCTCGGACGGTGATCACGGCGACAGTTCCGCGCCTCCGCCGGGCGCTGGTCCACCGGGCACCGGGGATCGGGTTGGAGCGGGCGCTGTGGGATGCGGGACGTAGCGTGGTCGTCGGTGTCGACGAGGTGGGCCGGGGGCCTGGGCTGGTCCGCTGAGCGTGGGTGCCGCCGTCATCCCAGAGGACCGCCGCGTTTACAAGGTGCCGCGACTCGAAGCTGCTCACTGAGACCGAACGCGAGGCCCTGTTCGACCGGATCGCCGGTTGGTGCCAAGCATGGGCGGTCGGCCACGCCACCGCCGAGGAATGCGACACGCTGGGGATGTCGGCGGCGCAACGTCTCGCCGCCGACCGGGCCATCACCGCGCTCGGTGTGACCCCGGATGCGGTCCTCGTCGACGGGAAGTGGGATTTCGTCGGCGGCGACCAGGTTCGCCGGATCGTCCGCGGAGACCTGACCTGTCTGTCGATCGCGGCGGCATCGATACTGGCCAAGGTCACCCGAGATCGGATGATGCGCGCCGAGGCGGAGCACTACCCGCTGTACGTCTTCGACGAGAACAAGGGCTATCCGTGTCCCCGCCACAAGTCGGCCCTGCACGCCTGGGGACCATCGGCGATCCACCGCAGAAGCTGGGTATTCATGGATCATCTGGTGTGGAACGGTCTCGGTCGGTACCGCCGTCCTGACCCCCAGGGGACCCTGTTCGACGACTCGCTCGCCTGAGCGTCATGCGAAGGCGGCGATCACCGGGGCGAACCGCTCGACCGCCCCGACATCGGGCAGGTCGGGCATGGCGACGATCGCCGTCCCCACACCGCTCTCCGCCAGACGACGAAACCTCCCGACATGGTCATCGACTGTGCCTGCATTGACTGCTGCCGCGTAGCGCTGCGGCGAGCCGCGTGGCGGGCGGAGCCGATCGACCAGGCCATCCACCTCCAAACGTCCCCTGCCCACCAGTGCGGTCGACAGGTGAGTCACCTCCACCTCCTCCGGAGGACGGCCCACGTCCTCGCAATGACGGCGGAGAGCGCTCACCTTCGCCGCCACCTTCTCGGGATCACCCATCAGATTGCAACCGTCGGCTAGCTCTGCGACCACCCGCAGGGTCCGCCTCTCACCGGACCCGCCGACGATTATGGGCAGCCTCTCTTGCAGCGGTCTGGGGTAGCACCCGGTCTCGGAGAGCGACAGCGTCTTGCCGTTGAACGGGCGCGACCCTGGCGACCAGAGGGCGCGCAGCAGGCGGATGGTGTCCTCGAGCAGCAGGTACCGGTCGGGGACTGAGGGGAAAGGCAGACCGAAGGCGAGGTGCTCGCGCTCCCACCAACCGAGCCCCAACCCGAGCCGTGCCCGACCCCCGGAGAGGACGTCGAGAGTGGCGATGGTCTTGCCCAGGAGGGCCGGGGCGCGGAAGGTCACCGGTGTGACCAGCGTCCCCAGCCCTATGCGCGTGGTGGCCGCCGCCAGGAAGCCGAGCGTTGTGGTGCTCTCGGGCAGGTCCTCCCACACCCTCCCTACCTGAGGGATCTGCAAGAGGTGGTCCATGAGCCACAGGCCGTCGAAACCGGCCTGCTCGGCGGTGACTGCCAGCGCGGCGAGCCGTTCGGCGAGTGTGGCCGCACCGCCCTCCCAGGCGAAGCGTGAGATCTGGAGGCCAAACCGAAGCGGCCGCGGATCGTCCGCCTGGCGGCGCGCCGCTTCGTCGGACATGCCGAATCCAGGGAGCACCAGCCGTACCGGTCCGGGGGTGAGTACACCGTCCCACGATTCCGAGCCGATGGCCTCGAGTTCCCCGGGCCAGCGACGGACTTGCGATGCCAGGACCCGGTCGGGCACGGGCTCGGACCGGCTCCGGTTGCGGGACCGGCACACCGCTGCTGGGGTGTCGAAGGCAACCACAAGCGCCGGCATCCCTGCCGCCCTGGCCCGTTCCCGCCAGAGGGACCGCCGCTCGGCGCTCATCCCCAGCGTGTCGATAACGGTGAGCAGCTTTCTGGCCAACCGGTGGTCGAGCACCCGCTCCATCAGGTCGAATGCGGCGTCCCCTGCCGCCTGGTCGTGCTCGCCCTCCCCGACGAGGCTCCGCAGCCGATCGGATGACACCACCTGATCGGGGCGAAACCACTCCTCCGCCCACGCCGACTTCCCGGCGCCCGACGGACCGGCGAGGACCACGAGCGACGGCACCGGGATCCTGACCTCGTCCATATCTGCCAACCCTGGGTCGGGGAGTACATGAGATGTTGCTCAAGTACATGAAATGTTGCTGCCAACCCTGGGTTGGGGAGTACCCGGTAGGTAGCTGCCAACCCTGGGTTGGAGTACAAGGGATGTTGCCACCAACCCTGGCTTGGCGGGTTCCTGCCGTATCCTCCGGTGATGGGTCGCACCGCTTTCGTCCTGGGTGGGGGCGGGCCGCTGGGTGCATACGAGGTGGGGATGCTCCAGGCGCTGACCGAGCGTGGCATCGTCGCCGATCTGGTAGTGGGGACCTCCATCGGGGCGATCAACGGGGCAGGAATCGCCGCCGACCCGACCCTCGATGGGGTGGCCAAGCTCCGATCGGTGTGGCTGAGTCTCGACGAGCAGGACATGTTCGGCGGCGGGCTTGTTCGCCACCGCCCTAAATGCCTTTCGTTCCCGGACCCACCTCTACTCGATCGAGCCGTTACGCGCCATGCTCAGCCAGTGGCTGCCGGAACGGTTCGAGGACCTGGCGATCGACTTTCAGTGTGTCGCCGCCTCGATCGAACGCTCCGCCGAGCAATGGTTCAGCAGCGGGGCTCTGGTCGAGGCAATTCTTGCCTCGTCGTCCGTACCCGGTCTGTTCCCACCGGTGGAGATCGATGGGGAGCACTACATCGACGGGGGGATCGTCAACAGCATCCCGGTGCGTCGCGCCGTCGAATTGGGGGCGACGACCGTCTACGTGCTGCAGGTGGGAAGAGTGGAGCGAAAGCTCAGTGCCCCCCGCCGACCCTGGGAGGTGGCGTTGGTGGCACTGGAGGTGGCGCGGCGCCACCGCTTCTTCGGCGAAATGGCATCGCTTCCCGGCGACGTCGCCGCCCATGTGCTGCCCACCGGGGCTTCCGACCCCCTAGGACAGCGGATCAGGCAAGTGGACGCCGATTTGGCCGAGCGCAGGTTTCAACAGGCATACCAGGCAAGCGGAGCGTATCTCGACCGAGAAGTTGGACGACATGCGGGGCTCGGTGGCGACATGACATGGGTGGGAAGCGGGGTCGAGCAATGACCGGACCCTCCGATGGGGAACTGCTCAGGGCGACGGTGCAGGGCGATGCCGACGCATACGCCACGCTGTTCCATCGGCATGTCGGCGCGGTGACCGGGTTTGCCTTGCGCCGGGCTCGCAATGCGCACGAGGCCGCCGACCTGGTCGGCGACACCTTCCTCACCGCCCTCGAAGCGGCGCCGCGCTACCGCGAGGAGCTGCCGACTGCGCTTGCCATGGCTGCTCGGTATCACCAGAAGACTGTGGATGAGCCAAATGCGCCGCGATCACCGACTGCACAGGTTGCGCTTGCGGGTGGGGGGGTCGATGCCCCACTTCGAGGCAGCCGAGGAAGACGACGTCGTGGCGGCGATCGATGCCGCCCGTCAGCGTCCCGAGATCGAGGCCGCCATGAAGCGGCTCTCCGGTGGAGAGCGTGACGTGCTCGAGCTGGTGGCGCTTCATGGTCTCAGCCCACAGGAGGCGGCTCTAGCCCTCGATGTGAGCGCCAACGCAGCACGGCTCCGTCTGAGTAGGGCACGGAGGCGGATGCGCTCCATGATCGACGGCCATACGGCTTTGGACTGGTCTGGAATCGAGGCCGAGCTTGCTTGAGCTGAAACCACCCCGAGTCCCCACAACACCCCGCTACCTGAGTGAGGTCGAAGGGGTGCTCAGGATGGCGGTCGTCGAAACGGCCAGCCCGACACGCCGGGCTGCCAGGCAGAAGCGGCTCTGGCAGCTTGGGGTGGTCTCGCCGGTTGCTGCCCTGCTCGTCTTGTTGGTGCTAACGGCGCCGCTGATGTTGCGCGCCGCCACTGTGGCGACTGCGCCGGAGACGACGAACACCAGCGTCGGTAGATCGGAGGGCGTCGCCTGGCCGCTCGATACGGCAGGACCGGTAGAGCTCGGGAGCATCTCCCCGACCGGAATCCTCGTGGACGGGCACCGTGACCCGCATCGAGTCGATACGCCCAGCAGGCTGGTTCCCGGGATCGATTACCGCTGACATGCCAGCCCGGCCGGAGGCATGAACGTGACAAGAGGCGGTGTCGCCGTCCGCACCAACGGCGTGTCGCCTGATCGGACCCGGCCGGGGCCACACACGTGTCGACTCCCACTTCCCGGCCCCTTCCGGGTCCGGCATCAGGCCCCCGCGCGCTCCAACCCTGGGTTGGCAGCTACCCATTTGGTATTCCCCGACCCTGGGTTGGCGTGGGCGAATGCCTAATCGCCTCCAATGGCGTAGACGATCCCGTCGAGGCTCACCGCATAGACGACGTTGTCAATGACGGCGGCGGCCGCCCGCACCGGACCTCCCGTTTGCCAGGTCCACAAGGTCTCACCGGTGTCGGCATCTACCGCGTACAGGTTCCCGTCGTCCGAGCCGGCGTAGACGACATCGCCGGCCACCGTCACCGAGCGGACCTGCTCCCCAGCCTGCACCACCTCGTCCCAGATCCCCGTGTTAGTGGCCAGATCGATCGCATAGAGGAACGTGCCCTCGCCGATGTACATCACGTTGTCGCGGATCGCGGGAGCAGCGATTACCGGCCTCTCCCGAAGGAGCGAGGGAGGTCTGCCGGCCACCAGACCGTTGCACACCCCGGCGGGGAACATGTACACCTGGCTGCCCGTGTTGGAGACGTAGGCAACTTCATCGGAGACGATCGGGTTGACCTCGATGGGTGCGTCGGTCTCGCGGCGGCATATCTCCTCACCGCTGGCGACGTCGAGCAGGATCACATTGCCGGTGGGGTCGCTGGTCGCCACGTAGAGCACGCCATCGTGGAGGGTGAGATCGGCGGTGATCGGTCCCACCGTCCCCCTCCGCGGGAACCGCCACAGCTCTTCGCCGGTCCCGAGATCAAGGGCGTGGACCGTGCCGTCTGTCGTCGCCGCGTAGACGACACCATCAGCGACGGCGGGCGACGAGCGGATCCGCTCGCCTAGTAGGGCCCTCCAGCGTTCGGTGACCCTGTCGGGCAGCGCCTCGCGGGCGCGCAATATCCCGTCGTCACCGCCAACGACCACGACCGCGGGAGAAGCTGCATCGGCGGTCGCAATGGTCCCGATTGCGGGCGCGGTATGGATCGGCCCTTCCGCCAGCAGCCTCCAGATGACCCCGCCGGTCCGCTGGTCGAGACCGTAGAGGGTGCCGTCGTTGCCGGCGACGAGGAGCATGCCCCCGTATGCCACAGGCGCTCCGTCGATCGGTTGCTGCGTGGCCCGTACCCAAAAGTGGCCCTGGGCGTCGTGGACCGGCTCAGCGTCGAATGCCCCGGTGCGGTCGTTCCCCGCCCTGTGCTCCGCGGTGCCGGTGAAGAAGCCCCGTTCTGTCACTTCGGGAAGCAGGGTCTCCTCCAAGCTGAGTGGCACGGCGGTTGTCGGGGTGGTGGCCACCGTGGTCGTGGGACCCGGGTCGGTGAGGCTGTCAACCGCCAGCGAGGCGGCGCCTGCCACCACGACTACACCAAGTGCGGCGGCGGCAACGATAGGCCAGCGGCGGAGGGTCCGGCGACGGGGTCCCACCAACCCTCTGGCCCGCCTCTGCGCCGGGCTGAGCACGGTCTCGACACCCGCCAGGCCCGAAGCGGCCAGGATCCGGTCGAGCGCCTCCTGGTGGTCGGCATCCGCCACGGCATCGTCGTCCGGTGGGGGAGCGGACAGTGCAGGTTCGACCTGGGGGAGCGATTCCCATTGCGGGCGCCACTCGGCGGGAACCAATGCCGCCATGCGCTGCACCGAGCGCACCGCCGGCGCGGCGGCGGGCTTGCCCCACAAGCGCCCCGCGGTGGCCGCCCGGGCGGCACCCATCGGGTTCCCTGTCTCGACGGCCAACCCGAGTGCGGCGGCGGCGATCTCGTCGTCCTTCTCGTGGACGGCGCGGGCGCACATCAGGTCAATGGCCCAGTGATACAGCTTGGAGTGGAGCATCTGGTCTGCGAGGTCGGCTGCCTCCTGCGCCGGCCATGGACTCCCCAAAGATGTCTGGATCTCCAACTGGAGGGCGTTGCAGCGGGAACGCCAGCGACATCCGTCGGCGCCGGGCGGGCAGGCGGCGATGGCCGCAGCGATCTCGGAAGAGGCCTCCTCATTCCGGCCCAGGCCATGCAGGGCTTGGGCGCGCAGGGCGCGTGCAACGTTTTCCCATTCGGACAGCCGGCGTTCGACCAGATCGAGGACCCGGTTGGCGGCCGCCAGCGCATCTTCATACCGGCCCATGGCGATCGACGCCTCGGCCCGGGCAATCTCGGCGAGGAACACCGGTGCTTCGACGTTGGCGCCCCCGGCCAGCTCCTCGGCTCGTTCCAGGGCGGCGAGACCTTCGCCCACCTGCCCTGTCATTAGTAGCGCCCGTCCCCAGCAAGCCTCCTTGTCCGCCTGCGACGCCTCCGGCTCGCTCGCCATCGCCTCATCGCGGAGCCGGGCGAATTCGCGTTCCGCATGGGCGAACTCGCCATGATCGAGGGCGATCCAGCCTCGGTTGTCGGCGGCGTAGTACCGCTGTACCGGTGTGGCCGCCTGCTCGAGAAGGACGTCGGCGCGGTCGAGCATGATCTCGGCCTCGGTGGCGAAGCCGATCCGGTCCACCTGGTGGGCGCGCAGGGTATAGAGCGAACCGAGCTTGGCGATCTCACCCTGGCGGCTCGCCTCCCAACAAGCTACGGCGGATATCCGCTCGGCTTCCTGGGGCCGCTGCCGGTCGCCGGCGACCGCCGTCTCGAAGCCGAGTGCATCGATGCGCTCGACTCCCTGTAGCTGTCGGGTGGCCGCGACGAGGTGGTCGGCCGCCCGCTCCGACAACCCTGCCCAGTGGAGGAACCGCCCGCAGATGAGGTGCAATCTGCCCGCCGTCTCCGGTTCGGACACGGCGGCCCCGGGCTGGGCCCCGAGGGCAGTCTCGGCAAGGTGGTAAGCCTCGCCGATCGCCCGATGCTGGTCGGCCTCGATGGCGGCTGCGGCCAGTCGGGGGAAGGCGGCCTCGGGGTGGCCGGCGGCGAGGTGGTGGTAGCCGATGACCCCTGCGTCGCCTCCGGAGGCCTCCAGAACGGATGCAAGGCGGGCGGCGATATGTCCCCGCCGGCTCTCACCGAGAGCCAGCGGCCCGGCCGCGGGGCTGTAGATGAACCCACCACGAAGCTCGAGGAGCCATCCGGCGGACGAAGCGGTCTCAGCTGCCCGAAGAGCCTCTGCCTCGCCCACTCCGAGAATGGTGGCTGCCTCGGCCACGGTGATTGGCTCCCCGGCCAACGATGCGGCCGCGACCAGGTCGCGCCCTGCCTCGTCGAGCTGCTCGATCGACCCGTCCGGAGCGACGTCGGCGCCCGTCGTCTCGATGAGGACGCCGTGGTCCGTTGCTGCTGCGGCAATCGACTCGAGCCACCACCGGTCGAGTTCGTCCGGGGGGCGGTGGGCGATGATCATCAGCCGGACTCGATCGGGGTGGGTGATCAGCCGGCGAAGCAACCCGAGCGAGGTCGGGTCGGCCCACTGCGCCTCTTCGAGAAGGATCGCCTCCGGTCTCCCGCTTGCGGCGGCAGCCGAGGCGTCGATGCCCAGCTCAACGGCCACCGCTCCGGGTCGGGACCTGGCGGGCTCCCGGCCGGCGGTCCTCTTGAAACCGCTGAGACCCGCCCCGAAGACGGCATCTTGGACGGACCCGGCGGCGCCGATCGGCGATGAGGCGAGCACCACCACAACCCCAGGGGCTGCCGCTTCCAATGCGTCGGCGAGACGCAGCTCGCCAGACGATTCGCCTGAGAGGTCGACTGTCATCCACTCTCCCGTCGCCGGGACAAGCTTAAGTCGGCGGAGGAGCGCCACCGCTCAATCGGTCTTCATCGGCTCCGAATCGGCCGCCTCGTCGGGTTCGTTGCGACGCTCCAACACACGTCGAACAACCTCGATCACCAGGGCCACGGCCAGCGCGGCGCCGAACGCCAACAGGAAGGCAGCGGTGTGGTTGTCCTGGAACCGCTCTCCGAAGAAATATCCGAGCAGGGCGCCATACGCAGCCCAAAGCAGCCCGGCGAGCGCCACCCAGGCTGCGAACCGCCCCCGGGACTGATGGGTTAGCCCCGAGGCCAGGGTGACAGCACTGCGGCCTCCGGGGATGAACCGCGCCGTCACCAGCAGTGGCCCGCCGCGTTTGCGGAGCTGTTCAGACGCCCAGTCGATTCTGGAATGCATCCGGCCGGAGGCACGTCTCCGCACCCACGACGAGCCGGACCGGCCGATCTGATAGGCGAGGTTGTCACCGATGAACGCTCCCAACGCCCCGGCAGCGATGATGACCCACAGCGATTGTTCGCCGTAGCCGGCGGCCACGCCACCGGTGATGACTGCGGTCTCGCTGGGGACGATGGGGAAGATGGCATCGAGCAGCGCAATCGCCAGCACCAGGAACGGGAACCAGGGCGCGGCG
Source organism: uncultured Actinomycetes bacterium (assembly GCA_963780745.1). Taxonomy (GTDB): domain Bacteria; phylum Actinomycetota; class Acidimicrobiia; order Spongiisociales; family DATADW01; genus DATADW01. Next base: position 537,318 of record CAWACT010000003.1, on the reverse strand, counting down.
GCGAGCGATTCGATCCATCCGATCAGGTCTGAGAACAAGCCGCCGCCTCCACGGTTGGGCCGACGGTACCCGTACCGCCGGGCTTGGCAACGAGAGTCGCCACACCGATCCCGGTACCATCGCTAGCTCAATGCGGATCGATGGTGGCGGGTGAGCGGGTGGCGGGCTGCCCTTGTAGCCGCCATCGTCGGCGGTCTGGTCCTTGTCGTGGGATGGGCGATACCACGCATCACTGCTCCAGATGACGGTACGACCACCACGGCTACCGGGCCACCGGCGGCAGCTGATGTAACCCTGGCTTGCCCGCTGGCTCTGCGGGCGGCGTGCGACTCGCTCGGCGGGGAGGTTGATGCTGCGGTGCGCACCTGGACCGCAGGCGACCCGATCTCCGAGGACGAGGTGCTGGTGGCACCTCCCGAAGACCTTCCCGACGGGCTCGTGAGTTCGGGTGAGCTCGCCAGATCCCCGATCGCAGTGGCGGTGTGGCTGGAGCGGGCGAATGTGCTCGCTTCGGGTTGCGGAGGGGATCCCGACCTCGCCTGTGTGGAAGGAGCACTGGGACAGACCTGGTCGGAGCTGGGGGGAGCGACAGTTGGGGGATCTTCAAGCTCGGGTTGGCCGATCCAACGCTCACCGAGGCCGGGTTTGCTGGGTGGAGCGCCTTGGCTGGGGACGGGACGCCCGAAGGGCTCGGGGACAGCCTCCGCCTCGTTGCTGCCGACGATGGCCGGCTGATGGCCGACATGGTGCTCTTCGGGCCGAGCCGCGCCGATGCCGCGGTCACCACCGAGGTGGCCATCGCCTCGCAATTGGCCAATGCACCCGGCCGTGGTGGCCGGTTGGTGGTCACCTACCCCGACCCGGCCCCATGGGTGAGTTACGTGGTGGCGCCTGGGGGAGGGTCCGATGCCCGGCGAATCGCCGAGCGTCTGCTCGAACCCGAGATCGCCGCGTTGCTAGGGCCAGCCGGGCTTCGACCGCCCAGCGGCGAACCTGGTGAGCTACCCGAGGGGCTCGGGCAGCCAGGCGAGCCGTCGCCGCCGCTCGACGACGCCACCAGGCAGTCGCTTCTCGACAGCTGGCAAGACCTGACACAATGACACCGCAATGAGGTCACTCGCCCACCGATCGTTCCTGGTCGCGCTGCTGCTCGTCGGTCGCCTGTACCGCAGGTTCCAGCGACACCACCGTCTCGGGGGGCGTCCCGACCGTTGCCGCCGGGTGTGTCGAGGTGCCGGTCGCCACCTCACCGGAGAAATTCACCCTCCTCACCGATCTCGCCGCCGAGTTCAACGCAACAGGGTTCGAGGTCGACGGGCAGTGCGCGTCCGTCACCGTTTACCGGGTCTCCTCGGGTGTAGCGGCGAACCTCCTGTCGGCCGGGTGGCCTGAGGGCATCCCCGAAGGACCGCCCCCCGTGTTGTGGAGCCCCGCCGCCTCGAGTTGGGGTTCGATCGTCAACCAGAGGCTGAGCGAGGCGGGCGAAGAACCAATCGCCAACGATTTCGAGCGGATCATGCTCACCCCGCTGGTCCTTGGGATGCCCCGCCCGATGGCGGAGGCGCTCGGCTGGCCCGAGGCCGAGATTGGATGGGGAGACGTCCTCGAGCTGTCTAGAGACCCCGATGGCTGGGGTGCGTTCGGCCACCCGGAGTGGGGGCCGTTCCGTCTCGGTAAGACCAATCCGAACTTCTCGACATCGGGTCTGTCGGCCACGGTCGCCACCTTCTACGGCGCCACCGGCAAGACATCGGGGCTCACACTGGACGACGTGGGGTCGACGCAGGTGAGGGAGTTCGTCACCGGGGTCGAAGAGTCGGTTGTCCACTACGGGGACACCACTCTCACTTTCCTCGACAACATGCTGCGCGAGGATCTGGCCGGGAGGCCCCTGAGCTATGTGTCGGCGGTTGCCGTCGAGGAAGTCAGCATCCTCGCCTACAACCGCGGCGATCCAGCAGACACCGGCGACGAGGGACTCGAGCCGCCAAATGTGCCGTTGGTGGCGGTGTATCCCAAGGAAGGGACTCTCTTCTCGGACAACCCGGCCTATGTGCTCGACGCTCCCTGGGTCGACGAGGTGCAGCGCGAGGCGGCTCTCGCCTTTCGCCAGTCCGTGGTCGAGGACCCGGAGAACCAAGCGAAGGTGCTCGAGTTTGGCTTCCGTCCAGGGAATCCCGCTGTTCCCGTGGGCGATCCGATCAACAGCGCCAACGGTCTCAACCCGTCGCAGCCCGAGACCGAGCTCGAGCTTCCCGCCCCTGAGGTGCTGGTCGGGCTGATCGACAGCTGGGAGCAATACCGCAAGAGGGCGAGGGTCATCATGCTGCTCGACGTGAGCGGCTCGATGGGCGACCTGGGGGGTGAGGGGTTCACCAAGCTCGACCTGGCAAAAGAAGCGGTCCTCGGGAGCCTTGATGAGTTCCAGCCGCAGGATGAGGTGGGACTCTGGGTTTTCTCCACCTTCCTTGACGGGGAGCGTGACTACATCGAACTGGTCCCACCCGGACCGCTGCGCGACACGTGGGGAGCCATCGAGCAGTCCGTGCGGGGCCTCATTGCCGATGGCGGGACGGGGCTGTACGACTCCACCGCGGCGACCGTGCAGGCAGTGCGTGACGAGCTCGATCCGAGCAAGATCAACGCCGTGGTCCTCCTCAGCGACGGGATGTGCGAGGACGACCCGCCCGGCTGCGAGCTCGATCCGCTTATCGAGTTCCTCGGGTCGAGCGAGCGCGAGACGGTGAGGGTCTTTCCTGTCGCATACGGCGAGGACGCCGATGTGGAAGCACTTCAGGCGATCGCCGATGCCACGTCGGCTCGCCTCTACCTGGCCACCGACCCGCTCACCATCGAGCGCGTCTTCCAGTCGGTCATCTCGAACTTTTGAGCGAGCGATTCTCCACCGTCTTCCGCAACGACCCCCGGGTTCGCCGGGGCCGGATCCTGGCCAAGGCCACCGTCTCACCTGCCGGCCTCGTCACCGGGGGAGCGTTGGCTGCCCTGGGGTTGCTGACCGGCATCGTGACCCTGCCGTGGGCAATCGGCGCCGGGATCGCGGCCTGGATCACGTCGGTGATCCTCCACCTGCGCGACCCCAAGCTGGTGGGCTCGTTGCTGGCACCGCAGTTCGACCGTGACCTCACCGTGCTCGACGAGGAGCACCTCCGCTACATGGCCTCGGCGCTGGCGGCACGTGACCGGTTGGGAGAAGCCACAAGCGACCTCCCAGGCGACACCGGTATCGCCGGGATGAAGGTCCGCGTCGACGACGTCTGCCGTCAGCTATACGACTCGGTGCTCTGGTCGCAGAAGGCTGACGAGTTCCTCGACACGGTGGGCGCCCAGGGACTCGACCAGCGTCTCGAGGCGATCGACCCCGGGTCGGCGGTCGCCGCTGAGCTGCGCGAGCAAATGGAAGTGGTGGAGACGGTGCGGCGGCGTCGCAACGAGACGTTGGCCCAGGTGGCGTCGACCATCACCGGGATCGACACGCTTGCTGTCAAGACCGCCGGGCTGGCGCTGGGCGCACCAGGGAGCGGAGCGGAGCAGCGGGCCTCCGAGCAGGTCAAGGTGCTCCGTGAGGACCTGGACAACTATCTCGACGGGTTGGTCGAGATCGAGCGCAGCCTCCGGGAGTCACTTCCTGCCGGGTGATGCCGTGCAGCGCAGACCAACGCCTGCAAACATTGGTGCGCATCCGTGGCAAGCCGATTCAGACATCCTATAGAGTGCCGGATCGGACCGAATTTCCACGGGAGGTCAGGATGTCCCGGAGAACTCTGACGGCCATGGTCGCCCTAATGGCGCTGGTGGCGGCGGCTTGCGGGGGCCAGAGCGGCGGAACCGAAACGACCGTGTCCGGCGAGGCCGCAGGGGAGGAATCCGACGTCATCCGGTTCACCTTCGCCCCCGACCCGGCGTGGGACTGGATGAAGGATCAGGGGATACTGGAGACGATGGAGCAGGAGTCCGGTTTCCGGATCCTCCAACTTGCCACCTGGGACGAGTTCGCCACCTTCGCCGGCGGTCACGCCGACGTCATCTCAACAGGGACATATGAGACCCCGCTGCTGGAAGAGCAGGGGATCGACACGGCGACGTTCGGGCAGTTCAACATGAACAAGGACGTGCTGGTCACCGCCGACCCGTCATACCAGACGGCCTCGGACTTTCCGGAAGGGTGCCGGATCGCCACAGAGTCGGTCACCGGCAACACCATCATCTGGGCCTCGCTGATCAACGAGCTCGACGGTCGAGAGGTGGCCGAGGGCTCCGACGACATCGGAATCGTCACCGCCGACTACCAGGTGATCCCCACCCTCCTCCAGGAGGGCGAGGCGTGTGCCGGGATCCTCGATCCCACCCAGGTAATCCCTGCGATGGCGTCGGGCGATCTGACCGTGATGTATGACGGGAAATCGGCGTCCCAGCTCTACGGGGAGAACATCGTCCCGGGCCACGAGGGCGTTCTCTCCAACGCCTTCGTCTCGAGGGCGGCCTGGTTCGACGCCAACCCCGAGGCTGCCGCCTTCTTCCTCGAGGTGTGGGACTGTGCCATGGTGCAGTGGGCCGAGCACCGCGACGAGATCATCGACACCTACCCGCAACATTTCGCAGTGGACGACGAGTCGCAGGCACAGTTCATCAAGGACTACATGGCCAACACCTTCGACTGGTTTGTCGAGAGCCCCTACCTGACCGAGGAGTGGATCGAGGGGGAGGAACCCGTCTTCGACTTGGTGCAGGAGGCCGGGATAGTTCCCGAGGACGCCGAGTTTCCCCGCCACGAAACGCTGGAACCCCCCGATGACTCTCCCTGCCCCGAAGGCACCTGATCAGGAGTCGCCGGGTCTGGCCGGGCCGGGCGTCCGGTCAATAGGTCGTTGGAGCTCGACGCGAGAACCCAATAGGAGTCCATGACAACCGTCGAGAAGAGCCTCGAGGAAATCGAGCAGGAGGCCATCGACACCCTCGTGGCGGGCCGGCGCCCCGCGCGACAGACTGCTCTGGTCGGTCCTCGGGATGGTCGCGTTCATTGGGATCTGGGCGCTCTTCTCGGCATTCGTCTTCGAGCCGTACGTGCTCCCCTCGCCGTGGGCGGTGGCTGCCGAGATGTGGAGCCTGGTGATCACCGGCGAAGTGTTCATCAACTTCGGGGCGAGCTTCGTCAAGACGATGGCAGGGTGGGCGATGGCGCTGGCCATCGGTATCCCAATCGGGCTGGCAATGGGCCGCTACCGCTACGCCCGCGCCTTCTTCCACGACTTCGTCTACCTGTTCGCCAACGTGCCGCTGCTGGTCTACGCGGTGATCGCCTTGATCGTCTTTGGGATCAGCCCTTGGGGACCGGCGTTCGTTGTCGCCCTGGAGGCTTTCACCGGGATCGCCCTCAACGTGGCCGCAGGCGTGGAATCGGTAGACCGCGGGCTGTTGGCCATGAGCCGGTCCTTCCGGAGGACCTCGCGGCAGACAGCCCGGGCGATCGTCTTCCCCTCAGTCGTCCCTTTCCTCTTCGCCAGTGGCCGGGTCTCGTTCGCCAACTCGTGGAAGCTGGCCGCCCTGGCCGAGACCTTCGGCGGGTATCTGGGGGTCGGTTACCAGTTGGAGAAGGCGTTCCAGATCTTCTCGGTGGTCAACGCCCTCGCCTGGATGTTCTTCTTTGTGATCTTCGTGATCGCTGTGGAGCGCTTTCTCATCGCCCCGGCCGAACGCCGGGTTTTCGCATGGCGTGACCCAGTGGGGGCGAAGGCTGCCCGCACGTGACCAGCGCAGCGGTCGCCGACCACCCCGAACTCGCCCTCGAGCCCGAGCCTCGGCCCTGGTACCACTGGCTCACCTCGGATCGTGCCGCTCGCTGGACAGCCCGGATCCTCTTCGTCTTGATGTGGCAGCTGGCGGGAACTGTGTTTGCCGACATCCCGACGCCGGTGGCCACCTTTGGTTTCCTCATCGAAGAGTTCCAACGGGGCGAGGTGTTCCCCAATATCGGCATCAGCTTGGTCCGGGTGACGATCGCCCTTACGGTGGTGCTGTTGCTCGGGACCGCAACCGGTGTCGCAATGGCGCGCTGGTGGCGGGTCCGCTACTTCCTCGCCGATCTGGTCCTAGTGGGGATCACGCTGCCGGCGTTCATCTGGGCGCTGCTCGCTGTCATGTGGTGGGGATTCAGCAACATCGGCCCGATCTTCGTTGCCATCATTTCGGCTACTCCTCAGCTCATCGTCTCCACCTATCAAGGGGCGACGGCCACCCCCGGCAAGCTGCTCGCGATGTCCGATGCCTACCGGGTGTCTACTCAGGCGCCAGGTCCGCTGGCTCGTGATCCCGTCGATGATGGAGTACATCGCTGCCGGGTTCCGATCGGCGGTGCTGGCAGCGTGGGGTGCCGTGCTTCTCACCGAGTGGTTCGGCAACGACCAGGGGGTCGGGTTCCGCGCCCACTACTGGTACGACGCTCGCAGCTTCGAGGGGATGATGGCCTGGGGCGTGGTGATGATGGTCATCATCCTCGCCTTCGACCGCCTGGTGATGGACCGTGCGTGGTGCATCGGGCGCGCGCCTGGAGGGTGGGAGGACAAGAGTGGTCGGCATGACGGGAGGTGGCGCTTGGCCCGGCTGATCGCCCAAGAGGTGAAAAAGGTCTTCGCTCCCACCCGGGCGGGCCAGGAAGCGGTTGTGGCCCTGCGCAACATCAGCTTCCAGGCCGAGGGGCACACCTTCGTGACCCTGGTGGGGCCGTCGGGGTGCGGGAAGACCACCTTCCTCAACATGGTGTCCGGGATCGAGCGGCCCAGCGGCGGCACCCTTCAGGTGATCGGTCGCGACGAGGGCGAGGCGCGCGTTGGGTACGTGTTCCAGGATCCTCGTTTGCTGCCCTGGAAGACGGTCCTCCAGAACATGGAGTATGTGCTCGACGAAGGCTCGAACGAAGAGCGGAGCGACCACGGAAAGCGCTACCTGTCGCTGGTCAACCTCGACGGAAGCGCCGGCATGTACCCCGGCCAGCTATCGGGTGGGATGCAGCAGCGGGTGGGTATCGCCAGGGCGCTTTCGATCGAGCCGGATCTGCTGTTGATGGACGAGCCGTTCAGCCATCTGGATGCGATAACGGCACGCGACCTACGGCAGAGTTGCAGCGGCTGTGGCTCGCCACCGAGTCCACCATCCTGTTCGTGACCCACGACGTGATGGAAGCGGTCCTGTTGTCGAGCCGCGTCATCATGATGAGCAGCCAAGGTGTCGTCTTCCGCGACCTGACCATCGATCTCCCCTTCCCACGGCTCCAGACCGACCACGCGGTGGCGATCCTGCAGGCGGAGATCCTTGAGTTGTTCGAGGAGATGGAAGCGCCGATGGTCGAGGCGTGACCGCGCCTCTTCGACAACCAACGATCCCAGGAGGAGGAACCACGTGCTGAGACACTCCGCCCTTTTCTTGCTCAGGCCTGGCAACGGGCCCGAGGAGATGAAGCGGATGCAGATGGGATCGGCCTACATGCGGTTCGCCGCCGCCGGGCCGGTGGCCATCGACTTCGGATCCGACATCTTCGGGGGATCGTTGCATCTCTACGACACCAAACCGTGGGACAGGACCCCCCGCTGGCGGTCGGCCACCACCGGCCCACCGTCCAACTTCGATGTAGCGCTCCACCTCGACTTTGCCGACGAGGCAGGGCTCGAGGCTTACAACAAGGACGACGTCCACCACGAGGTCGCGGTGTACAACGCAGAGGTCTCCCAGGGGGAGCTGACGGCGCGGGTCGATTGGTGGTATGACGGCGATGTCCCCCTGATCACGCCTGGCCGAGTAAGACACGCCGCCATGTTCTTGTGGAAGGACGAGGTTTCCGAGGAGGGGAAGGGCGTCGCCATGGATGCGGTGCGCCGACTCGAGGACGCCACCGGAGTGGAGCGGGTGACCGTCGGGACCGGGGTGGGGTCGCTCAGAACCGACTTCGACTGGATCCTCGATGTCCAACTGGCGGACGCCGAGGTGGCGGAAAGACTCATGGCGGGGGAGGAGTACCAGGAGGCGATGCGGGTCCTCTCTGCGGCCACCATGCACGAGTGGACCGCCCGTATCACCCACATGATGCACGGGCACTGAGCGGGAGCCTTGATGAGCCTGATCATCGACGTCCACTGCCACTGCACGCTGCAGCGGTTCCAGAAGGCGGTGCTGGTCGATGGCACCGACTGGCACGGTATGACCAGCGCCGATGGCGAGCTCGGCAACGAGCGGAACCGCTGGGACGTGGCGAGGCGGATCGAGGCGATGGACCAGATGCGTGTCGACGTCCAACTCGTCTCGCCCACGGACGTCTTCTACCAGTACCACCAAGAGCCAGAGGTCACCGAGCAGATCGCCCGAGAGGCGAACGAAGAGATCGCCGGGATGGTGCGGGATCACCCCGGCGGTTCATGGGGCTTGGCACCCTCCCCATGCAGGACCCGGAGCGGGCGGTAGCCGAGATGACCCGCGGGATGGGCGAGCTGGGGCTCACCGGGTTCATGGTGGACGACCACGTCAACGGTCTCACCTACGACGAACCGATGTTCGACCCGGTGTGGGAAGCGGCCGAAGAGCTGGGTGTCTTCCTCTTGGTGCACCAGTACCAGCCCACCGTCGTCGCCTACCGGACAACAAGGTTCTTCCTGCTCAACTCGATCGGGAACCTGGTGGATAGGACCATCACCTTCGCCTCGTTCATCTACGGGGGGGTGCTCGACCGGTACCCGCGCCTCACCATCTGCCTGTGCCACGGCGGCGGCTATGTGCCCTACGCCCTCGACCGGCTCGACAAGGGGTGGGATGTCTGGCCCGGCGAGCGCGGTGCCACCCAGGACCGGCCGAGCTCGTACGTCAGGCGCTTTCTCTACGACACGGTGGTGTACACACCGCGCAACCTGCGCTTCCTGATCGACGTGGTCGGGGCCGACCGGGTGGTCTTCGGCACCGACTGGCCCGCTCCCATGACCTTCGACGACCCGGTCGGCCGGCTGGAGCGGATGGAGGAGCTGAGCGGGGAGGAGCGGCACGCGCTGTTACGGGGGACGGCAGCTTCGGTGTTCGGGACCTGAGGGACCGATGGCCCGACCGAAGGTATTCGTGGTGCAACCGGTGATGGAGGTCGGGCGCACCGCCCTTGAGGAGATCGCCGACGTCGAGGTGTTCGAGAGCCAGCGGATGATCAGCAAGCCCGAGCTGCTCAGCGGGGTGAAGGAGGCCGACTTCATCTGGATGCTGGGCGACACGCCGATCGACGAGGAGGTGATGGACGCAGCCGTCGGGCTGCGGGGCATCGCCACGATGGCGCTGTTCCCCAACGTGGTGGATGTCGCGGCCGCCACCCGCCGAGAACTGCCGGTGACCGTTGTGCCGCACGTGATCACAAAGGCGACGTGCGACCTCACCTGTGCCCTCATCATCGGGCTGGCCTGGCGACTGGTCGAGGCTGACAGCTTCGTCCGCGCCGGCAATTTTCATCAGGAGCAATCGGTTTCCTTCCTGACCCAGGGGCTCACCGGCAAGGTGCTGGGGATGGTCGGTCTGGGGGCGATAGGCACCGAGATCGTCCGCCGGATGCGGACCTTCGAGATGGAGGTCATCTACACCAAGCGCAACCGGCTGCCGGAGTCGAGCGAGCAGGAGATCGGCATCGAATGGGTGCCAGAGCTAGACGAATTGCTCGGCAGGTCCGACTTCGTGTCGGTGATGGCCACCTACAACCCGACCACACACCTGATGTTCGGCGCCCGCGAGTTCGGTCTCATGAAGACGGTCGGCATTCTTCGTCAACACGGCACGGGGCCGCATCGTGGACGAGCCGGCACTGATCGCGGCGCTCGAAGCCGGTGAGATCGCAGGAGCCGGCCTCGACGTCTACTGGCAAGAGCCGCCGGTGGGGGAGCCTGCCCCGAGCCCCGAGCTCTTCCAGTTCCCCAACGTGATACTCACCCCCCACATCGGGAGCGCGACAGTGGAGGCGCGGGAAGCGATGAGTCTGGCGGTGGTGGACAACCTGCGCGCCATGATCGAGGGGAGGCGGCCGCCCAACCTGGTCAACCCCGAGATCTACGGCGAGGCGAGGACCGAGCACACCGATCGGCTCGGATGACCCGGGGAAGTCGGAAGACAGCGTGTAGTGCACCTAGTTGTCATGTTTGCTGGGGAAGCCGTCACCGAGCTGTGGCCACCACCGCCACCCTCGCTCCTCCCCGACGGTCTCGACGAGATCCCACCGGGACCAGAACTGGGCGCGGTGCTGGCGGGGATCGATCTCGATGGTCTCCCTGGTTTCGATCTGGTGGTGGTGATGGCCGCCCAGGCCCGGATGGTGTCCTTTCACCAGGCCGAGTTGTTGGCCACGGTGGCCAGGGTGGGCGACGCCTCGAGCGAAGCGAGCGGTCTGGTTTCCGACGACGACGGGGAGTTCGCCGCCGACGAGATCCGCGCCGCGCTCTGTCTCACCCGGCGGGCGGCGACGCTCCTGCTTGAACTCGCTTGGGAGTTCAGCAGGCTTCCCCAGTTGGCCGCTGCCCTCCGCTGCGGGCTGATCGACCTCCCCCGGGCCCGGGTGGTCTGCACCGAGTTGGCCTCCCTCGACGACCAACAAGCCCAAGAGGTGGTCACCCAGCTGTCCTGGAGCGGGCGGGAACTCAGACCACCGGTCAGTTGGGGGCCCGGGTGCGCCGCCTGGTGCTCTCCGTGGACCCCACCTCAGCCCAGGAGCGCTACGAGCGGGGAATGGAGGGGAGGAGGGTGGAGCTGTCGGCCAACCCCGACGGCACCGCCAACCTCATCGCCTACTCGCTCCCCGCCGAACGGGCCAACGTCGCCTACCACCGGCTCGACCACCTCGCCATGGCGGCCAAGGGACCAGACGACCCCCGCAGCCTCGACCAGGTGCGAGCCGACGTCCTCTTGGACCTCTTGGACACCGGCACCGGTTCCCCCCGCCGCGGGGGTCATCGACCTGCGGGTCGACCTGGCCACCCTCACCCAGTTGGCGGAGAACCCCGGGGAGATACCCGGCTACGGGCCGGTGATCGCCGACGTGGCCCGCCAGGTGGCCGCCACCCAGGTGGGCTCGCAGTGGCGGGTCACCGTCACCCACCCCGACAGCGGAGCGGTGGCCTGGAACGGGACCACCAAGCGGAGACCCAGCGCCGCCCAGCGCCGCCATGTGCGAGGCGCGGTCTCCCACCTGTGTGTTCCCCGGGTGCCGGATGCCCGCCACCCGCTCCCTGGACCACTCCCTACGGTACGACGGCCGCGGGTCGCTTGGCTTCGGCGCCCACGGTTTCGGGGTTCACCACGGCTCCTCGGCGATCATCCAGACCGTCGCCTCATCGGACCATCCCACATCCTCTTGGGTTTGGGGCAATCTGTTGTAGCCCTCGATGATGGCGGCGGCCGTGGCATGCCGCTCCTGCTCGTCGAGGAGGTGGAGCAGGCGCCGTCGAACCGCCTCTGACGGGGCCGGCTCGGGGTCACCCAGGCGCGGAGGAGCACCACCACCGCCAGTGCGGCGACGGTGATCTCGCCGCCGGCCGGAACCGGCGCGGTGTCGGAATCGAGGAAACCGACCGCGGTATCGATCACCGGCAGCCAGCCGGCACCCCAGGTGTCGGGGGGCAGGGTGAAGGCCGCCGGGTCGGTATGGGCGTTGAAGGCGAGGTAGAAGCTGTCGTCTACCAGCGGGCGGCCCCGGAGGTCGGTGGTGGGAAAAGCCTCGCCGTTGAGGAACACCCCGAGCGTCTTGGTGAAGCCGGCGCCCCAGTCCTCTTCGGTCATCTCGCTCCCCGAGGCCTCGAACCAGGCGATGTCAACCGCGGCGCTGCCATGGATGGGACGGCCCTGGAACCAGCGGCGGCGCCGGAAGGTGGGGTGGGCCCGCCGGAACCCGATCATCTGCTCGGTGAAGGTCAGCAGGCTCACGTCAAAGTTGTCCCAGTCGTACCAAGACACCTCGTTGTCCTGGGCGTAGCCGTTGTTGTTACCGCCCTGGGTGCGACCCATCTCGTCGCCGCCCAAGATCATCGGGATGCCCTGGGACATCAGCAGAGTCGCCAAGAAGGAGCGCGCCCTCCGCTTCCTGAGATCCGCTATCCCAGGGTCGTCGGTCGGGCCCTCCACCCCGGTGTTCCAAGAGCGGTTGTCGTCGGTGCCGTCGCGCCCGTCCTCTCCATTTGCTCCGTTGTGCTTGTGGTCGTACGCCACCAAGTCGGCCAGGGTGAACCCGTCGTGGGCGGTGACGAAGTTGACACTGGCGAACGGCCGTCGGCCGGTGGCCTCGTAGAGATCGGAACTGCCGGTGAAACGGGCGGCGAACTCGCCCAGGGTCTGGTCCCTGCTCCGCCAGAAATCGCGTGCCGTGTCGCGGTACTTGCCGTTCCACTCCGACCACAGCGGGGGGAACTTCCCCACCTGGTATCCGCCTTCGCCGACATCCCACGGCTCGGCTATCAGCTTCACCTGGCTGACAACGGGGTCCTGTTGAATCAGGTCGAAGAAGGCCGACAGCCGGTCGACATCGTGCAGCTCGCGGGCCAGGGTGGCGGCGAGGTCGAAGCGGAATCCGTCGATGTGCATGTCGATCACCCAGTAGCGAAGGCTGTCCATGATCAGTTGGAGCACATGGGGATGACGCATGTTGAGGCTGTTCCCGGTGCCTGTGTAGTCCTTGTAGAGCCGCAGATCTTCGGGGATCAGCCGGTAGTAGGCGGCGTTGTCGATCCCCTTGAAGGAGAGCATCGGCCCCATGTGGTTGCCCTCAGCGGTGTGGTTGTAGACCACATCGAGGATCACCTCGATCCCGGCCGAGTGGAGGCTCCGCACCATGCTCTTGAACTCTTGGACTTGCGCCCCGGGGACGTCGTACCTGGCGTACTCGTGGTGCGGGGCGAGAAACCCGACCGAGTCGTACCCCCAATAGTTGCGCAGTCCCCGCTGGGCGAGATGGCTCCCATGGATGAAGGCATGGACCGGCAGCAGCTCGACCGCGGTGATCCCGAGCCGTGTCAGGTGGTCGATGATGACCGGGTGGGCCAGCCCGGAATAGGAGCCTCGCATCTCCTCGGGTACCTCGGGGTGGCGCATCGAGATCCCGCGCACGTGGGTCTCGTAGACCACGGTCTCGTTGAGCGGGATCCGGGGGTGGCGGTCGTCCCTCCAATCGAAGAACGGGCTCACCACCACCGATCGGGGTACCGAAGGGGCCGAATCCGAGGCGTCCGGCTGGTCGGGGTCGTCGAATCGGTAGGGAAAGACCGGTTGGCCCCATGCGACCGTGCCGTCGATCGCCTTCGAGTACGGGTCGAGGAGCAGCTTGGCCGGGTTGGCTCGCCGGCCGTGCTGGGGCTCCCACTGGCCGTGGACCCGGAAGCCGTACCGCTGCCCGGCAACGACCTCGGGGAGGTAGGCGTGCCACACGAACCCGTCGCTCTCGGGAAGCTCGACCCGGGTTTCGGCGCCGTCGTCGGCGAAGAGGCAGAGCTCCACAGCCTCCGCGACCTCGGAGAAGATCGATACGTTTGTCCCGGCGCCGTCGAAAGTGGCGCCGAGCGGGTACGGCTGGCCCGGCCAGACCTCCATCATCCCTCCTGACAGGGCGGACAGCGTAACGACCACCTTGGACCGCTCTGCGGAACCGGGATGGCCTGCGTACAGTCACCACCCAACATGGCCCCCCACCGCAGCTTCCACGCCAGTCTCGAGAAGCTCGAGGCGGACACTCTCGAGATGGGCAGGCGGGTGCGCGCTCAGGTCGCCGAGGCGGTGACCGCGCTCGATGCGCGGGACCGGAGCAGAGCCGAGCGGGTAGTGGAGGGAGACCGCGCCATCGACGAGTCGTACCTCGAGCTCCACGGGCAGTGGATGGTGCTCACCGCCACCCAAGGCCCCATGGGCTCCGATCTCCGGCTGCTCGCCTCGCTTCTCCATCTGCTCGTCGTGCTGGAGCGGATGGGCGACCAAGCGTCCAACATCGCCAAGATGGTGATCGCCACCGACGGGCTTCCCGGTGACCCCCGGTTGGCGGATCTCCTTAGTGCCATGGGCGAGGCGGTTCTCCCCATCGCCGACCGCTCGCTGGCGGGGTTCGCCGCCAGGGACGACTCAGCGGTCGAGGAGTTGAAACGGCTCGACACCGAGGTGGATGGCTTCTACAGCGATGCGATCGATGCGGCCGTGGCGATCGGAGACGAGCGTTCCGTGCTGGAATGGGCGACGCGGATGATTATGGCGGCGCGCGCCTTGGAACGGGTGGCCGATCAGGCGGTCGACATTGCCGAGGAGCGCGGCTGCTGGTCACCGGCGAGCGTGACATCTACCCGAGCGGCATCCCATGAAACACCGGGCAACCGCAGCCACCATTAGTTGGATTCCGACCGAGGCGATCACCGGCATGCCTCTGCTGCGCGGTGTGTTCGAATGGGGGGTCACCCATTACGACCGGCCACCGCCCGACCGGCTCGACTTCGCCGAATTGGAGAGTATGGCGGAGGCCGACACCTTCCGGTTCGCCAACCGATTGTCGGGTTGGGTCGATGTCGAGGACGGCCGGGTAGTTGATGCCGGCTGGGGCGAGGACAGCGAAGGTCTGATGGGTGGCTCCTCACTGCGCGTCGGGCCTTTCGAGACGAGGATCGCTGCGGTCGCCTTTCCCGACCGGCGCCAGACCGTGGAGCGGTCGGAGCAGCGGGCCAGGTTCGTCCAGACGACGGGTGGGCGCGCCGGGATGCCGGCGCCAAGGCGGGTGTCACACCCTCCGTTCGTCCAGGTGGTGTCGCCCACCGTGTGGACCACGTTCGCCCTCGAGATCGACGCCTCCGGATTGGCCAGGGCGGAACTAGTCGGCGCCAGCTCGTTTCCCCGCCACTGGGTATTCGGGCCTGACGGGGCCTTGGCGGCGAAGAGCGCCCTCACCGACGTCGAGCACTGGTACCACGGTGAGTTCGGCACCCACAGCCCATGGGGGGACGAGGATTCACCGGCGCTGGTGGCGGAGGTGGAGACCGCGCTCGAAAGGCAGATGTCGGCGACCATCATGCAGGGGGCCCGCCCCGAGGTTCGCCAGCTTCGCCCCGGTGACCTGCTCACCGAGCAGGGCGAGGATGGTGGCCCCCTCTTCCTCATACTCGATGGGATGCTGTCGGTGGAGAAGGACGGCGAGACCGTCGGCGAGGTCGGCCCCGGCGCAGTGGTGGGGGAGCAGGCCTACCTGGAAGAGGGAAAGCGGACCGCCACGATGCGGGCCAGGACCCCGGTGCGGGTGGCGGTGGCACAGCCCGAGCTGATCGACCGACCGGCGCTCGAGCAGCTCTGCTCATGGCGCCGCGACGGGGTCTGACCGGGCATCATCTCCCCGGGGTGAGCAACTGATCCACCGGTGCGTGGTCGTCGGTCAGCACTTGTGCGTCGCCGATGAAGTCGTCGAGCTCGTCACCGGTCAACACCCTCAGATCGAGGTCGAGCAGGGCACCTGCGGCGACGATCTCGTCGAACGGGATGGGCTCATCGCTCCCCACGACCAGGAAATTGCCCCCTCTCCCGAAGCGCTCGGGGAGCGAAAGCACCGCAACCTGGTCGAAGACCGTGGCAAACGTGGCCGCCTCGGCGCGGAGGAAGGCCATCTCGGAGCCGTCGATGATGTTGGCGGCGTAGACGCCGTCGGCCCGGAGCACCGCGGCGACTTGGCCGACGAACTCATCAGTGGTGAGGTGCCAGGGGACGGCGACGCCGCCAAAGGCATCTCCAATCGCCAGATCGGCGCTCGACTGATCCACTCGCCGTATCCCGAGCCGGGCATCTCCGACGCGCACCTCGACCTCCGGGAACTGCTCCCAACCCAGCCTCGCTTGGGCGATGTCGACGATCTCGGGGTCGAGCTCGAGCACGACTCCGGTTGACCCCGGTCTGGTGGCTTCCAGCCAGCGCGGCATGGTGAACCCCCCGCCACCGATGTGGAGCACGTCGATCGGTCCCTCGCTGGTGGCGTCGGCCACCGCCGCCAGCATCCGTGTATAGGTGAACCTCAACTCGGTGGGGTCCTCGAGGTCGACATAGGCGTGTCGCAGGGTGTCGAGCCACAACGTCCGGCCCGACGAGGTCTCCGGGTCTTGCTCGACCCGGACGCAGTAGTACGAGGTCTCGGTCTCGCATGGGTCGGCCAGGGTGTTGCCCAGCCAGACCGCGCCGAGCAGCGCGGGGATGATCAGCAGGGCAGTCCGCGTGGGTGCCAGCCACCACCAGAGCCCCAGACCGCTGACCACGAGCAGCACCGCCAGCCCCACGAGTATCTGCGAGGTGCGGAACAGCGGGACCAGCACGAAGCCGGTGAGGAACGTTCCGGCGATGGCACCGGCGGTCCCCAGCGCCGAGTAGCGGCCCACGACGCTCCCGGTCTGGTCGAGGTCGGCGAGGACCGCCTTGACCACCGCCGGAGGCACCGCGCTGAGCACAGCGGCTGGAACGAACACGGTCACCAGGACGAGGAGCACCAGCGTCGGGGGGTCGGCCCTGACCGCGGTGGGACCGAGGAGGCGGGCCATCGGTACCGCCAGGGCCACCGCCACTCCTCCGAGCGCCAACTCGGGGCCGAGCAGACGCCGTGGCTCGATTCGGTCGGCCAAGCGTCCGCCGAGCCACGTCCCGAGGGCGATGGAGGCGAGGACGGTGCCGATGATGGCGGTGAAGGTCTCCAGGGTGACACCCACATAGGGGGCGAGCAGCCGCCCGGCGACTATCTCCATGACCAGGACCACCCCTGAGGTACCAAACACCAGCAGCCCGGCCAGCAGAGGAGTCACCGGGGAAGTGTGCCGAGTGCGACCATCGCGGCGCAACCCGATCTGTATCCGCCTCCGGCGGATTTGGGTGATACGGTCGGCGTTGTGATCGAGGACCTCGCGCCTGGACAGACCGAGAATGGTCCCCAGAACAGCGGTGGCCGCCGGGAAGCCTCGGCTGTTCGCCGCTACCTGGAGCGGCTGGAGCGGGCCGAAGTGCTCGACCCGGAACGAGCCGCCATGGCATACCGGCTCGCCTCGCTGCGGCGCCTGATTGCGGACTGCAGCGACGAGGCGAAGCGGGCATCGCTGATCGCAGAGCGCCAGTCGGTCGAGGAGGCGATGTGGGCGGCACGCGACCGGGTGGTGGCACGGGACCGTGCCCTCGAGGTCGGCTTTGTCGAAGTGGCGCTCGGCTACTCGCGGCGCAAGGGGATCAGCACCGAGGCATGGCGGCTCATCGGGGTTCCCGACGATGTGCTGCGCCGCGCCGGACTGCTCGAGGAGACCACCGCCGGGGGATAGCCTCCCCGCCTCAATCCGGCGGTAGCACCTCGAATACCGGGTGACGGTGGGCGATGGCTGCGATCTCGGCATCGCTCGAGTCGGGCCCCACTCCTTCGAAGAAGACGCCGACCTCGACCTTCCACCGCTCCAGGTATGCCCGCAGCAGGGGGACCTTGGCATCGTCTGCCAACTCCTCGGAGCGGAAGGGCTCTGCTCTCGCTCCCAGCCGTAGCTCGCCTCCCCCGGCCACCCGGAGGTTCCGCACCCATTGTCCTTCGCCTCGAGGCGACACGAGGTAACGCCGACCCTGATAGCTGAGGAGGTTGACCGGGGTGGTTCGCCACTCGCCGCTGCTCCGGCCCCGCACCGCCAGGACACGCGACCCCATGACGCTCACACCCCGGTAGGTGAGCCAGGAGACCATCGGGTTGAAGATCCGGGTGTTGAACCAACCAGGCGCCCGGTAGTGACGTGCCATCGCTGAGATCGTGGCAGGTCGAGCCAAGCCGGGCGAGTGTCGGCTCCGAATACAGACGGCGGCGCAGGGGAAGGCAGTTGAGAGGACACCTCATGGGTGGACCGATGCGTTTGCGAAATATTTGATGCGCGCCCGAAAGGTGGCGAGGCGCTCGGGAGAGGCGATCCTGCTGGTGCTCGCCGGGTTGGCCGCAGCGGTGACCGGGATCGTCGTGGGAGAGGTCGTCGTCACCGGTGACGTGCCCAGGGTCGATTCCGTGATCGGGTCGGCGCCGGCGCCGGTCCCGATCGCCCCGTCGGCTGCCCCACCTTCGACGACCCTGCAGACGACGACCTCGGCGGCGGCGAAGGCCACCTCGACGTCGGTGGCGCCAACCACGGCCACGCCGACCAGCGCCCTGATACACACCGGCGAGGTCGCATCCACGGCCGTGGCACCTACCACGGAAGCCCCACCCACGACGGCGGCGGCACCTACCACGGAAGCCCCACCCACGACGGCGGCGGCTTCAGGGGTGACGGTGACCCTGGAGGGAGGCCCCATTCCTGGTGATGGGGGGTGGGATGCGGCGGTGACGGTGACGGTGGCCGGGCCTGGCGGGGCGCCGGTGCCCGGTGCCACCGTCACCGCCATCTGGTCGGGGACAGTGCCGGTAGCGGCCTCAGAGCCATCCGGTGACGACGGTCTGGCCGAGTTCCGGCTGGAAGGGATCGAGGGCACATGGGTGTCCTTCACCGTCATCGACGTGATGGCGGAAGGGCTCGACTACGACGCCGACCGCTCGATCACGAGCATCGTCGTCTCGGGGCAATGAGCAACGAAAGGAAGATTCCGATGAGGAGACTGGCAACGGTGGGGATTCTCACCATCGTGGTTACCGCGATCGCGGCGGGAGCGGCGCTCGCCGCCGAGGGCGAGAGCAAGCTGACCGTCATCCATGCCATCCCGGGCGAGGGAGGGTTCCCCGCCGACATCTACCTCGACGGCGACCTCGTGGTCGAGGAGATGACATTCGGCAACGTCACCGAGACGGCCACGGTGGCATCCGGCCCTCACGACGTTGCCATCTACCCCGACGGCGCCAACCCCGATGCCGAGGACCCGGCTCTGGCCGCCGAAGTGGATCTCGCTGACGGAGTAGACGCCACCGTGGTGGCGGGCCTGACCAATTCGGGGGACCCGACGCTCGCCGTGTACGTGAACAACGCCGACCCGGTTGGGGCCGGCGAAGCGCGAATCGTGCTCAGGCACCAGGCGCAGGCGCCTGCGGTCGATCTTCTGGTCAACGGCGAGCCAGTCGCGCTCGAGGTGGCAAATGGGGAAGAGGCCGCTGCCGAGGTGGAAGCGGGGGCGATCACACTCTCGCTGGTCCCCTCGGCCGAGGGTGAGGGCGACCTGTTCCAGACCGATGTCGATCTCTCCGAAGGCTCAGCCTTCCTCATCTACGGGATCGGGTCGGTCGAGGGTGGGAGTTTTGACGTCGCCGTCCAGCAGGTTTCGGGGCTGCAGACGCCCCCCGAGGGCATCCCCACCGGGACCGGGGGAGCGGCGGCGACCGGCGTGCCGCTCTGGTTGCTCCTTGCCATGGGCGGCGCACTGGTGGTCGGCTCGCTGGCGGTTGCTCGGCTGGTTCGCCGTTGAGGCTCAGGGAGCCGGCATCACCAGGGCGACCGGACGGTCTCCGATGGTGCCGGTCACTCTGAGATCGGCTAGTTGCTGGTAGTCGTTCCACCGCAGGACCAGCTCGCCAGGGGCTGGTCCGCGCACACGAATTCTGGCGACGATGGCACCGCTGACACGATCCCAGCTGACCGTCCCGCTCACCCGCACCTGGGGCACCCAGGAGAGCCGGGTGAGTCGGAACTGGACGAGCTCCGACCCACGCGAGGTGAAGCTGCCACCCCTCAACCCGACACCGTCGAACCCGATGGCGTTTAGCCAGCGGGGGAAGATGTCGGCCACCGTGTTGGCGGCGGCGGCCGCCACCCGCCGGTCGGCCGCCGAGGACTTGACCCGATCGCCCTGTGGCGCCGGGTCCACCTCGGCGAGAGACCCGGGAAACTCCTCCACCACCCGCACCTCTTGGTACAGGTTGGCGCACGAGGTATCGCCGGCGTCACCACCGGTGCTGACGAAACGGATCGTCAGGTCGGATGCGCACCGGGAGAAGTCGCCCAGCGTCATGACATGGACCCCGTTGGCCACCTCGACGTAGGTCGAGTCGGGGAAACGCCCGGCGACGATCTCTGCCTCGGCGGGGGAGGTGAGCGAATCGAGTTCGCCCACGATGACCAGGGTGGGGACGTCGGGGTAGGGCGTCCCCGGCTCGACCGGTGGCACATGGTTGCTCGGCACGGGCCAGCGGATGCACGAGGTGTACTCGGCCCAGGACGAGGCAACCCAGTCATCGATGGTGAACGGGTGGAAGACATTTGGCTCGGTGGACCTCAGCTCTGCGAGGGCGGCGTCGTACTGCGCTGGCCGCTGGGTAATCGGTGACTCGATGTCCCATAGCTGGGGGTAGTCGTTGCAGATCGCCGCCACGTACAGGCCCTCGGAGTACTCCTCGACCGGCCCGCCATCGCCCCAAAGAATCTGCTCTGCGGCGATGCGGAGCAATGGCGCAGGGTCGGGGTCGTCCTGTAGATAGGCGCGGGCTGCTGCGTCGAGCTCGCGGTATACCGCGTGCCCGTAGGTAGCCACCCCGGTCAGATAGCCCAGTATCGGGGCGTCCACCGTCACACGGCGCCGGATCCCATCGGCGTCGTAGGCGGTGCCGGTGAGAGGTTTGGCGCGCAAGGCGTCGGCAAGTCGGGCGATCCGGTCCACCGGATCGCCACCCTGTGCGTCGCACCCCGGATCGCGCTCGCAGACGACTCGGAAGGCGTCGCGCAGCGTCTCGTTGAGGTCGGGGTACCAGGGATCCTGGTCTTCGACGGGGTAGGTGCCGTCGAGGACCAAGGTACGAACCCGGTCGGGGTGACGGACCGCGAACGCCTGGGCCATGAAACTGCCGTATGAGTCCCCGTACAAGTCGACGGCATGGATGCCGAGCGCGTCGAGCACCTGCGCCATGTCGTCTGCGGCGAAGGCTGTGCCGTACAGGTCCGAGGTCGTGCCTAGCTGGGCGCCGCAGAGCCCGACGTTGGCGTCGTAATCACCCTCGTACGACTGGAGCTCAGGGCAATCGATCGGCTCCGAGGTTCCGGTGCCTCTGTTGTCGATGAGCAGCAGGTCGCGATGGTCGAGTAGTGGATCGAACAGATCGAGGTACCAATCGCGGCTGTCGGTAGTGGCATACCCCGGACCGCCCTCTATAGCGACGATCGTGCCCAGCGTCCGGCCCCGTCGTGCGGGGTGGATCTCGAACCCGATGTCGATGGTGCCGGCGGAGGGGTCGCTCGGGTCAAGCACCACGGTGAGCGAGCCACAGCGGGCCCCGGGCACGTCAGGACACGGTCTGGCCGGCACTCGTGCCGGCCAGACAGCCTCGAATTCCGCGGGGCGATGCGGCGCCGCATTGGCGGCCGGCGCCATCAGAGCGGCCGCAACAGCGAACAGGATGACCGCTACCGCCTGGCGCCGCACCGACGGGACAGTAACGGAGGCTCGCTTCGCTCGCCGGTTCTGTGCCTTGGGTTATGGGTTTTGGGTCGAAGACCGGGGGAGCACTCAGCCGGTAGACGCTGGGCTGACTTTACATAAGACCAGGGGAGCACTCAGCTGGTACACGATGGGTTGACTTTACATAACGTGGATTATGGGCGCCTGATTATGGGCGCCTGAGCGCCGGGGCAGGCAAAAGGCGACAAGCTTCGATGCGGAGCGCTGTCCGCTACTCCTCAGGCGTCGCCCCGTTGGGTTGACTCAGGCCGATCGGACGCCCGAGCTCAGTCGGACCCGGCTGCCGGCAACCAACCCGGCTCGGGTTCGCCGAACTTGCCGAGCAGATAGTCGCGTGACGCCTCCACGTCTCTGCGGGGACGATCGAGCGACGCCTTCAGCTTGAAGTCCTCTTTGAGCACCTCACCGTCGACGAGGACCGTCTTGACGTTGGAGATGTCGGCGGCGCAGACGACCGCCCCCACCGGGTCGATGACAGGCGCCATGTTCACCGCCGACCCGTCGAGGATGACAACATCCGCCTTTTTTCCGGGAGTGAGCGACCCCGTGCGATCGGCGATGCCCGCCACCTCGGCTCCACCGATGGTCGCCCAGGCGAGCGCTTGACGCGCGGTGATTAGGCCGGGCGACGGCTCCAGGCCATCGAGGTCGGCATCCCAGGCGGCCTGGTGCTTGCGCCCCCGTTCGGATCCGAACACCGCGTGCATCTGGGTGAACTGGTCGGCCGAAGCCGTGGTGGCCACATCCGAGGAGAGCCCAATCGGCACCCCGTACTCGATCGCGGTGACCGCCGGCGCCCAGCCGTGTCCCATCTGAATCTCTATCTGTGGGGCCAGGCTGACATTCCCGCCGGAATCGGCGGCGAGCTGCCACTCCTCCTCGGTGAAGTGGGAGGCGTGGACATAGGTGGTACCCGGATAGAGGAGGTCCATGTCACGCAGGGCCGTGATTTGGCCCTTGGTGTAAGCGAAACGATCCATGGCGACATGCACCGTGATG
The DNA here is from genome assembly GCA_963780745.1 of uncultured Actinomycetes bacterium. Lineage (GTDB taxonomy): Bacteria > Actinomycetota > Acidimicrobiia > Spongiisociales > DATADW01 > DATADW01. The sequence continues at coordinate 514,917 of CAWACT010000003.1, read as the reverse complement.
TTGATGCCGAGTTCTTTGGCAAGTTCCCAGTCGTGACGCACGACATCGGGCTTGCAGAAGCCGGGTCCCCTGGTCGCCAGTCCCATGGTGATCCGGCCGTCGTCCGAATTGAAGTACTGCGCTCGCAGGCGCCGGGCTTCGTCACCGTCGGAGGTCAGGACGCTGCCGGCGTAGTCGGGGCCGAACCACCAGTCGACGAGCGAGGTGTTGGGGAATCCATAGGCGAAAACAGACCTGATGCCAGTTTCCTGGAGGGCGCGTACCGAGGCGTCTGCATGCTCGGGCGTGTTCATGATGTGCGCCCAATCGACGAGCGTCGTGATGCCGGCGTTGATGCACTCCAGGGCGCCCCATTGTGTGGCCGAGTGCACGTCCTCCGGCCGGTAGTGAGGAGCGAACTTGTCGAGGATGGCGCTGAAATAGGTGATGAGAGCGAAGTCGGGAGCACAGGTTCGGATACACGTCTCCCAGGTATGGCGGTGGGTATCGATGAACCCGGGGATGACGATGTCGCCGGTGGCATCGATGACCCGGGCGGCATCGGGCGGCAGGTCGCTACCGATCGCTGCGATCTTGTCATCCTCGATGAGAACGTCCGTGTTCGGCATCTCGCCGAGTTCGGGATCCTGGGTCAGCACGATCCCGCCGCGGATGAGGATTCGGTCGGTCACGGGTAGTCCCTTCCTGGCTCGGTTTCCTAGCGAGATGGGGCCGAGCACGCGGAACTCCCCCGTGCGTCGTCCCGGACACATCCCACGGGGATGGTACCCAGGTGCAATTTCGATACGGCGGTGAGGGCTCTACGCCGCTCCCACGTACTGGGCGAGATGCTCTCCGGTGAGGGTGGAGCGGGCGGCCACGAGATCGGCGGGTGTGCCCTCGAAGACGATTCGTCCACCGTCGTGGCCGGCACCGGGCCCGAGGTCGATGATCCAGTCGGCGTGCGCCATGACCGCCTGGTGATCCGCGATCACGATGACCGACTTGCCGGAGTCCACCAACCGGTCGAGCACACCGAGAAGCTTCTCGACGTCGGCGAGGTGGAGCCCCGTTGTCGGCTCGTCGAGGACGTAGACGTCGCCCTTCCCGGCCATCTGGATGGCCAACTTGAGTCGCTGCCGCTCGCCGCCCGATAGCGTCGTCAGCGGCTGGCCGAGGCTGAGGTAGCCGAGACCGACGTCGGCGAGGCGGTCGAGGATGGCGAGCGCAGCCGGTATGCGTGCCTCCCCCACGCCGAAGAAGTCCTTGGCCCGGGCAACCGGCATCTCGAGCACCTCGGCGATGTTCTTGCCGCCCAGCGTGTACTCCAGCACCGACGCTTGGAACCGCTTTCCCTCGCACTCCTCGCAGGTGGATTCGACGGTGGCCATGACGCCCAGTTCGGTGTAGATCACGCCGGCGCCGTTGCAGTTGGGACAGGCACCCTCGGAGTTTGCGCTGAAGAGCGCCGGTTTGACGCCGTTAACCTTGGCGAACGCCTTGCGGATCGGATCTAGCAGTCCCGTGTAGGTTGCCGGGTTGCTCCGGCGCGAGCCGCGGATCGCGGTCTGGTCGACCGACACCACCCCGTCGCGTCCCGATACCGAGCCGTGGATCAGGGAGCTCTTTCCCGCCCCCGCCACGCCGGTCACCACCACCAGCACCCCGAGCGGTATGTCGACATCGACGTCCGCCAGGTTGTGGCTGCTGGCGCCGCGCACCTCCAGGACCCCCGACGACGGCCGCAGCGATGGTTTCAGCGAGGCACGGTCGTCCAAGTGCCGCCCGGTGAGCGTGCCGCTGGTCCGCAACTCCTCGACGGTGCCCTCGAAGACCACCTCGCCGCCTTCGGTGCCGGCGCCTGGGCCGAGATCGACGATGTGGTCGGCGATGTCGATCGTCTCCGGCTTGTGCTCGACGACCAGCACGGTGTTGCCCTTGTCCCGCAACTGCAGGACCAGGTCGTTCATCTGCTCGATGTCATGGGGGTGGAGGCCGATGGTGGGCTCGTCGAACACGTAGGTGACGTCGGTGAGAGACGAGCCGAGGTGGCGGATCATCTTGGTGCGCTGTGACTCTCCCCCGGACAAGGTTCCAGACGGCCGGTCGAGCGAGAGGTAGCCCAGCCCGATCTCGGCGAACGAGTCGAGGAGGTGCTGGAGCCCGGTGAGCAGCGGGGCCACGGACGGCTCGTCCAGGTCCCGGACCCAGTCGGCGAGGTCGCTGATCTGCATGGCGCAGACGTCGCCGATGTTCTTCCCCTCGATCTTCGACGACCGGGCCTCCTTGCTGAGCCGGGTACCGTCGCACTCAGGGCAGGTGGTGAACGTCACCGCCCGCTCCACGAAGGCGCGGATGTGCGGCTGCATCGCCTCGGGGTCCTTGGAGAGCATCGACTTCTGGATCTTGGGGATCAGGCCCTCGTAGGTCAGGTTGATCCCCTCGACCTTGATCTTGGTCGGCTCCCGGTAGAGCAGGTCGTGCAGCTCCCGCTTGGTGTACTTCCCGATCGGCTTGTCCATGTCGAAGTAGCCGCTGCCGCTGAAGATGCGGCCGTACCAGCCGTCCATGCTGTAGCCGGGGACCCGGAGCGCGCCCTCGCTGAGCGACAGGCTGTCGTCGTACAGCGCAGTCAGGTCGAAGTCGTTGACCGAGCCCATCCCCTCGCAGCGCGGGCACATACCGCCCAGGAGGGTGAACGACGCCTTCTCGGTCTTCGTCTTGCCCTCGCCGCGGTCGATGGTGATCGCACCGCTGGCCTTTACCGATGGGACGTTGAACGAGTACGCCTGGGGCGAGCCGATGTGCGGCTCGCCGAGCCTGCTGAACAGGATGCGCAGCATGGCGTTGGCGTCGGTGGCAGTGCCCACCGTGGAGCGTGGGTTGGCGCCCATCCGCTCCTGGTCGACGATGATCGCCGTCGTCAAGCCGTCGAGTAGGTCCACCTCCGGCCTGGCCAGCGTCGGCATGAAGCCCTGCACGAAGGCGCTGTAGGTCTCGTTGATCAGTCTCTGGCTTTCGGCGGCGATCGTGTCGAAGACGAGCGAGCTCTTCCCCGATCCAGATACTCCGGTAAACACCGTCAAACGGCGCTTTGGGATGTCGATGCTGACATCTTTGAGGTTGTTCTCGCGCGCCCCCTGCACCCGGATCAGATCGTGGCTGTCGGCCACGTGCAGTGCAGGCGACAGCGTGTCAGTCATCACGGCCGTGCTTTCCATTGGTTAGGGCTGCTGCCTCAACCCGATGGTGTTTCCGTCGCTGTCGGCCAGCTGCGCAACGAGTAACCCACCACCGACATCGTTTGCGTCGCTGGTGACTTGCCACCCCGCAGAGCGAAGCTCATCGACTCGGCCGGCGATGTCCTCTGTTTCCCAGTAGGCAATCGGACCGTTGCTGGCGCCATTCGGATCGAGTCCGATCTCGCGCCCCTCTGTGCGGTAACCGACGTAGTAGGGGCTATCGACATACGGATCGGCACCAAGGAGTCGCGTGAACAGCTCCTTCGCCTTCTCGAGGTCTTTGACGGGATAAACGACCAGTTGTTCGGTCATTGCCATGATTTGCCTCCCTAGTGTCGCCTCGGCGAGGTCAGCCCTAACTCACTGCTTTCTTCACGAGGGCACCGATCTTCTTCTCATCGGCTGCGGTCAACTTCTTCAGTCCGAAGGCAGTCGGCCACATGCCGCCTTCGTCGAGGTTCGCCTCATCGTTGAAGCCGAGCGTCGCATACCGCGTTTTGAACTTCCCCGCGGGTTGGAAGAAGCAGACGACCTTGCCGTCTCTGGCATACGCCGGCTGCCCGTACCAGAGCCTTGGCGTGAGTTCTGGCGCGTTGGCCTTGACGATCTCGTGGAGCCGCTCGCCCATGGCGCGATCCGAGCCGTCCATCTCAGCGATCTTCGCCATCACGGCGTCTTCCCCGCTCGCCTTGGCGCCCGACTTCACCTCCTGGGCGCGCTCTTTCATCGCGGCTCGTTCCTCTTCGGAAAATGCCTTGGACGTCTCGCTTTTCGAGGTGGTGCTCTTGGCGGACGTTGAAGCATCTTTTGCGTTCATCGTTTCCTCCTCTGCGCCGATCGCCGGGCGGCTCAGCCGACCTCGAAAATGCGGATCATGTTGCCGGCGGGATCACGGAATGCGCAGTCGCGAACGCCCCACGGCTGGTCGGTCGGCTCCTGAACGACCTCGGCGTCGCTGGACTGCAGCTGTTCGAACGTGCTGTCGAGGGCCTTGGTGGCCAGGTTGATGCCGGCGTAGGTGCCCTTGGCCATCATCTCGGTGATGGTGCGGCGCTCGTCGTCGGTGATACCCGGGTCGGCGGCGGGCGGGTGCAGGACGATCGACGTGTCGGGCTGGTCGGCCGGGCCGACCGTGATCCAGTGCATCCCTTGGTACTCGACGTCGTTGCGGACCTCGAAGCCGAGAGTGTCGCGATAGAAGGCCAGAGACTCGTCTGGGTCGTTGTGCGGGAGGAAGGTCTGGTGAATGGTGATGTCCATGGCAGTCAACTTATCGCAGCTCGGGTCTTCTGCGCTTCTCGATTCCTGACCGGTCTGGTGACCCGTTTCGCCACGCACGGCGGCATCCCCTCGCCCTCGATGGCGCCAGCCGCCTGGCGCCTGTAGACGCTGGGCGGCACGCCGACCAGCTCGGTGAAGCGGGTGCTGAAGGTGCCCAGCGACGAACAGCCGACCACAAAACAGACTTCGGTGACGCTGAGGTCGCCGCGCCGCAGCAGCGCCATGGCGCGCTCGATGCGACGGGTCATGAGGTAGCTGTACGGCGACTCCCCGTAGGCGAGCCGGAACTGTCGGCTGAGGTGACCGGCCGACATGTGCACGCCGCGGGCGAGCGCCTCGACATCCAACGGCTGGGCGTACTCGCGGTCGATCCTGTCGCGAACACGGCGCAGCCACACCAGATCGCGCAGATGCTGCGCTTCGACGGTTTTGCTGGTCACCGGCTCGATCGTCCCACGTCGCACCAAAGTTGTCTAGCGACGCTGAACGCGTCGTCAATCGTCCTTCTTGAACCCGTATCTCGTTCACCCGAGCCTTTGGTGCGATGGGGTTAGAGAGCCCACCCCAACCGCAAATTGCGCCGCCAGGAGGATCACAATCGAAACCACGTCGTGGCCACCCCCGACGGCGAGGATGGCGACGGACAACAAGAAGACCCCGCCGCGGGCTGTACGCAGCCGACCGGCAGTGATCGGCGCACGGTTGGCATCGCATGTCGTTGCGAGCTGGCCGGTCCGTGCCCAGGCGATCAACCCGCCGGTCAGCCCGAGCGCCGCGATCCACCATTCGATGGCCACGGACCGCCAATTCGCCAGCCCATCAGATCACCCCATGCCAGCACCGTGGCCACCAGTACGACCGCTGCGGCAACGAAGAGGAAGCGGCGGTCGCCGGTTCGCCGGGTCACGCCGATCAGGACGAGCCCGAAGGCGATGGCGGTGAGCCAGTTGGCCCGGTCGTCCCAGGACAACGCCGCGGCCACCGCCCCGACCACGACCGCATCGCTCAGCATCGGCTCCAAGCCCACCGTCCCCACCTGGATCCGGGCCGCTACAACTACGACGAGCGGTGAGGCCCACTGAGGGGTTGGCCAGCAAGGTGCCGCCCCACCCGGCGACGAAGGCGGCCCCGGCGGTGCCGGAGAGGGCCGCGGCCAGCATCGCGGTCCATTGCCGGTCCGGGTCGAGCTCACGGGTGAGCGCCCATCCCATGAAGGCCGAGGCCCCGGCGATGAACCCCTCCCACAGGATGTTGGCCAATCCGTCACCGCCAGTGAGAGCGATCCCCGCGGCGGTGGCACCGGCGAGGAGAGTGGCAACAAGCACAAACCTGGTTGCGGGAAGCCGGGCGTCGAAGCCACGCCCGATGTGGGTGATCCGGAAGAGGAGGGGCTTGCGCCGAGGCTCCCCGTTCACTCGGAGGTCCGCTCGGCGAGCCGTTTCTGCGCCTCGCCGACTGCGTACGCGGCGTGGATGAGCCCGACGTGGCTGAATGCCTGCGGGAAGTTCCCCAAAAGGGAGCCGTCCGGCCCGACTTCCTCGGAGAACAGCCCCAAGTCGTTGGCGTGGACCAGCACTCGATCGATCAGCTTCGACCGCCCGGTCTATCTCATCGGCGAGCGCCAGCGCCTCTGCCAGCCAAAAGGTGCACAGCAAGAAGGAACCCTCGTCGCCTTTGAGGCCATCGGCGGCGAGATACCTCATGACCAGCCCACGCTCGTCGAGCAGCCCACGTTCCACCGCCTCGATCGTCGCCAGGACCTTGGGGTCGCGAGGGTCGAGAAAACCGCAGATCGAGATGAGGAGAACGGACGCGTCGAGCTCGTCGCGACCGAACGCCTGGGTGAATGCCCCCAACTCGTCGTTCCACCCCTCCTCGAGGATCGCCGCCCGAATCCTCTCCGCTTCGTCATGCCACTCCGTCGGCGCGATCGGCAGCATCGAGGTCGGTGGCGAGCTCGGCAGCCCGGTCGAGGGCGACCCAGCAAAGCAGCTTGGAAGAAAGGAAGTGCCTCGGCTCGTCGCGCACCTCCCAGATCCCGTGATCGGGCGTCTCCCATACCGATGCGGCGGCGTCGGCGACCTCGGTGAAGAAGCGGCGAACCTCCGGGGCGAGCTCGGGCAGCTCCTCGCGGAAGAGCAAGGCAGCATCGAGGAGGTGGCCGAAGACGTCGTTCTGGCGCTGCGACCACGCTCCGTTCCCCACCCGAACCGGGCGGCTTCCCCCCCAGCCACCGAGGTGCTCGAGTGACCGCTCGGTCAGGTCGCGCTCTCCCCCGACGCCGTACATGATCTGGAGTGGCCGCTCCCGGGCGAGGTCGCCGGCAGCGGCGAACACCATCCATGTGAAGAACCGGTGCACCTCGTCGGGGCAGGCCGCCACCCACATGGCGTGGAGGGTGAGGCTGGCGTCACGCACCCACGAATAGCGGTAGTCCCAGTTGCGCACGCCACCGGGGTCCTCGGGGAGCGACGTCGTGGGTGCGGCGACCATGGCGCCGGTCGGGGCATAGGTGAGCGCCTGGAGCACTCTTCCCGCGAAGCGCACCTGGTCGCCCCACGGGTCGGTGTAGTTGACGTGCGCCTCGGCCCATCCACGCCAGGCATTGACCGTCTCTTGCAGCGACTTTGTCACCGTGTCGGACGGCAAAGTCGCTGGAACATCGTCCCACGTGGAGCCGTGCTGCAAGGCGAACCCGAGCTCGGTCCCCTCCTCGACCACCACCCTCGCCCGGGCGCCCCCGAGGACCGGCTCCAGCGGCACCGGGCTCGAGAGGACGAGGAGCACGGCCCCGCCCCGGAAGACGATCCCTCCCGGAGCGACCATGGACAGCGGCATGACCAGCCCGTACTCGGGCCGGGGGCGGCAGTAGAAGTGCATCTCGACCCGTCCGGCAACGCCGCGCACCACCCGGAGCAGGAGGTGGGGTGACTCCCGGCCCAGATCGTGGTGGCGGTGTGCCGCCACCATGGCGAGGGCGTCGGTGACGGTCACCTCGCCGGTGGCGGTGGTGAACGTGGTCTCCAGCACCATGGTGTCGTCGAGATAGCGGCGGGTGACCGATGCCTCCCCCACCGGCCGCAGTTCCCAGCATCCACCGTCCTCGTCGAGCAGCCGGGCGCAGACCGCAGGCGAATCGAAGCGGGGGATGCAAAGCCAGTCGATGGCACCGTCCCTGGCGACGAGTGCGCTCGACTGGCAGTCGGAGAGCAGCCCGTAGTCGGCGATCGGCCGGGACATCAGCGGCAACCTACTGCCGCGGCCGGACCTATCGGACGCTGTCCGGAGGCGGTCACCCGGCGGCGGGAAGGTGATACCCGGCGGGCAGTGGGAACCCGTTGAATCGGCTGGCGTATGCGGTGGTGTAGGCACCGGCGGCGAGGACATCCACCCGGTCCCCCGGCCGGAGCTTCGACTGTCGAGGTGCCGACCGCGGCCGGACTTCGAGGGCCAGCTCAGGTCGTGGGAGTGGAAGCCAAGAGCCGCAGGTGCGTCACCGGGCTCTAGATCAGGTCTCTTATCGTCTGCGTCACCGGATGGTCCGGTCCGTAGACCGTTTCGTCGATGATGAGCGCCCGTTCCAGCAACGGCCGGGCCTCGGCGGACTCCCCCTGATCCCGCAACACCATGGCGAGGTTGCTGAGATGGGTGGCGACGGTGGGGTGGTCCGGTCCGTGGACCGTTTCGTCGATGGTGAGCGCCCGTTCCAGCAACGGCCGGGCCGCGGCGGACTCCCCCTGATCCCGCAACACCATGGCGAGGTTGCTGAGATGGGTGGCGACGGTGGGGTGGTCCGGTCCGTAGACCGTTTCGGCGATGGTGAGCGCCCGTTCCAGCAACGGCCGGGCCTCGGCGGACTCCCCCAGATCCCATAAGACCAGGGCGAGGTTGCTGAGATCGGTGGCGACCTCGGGGTGGTCCGGTCCGTAGACCGTTTCGTCGATGGTGAGCGCCCGTTCCAGCAACGGCCGGGCCTCGGCGGACTCCCCCAGATCCCCCACCACGAGGGCGAGGTTGCTGAGATCGGTGGCGACCTCGGGGTGGTCCGGTCCGTAGACCGTTTCGGCGATGGTGAGCGCCCGTTCCAGCAACGGCCGGGCCTCGGCGGACTCCCCCAGATCCCCCACCACCAAGGCGAGAGTGGTGAGATCGGTGGCGACGTTGGGGTGGTCCGGTCCGTAGACCGTTTCGTCGATGGTGAGCGCCCGTTCCAGCAACGGCCGGGCCTCGGCGGACTCCCCTAGATCCCGCAACACCACGGCGAGGTTGCTGAGATTGGCGGCGACGTAGGGGTGGTCCGGTCCGTAGACCGTTTCGTCGATGGTGAGCGCCCGTTCCAGCAACGGCTGCGCCTCGGCGGCCTTCCCGAGATCCCGCAACAGCATGGCGAGGTTGTTGAGACGGGTGGCGACCTCGGGGTGGTCCGGTCCGTAGACCGTTTCGTCGATGGTGAGCGCCCGTTCCAGCAACGGCCGGGCCTCAGCGGACTCCCCCAGATCCCGCAACACCAGCGCGAGGTCGTTGAGATTGGCGGCGACGTAGCGGTGGTCCGGTCCGAGGACCGTTTCGTTGATGGCCAGCGCCCGTTCGGAGTGGTGGCGGGCCTGGGTGAACTGGGCGACCGTGCGAAGGTAGCGGCCGACGTCGGTGTGGAGTTGACTCACCGATGGAGTCGTGACGTCGATGGCGTCGGCGTGACCGAGAACGGCGGTGGCGTGGGGAAGCATCAGCGCGCACGGCACCCATGTGCTCGGATCGGCGGGGTCGAACGGGAAAGCATTGGCAACGAGATGCACCGCGGCCCCGATGAACACGGCGCCTCGGTGTGGGTCGATGCGGTCCCGGGTGACCGCCTGCACCAGACGATGCACCGCCAGGGTGTCGGCTTTGACATCGAGCAGCGAGTATCGCCGCAACGCCACAACGAGATCGTCGAAACGGAGTGGATCCGCGATCGCCTCACTCAACCGGTCGGGGAGTTCACCATCTTCGCTGGTGGTGAACAGGGCCCGGGGGATCCCTTCGGGGGCGAGATACGCCACCACGTTCAACAACTCAGCGGCCTCAGATGACGTGTTGGCGACCTCTTTGAACGCCAGCTCCCAGGTGGTCGCCACCGTGTCCGGGTAATCGGTCGACAGGTCACCTCTGGCGAGCAGACCGGCTCGATTCGTCGCCAACAGCGCCCGGTAGTCCTCGACCGTGCGGCCGGTGGCGGTGATGTAGGCGGTGGCCTGTTCCATCGCCAGCGGCAACCGCCCCAGCTCCTCCGCCAACTCCTCCACCTGTTGAGGATCAACGCCGCCGGGTACTCGGGCGGTGATGAATCGGGTGGCTTCGTCGAGATCCATCACCTGTACCGCCATTGTCGAAGCCAACCCCTGAAACCCGGGGTTGCGAGTTGTGACCACCACCCGCCCCGAGTTGCCCGCCGGAAGCCACCCGCGCAACTCCTCCGGCTCGACGGCGTTGTCGAACACCAGCAACCATCCACTGCGGCGTCGCAACACCTCGATCACGCCCAGCGCCGTATCCACGGGCGTGTCACCCGCGGGCAGCCCCACAGCGGGGCCGAGCGCGGCGAGATCGTCCACCAACGTCACCGGGTCCTCGGCCCGCACCCACCACACCACATCTCGATCGTTGATGCTGCGGTACAGGTACTCGACCGCGATCTGGGTCTTGCCCACACCACCCAACCCGTGCAACGCCACCCGACCCCCGCCAGCCAGCGTGTCGGTGATCCACCCCAACGTCGCCTCCCGCCCCACAAACCCCGGGTTGCGCAGATGCGGCACCCGCCACACCTCAGGCAGCTGCCCCGGGAAGCGGGGCGCTGCAGTCACCACCTTCCCGACCTGGCGCGGCTGACCGGGGAACACCGGCTGGGACGGCGGCTTCGCCCGGCGCCGCTCCACCCCCGCCAACAACACTCTCCCTGGCCTCGACCTCCCCCAACCCCACCAGATCCACATACACCAACGGCCTCAGCAGACCGGGGGGGTCGAACTCCTCGATCCGGACCGGCAACAGCTTCCCCGTCTCACCCGTCGGGTCCTCAGCGAACGCCGCCGACCACTCCGCCTCAGCAAACTGAGACGCCAGATATGCCCTGGACAGCACCGCCAACGTCCGCTCCGCCTGCTCGGCGGCAGCCTGCATCTGCGATACGAAGTTCGACGCCGGCCGGAAATCCCACGCCTGGATCACCACCGAATACCCGGCCTCCTCCAACAGCCACCCGATCCACTCCGCCCACGACCGGTCCGCTGCGGTGTAGCTAACGAAGAAATCCCGAACCTCAGGCGCACCGACGGCCACCCCCGACCCAGCACCTCCGCCCGACGCCACAACACCTCCTCAACCCAAGCCCTCGACCCTACCCACACATCGACTCCCCGATCTCCGGTCAGACACGGAGGAGGGGCCTGGCACGGAGAGGAAAGATCGGTGCCTCTGACGTGTCCGGTTTCGTCCGTCCTATCTCCCTTCCCATCTCTGCCTTGACGGTGACGCGGACGGGTGGCACACTCCCCCGCCACTACAACGCGCTTATCCAGAGCGGTGGAGGGACGGGCCCTTTGAAGCCGCGGCAACCGGAAGCTCCCCAGCGATAGACAGAGGAAGCGACACCGGTGCCAATGCCCGATCGATGAGCTGCCGACGGCGGGAATTCCGCTCGAGGCGCCGGAGAGCGCGTCGAGAACAGAGGAGGACTGCCGTGACCGTTAGCTCGCACCAACCTTTCCACTCCCCGGAGTGGACCTGTCCTCGTGTGATGTGTGCGCGCTCTCGGGTGGCCGCCCCGTCGGCCGCGGCGGGCTGAGGCTCCGCCGGCCGCCCGAGAGCACTCCGCAACGCGGAGCACCGCATCTCTTCTCGATTGGAGGACAGAACCATGACGATCACAACCCGTCTCAATGATGTCGATCTCGCAACCGTTGCCGGCCTCGTCGGCAACATCCGCACCGAACCGGAGCACGCCAAGACCACCTGGCAGGCCTCGGTGAGCTGGCAGGGGGCCTTCCGAAGCGAGGCCCGGGTCAGGGAGTTCGACCCAATCCGTTCGGACGAGCCCGAGGCGCTGGGAGGCACCGACACCGCCCCCAACCCGGTCGAGCAGGTGCTGGCGGCGCTGGGGCATTGCTTGGCCGTCGGGTACGCCGCCAACGCCACCGCCGAGGGGATCGGGATCAAGGAGCTCTCCATCGACCTCGAAGGTGATCTCGACCTGCACACCTTCCTCGGTCTGGCCGAGGGCCACGCCGGGTTCGACAACATCCGCGCCACGGTGAGGCTCATCAGCGACGCCGGCCCCGACGCTATCGCCGCGCTGCACCGCAACGTCGTCTCCACCTCGCCGGTCGGTCACACCCTGGGTCGGGCGGTGCCGGTGGAGATCACCCTGGATCACTGAGAGGAGAGAAACACGTGAGCGACTATCGGTTCGAGACCCTCCAGGTCCACGCCGGCCAGGAACCGGCCCCGGGCACCAATGCCCGGGCCGTCCCCATCTACCAGACGACGTCGTACACCTTCGACGACAGCGACCATGCCGCCCGGCTTTTCGGGCTGCAGGAGTTCGGGAACATCTACACCCGGATCATGAACCCGACTACCGACGTCTTCGAGAAGAGGGTGGCGGCGCTCGAGGGCGGCGTGGCCGCGGTGGCGACGTCGTCGGGACAGGCGGCGCAACTCACCACATTCACCACGCTGTTGGAGGCCGGTGAGGAGATCGTCAGCACCAGCTACCTGTACGGGGGCACCTACAACCAGTTCAAGGTGGCCTTCCCCCGCCTCGGCTTCAAGGTCGAGTTCGTCGATGGCGACGAGCCGGACGACTTCGAAGCGAGGATCACCGACCAGACCCGGGCGCTCTACCTGGAGACGATCGGGAACCCCAAGTACAACGTTCCCGACTTCGAGGCCATCGCCGAGGTGGCCCACCGCAACGGCATCCCTTTAGTGGTGGACAACACGTTTGGGGCCGCCGGGTACATCTGCCGCCCCTTCGAGCACGGCGCCGACATCGTGGTCCACTCCGCCACAAAGTGGATCGGTGGGCATGGGACCTCGATCGGAGGTGTGATCGTCGACTCGGGCAACTTCGATTGGCGGAGCGGCAAGTTCCCCGTCTTCACCGAGCCCGCCCCCGGGTATCACGGGCTCAATTTCGGGGAGGTGTTCGGGCCCGACGGACCATTCGGCAACATCGCCTTCGCCATCAGGGCCAGGGTCGAGGGGCTTCGAGATATCGGCGCCTGTCTGTCGCCGTTTAACGCATTCCTCTTCCTCCAGGGACTGGAGACGTTGAGCCTGCGGGCCCAGCGCCAGATGGACAACACAACCGTGCTGCCCCCATGGCTGGAGCAGCACCCCAGGGTCACCTGGGTGTCCTACCCGGGCCTGCCCAGCCACCCTTACCACGAGAAGGCGAAGCAGTACCTTCGGAATGGCTTCGGATCTGTGCTCTCCTTCGGGATCGCCGGCGGCTACGAAGCAGGGAAGCGGTTCATCGACCAGGTGCAGTTGGCGTCCCACCTTGCCAATGTCGGTGACGCCAAGACTCTCGTCATCCACCCCTCCTCGACCACCCACCAGCAGCTGACCGAGGAGGAGCAGACCTCGGCGGGGGTCACCGCCGACCTGGTCCGTATCTCGGTGGGGATCGAGCATATCGACGACATCAAGGCAGACCTAGACCAAGCGCTGGAGGCCGTGTCCTAGTAACCGATCGGGGTTCTGACTACGTCGCTTGGAGCCGATATACGGAGACATGCCCGGTGGAGGCGGCGGTGAAGGCGGAGCCTTCCCAGTCGCCCCATCGGGCCTCTAACTCCATACCGGCGAGCGCGCCATCAGATCCAGCTCGGCTGGCCAGGCGTAACGGAGCACCACGGGTCGCAACCTCGTCCCGCCCTCGGATCGACGATTGATGTGCTGCACCGTGACGATCTGTGCCACCGGGTCCAGTGCATCGCCGCCTCTAGCCTCACCTGACCGTCCTCGATCTCGGCGACCGAGATGACGCTGCCCCCGGTCGAAACGGGTGAGGTCGGGGACGAAAGCCTCGATGACGAAGGCGCCGCCGGGCTCCAACCGGTCGGCGACATTGCGGAAGCATCGGACCTGATCCTGCTGGGTGAGCAGGGCGAACAGCGTGTTGAACACGATGAAGACGAGGTCGAACCGCCCTTCGCCGGGGACCGTCGGCGAAGTCGCCCATGCTGACCGGAATACGGTCCCCGTCTTGCTTGGCACGGAGCCGGGCCACCATGCCCTCCGACACGTCCACGCCATGGATGTCCACACCTCGCGCCAAGAGGGGCAATGCCACCCGCCCGGTGCCGATCGCCAACTCGAGGGCTCGCCCCTCCCCCGCCAGTTCGGCGAGGCGGTCGATCATGGCCGGCGGCGCATCCGGGTACCACTGGTCGTACACGTCGGCGATCCGCTCGCCGTATGTCTCCGGCCCGTAGTCATCCATGGGCCGAATCGTGCCAGACGACCGCTCCCGGCCTGACTCAATTTGGGCCGCCCTACGCTGACGCACATGCCCGCATCTCCCGAACGTGATCGCCGCGCTCGACTGCTGCCGGAGTGGCCTACGAGGTGATGCCCTGCGACCCCGACCTTGCCGACACCGCCCTCTTCTGTGAGGCGTACGGCATACCATCGGAGCGCTCCGCCAACGCCATCTTGGTGGCCTCACGTCGGCCGCGGGGAGAGCGCGCCGTGTGTGTCGTTCTCGCCACCAGCCGGCTCGATGTCAACCGCACCGTTCGCCAACGTCTCGGCGTGAAGAAGGCCTCATTCGCCTCCGCCGACGAGACGGTCGAGGCAACCGGGATGACCATCGGTGGAGTCACACCGCTGGGGCTTCCCCATGGACTCCCGGTGTGGATCGACGCCGCGGTGATGATCCCCGACTGGGTGATCGTCGGTGCCGGGACCCGAGCGGCCAAGATCCGGATCGCCCCCGAAGATCTGGTTCGGGCCTCCGCCGCAGAGGTCATCGAGGGCTGGCCCGGCCGATGGAGGCGATCCCCGACCTAGCCCGGCGTCTCCGCTGCGAGCGCTGCGTCGCACCAGGATCACGTAGCCGACCACGCCCACCACCATGAAGGCGAACCACTGGATGGCGTAGGCAAGTGGTTCCCCTCGTCGTCGACCGGCGGCGTGTCCCACCGGTACCGGGAGGCCACCTGGGGTGTCGGGGTCTACCGAAGACAAGTCGACCGAGACCGGCGCCAGGTTGTCGTCGGTCTGCTGTTGGATCCGAGGGATATCGAGCCTGCTGAGGAGCGCCAGACTCTCCCTTCTGCGGGATCTGCCGGCCCGAGCCCCGATCTCTCCTGGCTGAGCCTGATCAGTCCCTCGACCACCACCGGACCATCTGGCGGAGCGGCCGGGACCGGTGGCTGGTCCATCTCCATCGGGACCCAGCCCCGGTTGACCAGCACCGCACTGCCCCCTTCGGTCACCAGCGGGGTGACGACGTGGAACCCGGCCACGCCATCGAGGGTCCGGGAGCGCAGCAGCACCTCGCCCGAGCGGATCGAAGACGCCGCTGACCCTGACCGGGTGGTACTCGATGGCGGCGAGGTCCTCCCCCACCGCCTGGAGCATCACCTCGAGGTCTTCGGGGGGAAGGGCGAGTCGGGCGCCGAGAAGTGGTTCGCCTGGCGCGCCTCGTCGAGCCTCCGCAGTTGCCATAACCCCAGGTTGACGAAGAGCCCCGCCAGGATCACCACCAACGAGGTGGCGATGACCCAGCGTGGTTGCGGAGAAACGCGTACATGGCGGGGATGATGATCGCTCCACCGAGCAACGAGCGTGGCGTCGATGCATGTCCCCAGCCAGCCCAGGATTGGCAGCTACCTCTGAGGTACTCCCCAGCCCAGGGTTGGCAGCTACCGGCGGGTGTGTTGGTCGGTCAGCCGGAAGTGGAGTCTGAGTATCTCGCATCGGCGGCCAGCAGGAAGCGGGCAACCTCCACCGGGTCGGACTCGGAGGCGAGGCCAATCGGGCGGTCGAGCCAGTCCCGGAGCTGTGGTGCGCTCGCCTCGCCGCGCTCGATGAGCAGGCGGGCAAGGTCGTCGCTCCACATCCATGGCATCTGACACCTCCGCTCGATCAACGACCCCAAAATGAGCGCGGCAAGCCAGACCGGGTGGGTCAACTGGTTGCCGGCGGGCTCGCTGGACCGGGCCAACGTACCCCCCGTGTCAACCCCCCTCTCGACCTGGGGAAGCACATCGGTCGTGGTTCCATCACTCACCGGCGATCGCGGTCCCACCGGTCCGGCGTGGATCGGCGGCAGCCACCAGGGTCCGGTCGGCGTGGCGGAGCGCGGCGGCGGCGCCGCCGAAGTACATCGAGGCCTCGTCGAATGACCTCGTGGGGAGGGTCACCGCCGACACGTCGAGCCCTGGCTCGTACGCCGCCCGTGGGTGCTCCGGCCATCCCTCGACATGGAGCCTCGGGTGGGCGATCGCATCCTCGAGCGAAAGCCCCAGCCGGGTGATGTTGAGTATCACCATCGCAATGCGCTGGTGATCCGGTCGGCGCCTGGGGTGCCGACCGCCATCATCCGTCCGGCGTGGTCGAGTGCCACCGAGGGTGCCATGTTCGACGGGAGCCGGGTCCCCGGAGGAAGGGCGTGCACCCCGCGCCGGTTCAGCTCCAACTCGCCGAGGCAGTTGTTGAGCCACACCCCGGTGCCAGGCGGAAGCACGCCCGACCCGTATCCGGCCGACAGGGTGGCGGCGCAAGCCAGGCCATTCGCATCGACCGCAGACACATGGATGGTCGAGGCGGCGCCGATCCCGGCCAGCTCCTCGGTGGTGCTGGCGCCAAGCAACTCGGTCAACGCCTGCTCCGGCGATTCCTCGCGGTCGACTGGGCGGCGCGGTAGGCGAAGACCGCCGCCAGTGCCTCGGCGAACCGGGCAACGTCGGTCGCTCCCCAGCTGCTTTCCGGCATTCCCCATGATCGGAGCACCGCCGCCACCGCGGCACCCCCGACGGCCGGCGGGGGAACCGTTGCCAGTGTCCAACCGGCGCTCTCCACACGCAGCGGGGGACGGCGCATGCACCCGGTATGCGGCCAGGTCGTCGATGGTGAGTATCCCGCCCTCCGCTTCGACCGCAGCGGCGATGCGGCGACCGAGATCGCCCCCGTGGAGACATGCCGGCCCCTCTTCGGCGAATTGGATGAGGCTCTCGGCCAGGCCGTCGACGTGCACCGTCGCCCCGGTGGGGAGGGGCATGCCGTCGTCCCGGTAACCACCGCCCGGCTGGCTTCCTCTCTGCCGAATATCTCCATCGCACCTTGGGTCAGATAGCGGTGCGATGCCGCAGGCAAAGGAAAGCCGGAGACGGCGGCGGCGATCGAAGGCTCCCAGAGCTCCGGCCATGGCAGACGGCCGTGAGCGGTGGTAGACGCCGCCCACGCCGCCACCGACCCGGGCGTCGCCACCGACCCGGGGCCGGCCAGCGTCGTCGTCCCCCCTCCGTACGCCATCGAGACCTCGAACATCGCCCTGCCCGAATCGCTCGGGTGGAAGCCCACGACCCGGCATCTCGACCTGGCCGTCATAGACGACGCTCTCGCCTTCGGGAGAGCATCACCGTGATGAACCCTCCGGCGCCGAGAGAGCAAACCCCAGGCTCGGAGATCGAGGCGAAGATCGATGCGGCGATGGCGGCGTCAACTGCATTGCCGCCGGCATCGGCGATGGCGGCGCCGGCAGCAGCCGCCAGCGCCGAGGGAGCGGCGACGGCTACCCGGCCCATCGCCATCAGGCTACCGGCGGCTCTTTGCAGCAACCGACTCCGGTTCCTCGGCTATGTCGTGGGTCACCTGCTCGGCGACGATCTCGATCCGGCTGCGCCGGCCCTCGGGTCCCTCCCAGAACCGACGCTGGGCACTCCCCGCCACCCAGACGCGGCGGCCCTTCTCCAGATCGACGGCGGCCTCGTCGCTCGGCTCCCACAGCGTCACCGGGAGCACGTCGACGCGGCGTCGAGGCGTTTCGGTGCGCAGCGTCACCAGGTACCGAACAAGCCGGGTCCCTGAGTCGAGCACCCTCATCTCCGGGCGCTGCCGCCAGCCTGCCCGACAAGACGACCAGGTTGAGGTCCATTACCGCTCCTCTCCGGGGAAGCGCGGGGAACTGAGGGCAACGTAAGACCGGGGTGCGACATTCTCGGGGCGCCAGCCCTCAGCCTGGTCGGACCGATCGGGGAAGGGGTCGTCGTTCCATTCGGTGGTCAGAGGGCCCGACGACCGCATCAACAACAACATCGACCCGGCGGTGCGCAGCAGATGCGGTGTCCGTGGTGGCCGGTAGAAATACCCGCCTTCCCGATAGCGATGGACCTTCACGCCGTCGGCCAACGCCACGGCTGCGGCCATCTCGCCCTCGAGGAGGAACCCTTCCTCGCTCACCTGGTGCCGCTGCCAGACCGCCCGCTTTCCCCAATGGACCGCCGCCATGAGCCACAGGCTGGGCCCTCCACCGTCACCGTCGTGGACCCGCTTCACCATCAGCCCGGCGGGGAGCCCGGGATCGTGCGCCGGCTCCCAATCCAGTTCCTCGGTGTCCACCACAACGGATCCGCCCGTACGTCGATCCTTCGCCGAAGCTCAGCGGTCCCGTGGCGTGGATGAGCACGACGGTGTCGATGGGAGCTGAGTATCGGCCCGTGCTCCCGCGGTATGAGCGACATGGGTCATCGGGCGAAGCGGCCGTCCGTCGAGCTGCAGCCTCCCGCTGACCACGAACATTTCGGTGGCCTCGGTGAAGCCGCCACGCCCCGATCGCCAGCCCGGCAGGGATGCGGACGAGCTGGGTCGATGCGCCCATCGGGTCGCGGACAGCGTCTTTGCCTCGCATCCAGGAGGGCAGACCGGGAACGACGAGCGCACGGGCCGACAGCTCGCTCTCATGGAAGCCCCCGACGAAAAGGCGGGAGCGATCGAGCGTCGCCGGGTCGGGGGTCGTATTGGGCGCCGTCACACCAGTCTCCGTCGAGCCGATAGCGTCCTACGACGGGTGCGGACCACCGTACCCTTGACTCCGCAGCTTCCCCGCCAACACCTCAGGGAGTGAGATTCGATGGACACCGAGCCAAATGGCCACGGGTCAACCGAGATGAGCCGGCGGCGGTTCCTTGCCGCCCTGACCAAAGGCATGGCCGGGATCGGTGCCTCGGGGGCACTCCTCGCCGCCTGCGCCGGCGGCGAGCCATCAGCCTCCACCACTTCGGTGACGACATCATTGGCGACGACGACCAGCACCACGGCCGCGACCGCCGACGACGGCCGCCACCTCAGCCGCGCGGCCGGCTTCGGCCGGGGAGTTGAGAATCGACATCCTCGCCGATCCAACCCCAGACGTGGACCCGCTCAACTGGAGTGCGCAATCGATCCAGAGGGTTTACCGGCTCACCAACGAGTCGCTCCTGACCTGGGATGACAACCGTCAGATCGTCCCCCAACTCGCCGCCCAGCTCCCCGAGGTCGGCTCGGACGGTCTCGAGCTACACCGTCACGCTCAGGGAGGGGGTCATCTTCCACAACGGCAAGGCTCTCACCTCCGAGGACGTGAAGTTCAGCTTCGAGACCATCGGCGCCGACGAGAGCACATCGCAATGGAAGCCGAGGGTGTCGATGATCTCCTCGATCGAGACCCCGGACGACAAGACCGTCGTATTCACCCTGGGAAGCATTTTCACGCCGTTCTTGGGGACCCTCGCCAGGATCCCGCTCGTCCCTTCCGACGTGCCCTACCTCGTCGGCGACACATATGCACGGACCACGATCGGGACGGGGCCCTTCAGGTTCGTCGAGTGGGCCCAGGGCGACCAGATCGTGCTCGGTCGCTTCGAGCAGTACTGGGACGCCGAGCTGCCCGTGATGGAACGGGTGGTGATGAAGATCGTCCCCGAGGACGGTGTCCGCTCGGCCAACGTCGTTGCCGGCACTACCCACATCGTGCCCGACCCGGCGTCTGAGCCAGCTCCACGTCCTCAACGGGGGTGGAGCCACGGTGAGCATCGCCGAGGACTCGACCACCCGGGTCTACATGTACCCCAACCTCGATCCGGCTCGGTTCACCGGCGCCTCGTACGCTGCCCGAAGAGCCATCGCCGAGGCCATCGGGCGAGCCGGGATCGCCAATGACGCTTTCTTCGGGGCGGCAATCCCAGCGTCCACTCTTCTATCCAGTGGGGCCGACCACTTCGACCCCGAGCTGGGCGACTTCTTTGGCGGCCCGGCCGACCCGGAAGGGGCGGCGCAGTATCTCGAGCAAGCGGGCGGGCCACCCGAGGACCGCTCGGCCTCTACCTGCTCGACGACCCATACCTCTTGGACACGGCGGTGATGGTCCAAGCGGACCTCGCCGCGGCGGGGATACCAGTGGCGCTCTTCGTGGAGAGCACGAGCCAAGTTGTCGAGAGGCTCACCGTGACCGGGGAATACGACCTCGTGCTGCTCGCCGTCGAGGTCCAGGCAGGATCCGGGTTTGGCTCCGATTACCCGTACTTGGCAGCAACCTCGGACATGCCCGGGAACCTGAACGGCTCGTTGTACGGGTTCCCCGCCGACGAGGAGTACGACGCCCTCCTCCTCGCCGCGGTGCAGGCGCCCGAGGACGAGGCCGGGGCCGCCTGGCAGGCTGTGCAACGCTACGACGTGGAGCAGGCCCTCTATCAGATCCAGATCGTCACCGCCCGCTACGTCGAGGCGATCGCCACCTCCGTGACCGGGTACCGGGCGTCGTCACTGGGAGGGCCGTACAACGTCAAGTACGCCGCGGTGTCAGGCCCATGACCCACTCCACTCGGCAGCCAGCGGACCGGCTAGGGGCACAGCGAGGGAACTGGTAACGTAACTGATTCGTTACCGAAGGAGGTAGGAGATGGCGACCGGATCGGGAACGAAGGACGACCCCTGGGTGCTGCAGACACCGAGCCTGACCTCGACCTTCCAGATGTACCGCGACGAGTCGGCCGACCCGCCGGTGCTCGTTTGCACGGTGGGGAGCACCGTCCTCCACTATGACCTGCGTGTCATCGACGACATGCACGCCATGCTCGCCGCCCACGGCGATTGGATGCCGCTGGGGAACGCCGACGAGCAGAAGCCGGCGCCCGAGGGTTCCGTGGAGGCGTGGGCCCGCTCGGCCGACAACCCGATAGGCGGCTGGTACGGGTTGAAGAAGGGCCTGCGGGGCCGGGTGGGGAACTACGTCACCCCGGTGCTCGAGGTGATGGGTCTGGCCGAGTTGGAGCACAACCCGAGGAACAACCGGATCCGCGCCATCTGAGCGCGACCCGCCTCAGATCGGCCGGCGCCGTTTCGAGGTGATGACCCCGGTGTCGAATCCACCGAGGTGCAGGCCCCCGGCGAACCGGGCATGCTCGATCTTTAGGCAACGGTCCTGGACCACGGCGAGACCAGCCCGGCGTGCCTTCTCCGCCGCCGCGTCGTGGCGCAGTCCTAGCTGAAACCAAACCACCTTGGCCCCGACGTCGATCGCCTCCTCGACCACCGAAGGGATCTCCTCGGTGCGCCGGAACACGTCAACGATGTCGGGAGGCTCGGGGAGATCGGCCAGCGACGGGTAGCAGCGGAGCCCGAGCACCTCGGCGTAGGTGGGGTTGACCGGCCAGATGGTGTAGCTCGTGCGGATCAGGTAGGTCGCTACGAAGTTGGACGATCGCAGCGGGTTCGCCGACACCCCGACCAGGGCGACGGTGCGCGCCGTACCCAGAATCCGGAGCCGCTCCCCTACCGCAGCATCGGCAGTGTCGACAGTCACTTGAGCGCCCGGTCCAGGTCCCAGAGAATGTCATCGGGATCCTCGAGGCCCACAGAGATGCGGACCATGTCGTCGCTCACCCCCGATGCGACCCGGCTCTCAGGCGGCACCTGTTGGTGCGTGGTCGAGGCGGGGTGGATCACGAGCGTCTTGGCGTCGCCCACGTTGGCCAGGTGGCTGGCCAACTCGACCGATTCGATGAACCTCACCCCGGCTTCAAACCCACCCGTGAGCCCGAAGGTGAACACCGCCCCCGGTCCGGCCCGGGGTGTACTTCTCGGCGAGGTGGCGGGTGGGGCTGTCGTCGAAGATCGGGTAGCTCACCCAGTCAACCGCCGAATGCTCACGGAGGTACTCGGCCACCACGCGGGCGTTGGAGGCGTGGGCCTGCATCCGCAGAGGAAGGGTCTCCAGCCCGAGCAGCAAGAGGAAGGCGTTGAAGGGCGACAGCGCGGCGCCGACATCGCGCAGCAGTTCGACCCGCGCCTTGCTCAGCCACCCGTACTCCCGGAAGTTCTCCCAGAAACGGAGACCGTGGTAGGCGGGAGACGGCTCGGTGAGCGCGGCGAAGTTCCCGTTGTCCCAGGGGAACCGCCCCGACTCGACGATCACACCGGCGATGACGACGCCGTGGCCGCCAATGAATTTGGTGGCCGAATGGACGACGATGTCGGCCCCCCATTCGATCGGTCGGCACAAGAACGGAGTGGCAAAGGTGTTGTCGATCATCAGCGGGATGTCGTGGGAATGGGCCACCTCGGCGATGGCCTCGATGTCGAGCACGTCGCCGCGGGGATTGCCGATCGTCTCACCGTAGATCAGCTTGGTCCGTTCGGACACGGCTCGATCAAAGGCATCCGGAGACGATGGATCGACGAAGTCGACGTCGATCCCCATCTTCCTCAGTGTGACGTCGAACTGCGTATAGGTCCCTCCGTAGAGGTTGCGGGCGGCCACGATGTGGTCACCCGCCGAGGCGGTCGTCAGGATCGCGATGAGCTGCGCCGCCTGCCCCGAGCCCGTTGCGACCGCGCCCGAGACCGCCCTCGAGCGATGCCATCCTCTCCTCGAAGGCGGCGTTGGTCGGGTTGCCGATCCTGGTGTAGATGTTGCCCCAGTTCTGCAGGGCGAACAGGTCGGCGGCGTGCTGGGCGTCCTCGAAGACGAACGACGTCGTGGCGTATATGGGCATGGCCCTGGCGCCGGTCTCGGGGTCAGGTCTCTGGCCGGCGTGGATCGCCCTGGTGGCGAAGCCGAAGTCGTGTTGCTCGTCCAAGGCTCGGGAGTGTACGGGTGAGCCCTTCGCTGTAGCTTCGCAAGGCGCACAGAGAGGAGGTGATCCATTGCTCGAGGAGGGAATGCCGCTCCCAGACTTCGACACCACCGACGACCGCGGCCGGCGAATCACACGCCGAGACCTGTTGGGGAAGTGGGCGGTTGTCTGGTGGTATCTAAAGGCGGACACCCCCGGCTGAACGCTTGAAGGGGAGGGGTTCCGTGACCGAACCCCTGAATTCGAAGCAGCCGGTGCCGCCATCTTCGGCGTGTCCTACGACGCGCCCGAGGACAACCGCGCCTGGTCGGAGATGATGGGATTCGACTTTCCCTTGCTGTCCGACCCCGATCACGCCATCGGCCGCGCCCATGGTGTGGAACGGGAGCCAGAAGACCGTCGCTTCGGCTGGCCGAAGCGGGTGACCTATCTCCTCGACCCCGCGGGGACGGTGCGGCGCGCCTATCAGGTCACCGACAACGCAACCCACGCCGAGGAGGTGCTCGGCGACCTCAGGTCTTCTACGCGACCAGTGAGCCGCGCCTCACCCCCCGACGATGGTGCGGGACTGCTCCCTGAGGTACTGGGTTAGGTAGTGCGGGCCGCCGCCGGCTTTGCCGCTGGTGCCCGATCCCTTCCACCCCCCGAAGGGCTGCACCGCCGGCCATGCGCCGGTGGTGGCGCCCGCTCGGCGGTTGATGTAGACGACACCGGCTTCGATCCCAGTGAGGAAGCGGTCGATCTCGTCCTGATCTCGGCTGTAGAACCCTGCGGTGAGCCCGTACTCGGTGTCGTTGGCCCGGGTCAACCCCTCGTCCATGTCGTCCACCGCGGCGACCGCCACGAAGGGGACGAACAGTTCCCGCTTCCAGATCCACGACGAACCCCGGGCGGTGACCACGGTCGGCTTTACGAAGTTCCCCCGGCCGAGATCGCCATCGGTGATCACCTCGCCGCCGGCAAGGATCGCGCCGGCGGACCGGGCCTCCGCCACCGCTTCGCTGAAGCGCTCGACGGCTCGCCGGTCGATGACCGGGCCGAGGTACACCGATCGGTCGAGCGGGTCGCCCACCGCCAGCCTCTCCGCCTTTGCGATGAGCCCTTCGATGAACTCGTCGAACACGGGGTGCTCCACGTAAACCCGCGAGGCCGCCGAGCACTTCTGACCGCCGAAGCCGAAGGCGGAGCGCATCACCCCGTCGGTGGCCTCGTCGATGTCGGCGGAGGCGGTGACGATCACCGGGTTCTTGCCACCCATCTCGCAGATGGCCGGCTTTGGGTAGCCGGCGGCGAAGCTGCGGTGGATGCCCATCCCGACGTCGTAGGAGCCGGTGAAGGTGATCCCGTCCACTTCCGGGTGGCGCACCAAGGCGTCGCCGGCAACCGGCCCCGACCCGGTGACGAGGTGGACGGCACCCGAAGGCACACCGGCCCGCCGTAGCGCGTCGTACAGCCGCACCGCCATCATCGCTCCGGCGTTGGACGGCTTGATCACCACCGTGTTACCGGCCACCAGGGCGGCCCCTGCCGGGCCGGCAGCCAGCGCCATAGGGAAGTTGAACGGGCTGATCACCGCCCACACCCCGTAGGGGCGCATCACGTCCCAGGTGGCCTCGTCGGGTGACAGCCGGTTCATCGCCTTGGTGTAGCCCTCGTGGGCCTCGATCTCGTGGCAGTAATAGCGGATCAGATCGGCTGACTCCTCGACATCACCAAGCGCCTCGAGGCGGTTCTTCCCCACTTCCATGGTCATCAGCGCCGCCAACTCGAAGCGTTGGTCGCTGATGACGTCGGCGGCGTCGCGCAACAGGCGGGCTCTCTCCTGCCAGGGCGTAGCCGCCCAGGTCGGAGCAAAGGAGCGGGCGGCGGCGACCGCGTCGGCGACATCCTTCTCGGTGGCCTGGGCGAACCGCCCCAGCACCAGCTCGTGGTCGATCGGGGATCGCTCCTCGTGCTCGCCGCCACCCGGACGCGCCTCGCCGTCGACCATCAGCGGATGGCTCTCGCCAAGCCGGGCGCGGGCCGCTTCTATGCCGCGGTCGTAGCCGTCGTGGAGGTCGGCATCGTCCGCCGACATCGTGGCGTAGGTGACCCGAAAGCTCATGGCGGCGAACCTTAGATCGCCAGGTCTGGACGACTACCGAGCGATACCATCGCCTGCGATGTCGGGACCCAACCTGTCGATGCCGGTGGTTTGGACCGACCGCCACCGCCTTCACGAGCCAAAGGGCGAGGTCTGGCTCGGGGTGTGGATCGAGGGAACCGAGGTCCCGGCCAGGGGCGACAGGATCCGGGCGGCCCTGGCAGAAGCACACGCGTCGTTCATCGAGCCCAACCACTACGACGATGGCCCTTTCGAAGCCGTCCACGATCCGGATTTTCTCTCTTTCCTGGCCACCGCCTACGACGACTGGGTAGCCGGCGGGTACCTGGAAGAGCCGGGGCAGGATCGGGTGGTGCCCTATGTGTTCCCCCTTCCACAACTGACGCCGGGGCGGGCGCCACGCAAGCCAGCGGCTGCCTCGGCGCGCACCGGGATGTTCGCCATGGACACGATGACGCTGATCGGGCCGGGCACGTGGGAGGCGGCACGAGCGGTAGCCGAAGCCGCGCTCACCGCAGCCGACCTCGTCGCCGACGGCGCATCAGCCGCGTACGCCGTCTGCCGCCCTCCGGGGCATCACGTCGGGCGCGACTTCTACGGGGGATCGTGCTATCTGAACAACGCCGCCCTCACGGCCCAGCGGCTGCGGGCCCGCGCCGTCCCCCTTGTAGGGATCATCGACCTCGACGCCCATCACGGCAACGGCACCCAGGAGATCTTCTACCGGCGGCCCGATGTGATCTATGGCTCGGTCCACGTCGACCCGGGGGCCGGATGGTTCCCCCACTTCGTCGGTTACGACGACGAGACCGGGGAAGCGGAAGGGGTTGGGGCCAACCTGAACCTCCCGTTGCCACCGGGGACCGGGGATGCCGGGTGGCTGGAGGCCGTCGACCGGCTGACCAGGTTCGCCGCCGACCGTGGCGTCGGAGCAATGGTCGTCTCCCTCGGCGTCGACGCGGCCGCGCGACGACCCGGAGAGCCCGTTGCAGGTCACGGTCGACGGCTATGCCGCGGCCGGCCGCCTCATCGCCGATCTCGGCTTGCCCACCGTCTTCGTCCAGGAAGGTGGTTACCACCTGGACAGCCTCGGCCAGTTGGTGCTGGCTACGCTGCTCGCCTTCGAGGGGGAGAGGCGGGACGGGCGATGAGTGAGGCCGGGGCGCTGTCCTCGAAGCTGGTTGCGATGTGGGTCGGCAAGGACGCGCACGGCGGCGTTCCAAGCCAGCCACGCCCCGATCTCCCGCCTCCCCCGCACTGGCGGCTCGAGGCGATCGCCGCCACAGAACGGCC
The DNA here is from genome assembly GCA_963780745.1 of uncultured Actinomycetes bacterium. GTDB lineage: Bacteria > Actinomycetota > Acidimicrobiia > Spongiisociales > DATADW01 > DATADW01. The sequence continues at coordinate 488,911 of CAWACT010000003.1, read as the reverse complement.
CTCACCACCTCGCCCTCTCGCCCGACGGCGCCACCGTTGCCTTCGCCCTCGACCGCGACACGTCCGACATGTGGTCGGTCCCCGTCGCCGGGGGGACCGCCCGACGGTTGAGCGTGGACCGGGTCCCCCATGCCTACTGGGAGGACACCACCCCGGCATGGTCTCCCGATGGGAGTCGCCTCGCCTATGTGGACGAGGGCATGGTCTGTGTCGTCCCCGGTGGTGGCGGCCCCGGAAAGCGACTGGTGGAGGCGGGCGACCCGCACTGGGTGGACGAGCAACAGGATGATCGTCACCGTCGATCGCGACCGGCACTCCCGTCTCGCCTGGCTGGACCCGGACGACGCGTGGCCGCAGCCTTTCGGTCCCTCTGACGGTGATGTCGGCGAGCTGGCCCTCTCCCCGGATCGATCGTGGGCGGTGTTCACCTTCTACCCGCCATCCGACCGCAAGCGCAGCGACATCTGGCGGGTCGAGTTGGCAGACGGCGAGTCCCGACGCCTCAGCGGCACCCCTGGCTACCAGGAGCGCGGCGCCGCCATCAGCCCGGACGGTTCGACCATCGCCTTCGTGTCCGAGCAGCCGGGATGGAACCAGGTCCATCTGATGGCTGCCGATGGGTCGGGGCGGCGCCAGCTGACCGAAGACCAGGGCGACTTCAGTCAGCTTGCCTGGCACCCCGATGGTGGCTCGCTCGTGGCGAGCAGGCACAACTCCGGGGTCTCCGACCTGGTCAGAGTCGATGCCACCTCGGGCGAGGTCACCGTGATCGGTGTCGGTGGAACGTGGAGCGACCCGATCGTGGACGGCTGACGGCGGTCTCGTCGCGCTTCACGAGGACCAGCGCACCCCGCCGCGGATCGTTCGGGTCGACCGGGACGGGTCGATCGCCACGCTGCTGCAACCGGCGCCGGCGGCGGTGATGGCCGCGCCTCACGTTGTCCCCGAGGTGGTCAGCTACAAGTCGTTCGATGGCCTCGAGATCCCGGCGTTCCTCTTCAAGCCGGCCGCCGCCGAGGACAAGCCGGTGGCCGCCATCGTCTACCCCCACGGCGGCCCGACCTCGGTCTACGGCGACGAGTGGGACGGTCACGCCCAGTACTTCGTGGAGAAGGGGTACGCCTGGCTGGCGATCAACTTCAGAGGGAGCACCGGTTACGGCCTCGAGTTCGAGCGGGCCAATCACGGCGTCTGGGGGGTCAAGGACACCGAGGACTGCCTTGCCGCCTACGACTTCCTCGCCTCGCTCGATTGGGTCGATCCCCGCCGCATCGGGATATTCGGCGCCAGCTACGGGTCCTACATGGCCCTTTGCTCGCTGGCGATGGACCCCGAGCACCGCTTCGCCTGCGGGGTGCTCAAGTACGGCGACTGCAACATCCTCACCTCGTGGGCCCAGGGCGACCGAGGAGGGGCCGAGGACCTGGAAAGGATGATGGGCCACCCCGGAGACAACCCGGAGGCTTACCGAGCCGGCTCGCCGGTGCACCACCTCGCCGACGTGGAGCGGCCGCTGCTCATCGCCCACGGCGAGCAGGATGAGCGGGTCCATCTCAAGCAGTCCGAGGAGCTGGTCGAGCACCTCGACAAGCTCGGCAAGACGTACGAGTACGTGACCTATCCCACCGAGGGGCACGGGCTGCTCCGAGCTGCGCCCCAAGTGGACTTCTACCGGAGGCTCGAGCGCTTTCTCGACTGGTACCTGATGTAGCACCCGCGCCGCGGGGGAAGGGACGATCCATGACAAGGCGGCTCACCACGATGGGGGCGCTGCTCGCCCTGTTGGCTGCATGCGGTACCGGGGGGGATACGACCGCGACGACCACGGGCGATGGGACCGCGCCGGCAACGCAGACGACCGCGCACCGGCGGGACCACCGGAGAACCGAGCGACACCACCGCATCTGCAAGCGGCGCAACCGGGGGCACGGTGCGGATCGGCTACGGCGGCTCCCCCGACAGCCTCAACCCGGGCCTCGGCCTGCTCGCCGAGGGCTACATCATGTACGAGTTGGTGTACGACACACCGATAACCATCGACCTCGACGGCAACTACGTTCCCGAACTGGCCGAGGAGTGGTCGGTGTCTGATGACGGGCTCACCTGGACGCTCGACCTGGTGGAAGGAGCCACCTTCCACGACGGAACGCCGCTCACCGCCGAGGACGTCAAGTACTCGCTCGAGTTGTGGCGGGACCACGAGGACTGGCCTTATCTCTCCGCTTACGGAGACGTATTCGAAGATATCCAGGCGCCCGACGAGCAGACGGTCACCATCACCTTGACCAACCCGGTGGGCAACTTCGAGTCGCGCATGGTGTTCATGTACGTCGTGCCCAAGGCGATCTGGGAGGAGGTCGAGGATCCGGTCGCCTTCGACAACGCCGAGATGATCGGATCGGGGCCGTTCAAGCTGGCGGAATACCGGCAGGGCGAGTTCGTCCGGCTGGAGGCCAACGATGACTACTTGGGCGGCACCGCCCAATGTCGACGAGGTGATCTTCCAGACGATCCAGAACGCCGACGCTCGGGTCTCGGCGCTGACCACCGGTCAAGCGGACATGATCACCGAGTTCCCGAAGACGGCGGTGGCCACGCTGCGCAACGACCCAAACATCACGGTCGTGAGTGGAGAGCCCCTGTCGCCCAGCCTGGTCGACATCTTCTTCAACCTGGTCGAACCGGAGCGATGCCCCGAGGACGGCGTCTGCAGCGGCCATCCGGCGCTGCGTGACCTGGCGGTGCGCACCGCCCTGGCCCATGCCGTCGACAAGCAGCAGATGATCGACGTCGTCCAGCTCGGACTCGGGACGCCCGGCCTCTCCCTCCTCGCTCCCGGTTACGGGCCGTACTTCAACTCTGAATTGCAGGACTACGCATTCGACATCGCCGAGGCAAACCGGATCCTCGACGAAGCGGGTTACGCCGACGAGGACGGAGACGGGGTGCGCGAATGCCTCCCCGATCAGGACTGTGACGACCTCACCTTCAGATTCAATTTCAACAGCGACGCCGACAGCGCCCCCCGCGAAGCGGAGCTCCTCTCGGGATGGTGGGCGGAGATCGGCGTGGCCCTCCAGATCCAGGGACTCGACGGCGACACGCTGACCTCGGTGTGCTGTCCCGCATTCGACTTCGACATCATCCGTTGGAGCTGGGGAGGGGATCCAGACCCCGCCTTCCTGTTGGGCATCGTGAAGTGCGATGAGCTGGACACCGGGTTGTCGGAAACGGGTTACTGCAACGAGGAGTACGACCAGCTCTACGCCGACCAGGGGATCGAAACCGACCCAGAGGCGCGCCGCCAGATCATCTGGGAGATGCAGGAGATCCTGATGCGGGACCTCCCCTACATCATCCCGTACTACGACCAGACGGTGCAGGCGTATCGAAACGACACGTTCACCGGCTGGCAGGACTCGGCGACCCGCCTCTCGCTCGAGGATCCGACGTCGTTGACGGTGGTTAGGCCCGCGGGATGATTGGTGCGGGTCATGGGTGACGGGTAATGGGTGACGCCAGGTCGGTTGATCCTGCTCTGGCTGCCGTCTGCCGTCCGCCGTCCGCCGTCTGATGGGCCGCGGTCGCTACATCCTCCACAAAGTGGGATGGGCCATCGTGACCGTGCTCGTGGTCATCGTCTTCAACTTCTTTCTCTTCCGGGTGCTCCCCGGCGACCCGGCCCGCTCCGGGGCGCGCGACCCCAGGCTCACCGAGGAGTCGGTCGAGGCGCTGCGGGAGCGCTTCGGGCTGGACAAGCCGCAGTTCCTCGATCTCGACGGGGGAAACCCGTTCGACACCCAGTTCTTCGCCTACTTCGGTGCCCTGGCGAGCGGCGACCTGGGGGTCTCCTACGCCTTCCAGGACCAGTCGGTCGCCGATCTCCTGGGGCAGGCTCTGGTCAACACGATCTGGCTGGTACTCCCTGCCGAGCTCATTGCGATATTCCTCGGGATCCTCCTGGGGTTGCTTGCGGCATGGCGGCGCGGCACCAAGCTCGATGTCGGAGCGCTCGGGTTCTCGCTGTTCATGTGGTCTCTCCCCACGTTCTTTCTGGGGATTGTCCTGCTCTATGTTGGATCGCGCTGGCTCGGTCTCCCGGTGGCTGGACGGGTCACGATCGGGGCGTCCTTCACCGACCTCTGGAATCAGATCGGGGATGTGGTCACCCACCTGTTTCTGCCGACGCTGACCTTGACCCTGGTGCTGGTCGGTGAGTACATGCTGATCATGCGCAGCTCGGTGGTCGACGTGCTCTCCGAGGACTACATCCTCACCGCCAAGGCGAAGGGGCTGTCCACCTTCCAGATCATCAAGGACCACGCCCTTAGGAACGCCATGCTCCCCATGGTCACGATCATCGCCCTCAACATCGGGTTCGCCGTGTCCGGTGCGATCCAAGTGGAGACCGTGTTCTCATGGCCCGGCCTGGGCCTGCTCACCGTGCAAGCCGTTGATCAGCGCGACTACCCGGTTCTGCAAGGCGCCTTCCTGTTGCTTGCGATCAGCGTCGTGGTGGCCAACCTCTTCGCCGAGCTGATCTACGGCTGGCTCGACCCGCGCATCGAGGAGGCATAGCGGTGCGCCGGTTCCGACTCAGCCCGATGGGGATCGTGGGCGTGGCCATGATCCTGCTCACCGTCATCGTGGCGATCTTTGCGCCGCTCATCGCCCCATACGACCCGTACGCCAACGTTCGGGTCACCATCATGGACATCTACCAGCCCCCTTCCGCGCTCCACTGGCTGGGGACCGACGACGGCGGAAAGGACGTCTTCTCAGCCCTGGTCTACGGGTCGAGGGTCTCGCTCATCGTCGGGTTCGCCGCTGCCTTCATCGCGCTCGTTGTGGGCGGGGCGCTGGGTCTGATCGCCGGGTACTACCGCAAGCTCGGCGGCGCCATCATGCGGTTCACCGACTTCTTCCTCGTGATACCGGACCTTGCACTGCTGATCGTGATCGTGGCCGTGATCGGCGCCGAGTCTGGGGAACATCATCCTGGTGATCGGACTGCTCGGTTGGACGACCACGGCGCGCCTGGTCCGATCGCAGACGCTCTCGGTGCGGGAGCGGGGCTTCGTCAGGCGGGCCAGGGCCATCGGCGCCTCCGATCTCCACATCCTCAGCCGCCACGTCTTCCCACTCGTGCTCCCATTGATGCTGGCCAACACGGTCCTCGTCATCTCGCTCGCCATCCTCTCCGAGTCGACGCTCGCCTTCATAGGTCTCGGGGACCCTCTCCTCATCTCGTGGGGCAAGATGCTCAATCTCGCCTTCACCCGCGGCGCGGTCTCGGCGGGGGCGTGGTGGGCGCTGCTCCCGCCGGGTCTGGCAATCGTCTGGGTAGTACTCGGCACCACGCTGCTCGGGACCGCTCTCGAGGAGTTGCTCAACCCGAAGCTGATCCGTCATCACCTGGAGAAGGAGAAGCCGCTCAAGGTTCGACCAGCCGCTCTTCCCCCTCCCAAGCCAGAGTTGATGCTGGAGGTGCGGGGTCTCTCCGTCGGTTACGAGTCGCCGGGTGGTGTGCTCACCGCTGTCGAGGACGTCGGGTTCGAACTCCGCCGCGGCGAGGTGCTCGGCCTGGTGGGCGAGTCGGGTTGTGGCAAGACGACGGCGGTGATGGGCGCCCTCAGGCTGCTCCCCCCTCGGGGCAGGTCACCGCCGGTGAGGTCCTGTTCGAGGGCCAGGACCTCACCCGGCTCGACGCCGACGCATTGCGGGACCTGAGGTGGAAGCGGCTGGCGGTCGTGTTCCAGGGGGCGATGAATGCTCTCAACCCTGTGCGGCGGGTCGGAGACCAGATCACCGAGGCGATCCGGCTCCACGAGCCCTCGGTGAGCCAGGGTGCTGCCGACGAGCGGGCGAAGCGGCTTCTCCAGCGGGTCGGCATCGGGCCCGAGCGGATCAACGACTATCCACACACCTTGTCGGGCGGGATGAGACAGCGGGCAATGATCGCCCTGGCCTTGGCGTGCGAACCCGCTTTGATCATCGCCGACGAGCCCACCACGGCGCTCGACGTGATGATCCAGGCACAGATCCTCGAACTGCTCGCCGAGCTGGTCGACGAGATGGACATGAGCATGATCGTCGTCACCCACGATCTCGGTGTGGTTGCGCAGACATGTGACCGGGTGGTGGTGATGTACGGAGGGATGGTTGCCGAGCAAGGGCTGGTGGCGGAGGTGTTCGCCTCACCCAGCCACCCCTATACCCAGCTGCTGCTCGAGGCTTTCCCCGACATGGATCACCCCGACCGACCGCTCGTGGCGATCCCAGGTGCTCCGCCCCGGCTCAACGAGCTTCCACCCGGATGCAGGTTCGCTCCGCGTTGCCCCTTCGTGTTCGACCGGTGCCGGACCGAGCAGCCCCCGCTCTACTGGGCTGGCGAATCCAGTGCCGCCTCGTGCTTCCTGTTGGAGGCCCCCTTGCAGCCGGTTGGAGATGGCGACGATGGCTGAGCGCACACCCGTCCTCGAGGTGGAGGACATCGCCGTCCAGTTCGCCACCAGCCGCAGCATGTTCGACGGCATGCGGCGCCGCCCTGCTCGTGTGGTGCGAGCCGTGGACGGCGTGAGCTTCACCGTCGCTCCCGGCGAGGTCCTCGCAGTAGTGGGTGAGTCGGGGTGTGGAAAAACGACCACGGCGAACCTGATACTTGGGCTGATTCGGCCGACGAGGGGACGCGTAGTCGTTGCCGGTGACGACCTCGCCGTGCTCGACAAGGATGCGATGCGGGCGAAGCGGCGCCGACTGCAGATGATCTTCCAGGACCCGTACGAGTCGCTCAACCCGCGCATGAGGGTGGCCGACATCGTCGCCGAGCCCCTACGGGTCCACAAGGTGGCCACCGACCGTGCCGACGAGCGCCACCGGGTGGAGAAAGCACTGGTGCAGGCGGGACTGAACCCACCCGATGTCTACTGGGATCGCCATCCCCACCAGTTGTCGGGTGGGCAGAGACAGCGGGTGGTCATAGCCGCCGCCCTCGCCCTCGAGCCGCAGGTCCTCATCGCAGACGAGCCGGTGTCGATGCTCGACGTCTCCATCCGGGCCGAGATCCTCAACCTGCTCGCCCGGCTCGCATCCGAAGAGGGCATCGCCGTCCTCATGATCACCCACGATTTGTCGACGGTGGCCGCCTATAGCCACCGGGTGGCGGTGATGTATCTGGGCCGGGTGGTCGAGATAGGACCCACCACGGAGGTGCTGACCACACCCCGACACCCCTACACCGAGGCGCTCTTGTCGGTGGTGCCGATACCGGACCCCGCTCGGCGGACACGTCCCATCGTGCTCGTCGGCGAGACACCAGACCCTTCTCGGATCGCCCCCGGTTGTCGGTTCCACCCCCGCTGTCCCCGCGCTTTCGACCAGTGCCCCATCGTCGATCCTCCGTTAGAGGCGGTGGGCACGGACCATCTTGCCGCCTGTCTGCTCAACACCCGCTGATGACGAGCCGCCCCAGGATCCGCCATCTCGGCGTCGAGATCGGCGACCTCCCCACCGGCGAGAACAACGCCATCACCGACGTCCCTGGTGTCTGGGTGGGGCACAGCACGGTGATCCACGACGAGCCATCGGTGGCCCGCACCGGGGTGACCATGGTGGTACCGCGGGAGAACCGAATCTGGGAGGACTACGCCTTCGCTGGACACCACGTCTTCAATGGAAACGGGGAGATGACCGGGCTGCCCTGGCTGGAGGAGTCGGGGATGCTCGGCTCGGCCATCGGGATCACCAACACCCATCAGGTCGGGCTGGTGCGCGATGCGCTGGTGGCCTTCGGGGTCGAAGCAGGATATCCCGACCCCTTCCACCTGCCGGTGGTGGCGGAGACTTTTGATGGATGGCTGAGCGATGCCGGATCCTTCCCTCTCGAGTCGGAGCACGCCAGAGCGGCGCTCGACTCGGCGGCTCCGGGGCCGGTGGAGGAGGGCAACGTCGGTGGCGGGACCGGAATGATCTGCCACGACTTCAAGGGAGGCATCGGCACGTCCTCGCGGGTGGTGGCGACACCAGCGGGGAGCTTCACAGTCGGCGCCCTCGTTCAAGCCAACTACGGCGACCGGGAGTCGCTTCGCATCGACGGCTTGCCGTTCGGTCGCGTGATCGGGGGGGAGCAAACCCCGCTGGCCTACTCGGACCAAGGCTCGATCATCGTGGTGCTCGCCACCGACGCCCCGCTGCTCGCGGTGCAATGTCGCCGGCTGGCGAGACGGGCAACCGTCGGGCTAGCTCGGGCGGGGGGTTACGGGCACAACGGGAGCGGCGACCTCTTCATCGCCTTCGCCACCGGCAACTCGCTCCCCTCGGGTCGGGCTCGGTATCCACTGGAGATGATCGCCCACGAGGCGATGGACCCGATCTTCGCCGCCGCTGCCGACACCACCGAGGAGGCGATCCTCAACGCTCTGTGCGCCGCCGAGACCATGACCGGTTACCTGGGTAGGACAGCGCACCGCCTGCCGCTCGAAGATGTCGCCGAGCTCCTGGCGCGCCGGCCCTGGTGAACCCGGGGCGAAACCGGTTGTGTGCAACCGATACGCCCTGGTGGTACTGGCTGCACACAGCGCGCCGACCCGAGACGCCGATCGGCAACGCCCGTAGGAATGACTCGTACGGGACCGCTCGTCGGGTTCAGGATCGGAGGGCCGTCGCGAAGCTGTGGAAGGCGTCCACGAAGCGGTCCACGTCGTCTTCGTCGTGCTGGACCGAGAGCAGCCATTGCAGCCCGCGGCCCCACGGCAGAAGGAACACCCCCCGGTTGTACATGTGGAGCCAGGCGGCGCGGTGGTACCTCTCGTCGATCTCGACGAAGTCGCGGTACTCGAGGACCGGGTCTCTCCGGAAAGTGACCGATCCCCTCGCCCCGAGGACGACTACCCGTGCCGGCAGGTCCCAGTTCTCGACCGCCTGGCGGAGCCCGTCATCGATCCGCTTCCCCAGTCGGTCAAGGCGCTGATAGGCCTCGTCGTCTAGCACCCGTAGCACCGCCCGGGTCGCCGCCATGGAGAGCGGGTTGCCGTTGAACGTCCCCAGTTGCAGGTAGCTGCCGGAGACGATCTGATCCATTACCTCCTCGGTCCCCCCTGTGGCTCCTGCGGGCAGCCCTCCTCCGAGCGACTTCGCCAGGCACACCAGATCGGGTTCGACGCCTAAGAGCCTCGTCGCCCCGCCCGGCCCCACGGTGAGCCCGGTCTTCACTTCGTCGAAGGCGAGCAGCGCGCCGTGACGCCTTGTCACCTCGCGGATGTGCTCGAGGTAGCCGGGCACGGGTGGGACGAGACCGCAGGCGGTGACGACCGGCTCGATCAGCACCCCGGCGATCCGGTCACCGTGCTCGACAAACACCCGATCAACGTCGTCGGGATCGTTCCACCGCACCTCGAGGGTGAGGGCACTCATCGATTCAGGGACGCCCAGCCCGGTTCGCACCGTGTCATGGTGGCCGTGGTAGGCACCCTCCGCTTTGACGATGAGGTCCCGGCCGGTGTGCGCCCTCATCAGGTGGACCGCGTCCATGGTCGCCTCGGTCCCCGAGCTGCCAAACCGCCAAAGAGGCAACCCGAACCGAGCCGCGAGCTCACCGGCGACCTCGGCGACCTCGGTGGTGGGCTGGGCGAAATGCGACCCCCGGGTGAGCCGTTCCGCCACGGCGGCGGCTACCTCGGGGTGAGCGTGACCCACCACCAGCGCCCCGTACCCGTTGTTGAGGTCGACGTACTCGTTCCCGTCCAGGTCGATCAGCCGTGACCCCTTCCCATGGCTGACCCACACCGGGCTTGGCTCGGTGACCTGGAGGCTCGACGCCACGCCGCCCGCCAGGTGTGTCGAGGCCTCCCGGTGCGCTGCAACTGCCAGCGGCGCACGCTCCAGGAAGCGCTCCTCCTCGGCAGCGATCATCGAGTCGAGAGGGTCCGATTGCATCACCACATTCAACCTCAACCGTTTTGGCGTCATTCGACCGGCAATGACCGCGCTGACTGACGCCAAACGACGGTGACCGCTGACTAACCGGCTACGAGCAGGATCCGGCCGGCACTGCCGTCGGCCTTATAGGCGTCGGCGACGGCGGACAACGTGAAACGCTCGCCGATCCGAGGCCGGACCCGCCCCACCGCCAGGTCGTCGAGCACCTCGTCCATCAACTGGGCTCGCCGCTCCGGCGTCGGGCGGTTGGTGTTCATCCCGAGAAGCCGATGCTCCTTGACCGACATCAGCGGAAGGTTGACCGTGCTATCGGTGCCCGCCGTGTAGCCGAGGACCACATGGCGGCAGCGCGGCCCGCCTGAGCGGATCGACTCCTCCATATAGGGGCCACCAACCGTGTCGATGATGGCGGCAACCCCAACACCCCCGGTTGCCTCCGCGACCGCATCGGCGAACCTGTCAAACGCTATGGCTTGGACACCCGGCCCGGTCTGAACCCGCTCGGGCCGGCGGGCGGCGGCGAGCACCCTGGCACCTAGTGCCACCGCCAACTGGATGGCGGCCGACCCGACGGCGCCGGTCGCACCCAACACCAAGATGGTCTCACCTTCTTGAACGGCGGCATGGTCGACAAGGGCGTAACGGGCAGCCGTCGCGGAGGAGACACCCGCGGCGGCGGTCTCGACATCGAGCATGTCGGGAAGTGGGAACACCGCATCATCGGGCGCGTTGACCACCTCGGCGAAGGTCCCTGGTGTTCGCGTCCCCATCCCGTGCGGTCCACCCGACACGTACACAGGCGCTCCCGCTGGGTGGACACCCGACTCGAGCACGGTCCCCGCAGCGGTCCCGCCAGGCAGCAGTGGCGGCGGCGGAATCCCTGGGATCTTGCCGGTTGCGATCTGGACGTCGATCGGCGCCACCTCTGCTGCTGCGAAGGCGACCAGCGCCCGGCCCTGTTCGGGCTTGGGATCCGTGACCTCGATGACGGCGAGCGAAGGCTCGGGCCCGATCGCGGTCAGCTGGACGGCATTTGGCACTTGGTGAGGCTACCTCCGTCCCAGGCGCACCAGCAGCGTGGCGAATTCTGGGCTGGAGAGGAGATGGAACTCGCTGGTCACCTCGGCCAGCCCGGCGGGCTGCGCCAGCTTGACCAGCCGGCGGGGGGTGAATCGGTGGCAATGGACCTGACCGGCCCGGAATGGGTTGCCGTACAGGATCACCGCGCTCGGAACGGCGTACAGGCCTCGCACCGGCTCGGCTGGGTAGACGAGCATCACGCTCCCCCCGGGCCGGACGACCCGGCTCATCTCGGCGATGGCTGCTTTGGCGTCGGGGATGTGTTCGATGGCGTGCACCGAGTACACCTGGTCGAACGAGCCGTCGGGGAAGTCGAGGTCTGTTGCGCTCATCGAGAGCACATTTCGGGTTACCGCGGCCGCCGCCGCCTCCGGGTTGACGTCGATCCCGATGGCGTCGATCCCTTGGTCCTGGACGCGGCGGAGGAGATGCCCCCTACCGCACCCCACCTCGAGAAGCCTCATCCCGGGCGACGGGGCGAGCAACCGTCGCATGGTGGCGAGGTGTCGTGGGTCCCAGCGGTTGGCCGAGGCGTAGCGGACCGAGTCGTATACCGGCGTGGTCACTCTCTGCTCAACCGAGCTGCTGCTCGAGCTCGTCGAGACCCGGGAACGCAGGATCGGCCTTCTCCACGGCCTGCATGAGCCGGCGCCCGGCATCATGGTCATCAAGAGCCGCGGCGACTCTGGCCGCCACGTACCATCGGCGCAGCTCCGACTCACCTGGCTGGGCGATCAGCTTTCCCGGCTTGATCACCGCCCAAGCCTTGCGCGCCTCGCCCTGGTCGAGCAGGAACGATGCGTAGACCACACGGGCCTCGTCCTCGGTCTGACGGGAGCCTCCGAGCTCACGCCATAGCTCCCAGGTCTTGGTTACGTCGTCGACACGACCCAGCGCACGGAGCGAGTCCATCTCGACAGGCATATGGGTGGTATCGCCGGTGAGCCGTCGGAACGTGCGCAGCTCGCTGAGGGCCACCTTCCACTGACCGGTGCGGTAGGCACTCAACCCGAGCAGCTCACGCACCGTGGCCGTGCGAGGGGAGAGGCTCTTCGTCTCGAGGAGTCTGGACATAGCGGCACGGAACCGGCCCTCGGAGAAGGCAACGGCAGCGGAGGTCAGAAGTTGGAGAGCGGCGTCGCGACGTTCCTTGGGTGTGACCCTGACCAGCTCTTCGCGGACCCAGCGGGGAAGCTCGGCGCCGCCCTTCTGCAGCTGGACCGGCTTGCGGGGCGGCTCGCCGCGCGTATCGCGGCGCTGGCCCCTCCGATCGTCGCCATATTCATCCCGTCGGGGAGGCTGACGGCGATCCGGCATGTGGGGCTCTCTCCTCGAACGCGTCGTGGGGGCCGCCGTCGGCAGCCCCCACCGAATAGACGCCCGGCGGTGACCTACTCTCCCAGGGGCGTGAGCCCCAAGTACCATCGGCGCTGGCGGGCTTAACTTCCGTGTTCGGAATGGGAACGGGTGGTTCCCCGCCGCTATCGCCACCGGACGAAACCGAGCGTGCCCGGCACCCCGAGCACTCCATAGCGAGCACGTGTTTTTGGATTCAGTACAAGCCCTCGGCTGATTAGTACCGGTCGGCTGAGCGCATTGCTGCGCTTACACCTCCGGCCTATCGACCTGGTCATCTACCAGGAGCCTTACCGGGTTAACCCCGTGGGAAACCTGATCTCGAGGTGGGCTTCGCACTTAGATGCCTTCAGCGCTTATCCCGTCCGTACGTAGCCAACCAGCCGTGCCCTTGGCAGGACAACTGGCACACCAGAGGTACGTCCATCCCGGTCCTCTCGTACTAGGGACAGCTCCTCTCAAGTTTCCTGCGCCTGCGACGGATAGGGACCGAACTGTCTCACGACGTTCTAAACCCAGCTCGCGTGCCGCTTTAACGGGCGAACAGCCCGACCCTTGGGACATGCTTCAGCCCCAGGATGCGACGAGCCGACATCGAGGTGCCAAACCGCGCCGTCGATATGGACTCTTGGGCGCGATGAGCCTGTTATCCCCGGAGTACCTTTTAGCCGTTGAGCCATGGCGCACCCACGTGCCACCATGGGATCACTAAGCCCGACTTTCGTCCCTGCTCGACTTGTAGGTCTCGCAGTCAAGCTCCCTTGTGCCTTTACACTCAACGCCTGATTGCCGACCAGGCTGAGGGAACCTTTGGGCGCCTCCGTTACCGTTTAGGAGGCCACCGCCCCAGTGAAACTGCCCGCCAGACACTGTCCCTAATCCGGATAACGGATCGAGGTTAGAAGCCCGTCATGAGAAGGGTGGTATTTCAAGGGTGACTCCACACGAGCTGGCGCCCGCGCTTCCCAGTCTCCCACCTATCCTACACATCACATGCCAGACTCCAATGTCAAGCTGCAGTAAAGGTTCCGGGGTCTTTCCGTCCTGTCGCAGGTAGTGAGCATCTTTACTCACAGTGCAATTTCACCGAGTCCCTGGTTGAGACAGTGCCCAAGTCGTTACGCCATTCGTGCAGGTCGGAACTTACCCGACAAGGAATTTCGCTTGATCTGTTACAACCGCTCAAGGGCACGACTCCTAGAACGGACGGATCGGTCATTTCTGCCGATCTCCTCACGTCGCCGTGAGGTCCGGACCATCTCTTCATCTCGATCATCTCGAGATGGCTGGCGTATGGTCTCTGAGGATTCTCAGATGTAATCTGAGTCTTTCCTGCTGATTTTCCGGCGTGACTTATTCAGCCACCCACCGTCGGATTGTCACTGCCGATGCTCACATTCGATTTCTTCAATTCGAGTGTGTTGCTCCGACGAGTACCGAACGGATACTCCGGGTCTTCCAGCATATAGCCAGCTGCACTCACCGCCGTCGCCGGCAGGAGGGGCAGCGACCCCTGCCTGCAGGGGCCTTCCTTCTACCTTAGGACGGTTATAGTTACCGCCGCCGTTTACCGGGGCTTAGATTCAAAGCTTCGTCCCCGAAGGGACTAACCTCTCCTCTTAACCTTCCGGCACCGGGCAGGCGTCACAGCGTATACGTCGTCTTGCGACTTAGCACGCTGCTGTGTTTTTAGTAAACAGTCGCTTGGGCCTGGTCACTGCGGCCCCCTCAGGCTTCGGACGCGAAGTCCTACACCTTACCGGGGCGCCCCTTCTCCCGAAGTTACGGGGCAAATTTGCCGAATTCCTTAACCAGGGTTCTCTCGCTCGCCTTGGTATTCTCTACCTGTCCACCTGTGTCGGTTTAGGGTACGGGCACCGAACGAACTCGCTAGAGGGTTTTCTCGACGGCTTGGGCGTTCAGCGGCTTCGCCTAGAGCGGCTCGGCATCACGCCTCAGGCTTAATGAGGTCCGGATTTGCCTGGACCTCGCCCTACACGCTTACCCCGGGTCAACCGACGCCCGGGTCCGCTTACCCTTCCGTGTCACCTCATCGCTGGCCTAATACCGGTGGGGTCGGTAGGCCCCGAAGGGCTTTCCTTAGCACACCAGGTTCAGCCTGGTCGCGCGTTCGGTGGTACGGGAATATCAACCCGTTATCCATCGACTACGCCTCTCGGCCTCGCCTTAGGTCCCGACTAACCCTGGGCGGACGAACCTTCCCCAGGAACCCTTGGACATTCGGCGGAGGAGATTCTCACTCCTCTTTCGCTACTCATGCCGGCATTCGCACTCGAACAGCCTCCACAGCTAGCTCACGCTGCCGCTTCAGTGGCTGCTCGACGCTCCCCTACCGATCCCGTCGCCTAGACCCGCACCCCGAGGGTACGGGCCGAGCTGTATGACGGAATCCCGCAGCTTCGGTGCTGGACTTAAGCCCCGTTACATCTTCCGCGCAGAATCACTCGACCAGTGAGCTATTACGCACTCTTTCAAGGATGGCTGCTTCTAAGCCAACCTACTGGCTGTTTGTGCAACTCCACATCGTTTACCACTTAGTCCAGACTTTGGGACCTTAGCTGGCGGTCTGGGTTGTTTCCCTCTCGACTACGAAGCTTATCCCCCGCAGTCTCACTGCCGCGCTCTAACGCCATGGGATTCGGAGTTTGACTGAGTTTGGTAAGCTTGTTGGCCCCCTAGCCCAATCAGTGCTCTACCCCCAAGGCGAAACGCACGACGCTGCCCCTAAAGGCATTTCGGGGAGAACCAGCTATCACCGAGTTTGCTTGGCCTTTCACCCCTATCCACAGGTCATCCCCCAAGTTTTCAACCTTGGTGGGTTCGGGCCTCCACGAGGTCTTACCCTCGCTTCACCCTGCCCATGGATAGATCACTCGGCTTCGGGTCTAGAACACGCGACTGTACGCCCTATTAAGACTCGCTTTCGCTGCGGCTACGGCTCAACGCCTTAACCTCGCCACGTATCGCTAACTCGCCGGCTCATTCTTCAAAAGGCACGCGGTCAGGAGCCGAAGCTCCCTCCCACTGCTTGTAGGTCCACGGTTTCAGGTACTGTTTCACCCCCCTCACCGGGGTACTTTTCACCTTTCCCTCACGGTACTGGTCCGCTATCGGTCGCTAGGTAGTACTTAGCCTTACGAGGTGGTTCTCGCAGATTCACACGGGATATCCCCCGTGCTACTTGGGAACACCGCCAGAAGGCCGGTCGGCTTTCGTCTACAGGGCTCTTACCTCCTATGGCCTGGCTTTCCATCCAGGTTCGACTAGCCGCCGGTTTGGTAACTTCTCGACGATGCCGGTGCACCGTCAGGCAGGTCCCTCGACCCCAGCGTGGCAACGCCACCGGGCTATCACACCACGCTGGTTTAGGCTCTTCCCGTTTCGCTCGCCGCTACTCAGGGAGTCGCAATTGCTTTCCTCTCCTCAGGGTACTGAGATGTTTCAATTCCCCTGGTTGCCTCAACCGGCCCTATGTGTTCAGACCGGAGTGACTGGGCATGACCCCAGCCGGGTTTCCCCATTCGGACATCCCCGGATCAGTGCTCGCTTGACAGCTTCCCGGGGCATATCGCAGCCTGCTACGTCCTTCATCGGCTCCTAGCGCCAAGGCATCCACCGTGGACCCTTAGTAGCTTGGACATATTGAATCCAAAGCGACGTGCTCGCTATGCAGTTCTCAAGGTGCCGTCGAAGGAAGGCCGGCCATTTGGCTGGCCGGCCGGACTCCCTCACGACTCAACAACGTGCCCGATCACCGTCCTCCACCCCGGAGGGGGAGCTCTCACCGCTTGACCTGAAGCCCCGAAGGACTTCCTGGCCGTGCGGCTCGAGCTCGCGCACGACCCCGGAGGATCGGACGATGATCGAGTAGCCAGTAGATCAACTAAGAGCGCCTGGAGCCCGCCACTTAAGGCGAGCCCTTCGTTGCTCCTTAGAAAGGAGGTGATCCAGCCGCACGTTCCCGTACGGCTACCTTGTTACGACTTAGTCCCGATCGCCGAACCCACCTTCGGCAGCTCCCTCCCAAAAGGGTTGGGCCACTGACTTCGGGTGTTCCCGACTTTCTTGACTTGACGGGCGGTGTGTACAAGACCCGAGAACGCATTCACCGCGGCTTTGCTGATCCACGATTACTAGCGACTCCAACTTCACGGAGTCGAGTTGCAGACTCCGATCCGAACTGAGGCCGGCTTTGGGGGATTCGCTCACCCTCGCGGGATCGCAGCCCGTTGTACCGACCATTGTAGCATGCGTGCAGCCCTGGGCATAAGGGGCATGAGGACTTGACGTCATCCCCACCTTCCTCCGAGTTGTCCCCGGCAGTCTCCTATGAGTCCCCGGCCGAACCGCTGGCAACATAGGACAGGGGTTGCGCTCGTTGCGGGACTTAACCCAACATCTCACGACACGAGCTGACGACAGCCATGCACCACCTGTCATGGACGCTTCCGCACACCGCGTTTCCACGGCTTTTCCCATGATGTCAAGCCCAGGTAAGGTTCTTCGGGTACCATCGAATTAAGCCGCATGCTCCGCCGCTTGTGCGGGTCCCCGTCAATTCCTTTGAGTTTTAGCCTTGCGACCGTACTCCCCAGGCGGGGCACTTAATGCGTTAGCTACGGCACGGCAGTCGTTGATCAGACCGCCACACCTAGTGCCCAACGTTTACGGCTAGGACTACCAGGGTATCTAATCCTGTTTGCTCCCCTAGCTTTCGCTCCTCAGCGTCGGTACCGGCCCAGAGAGCCGCCTTCGCTACTGGTGTTCCTCCCGATATCTGCGCATTCCACCGCTACACCGGGAATTCCACTCTCCTCTACCGGACCCTAGCCACAGCAGTATCGACCGGCCTCCCGGGGTTGAGCCCCGGGTTTTCACGACCGACTTGCTGAGCCGCCTACGAGCTCTTTACGCCCAATAAATCCGGACAACGCTTGCCCCCTACGTATTACCGCGGCTGCTGGCACGTAGTTGGCCGGGGCTTCTTCTGGAGGTACCGTCATTATCGTCCCTCCTGAAAGGGGTTTACAACCCGAAGGCCTTCATCCCCCACGCGGCGTCGCTGCGTCAGGCTTTCGCCCATTGCGCAAGATTCCCTGCTGCTGCCTCCCGTAGGAGTCTGGGCCGTGTCTCAGTCCCAGTGTGGCTGGTCGTCCTCTCAGACCAGCTACCCGTCGACGCCTTGGTGAGCCGTTACCTCACCAACAAGCTGATAGGTCGCGAGCCCATCCCGAAGCGGAATCCATTTCCTCGGAGGATCATGCGATCCTGAGAGGATATCCGGTATTAATCCGGGTTTCCCCGGGCTATCCCGGTCTTCGGGGCAGGTTGCTCACGTGTTACTCACCCGTTCGCCGCTCCGTCACGAGTTTGGTTACCCGCCCTCGTGCGTCGCTCGACTTGCATGCATTAGGCACGCCGCCAGCGTTCGTCCTGAGCCAGGATCAAACTCTCCAACGTACATTCGTGTGGCACCGCCCCAAAGGGATGGCGCCGCAGTCCTGTCTGTATCGAGTTCGCTTGGCACGCCTCCGTCCCTCGTCGCTTGACACGACGAGGTTCCTCGGGCGCTTCTGCGAGTACGTTTCCACCAGCGTCCGAAATCGATTCCTCGACCCGGCCGTGATGGGCTGTTACTGGCTTTTGGCACGTTATTGAGTTGTCAAGGAGCCCGGAGCTTCTGCTCGACTCCCCCACGGTCCCGCGACCGTAGGTGGCCGGCGGGCAAACGATAAGTCTATCACCCGCCAGCCGTCCCGACGGCGGTGGGGTTCCGTGGACACACGGCATCCCGATCCGCCTCCGGGCATGATTGCCAACGGCGAACGCCGCCGGTGAGAGAACTGTAGCCGGGGGGTGCCCGGTGTCAAGTTCCCGCTCAGCGGTCCGCAAGTCACAAAACCTGCGGTACCGCTGACGTGGAGAAACCCCGCCGGCTCCCGGGCTATTCCAGGGCCGGTTGCTACCGTCGCCACCGTGTTCCCTTCCTCGGGGATGGTGGGAGGTCTGGACTGAGCCGCGCACTGGCTCGACCGGGTCGGCGCAGCCCAACTGAGGAGCAGCCGACGGTATCCACGGCTCTTCTCGGGTGGCTGGGGCGACCCCGACTTCCTCGACCGGGTCGGAGAGAGCATCCGGGACCCCCGCCCTCACCCCGAGATCGAGCTGACGTGGTCTTCGTGGCGGGGCGAGATGGGTGGCTTGGTGGCGCGGACAGGCTGGTTCCCCAGCCCGGACCCGGACTTGCCGCCCGAGAGCAGGAGAGCCGTGCTGCAACTGCTCTCCTCATCGGTGGCGCCAAGTCGCGTGGTGATCCTGTTCGCAGCCCACAACGACCATGGTTACGAGACGCGGATGCGGCTGGGGCGCCATCTCGTCGAGCACGACATCGCCTCTCTGATCCTCGAGAACCCGTTCTATGGCCGCCGCCAGCCCCTCGACGGCAGGCCGGTCACCACCGTCGCCGAGCTGCTCGTCATGGGACGCGCCGCGGTGACAGAGGGCCGTGCGCTGGTCGCTGCGCTGCGCGCCCAGGGGGTGGACGAGATCGGGGTTTCAGGGTTCAGCATGGGAGGGACCATCGCCGCCCTGGTCAGCTCGCTTTCATCTGGCCCGCTGGCGACGATCCCGCTGGCGGCGGCTCACTCCCCCGCCGCCGCCTACACCGAAGGCGTGCTGAGCAAAGCCGTCGATTGGGAGGCTCTTGGTGGCTCCGATGCGCCCGCCAAGCTCGCCGAGGTCCTCGATTGTGCCTCGGTGTTGCGGATCGCCCCACCTCCTCACACGGCGAAGGCGCTACTGGCCGCGCCGAGTGGTGATGCCTACGTCCCCGCTCGGGCGGTCGAGGCGCTCCACCACCACTGGCCGGGGTCCGAGCTCCGCTGGCTGCCGGGGGGTCATGTCAGTGTTGGCCTGAGAGGAGCCAGAACACAGGCAGCCTTGATCGCTGAGGGTTTCGGCCGGGTCTGAGCTGGTCGGCTCCAGGCCCCGCCGTCACGCCGCTGAACGAAGATCAGCATGTCGCCACCCTTGCAACTCCCATCCGAGACCAGCAGGAGGTCAACGTCGAGTCAGCCGGCTCGCCAGTGATCCTCAAGCGGCGCTAAGCCATCGAGTACCGGTATTGGCGCTTGACCGAATTGAGGGGGGCGGGCGCTGGCTGCATCGCCCGCCCCCAGCTGTCGACCGCGCAGATCAGGCGGCCGGGCAGGTCACTTCGGGATTCCAGTCAGCGAACATCCCTGCCGGGTTGTGCTTCCAGATCCAGGCGTGGTGTATGTACCAGTTGAGGGCCGGGTTGAGGATGTGCATGTCCATCCCCAGTACCGAGGGGGGGTCGGTGTTTCCTGCCGCCTCCCAGATGGACTTGGGCACCACCCACTCGACTGCAACCAGCTTCAGCTCCCCATTGGGTTCTGGCGCATAGACCAGGCCCTCCGGCCTCAGTGGGTCGATCGTCGGATCATCGAACAACTCCCAATCGAAGTAGTGGTATCCCATCGCGCCGTCTGTCGGGTGCGAGATGCAACCGGTGACCAGCCCGCGGTAGCCGAGCTGATACCCCGCCTCCAAAGCGTTCTCCAGCTGATGGAAGTGAGCCGTCTCCCGCCGCACCTCGGCAAGTTCGTTCCCTTGGGCTATCGCCGCCGCGGCACGACCAAAACGGCTACGACCACCAGGACGACCAGCCGCAGCCGGCTCCTTGCCAACCTGTCTCGTTTCGGCACCATTGTGTTCCCTCCCATTCGTTGCGATTCGCTCTTTGGTGACTCCGTCTGCTCTGCGCTCTCTCACCTCCTTGTAGGAAAGTGGTCCGCACCCAGCTGATGGGCTGGCGGACTCTCTGCGCATCGTCTCCGACGTCTCTCGGAATTCTCTAAAGGACTGCGGGTGGGCATCACACAGATAGCTTTCCGCCTCCAGATCCGACTTGCCATTTAGATGGATTTTGCGTCGGCGACCTCTTTCGAGAGGTCGACCTCGCCGGGCGGAGTTCAGTCGTCCGCTGCTGCCGTCGGGCAGGGCTCGCGGAAGTACTGCTGGCACTCCGGTCTCGGTCATGTCGCGGCTCAGTTTCGACCGGGCGATCTCGACCAGCTGGTCGATGTCGAGGGTGTGGATCCGCACCTGGTCGGGCGGGGTGGTGACCAGCAGATGAGGCTCGGTGGGGTGGAAATCGCCAAGGTGGGGACCGTCGAGGCCGCCCGAACCGAACTCGCCGAGGAGTTGACCGGTCTCGATGTCCCACAGCTTGAGCGGTTCGTCCCATGCGCTGGTGGCCGCCATGGTGCCGTCGGGTGACACCACCACCCGGAGGATGAGGTTTTGATGGGCGTGGATCTCCCGGTCGAGCGGCTCTTCGACATCGGCGCCGGAGAGGAGCATCTCGACGTCGAAGACGATCAGGTCCCCGTCAGCGTCGCCGATCACTGCCTTGGTCCCATCCGGGGTGAAGGCGCCAGCAAAACCCCCATAAGGTGTGCCACCGAGGTGTGCTAGCAGCTCGCCGCTGGCGGTGTCGACGAATGATGTGCCGACTCGTGTGTCGGGTCTCACGCTACTCACCACCACAATTTCGCCGTCGGGGGAGAACCAAGACCGGGCAGTCGGGTCAACAGCCAGATCCAGCCATCTCCATCACGGGTGTCGACCAGTCTGACCTTGCCCGTGAACCAGTTACCGACCTCATGGCCTGTCGGATTCGGGTGTGGATCACAACCTTGGTCGCCGTCGTCGCTGATAGCTCTGATCGACCAACCGTCCGGTGCCCGGTATTCGATCCTGTCGCTCTCGAGTGATCGCACCACCCATGATCCGCCCGGCATCGGCATAAGCCACAAAGTTGCCGGCAGTATCAGACTTGGGGATACCAAAGGACGCCCTCACCCTCAACCACTTGAGCATCCGTCCCGTCGATGGCATCGGCGATCGCGTACCAGCCGTCCTGTGTGCCATCTTGCATCCCAGGCGCCTCCCTCAGCGATGAGAACACGGCCACCGTCGTGATCGTACGCAGTGTTGAAACCGATGGAGATCGGTGAGGTCCAGCCTCCCACTTCGACTCCCCCTAGTGGAGAGGCATCGAAGATGACCACCCCGACCGCGTCGACAAAGCCGGCGCTGGCGAACTGGTCGGTGCCGGGGAAGGGCTCGATTTGGAAGGTGCCGCCAGGCTGTCCGAGCAGCTCCATGCGGATCTCGCCGGTCGCGGCGTCGACCACACGTGTGTCGATTCGCCTCCGACAACGATGGCGTCACCGGCGGGCAGCCACTCGGGATCGTTGACCCGGTCGAGGTTGGGACGAATGACTTCGACCCTTCCTCGACTTCGTATATCGCCAGATCGGTTTGGCTGGCGGCGGCTATCCGGCTGCCATCTGGTGACCATGAGGTCCGAGAGGTGTAGAAGTCGGTGGGTATCGACTGGAGGGTCTCGCCCGAGACGGGATCGACGACAACGATCTGATTCCCGCCGGCCTTGGCGGTCGAGTAGCTGAGGAGCCCGTCGGCACTGAAGTCGGGCCCCCACCCGGGCGTCCGGTAGACGAGGTCTCCGTCCGGTGAGAGACCAGACCTGGACTTCGTATGCAGTGGGGTCTTCCTCATCTTCCTGGTTCCAGGTCTCGAATGCGATGAGCTGGCCGTCGGGGCCGAGGGCGAAGCAACATGCGGCGTCCGTCTCGGTTGGGCCCGAAGGGTGTCGCCTGCAAGTGGTGAGGTCCCACCGCATGACGACGGATCCGCTCCACCAATCGCGACGAAGAGCGACTCGCCATCGGGGCTAAACGCCAGGTCGAAGGGGGGTGATTCGGTGGTGAAGTGTTCGACGATCTGCCGCGGTTTCGATGTCCCACACGGCGACGCCTACGGCCTCGCCGTCTTCCACCTCCGCCGTTGCCAGCAGTCCGCCGTCGGGGCTGACGGCCACCGCTTCTCCTCCGGGGACCCGGAAGATGACCCGGTCGTTGGCGATGGCGGCACGCAGCGTGGTGACGGCTTGGGTGGTGTCCTCACCGGCCTCGCGGAGCGGCTCGAGGGCGGCGAGGGCGAGGTGGATGCTGAGCTCCGGGGTCGGTTTCGAGGACGTTCTCCGCCTCGGCTGCCAGCTCGCGGGCACGGGCTACTTCTGCGGATTGTTCGGCCTCCGCCGCCGCTTGCTCTGATTGCTCCGCGGCCTCCTCCGCTTCAGGGCCGATTCGGTGGCCTGTTGCCGTTGGATGAGGGCGGTGGTGGCGAGGGCGAGGGCGATGATGGCGGCGGCGGCGAAGCCGGCGAGGATGCCGCGGCGGAGGCGGCGGCGGCGGGTTTCGGCTCGGTCGCGGGCGGCGACGCTGTGGTCGAGGTAGCGGGATTCTTCGGGGGTGAGGGTGACCTCGGGGCGGGAGGCCCAGGTCTCGTATTGGGTGAGCCGGCCCCCGGTGAGGAGGTAGTTGTCGTCCTCTTGCGGAGTGGGCCCATTCGGTGTGGGCGGCGCGGAAGCGGCGGTGGAGGATGAACGCCTCCCGGCGGTTGTCGAGCCAGTGGCGGAGCCGCTCCCAGTGGCGCAGCAGCGCCTCGTGGGCGACTTCGACGGTGGGTCCCCGGGTGAGGGGGTCGCGGTCGAAGGTCAATAGCCGGGCCTCTCCGTAGCGGGTGAGCACTTCGGCGACGTCCCCCGGGTCGAGCCCGAGCGACTCCAGTTCGCTCTGGCGGACCCGGCGGCGGACGTCGTCGGCGTCCTCGGTGACGGTGACCAGCCGCATGAAGACCTCCTCGGCGACCTGCTGCTGCTCGGCGGTGAGCGTCCCGTAGACGTCCTCGGCCCGCCGGGTCAACGCTCCGCCCACCCCGCCGAGCCGCTGGTAGTCGGCGGCGGTGACCCCGCCGTCGACCGATCCGGCCACCATCGCTTCGAGGGCGAATTGGAGGAGGGGGAGGCTGCCGGGCTGGCCCTGGACGTCGTCGAGCAGCTGGTCGGTGAGCCCCGGCTCGAAGCCACCCCGGCGGCGGCGGCGGGACGTTCGATCGCTTCCCGCAGCTGGGGTGGGGCGGGCACCGCCAAAGCGAGGCTGGTCTCGGCGACGATGGGGCCCAACAGCTCGTCGCCCAGGGGATGGTCGTAGAAGTCGGCCCGCAGGGTGAGCACCACCCGCACCCGGCTGCGGGAATCCTCGGTGGCTTCGACCAGGCTTGCGATGAAGAGGCGGCGCACCTCGTCGGCGGTGACGGTGGTGTAGAGCTCCTCGAACTGGTCGACCACCAACACCAGCTCCCCTTCCAGGGGGGACATGATCCGTTTGCTCAACCGCAGCAGCCCCCGCTCGTCGGAGGCCAGCTCGGCCACCATGTCCCCCATCGCCTCGGTGGCCACCTCCCCCAACCGGGAGGCGAGCTCGTCGAAAGGATGCGACCCGGGGACGGTGGTCACCACGACCCAGCGCTCCGACCCGGCCAGGGCCCCCCGGGAGAGGGCGGGGACCAGCCCGGCCCGCACCAGCGACGACTTCCCCGACCCCGAGGGGCCCACCACCACCACCAGCCGGCTGCCCGCCACCAACTCGACGAGACGGTGGGTCTCCTGGTCGCGGCCGAAGAAATCACGGGCGTCGTCGGTCTCGAAGGGACGCAGCCCCTTGTAGGGGTTGCGGGAGACCACCGGCACGCGGCGCCGCCGCCCTCCCCCCGCTGAGGGCGTTGAGCCGCCCCACCAAGGAGTCCACCGACTCCGGTCTTTGGGCGGGGTCCTCGGACAGCGCCCCCTCCAACAGACCCCGCAGCGGGGGGTCGAGCCCGGCCAGGTCGGGGGACCCGTCGGACCCGGTCAACAGCCCGGCCACCACCCGGGCCAGGCAGTAGACGTCGGAGCGCTCGTCCACCGCCCCCCGGCCCGGTCCTCGGGGGCCCGGTAGACCGCCGAGGCGCTCTGGATCCCCGCCTGGGCCTCCACCGCCCGCACCGCGATCCCGAAGTCGGCCAGGTAGGCGTTGCCGTCCCCGTCCAAGAGGATGTTGGACGGCTTGACATCGCGGTGGATCACCCCCTGGCGGTGGGCGTAACCCAACGCAGACCCCACCTGGGTGACCAGGGCGCCACCCGATCCACCGGCAAAGCACCCAGGCTCTTGTCCGCCAGGCTCCCCCCCGCCATCAGCGGCATCACCAGGTAGGCCCCGTCGGCGTCCCGCCAGAAGTCGTAGAGCGAGACGATGTGGGGGTGCTCCAACCCGGCCACCATGCCGCGCCTCGGACTCGAAGCGGCGCACGAACGAGGGGTGGTTGGCGAACTCGGGGCGGATCACCTTCACCGCCACCTCCCGGCCCACCGTCGGCTGGAAGGCCCGGTACACCACCGACACCCGCCGGGCGCAGAGCCGCTCCCGCACCTCGTAACCCCGGATCACATCACCGAACTGGCGGGCCGGACCGGCGGCGGCCGCGTCGAGACGCAAACCGGGGAACTCGGCGGGCAGGTCGGGGGCCACCAGCTGGAAGACCCGCACCGGGGCCCCCAGCCCCCGCAGCCGGTGCTCCCCCAGGTTGCGCAGCTGCACCCCCGGCTCGGCGGAGAGGGCCTGCTGCGCCCCCTCGGAGAGCAGGATCTGGCCGCCGTGGGCCGCCGCCATCAGCCGCGACCCCCGGTTCAGCGGGGGCCCGAAATAGTCCCCGCCCCGCACCTCCACCTCACCGGCGTCCACCGCCATCCGCACCTCGAGATCGAGGTCCCCCCAGTCGGCCGCCCCGAGGCCGCGCTGGGCCTCCGCCGCCGCCTCCACCGCCCCCACCACGGTGGGGAAGGCCGCCAACACCCCATCCCCGGTGTGCTTGAACACCCGCCCCCCGGCCCTCCATCGCCGCGGAGAGGATCTCGTCGTGCCTGCGCAGGGCGGCCCGCATCGCCGCGGTCCGGGTCTCCCACAGCTCGGTCGAGGAGGCGATGTCGGTGAACAAGAAGGCCACCCGCTCGGTGACCGTGTCCCGGCTGGTCAACAGGTCGGGGTCGTGGTTGAGGATGCGCAGCTCGAGACCGCTCCAGCTCCGGGGAGGGATCCACCCCCAGCTCGTCGCGCAGATACTCCCGGGTGCGCTGGTAGGCGCGCAGCGCCTCGGACTGGCGGCCGTCCCGGTAGAGGGCCACCATCAGCTGCGCCTGGAGCCGCTCCCGCAGCGGATACTCCGCCGCCAGGCCACCAACTCCCCGGCCACCACCTGGTGGCGGCCCAGGGCGAGGTCGGCGTCGATCCGCGCCTCCACCGCCG
This sequence comes from uncultured Actinomycetes bacterium, assembly GCA_963780745.1. Classification (GTDB taxonomy): domain Bacteria; phylum Actinomycetota; class Acidimicrobiia; order Spongiisociales; family DATADW01; genus DATADW01. The sequence goes on along the minus strand of CAWACT010000003.1, from coordinate 463,284 downwards.
AGAAGCGCAGCTCCTCGAGGCGGCGGATCTCGGCCTGGAGGCCCTCCACCCCGATCAGGTCGGCATAGGGGCGGCCCCGCCACAGCCCGAGCCCGGCCCGCAGCGACTCCGCCGCCCGCTCCGGGTTGGCCGAGAGCGAACCCACCGCCTCGTCGGTGAGCCGCTCGAACTGCCACCGCGTCCACCGAGCCGGGGTCGGCGTCGAGCAGGTATCCCCCGCCGGAGCGCTGGATGTCCGCCCCCACCGCCCGCAGGTTGGACACATAGGTGTGCAGCGAGCCCTGCACCGAGGCCGGCGCCACCTCCCCCCAGATCCCGTCCACCAGCTGGTCGTTGGACACCACCCGGCCCACCCGGCTCACCAGCATCGCCAGCACGGCACGCTGCTTGGGTCCCCCCAGGGTCGCCATCGCCGTCGCCGGCCACCGCAAGCGGGCCCAGCACCAAAAACCGCGGCTTCACAGCCGTATCGGTCACGATTGAAAGCTACCGATCAGGGCTTAAAGAAGTCTCAAGAAGCCAGGGATCCGGGCCCGGTCTACCGTGTCAGGTCAAGCGGACGAAACGCCGCTTGCCCACCTGGACCACCGCCCCAACGAGCTCGGAACGGGGCAGATCCTCGGCCGACACCCGAACCCCGTCGAGCTTGACCGCACCCTGAGCGATGAGCCGGCGCGCCTCGGACGTCGAAGCCACCAACCCGGCATCGAGCAGCACGCCGGGTAGGTGGACCGGATCGGCTTCGGGGAGGGCATGGTCGGGCACCTCCTCCGGAGCCTTGCGGTCCCGGAAACACCAGGTCAAATGCCGCCTCGGCCTCGACTGCCTCCTCGTCGTCCCAATAGAGCCGTACTACCTCCCTGCCCAGCCTCCGCTTGGCTTCGGCGGGGTGGACCGAGCCGTCGGCCACCCCGGAGATGACTGCTTCGGACTCTTCTGCAGGCAGCTCGGTGGCCAGGCGGTACCACTGCGGCATCAGGTCGTCGGGGATGCTCATCACCTTGCCGAACATGTCTGCGGGGGCATCGTCCACCGCCACGTAGTTGTCGAGCGACTGCGACATCTTGTTCACCCCGTCGGTGCCGAGCAGAAGGGGCATGGTCATCGCCACCTGGGGCCGCATCCCGTAGCGCTGCTGCACCGCCCTTCCCATGAGGAGGTTCCACAGCTGGTCGGACCCACCCAGCTCCACGTCCGCTTCGACCGCCACCGAGTCGTATCCCTGGAGAAGCGGGTAGAGGAACTCGAGTACCGAGATGGGTCGCTGCTCGGCCATCCTCTCGGCGAAGTCGGCCCTCTCCAGCATCTGGGCAACAGTTGTGGCCGAAGTGAGCTCGAGGACGTGCTCCATGTCCATCGAAGCGAGCCACTCCGAGTTCCACCTGATCTCCAGAGGCTCGGGGAGGAGAACGCGGGAGAACCCGCCCAGGACCGACTCGGCATACCCCCGAACCTCCTCGGCGGTGAGACGCCGCCTCGTCTCTGCCATGAGGCTGGGATCGCCCACTTGGGCGGTGAAATCACCGACGATGAGCACCGCGGTGTGGCCCAGCTCCTGGAAGTGCCTGAGCTTGCGCAGCACCACCGCCCATCCGAGCGTGACCGAGGGGGCGGTGGGGTCGAGCCCGAGCTTGACCCGCAGCGGGCGGCCTTCGGCCAGTCGCCCGGCTAGCTCCTCCTCGGGGGCGACCCGGTCGATGTTGAGCAGTAGCCGGTGCAGCTGTTCGGCGGGGTCGGGCATGGGTCGGGGAGGGTAGCCCTGCAGCGCCCTACGTTTCCCGAGGCAAACACCGGGGCCTGCCACTGACCTCAGGGACGCGGTGTTGTGGCGACGAACCGCCAAGGTTTGTCGGTGGCGACAGAGATCCCGACCCGAGGGGTGGCGAGCAGCCGGGGCGGAGGGGTACCCGGCGAGAGCTGAACCGGGCCGCGGAGGACGCTGGTGCCGTCGTGCCCGGCATCGATCGCCAGGGCGCGGCACAGGTTGCCTGGCCCGATCGCCAGAGGCGCGGCGCGCCCCGGCGGCGAATCATCACGTCGGCGCCCTGGGTGGGGACACCACCCCGCAACAGCACCGCCTCTCCCGAGCCCGGCGGCCCGGTGACGATGTTGACGCACCAGTGGACCCCGTACGAGCGGTACACATAGAGAGTTCCCGCTCCCTCGAACATCGATCGGTTGCGCCTGGTCGGCCCCCGGTAGGCGTGGCTGGCCGGGTCGGCGGCACCGGCATAGGCCTCGACCTCGGTCAACTCGATTTCGGTGACCTCGCCGTCGACCTCGGTCCGCACCCGCCAGCCGAGGAGAAGCGGGGCCACCTCCAAGACCGGCCGGTCGAGCAACTCGAGTACGGCGTTCATCCCAGGAGGTGGAGCAGTACCGAGCAGGTCGGTCAACTCACACCGAGCCCCGCAACCTCACGTCGAGGACCCGCTCCACCTCGGCGACCGCCTCCCGTAACAGTGGCGCTACGTCCTCATCGCGCATGGTGTGATCCGGGGCGCGCAGCGTCAGCCGAACGGCGATGCTCCGTCGCCCCTCCTCCATCCCCGGACCGATGAAGATATCGAACACCACGCTCTCCTCGAGCAGGTCGCCAACGGCGTCGCCCACCCGGTCGAGAAGGTCGCCGGTGAGCACCGCAGGCCCCACATCGAAGGCAAGGTCGAACTTCACCGGCGGAAAGGGCGAGACCGGGCGTAGTTGCCAGACACCGGCCGCCGCCAGCAGTGGTGCCAGATCGAGCTCGCCTGCGGCGACCCGCCCGGGCAGGCCGTAGGCGCGACTCACCCCGGGGTGCAGCTCGCCCGCCCAGCCCACCACCTCCTTGTCGAGTTGCACAATGCCCGCTCGGCGTGGGTGAAACGGCGGGTTCTCGCCGGGATACACCCGGAGATCGAGTCCTCGAACCTCACCCAGCAGCCTCACCAGCGCGGTCGCCTCGTGGGCGTCGACATCGCGCCGGGTCCCGAGGATCCCCGAGCTACCCCGCTCGCCCACGGCGACGAAGGCGAGATGGTTGGGCTGATCGGGAAGGAGGGGGTCGAGCACCGATGGCGTGGGGTGGAAGACCTTGCCGATCTCGAAGAGGGCGACGTCGCGCCAGCCGCGGTCGAGGTTCCCCGACGCCGCCTTGAGGAGACCGGGAAGCAGCGTGGTGCGCAGCAGGCTCTCCTCCTCGCGGAGCGGGTTGGCCACCCTGATCGCAGATCTTCTCGCGTCGTCGGTGGGGAGGCCCAGCAGATCGAGCTCGCCGGCACCGAAGAAGCTCATCGACTGAGCCTCGAAATAGCCCGCTCCGACCATCGCCTCGCGCACCGAACGCTCGGCGCGCTGCTCGGGGCTCACCGTGCCGTCGGGCCCCATCGTCACGCGGGACGGGAAACGGTCGTATCCGTGGAGCCTGGCCACCTCCTCGACGAGGTCGACCGGCCTGGTCACATCGGGCCGCCGCGTCGGGACGAGCACCTCGAGACGCTCATCGTCGTCACTCGTGACCTCGAATCCGAGCCTGGTCAGCAGACCGGCGACGGTTGGTGCCTCGAGACCGGGGCCGAGCAAGCGCTCCACCTCGTCCAAGCGGAGCTCGATGCGTCGCTGCTCGATCGGGGACGGATAGACGTCGACGGCGCCCCTGTGGACTTGGCCACCGCCCAGTGTCGCGATGAGGGCGGCGGCGCGGGCGGCGGCCGCTCCCGACAGATTGGGGTCCACGCCCCGCTCGAACCGGGCCGATGCCTCGGAGCGGAGACCGAGTCGGTGCGCCGTGGCCAGCACGCTCGCCGGATCCCAGTTGGCCGCCTCCACCAAAACCTCGCGGGTCGTCTCGCTGACCTCGGTGGACTCACCGCCCATCACGCCCGCCAAGGCGACGGCGCCGGAGGGGTCGGCAACGACGATGTCATCGCGGAGCAGCCGACGATCGACGCCATCGAGAGTGCGCAGCTGTTCGCCCTCATGCGCCCGGCGGATGTTCAGCCTCCCCTCGGCGATCCGCGCCAGATCGAAGGTATGGATGGGGTGCCCCATCTCGATCATCACGTAGTTGCTCACGTCGACGACGTTCGAGATGGGACGGACCCCGGCGGCTCGCAGGCGAAGCTGGGTCGGCAACGGGCTGGGAGCAACCGTGATTCCGGACACCTGGCGCGCCACGAACCGGGGGCAACCGAGCGGGTCCTCGACCTCCACCGCTGCGGCGGTTTCGGGCCCGGTGTCATCGACACGAGTGTCGGGCTGGCGTACCGGCAGCTCGTAGTAGGCGCCGAGCTCGCGGGCGATCCCGAGGATCGACATCGCATCGGGCCGATTGGGCGTGATGGTCACGTCAAGGATCACGTCGCTCAGGGGGAGCACGGCCTCGAGCTCGCGGCCCACGTCGTCAGGCCCAGCCACCCCCAGCCGGTCGAGGACGAGGATCCCGGTGTGGTCGTCGCCCAACCCGAGCTCGGAAGCGGAGCAGATCATCCCGTGCGAGACCACCCCTCTGACCGCTCGGGCCCCGATCTCCATCGGCTTGCCCCCCGGGTTGAGCTGGGCACCCACCGGGGCGAAGGCCACCACGGCCCCTGCCTCGAAGTTCCAGGCGCCGCACACCACCTCGAGCAGGTCTTCGGAGCCGGAGTCCACCTGGGTGAGCCGGACCCGGTCGGCGTCTGGGTGCGGGCTCACGGTCTCGACTCGCCCAACCACCACTCCGCTGAACGTGGGGCTGATCGTCTCCCAGCCCTCGACCTCATGGCCCAGCGACCCGAGGACGCCGGCCAGCGTGGCCGGGTCTGAGGTCGGGAGATCGATGAACTCGGACAGCCAGCTCAGCGGAACCTTCACGCCAACCTCATCGGAACTGCCTCATCGGAATTGCCTAAGGACCCGGATGTCGTTCTCGTAGAGGAGACGGATGTCGGGGATCCCGTGCCGCACCATGGCTACCCGGTCGGCGCCCACCCCAAAGGCGAACCCCGAGACCTGGCTCGGGTCGTAGCCGACGGCCTCGAACACGTTGGGGTCCACCATCCCGCAGCCGAGCAACTCCAACCAATCGTCACGCCAACCGACCGCCATCTGCGCCGACGGCTCGGTGAAGGGGAAGAAGTCGGGGCTGAACCTCGTCCGGACCTTCGGCCCGAACATCTCCCTGGCGAAGTGCTCCAGCGTCCCCTTGAGGTCGCCGAAGGTGATGTCCTCGGCCACCGCCAGACCCTCGACCTGATGGAAGACCGGAGCGTGGGTGGCGTCCCACGGATCCGGTCGGTAGGTCCGCCCCGGCACCACCACGTACACGGGTGGTCGTTGGCGCTCCATGATCCTGGCTTGCATCGGGGAGGTGTGGGTGCGGAGCAGCAACGCATCTGCGCCCGTGCTTGACCGTCCATCCCAGGGCTCGAGGTAGAGGGTGTCGCTGGGAAGACGCGCCGGATGGTGAGGGACATGGTTGAGGGCGTCGAAGTTGTAATGGACGGTCTCGACCTCGGGGCCCGTGACCACCTGGTAGCCGATTGCGCTGAATATCTCGCAGATCTCGGCCATCGATTGCGTGATGAGGTGGTGGGTGCCGCGCCGCAATCCGACCCCGGCCAAGGTGATGTCCACCCTGTCCGCTGCCAACAGCCGATCTTCCGCCTCCTCCTCGAGTTGCTGGCGACGGGCGGCCACCAGTTCCTCCACGCGACGCTGCGCTTCGTTGATCTCCGCCCCGAGGGAGCGTCTCTCGTCTGCGGGGCGGTCACCCAGTGTCCGCCTCAGCTCGGCAAGGTCCGAGCGCCGCCCGAGCATCTGTGACTCGATCTGGTCGAGCTGGTCGAGCGTCCCGACGCTGGCGAGTTGCTCCTCTGCGTCCGATATGAGTTGCTCGGTATTGCCCGACGACATGGGGCCGGGGAGGTTAGCCATGGGTACCACCGGCGCCCTTTGCCGTTTTGGTCAGGGCGAACAGCAGCACGGCGCCCGCCGCCGCGGCGTTGAGGCTCTCGGTCCCACCCGGCATGGGGATGGTCACCGCCCGGCCGTACCCGGCCACCTCGGGGGGCAGACCACGGGCTTCGTCACCGATCATCAAGGCGTGTCGCCCAGCCCGGAGCTCATCGGGGTGGACGCCACCCGTTACGACAGTTGAGACGACTTCCCATCCCCGCGCCGTGACGGCGGCAGGGTCAAGGTGGGGGGCCATCTCGATCATGGTGCGGAAGTGCCCTCCAGCCGCGGCACGCAGCGTCTTGGGCGACCAGGGATCGGCGGTCCCCGGCCCGACAATGACACCTGCACCAAAGGCTGCGGCGGAGCGGATCAAGCTGCCGGCATTCCCCGGGTCGGCCAGCCCGTACAGCACCAGCGTCTGATCGGTGGTCACCGCCACCGAGGGGGGAATCCCAATCACCGCCACCGGCCCGCGGGGGGACTTCGTGCCGGAGAGACGGTCCAACGCCGCATCGGCCACCGCGACCAGTTCGGCCCCCTGCGGCACAACGGTCTCCGGGTCGGTCGCGAAGACGGTATGGATTTGGGCGCCGGCCGATACCGCCTCCTCGAGCAGATGCGGTCCCTCGATCAGGGTGAGCCCGGTTGCCGCCCGTTCGGCAGAGCGGTGGAGCCGGGACGCCTCCGCCACCCGAGGGTTGCGCGGCGAGCGAACCGGGGGCTTGCTAGCCGCGGTCGGGCACTGCCAGCTCGACGATGCTCTTGAACCCCTCGGGATCGCGGACCGCCATGTCGGCAAGCATCTTCCGGTCGATCTCGATCTCAGCGGCCTTGAGCCCGGCGATCAGCTTGGAGTAAGACACCCCGTGCTCGCGGGCGGCGGCGTTGATCCGGATGATCCAGAGACGTCGGAAGTCACCTTTGCGCGCCCGGCGGTCGCGGTACGCATCCTGCCCGGCATGCATGAGCTGTTCGTTGGCCGTCCGGAAGCGCCGGCTGCGCGCCCCTTTGTACCCCTTGGCCCGCTCGAGAACGGCGCGATGCTTCTTCTTTGCGTGTACGGCTCGCTTCACACGGGCCATGGGTGGTCTCCTTCCGGCTCAGATGCCCAGCATGCGGCGGGCGCGTCGGCGGTCGCCGGAAGGGAGCGCCGCAGTGCCGCTCAGCCGGCGGAACCGCTGCCTTCCCTTGGCCAGCTTTAGGTGGCCCCGCCCCGCCTGGGCGCGGCGCAAGTCACCTGAACCGGTCACTTTTATTCGTTTGGCTATTCCCCTGTGGGTCTTCATCTTCGGCATGTCAGATCCTCACTCGGTCTGCTCGTTGTCCGGCTCGATGTCCGGCTCGATGTCCGGTGCGTTGTCCGGTGCGTTGTCCGGCTGCGTTGTCCGGTGCGTTGTCCGGTGCGTTGTCTGGCTGGTTGTCCGGTGCGTTGTCTGGCTGGTTGTCCGGCTGCGTTGTCTGGCTGCGTTGTCCGGCTCGTTGTCCGGCTCGATGTCCGGCACGATCTCCGGCTCATCACCATTGTCGGACGGCTGCTCGCCGCCGCGACCGGCACGACGGGTCGGCGCCAGCGTCATAGTCATGGAACGTCCATCCACCTGCGGCGCCTGCTCCACGGTGGCCATCTCGGCCACATCGGTGCTGAGCCGCTCCATCAGCCGCAGACCCATCTCGGGGCGGGTGTTCTCCCGTCCGCGGAAGCGGACGGTCACCCTCACCTTGTCGCCGTCGCCGAGGAAAGTCTCGGCGCGGCGGCGCAGGATGTCGTAGTCGTGGGGTCCGATCCTTGGCTTCATCCGCAACTCTTTGATCACGGTGCGGGTCTGCTTCTTGCGAGCCTCGCGGTCCCGGACCGACTGCTCGTACTTGAACTTCCCGTAGTCCATCAACCGGGCGACCGGCGGGTTGGCATTGGGCGCCACCTCCACCAGATCGAGCCCGAGTTGCTCCGCGAGCCAGATGGCCTCCTGCAGCTTCTTGATCCCGATCTGGGTTCCATCGGGGGCGACCAACCGGACCTCCGAGGCCCGGATGTAGTCGTTCACGCGTGGCTCTGCTATGCGCCTTCCTCCTTCGTGGAATACAAAAGGCAGCAAACCGGAGCTTGCTGCCATACATGGGAACAATGACGCCCGACGGGGCATCTCTGGTTCTGCAACCTCGGCTCGCCGGTGGCGGCCGGGTGAGAGGCAGCGGCCTCCGCTTTGCTTGGTTGTCGCCAACAGTATACGGGCCGGCCCGTCATCACTGCGAAGAAGTCCGCAGCCCGCGCAGCGCAGTCGCCATGGCGACGGCGGCGGTTGCCGCTTCGAAGCCCTTGTTGCCCGCCCCCGGCATGCTCCGCTCCCGAGCATGGGCAGCCTCGTGGACGGCGAGGACCGCATTGGCCACCGGTATCCCCGCATCGAGTGAGGCTGCGGTCAGCCCGGCCGCCGACTCGTTGACCACGACCTCGTAGTGATCGGTGTCACCCTTGATCACGGTACCCACTGCGACGACACCGTGGCACCCCGACCGTGCCAGGGCCAGGGCGGCGACCGGGAGCTCGAGGGCGCCGGGGACTCGAAGCACCGTGACCTCGTCAACTCCCGCACCCTGGAGAGCATCGAGCGCGCCGCCAAGCAGTCCATCGGTGAAGACGGCGTTGTAAGTGGAGACGGCGACCCCGATATGTAGCCCGGCACCGTCCGGTGTCGGATCAACCTCATTCACCCGCATCGTCCGGCGCGGTCTCGATGAAGATGTCGTGACCCATCTTGTCGGCCTTGGTGGCCAGATAACGGCGGTTGTGGTCATTGGGTCTGGTGCGGATCGGAACCCGCTCCACTATGGAGAGCCCGTAACCCTCGATCCCGGCGCGTTTGGCCGGGTTGTTGGTGAGCAGTCGCATCGTGGTGATGCCCAAGTCGGCCAGAATCTGGGCGCCTATCCCATAATCTCGAGCGTCGGCGGGTAGTCCAAGCTCCAGGTTCGCCTCGACCGTGTCCCTCCCGTTGTCCTGCAGGTTGTAGGCGGCCAGCTTGTGGAGCAGCCCTATTCCCCGCCCCTCGTGACCCCGGATGTAGACCACAACACCCTCCCCGGCTTCCCCGATGGTCTCCATGGCCGATTCGAGCTGAAAGCCACAGTCACATCGCAGGCTGGTGAATACGTCGCCAGTGAGGCACTCGGAGTGGGCCCTCACCAGGACGCCGTCCTTCCCGGCGACGTCGCCCATCACCAAGGCAAGATGCTCCCTGCCGTCGAAAGACCGGTAACCCACGGCGCGGTATTCGCCGAACGGTGTGGGGAGCCGACCCTCGGCCACCCGCTCTACCAGTCGCTCGTGACGCCTGCGGTAGGCGATGAGGTCGGCGATCGTGCCGATGAGGATGTCGTGTTGCTTGGCGAAGATCTCGATATCGGCCAGCCGGGCGACGGTGCCGTCGTCGTTGATCACCTCGGCGAGTACCGCCGCCGGGTAGCGACCGGCCATGGTGGCCAGGTCGACCGCCGCCTCGGTGTGCCCGGCCCGCCGCAAGACGCCCCCGGACTCGTAGCGGAGCGGGAAGATGTGGCCCGGGCGGTTCAGGTCGTCATGGCGAGTCGCCGGGTCGATAGCCGCCCCGATGGTGCGCACTCGGTCGGCCGCCGAGATCCCAGTGGTGGTCCCCTCCCGCGCATCGATGGAGATGGTGAAGGCGGTGCGGCGGACATCAGTGTTGACCGTCACCATCATGGGCAGCCGGAGGTCATCGAGCCGCTCGCCAAGCATGGGCAGACAGATGATCCCCGAGGTGTGGCGGATCATGAACCCGACCTGTTGCTCGGTGACGGCGTCGGCTGCGACGATCAAGTCACCCTCGTTCTCCCGGTCGGCATCGTCGACCATCACCACCATGTCGCCGCGGGCGATCGCATCGATCAGGTCCTCGACTGGGGCGAAGCTCATTCCGCGGCCTCCGGCCGCAGTTCAGAGTTCTGGGTCGTAAGTCTCCCCTCCCCCGGAGCAGCTTCGCTGCTCCGACCCCTTCCCTTCGCCGGCTCCGCCGGCGGGGAGGGGTAGACCGCCTCGAGCAAACGGTCCACATACTTGGCGAGAATGTCCACCTCGATGTTGACCCTGTCACCTGGAGAGAACGAGCCCAGAGTGGTGACCTCGAGGGTGTGCGGAATCAACGCCACCTCCTGCCAACCGTCGCCGACGGCGGACACGGTGAGGCTCACCCCGTCGATGGTGATTGATCCCTTCTCGACCACATAGCGCTCCAAGCGCCTGGGGAGCGCCACCCTCATCCGGGCGCCGTCTCCCTCAGGGGTGACTGCGGCGACCTCGGCGACCGCGTCGACATGGCCTTGGACGAGATGACCGTCGAACCGCCCCATGGCCGTCATCGGGAGCTCCAGGTTGACCCGGTCGCCGGGCTGCAAGCTCCCGAGGGTGGTCCGATCGACGGTCTCATCGACGACATCAGCGGCGAACCGCCCCGGACCCACCTCGACCGCAGTCAGACATGCCCCGTTGACCGCCACCGAGTCGCCGACGGCGAGCGAATCACCGATCGGGCCGGCGTCGATGCGAATTCGCAGCGAGCCAGGGCCGCGCTCCACCAATTCGACCTCACCCAATTGCCCGACAATCCCGGTAAACACCGCGGTGAGTGTATTGACCCGCTGCCGGGGTGGGCGATCGTGTCACGGTGGCGAAGCCTCTACCTTGATGTCGGGACCCACCCGTGTGACCGAGATGATCCGGATGGGTCGGGCGTCCGCCAATGTGGTGAGAGCTCCGTCGAAGGCGGGGCGACCCACGCCACCGGCGAGGCGCGCCCCGAGATAGACCACTAACCGATCGACCAGCCCAGCGGACCAGAGCGAGCTCGCCAGAGTAGGCCCACCCTCTACGAGCAGGTCGATTATCCCGAGACTCCCCAGCTCCGCCATGGCGGCGGCCGGGTCCACCCGCTCACCGGCGGTATCGGGGACCACCAGGACGTCGCCGGGAAGGTCCACCGGACGTGGGGCCAGGATGATCGGCTCCCGTCCCAGCAGAGCAAGCTCTGGTGGGAGCCCGCGCCGGCCCGTGACCACCACCGGGCGGGGCTGCGGTCCGTCGTACGTCTCGATCCGAACGGTGAGCTCAGGGTCGTCGGCCAGCGCGGTTCCGGCGCCCACCAGGATGGCGTCGGACGCGGCGCGGAGGAGGTGGGCGTCGTGGCGGGCCTCGGGTGATGTGATCCAACGGGAGGTACCGTCGGCTCCTGCGACCTGTCCGTCGAGGGTGGTGGCCAGCTTCAGAGTGATCAGAGGTCGGCCGGTGCGCCGATGGTGGAAGTAGCCGGGATCGAGCTCTTCGGTGTCGACACCGGGCACCCCGACCGTCACATTCACGCCTGCGGCCCGGAGCAGCCGCACACCCTCGCCCCCCACCCGAGCGTCGGGGTCGATCGCCCCCACCACCACCCGGCTCACCCCAGAGGCGAGCACTGCATCGACGCAGGGTGGCGTCCGCCCGTGATGAGTGCACGGCTCGAGCGTCACCACAAGTGTCCCATTGGCGGCGGCGGCTCCGACGGTGGCGAGTGCCGCGGCCTCGGCGTGCGGCTCCCCCGGGCCGACGTGACCCGCCACGGCGAGGAGATCGCCAGCGACGCCGACGACGGCAGCGCCAACCCTCGGATTGGGGTGGGGTCGATAGAGACGGGCGGCATCCATGGCCCATCGCATCAGGTCTGCTTCGGGGTGCCGCGCAGATGGGTCGACGGTCACGTGGTACGCCGGTCGACCTCGAAGCTCGACCCGGCGCGTTGCTTGGCGAACTCCTTCATCTCGACCGCGATTGCCGAAGCCTCCCAGTGCGTGTCGATGTTCCGGTGCTGGTTGGTGGCCACGCCCATCGACACCGAGACGATCGGGTAGGCGTGCCGCTCGCCGCGTCGATCGGTCACCTCGATGTAGCCCTTGATGGCGTCCACCGTGTCGTAGAAGGCGAGCACCCCTCCATCGAAGCCCTTGATGGCGTTTCGGCAGAAGGACTCGGCGACACCGGGGCTCATCAAGGCAACGAAATCGTCACCGCCGATGTGACCCACGAAGGCAGTCGGGTCGCCGGTCTCGGCAGCGGCGTCGAGCATGGAACGAGCACAGAACGTGATCACCTGGTCGCCCCGCATGAACCCGTAGTGGTCGTTGAAGGCTTTGAAGTTGTCGAGGTCGCCGTGGACCAATGCGAACGGCTCGCCCGACTTGACCCGGGCCTCGAGCTCGGCGGCGATCCGGAAGTTGCCGGGGAGCCCTGTGAGCGGTGACACGTCGCGCATCTGCTGCGATCTGCGCAGCACGGTGCGCACTCGGGCCACCAGTTCTTGCACCTCGAACGGCTTCGATATGAAGTCGTCCGCCCCCAATTCCAGCCCCTGCAGACGATCCCCGAGCTCGGCTTTTCCGGTCACAAGGATGATCGGGATGTTGGCCCCGGCAGGCGAGGTCCTCAGCCGACGGAGCGTCGTCAACCCGTCCAGTTGGGGCATCACTACGTCGAGCAGGATGAGGTCGACCGGGGTCTTGAGGACCCTGGCGAGAGCGTCCTCACCGTTGGTCGCCTCCTCTACCACGAACCCGGCCTCCTCCAGGCGGAGACGCACCAGGTGGCGCAGCGCCTGGTCGTCGTCGACGACGAGAACCGTCTCTGTCACCCGACACCTCCTGCGGCCGCCGACCGGAGCACCGCCACCGCCGCCACGGGGTCGGGTGCCCCAAAGATGGCTGTACCCGCCACCAGAATGTCGGCGCCGGCGGCGCAAAGGACGCCGGCAACCTCAGCGGTGACACCTCCGTCGACCTCGATCTCGGTGGGCAGCCCGAGTTGGTCGATGCGGCTTCTGGCGGCCTCGATCTTGGGGAGCACACCGGCGATGAACCGCTGTCCTCCGAATCCCGGCTCGACCGACATGACGAGCAGGATCGACGCCAACTCCAGAAAGGGTTCGGCGGCATCGAAGGGCGTGGACGGATTGAGGACGAGCCCGAACCCGAGATCGAGCCCGGCAGCCTCCTTCGCCAACCGGGTCGGGTCGGGCACGACCTCGACATGGACGGTGACCAAATCCGCCCCCGCCTCGGCCAGCTGTTCCAGATGAGCCTCGGGGTTGGTCACCATGAGATGGCAGTCGAACAAGAGCTGCGACGCCCTGCGCAGTGAAGCGATCACCGGCATCCCCAGAGACAGGTTGGGGACGAAATGCCCATCCATCACGTCGATGTGGAGCAGATCCACCACCGGCTCCACTTCGGCCACGGCGTCGCCCAGCCTGCTGAAGTCGGCGGCGAGAATCGATGGGGCGATCTTGACCACTGTTCGAGTGTATGAGCCATAGTCGGCGTGGGACGCCACCGCGGCGGGAGAATCAGCCCGGTGGTGCTTCGAGCACGACCGGGCTTCGGCGGACACCACGCAGCCAGGCCGATGCCGCCATCGGCGAGCGTCCCTCCGGCTGCACCACCGCGAGTTGAATCGCGCCGTCTCCGGTTCCGAGGAAGACCGGCCCGTCCTCGGCTCGGACTTCGCCCGGTGGGATCCCGGGATGATCGACTGGCCGTGCCTCGAGGAGTTGGAGGCGCTGGCCGGCGGTGATGGCGTAGGCGCCGGGTCGAGGCGCCAGGGCGCGCACCCGGCGTAATACGTCCGCCGACGTCAGGCTGGGGTCGAGCCATCGATCCTCGGGTGTGATCCGCCGGGCCGTGGTGACGCCGTCCTCTGGTTGCGGCTCCGGCCGAATCTCACCGGCGAGGTAGCCCGGAAGGGTGTCCGCCAGCATGCCCGCCCCCAGGGTGGCGAGCCGGTCGGTGAGCTCGGCCCGATTCTCCTCGGGCCCGATCGGCGTCGCCTCGACCGCGAGCACGGGTCCGGTGTCCAACCCCTCGTCGAGCACCATCAGAGACACGCCCGTGTTCTCGTCACCGGCGAGGATCGCCCGCTCCACCGGGGCGGCACCTCGCCATCGGGGAAGCAGCGAGAAGTGGACGTTGACGAAACCACGGTGGGGACGGCGGAGGGTGGTGGCAGGGATCAGCATTCCGAAAGCCACCACAACGCCCACGTCCAGCGGCTCGAGCGCGTCGACCATGGCATCGAGCTCGGCGGCAGTCTCCGGCTGGAGGATCTCCAGGCCGTGCTCCTGAGAAGCTTGTTTGACCGGTGAGGGTCGGGGGCGTCCCGATCGGCCACGGGGCCGGTCGGGCCGGGTGACGACGGCGGCAAGCTCCACCAATGGCTCGAGGACGCGCAACGCCGGAAGGGCGGCTTCGGGTGTCCCCAACAGGATGGCGCGGCTCATCGCCGAATCGGCGCGCTCATTCCGGGGTGGGGAGGCCCAGCGCCTCCTCGCGCAGCTCCTTGAGCGCCTGCTTGCGCTGTCGGCGGCCAAGTCTCGCCACAAGCAACGTCCCCTCGAGGTGGTCGAGCTCGTGCTGCAAGACCCGCCCCAGGAGCTCGTCGCCGGCGTACTCGACCGGGTTCCGGTCCACGTCCACGCCACGCACCCTGGCATGTCCGGGACGAGTGATCTCCCACCAATAGTCAGGGACCGACAGGCAGCCCTCCTCGAGCTCCCACGACCCGCCGGTCTCCACCAGCTCGGGGTTGATCACGACGTGGGCGCCCGTTTCGTCGTTGACGTCGAACACGAAGATGCGCTTCGAGACCCCGATCTGGGGGGCGGCCAACCCGACCCCGGGAGCGGCGTACATGGTCTCGATCATGTCATCGACCAGTCTTCTCAACTGCTCGTCGAACTCTGTGACCGGCGCCGCCCTCGTGTTGAGGACCGGGTCGCCGAACTTGCGGATCGGGAAGAGCGTCATGAAGCCGAGTGGTAGGGGGTAGGTGGTAGGTGGTAGGTGGCCATCGCTCCGTCCCCCGGAGGGGGGAAGGGACCCGCTGCCGAGCAGCTGGTAGGGGGGCTGGCGAATCTCGCCAACGGTGATGGCTCCGTCGTCGGTGGCCGGGGAGCGTACTCAAGCCCGATCCGGCGGCTGCTCACAGATCGAGCGGGTCGGCGTCGACACGCACCGTCAACCCGGACTGGCGCCAGCGTTCCACAACGGGCCGCAACGCCTGGCGGAACCGGCTCAGATCGGAGCCTCGCCCCAGCCATCGCACACCGTCTCCAGCCGGAGCCGGGCCAAGGATCGACACCTCGGGACCGGCGGCTCCTCGCAGGGTGTCGTCTTCCGCCGCGGCCTCTTCTCCCCGAACCTCGATGGCAAGCAACTCAGCCGTCGGCGGGAAGCCGAGGGCGGCACGCCCCTCCAACTCGCTCTTCAGGTACGGCATCGGATCCCCACGGCGCAGCGCCTCGAGCATGGGGGCGTTGGGTCTGGATGTCTGGGCGAGCATCCGGCGGCCCCGATCAACCGTGGCGGCCAACCTCGCCAGCACGCGCAGGGCTTCCTCCCCAGCCCGGTAGCTGGTGCCGAGCATCAGCCCGTCCACATCCACCGCCACCGCCAAATCAACCCTGGGGAGCCCGGGGAGGTGACGCTCGGTCCCAACCCAGACGGCCGCGTCGCTTTCCGGGGACCCCACAACATCGGGCCCGAGGAGACGTCGTAGCTCCTCGCTCACCCGGCCCACACCGGCGCCGAGCGGCTCGAATCGGTTGCCGCCGCATCCGACGCACGGACCGAGTGGAGCCCCGCATCGAGAGCAGGAATCCCCGGGGTCGGGCCTCGAGGAACACACGGTGCACTGGCGGATCAGCCGGCACCGCACGCAACGCATCGCTGGGGCATATCCCGACCGGTGAGTGAGGACAAACCCCTGCCCACCGGCAGCGGCAACTGCTCGCAACGCCGCTTTGGCCCGCTCTCCGAAGACACCGCTACCGGGCGGGTCCTCGGTGCGGTCGGCAACTTCGACAAGCGGCCAAGCCCGCTTGGTCCCCGGCTCTCTCAGTACTTCGACCCCAGTACCAAGCGCCTCGCAGCTGGGGACCCTTCCCACCATGAGCAGCCAGAACCGCTCGACGGCGGCCCGCGTCCGCAACAGGTCGCGGGCATGGAGGGTCGGTGTCTGGCGGTCCTTCATGGCCCGCCTCCCCTCATCGACCAGCACGGCGAGCCCCAGGTCCGCCACCGGCCAGAGAGAGGTGCGGTGGGTGCCGACAACGAGAGACCCGGGTTGGCCACAGGCCGTCGACCATGACGCCGTGACCGAGCGATCATCGTGGTCGGGGAGCACCTCGACGACCGCACTGCCAACCAGGTCACGCAACCCGGCAGCGAGCCGCGCAACCTCGACCCCGGTGGGAGCGACGACCAGCACCGACTTGCCCGCCAGGAGCAGCGGGGCGGCCGTTGCGGCGAGCAACATCGATGGGTCTTGCGGTGCAAGAGCGTATGTCGCCCGCACCCGCTCTCCGGCGGCTGCCCGTTTCGCTCGTTCGTTGAGGAACCCCGGTGGGCGCTCGGCGACCGATTCCACCTCGCCGGGGGCGACCGGCAGGCTCGGCGGCCCCGAACGGCTCAAGAGAACAGAGAGCGGGGCGACGTAGTGCTGCGCCGACCAGCGGAGCGTGTTGAGCAGCGCCGGGCGGAACACGGGCTGGGCGCCCGAGACCGCCCGTACCTCGCGCAACCCCTCCACCGACCCCTTGCTCAGTCCAATGACGTAACCGCGCACCACGCGCCCGCCCAGCGGCACCCTGACGAGCGACCCGATAGCGATGTTGTCATCGAGCCGATCGGGCACGGAATAGGCGAAGCCTGCATCCACTGCGAAGGTGGGCAGGTCGGGGACGACCCGGGCGACTGTCGTCAGGGAGAGACGGCCCGGGCCAGGTCGGAAGCCGCCTCGATGGACTCCCAGGGGAAGCCGGGACGGCCGAAGTGCCCGTACGCCGAGGTTGGCGTGTATATGGGGCGTCGCAAGCCGAAGCGCTCCAGGATTGCCGAAGGTCGGAAGTCGAAGACCTCGCGCACCGCATGGTTCAACCGCTGCGGGTCCACCTCTTCGGTCCCGAAGGTATCGATGTGGACCGACATTGGCTGCGCCACCCCAATGGCGTATGCGACTTGGAGCTCGCAGCGCTTGGCCATTCCGGCCGCAACCACGTTCTTGGCGGCGTGACGGGCGGCATAGGCGGCCGACCGATCGACCTTGGTCGGGTCCTTCCCGCTGAAAGCCCCGCCCCCGTGGCGTGCGTAGCCGCCGTAGGTGTCGACGATGATCTTGCGTCCGGTGAGACCGGTATCCCCATTGGGCCCCCCGATCTCGAACCTCCCGGTCGGGTTGACCAGGAAGTCATGGTCCGGGTCAACCCCGTCGAGCAACTCGGCGGGGACCACCTCGGTGACCACCTGCTTCCACAGATCAGGTGCCAAACCAGCCTCGAGATCGATCTCCGGAGCGTGTTGCGACGAGATCAGCAACCGCTTGATCGCGACGGGGCGGTCACCCTCGTAGATGACGGTCACCTGCGTCTTCCCATCCGGGCGGAGACAAGGCATGGTCCCGTCGCGCCTCACGTCGGCAAGACGCTCGGCCAGCCGGTGGGCCAGTTGGATGGGGAGCGGCATCAACTCTTCGGTCTCGTCCACGGCGAAACCGAAAACGAGCCCTTGGTCGCCTGCCCCGAGCGAGTCGAACGGATCGGTGGAGCCGTTGCGGTGCTCCCACGACTCGACCACACCGTCGGCGATGTCCGGACTCTGGGCATGGGCGACGACGTTTACCTGTACCGTCTCGGCGGCGAAGGTGGGGTCGAAGCCGTCGTAGCCGACCTGGTGGATCGCCTCGCGGGCCACCGCCTCGAGGTCCACCTCCGCCGAGGTGGTGATCTCCCCTGCCACCACCACCAAATCGGTGGTCACCAGCGTTTCGCAAGCCACCCGCCCTTCGGGATCCTGGGCGAGCACGGCGTCGAGGACCGAGTCCGAGATCCGGTCGGCGATCTTGTCGGGGTGACCCTCGGTGACCGACTCAGAGGTGAAGAGCCAACTGGACATGGCGATCGAGTATAAGAAGCGGATCCCGGCGAACCGCTAATCGGTCCCGGCCAACGCCCCGCCTACCCTGTCCCAGAGCTCGGATGCCACTTCGCGTTTGGTCATTAGGGGCCAGTGCTCAACGGTCCCGTCGGCCCCGATCAGAGCGACCTCGTTGGTGTCGGTGCCGAACCCGGACCCCTTCTTGGTGACGTCGTTGGCAACGGTGAGGTCGCTCCCCTTCCGCTTCGCCTTCTCCACCGCCCGGTCGAGGCTCCCGGTCTCGGCGGAGAAGCCGACCAGGAACGGACGCGGCTCCAGTTCAGCTACCCCGCCCAGGATGTCGGGAGTCGGCTCGAATACGACGTCGGGTGGGCCGTCTCCCCGGCTCAGCTTGGTAGACGCCCGCTCCTTGGGGCGAAAATCGGCAACCGCAGCGGCCATCACCACCACGTCCACCTCGGCGGCGCGCCCCACACAGCTTCGGCCATCTCCTCGGCGGTCTCGACGGTGACCACGTCGACACCCCGAGGAAGGTCGAGCGACGAGGTCGTGACCAGGACGACGTCGGCGCCACGGCGGGATGCCTCCTCGGCGATGGTGTGCCCCATCCTCCCCGAGGACCGGTTTCCCACATAGCGCACCGGATCGATCGGCTCCCTGGTGCCGCCGGCGGTCACCAGCACCTGCACCCCCGAGAGTGGCCCGCTCGCCAGCAGTCGGAGTACCTCGGCGAGGATGTCCTCGGGTTCGACCATCCGGCCAGGGCCTTCATCGCCCCCGGCGAGCGACCCCGAGGCCGGACCGATCAGATGGTGGCCGTCGGCGACGAGTTGAGTCACCACTCGCCTGGTGGCCGGGTGCTCCCACATCTCGGTGTGCATCGCCGGGGCGAGCAGTACGGGCGACCGGGCGGCGATCAGGGTTGCGCTGACCAAGTCGTCGCTTATCCCGGCGGCGAGGCGACCGAGAAGTGAGGTGGTGGCGGGGGCGACAACGATCAGATCGGCCCACTCGGCCAGTTCGGTGTGCGGGCTCACCGTCCCCGGCGCGAACAGGTCGGCCGCAACCGGGTTTCTGGTCACGGCGGCAAAGCTGCGGGGACCGACGAACTCGGTGGCGCCACGGCTCATCATCACCTTGACCTCGGCACCAGCTTCGACAAGGCGTCGGGCGAGCATCACCGCCTTGTATGCGGCGATTCCACCGGTGACGCCGAGCAGGATCCGGCGGCCCGGCAGCATGATCTACTCGGGGTCGCGCTGCTCGACGGTGAGCTTGCCGGCGACTATCTCCTCGAGGGCAAGCGTCTCCGGCTTGCGCGACAGCGAGTGGACCTGGGGCGGCACGTATGTGCCGAGGCCCTCTCCGAGTTGGTTGTAATAGGCATTGATCTGGCGAGCCCGGCGAGCGGTGACCACGACGAGTGCGAAGCGGTCGCCGACATGCTCCAAGGCCCGTTCGATGGCAGGTTCGATCATCTCTCGGGTGGGTCGGGAGCGGTCAGTATACGCAGGATCTCGTCCACCGCCCGCTCTACCCGGTCGTTGACCACCAAATGGTCGAACACACGGCCGGCCATCTGTAGCTGCCAACGGGCAATTTCGATCCGCCCGGTTATTTCATCGGGGGACGTGTCTCCCCGCCCCTCCAGCCTTCTGCGCAGGTCGTTGAGCGACGGCGGTGCCACGAAGATGGCGAGCGCATCGGGATATTGCTGTTTGACCTGGAGCGCTCCCTGCACCTCGATGTCGAGGAGAACGCTCTCGCCACGGTGGAGCGCTTCCTCCACCGGCGAACTCGGGGTCCCATAGAGACGGCCGTTGTACTCGGCCCACTCGAGCAGCTCCCCGCGGTCGCGCAGCTCGGCGAACTGGTCGGTGTTGACGAACAAATAGTCGACACCATGGTGCTCACCGGGTCGGGCGGGCCGGGTGGTGGCGGATACGGAGAAGATCACCGGGTGACGCTGGGCGACCAAAGCGACGATGGTGCTCTTGCCCACACCAGATGGCCCACTGATGACGATGAGCCGGCCGGAGCCGCGTCCCGGTTCGACAGAGCTGGCAGCCGACGGAATCGAAGGGGGGATGATCGACCCGCCGGGACTTGGTTCAGCTGAACTCGGCCAGCAGGGCGGCGCGCTGCCTCTCCCCGAGCCCGCGCAGCCGGCGGTTGTCGGCGATGCTGTGGGCTTCCATGATCCTCTTCGCCTTCACCTTGCCGGTCCCGGGCATCGACGAGAGCACCGCGGACACCTTGAGTCCGGCGATGATGTCGTCTTCGTCGGCCCTTCCCAGAAGACCTGCGAAGTCGAGCGAGCCCATCTTGAGTAGTTCCTTGACCTCTGCTCGCTCCTTGCGGGCCCGGGCGGCTTTTGCCAGTGCCTCGGCCCGCTGCTCGTCGGTTAGCTCAGGAGGTGGCATCGCCTTTCCCTTCCTCGCCCAGCGCGGCGACTCTACCAACAGCCGCTCGTCCGGCGCGGGGCACCGAGGCGCACTCCGCCACGATCGCCGCCGCCGCCGCCTTGGGGTCGGATGACTTGGTCACGGGGCGCCCGACGACGAGCAGGTCGGCGCCGTGGCGAATCGCATCCGCGGGCGAGGTGTAACGCCGCTGATCGTCGGTGGCCACTCCCGCCGGTCGTATCCCCGGTGTCACCTTGAGTAGCGAGGGCGCCCCATCGGCGGCGACCACCAACTCCCGCGGCGAGACGACGATCCCTTCGCAGCCCGCAGCCTCGGCCAACCGTGCGAGACGAACCGTTTGTGCCGCCGTACCGGCACGGAAACCCACTTCGGCCAAGTCCTCGTCGTCGAGGCTGGTGAGCACGGTCACGGCGAATACGCCTGCGGGGCGGCCCGCCGCCCCTTCGGCAAGCCCACTGACCGCAGCAGAGAGCATCGCCTTGCCGCCAGAGGCATGCACCGAGACCCAGCGGGCCCCCATCGCCCCGAGATTGCGAGCGGCCCGCTGCACCGTCGTGGGGATGTCGTGGAGCTTGACGTCGACGAAAACCGGCGACCCGAGGTCGCCCACCAAGGCGATCGTCCCCGGCCCTGCGCCGGTGAGCAACTCCATACCGACCTTGAACCCGCCGACAACGTCGACCAGGTCCGACGCAGTCCTGACCGCAGCCTCGGCCGAAGACATGTCGAGCGCTACCAGAAGCGGGTTGGCGATCAAACCGGCCACGGTTGCAAACATGCCGCGCCGCCAGACCGAACACATCGCGCCCGATCACCCCGGTAACGTTGAGGCGCGTGGACCGCTTGACCGAGATCGCCCGTACCAACGACGTGCCGCCCACCGAAGCGGAGCCGAGCGCCGGCCCAAGCGAGAGCCCGCCGTGGCTGGTCGCAGGCGCCACGCTGGCCGGAATCATGGCGATAGGCATCGCCGGCTTCCTCGCCGCCCGGAGCAAACGGCAGGCACGACCGGACCATTAGACCTGCACCGATCCCACCAGATCTCCAACCTTGAAGATCCCGTGGCGACGGCACCAACCCTCGAACTCGGCCAGGATGCGCCGCCCCGCTGCGGGCTCGGCGAGGTTGGCGGTCCCGACGGCAACGGCATTGGCGCCGGCTATCAGGTACTCGACGACATCGCCGCCGGTGGTCACCCCGCCGCATCCGACGATGGGCACGGCGGGCAGCGCCTTCCGAACCTCGAGCACGCATCGGAGCGCGATCGGTTTGAGCGGTGGGCCCGAGTAACCCCCGATCCCGCCGGAGAGGACCGGCTTGCGGGTGTTCAGATCGATGGCCGCCCCCCACACCGTGTTGGTCAGCACCAGCCAATCGGCGCCAGAGTCGATTGCGGCCCGGGCGACATCTGCGATGTCCTCGGCGTTGGGTGAGAGCTTGGCCCCCAACGGGATATCCACCGCCGAGCGAGTCGCACTCACGACCCGGGCGGTCGCACCCGCGTCGAGGGCGAACATCCGGCCATCCTCGAGGTTGGGGCAGGAGAGGTTGACCTCGATGGAGCCGACACCGGCTTCGGACAGACCCTTGGCCACCACGGCGTACTCCTCGGGCGACCGCCCCACCGCCGACCCCCACACCGGCACCCCCAGCCCTGGGAGACGGCCACCGTGCTCCGTTGTCCAGGCATCGATCCCCGGGTTCTGGATCCCGATCCCGTTGAGCATCCCCGCACCGACCGGCGCCAGACGTGGCGGAGGACGGCCCGGCCACGGGTCGGCGCTCACCGACTTGGCCACCGCCGCCCCGAACGCCTCCGGCGCCCCCACCTTCACCCAATCATCGACCGCACCCACCGTCCCCGAAGCCGCGATCAACGGGGTCCGCAGCGTGACCGGGCCGAGTGTGCTGGTCAGGTCCATGTGGTGAGGCTGCCGCCTCCCCCGGTGAGGGGGAGGCGCGAGCGCAGCGAGCGGAAGGGGTGACTGGGGCTAGCGGCGGCAATCACCCTCCCCCCAACCCCCTCCCTCACCGGGAGGGGGAGCCGATCCCCGCCTCCCCCGGTGAGGGGGAGGCGCGAGCGCAGCGAGCGGAGGGGGTGACTCCTTCCGTCTTCCGTCTTCCGTCTTCCGACTGAAATCCGACAGCCCGACCACCGTTGGGAGTTCGGTAGCCCCCCTACCCGCTGCTGCGCAGCGGGCCTTCCCCTGCGGGGGGACGGATCGCCGTTGACCTATTCCTCACCCGCCAGCCACTCCTGCAGGCTCCTCGGCGCCGTGATCGCATCGTTCCCGGCGCGGAGGCTGCGGGCCACGGCGAGGGCGCCCTGGATGGTGGTTACGCATGGGACCTTCCGGCTCCGAGCGGCATGGCGGATGACCCGGCCGTCGCTGCGTGCCCGTCCGCCGCGGGGCGTGTTGATGACGAGATCGACTTCCCCCGCTTCGATCCGCGCCACCGTGTCCAAGGGACCCTCCCCCACCTTGTTGACCAGTTCGGCGGGGACGGCGTGGTGGGTCAGGTAACGGGCCGTGCCGCGGGTTGCGACCAGCCGGAAACCGAGCATGGTGAATGCCTGCGCCACCGCCAGGCCCATGGGCTTGTCTCGATCGCTCAACGTGATGAGGACGGTCCCGCCCGACGGAAGCCGGTGACCGGCACCGAGCAGCGCCTTGGCGTACGCCACCCCGGCGTCCGCCCCCACCCCCATCACCTCGCCGGTGGCGCGCATCTCCGGCCCCAGCACGCTGTCCTGCTCGGGGAACCGGTCCCACGGCATAACCGCTTCCTTGACCGCCACGAACGACTCCGATGTCGGGGCGGGAAGCACACCGTCGGTCCTCAACTCGGCGAGAGTGGAACCGAGCATCACCCGCGCCGCCACCTTGGCCAGCGGTATCCCGCTCGCCTTGGAGATGAAGGGGACGGTCCGCGAAGCCCGCGGGTTGGCCTCGAGCACGAAGGCGTCGTCGCCCTTGACGGCGAACTGGATGTTGATCAAGCCCCTTACATCGAGGGCTCGGGCCAAGTCCTCCGTGGCGCGCAGGATCGACTTGTGCGCCTCCTCGGATAGCGTCGGGGGAGGAACGACGCAGGCCGAGTCTCCGGAGTGGACCCCGGCCTCCTCCACATGCTCCATCACCCCGCCGACCAGTAGCTCGTGGCCGTCGAAGACGGCATCCACGTCTACCTCAGTGGCGGCCTCGAGGAATCGGTCGATGAGCAATGGGGCATCGCCGAACTCGAGGTCGGACTCCCGCTCGATCTCACCGAGGGCGTCGGCCAACTCGTCGTAGCTGTAGACGACCCGCATCGCCCGTCCCCCGAGGACGTACGAAGGCCGGACCAATACGGGGAAGCCGATCCGGTCGATCACCTCCTCGGCCTGGAAGCGGCTCAGAGCGGTCCCGTGCGGCGGCTGCCTGACCCCGAGCTCGTGGCACAACTCGGCGAAGCGCTCCCGGTCCTCGGCGATGTCGATCGACTCGGGCGAGGTGCCGGCGATTTTGAGACCGGCCGACTCCAGGCGTCTCGCCAGCTTGAGCGGGGTCTGCCCCCCCAATTGCACCACCACCGCATCGGGTCGCTCCACCCTCGCCACCTCGAGTACGTCCTCTGCGGTGAGCGGCTCGAAATAGAGCCGGTCGGAGGTGTCGTAATCGGTGGAGACGGTCTCGGGGTTGCAATTGACCATGATCGTCTCGTACCCGGCGTCCCTCAGAGCAAAGGCGGCGTGGACGCAGCAGTAGTCGAACTCGATTCCCTGCCCTATCCGGTTGGGTCCCGAGCCGAGAACCATCACCCGGGGACGCTCCGGCGGCGGCACCTCGTCCTCTTCCTCGTAGGTGCTGTACATGTAGGGGGTGAACGCCTCGAATTCGGCGGCGCAGGTATCGACGGTCTTGAAGGTCGGCTCGACGGCACGCCGACCGTCTCAGCTCGGACATGTCCTCCTCGGTGGTCTCCCAGATGTGAGCGAGTTGGCGGTCGGAGAACCCGCTCCTCTTCGCCTGGGCAATGAGCCCGGGGTCGGGGCTCGATGCTTCGAGCAGAGCTCGCAAACCGACGATCTCGCCGATCTCGTGGACGAACCACGGGTCGTACCGGCTCGCCGCCGCGACCTCCTCGACCGGACGACCACGACGGAGGGCCTCCCCGACGGCGTAAACGCGGTCGGGAGTGGGGGTGGTCAGTGCGTCGTCGAGATCGCCCTCATCCAACTCGGTCAGCGCCGCTTCGCCGGGGTCGGCGTTGAGCCCGGCCCGCCCCGTCTCCAGACTCCGCAACGCCTTTTGCAAAGCCTCGGGGAACGTCCTCCCGATCGCCATCGCCTCGCCCACCGACCGCATCGTCGTGCCGAGCACAGGTGGCGCCGCCGGGAACTTGGCGAAGTCGAACCGGGGCACCTTCACCACCACGTAGTCGAGCGCCGGCTCGAAGGAGGCCGGAGTGGCGCCGGTGATGTCGTTGGTGATCTCGTCGAGTGTGCAGCCGACGGCGAGCAGGGCGGCGATCTTGGCGATGGGGAACCCCGTGGCCTTCGAGGCGAGAGCAGACGAGCGCGACACCCTCGGGTTCACCTCGATCACCAGCCTCCGGCCGGTCGCCGGATCCACGGCGAACTGGACGTTCGACCCGCCCGTTTCCACCCCGATGGCGCGTAGGCAGGTGATCGCCTCGTCGCGCATCGCCTGGTACTCCGGGTCGGAGAGCGTCTGGATGGGGGCGACCGTGATCGAGTCCCCGGTGTGCACCCCCATCGGGTCGAGGTTCTCGATCGAGCAGACGATGACTGCGTTGTCCGCTCGGTCCCTCATCACCTCCAGCTCGAACTCCTTCCACCCGACCACCGACTCCTCGACCAGGATCTCGCCCACCGGGGAGGTGGCCAGCCCGTGATTCGCCATGTGGAGGAACTGGTCCTCGTCTGCGGCGATGCCCGTCCCGCCACCTCCGAGAATGAACGACGGCCGGATCATCACCGGGTAGTCGATCTGGCGAGCGGCGCGCACCGCCTCTGCCATGGATCGGGCGTACACCGCCCGTGGCGTCTCCAGCCCGGCGGCCTCCATCACCTGCTTGAACCGGCCCCTGTCCTCGGCGGCGTCGATCGCATCGATGCTGGCGCCGAGCACCTCGACCCCGTACTGGTCGAGCACTCCCGACTTCGCCAGCTCCACCGTGCAGTTGAGGGCGGTCTGCCCGCCGAGCGTGGGGAGGAGCGCATCGGGCCGTTCCCGCTCGATGATCCGCGCCACCACCTCGGGGATGATCGGCTCGAGATAGGTGGCGTCGGCGAACTCGGGATCGGTCATGATCGTCGCCGGGTTGGAGTTGACCAGCACCACCCGGTAGCCGCTGCTGCGCAGCACCTTGGCCGCCTGTGTCCCCGAGTAGTCGAACTCGCACGCCTGCCCGATCACGATCGGCCCCGACCCGATGAGGAGGATGGAGTGGAGGTCCTGGCGCCTAGGCACTTCAGGCCCTCGCGGTTTTGGGTTATGAGTGATGGGTTCTGGGTTGAAATCCGGAACTCAGGACGAGTCCGGGGATCCCCGAGCGCTCCGTGACCCGAAGAACCCAAAACCCAGAACCCAAAACCCAGAACGCTCATGGGGCTGAAAGCCCCATGAGCTGGATGAACTCATCGAACAGGTAGCGGGCGTCGTGAGGGCCGGGGGCGGCTTCGGGGTGGTACTGAACCGAGAAGGCGGGAACGTCGAGACAGGCGAGTCCCTCGAGGGTGCCGTCGTTGAGGTTCTGGTGAGTCGGGCGAACCCGGCCGACAGTGCTCATCACCTCATCAGGCAGCAGGTCGGCAGTGGGCAGACCCTGTCTCGTGGGGGCATCCCGGCCGGCCAGCGACCAGAGATCGACGGCGAACCCGTGGTTCTGCGATGTGACCTCGATGCCGCCGTCGCCCAGCCGCCGCACCGGGTGGTTCCCGCCATGGTGACCGAAGGGGAGTTTGAAGGTCCGAGCCCCGATCGCCAGACCAAGCACCTGATGGCCGAGGCAGATCCCGAACAACGGCACCCTGCCGAGCAGGCCTTTGATTGTCGAGACTGTGCCGGTCAGGGGTTCGGGGTCGCCCGGCCCGTTGGACACGAACACGCCGTCGGGACGCAATGCCAGGATGTCCGATGCAGTAGCCGCGGCGGGGACCACCTCGATCTCCAGACCTCGGTCGGAGAGCTGGTCGAGAATCGCCCGCTTCATCCCCAGGTCGACCGCCACCACCCGACCGATTCGGACCCCATTCGCCTCCACGTGGTAGCCGGTGGCGTGACCTGCCGTCGTCGCCAGTTCCTGCCCCGTCATGGTCGGAGCGCCTGCTGCGATCGACTCCAACTCGGCGGCTCCGACACCGCTCCCGACGGCCACCGGCATCGCCCCTTCGCTGCGGATATACCGGGTCAGCCGTCTTGTATCGACATCGGTCAGGGCGACCACGCCGCGGTCGGATAGCCAATTCGGCAACCCGCCCTCGGCCCGCCACGATGCGTGGTACCGCGACATCGAGCGTGTGACCATGGCCTTCGCCAGCGGACGCGGTGCCTGGTCGTCCTCTGCGTTGACCCCGTAGTTGCCGATGTGCGGCATGGTCATGACCACCACCTGCCCGGAGTAGGAGGGATCGGTGAGTACCTCCTGGTAGCCGGTCATGGTCGTGTTGAAGACCACCTCCCCCACCGCCACGCCGGGCGCCCCGACCGAGGTCCCGGCGAACGCGGTGCCGTCGGCGGTGACGAGGAGGCCGGAGACGGCGGACGGCGGACGGCCGGGTCATCGGAGGGCACGCTCCGTTTGAAAGGTCACTCGGCCGTTGAAGACGGTCGCCAGGACCCGGCCCCGCAACTCGGTGCCGATGAACGGGGAGTTCCGAGCCTTCGATTTGAACCGATCGACTGTCCACCTCGACTCCGGGTCGAAGACCACCAGGTTGGCCGGGGCCCCTGGCTCCACCCACCGTCCCTGCTCGGCCAACCCGGCTATCCGCGCCGGCGCCACCGCCATCCGCTCGAAGAAGGTCACCGGGTCGAGATCGGTCGCGGTGAGCACGACCGCGGCGGCGGTCTCCAACCCGATGACGCCCCTTGGTGCCTCCTCGAAGGGCACCTCGGTCTCGTGCGAGGCGTGGGGGGCATGATCGGTGGCGACGGCGTCGATGGTGCCGTCGGCCAGCGCTTCACGCAGAGCCGCGGCGTCCTCGGGGGTGCGGAGCGGGGGGTACATCTTGTAGCGGGGATCCATCGAAAGCACCGCTCCGTGGTCGAGAGTGAGATGGTGCGGGGTGACCTCGGCGGTCACCGGGAGCCCGGCGCGCTTCGCACTGCGGATCAACTCGACCGTCGCAGCTGTGGAGACGTGCTGGCAGTGGTAACGGCATCCGGTGAGCTGCACCAGTGCCAGGTCCCGGCTCACCACCACCTCCTCGGCCAATGCCGGTATCCCGCGCATACCGAGACGTGACGACACCGATCCCTCGTGCATGTGCCCACCTCGTGCCAGGCCGGCATCCTCGGCGTGTTGCGCCACCACTACCGCGTCGTCGTCGGTGGTCAGCGAACCGAGGTACTCCATGGCGCGCCGCAGCAACCCGGCGTCGCTCACCGTGTCCCCGTCGTCGGTGAAGATGCGGACCCCGGCCTCCCACAACTCGTCGAGATGCGCAAGCACCTCGCCGCGCCGCCCAAGGGTGATGCAACCAGCCGGCATCACCTCGGCCAGCCCGCCGTTGAATCCCCGCTCCGCTACGTAGCGGGCGAGGTGCCCGCTGTCGATCGGGGGGTCGGTGTTGGGCATCGCCACCAGGGCGGTGAACCCCCCGGCGGCGGCGGCGGACGAACCTGAGGCGATGTCCTCCTTCCACTCCTGACCCGGCTGGCGGAGATGGGTGTGCAGGTCGACCAGTCCGGGACCTACCCAGCACCCGGTGACGTCTATGGCGTTCTCGGCGTCGATCCCGGGCTCAACGGCGCGTCACTTGGGTCCCGCTGACAGCGACGTCGGCGGTGACGGCGCCCTCTGGCCCAAAGACGGTCCCCCCTCTCAGCACCAGGTCAGCCACTGCGGTCCCCCAACAACCGGAAGAGCACCGCCATCCGCACCGCCACCCCGTTCGCAACTTGGGGGAGGATCAGCGAGCGCTGGTCGTCCGCCACCTCTGGGGAAAGTTCGATCCCGCGGTTGATCGGGCCGGGGTGGAGAACCACCGCATCGGGACGGAGACGTTCGAAACGCGCCCGGTCCATCCCGAACCTGGCGACGTACTCGGGAAGTGAGGGGAACATCGAACTGCCCCCGCGCTCCGCTTGGACGCGCAGCATGTAGATGGCGTCGAGGTCACCGATCACTTCGTCGAGCGACCCGGACATCTCGACTGGCCACCCGGTCATGTCGAGCGGCAGAAGCGTTGGGGGCCCCACCAGGGTGACCCGGGCGCCGAGCGTGGTGCAGGCGGAGATCAGCGACCGAGCCACCCGCGAGTGGCGTATGTCGCCCACCACCGCCATCTGCAGTCCGTCGAGCTTGCCAAAGCGGTGCCTGAGGGTGAGGGCATCGAGCAGTCCCTGGGTTGGGTGCTGGTGGGCCCCATCGCCGCCATTGACCACGGGGACCCCGACCCACGAGGCGACCCTCCATGCTGCCCCGGTCGCTTCGTGGCGCACCACCATCAGGTCGGCGCCCATCGCCTCCAGCGTCTGAACCGTGTCCTTGAGGCTCTCCCCCTTGGTGACAGCCGAGGTGCCCGGGGCGAAGCTCATCGTGTCGGCGGACAGGGCCTTGGCCGCCGCCTCGAACGACAGCCTCGTCCGGGTCGACGGCTCGAAGAAGAGGGTCGCCACGATCTTGCCGCGTAGCGCGGGCACCTTTGGAATGTCGCGGGCGAGCACCTCGACGAACTCGTCGGCCAGATCGAGCAGATCCTCGATGTCGGACCGCTCCATACCGTCGAGGGTGAGGAGGTGGGTGGTGGTCACAAGTGCTCGATCCAGACCCCGTCGTCACCACCGAAGCGGACAACGACACGCTCGTCGCTCGATGTCGGGAGGTTCTTCCCCACGTAATCGGCACGCAATGGCAGCTGGCGATGCCCACGGTCCACGAGCACCGCAAGCTCGATTCGTTCGGGTCTCCCCAAGTCGAGCAGGGCATCGAGCGCCGCTCTCACCGTCCGGCCGGTGTGGAGCACGTCGTCGACGAGGACCACCGTCTGCCCGGTCACGTCCACGGGGACCATCGTCCTGCCGAGACGGTGGATCGGACGGCGATGGAGATCGTCGCGGTAGAGCCCGATGTCGAGCTCGCCAACCGGGACCTTGACGGCTTCGAACTCGTCGATGGCAGCGGCGATCGCCTCGGCGAGTGGGACCCCCAGCGTGTGGATGCCGACCAGGACGACGTTCTCGCCACCCCGGTTGCGCTCCACGATCTCGTGGGCGATCCGGCGCAGGGCGCGCCGTACGTCACCTTCTTCCATGACCCTGGTCATGGCCTTCTCCTTTCCGGCCTCACAGGACCGGGCTTAAAGGGCGAGGCGACGCTAGCAGAGACCGCAGACGGAAGACGGAAGACGGAAGACGAAGAAATGGTCAAGCCTGGTGGTCCGCGGAGCGCTCCTCCAGTGCCAGCTTGGAGAGGACCCCGTTGACAAAGCGGCCGCTGCGCTCGGTTGAGTAGGTCTTCGCCAGTTCGACCGCCTCGTTTATGACCACCGCAGTCGGCGTGGACGGCTGGTTGCGCAACTCGTAGAGGGCCAGTCGGAGCACCGCCCGGTCCACCACCGGCATCCTCTCCACCCGCCATCCCGTCGAGGCGCGATCTATCGCCCGGTCGAGCTCGGACCTCTGCTCCAGGACGCCCCTCACCAATCGGGCTGCCCGGGCGGGCAGTCCGGCCACCGCGTCCCCGGCCAGCAGCCCGCGCTGATCGGCCTGGTAGAGCGCCTCGAGCGCCAGTTCCCGCGCCTCGGGGCCCGACCGGGTCACACCCGGGTTAGGTAGTCGCCCGAGCGCGTGTCCACCCTGATGGTGTCACCTTGCTCGACGAAGAGCGGCACCTGGACCACCAGCCCGGTCGAAAGCGTGACCGGCTTGGTCGCCCCGGAGACGCGGTCGCCTTTCACTCCCGGCTCGGCGTGGGTGACCTCGAGCTCGACCGCCGCCGGGAGCTCGACACCTATCGGCCCGCCCATCGTGCATAGCGAGCACCGCGGTCATCCCCTCGGTGAGGTAGTCGGACATCCCGCCGACCTCGCCTGCGGAAATGGCGAACTGGCTGAAGCTCTCCAGGTCCATGAAGTGAAAGCCGAGGTCGTCGCGATACAGGTACTGGTGGTCCTTGCGCTCGATGATCGCCCTCGGGACGTCCTCATCGGCTCGGAAGGTCTTGTCGAGAACCTGGCCGGTGGTGAGATTCTTGATCCGCATCCGGACGAAGGCGCGTCCCTTTCCTGGCTTGACGTGCTCCCAATCGACCACCTGGAAGAGGCCGTCGGGGAGGTCGAGCGCCATGCCCGGGCCGGATGTCGTTGGTGGAAATCAAGGTCGGAAGACGGAAGACGGGAGACGGAACATGCCAGCCGGACAGTAGAGGATGAGAGCTCGACTCACCCCACCCCTACCGCGGCTAGGGCTTGATCGACCAGGTCGGAGTCGACGTGGGTCACCTCGGGATGGCCGATCTCGTGTAGAAGGACCATGCGGAGACCGGCGGCGTCACGCTTCTTGTCTTGTTGGAGCAAGAGGCGCACCGAGGAACCGTCCACTGGTGGGGACGTGGTAGGCAGCCCCAGCGATGCGATCAGGTCGTTCTGTCGGGTCTCCTCGGAGAAACCGAACCGCAGCGCCGATGCCCGGGCAGCCGCCACCATCCCCACCGCCACCGCATGACCGTGGCTCATCCCACCGACGATCTCAATACCGTGACCAATTGTGTGTCCGTAGTTGAGGATGGCGCGCCGCCCGCTCTCTCGTGGATCCGCCAGGACCACATCGGCCTTGACCCTGATGGCTGCCGGTACGACCAGGTCGAGCGGGGCAGCCTCACCGTGCTCTTCGAATAGGTCGACCAG
This sequence comes from uncultured Actinomycetes bacterium, assembly GCA_963780745.1. GTDB lineage: Bacteria > Actinomycetota > Acidimicrobiia > Spongiisociales > DATADW01 > DATADW01. Next base: position 431,898 of record CAWACT010000003.1, on the reverse strand, counting down.
ACCTGGGTCGGCGATCAGGCCCGCCTTCAACGCCTCTGCCAGTCCCTCGCGCCTCACCGGCTCGGGAAGCCGATCCAACACGTCGATATCGACGAGAACCACCTTCGGGTGCCAGAAGGCGCCGACCAGGTTTTTCCCACCGATGTTGATCCCGGTTTTGCCACCGATCGATGCGTCCACCGCGGCGAGCAGCGTTGTCGGGACCAGGACGGACTCGACACCCCGCAACCAGGTGGCGGCGGCGAACCCGGCGAGGTCCGTCACCGCCCCGCCACCAACACCGACGATGGTGTCGTGCCTTCCGATCCCGAATTCGGCAAGCCAGCGATAAACCTCGGCGAGGACCTCGATCGACTTGGCGGCATCCCTGTCGGGAAGGACCCGCATGTCGGCTTCGACCCCGCCGACCGCCAGCGATCCGACCACCCGCTGAGCGTGCATCACGGCACCAGGTTGGGTGAGCACCGCCGCCTTGGCGCGCCCGGGGCGGTCGGGGAGGATGGGCCCGCCATCGACCACCCCCCGCCCCACCACGGCTTCGCCTTCCGGGATCAGGATTCGGTCCAGCACCGCACCACCTCGTCAACCACATCGTCGAGGCTCCGCCCCTTGGTCTCCACCTGGGCGCTGGCCGCGTCTTCGTATGCGTCGGCCCTCTCCTCTAGCAACTGGGCCAGCCGGTCCCCCGGCGGTCCCCCCGCCAACAGAGGACGACCAGGGTCGGGCCCGATCCGGGCGACCAGTTCCTCGGGGTCGGCGCGCAGCCAGACAACCGACCCGCTCCGCCGCATCGCCTCTCGGTTCTCCGGGTCGACGACGCACCCACCGCCCGCCGCCACCACCAGAGGAGGAGCCATCCCGGCGACCGAGGTGACGACCGCCGACTCGCGGCGCCGGAACTCTGGTTCACCCGCCGAGAAGAGTTGGGCGACGGTTTGGCCGGCGACCCTCTCCACTTCGGCGTCTACATCGAGAAAGTCCATCCCGAGCCGGTTCGCCACCGCTCTGCCCACCGTGGTCTTCCCCGAGCCCATCATCCCGACCAGCCAGAGGTGCCCCGATACCGGGGGCTTGTCAGAAGCTGTGGACACGCCGGCGGTAAGCCTCGGCCGCGGTCCGCAGGTCGGAGACGGTGTCGCCGCCCAGCATCCGCACCATCTCGTCGGCGAGGACAAAAGCCACCATCTGTTCGGCGACCACCCCAGCCGCGGGGACGGCGCAGGTGTCGGACCGCTCGAAGAAGGCCCGCTCCTCCTCCTTGCTGACCACGTCAACCGAGCGGAGCGACTTCATCACGGTGGAGATGGGCTTCATCGCCGCCCTCACCCGAAGGGGCTGCCCGGTGGTCATCCCGCCCTCGGTCCCGCCGGCGCGATCGGTCTGTCGGACGAAACCGCCATCGGACCAGAAGATCTCGTCGTGGGCCACCGAGCCCCGCCGCCGCGACGACTCCACCCCATCACCGATCTCGACTGCCTTTATCGCCTGGATCGACATCAGCGCCTCGGCAAGCCGGGCGTCGAGCTTGCGGTCCCAATGGACATGGCTTCCGACACCGGCGGGCACTCCGTAGGCGAGCACCTCGACGACGCCACCCAGTGTGTCGCGGTCGTCCTTGGCCGACTGCACTTCGCCGATCATCGCCTCTTCGACCTCGGCATGGAACACCCGCACGGGCGATTCGTCGATGGCGGCGAGATCGGCTGGTGTGGGAAGCGGGCTGGCGGGCGCCTCCACCTTTCCAATGGCGACGACGTGGCTGAGGACCGCCACGTCCAACTCAGCCAGTAGCCGCTTGCACAGATAGCCGACGATCGTGCGGGCAGCGGTCTCGCGCGCCGAGGCACGTTCCAAGACGTCCCTGGCGTCGTGGGTGTCGTACTTGATCATGCCAACGAGGTCGGCGTGCCCGGGACGCGGCGTGGTCATCGCCCGCTTCGGCTCGCCGGGGTCGGGGTCCATCTCTTGCTGCCAGCGGGGCCATTCGGTGTTGCGGATCAAGACGGCAACCGGGCTCCCCAGCGTCCTCCCGTGTCTGATCCCCCCGAGCACCTCGACCTCGTCCCGTTCGATCCGCTGTCGGGCACCGCGCCCAAAACCGAGCCGGCGCCTGGCCAACTCGGCGGCGAGCTCCTCGCGCGAGAAGGTGAGGCCGGCGGGAAGGCCCTCGACCACGGCGACGAGGGCAGGGCCGTGGGACTCGCCTGCTGTGAGAAATCGGATCATGGCACCGATGGTATCGGCACCGATGGTGGGTCCCCTAACCAAACCTCGGAGGTACCGTGCCGCTCCCGTGCTCCGCTGGCTGCTCGCTCTGCTCGCCCTCGCCGCCTTGTTGCTCGTCGCGGCGGAGCTCTGGGCGCGCCCCGCCGCCGAGGACGCCGTGGCCACGGCGACAAGGGAGGAGTTCGCCCTCGACGAGCGCCCCCAGGTGAGTTTCGAAGGCGCTCCAATGGTCGTGGCCGCCGCCAGCGGGCGGATCCCCGAGGTCGAGTTGAGCGGAACGACCTTCCGGCTGCAGGGCTACCCGGTCGAAACGATCGACCTCACCCTGAGCGATGTGACATTCGATCCACTCGACCTGATCGACGGCGAGGGAGAAGCGGTGGCGGAGGGGGGAAACGGGCGGCTCGTGATGACGTCGGACCAGTTGGCCGAGGTGGTGGGCTCCTTCGACCTGCCGGTTTCGGCGGCGCTGGAAGGGGATCGGCTTCGGCTCGAGCTCGAGGCGCTCCCCGCGATTGGAGTCGACGCCGCCGTAAGGGTGGTGGACGGCGAGGTCCTGGTGACAGCCGACCAGCTCGAGTCACTTGGGTTGGGGCCGATCCGGTTGACGCTGCCCGAGCTTCCCGATGGTGTCCGCCTCGAGGACGCCAGGATCCGAGATTCACGGCTCGTGATCGACCTCGCCATCGAGGATCTGGTCATCGACATCGGTTGACTTCAACCACCGACAGCAAGCGTGGTGAGCCAAGGAGTCAGGGGCATCGCCAACCACGCCCCCACCACCATCGCCGGGCCAAAGGGGAAGGGGTCGCGACGCCCCCGTCTCCGAGTGACGAGGAGCACGACGGCGGCAACCGACCCGACCAGGAACCCGAGCGCCGTCCCCCATACCAGGTAGTGCCAAGCCGGATAGCCGAGGAAGACACCCAGCAGGAAGGCGAGTTTGACGTCTCCCATGCCAAAGCCGCCCCTGGTGAGAAGCGAGAGGAGGAGCATCACGACCAGGTAGATGGCACCAGCGAGCAGCGCCATGGGGATGTTCTCAATCTGCCCGTCCCCGGCGGCCCCCGCGGCCAGCAACACCACCGCGATGGCGGTGCCCGGATAGAGGATCCGGTTGGGAATCCGCTGGTGGTCGAGATCGGTGAGCACCAACGTCATGGTCACCGCCACGAACCAGAGATAGGCGGGGAGCACCCACTGGAACCCGATGAGCAGCGCCGCTCCGGCGAAGAGGGCGCCGGTGAGTACCTCGACCACCGGGTAGCGGGGGCTGATGGCGGCGCCGCACTCGCGACACTTGCCGCCCAGACGCAGGTATGAGATCAGCGGGAAGCGATCGAGCCCGGTGGCCGGGACCCCGCACTGGGGGCATCGCACCCAGGGAGTGCCCAACTCCTGGTCGAGTGGCACCCGGTGCGCCACCGCGGTGGCCAGCCACCCGGCACCGATCCCGGCCAACCCGACAAAGACGGTGAGGAGAATCATCACGATCGCCCCATTCCGGCGACCAGGGCGGCCCGCATCTCATCGAGAGGCGGATCGATGCCTGTCCATATGGTGAAGCTTGCTGCGGCCTGGGCGAGCAGCATGTCGGGCCCCTCGGCAACCGGCAGCCCGAGCCGGCGGGCAAGTTGCACGGCCGGGGTCGGCCCCGACCCGTAGGCCATATCGAACAGACCCGAGGCGGCGGTCACCACCTCCACGGGGAGCGCCTCCCCGTGCATCCCGATCGGGGTGGCGTTGACCACCACCGCGCCGTGGCAAGGAGCATCGAGCGGCGCGACCCGGGCATCGACACCGAGCGTGGCAAGCAACTCCTCGGCCCGCTCTGGTCTCCGTGCCGCCACGGTGAGTTGCCTGCCTTCGAGGGCCAGGATCGCTGCGGCAGCGGCGCCACCCGACCCGAGCACCAAGACGGGGGCGTCCTCGGGGAGACCTGCCCATCCCCAGGCAGTGACCACACCGTCGATGTCGGTGCTATCGCCCAGCACCGACCTCTCCTCGCTCCAGAGAGTGTTGACCGAGCGCGCCCGCATCGCTCGCGGCTCCAGGCGATCGGCCAGGTCAGCCGCCAATCCCTTGTGCGGCATGGTGACGTTGGCGCCGGAGAGAACGCCGTCACGTATCTCGGCGACGGCTCGGCGCATCCCTTCGGAATCCACCCGACGTGCGGCGTATTCACCGGAGATCCCCGCAGCGGCGAGAGCCGCCGCCTGAATTGCCGGGGATAGGGAGTGTGACACCGGGTCACCCAGCACTACCAGCCGTAGCCAGGAGGAGTGCCCTCCGACACCGTTCCGCTCAGCTATGGGATCAGCCCGTCTTCCTGCGCTTGTGCCTTGAGGCTCAGGAATTCGTCGTAATCGTCGGTGAAAGTGTGACGCCCGCGCTTGTTGGTGACTACGTAGTAGAGAAAGTCGGTGTTGGCCGGGCGCGCCGCGGCGGCGAGCGAGGCCGAGCCCGGGGCCGAAATCGGCGTTGGCGGCAGACCGGCCACCACCCGAGTGTTGTAGGGCGAGTCGACCTCCAGATCTTCCGAGGTGAGACCGCCCCTCTTCCCCACGGCGTAGAGGACGGTGGCGTCGATGTCGAGCCGCATCCCTTCGTCGAGGCGGTTGCGGATCACGCTGGAGATGCGGCGTCGATCGCCATCTACCCGCGCCTCGGCCTCGACCAGGGAGGCGATCACCAACCCCTCGTACCTGCTGAGCCCGGCTGCCTCGAGCGCCGACCAGTCGACCTCGTCCACCCGGTCGGCGGCCGTGTCCGACAGCATCTGCAACGCCGCGGCAGGATCGGCGTCGTCAGGGATCTCGTAGGTCGCCGGGAAGAGCAGCCCTTCCCACCCCTCGATCGTGGTCGGGGTGTCGCCGGGCGCCAGCGAAGTGGACACCTCTCCGGTCAGCAGCGCCCGCTCGAGGTCGTCGCGGGGCATCTCCAGCTCCTCGGCGAGGAGATCGAGTATTTCGACGACACGAAGCCCTTCGGGGATGGTCACCCGTGTGGTCGGGCCGACGTCGGGGCCCTCGCGCAGCACGGTGACCACGTCGGGACCGCTCATTCCGGTCTCGAGCTCATACTCGCCGGCCTGGAGCGCCTCGGCGGCGTTGGCGTCGGCCACCGCGGCGGCGAACTCATCGGCGGTGACCACCCCGGCCCGCTCAAGCCGGGAGCCAATGGCAGCGGCGCTCGACCCGGGTGCGACGACGAACGCCACGTCTTGCCCAGGCGGAGCAACGGTTGTCGAGGTTGCTCCCGACCCACCCACGAGCCGAGCCAAGAACGGCGCACCGAACAAAACCACCGCGGTGACCGCAGCCAATGCGACGATCACACCGATGATGCGGCGCAGACCCGATGGCGCCGGTTCTGGCGGTGTCGGCTCGGTTTCGACTTCGGGTGGATGTCCAAGGGTCATGGTGAATACCGGGCTGGCCTCAAGCCCCGTCCCCTCCCGATTGGGGCGCGTCCAGGTAGTGCTGCAGCATCACGGAGGCGGCCACTTTATCGACCATCCCACGACGTGCACGTCTCGCCACCCCGGCGGAGATCAGCGCCTCCTCGGCGGTGCGGGTCGTGAAGCGCTCATCGCACAGCTCAACCGGGAGCCCGGTCATGGCCAGGACTCGCTCGGCCAAACGCTTGGCGCTCTCCGCCGCCTGCCCCTCGTTTCCGGAGAGCGAGATGGGGAGCCCAACCACGACACGTTCGACATCGTGCTCGGAGATGAGCGCGCGGAGCCTGGAATCGAAGTCGGCGACGGCGATCACCTCGAGCGGTTGGGCGATCAGGTGCAGCGGGTCGGAGAGCGCAACGCCGATCCGTCGCGTCCCCGAGTCGAGTCCCAGTATCCGTCCCATCAACGGGACGCAGGGCTCGATTGCGGCGCCTCAGTCACGCGACCAAGGCACGTCCGGCGGCATGGCGCGCCGCTTCGAGCGCCTCGGTGAGCTTCTCACCATGAGGCCCCCCCGCCTGGGATAGCTCGGGATCGCGGCTGCCACCACCACCGAGCAGACCAGCCCCGGCCGAGGCGAGGTCGGCGGCCGACACCCCGCTGTCCATGAGGTCGGCGGTGACCGCAGCCACCAGCGCCCCTTTTCCGTTGTGGCGGCTGCCGAGCACTACCGCCCCCGACCTGAGCCGGTCCCTTACCGCTAGGGCCAGGGCACGGAGCGCACCCGGATCGAGCTGGCGCTCAGCCACCACCAGCTGCCTCTCGCCTACCGTCTCTGCCTCCGCTGCCAGCGTGGCGGCGTCCTCGGCCCGCTCCCTGTCGGACAGCGACCCGAGCCGCTCCTCGAGCTGGCGGGCCCGTTGTTGGAGCGCTCGAACCCGCTCCGGTACCTCGTCGGGGCGTGCCCGCAACATCGTCCCCGCCTCTGCCAGGGCGCGCCGGGCGCCAACCATGTAGTCGTAGGCCGCGTCCCCCGAAAGCGCCTCGATGCGCCTCAGGTTGGACCCGATCGACGATTCCCCGATCACAAGCAGCGGCCCCACCTGGCCGGCGCTTGGCGTGTGGGTCCCACCGCACAACTCGATCGAGTAGTCACCGATCCGGACCACACGGACCTGCTCGCCGTACTTGTCGCCAAAGAAGGCGAGAGCACCGATCCGGTCTGCCTCTTGCTTACTGGTCACCCGATCCGAAACGGCGGCGTTCTCGACGGTGCGCCGGTTCGCCCTCAGCTCGACCTCCTCCAGCTCATCGGGGCCGAGCCCCTTGAAGTGGCTGAAGTCGAAGCGGAGCCTCCCCGCTTCGACCAGCGATCCAGCTTGCCTGACATGGTCACCGACCACGTCGCGCAACGACCAGTGGAGGATGTGGGTCCCGGTATGGCTCTTGCGGATCCGCTCGCGGCGAGGGCTGTCTATCGAAAGCTGCGCCTCCTGACCGACCTGGGCGTAACCCCGCGTCACCCGAGCCTTGTGCCCGTGGAGGGACGGGACCGGTCCCTGCGTGTCGGTCACTTCCAGCGTGCCCGTTTCGGTCTCGATCATCCCGGTGTCACCGACCTGCCCGCCGGCCTCGGCATAGAACGGCGTGCGGTCGACGAACACCTCGACCTCGTCACCCTCCTCGGCCCGCTCCATCGCCTCTCCCTGGCGGAGCAAGGCGAGTATTCGGCCGGGGGCCGCCTCGTCGCGGTAGCCGAGGAACTCGGTGGGGCCTGTGTCGTCGAGCAACCGCCGGTAGGTGTCGGCCACCCCGGCGGCGGCACCGCCCTTCCAGGAGGCCCGAGCCCGCTCCCGCTGGGCTTGCATCTCACGGTCGAACCCTTCCGTATCGACCCCGAGCCCCTGCTCTTCAGCCACCTCCCTCGTGACCTCGATGGGGAACCCGTATGTGTCGTGGAGCTTGAAGGCGGTTACGCCGGAGACCTCTTCGCCGGGTTGGAGCCGGTCGAGCTCGGCATCCAACAGCTCGCTCCCAGACTCGAGGGTGCGCCGAAATCGCGCCTCCTCCCGCTCGACGACGTCGATGATGAATGGCTCGCTGTGACTCAACTCGGGGTGCCCCGATCCGAGCGCCTCGACGGTGGCCCGCACCAGGCGGGGCATCACCAGCCCTTCACCCCCGAGCCGCCATGCGTGCCGCACCGCACGGCGGAGGATCCGCCGTAGGACGTAGCCGCGGCCGTCGTTCGACGGGACCACACCATCGGCGATGAGCATGGTCACCGAGCGGCCGTGGTCGGCCAGGATCCGCAGCGCCACATCCACGTCGGGCGACTCGCCGTAGCGGGCACCGGCGTACGCAGCGCCCGCCTGGAGCACCGGCCAGACAGCATCTGTCTCGAACACGCTCCCCACCCGCTGGAGCAGCATCGCCACCCGTTCCAGCCCCATCCCGGTGTCGATGCTCCTGGCGGGCAGGTCGCCGATCACGTGGTAGGGCTCATCCTGGATGAACTGCATGAAGACCAGGTTCCAGAACTCGCAGAACCGCTCCTCGTCCACCACCGGGCCGCCGTCGGGGCCGTGCTCGGGGCCGCGGTCGTAGAAAATCTCCGAGGACGGGCCGCACGGTCCGGGGACCCCCATCTGCCAGAAGTTGTCCCTGTCCCGACGCTGTAACCGCTCGGGGTCGACCCCGACGACGTCGAGCCAAATGGCCGACGCCTCGTCGTCGCTCTCGTGAACGGTGAACCAAAGCCGGTCGGGGTCGAGCCCGAGGACCTCGGTGCTGAGCTCGTAGGCCCACGGGATGGCCTGCTCCTTGAAGTAGTCGCCGAAGCTGAAGTTCCCCAGCATCTCGAAGAAGGTGAAATGGCGCACCGTCGTGCCCACGACCTCGATGTCGACGGTGCGGGCCACCTTCTGCGCCGAGACCGCCCGGTCATAGGGCGGCTGCTCCTCGCCCAAGAAGTAGGGCTTGAAGGGCACCATCCCGGCGTTGGTGAGCAGCAGCGTGGGGTCGACCGGGATCAGCGACGCAGAGGGCCGGACCTCGTGGCCACGCTCGGCAAAGAAGTCAAGAAACCTCTGGCGTATGAGACTGCTCTGCATGGGAGGCGACAGGTTAACGGGGGGTCGTCGCCCCGCTCCCTGAGTTGTGGCACCGGCTACCGATCGCCCGGTGCCGTAGCAGGTGGCCGGCGCAGCATCCTCCCCCCGAGGGAGAGGGCATCGGCCACGGTTAGCGCCGCTCCCTGGACCAGCTCGGTGGCGGTCGGCGGACGACGGCGCCAGACGGAGCGCACCACGACCATCATGCCCCCGGCCCCTGCCGCCGCCCCGGCGCCGAACCACCAGATCCTTCTCAACACTCCGGCGAGGCTACCGGTCGAGGTCAGATGGAGTGGATCGGAACACCGGCCCTGTCGAGCGCCAGCTTGAGCCGGCGATACCCCTCGCGCTTCACTGTCCAACGCTCGGTGGGACGCGCCTTGACCACGCTGCGCACGACCATGGTGGACTCGGTCAACTCCTCGACGCCGAGCACCCTCGCCTCCTCCATGAACCTGTCGGCCCATTCCGGATCGGTGGTGAACGCGTCGAGCTCCTCTTTGACGAGTTCGAAGACACGGTCCACCTCGGTGTCGTATGCGACGCCGATGTCGAACACGACGTCGGCGTATTCCTGGCTCTGGTTGGTGGATACCACGATCGAGCCGTTGGGGACGTAATACACGTTGCCGTCGATGTCGCGCAGCACGGTCACCCTGGGACGGACCTGTTGCACCTCGCCGGTGACATTGCTGATCGTGACTACATCACCGATCGCATATTGTCCCTCGGCGAGGATGAAGAACCCGCCAATTACGTCCCTCACCAGGGTCTGGGCGCCCAGCCCGAGCGCGACGCCCACGGCCGACCCCACCGCCACCAGCCCGCTGAGAGGGACGCCCCAGATCGCCGCAGCCGTGAATACGAAGAACACGCTCAGACCGACGAGGAGGAGTCGGCTGAGCAGACCCCACAAGGTGAGGGCACGCGTCTCGGTGTCGGGTTTCCCGCTGCGCGACGCCACCCGAATCAGCGCCGTCCGGCCGGTACGTCGGATGATCATCCACGCCACCAGTGTGATCACGACTAGGACAGCCGTGGCGATGATGTTCTCGGCCAGGGCGGGGTCCACGGGTCGCAGCCTAGGAGGTGACCCTTGGCCCTCCCCGGACCCGATCGTTCAGTCGGGAGGAGGGCCGGGCGCCGTTGGCACCGGCTCCCGCTCGGGGACGGGCTCGACCGGCTCCGCCGGCTCCACCGGCTCTGCCGGCTCTTGCGGTTCCGTAGGCTCGCCCCGATCCGGCTCCGGCGGGCTCGGCTCGACCCGTGCAGGCTCCGCCGGTGTCTCGACCGGTTCGACCTCCCAGACGCGTTTGATGGGACCTATGTCCATTCCCAACTGCCTCCTTCGCCGATCAACGCCGCTCGATATCTCGTTTCGAGTTTCGCCGCCACCATCTCCAACAGGGCGGCAAGCTCGACCGGTTCGCCACTCCCCGCCAGCAGCGTTGCGGCGTGCTTCTCACATGCCAACGCGTACCGATCCGACCGGATGACACCAACCTTCGGTGCCGCCGGGCACAACTCGCGTACCGCCCGGCGCCTCAGACCGTGCTCGCACACGGTTCGCAACTCGAGCGGGCCGACGACCCTGGCTCGCTGCGCTCGAAAGCCACGCTCCCCCTCGAGGACGGTTCCGGACAGTTCGACCGCACCCTCGACGCACAGCGCAGCATCGAGAGGCCAGTCCACTCCACTTGGGTCCCGCAACGCATAGATCCCACATCGGCAGTCGAGTGACGGCGCGGTGTGCGTGGTCGGGGTCAGTGGGTCGAACCGGCTCCGCCTGCCGGGCCAGCACCGGGCGACGACCTCGGGCTCCAGCCAGAGATAGTCGACGATGGCGCTCCCCAGCACCGGCTCGGCGCTGCTGCCGCCAACGACGCTGCTCGGCCGGACCACCCAGCGGCGGTACCCGACGAATGGCTCGATGGTCAACAGCGGTCCCTCGGGTAATTCGACCGGCGGTCCGAATGCCCACCCGGCGGAGCGGGTCCGGGGGAGCGGGAGTGGTGGCGGGGTGACAGGTCGCTTTGGTGCCTCATGACGCTCCACCCTGCTACGCCGTCCCGCCAGCCAGAGACGTCTCTCGTTCTCCAACGCGATCTCGTCGCGTCGCATCTGGGCGACCAGGCCCGCAGTGACTCCCGAGGCGGCTGCGCCATCGATGGTCCTATCAGCGCCGGCGGCGCACCACTGCCCGTGCCAGACGCGGAGCGGGCCGGACAGCATTTGGCCCATCGCTGCCCGCGCCGCGGGACGGCGCAGCGCCAACAGCCGCAGAACGAGCCAGCGCACTGGGTAGGCGACGAGGAAACCCATCCAGAGCCAAACCGCCAGCCGTGGCTCCAATTCGATGCCGTCTCCGGGTGGCAGCATCTCGGCCACTTGCTCTATCAGCGCCCCGAGGAGGACGGCAACCATCCCCCACATCAGCCCAAAGGTCACCATCCACAGCGAGACAAAGAGCACCCCGGCCGCCGCCTCGCGCAGCAATGTGCCGAGACCGGTCATCACCAGGCCCAACCTCCGGAGGGCGGTCCGCAGCTGGGCGTGCACCCAGACAACCCCCTGCAGCGGCCATGACACCCAGCGGCGGGCGAGGCTCGATGGTTGACCTGCGGTCGACACCGTTCCCCCGGTTCTACCACCCATCAGAGTGCTTTGGGGACACGGGCGCCGCGGACACCCATCAGCCGTCCCGATCGACCCCAGGATCGTGGCGCGGTGGCTTGTCCAGCACCTCATCGATCCGCGATAGCCGCTCAGCGGCGGCAGCCTCGGCCCCTTGGGCAGTGGGCCTGTAGAGCACGGTGTCTTCCGAGCCTTCTGGGAGATAGCCCTGGGAGATCACATGACCGGGGAAGGCGTGTGGGTACTGGTAGTCGACCCCGTGGCCCAGCTTGCGCGCCCCCCAGTACCCGGTGCCCCTGAGGTGGAGCGGGACCTGTGCACCCGGTGTCGCCGCCACCGCTTCCCTGGCGGCGCCCATGGCGGAAGCAATCGAGTTCGACTTGGGCGCCAGGGCGAGATGGACCGCAGCTTGGCTGAGGGCGTATGCGGCCTCGGGAAGACCAACGAACTGGAGGGCCTGAGCAGCGGCGACCGCGATCTGCAGGGAAAGGGGATCGGCCATCCCGACATCCTCCGAGGCGAGGACCACCATGCGGCGGGCGATGAACTCGGGATCCTCACCCGCCTCGAGCATCGTGAAGAGCCAGTAGAGGGCGGCGTCAGGGTCTGAGCCGCGGAGGCTCTTGATAAAAGCGGAGATGATGTCGTAGTGCTGGTCACCGGTCTTGTCGTAGCGGACCACCCGCCTGCGGAGCGCCTCGTCGATGTCGTCGCTTTCGATGTCGAGCGGGACCCGGCGAGCATTCCCGCCACCTCGAGCGCGTTCAGCGCCAGCCGGGCATCGCCCCCGACCCTGTCGGCCAGTGTTCGCATGGCCTCCGGGTCGATGTCGAGCCCCGAGTCACCCATTCCCCTCTCGGTGTCCGCAAGCGCCCGCTGGATGATGACGGTCACCTCGTCGGGACCGAGCGGTTCGAGCCGGAAGAGTGTGGAGCGGGAGATCAGCGGCGAGTTCACCTCGAAGAAGGGGTTCTCAGTGGTGGCGCCGACCAGCACCACGATCCCATCCTCGACCGCAGGTAGCAGGGCATCCTGCTGGTTCTTGGTGAACCGGTGGATCTCGTCGATGAAGAGCACCGTGCGCCGTCCGTCCTCTTCGAGACGGTGCCTGGCCGCGGCCAACACCTCGCGCACGTCCTTGACCCCGGCCGATGTGGCCGAGAGCACCTCGAAGACGGCGTTGCTCCGCTCCGCCACCAGGCGTGCCAGCGTGGTCTTCCCGGTTCCTGGAGGACCCCAGAGGATCATCGAAAGCGGGCGACCGGACTCGACGAGACGTCGGAAGGCGGCGCCGGGCCGAAGCAGAGCAGGCTGACCCACTACCTCGTCGAGGCTTCGCGGGCGCATCCGCGCCGCCAATGGTGCTGCCTCCATCCTCCGGGCGGCGCGCTGATCGGAGAACAGGTCGGCCATGGCAGAAAGCTAGTGCCAGGTGGTGGTCAGCGGGCCATGCCGCGGGACTCGACCATGATGCAGGCGTCGGCCAGATAGTCGAAGCCATTCTGTTGGAGGAAGTCGATCAGCTGAGGCGAGTCGGCGCCCGGCTGAACCCACACCCCCATGTGACCCAGCGCCAGTGCCTGGCGAGCCACCTCGATGCCAACCCAGCCGGGGACCACCAAGTCGATGATGTCGGGCGCCTCGGGGAGCGAGGCGAGGTCCGGGTAGCAGCGATCCCCGTCGACCGTTTCCCGGTTGGGGTTGACAGCGAGGACGTTGTAGCCCTTACGCTTCATATCCCGATAGATCACCGAGCCGTATTTGGCCGCGTTGTCGGTGGCGCCGACCACTGCGACCGTCGTCGCATGGTCGTCCAGCATGGAGATGAGGTCCTTCATGCGTCGGGTCTCACGGGCGCCAGTCTGACACCCAACTCGGTGAGCTGCTCTTCCTCGACCGGGGTCGGAGCGCCGGTGAGAGGGTCGGAGCCGGTCTGGGTCTTGGGGAAGGGCATCACCTCCCTGATGTTGGGCTCGTCGCGCAGCACGGCAACCAAGCGGTCGATCCCAAAGGCGAAACCGCCATGCGGCGGGGCGCCGTAACGGAGCGCACGCAGGAACCATCCGAAGCGGCGCTCCGCGTCGTCGGCTGAGATGCCCAGTATCTCGAACACCGCGGCTCTGGACTTCGGGATCGTGTATCCGGATGCTTCCCGACCCAAGCTCGATTCCATTGACCACAAGGTCGTACGCCCGCGACACGGCCTCGGCGGGCTGTTCTTGCATGGCGGCCACATCTACCGGGGCCGTGAAAGGGTGGTGCGACGGCACGAGTTGACCGCTTGCGGTCTCCTCGAAGGCGGGGAAGTCGGTTACCCACAGAAAAGACAGCTCGTGGTGGCCCTCGGGACGCCCCAACTCGATGCGCAACTGTCCGAGCACCGTCTGTGCACGTCGCCGCCTGACGTCCGCCACGAGCAGCACGGTGTCGCCCTCTACGGCCCCGAGAGCACCGATGACGCCCTCGATCTCTCCCGACGCCAGCAACTTGGCGACCGGCGAGCGAACGCTCCCACCACCGTCCTCCACCACCATCCAAACAAGCCCCGAGGCCCCCAGCTCCTTCGCCCGGGCAACGAGCGCGTCGAGTCCAGCCCTGGACAGAGAGAGGGCACCGGCGTCGAGCCCTATGACCGAGCCTCCCTCTTCGAGCACATCTCCGAACCCGGCGAACGCGGTGCCTTCAAAGACGTCGGACAGGTCGGCAAGCTCGATCGCGAAACGCAGGTCGGGTTTGTCCGTACCGAAGCGGTCCATGGCCTCGGACCAGGTCATCCGGTGGAAGGGCAGAGCCGGATGAGCACTTCGCACTGCCTCGACCGCGGCCGCCACCGCAGCCTCGATCGCCGCTTGGATTTCGGGCTCCTCCCAGAACGAACCTTCGAGGTCGAGCTGGGTGAACTCGACCTGTCGGTCGGAGCGGAAGTCTTCGTCGCGGTAGCAGCGGGCGATCTGGAAGTACCGCTCCACTCCCGCGACCATCAATAGCTGCTTGAAGAGCTGGGGAGACTGGGGCAAGGCGAAGAAGCTCCCGGGCTGGTGCCGGCTGGGGACGAGGAGGTCGCGGGCGCCTTCGGGAGTGGAGCGGATCAGGGTCGGGGTCTCGACCTCGAGGAAGCCAAGGTCGTCGAGCGAGCGCCTGATCGCGGCCACCGCCCTGGAGCGAGCCACCAGGTTGGCCGCCATCCGGGGACGGCGCAGGTCGAGATAACGGAACTCGAGCCGTGTCTTCTCCTCGATCTCCACCCGGTCGTCGAGCTGGAAGGGAAGACCTTCTGCCGGGCTGAGCACGGTTAAAGCGTCTCCAGCGACCTCGATCTCCCCGGTGGGGAGGTCGAGATTTACCGTCCCCTCGGGCCGGCGGCGGACCGTGCCTTCGATGCTGAGACACCACTCTGAACGGACATCGTGCACCGCGGGCACAGCCAGCGGGTCGATCACCACCTGGATTATCCCGGTGGAATCGCGCAGATCGAGAAAGGCGATCCCGCCGTGGTCACGCCTCCGGGCTACCCAGCCGGCGAGCCGCACCCACCGTCCCTCGTCGTCAACGCCGAGCCCACCGGCCCTGGCGCTTCGGTAGCGGTTGCTCACCCCGGCTCCGACGACGTGACCCATTCGTCGAGGTCATCCACATCGACCAGCTGTTGCTCGCCGGTTCCCAGATGACGCACCACCACCTTGCCGGCGGCCCACTCCTCGCCGACAACGGCGGCATAACGGGCCTGTGCTCCAGCCCGGCGGAACTGCGACTTCACCGACCCCGGCTCCGGGTCGAAGTCGGCGGTGACACCGGCACGCCGCAGCCGCCCGACCAGCCCCACCGCCTCCGGGTGCAGGCTCGGATCGGCAAGGACGACGAAGACATCGAGGGGCAGCGCCTCCTCCGACCCAGCCAGGGCAAGGATGATCCGATCGATCCCCATGGCCAGCCCCACGCTCGGTGTGGAACGGCCGCCCAGAACCTCGGCCAGCCCGTCGTACCGGCCCCCACCGCCCATAGATGCCTGCGCAGCGTCGTAACCCTCTACCACGTACTCGAACGCCGTTCTCGTGTAGTAATCGAGCCCGCGGACCAAGCGCGGGGCGGCGACGTGGACGATGGCGGCGGCATCGAGCGCTTCGATCACCTGGCGGTGGTGATCAGCCGCAGGCGCAGACACGAACTCTTGAGGGGTGGGTGCGCCGGCGACGACTTCAACGTCCTCTTTGGAGTCGAGCACCCGCATCGGGTTGGTATCAATACGCCGCCTCGAGTCCTCGCTGAGGTCGGCGGACCGACTCCGCAGCCAGTCCTGCAGCGAGGCCAGGTAGGCGGGCCGATCCTCATGGTCGCCCAGAGTGTTGAGCAGGACACTGACCCCGGTGAGCCCGATCTCCTCTAGAAACCGGTACCCGACCTCTATGACCTCGGCGTCCGCCGATGGCGAGGTGACGTCGAGGTACTCCACCCCCGTCTGCCAGAACTGGCGGCGGCGCCCCGCCTGGGGCTGCTCGTAGCGGAACATTGGCCCGGAATATGAGAGCTTCACCGTTCCTGGGCTCCCCGCCTGGATGTACGCCCTCACGATCCCGGCGGTCCCCTCGGGCCGAAGGCTGAGCGAGCGCCCGCCGCGGTCGTCGAAGGTGTACATCTGCTTGGAGACCACCTCGGTGGTCTCTCCCACCCCGCGAGCGAACACCTCCGTCAGTTCGAACAGCGGGACCAACGCCGGCTCGTATCCGTAGCGGGCGACGAGATCGTCCCAGGTTCGCAGTACCCGCGCCCAGGTGCGCGAGGCAGGAGGGAGTATGTCGTCGGTCCCTTTGGGGCCACGTATCGTCATGGGTGCCGGAGGGTAGTGAGGGAGTGGTCGGTGGTAGGTGGGCTGCCTCCCCCGGTGAGGGGGAGGCGCGAGCGGAGCGAGCGGAGGGGGTGGTTCCGCACCGTGTGCAATCTCTGGTCGCCCTGTACCCGCTGCTCCGCGGTGGGCCCTTCCCCCTCCGGGGGGACGGATTTGGATGGCTGCCGTCTGCCGTCCGCCGTCCTGCCTCAGGCCCACTCGTGGCGGAACGGATTGGTGCGTCGCTCCCAGCCGATGGTGGTCTCGGGGCCGTGGCCGGGGAGGACCCTGACGTCGTCGGGTAGGTCGAGAACCCGTTCCCGCATGCTGACCACCAATTGGTCGAAGTCGCCACCGGGCAGATCGGTGCGGCCAATGCTGCCGGCAAAGAGCTGATCGCCGGAGAAGAGGGCCCCCTCTTCCTTGAGCAGGAAGCAACAATGTCCT
Organism: uncultured Actinomycetes bacterium; assembly: GCA_963780745.1. Lineage (GTDB taxonomy): Bacteria > Actinomycetota > Acidimicrobiia > Spongiisociales > DATADW01 > DATADW01. The sequence continues at coordinate 415,256 of CAWACT010000003.1, read as the reverse complement.
GGGGTGTGACCGGGGGTGTGGCGCACCTCGAAGAGCATCCCGCCGAGGTCGAGCACCTGCCCATGCTTCAGGTGCTCATAGGTTTCGGGCGGAGCAAAGTCCTGGTCGGGAACCATCCCCAACATCCCTCGCAGCTGGCGGTCCGGGTCGAGGGTGAGGAAGTCGTCATCGGGGTGGATGTAGGCGACGGCCCCCGTCGAACGGGCCACGGGACCGGCCCCCCCAACGTGGTCTATGTGACCGTGGGTCACCAACAGCGCCGTCACCGCGAGGTCGTGCCGCGCCAGCAGCCGGGCCACACCGGTTGGGTCGGGTGGCGCGTCCACCACTACAGCCGTTCCGCCGCTCTCGGGGGCCACAACCCAAGTGTTGGTCGCGGCCAGCCAGAGAGGCGTCGACTCGATCAGCATGACGAAACGAAACTAGGCCCCCAGACCGGGATCTCTACTTCCGTCTTCCGTCTTCCGCCTTCCGTCTTCCGTCGTCCGACTCGTTCCCCTCAGTCCGTGCCACCCGCCCGGGGTACTAGGCGATAGGCGTCGTAGGCGCCCTCGACACGGCGCAGCTCGTCGAGCAGCCGTGGCACCTGACCAGGGTCGGAGAGCTCGATCTCGTAGCGGAGCACCGCCACCCGATCGCGACCGGTTGCGGAGGAGGAGGCAACGATATTGCCTCCTTGATCGGAGATGGCCGAGGTCACGTCGCGCAGCAAGCGGGTTCGGTCGAGCGCTTCCACCTGGACCCAGATGGTGAAGGAGCCGACCCGGTCGGGCGCCCAGGAGACATCGATCATCCGCTCCCGGTGCGCTCCCATTGCCGCGATGTTGGTGCAGTCGGAGCGGTGCACCGAGACCCCCCTCCCCACGGTGACAAACCCGACGATGTCGTCACCAGGCACCGGGGCGCAGCACCGGGCCACTCGCACCCACATCCCCTCGTAGCCCTCGACCACGATCCCGGCACCGCTGGGAGCTGCTCGCCGGCTGGTGGGCGTCTCGGGGAGCGCTTCGTCGCCCTCCTCCTGCGGCCGCACGTTGCGGACCAGCCGGGAGATGACGGTGGAGGCCGAGGTCGATCCCTCGCCCACTGCGGCGAAGAGGGCGTCGAGGTCGCGCAGCCCCATCTCGGCGGACACCGACTCGAGTTGACGATCGCGCTCGGCGGCGCTCAGCCCCAGCCCCTCCTTGCGGATGCCGGCCGCGATCTGGTCGCGGCCTTCGGCGACCGCGACGTCGCGCCTCTCCTTGGAGAACCACTGCTTGATCTTGGCCCGGGCGCGGGAGGTGCGGACGAACCCGAGCCAATCGCGGCTAGGCCCGGCGTCTGGCGACTTCGACGTGAGGACCTCGACGATGTCGCCCGACTCGAGCCGGGTCCCGAGCGAGACGAGCCTGCCGTTGACCCTGGCGCCGACGCACCGATTCCCCACCTCGGTGTGGATGGTGTAGGCGAAGTCCACCGGTGTCGCCCCACGAGGCAGTGTGCGGACATCGCCCGCCGGTGTGAGGACGAACACCTCGTCCTGGTAGAGGTCGAGCTTGAGCCCGGCGAGAAACTCGTTCGGGTCGCGGTACTCCTCGTGGAGGAAGCGCACATCAGCCATCCATTGCAGGTCGGCCGCTCCGCCGCCTTCCTTGTATCGCCAGTGGGCGGCGATCCCCGACTCGAGCGCGGCGGTTCATCTCCCTGGTACGGATCTGCACCTCGAGAGGTCGGCCATCGGGCCCGATCACGGTGGTGTGGAGGCTCTGGTAGAGATTGAACTTGGGCATGGCGATGTAGTCCTTGAACCGGCCCTGGACCGGCGGCCACATGGCATGGATCACGCCGAGTGCGGCGTAGCAGTCGCGCATCTCCTCGGTGGTGATCCGGATCCCGATGATGTCGTGGATCTCGGAGAACGCCTGTCCGATGGCGACCATTTTCCGGTAGATCGAATACGGGTGCTTGGGACGCCCGGTGACGGACGCATCGACGCCGGCATCATGCAGCGCCCCCCGCACCTCGGTCATCACCTTCTCCAGATAGGCATCCCGCTCAGGCGTCCTGGCGGCGAGCTGTTCTTGGATCTCCTCGTAACGGAGAGGCTGGAGCACGGCGAAGCAGCGGTCCTCCATCTCGTGCTTCACCTCTTCCATTCCCAACCGGTGCGCCAAGGGGGCGTAGACCTCGAGTGTCTCCTTCGCGATCCGCTGCTGCTTCTCGGGCCGGAGAGCGGAGATGGTGCGCAGGTTGTGGAGCCGGTCGGCCAGCTTTATGAGGAGGACCCTGACGTCCTGTGCCATCGCCACCACCATCTTGCGGATGGTGGCCGCCTGCGCCTCCTCCTGGGAGCCGAACTTGATCCGGTCCAGCTTGGTGACGCCGTCGATCATCAGCGCCACCTGCTCGCCGAAGCGCTGCCTCACCTCGTCGAGGGTCAGGTCGGTGTCCTCGACGGTGTCGTGGAGCAGCGCCGCCACCAGGGTCTCCACATCCAACCCGTAGTCGGCCAAGACCGCGGTGACCGCGATCGGGTGGACGATGAAGGGCTCCCCCGACTTGCGGAACTGACCTCGGTGCATTCGTTCGGCCAACCGGTAGGCCTCGAGGATTGCGGTGTCAGCGCCATCGGGGTGGTGCTCGTGGAAGGGGCGAAGCACCGGGCCCAGCTCGGCGATCGCGGCATCGCGATGCGCCAGGTCAGTCATAGACCACCAAGGCGTGGAGGGGAACTCCATCAAGTTGGTCCTTGCCGGCGAGGAAAGCCAACTCGACGAACACCGAGACCCCGACGACATCCGCCCCGAGCTTCTCCAACAACCTCACCGCGGCCCGCGCCGTGCCCCCGGTGGCGATGACGTCGTCGACCACCAACACCCGGTCGTCGGCGGTGACCGCGTCCTTGTGAACCTCGAGGGCATCAGTCCCGTACTCCAGGCTGTACTCCTCGCGGACGACCGTCCATGGGAGCTTGCCCGGCTTTCGCAGGGGGACGAACCCCGCTTCGAGCCTCGTTGCCGCCGGACTGGCAAGGATGAAGCCGCGCGCCTCGATCCCCGCCACCTTGGTGATCCCGGTGTCGGCGAACGGCGCCACGGTGGCCTCGATCAACCCGCGGAGGGCGGCCGGGTCGGCCAGGACCGGGGTTATGTCCTTGAAGACGATCCCCGGCTCGGGGAAGTCGGGTACGTCGCGGATGAGGGAACGGAGCACTTCTAAGTCCACCCCATCAGTGTACGGCCGGGTCTGCCGGCTCACCGCGTCTTGCCGAGGATCACCGCTTCCGTTTCCGGGGAGGACGCGGGGCAGCCCCCGTCCCGGAGGGGGGGCGCACCGACGGCGGCGCGGCAGGCGATGGTGCGGGCCCGATGGGACGCACCCCCGCGGTCTCCTTCACCTCGAGACGGCGCCGCGTCCGCGTCCAGCCCTCCTCGCCCTCCTTCCACGCCGCCAGCAGCGGCCCCGCAACCCCTATCGATGAGTAGGTGCCGACGGCGATCCCGATGAACAGAGCGAGCGAGAAGTCGTTGAGCGGCGTTGCCCCGAGGATGACTCCCCCGATCATGAGAAGGCTGGCGATTGGAATGAGGCTGGTGAGCGATGTATTGATCGACCGCATCAGGACCTGGTTCATCGAAACGTTGACGATGTCCGAGTAGGTGGCCCGGTCGTGCAGTTCGCGCTCGTTCTCCTTGATCTGGTCGAAGACCACCACCGAGTCGTAGAGCGAATAGCCGAGGATGGTGAGGATCGAGACCACCGTCGCCGGGGTGACGTCGATCCCGAATAGCGCGTATATGCCCACGGTCACTATCAGGTCGTGGACGAGAGCGGCGATGGCGGTGATCCCCATCTTGAATTCGAGCCTCCACCCGATGTAGAGAATCACCGCCCCGATGAACACGACCAGGGCGATAAGCGCCCGCTGTGCTATCTGCGCACCGAAAGTCGGGCCAACCGACTCGACATTCGCTTCACCGGGCTCGGCGCCGGTAACTTCCGATGCCGCCTCGACCAGCGGGGCGGGGTCGTCGATGAAGCCGGTCTGGATCCTCACCGACTCGCCGCCGGCGACCAACTGGATCCGGGCATCGCTCGCCCCGAGCGGGTCGATGGCCTCCCTGACCTCCTCCACCTCGGCCCCGGCGGGGTTGGGAACAGTCACCACCAGACCGCCGGTGAAGTCCACGCTCAATTCGAGCCCGAAGATGATCAACGCCAGGATCGAGACACCGAGGAGTACTCCCGAGATCGTCCACCAGCGGCGCTTCGACCCGACGAAGTCGAAGGTGGTCTCACCCCGGTAGAGCCGTCGCCAGAGCCCCATCAGGCCCGCATTCCCATCAGGTACTGCCTCCCGCTTCGAGCCCGGCGGTGGCCCGGATCCCGACCACATCGTTGCGACCGAGATCGGTGCCGGCCAAGAGCACGGTCGCATTCCGTGTGTAGAGGGCGGCGACCACGATGTCGAGCAGGGTGGCGATACCGAGCGCCAGGGCGAAGCCCCGCACCGGCCCGATGGCGAGGAAGTAGAGCAGGACGGCGCCGATCAGCGAGACGGTGTCGGCGGTGATGACGGTACGGAATGCCCGGCGGAAGCCCTCCTCGACGGCCGAGCGGGGGGTGCGTCCGCTACGGACCTCGTCCTTGATCCGTTCGAAGAGGACGATGTATGAGTCGGCCGTGATCCCCACCGAGATGACGATCCCGGTGACCCCGGCGAGGGTGAGGGTCAGCCCGCGATAGGTGCCGAGCAACGAGAAGATGGTGATGAGGAGCGAGCCGAAGACGCTGAGCCCAATGACTCCGACCACTCCGAGGGCCCGGTAGTAGACGAGGATGTAGAGCGCCACCACCGCCAGCCCCACAAGCCCGGCGATCAAACCGGCACGAAGCGAATCGGTCCCCAGCGTCGCCGACACCGTCTGGACCGACGACTGCTCGAAGGCGACGGGGAGCGACCCGTAGCGGAGCACGACTGAAAGGTCCTGGGCCTCCTGCTCTGCGGCTGCGGGGTCATCACCTCCGACGGTGATGATCGCTTGTCCCCCGGTGATCCCGGTGGCCGGGTCGACGTCGAGACTCACCTCGGGTGCGGAGATCACCTCACCGTCGAGGACGATTGCTATCTGACGACGGGGATCGAGTTGGGGGAAGGCCGCGGCCTGCTTGGTCATCTCGGCGAACTTGTCGGCGCCCTCGGCGGTGAGGTCCAACTGGACCACCCAGCCGCCCTGTGTCGCCCCCGTCCCCTGGAAACCGGGGACGGCATCGGCCACGTCCGAGCCGAGGAGCCCGGCCGGTCCGACGTGGTAGATAGCAACGTTTCCCACCTCGGGAGCTATCTGGGGGAGCCAGGCCTCGGCTTCGGGGTCGTCGTCGACGGTGAGCCCGGTATCGGGGTTGACCCCTTCGGGGATGATCGTCGGTGTGGTGACAGTGGTGGTCGAAGACCCGGCACTTGTTGTGGTGGTCGGGCCAGTCGAGGTGGTAGTGGCCGGTGCGGTGGTGGTGGTCGCTTGAAGCCTGGCCGGCACCCCGATGCTGGCCGCGGTCGTCGACGTGACCTCTGGTGCGGTGGTAGATGTGGCTCCGGGAGCCGAGGTGGAACTGACTCCCGGTGTCGTTGTCGGTGTCCCCGGGCGGGTGGTGGTCGGTCCCGACGGAGGCGCGGTCGTCGTGGTGGGCGGAGCAAACGGATTCTGGTCGGCGCCGAAGACCTCCTGCACCGGGCGGAAGCTGAGTTCGCCGGTCTGGCCGATGGCGTCAAGCGCCCGCTCCGGGTTGGTGACACCGGGAAGCTGGACGAGGACTGTCCGGTCGCTGGTCACCGAGATCTCCGGCTCCTGGATCCCGAAGCCCTCGATCCGGCTCCGCATGATCTCCACCGCGACATCGACCACCTCTGGGTCGGTGCCTTCGGGTGCGGTGAGGATCACCGAGGTCCCGCCTTGAAGGTCGAGACCGAGCCGCGGTGTCACCCCGAACGCCAAGGTCACCGCCAAGCCCCCCCAGGACACCGAGGAGGACGATGAGAACCGTGATCAGCCGGCGGCGCACCGTGGGGTCAGATGTCTGATTCGGGCGGCGTCGACGGCGGCTCGGGCGGGGTGGTCTTGGAAGCTATGGCGCGGCGGGAGAACTTGATCCGCCCTACCTCTACCTCGAGGACGACGTTCTCGTCGTCCATCGAGACGATCCGTCCGACGATGCCCCCGATGGTCCGCACCTCGTCGCCGAGTCCGATATTGGCCATCAGATCCTGCTGCTGCTTCATCCGCTGGCGCTGTGGCCGGAGGATGAGGAAGTAGAAGATCCCGACGAACAGGACCAGAGGGAGGATCAATCCCAACGGGGAGCCTCCTCCGGTCGCTTCCTGCGCCAAGATCATCGTGCCGCCTTCTTTCTCGGGTCGGTATCCACACCGGCGTAGAGGCCTGGATTGGATGACGTGAGTACGGCCCACGCTCGGCGGGCCGGGCGAGAGGTTACTCGGCGGGTGGTTGCGGCGAAAGTCGCCCGGCGGCCACCGTGGCGCGGTGCTCGTCGAACCGGCGCTCTTCGATGGCGAGACGGGTGGCGGCGATCAGTTGCAGCGTGTAGTGCAGATTGTGGACCGTGAGCAGGCTGTGGGCGAGCAATTCCCCCGTCACGTGGAGATGGCGCAGGTAGGCGCGGGAGTGCACGCGGCAGGTGGCGCAACCACACTCCGAATGGAGCGGGCCCGCGTCGGTGGCGAACCGGGCCGCCTTGAGGTGATAGTCGCCGTCGGGGGTGAGGATCTTCCCGTGGCGGGCGAGCCGGGTCGGCCAAACGCAGTCGAACAGGTCGGCTCCCAAAGCGACCGCCTCGAGTACACCCAATGGGTCCCCCAGACCCATGACGTATCGGACCTTGTCAACCGGGAGCTCGGCAACCGTGACCTCGAGCGCGAGACGCCGCTCTTCGGGCGTCTCCCCCACCGATAGGCCGCCGATTCCAAAACCGGGCACCTCGAGATCGACCGTGGCCCGGGCGCTGGCGCCGCGCAGCGCCGGGTCGGTCCCACCCTGGACGATCCCGAAGAGCGCTTGATCGGGCCGACGGTGCGCCGCTAGGGCGCGCTCGCTCCACCGCAAGGTGCGCTCCATGGCTTGTAGGACGTCCGGCGATGACGCGGGGAGGGCAAGGCAGACGTCGAGCACCATGGCGATGTCGGAGCCGAGCCGTTCCTGCACCCCGATCGCCATCTCCGGGGTGAGATGGAGCCAGCCTCCGTCGTATGGAGACCGGAACCGCGCACCTGTCTCATCGACCGTCGGGCCGAGCGAGAAGACCTGGAACCCGCCCGAGTCGGTGAGGATGGGCCCGTCCCATCCCATGAACCGGTGCAGCCCGCCCAACCCGGCGATGACCTCGTCGCCGGGGCGGAGCATCAGGTGGAACGCGTTGGCCAGAACGATGTCGGTGCCCACGTCCCGCAGATCCCCTGGGCGGATAGCTCGCACCGAGCCCCTGGTGCCCACCGGCATGAACGCCGGAGTCGGCACGGTCCCGTGAGGGGTATGGAGCAGACCCGATCGGGCGACCCCGTCGCCCCCCACCTTCTCCCACCATACGGGTGCCGTCACCGGCCTTCGGTGGCGGGACTCACTGCCTTGCCGCCAGCATCGCGTCCCCGAACGAGAGGAAGCGGTAGCCGCGTTGCAGCGCCGTGGCGTACACCCGGCGCCATCCCGGCCCGATGAAGGCAGCGACCAGGGCGACCAGCGTGCTACGGGGCAGGTGGAAGTTGGTCACCAGCAGATCGACCACCTTGAATCGGAACCCGGGGAGGATGAACAGGTCGGTCGTGCCCTCGCCCGGCTCGACCCTTCCACCAACGAGCGCGGCAGTCTCGAGGACACGCACCGCCGTCGTGCCGACGGCCACCACCCGCCCTCCGCCCTCTTTCGTCTGTTCCACCCGGTCGGCGGTCTCAACCGGCAGCCGGTACCGCTCGCGGTGGATGGTGTGCTCGCCCGACATGGTCGGTGGTGATTGGCCGGAAGGTGTCGAGGCCGACCTCGAGGTCCACCGCGGCGACCTCGATTGCCCTGGATCTTCAAACCGGCCAGCACCTGCTCGCTGATGTGGAGACCGGCGGTGGGGGCGGCCGACGACCCTGGCCGGTTGGCATATATGGTCTGGTACCTGGCCGGGTCGTCGATCGGGCGCTTGATGTAGGGAGGGAGCGGCATCTCCCCCACCGTCTCAATCACCGCTTCGACGTCGCCGCTGCCACCGATCTCGAACTCGACCCTCCCATCAACCGGATCGGTCAGGATCCTGCCTTCCACCGCGCCGAACCGGACGACGACGCCCGATCGGAGGCGGCGGGCCGGGCGAACCAGCGCCGAGAAGCGCCGGTCTCCGATCCTCTCCAACAGCAGCGCCTCCACCGACCCTCCCGTGCCGTCCCGAGTCCCCCGAAGACGCGCCCGGCGGACCCGGGTGGTGTTGACGACGACGAGATCGCCCGGCTCGAGCAGGCCCGGAAGGTCGATGAAGGTGTGATCGGTCAGGTCGCGGGTGTCGAGCAGCCTCGACGAGTGGCGCGGCTCGATCGGATGCTGGGCGATAGCCGCTACGGGCAATTCGTAGTCGAGCTCTGCGGTGCGCATGGGTAGGAATCAGAGCAGCGTTGCCTGGGCCTCCGCCGGCGGCGTCAGCCCGAGGTGATTCCAAGCAGACGGGGTGGCCACCCGGCCCCGTGGTGTGCGCTGCAGCATCCCGATCTGGAGCAGGTAGGGCTCGTAGGCGTCCTCCACCGTCTCCGGCTCCTCCGAGACGGCCGTCGCCAGCGTGGACAATCCGACCGGGCGGCCGGAGAATCGGACCACCAGCGCTTCGAGGATGGCCCGGTCCACCTTGTCCAGCCCGAGGTGGTCCACTTCGTAGACGGTCAGCGCAATCTCGGCGGTGTCGCGGTCGACCACCCCGCCGGCGCGGGCAACGGCGTAGTCGCGCACCCGGGCGAGGAGACGGATGGCGATGCGCGGCGTCCCCCGGCTTCGGGTCCCGATCACCTCGGCCCCCTCGGGGGTGAGGTCGGCGTCGAGGATCCCGGCGGCACGGCTCAGTATCTGCTCGAGCTCGTCGGGTTGGTAGTAGTCGAGCTTGTCGGCGATCCCGAACCGGTCGCGCAGTGGCGCCGTCACCTTCCCCATCCGGGTGGTGGCGCCGACGAGAGTGAATCGGGCCAGGTCGATCCGGATCGACTGGGCCGAAGCCCCCTTGCCCACGACGATGTCGAGTTGGAAGTCCTCCATCGCTGGATAGAGGACCTCCTCGACCGCTCGCGGAAGCCGGTGGATCTCGTCGATGAAGAACACGTCGCCGTGCTCGAGGTTGGAGACGATGGCGGCAAGGTCGGCGGGTCGCTCCAACGCCGGGCCCGACGTGATGCGGAGTCGAGCGGACGTCTCGGTCGCCAGGATCCCGGCGAGGGTCGTCTTGCCCAGCCCGGGCGGCCCGGACAGCAGCACATGGTCGAGTGAGCGCCCCAGCATCCTGGCGGCCTCGATGGCGATGCGGAGGCGCTCCTTGAGACGCTCCTGCCCGACGAAATCGCCGAGATGGCGGGGGCGGAGCGATGTCTCGACCTCGACATCGAGCGGATCAACGGGCCCGGCGAGCAGTCCCTCCTCGCGCATCTCAGCGACTCCCCAACATCCGTAGGGCGGTCCGCACTTGTTCCTCGACCGGTGCAGAGTCGTCGACCGACGGCAGCACGTCTGCGATCTCGGCGCTCCCGAATCCGAGCGATTCGAGCGCCTCTCTGACCCGGCTTGGCGAGGAAGAAGAACCGACGAGATCGGCTCCCCCCTCGGCCAGCTTTGGCCGGAGGTCGAGTATCAGCTTCTGGGCGGTGCGCTTGCCGATCCCCGGAACGAGGGTGAGGGCATCGACGTCCTCGGTGACGATGATCCGCCGTAGCTCATCTGCCGTGCTCGAGCCGAGGACTGCCAGCGCCATCTTGGGTCCCACCCCGGAGGCCGTGATGAGCATCCGGAACAGTTGTCTCTCGCTCTCGGTGGTGAACCCGTACAGAGCCATCCCGTCCTCGCGCAAGTGGAGGTGGGTGTGCAGCACCACCTCTTCGCCAACCGATGGCAGTTCTCCTACGGTGCGCGGCGTCACCGCAACCTCGTAACCGACTCCGGTGACGTCGAGGACCAAGTACCCCTCCCTGGCGGCGACAAGGGTCCCTCGCAGGCGGCCGATCACGAGGCCTCCCGGGCAGAAGGCTTGCCCCATCGCGCCGCTTGGAGATGGCAGAGGGCGACTGCCAGCGCATCTGCGGCGTCCGCCGGATGCGGCGGGACCGCCAGCCCGAGCCTCCGCGCCACCATCGCTGTGACCTGCCGCTTGTCGGCGGCGCCGTCGCCGGTAACCGCCAGCTTCACCTTCGTGGGCGGGTACTCGACCACCTCTGCTCCCGCCTGAGCCGCAGCCAGGATGGCCACCCCGGCGGCGCGTCCAACCGAGGTGGCGGTCACCCGGTTGAGATTGACGAAGACCTGCTCGATTGCGACGACCTCCGGCTTGTGCTCGGCGAGGATCTCGCACAGGTCGTGGTACAGCTCGACGAGCCGGCGTCCCACCGAGGCGGCGGGGTCGGTCCGGATCACCCCTGCGGCCACCGCACGAGGCTCTGACGGTCCGCCGGTGACCGCGGCGTACCCGGTGGTGGTGAGACCGGGATCGATCCCAAGGACGAACACCTGTACGACTGTAATGCCCGGCGCCAGCGGCACCGGGCATTACAGACGGAGGTTTGCAGGTCTAGCTGTCGACCGCCATCCCCTGGCCGATGCCCGGACCAGTTCGGTCGGCGAATCCCTGCGCGCCGGGTCACCGGTCGGACAGTGGTTCATTCGGAGCAGAGGCGGCATCGGTTGGATCGGCCGTCTGGCATGATCGCCGGGATGCCGCGGGCCCACCTGAAAACCGGGATCGAGTTGGAGTACGACAGCTTCGGCAACCCAGCCGACCCGGCGTTGATCCTGGTCATGGGTCTCGGCACGCAGATGATCGCCTGGCATCCCCGCTTCTGCGGCATGCTGGCCGACCATGGATTGTTCGTCGTCCGGTTCGACAACCGAGACTGCGGGTTGTCCACACGGCTCGACTCGGCGGCGGTGGACGTTGTCGGCGCCCTCCAGGCGTCTGTGCTGGGAGAGCCGGTGTCGAGCGCCTACACGCTGTCCGACTTGGCGGGCGACGTGGCCGGTCTGCTCGAACACCTCGAGATTGACGCCGCCCATGTCGTGGGGGTGTCCCTCGGCGGCATGATCGCCCAGGCCTTCGCCATCGAGCACCCCGAGCGGACATTGACGCTCACCTCGATCATGTCGTCACCCGACTTGACGGCCTTCGCCGAGGCTTCGCCGGAGGCGATCGCGCTGCTTTTCACCCCTCGGCCCTTGGACGACTCCGCGGCTCGCGAAGCCGCCCTGCACTCCGGGCGGGTGCTCGCCGGCGAGTTCTTCGACGAGAGAGCGGTGCTCGGTTACGAGCGGGCCGCGTCAGAAAGGGGCGGGCCCTACCCGATGGGAACCGCGCGCCAGATGTGTGCGATCCTCGCATCTGGGGCGAGAGAGGACGACCTCCGCCAACTGAAGGTCCCCACGCTGGTCATCCATGGCGAGGCCGATCCGCTGATCCCACCCTCGGCCGGCCGGCGCACCGCCGACCTGATCCCCGGCGCCGAGCTGGTGATGGTGGAGAAGATGGGTCACGACCTGCCGATGCCGCTCTGGCCACTGCTCACCGACCGGATCGGGGAGTTCGTGTTGAGCAGTACTTAGTACTCAATACTCAGACCAGAACTAGGAACCCACTACCCGAGCTCGGCGAGGACGCGTTCGTCGATGTCGAAGTTGGCGTGGACGGCTTGGACGTCGTCGAGGTCCTCGAGCGCATCGACCAGGCGCAGCACTCGGGAGCCATCGATCGATCCACCGGGATGGTGGAGCGTGGGAGCTGGGTCACCTCGGCGTCTTCGACGGCCATCCCGCCATCTTGCAGGGCCTCGCCGGACCGTCCCCAGGTCGCCTGGGGCGGTGATCACCTCGAACTGACCGTCGCCCGATGGCTTGATGTCCTCGGCGCCGGCGTCGAGCGCCGCCATCATCACCTCGTCCTCGTCGCCTTCCACCAGCAGATAGCCCTTCTGCTCGAAGAGGTAGGCGACCGATCCGGGCTCGCCCAGGTTGCCCCCGTTGCGAGTGAAGGCGGAGCGGATGTCGGACCCGGCCCGGTTGCGGTTGTCGGTGAGGCGCGAGCACGTATAGCGCCACCCCACCTGGGCCGTAGCCCTCGTACCAGATCTCCTCGTAGTGGGCGCCCTCGACGTCACCGGTGCCCCGCTTGATGGCACGCTCGATGTTGTCCATCGGCAGCGAGTTGCTGCGCGCCTTGTCGATGGCCTGGGCCAGAGTCGGGTTTCCGGCGGGGTCACCACCACCCTGGCGCGCCGCCACCTCGATGGCGCGCACCAACTTGGCGAACAGCTTGCCCCGCCTGGCGTCCTGCGCCGCCTTCTTGTGCTTGATCGTCGACCACTTGGAATGTCCGGACATGGAACCTTCAGTCGGTCGGGGTGGAGGCGTGGCCGTCGGGGTCTGCCGGCTCGGCTCCGAACCAGGTCGAGCACCATTCTATGGATGCGGTCGTCCCCCGTCAGTTCCGGGTGGAACGACGTGGCGATGACGTTGCCCTGCCGGATCATCACCGGGTGGCCGTCCACCTCGGCGAGCACTTCGACCCCTTCGCCGATCGATGCCACCCAGGGCGCCCTGATGAAGACCGCGTGGAATGGCTCCTCGAGACCCGGTGATGTCGAGGTCCACCTCGAACGACTCGTTCTGCCGGCCAAAGGCGTTGCGCTCGACGACGACGTCCATCGCACCGAGCTGGGGCTGAGGGTCGCCGGTGGTGCCCTTGGCCAGGAGAATCATCCCCGCACACGAGCCGAAGGCGGGTAGCCCGCCTTCGATCGCCTTGTCCAGGGGATCGAGCAACCCGAAGATCGTTGCGAGGCGGCCGATGGTGGTCGACTCACCGCCGGGGATGACGATGGCGTCGATCCCGTCGAGGTCGGAGGGGCGTCGCACCTCGACGACCGAAGCTCCAACCTCTTCCAGCAGTTGGCGATGCTCTCGCACGTCACCCTGTAAGGCGAGAACCCCGACCCGGGTCAACGTCCCTCCTCGGGGATCACCACCCGCGATGTTGCAGCCGCTGCGCCTCCGTCAGGGTCCCGATCTCGATGCCGGGCATCGCCTCGCCCAGCCCGCGGGAGACCTTGGCGAGGACATCGGGGTCCATGTGGTAGGTGGTGGCCTCGACGATGGCGCGGGCGTAATGCTCGGGATCCGAGCTCTTGAAGATCCCCGAGCCGACGAAAACACCCGTCACAGCCGAGCTGCATCATCAGGGCGGCATCCGCCGGGCTGGCGATGCCGCCGGCGGCGAAGTTGACCACGGGCAGCGCTCCGGTCTCGGCGACCTCGCGCACCAGTTCGATCGGCGCCGCCAGGTCACGTGCCGCGGCCATGAGCTGCGCCGGGTCGAGGCGTGCCGAGCCATCGCATCTCGTCGGTCACGGTCCGCATGTGGCGCACCGCCTCGACAACATTCCCGGTACCCGCCTCGCCCTTGGTGCGGATCATCGCAGCCCCCTCGCCGATGCGCCGCAGCGCCTCGCCGAGGTTGCGGGCACCGCAGACGAAGGGGGTGGTGAACGCCCACTTGTCCACGTGGTGTTCCTCATCGGCCGGCGTGAGGACCTCGCTCTCGTCGATGTAGTCCACGCCGAGCGACTGGAGCACCTGGGCCTCGACGAAGTGACCGATCCGGCATTTGGCCATCACCGGGATGGTGACGGCGTCCATGATCTCGACCACCTTCTCCGGGTCGGCCATCCGGGCGACACCGCCTTCGCTTGCCGGATGTCGGCGGGGACGCGCTCCAGCGCCATCACCGCTACCGCGCCGGCCTCCTCGGCGATCTTGGCCTGCTCGGCGGTGACCACGTCCATGATCACCCCGCCCTTGAGCATCTCGGCCAACCCTCGCTTGACCCGGTCGGTTCCGCGTTCCACGTCCATGCGCCGCATTCTACGGCAGCCCAACTCGGGTGACCGACGGCCGTCTCTCTGTGGTCCCAAGATTTCTGGCCGATCTGGCCACAAGGGTCTAGATCCCGGCCCTAGTTCTGACATACAATCGAACACATGTTCGATACGGTGAAGGAGTGTCCGCCGAGAAGCGTGCTACCCGATGGCTTGGCGGAGATGGCGCCGGGTCCCGAGCTGGCGGTGGCTTTGAGCAAGATCGACCGGTCCGTGCTCAACGGTCACGAGATGGTGATCGTGCTCCAGGCCAGCGCCCGGCTCGTCTCCCACTTCCAAGCCCAGATGTACGCCGACATTATGGAGGTGGCCCTCTCCCCAGCGGGTGACGCCGCATCACGCCCGGAGCGGATCAACGACCTCGACGAGGACTCCTCCGCCGAGATCGGAGCCGCCCTCCACCTCACCCGGAGAGCGGCCGACATCCAATTGGGGATCGCCTGGGACCTGGTGGAACGGCTCCCCGAGGTGTGGCAAGCCCTCTCCACCGGGTCCATCGACCTCCCCCGGGCCCGGGTGATCTGCGATCACACCGGCCACCTCACCGAGGACCAAGCCCGGGAAGCGGCCCGGGTGATGTTGGTGGAAGCACCGGGGTTGACCACCGGCCAACTGGCTGCCCGGCTGCGCCGCTCACCGTGTCGATCGATCCCGAAGACTCCAGGCACCGCTATGAGGCCGGTGTCGAGCAACGGAGAGTGATCGCCGAGCCAACCCCGACGGCACCGCCAACCTGCTGGCATTGAATCTCCCCGCAGAATCGGTCGCCGCCATGCTGGAGGGGTCAACCGATTGGCCAAGGGGGCCAAGACGGAAGGCGATCTCCGCACCATCGACCAGATCAGGGCCGACGTGCTCTCCGACCTGGTCACCGGGAGAGGGCTCTCATCCGCTCCCGCCGGGTCGGTGGACATCACCGTCGACCTGGCCACCCTCACCGGGCTCTCCGAGGTACCCGGGGAGATCCCGGGGTGGGGACCGGTCATCGCCGACATCGCCCGCCAAGTCGCCCTGGCCAACGATCGGGCCAGTGGCGGGTCAGCGTCACCGATCCCGAGACGGGACAGGTCCACTGGAACGGGACCACCCGGAGGACGACCCAGCGTCACCGAGCGCCGCCACCTCCTGGCCCGTCACCCGGTGTGCGTCTTCCCCGGGTGCCGCATGCCCGCCGGAGACAGCGACCTCGACCACACCCAGGACTTCGCCAAGGGCGGTCGGACCCACCCCCATAATCTCGGACCGCTCTGCCGGCACCACCACCGTTTGAAGCACGAAGCGGGCTGGAAACTCGAACAACCCACACCAGGACACTTCGTATGGACAAGCCCGCTCGGGCACACCTATCACACGCGCCCCGGCCGCCATGAGATGACTAGCCGTCCCGGGCCGGGCGCTGCTCTCAGCGACGGATGCCTGCCCCCCTGACTGCCGTCTGCCGTCTGCCGTCTTCGTGGAGGCCCGACCCGGCAGAATCGCCGCGATGAACATCGCCGTGGTCTGCCCGTACTCGCTCGATCGCTTCGGGGGCGTTCAAACCCAGACGATCGGACTGGTCGAGCGGTTACGTGGCGAGGGCCACGCCGCCTGGCTGGTCGCCCCCGGCCGCTCCGGCCCAGAAAGGACGCGACTGGTCGGGTCGACGGTCACCATCCCCGCCAATCGCTCCAGCGTTCCCGTTGCACTCGGCCCCGGCGTCCCGGGGCGGGTGCGACGAGCCATCGATGGTGCCGACCTGGTCCATGTCCACGAACCATTGATGCCGCTGGTCTCGTGGTCGGCATTGGCGGCGACCGTTCCGATAGTTGGCACCTTCCACGCCGACCCGAGCAACCTGATCAGGCGGTCTTACCGGGTGGCGGGGCCCGTGCTTGGGATCCGGCGCCGGCTGGCTGCGGTGACTGCGGTGAGCCGGGTGGCGGCCGCGGCGGTGGAGCCGTTGTTCGACGAAGTGGTGGTGATCCCCAACGCGGTCGACGTGGGGGCAATCCCCGATGTGGAGAAGGTGGCGAACCGGGTGGCCTTCGTCGGCCGTGACGACCCCCGCAAAGGGCTGGAGGTGCTCTTGCAGGCGTGGCCCGGCGTGGCGGCGGCGGTCCCGGGCGCCGAGTTGGTGGTGGTAGGGACCGAGAGGCCCTCTCGCCCCGGGATCCGTTTCCTCGGTCACGTCCCTGATGCCGACAAGTTGGCCGCTCTTGCCGCAGCCGGCGTGTTCTGCGCACCCAATCTCGGTGGCGAGAGCTTCGGGATCACGCTTGGTGGAGGCGATGGCAGCCGGGTGCCGGATCGTGGCCTCAGACCTCCCAGGGTTCAGGGATGTCCTCGCTGGGCTCGGCGATCTGGTTCCACCGGGCGACCCTGAGGCGCTGGCTGGTGCGCTGGTGGGCGCACTGGTCGAGCCCTTCGATCCGAAACCTTGGCGGGAGAGGTCGGCGGAGTTCGATTGGTCGGTGGTGGTCCCTCGCTACCTCGAGGTGTACCGGGCGGCGCTGCAAGCGAGCGGCGCCTGATTCAGGCTCGGTCGGAAGGCCAGTTGGGCTGGAGCAGGTGCCACTGCGACGGGGCCATCCTGATCAGCTCTTCGAGGGCGGCAGCGACAAGCTGAGTTCCCGCCGCGATCCGCTCCGATCGGGTCCCCTCCTCGGGAAGGCGGATCGGGGGCAGAACGACCAGACGATGACCGGGGCCTTCGAGGAAGAAGCAGGCGACGGGCAGGAGGGCCGCTCCCGACCGCATGGCCAGCGACACAGGACCGGCTGGAAGGGTGGTCTTCTCTCCGAAGAACGTCACCGGCACTCCCC
This sequence comes from uncultured Actinomycetes bacterium, assembly GCA_963780745.1. Taxonomy (GTDB): domain Bacteria; phylum Actinomycetota; class Acidimicrobiia; order Spongiisociales; family DATADW01; genus DATADW01. The sequence goes on along the minus strand of CAWACT010000003.1, from coordinate 398,315 downwards.
GTCCCCGCAAGTCCCGGTCACAAAGCAGGGCGGCAGCGCCGTTGCGCTTGACCATGCCCGCGAGGTCCTTCATCAACGACCTTCCCGGTTCGGCAAGCACCGCCTCGATCCCGAAGGAGGAGCGCAACCCGACGAACCACGACGAGAGACGGCGGTTGCTGAGCGACTCGGCCACGGCCATCACAGGAACCCCTATGCCTACAGATGCCGTCGCCGCAACCTCCCAATTCCCCACGTGGGGTACGGCGTAGATGAGGCCGGCGCCCTCGTCGCGGGCACGCTCCAGGTACTCGAGCCCGACGGTCTCCACCGCGGCGGCCATGGCAGGGACTCTCTTCTCTCTTGCCCACAGGACCTCGGCCCAGTAACGCCCGTAGGCGGCGAACATCTTGCGGGTCGCGCCGTCAACATCTTCGCCCTGGCCGAGGACTCTGATCATGTGTCGTCGGGCCATCCGCCGTCGCTTGGAATCGGTCAGGTACCAGATCCCCCCGGCCAGCTCGCCGGCTCGAATCGCCGCATGTTCAGGCAGCGTCGCCACCACGGCCGAGCCCACCCTCAGCAACCAATAGGCCAGGGTGTCTGCGCCGGACGCCGCCCTCCGTGCCACGGGAGAGCCGACGGTCCGGGGGCGCGTCGTTTCGTTGCCGGCTGCGGTGTCCGCTTCAGTCCTCCAGACGGAGCCGCTGCCAGGTGAGCACGAATCGCTGGCCGACCGTGATCCATGTGAGCACGGTCATCGCCCACAGCATCGGCCCAACGAACCCGAAGACCAGTCCTGCGGTGAAGAGGATCACCCGCTCGGAGCGACCCATCCACCCCCCGCGCCCCTCGACACCGAATCCCTCGGCTTTGGCCCTGATGAAGGGAACGAGGAGCGATCCACCGAGGCTGAGACCGCAGAGGATCACATAGAGCGGGGTGTCAGCCACCGCATAGGCCAGCGCCGAGAAGATGGCAATCTCCCCGACACGGTCGGCCACGGTGTCGACCAATGCTCCGCTCGGCCCTGCCCTTCCCGTGGCCCGGGCGACCGCACCATCGAGACCGTCGAGGATGGCACCCGTCGCCGCGATCCAGCCGCCGAGCACGAGGCGTCCGGTGGCGATCAGTGCCGCTCCGACGAGCGATAGGGCCAAACCGATGAGGGTGAGCGACGTCGGCGTGAAACCGAGCCGTCCTAGGAACCGACCGATCGGATCGGTGACACGCTCTACCGACCCTCGAACTCTTAGCTCGATCAACGCTGGTGCTCCCTTGGAGGCGGGAAACGTACCACAGGGAATCGGCCCAAAGCCTTCTCACTACACTCGCTCAAAGACGACCGAAGAGGAGGTCCGGTGGTCCCCGAGCGCATCCGTAACGTGGTCCTGGTCGGCCACGGAGGGAGCGGGAAGACGTCGCTCGCCGAGGCGCTGCTCTTTGCGGCCGGCTCGACCACACGGGTAGGTCGGGTCGAGGATGGCAACACCGTCATGGACCACGAGCCCGAAGAAGTGGAGCGTGGCATTTCGCTCTCGCTCGGCGTCGCATCGGTCCCCTGGAAAGACCACAAGATCAACCTCCTCGACACGCCGGGGTACGCCGACTTCGTCGGCGAGGCGAGGGCGGCGCTCCGGGCAGCCGATCTCGCCCTATTCGTTGTCTCGGCCGTGGATGGGGTCGAGGTCCAGACCGAGATCCTATGGCGTGCCGCCGGAGACGAGGGGATCCCACGGGCCGTCTTCGTAAACAAGCTCGACAGGGAACGGGCCAACTTCGCCAGAACACTCGATGAACTCAGGGAGGCGTTCGGGAAGAGAATCGCCCCCATCCAGGTCCCCGTCGGCGCGGAGGCATCGCTCGAGGGGATCACCCGCGTGGTGAGCAACCGAACCTACCGGTACACCGAAGGGGACCCCCGCGGCGCACCGAGTGACGATGGCAACGGCGAACTTGCCGCCGAGGTGCGCCAAGCCCTGGTCGAGGCCGTGGTCGAGACCGACGACGCCATGCTCGAGGCCTATTTCGACGGCGAGGAGCCCGAACCCGAGCAGATTGTCACCGCCGTTCACAGCGGGATGCTCGAAGGGGAGATCTTCCCGGTGCTGTGCGGCTCCGCTACCCAGTTGGTCGGGATCGACGCCTTGGCCGACTTCATCACCGACTTCGGCCCACGGCCACTGGAGCACGCCGCTCCCCCACTACAAGCCGGCGAGTTGGGAGTGCTCGGGACCGACGGGCCCGTCATCGCCTACGTCTTCAAGACGCTCTCAGACCCCTATGTGGGGAGGATCTCGTTCTTCAGGGTCTTCACCGGCACGTTGCGGCTCGATGACGAGCTTGAAGTGGCGGGTCGGGGTGTCCGGGGGAGGATGCACAACCTCTTCTTCATGCAGGGCAAGGAGCACAACGAGGCAAAGGAGGTGGCGGCGGGCGACATCGCGGCCGTCGCCAAATTCGAGGCGGCTCACGCCGGGGACACACTGCGCACCGCCGGTACGGACGTGGTCATCGTCCCCGTTGCCTTCCCCGCCCCCGTCATGGCCGTTGCGGTCAACCCGCACACCGCTCAGGACGAGGAGAAGCTATCCACCGCTCTGCAGCGGATCCTGGAGGAGGATCCCACCCTCCAGGTGGAACGCCGCCCGGAGACGCGAGAGACGCTGCTCACCGGTCTGGGCGATTCACACCTCGAGGTCACCCTGGCCCGGATAGCCCGCAAGTTCGGCGTGGGTGTCGACACCGCTACCCCAAAAGTCCCCTACCGCGAGGCCATCACCCGTCCGGCCCAGGCCGAAGGAAAGCACAAGAAGCAGACCGGGGGCCGAGGCCAGTTCGGGGTCGCATTCGTCAAGTTCGAGCCTCGCGAGCGGGGCAACGGATATGAGTTCGTCGACGACGTCAAGGGGGGCTCCATCCCACGTCAGTTCATCCCGGCGGTGGACCGTGGCATCAAGGAGGCGCTGGAACGGGGGATACTCGCCGGCTACCCGGTAACCGACGTCCGTGCGGCAGTATTCGATGGCAAGTACCACTCGGTCGACTCTGATGAGCTCTCCTTCCGCATGGCCGGGATCCAAGCGGTGCGGACCGCCGCCCCCGACCTCGGCGCAGTCCTGCTCGAACCGATCATGCGGCTCCGCATCAGCGTCCCCGAGGAGCACATGGGCGACGTGATGGGGGACATCAACGCTCGCAGAGGCAAGGTCCTCGGGATGGACTCTGACGGGACGATGCGGATCGTCACCGCCGAGGTGCCCATGGGCGAGGTGCAGCGTTACGCCATCGACCTGCGCTCGATGACCCATGGACGTGGTGTCTTCGAGATCGACTTCGACCACTACGCCGAGATGCCTGGGAACGAGGCACAGAAGGTGATCGCGGCCAGCCAAGCCGCCCGTCAGGAGGGTGAGCGGTGAGCGCCGACAAGGAAGCCATCGCGGCCCGTCTCAGCGTCAACGGCAAAGAGCTCGCCCTTCCGATGGTGGAGGGAACCGATGGTGAGAGCGCCATCGACGTCTCCAGGCTGCGAGCCGAGACCGGGCTGGTGGCGTTCGACCCTGGGTACGGGAACACCGCAGAGACGCGCGAGCTCCATCACCCTGCTCGACGGTGAGGCGGGGGTGCTCCGCTACCGCGGCTACCCCATCGACCAGCTTGCCGAGCAGTCGAACTTCCTCGAGGTGGCCTACCTGCTGTCGTACGGCGATCTGCCCACTCCCGACGGCCTCGCCGAGTGGGAGGACTCGATCACCCGGCACACCCTGCTCCGAGAGGATATGAAATACCTCTTCGAGGCGTTTCCTCACGACGCCCATCCCATGCAGGTGCTCGCCTCGGCGGTGTCGGCGCTCGCCACGTATTACCCGGACGCCCTCGACCCCCACGACGAGGAGGCGCTCGATCTGAGCGCCAGACGGCTCATCGCCAAGTCGATCACCATGTCGGCCTGGGCTTACAAATACAGCGTCCATCAGCCATACGTCTATCCCCGAAACGACGTCGACTACACCACCAACTTCCTGGCGATGATGTTCTCCATCCCTCCGGTGGATACCAAGATCGACCCGACCATCGCCAAGGCTCTCGACCTGCTCTTTGTGCTCCACGCCGACCACGAGCAGAACTGCTCGGCCTCGACCGTGCGGCTCGTCGGCTCGGGTGGCGCCAACCTCTTCTCCGCCGTTTCGGCAGGCATCCATGCACTGTCTGGCCCACTCCACGGCGGGGCGAACCAAGAAGTCGTCGAGATGCTTGAAGAGATGCACCAAGGAGGCGGCGATATCTCCCGGTTCGTGGCCAAGGCCAAGGACCGCAGCGATCCCTTCCGGCTGATGGGCTTCGGCCACCGGGTGTACAAGAACTTCGACCCGCGCGCCACGATCATCAAGAAGACGGCGCTCGAGGTCCTCGACCAACTCGACGTCGACGACCCGCTGCTCGACCTGGCGATGGAGTTGGAGCAGGTAGCGCTGACCGACGAGTACTTCGTCGAGAGGAAGCTCTACCCGAACGTCGACTTCTACTCGGGGATCATCTACCGGGCGCTTGGCTTCCCCATCGAGATGTTCCCGGTGCTTTTCGCGATTGGCCGGATGCCCGGCTGGATCGCCCAGTTCCGCGAGTCCGCCGGCGATCCCGAGTCGAGGATCGGCCGCCCTCGCCAGGTGTACACCGGGGTCGTCGAGCGCGCCTACGTCCCGCTGTCGGAGCGTTGACTCAAACCGCTGACAGGCGCTGACTTCGCGCTCTGCGATGACTCTGGCGGCCCTCGGTCGTCATCAAGACCGAGAGGAGGTTCTCAATGAGCAAAGTTGTGGCATCGATCACCACATCGGTGGATGGCTACTACGCCGGCTCGGAAGACGGCCCCGGCCAGGGACTCGGGGTGGATGGCGAGCGGCTCCACTATTGGGTGTTCGGCGGACCCTGGAGCTATGGCCACGAGCCCACCGGTCTTGACAGCGATGACGGAGGCTGGCTGCAGGAGGCGATGGAGCGCATCGGCGCGGTGGTCGGCGGCCGCTGGACCTACGAAGCAGCAGACCGCTGGGGCGATACCAACCCGTGGGAGTTGCCGTTCTTCATCGTGACCCACCACGCCGACAGAGACCTGCCCGATGGGATGGAGTTCGTCGGCGGATTGGAGGAGGCGATCGAGCGGGCCAAGACCGCCGCCGACGGCAAGGACGTGAACCTCATGGGTGGTGGTGATGTCATCCGTCAGGCGCTGGCGGCCCGCCTGGTGGACGAGTTGACCATCATCATCGCCCCGGTCACGCTCGGGGCGGGAAAACGGCTCTTCGAAGGTTTCGATCGATCGCTGGAGTTGGAGCATCTCGGCGTCCGTCAGACACCCCTCGCCACCTTCGTGGACTACCGGGTGGTGAAGTGATCTGGCCCGATCGGCTATGTGCGATCCGTGCCGAGCGGTTCCTCGGTGACGGTGAGCACCTCGCCGGTGACCCCGTCTACCTGGACCAGGGCGCGGCGTGAAGGGGGGTCGTCGGCCGAGTAGACCATCACGTTCCAGACGGGGCGCGCCCGCCACCCGGTGAAACCGACCCCGGCCGCGGCATGTCCGACGGCGAACGACACCTGTCGCCCTGCCGTATGGAGGGCCACGCGATCGCCGATCTCGAGGTTCCAAGCCGCCAGCAGGTGATATAGGGCCAACGCCACAAGGAATGCCGTGACCAGCCACATTCCACCACCCAGCCAGAGCACCGACAGCGCAGCCAGCGCCGCCGCAGCCAGGTAGACCCAGGCGGCGGTGCGCCGCCTCAGCGGGCTCGGGAATGTGTACGGCCCGACCGCACCCGAATCGAGGTCCGCGGGGACACCGGCCTGGCGCGCTACGTCCTTGGGGATCTCGCGCATCCTCAACCAGATCCAGTCACACCGGGGGAACCGCCTCCGCCACCAGCTCGGAGATCGCCTCGTCGAGTGGTAAGCCGCGCCGCTCGTGATCCTCGCCGCGCTTTCGCAACCCAACCGTTCCCGCCTCGACGTCGCGATCGCCCACCACCAGCACCGCGGGATGATGGGCGGTGAGGGCGCGTCGGATCTTCTCGCCGACGGTGTCGTCGGCACCGTCGACCTCGACCCTGAGACCGTCGCCGCGCAGTCGTTCAGCCACTTTCCCGGCGTAATCAAGGTGTCGGTCGGCCACGGGCACCACCGTCGCTTGCACCGGTGCCAACCACATCGGAAAGGCGCCTGCGTAGTGCTCGACGAGCACGCCGACAAACCTCTCCAAAGACCCCGCCTTGGCACAGTGGATCATCACCGGGCGCTCTTGGCGGTTGTCCGACGTGGCGTACTCCAACTCGAACCGCTCGGGGAAGAAAAAGTCGAGCTGGATCGTCGACATCTGCCAGCGCCGCCCGATGGCGTCCTTGACATGGACGTCTATCTTCGGCCCGTAGAAGGCGGCCTCGCCGTCGGCAACCCGATAGGGCACACCACCGGCGTCGAGAGAGGCGCGCAGCGCGGCAGTCGCCTCTTCCCACAGCGCGACGTCGCCCATCGCCTTGTCGGGGTCACGAGTCGAGAGGTCCGCTTCGAATTCCTCAAACCCGAAATGGCGCAGCCAAGTGAGGACGAAATCGAGGTGGAGATCGAGCTCTTCACCCACCTGATCACGGCGGCAGAAGGTATGCGAGTCGTCCTGGGTGAAGCCCCTTGCCCGGAGCAGCCCATGGAGCACACCGGAGCGCTCCCGGCGGTACACCGAGCCGAGCTCGGAGAGGCGCACCGGGAGGTCGCGGTAGGAGTGGCCGTGGCTGCGGTAGATGAGAACGTGGAACGGGCAGTTCATCGGCTTGACCCGGTACTCGACGCCCTCGTCGACCTCCATCCCGGGGAACATGTTCTCGGCGTAGTAGTCGAGATGCCCAGATGTGTGCCATAGCTCGGAGCGGGCCACGTGCGGCGATATGACGAACTGAAACCCAAACCGCTCATGGAGCCGGCGGCTGTGATCCTCCATGAGCTTGCGGATCATGCCGCCGTTGGGGAGCCAGACCGCCAGCCCCTGACCCAGCTCTCGCGGGAAGGCGTAGAGCCGCAGCTCTGGGCCCAGCCTCCGGTGATCTCTCAACTCAGCCTCCTCGAGCCGGTGCAGGTGGTCATCGAGCGCCTGCTTCGACTCCCAAGCTGTCCCGTAGATCCTCTGCAGCTGGGGTCGGCGCTCGTCCCCGCGCCAGTAGGCGCCCGCCGTGCGTAGCAGGGTGAAGGCCGGGATCCGCCCCGTGGAGGGAAGATGCGGCCCCCGGCACAGGTCGACGAACCCGTTGTTGCGGTAAACCGACACTACCTCGCCACGACCCGTCTCCTCTGGGTCGACCGACTCGATGATCTCTCGCTTGAACGGCTGTTCGGAGAATACGTCGAGTGCCTGGTCTCGGGTCAGCTCCTCACGGGAGAACGGTTGGTCTTCGGCGACGATGTCGTACATCCGGCGCTCGATCGCAGCCAAATCTTCGGGTGTGAATGGCCGGCCGATGTCGAAGTCGTAGTAGAAGCCGTCCTCTATCGGAGGGCCGATGGCGAAGTGAGCCCCCCGATGGAGGTCGAGCACCGCCTGGGCGAGCACGTGGGCAGTCGAGTGCCGGATCACCTCCCTTCCCTCTTCGCTTCCCGCCACCAAGACCTCGAACGGCCCACCGCCGGGTAGGGGACGGCTCAAGTCGAGCAGTTGACCATCGAGCCTGGCGGCGACTGCGGCGCGGGCAAGCCCGGCGCCGATCGCGGCAGCGACGTCGTGCCCAGTGACACCCTCGGGGTGCTCCTGGTGCGATCCGTCGGGGAGGATCAGTTCGATCATCGGATGGCTTTGCTCATGTTGGGGCGGGTTAGCGTACCGGCCGCCGCTTTGTTCGATTCCTGGTTTACCCATGGCTACGGATCGCGAAATCCGCGGGAATCGATGGGAGCGGCGGTACGGTGCGCCGGTTGGCCGCTCGGCACACCGACGGGCGGCGAGCAAGGAGGAAATCGGGTCGTGGAGACGGTGGTGGTGGCGATGGCGGCGGCGGGTGCCGTGATGCTCGCCATGAGGCTGAGGCGCTCACCTGAGCCCGCGTCCGATCTGGATGTCTCGCCGATCGCCGCAGATGACGTACCCGATCTCCCCTGCCCGTGGTGTGAGGCACCCACGATCGAGGAAGACCCGCTCTGCCCCTCGTGTGGGCGCCGTTTCGGTCCGCTCGTTCTTCGCTAGGGCGGGCCCCGGTTCCCAGACAGCGGCAGCGTCACCATCGGAGCACCAGGGCGCGATCGACATGGTCGAGGTAGAAGCCAAGACCCTCGTAGAGCCTCAAGCCCCGTGTGTTCGCTGCATCCACATAGAGCATGGCTGTGGTCGCGCCCTGTCGCTCCGCCAGGTCCCAGAGCCCAACGAGAGTGAGGGCCCGACCCAGCCCAAGACCCTGGGATTCTGGCGCTACCCCGACGATGTAGATCTCCCCCAGGTCATCGGAGTGCAGCTTGGTCCAGCAGAAGCCCACCAACGTGGTGCCTCGCCAGGCCAACCGGAATCCCTGAGGGTCGAACCACGGTGCCGCGATCCGATCGGCGATAACCTCGTGGTCCCAGGCGCCGTTCTCCGGATGACCGGCGAAGGCGCGGTTGTTGAGCTCCAGCCACGGCTCCTCGTCGCTGCCCACCCTGAAGCCGGTGATCGAGATCTCCGGAGGGATGTCGGGGCGCTCGTCGGGTGGGAGCGATCGGCGCAGCTGCCGAAGCTCGCGCTCCTCCTCGAACCCCAGTTGGTGAAGCACCTCGGCCAAGGCAGGGCGGAACACCCATACTGCGAGCCCCGATGCCCCACGTCCCGCCGCGGTGCTCATCGCCGTCCTCGCCGTCTCCTCCACAGCGGCGACCGTGCGATGAAGAGGATGGACCGCCATCTCGAAGGTCCAACGCGCCGGCTCCCGGCTCGGCGTCAGGTGGGTGTACGCCAGCAGCTCGCCGCCCTCTTCCCCTACCAAACCGACCCCGTCGCCCTCGCCGCCAGCGACGAGATCGAGGTACTTGTGCTCGCCCAGCGGCCAGTGACCGTCGGCGGTACGGCACAACTCGAACAGCTTTCCAGCGCGGCGAGGTCGCCTGGCACCTCCACCGGGCGGAACTGCATGGCGGGCACGGTAGTGAGAGCGGCCGGCATCGAACGGCTCACGCTCAGGTTGCCGTCATATACCGCCGATTGGAGGTCATGACGGTATTCTCGGAACCGTGGCGAGAGTAGGGCTCGTCTTGGGGGGCGGCGGCATTACCGGCGCCGCCTACCAGATGGCGGGGCTGATGGCCCTCGAGCTCGCCACCGGGTGGGACCCCAATGACGCCGATGTCGTGGTCGGGACCTCGGGCGGCGCCTTTGTCGGCGCCGTGCTGCGGTGTGGCGGCCTCAACCTCGACACGCTGGTCAAACCGCACGACACCCGCGAGGACGTCTCCAAGCGTTTGCGCAGCCATGTGTTCCGTCGCCCGAGCAACGGAGAGGTGGGGCCTACCGCCTACCTCGGACGCTGGCTGCGACACGGGATCGTCCCAGGGCTGCGCCGTCCCGGGGTGTCGCTCATACTCGGCTCCCCAGCCCGGTTTGACCCCGCGGGAGTGGGGCAATGGCTCAGCGAGCAGGTCGGCGAGTCCGCCTCGCATTGGCCCGACCGGCCCACCATCGCCACCGCATACGACCTGGGGGCCCGGGAGCGGGTCGCCTTCGGCACCGAGGACGCACCCGACGTGTCGCTGGCCGATGCCGTCTCCGCCTCGTCGGCAGTGCCACTCTTCTTCTGCCCACACCGGATCAACGGGCGTGACTACGTCGACGGCGGGATCCTCTCAGGAACCCACGCCGATCTGCTCCTCGGCAGCTCGGACCCGCTCGACGTTGTCATCGTGCTGGCACCGATGGCGGTCGAGGAGGAGCGCAGTGGCGCCTGGTTCCACGAGCGCATGTTCGATCGGGTGGGGACGACGGCGCTCACCGCTGAGATGGCCTCCTTGCGTGAAGCGTGGCCCGGGGTCGAGGTGCTGGTGTTCCGGCCGCCGACGAGCGTGCTGGCGGTGATGCGGCCCAACGTGATGGCGCCCGATGCCGCCGTCCCCTCGTTTGTCCGCTCGCTGGTCTCCTTCCGCCGCATCCTGGCGCGGCCGGAGGTGTGGTCGGTTCTCCATGATCATCTCGCGTCGGCGGTGGGGAGTCAGCGGCTGATCACGCTGCCCCCGGCGTGATACGAGCGTCAGCCCCCGAGCACCAGTTCCCCATTGCGGTACTCGATCCCGTCAACCGAACGACGCCATCCCCATACCTCCACAGGCTCGGTCAGGAAAAGGGCCGGAGGATCCTCAGCGGTTGCATCGAGCACCGTTCCAAGGGCCTCCTGGCGCGTTTCCGGGTCGGATGTGGTCCGTACTACCCGCAGCGAGCTCCTCGTGTCCGGGTGACACGCCACCGGTTGTGGAGCGCCACAGCCGACAAGGGCAAAGGGCACCGCGCCGTCGGCCAGCGACCCGGCGCTCCAGGTGAGCGAGAAACCCCCACCCCGCCAGTTGGAGTTGTCGACGCGGGCCCGCCATGCCGGGAGGTCGATCACGCGCCGATCCACGGTGATCCCGGCCAGTTCCAGGTAACCCTCAACGGCCGCGTAGACGACGCCATCGCCGGCCACGCGACCTTCAACGACCTCCATGGTGAAGTTGAAACCGTCCGGGTAGCCGGCTTGAGCCAGGAGATCCACCGCCCGCTCGGGGTCGAAGCCCCATGGGATCCTCTCTGGGTCGTAGCCGACTATGCCCTCCGGGGCCCACAGCGCGGCCGCTTCGAGGTCGCCCCGCAGAGAGTATGAGATGGCGTCCTTGTCGACCGCGAGGTTCATCGCCCGCCGCACAAGGGGCGAGTCGGTGGGCCCGCTCCCGTCGACGAAGGTGATGGAGAGCACCTCGCCGGTCCCTACAGCGGATGTGGTGACGCCGTTGCCGCTCGGGACCGGGTCCTTCGGGAGGCCCACCGCTACCTGCGCTTCGCCCTGGAGCAGCGCGTCGGCCCGAGCCGCGGCGGAGGGGATGACCACCAACACCACCGGGTCGTAGCCGGGGTTCCCTCGCCACGACCCGCTCCACCGCACAAGCTGAATCCGGCGACCGCGCCAGACGGCGACCTGGTAGGGGCCGGTGCCGAGGGGGGCCTCGTCGCCGGAACCGACACCTTCGAGCGAGCTCGGGGCGACAATGTACGCCGACGCGAGGAGAGCGGGGACCAGCGGCTGTGGGCCCCTGGTGCCGACCTCGACGGCACCTTCGAGAGCGGTGACCTCGTTGATGGCGCGTGCCAGCCGGGCGAGCGGATCTGGGCCTTGTCGCAAGCTGTCGAGGGCGACGCGCAGCGAGGCCGCCACCGTCTCCCCGTCGACGGTTGTGCCGTCCTGGAACGACACCCCGGTCCGCAGCTGGAATCGCCAAGTCGTCTCGTCTACCGCAGCCCACGAAGTGGCGAGGGCAGGCTGGGGGGATCCGTCGGCGCCGATGGAGGTGAGCCCATCGAGCACCAATCCCCAGGCGAGCCGCCCGTCGGTCGCCATCGACCCCAGCGATACCCCGGGAGCGGGCAATTCGGGGACGGCAACCGTGAGCGGAACCCCTACCGGGACCTCGGCGGCAACGGTGGTGACCGGAGGCACTGTCTCATCGTCCGGAGCGGGGTTGTCGGTGCAACAGACGAGAAGCACGCTGAGAGCGGCAAGCGACCGGAGCCAGCGGGAGCACACGATCGGCGGCACGGTACGTTGCCGCGCCTAGTCCTGCAATGTTCCTCGCCGAGGACGGGGGCAAACGACCTGCTACGACTGCCTTCCTCAGTTATCACATTACAGCGTTGACGATCGCCCTATCATGTCATACCTTCCCGGGGTGGTCGTAACGATCGATCCTCGCCTCGTCGCCTTGCTGGCCGCAGGGTTGGAGGAGGCGGCAGCACGGCTGGAGGGCTCGGTTCGAGCCGCCCAGGCGGTCCCCGGCGTGGGGGACATCGCGCCGACCCTGGCCACTCTCGCCGCCGTGGTGGCGCAAGCGAGATCCGGGGCAGCCGATCTCATCCGCCGCGCAGATGTCGTCGAGCGGTCCGGGCAGTCGCCCCCACCTTCGTGGCTGAGCCCGGCACAAATCGCGCTCGGTGCCGGCCTGGGGCGACGCTTGGAGGTGGAGGCGCGTTTTGGGGAGGCGTTGGACGCAGGTCTCGACCCGCGTGGCTGGCGGCGCTGGTTCGCCTCAAAACCGGCGGAGGAGGCCGGCTATCTCGCCGACCGCTTCCCGGCGGTGATCGGACGGCTCGAGGGCGCTCCCCCGTCGTCGCGATTCCGGGCCAACCGCCGCCTGGTTGCACTGGACCTGCTCAGGCACAGCGCCTCGCTGCATCGTCTGGTCGCGGCGCGTCGCAACCGGAGTCTCCCGCTGCCAACGAGGGCAGCAATCGGCGGGGCCGAGTCCGGGCTGCGGCGAAGGCTCGAGCAACTGACACGATGGCACGATCGCCAGATCCTCCTCTATGTCCCCGGAGCCAACGGGCGGATGGTCGAGGTGTTCGGCGACCTCGGGCGAGCCGAGACCGTCGTTGTGGTGATTCCGGGCGTTGGAAGCGATGTGACCAATGTCGACCAACTCAGCGATGCCGCGGCGCGTCTCGCCACCGAGGTGAACGCTCTTGCGGACCATCAAGTGGCTGTGATCGCATGGCTGGGCTACGACTCCCCCGACGGGTTGATCCCCGGCGGGGCCGACGTGGCGGCGGCGTGTGGGGCCGTCCCTGCTCTTGCCGCCCTGGTGGATGGGTCGACCGCTCCCGGGACCCGGGTCGTACTCGTCGGCCACTCCTACGGTTCGGTGGCCGTCGGCGCCGCTCTCGGGGCAAATGCTGTCGAGGCAGTGGCGGTGCTCCTGGGAAGTCCCGGCACGGGGGCAGCCCGCGCCGCAGAACTGGGACCGGCTGTCTGGGCGGCGAGGGCATCGGGCGACCCAATCGGGGTCGTACCCGAGAACATCCACGGTGGTGACCCCACCGACCCGGAGTTCGGTGCCAGCCGCTTCTCGACGGGAGGCGCTGCTGGGCATGGACTCGACCAGTACCTGGGCAAGGGGACCGAATCGCTCCGCAATGTTGCCCTGATCGCTGCCGGTCGAGAAGACGAGGTCACCATGTGGTCGCCTCCGACCTGGGAACGCCTTCTGGTCGGCATTACCGCTCCCCTGCTTCCTCTCCTGGCCCCATTGGCGCTGGCTCGGCTCGCCTCGGGCGTCTTGCCCCGCCCAACCTGTCGGAGGAGTCTTGACAGGTGAGGCGACGTTTGATTACGTGCTCTAACCGCCGATAGGAGGCAGAATGAGCAACATGTTCGGTGCCAACCTGGAGCAACTCGACCAGCTGCAACGACGGTTTGTCGAGGAAAACGAGGCGGTCCGCCAGTTGCAGACCCGGATATCCGGCACGCTTGGATCTACGGCATGGACCGGCCCCGCCGCCGAGCGGTTCCGAACCGCCTGGAGCGGCGAGTTCGTCCCCGCCCTCAACCGATTGGCCGAGGCACTGGCAGAGAACGCCAACGTGGTGGCCAACCGGCGAGAGGCAATCGCGGTGGCGACCGGCTGACCACACGATGGACCAGTCTGGCTCGCTCCGTCACTCGGCCGGGCTCCTCCAGTCGGCCGCAATCGACCTCTGCCAGCCCTTCGCCGCCATCCGCTCGCACTCCGCCACGGCATGGTCGGGACCGGCCGCCGAGCGGTTGGACAGCGCCCTCCGTGCTTGGGAGACCATCTGCTCCGCTGCCGCCGAGTTGTTGACGCGGCGCGCCCAGAGCATGGTCAATGAGGCATCCCAACTCGAGAAGGCGGAATTGGCCGGCGGGTGAGACTCCGCCTCACAGTCAGCCGAGCCAACGACCGCCGTGACCTGGAAGTGGTGGCCGGTCCCCAAGACACAATCGCCGGCCTGATCGCCGCCCTTGGCGACGCTGCCCCAGGATCATCCTTCGAGGTGGATGAGGAGCCGGTGGATCCGGGGATGCTCCTCTCCCAGATCCGGTCTGGATCGACCCTGGCGATCGACCGGCGCCAAGATGCGCCACGCGCCGTGGCGCGGGTGCTCGTCGTCGCCGGGCCGGATGCCGGTCGCGCCTTTGCCCTCCAACCCGGCAGACACACCCTCGGCTCGCGCCGGGATGAGGTCATCCTCGGCGACGGCATCCCACAGGTTCAACTGGATGTCGACGCCGACGGCTCGGTCCGCATGTGGGACGCCCGGGCATCGCCTCCGTGCGCACCATGGCGGGCTCGGAACGGAGCGCCCGTCAGCATCGGCCGGGTGGTTCTCCGGGTGTCGCCGCCGAGAAACGGCCAACCCGGCCGCGGCCCCCATAGCCGGCCGCCGCGGCCATCGCCGGCCAGTCCACCAACCCAGATACGGCTCCCCAAAGCACCTTCTCCCGGCGCGCCTCGGCCAAGAATCGGTTGGGCAGCGCTGCTCGCTCCAATGGCCATGGGCGCGGCCATGGCGACGCTGGTCAACCCGATGATGGCACTGTTCGCACTGGTCGGTCCACTGATGCTGGTCGCCCAGTGGGCCGAGGACCGGAGCGGTCACAGTCGTCGAAGCAGGGCGGCGGCGGCCGGGCTTAGATCGGATCTCGACCGGTTGCGGACGCGGCTCGAATCAGCCGCTGGCGTCGAGTCGGAGCGGATTCGGGGCGAGCACCCCGACCTACCCGAGATCGTGGACCGTGCCCTCACCGGCCACCCCTCGTTGTGGGAGCGGCTGCGCGGCCACCATGACTTCCTTCTCCTATCTGTCGGCCTCGGATCGTGTCGATGGACACCTCCGATCGAGGCCGGACCACCGACACCAGAGATCGCCGCCGTGATCGAGCAGGGCTCGCACCTGGCCCTGGTGCCGTTTGCGATCCGGCTTGAACCGGGCTCGGGAGTGGGCATCGTCGGCACCGTGGCCGCGGCACGTGCCTTGGCCAGGGGATTGGTCACCCAGGCGGCGGTCCTCCATGGCCCAGCCGATCTTGTAATCGCACTTCTCACCACGCCCGATCGCATCGAGGACTGGGAATGGCTCAAATGGCTCCCCCACTGCCATCCCGGTGCGCACATCATCCTCGGCGACGAATCGCTCCCCGAGTTCGTGCCCGATCGGGGCGGACCGCACTCGACCCGTCCCCTCGGGCTCACCACCCCCACGCCGCCTGCCTCGCTGGTTGTCGTCGATATCGACGGGCCACTGCTCGATGAGGCACGTCGCGCCCTCACCCCAGAGACGACGCTGCTCTTCCTGACCGATGAGCGACGCAATGTCCCGGCGCGGTGCTCGACCGTGATCGAATTGGCTGGCATCGAGGCGCAGTGCGACCGGCCGGGCAGCGCCGCCCAACAAATCATCCTCGCCGGCGTCGCCATCGACACCGCCGACAACGTAGCGCGGGCTCTCGCCGGTCTCACTGACCCCGAAGCCGAGAACGAGACGACCCGGCTTCCCGAACGTGTGCGCCTCCTCGAGTTGGTCGAGATGGATGAGCCGACCGCGGAGCTGATAGCAGAGCGGTGGGCCTGCGCCGGGAAAAACCCACAAATCAGCGCCACGATCGGGACTGTCGGAGACCGGCCCGGTGGCCGTCGACCTCGTGGCAGATGGGCCGCACGGGTTGGTTGCGGGCACCACCGGGTCGGGGAAGAGTGAGCTGCTCCGCACCTTCGTGGCTTCGCTTGCTCTCTCTGCGGACCCCGACCACCTTGTCTTCGTTCTGATCGACTACAAGGGCGGAAGCGCATTCGACGTCTGCGCTGACCTGCCACACACGGTCGGGTTGGTCACCGACCTGGACGAACGGCTGGCGGGACGGGCGCTCACCTGTCTCGAGGCGGAACTTCGGTATCGAGAGGAGAGGCTTCGTCTGGTCGGCGCCTCCGATCTGACTGACTACTGGGCCACAGGTCAGCCCGTGCCGCTACCTCGTCTTCTGGTCGTCATAGATGAGTTCGCCGCGCTCTACGCCGAGATCCCCGAGTTCATGACGGCTCTCCTCGACATCGCCCAGCGAGGACGAAGCCTCGGTGTTCATCTCCTCCTCGCCACCCAGCGGCCCGCCGGGGTGGTGAGCGAGGGGATCAAGGCAAACACCAACATCCGCATCGCATTGCGGGTTCACGACCAGGCCGACTCGACCGATGTGCTCGGCGCACCGGATGCCGCCCGCCTTGGCAGGCACACGCCGGGACGGGCCTTTCTGCGACTCGGCCCGGCAGACCGCGTCTCCTTCCAAACCGCCTTGGTCACCGACCATGCGCCGGGCATCGACAACGCCGAGATCCAGGTCAGCCGCTTTACGCTCACCGAGCCGTCGTCCGCCTCGACGCGGCCATCTCGCCACGGGCCAACCGACCTCGAGCGGTTGGTGGACGCCGCCACCGCCGCTGCCGCCGGCTGCGCCCCACCCCGGCGACCGTGGCCGCAGCCTTTGCCCGAGCGAATCACCCGTCGCCAACTCGACCGTGGATGCTTCGCCCTGGCCGACGAGCCACGTCGCCAGCGCACCGTCGGTATGACACACCACCTCCCGCCCCGCTGCTGATCTATGGGGGACGGGGTTCGGGGACAACCACGGCTCTGATCGCGGTCGGGCTGGCGCTTGCGCCTCGGACTGTCACCCGGACCAACTCCACATCTATGTTCTCGACTTCGACGGCCAGACGCTCGGGCCGCTGGCGGGGCTTCCGCACACCGGGGCTGTCATCGGCGCGGCGGAGCGCGAACGGCAGACGCAGACTACTCCGGTTCCTGCGGGCCGTGGTGGAGCGACGGCGTGCTGCCGCGGCTTCGGGAGAGGCGAGATCTGACGATGAGGGAAACGCCAAGCCGGATCGTGCTCCTCCTCGATGGGTTTCAAGGGTTCAGCAGCGCCTTTGACGCCCCGGCCGACCTGGTCTGGAAAGAGACGCTCACCAAGCTGATGGCCGACGGTCCCGGGTTCGGTGTGACCGTGATCGCCACAGCCGATCGGCCGGGTGCAATCCCCGGGCCGGTAGCGGGCTTGGTAGCCGACCGATTGGTGTTCCGCTTAGCGGACCCGTACGACTACGCAGCCTTCGCTTTGCGGCCACCGGCGAGCCCGGTTCCCCCTGGCAGGGCTATCGATACGCGGACCGGGCTCGAACTTCAGGTCGGCTGTTTCAACGGCACGCTCGAGGAGGAGGTGGCGGCCATCGCCGAAACGATGCCGCTTCCCATCCGGCCACCCCTTCCGGTCGGCGTGCTCCCATCTCGCGTTTCAGCCAGCGCGTTGATCGACCGTTCGAGATTCGATGACCGCGAATGGCTGGTGCCGTGGGAATCGGAGACGACTCCCTGGCTCCGGTGAACCTCACCCTGGCGGGGGGCGAGCCTGTGCTCGTCGCCGGCCGACCGAAATCGGGGCGGAGCACGATCCTCATGACTATCGCTCAGATGGTCGGCTCCTCAGGACCCGGTGTGACGGTGGAAACGATCGCCTTCGAGCCGGTCACCCCTGCGTGGGCTACAGGGGACAGCGGTCACTGCTCCGCCAACGATGCTGAAGTTCTCTGCGGCCGCATCCGGTCGGCCAGCGCGTCGGCAGGTCCTTTTCGTCGACGATGCCGACAGTGATCGATGACCCCAGCGGAGCGCTCGCCCGGCTGCTCGCAGATCGTCTCGACCATCTGAGGGTCGTGATAGCTGGCAATGCCGACTCGCTCAGGTTCGCCTATGGCCACTGGACCCAGACGGCTCAGACGGAGCAGCTCCGGAATCATCCTGGGCGCCGTCGCCAGCGCAGACGGCGACCTCTGGCACCGGGATATACCGCCGTCGATGCCGCCAGACGTTCATCATCCACGCGGGCGTGCCAGTTGTTCGGGCCGCACTCCGTGACATCGACGGGACGGATGGGTCAGGTGTTCTTCAGGCAGCGTCGCCCTGACGCAGCCGAAAAACGCTGCTGATGGTCGGGGAGCCTTGTGGGCGCTACTGGGATCGAACCAGTGACCTCTGCCGTGTGAAGGCAGCGCTCTCCCGCTGAGCTAAGCGCCCCGCGATGGTGATTCTAGCCGTGGCGGTCACCGCCGGACTTCGGGTTGAATAGGGCTGTGAACCGGAGACATTTCGAGCATGTCGTCGATCGGGTACTCGACGACCTGCCCGAATGGGTCGTCGATCAGATCGATAACTTGGTGGTCGTGGTCGAGGAGTCCCCGACTCCCGAGCAGGATCCGGAAGGCGAAGGACTGCTCGGGATCTACGAAGGCATTTCCCTCTCCGAGCGGGGTGGAGACTACTGGGGCGCCATGCCTGACCGAATCACGATCTTCCGCCAGCCCCACCTCGACCTCGATCTAGAGCGCGCCGAGTTGGAAGAGGAAATCCGCCGAACGGTGTTGCACGAGCTCGCCCACCATCTCGGAATCGACGACCAAAGGTTGGACCACCTCGGCTATGAGTAACCGGGATGCCTCGCGCCGGAGGCATCCCCGAAGGCAACGCCCTCAACCCCTGGTGCGGGCGATGCCGGCCTTCTTGAGCACTGCAGCGGGCACGCCGGCCTCCCGCCACGCACCGTAGGTGATGCCCTTGCGCTCCGAGTAGGAGGCAGCGTTTTCGACGAATCCCTTCTCCACGTCTGCCTCGTTCTGGGCCTCGCCCATCAGTTGCAGGGCCTTCTGGGAGTCCAGCTTTGATTGAACCAATTCCACCCGCTTCAGTGGATTCTGCTCGGCGGAGATCCGATCGTCGATGCCAGCAAGGCGGGCCTCCAGACTCTCCCGTGTCACCTTGCGGCCGGGTCGCCTCGACTCGATCGCCCCGAGGTAATTGCTGATCGCCTTCGACTCACGCCGCCCCTGAGCAAGCGCCGCTTTGTGGGCCTGGCTCATTGCCATGACTATCTCCTGTCGCTTGAAGACGCCTCATTGTGCCATATCCACAGGGAATTGGCATCTTGGCTTCGACAACTGCCCCCGGATCGGGCCCACAGAATTCAAATGGCTTGAAACAGCCGGTAACGACACCGGGATTGAGATGCGCGGCCATCCTCATGTGGGTTGTGGCGCCTGCCTCTTGGCCACATAGCCAGCAAACTACGTCTTATCTCGCACTCGACATACTTGTGGGTGGGCCCTAGTGGATTTGAACCACTGACCTCTTCCGTGTCAGGGAAGCGCTCTCCCCCTGAGCTAAGGGCCCGGAGCGCGGCGGAGTTTACCCACCGAGGCGACGCCGGGAATCGAACCCGGGTAAAGGGTTTTGCAGACCCTCGCCTAACCACTCGGCCACGTCGCCATGAGTTGTCATCCCCGCGAACCAGCATGGTCGGACCAGGCGGAAGATCCACGAGACGGCACCGGGATCGGATGGCACCCGAGCCGAGAGCGGAAGACGGGGCTCGAACCCGCGACCTCAACCTTGGCAAGGTTGCGCTCTACCAACTGAGCTACTTCCGCGCGCCGCCCATCATACCTGTGGGCCCTGGAGCGTCCAGCGGTGGTCAAACCCCGGTCGACCCGAAGCCGCCCTCGCCACGGTCCGAGAGGGGCAGCGTTGAGGACTCGACGAGCTCGACCGTGGGGACCGCCACCACCACCAGTTGAGCGATCCGATCACCCCGTCGCAGCTCGACCGGATCCGATCCATGGTTGACCAGCAAGACCTGGACCTCGCCCCGGTAACCGGGGTCGACGAGACCGGGGCCGTTGACCACGCCGACTCCGTGGCGCAAGGCCAGCCCACTCCGAGGCAGAACCAACCCGGCGAACCCATCGGGAATGGCAACGACAATCCCGGTGGGCACGGCCGCCCGCTCGCCGGGCGCAAGGACAACGTCGATCCGGCCGAATAGGTCGATACCGGCATCCCCTACGTGGGCGCGTTGCGGCGTGGGTAGTTCAGTGTCGAGCTTTTGGAAGGTAATCTCCATGGTGGAGTAGCAACGGGGCGCAACGGGCGGAGCCGACCCAGGGAGTTGGCCCGTGCCACAGGCGTACTGTACCGAGTGCCGCACCCACGTAACCGTGCGCCAAGGCGCCTGTCTCGCCGGTCATCAGGTCAACACTCCCCTCCATAGGCGAGAGCCGGGGCGCCACGCCGCCCGCAGTCAATCGACACTGGTCGTCGCCTTGCGTCAGGTGCGCCAATCGCTCTCCACCACGGAGGTCTCCCCGGACGAGGGACGCCATCGTCAGCCCGGATCAGAGCGCCCGACGAGCCCCGAGGTCCCCCGTCGGCCTGGCGAGGAACAGAGACCTCGATGGCCCCGCAGCGGCGAGCGGCCGCATCGGGTGACCCCGCCCCGGGCGTCTCTCGCCTCCGACCAGCCGGCACCCGTGAGACCACAGGTCGATGGGACCCGCGGCAAAGGCGTCAACTCGCCACTCCTCGAGTTGCTCGGCATGGCCGAGCCGCCCACTTCGCTCGCTGGGCCCCACCTTCCACCACCCGGCCGGCCCGCCCCGGTGACCGCCCCGGCGGCCCCTGCGCCGTCAGGCCCGCCGCCGGAAGCTCCCCGGGCCACACCATTGGGACTCGGTCGAGCCTGCTCCATCTGATCCGCCAGCGCCCCCCAGACTCGGCAAGCTCGCCGCGGCGAACGGCCACATGCCGGCACCCTCCACCAGCGTGCTGGTGGCGCGGCTACTCGAGTCCACCGTCGACGGATCACCATTGGAGGGCTGGAAGCCTCGTCCGGTGACCGGGTTGGACCAGCGAAAGGGCCGGCGGTGGCCGCTGCTCTTGATCGCCACCGGGATCTGCCTTGCCCTACTCACCGGCGCCAAGTGGCTGGTCGACGTTCCCGCCCGGCACGCTGACGACATGCGCAACGACCTGGCGGTGGCGACGACCCAGCTCGGTCGGCGCCTCCCCGGACTGGTGGCAGGCGCTTGGGGCCGATCACCAATCCCAAGGTAGGGACGGAGCGACTCGTTGCCACATCGGGCTTGCTGGTCGACTTGGGGAGCGCCTCGAGGGCGCTCTCGCTCGAAGCGACCCGTCCGCTGCCCTGGGCGGCGCCTTTCTCGTCGACCGAGCCCACCGACGCGCTCCGGGCTCCCCGACACACTGCTGCCCGCCTGGCGGTCGCCACCGATCGCATTGAGCAGAGACTTGGTGCGGCGCTTGCCTACCGCACGGGGCTTCGTCACGCCTTCGTACTCCCCCATCTTCCGGTCTCGGCATCTCCACGCGACCTCCGTCCACTCGAGACTCGGTTGGCGGAGGTTGGCACCAACACCGGTGAGATCCTGAGCGCGCTTCCCCGCGACCCGGCGCTCGCCGACCACCGACGGGAGGCGAGGAGACTGCTCGAATTCTTCGAGGGGTGGCAGGGGCGCTATTTGGCCGCACTGCGCGCCGACGAGCCCGACCGGGCAGCCGAATTGGTGGAGAGGTTGCGGACCAAAGTAACGGACTTGCGACTGGGTCTCGCCGACCCACTGCGCCAGCTGGATCGATGGGCGGAGCGACAATCATCCGAACTCGCTCAGGAGCTACGGGTACTGGCCCGCCAGATCCGTCAACGCTCGACCTGAGCGCTTCCCATTTGCTCTTCTTCCAACTCGGTCAACTCTCGCTGGAAGTCGGTGGCGTCCCGGAAACTCTTGTAAACGCTGGCGAACCGCAAGTAGGCCACCTCGTCGAGCACCCTTAGCCGGTCGAGAGCCTCTCGACCGAGACGCTCGCTGGTGATCTGTGGCGCCTCGGCCAGCGCCAGCATCTCCAACTCCTCGATGACGTGGTCCAGCGTTCCGGGTGCCACCGGACGGCCCGCCAGCGATCGCTCCAGCCCGACACGGAGCTTCGCCGTCTGGAATGGCTCAACTCGCCCACTTCGCTTGAGGACCATCACCGCAGCCTCGGGCCGCTCGTAGGTGGTGAACCGATGACCGCAACGGGGACAGGCGCGGCGCCGTCTGATTGCTGTCCCCGCGTCGGCCGGCCGGCTGTCGATCACCCGGGTACCGTCAGCGGCGCACACTGGGCACAGCATTGGAGGGAGGGTACCCGTGGCCACCTGGGGCGATGTACGCGGATGTGTTCGCCGCATGCGGTGCTGCAGCAGGAGAAGGGCTGGCCGCGGCCGACGGTCGATGGGATGATCCGGCACTCGGCTCATGGACCGTCGGCGAGCTAGGGGCCCACATGGTCCGGCTGGCGGGGTCCCCCGCCGTCTATCTCTCCGCCGAGGTGCCACCCGATCTCCCCACCCTGGCGGACGCCGGCGCCTACTTCGCCTCGTATCTGTCGGGTGGCGAAGAGGGTCGGGCCGCAGTCGCCCAACGGGCCCGTGACGAGTTGCAGGGCTTCGGGGGTACCGCTTCGGTCGTGGAGTCCTTCGATCAAGCCCTGCAATCGTCGTTGCGCGCTTTCGAATCGCTCAGCGCTCCTTTTCCCGCGCTGGGCACGCCTTATGGGCTGATCGCCCTCGACGAGTACCTGGTCACCCGGGTCGTCGAGTTGACCATTCACGGCCTCGACCTGGCGCATGCCATCAACCTGGAGTGGGAGCCGCCCCACAGCGGGCTGCGCATCACCCTCAAGACGCTGGCCGACACCGCAGCACATGGGCCCGACGGAGGGCGGGGGGTCGTCGGCGCGCTTTCGGGACGTGATTGGCCCGGTACTGAAGAGGCGATACCGATCCTGCGCTGACGCCTCGGTCTATGGAACCGCGGGGACTCTCAGGACCTGTCCGGGACGGAGCACCGAGTCGGTGAGGTGGTTCCGTCTCCTTATCTCGAAGACGGTGGCCCGCACATCTCGTCCTGGCGGCGTGGCAGCAGAAGCCAGGTCCCACAGGGTGTCGCCCGCGGCGACGACAACGATCACCGATGCCGGTCCGGGGTCTCGGGCAGCGACCCCGGAGGCGAGAACGAGCACCAGGACCATCATCGCCGTGACGGAGATCAGCACTCTGGACAGAGCCTGATGGCGACTTCTTGTTTGGTTGGCCTCGCCCCGCTTCTCCGGGTCGCTCCCTGCTGCTCCCGTCTGCCTGCGGGAGCCGATGCCCGAACCTCGACGCAGTGACGAGGGTGCGGCAACCCACTCGTCGGAGCGAACGGATGTTCGATGCATGGTGCTCACTATGCCCGAACACGTGTTCGGTGTCAAGGAGGTTGATCGAACAGGTGTTTGCCTGACAGCCCCTGTTGGAGGTAGCGTGGCGGGAACAGACGTTCGGAGGGCACTGTGATCAGCAGGCAGCAGGGGAGAGCCCAAAGCGGGCGGACACTGAGCGGGCGCCAGCAGCAAGTACTCGATCTCATCAAGGCGACGGTGTCACAGCGTGGCTACCCACCCTCGGTGCGGGAGATCGGCGAGGCGCTCGGGCTCAGCTCGCCATCGACGGTGCACAGCCACTTGTCCGCCCTGGTCGCCGCAGGCCTGCTACGCCGCGATCCGTCCAAACCTAGGGCGATCGAGGTCTTGGACATCAAGCCCACCGCCGTCCCACCCGGGGGGACCGGGTGAGGCAGGTTCCTTGGGTCGGGCGGATCGCTGCCGGGACGCCGATCCTGGCCGAGGAGGCCATCGAGGACATCATCCCGCTGCCC
The DNA here is from genome assembly GCA_963780745.1 of uncultured Actinomycetes bacterium. Classification (GTDB taxonomy): domain Bacteria; phylum Actinomycetota; class Acidimicrobiia; order Spongiisociales; family DATADW01; genus DATADW01. Next base: position 374,717 of record CAWACT010000003.1, on the reverse strand, counting down.
GTCGACATCGTCGGCACCGGGCCGGTTTTCCTGCTCACGGTCAAGGGCGACTCGATGGTCGGCGCCGGGATACTGGACGGCGACCTGGTCGTGGTTCGATCGCAACCCGACGCCGACGACGGTGAGATAGTGGCGGCGATGGTGGACGGTGAGGAAGCCACGGTGAAGCGACTGCGCCGCCGGGACGGATCCGATCCACTTGGTGTCGGAGAACCCGGACTACCCGGCCATGGTGTTCGAAGGAGGGGTGGAGGTCCTGGGCAAGGTGGTCGCCGTGCTTCGAAGGGTGCGCTGAGCCTCAGTCGGGCAGCGTGCCCCGGTAGACGGTTTGCGCCGGACCGGTGAGCCAGGCGGTATCGCCGCGGAGCTCCACGAGCAGCGGTCCGCCGGGAAGATGGACCGTGACCCGATCTCCGACCTCGCCACGGCGGCGAGCCACGGCCACGGCGGCAGCGGCACCGCTCCCACAGGCCAGCGTTTCGCCAACACCACGTTCCCAAACGCGCAGCTCGATGTTCTCGGGGTCGCGCACGGTGGCGAACTCGACATTGGTGCCGCCGGGGAACAGCTCATCGCTCTCGACCACGCCCCCCTGCGCGGCGACCGACGCCACGGCCGGATCGGGTACGAATGCCACGGCATGCGGGTTGCCCACCGCTACGCGGGACCAATTCCAGACCCGCCAAGGACACCGGGGTTCCAGCTACTTCGACCGGTCCCAGCTCAACTGTCACGTCCTCACCCTCGATCATGGCCTGCCTGGGGCCCACGGGGGTCTCCACCGAGAATGGTCCACCATCCGACCAACCCCGCTCGAGTGCGAATCGGGCCACACACCGCAGACCGTTGCCACACATCTCGGCGGCACCCCCGTCGGCATTCCAATAGACCATCCCCACCCGCTGCGGTCCCAGCCTCTCCACCACCAAGACTCCATCCGCCCCCACTCCCCTCCTCCGGTCGCAGATCAGAGCTACCTCGTCCCGCCCGAGCGTCACAGGGCCTTCGAGGACGACGAAGTCGTTCCCCAGCCCCTCCATCTTCACGAACTCCACGCCGGCTCCTCCGTGAGGGCGTGCCGGACACCTTCGTAGACCTCGTCGGGATCGTCCGACCAATCGATCCATCTGATCCTCGGGTCTCGCCTGAAGAAGGTCCGCTGGCGCTTCGCCAACCTCATGGTGGCCTGCTCCGCCAGGGTCAGCCCGTCCTCCAGGGACCGCTCCCCTGCCACGACGGGAACGAGTTGGCGGTAACCCACGGCTGCCGCCGCGGTCGGTCCGAGCCGGGGCGCCAGAGCCGTGACCTCGTCGATGAGGCCGGCTGCCACCATGCCCCGTAGGCGAGCGGCCACCCTCTCCCGGAGCACCGGGCCGGGATCCACCCCGACCGCGGCGAACGGCAGTTCCGGCTGGTAGCTGGCGACAGCTTCCCGATGCGGTGAAGTCAGCGCGTGCCGTCGGGCCCCGATCTTCGATCATTGCCACCTCGAGCGCCCGCGACACCCGGCGCGGGTTGGCCAGGTCGACGTGGTCCCCTGCTTCGGGGTCTATCTCGAGCAGCTTCGCCTCGGCATCGGCGGGGGGAAGCGCCGAGATGGCGTCGCGCAGAGCCGGGTCCTCACCGGGGAACCGAAGCGGGTCAACCACCGCTCTGAAGTGGAGCCCGGACCCGCCGCTGATCACCACCGGTCGCACCGCCTCCCTCAGCACTCGGCGAGCGTCCTTTTGGAACCGAGCCACCGTGTAGCGCTCCTCGGGCTCGGCTATGTCGATCATGTGGTGGGTGACCCTCGCCCGGTCGGCGGGTGACGGCTTGGCAGTGCCGATGTCCATCCCGCGGTAGACCTGCATCGAGTCGACCGAGAGCACCGACCCGCCCAGGTCAACGGCGAGCCGGAGGGCGATATCGCTTTTCCCGGAGGCGGTGGGGCCGAGAACGGCGAGCAGACGGGTCAGGCGACCCTCCGGCCCACCAGGTGGTGCGGTGCCGCCCTCATCACGGCTACGTCGAGGAACCTCCCGGCGTCTACCCGGCCCTCGACGTGGACCAGCTTGCCGCTTCGGGCCCGTGTCGCCGCGATCTCCGGGTCTTTGCGCGACGGGCCTTCGGTCAGTACCTCCAATACCCGACCGACCTGCTCTTGGTTGCGCTCCAGCGAGATCCCGCCCTGCAAGGCGGCTAGCCGCTCGAATCTCGCCTGCGCCACCTGCGGTGGCACGGCGTCGCCGGTCATGGCGGCGGCAGCTGTCCCGGGTCGCGCCGAGAAGATGAACATGAACGCCTGGTCATACCGCGCCTCGGCCACCACTTCGAGCGTCCGGGAGAAATCCTCCTCGGTCTCCCCGGGGAAGCCCACGATGATGTCGGTGGAGACGGCCAGACCGGGGATGGTGCGCTTCGCCAACTCGAGCTTGTCGAGGTAACGGTCGGCGGTGTAGCCGCGGTGCATCCTCGCCAGCACCCGGTCGCTTCCGCTCTGCAGCGGGAGGTGGAGCTGCTCGCAAACGGCGGGCGTCTCCGCCATTGCCTCCGCCACGTCCTGACGGAAGTCGGCGGGGTGTGGGCTGGTGAACCTGACCCGGCGGACCCCGTCGACCGCCCCGACCCGCCGCAGCAAGTCGGCGAAGATGGGACGGCGCCGCCCGTCGATGGCCAGGTCGCGACCGTAGGTGTTGACGTTCTGACCGAGGAGGGTCACCTCGACAACGCCGTCGTCGGCGAGCTCGCTCGACCTCGCGGATGATGTCGCCCGGTCGGCGGCTTATCTCGCGTCCCCGCACGGCGGGGACGATGCAGAACGTGCATGTGTTGTTGCACCCGACCTGGATTGTGACCCATGCGGAATGGGCGACCTCGCGACGTGTCGGGAGAGAGGACGGCATCGCCTGCAGTTCGTCGACCACCTCGACCACCGGCCCCCATTCCTCGGCATGGTCGAGGAGGTCGAGTACTCGATCGAGGTTGTGGGTTCCGAGGACGACATCGACCCAGGGCGCTCTGGCACGGACCAACTCACGGTCCTTCTGAGCGGCACACCCACCAACCACGAGGAGGACGCCGGGGCGCTCTTGCTTGAGGGTCTTGAGGTGGCCGAGATGACCGTAGAGCCGGTTGTCGGCGTTCTCTCTGATGGTGCAGGTGTTGATGAACACCACGTCGGCTTGATCAGGCTGCTCGGCCGGGGTCATCCCGTCTGCGGCGAACATCCCCGCCACCCGCTCGCTGTCGTGCTCGTTCATCTGGCAGCCGAAGGTGCGGACGAAGTAGCGGCGGCCGACGCGCTGTGGCACCCGACGCTCTCGGCGCGCCGGTGGTGACAGCATCGTGGAGGAGGCGGTGGCAGTCATCGCTCAGCGGGCGTAATCGGTGACCCGCAGCTCGCGGATCACCGTCACCAGGATCTGGCCAGGATATTGGAGGTCCTCCTCGAGCCGCTTGGCGATCCGCCGGGCGAGGTCGGCGGCGCCGAGGTCATCGACCCGGCCCGGGTCGACCACCACTCGAACCTCGCGCCCCGCCTGGAGGGCAAAGACCTTCTCGACCCCCTCGAAGTCCCACACCAGATTCTCCAGCTTCTCCAACCGGCGTACGTACGACTCGAGCGCCTCGCGCCGTGCACCGGGGCGGGCGGCGGACACCGCATCGGCCGCCTGAACGAGGACCGCCAGCAGGGTGCGCGGCTCGACCTCGTTGTGATGAGCCTCGATCCCGTGGACGATGGCAGGGTCCTCGCCGAACCTCCGTGCGATCTCGGCGCCGATCAAGGCGTGTGATCCCTCGACCTCGTGGGTAACCGCCTTTCCGATGTCGTGGAGCAGCGACGCTCGCTTGATCGGCGCCGGCTCGAGCCCCAACTCGGCAGCCAGCATTCCTCCGATATGGGCCGACTCGACGAGATGGTTGAGCACGTTCTGCCCGTACGAGGTCCGGTAGCGGAGCCGGCCCAAGAGCGTCACCAGTTCGGGGTGCATCTTGGAGATCCCGACCTCGAGCAAGCGCCCACTCGCCGGCATCTCGGACGCTCGCCTCCACCTCGGCGCTCGCCTTCTCGAACGCCTCCTCGATCGAAGCAGGGTGGATTCGCCCGTCGGCCACCAGCTTCTCGAGGGCGATCCGGGCCACCTCTCGCCGCACCGGGTCGAACGAAGCGACGGAGACCGCCTCGGGAGTGTCGTCAACGATCAGGTTGACCCCGGTCACCGCCTCGAAGGCACGAATATTCCGACCCTCGCGGCCGATGATGCGGCCCTTCATGTCGTCTGACGGGAGCTCGACGATGGCGACCGTCGTCTCGGTCACCACCTCCGATGCGAGCCGCTGGACGGCTGTGGCCAGGATGCGACGGGCACGCCGGTCGGCTTCCTCGCGCGCCCGGATCTCGGTATCGCGCACCAGCACCATGGCGTCGCGCTTGGCGTCGGCCTCCACCTGCTCGAGCAGCTCACGCTTGGCCGCGACGACATCGAGATTGGCGACCCGTGCAAGCGAGGCACGGGCCTCCTCGCCTTGAGCTTCGACCTCTACTCGAAGCTCGGCCACTTCCTGCTCGCGGTGGATGAGGAACTGCTCGCGCTGCGCCAGGTTGCTCGCCCTCTGCTCGAGGGTCCGCTCCCGGGAGGCGAGCCGCTCCTCGCCCGCCTGAATCTCGACTCGGCGCATCTCGAGGGATGCCTCCTCCCGCTCGCGGTAGCTCTCGGCGCGCGCCCGTCCCTCCTCGTCGGCTTTCGACAACAGCCGCTGAGCCTCGACGACGTGCCGATCCCAGCACCTCCTCGGCGGTGGCCGCGGCTCCTTCTCGATTGCGCTGTGCCCGGTCCCGACCGATGATCGAGCCGACCACATACCCCGTCACCCCCAAGATGACGGCGGCGATGCCGCCAATGATCCATTCCATCTCGGCTGCCCTTCACGATCCCCTGGAAACGGGACGTGCCGAACCTCACGGTTCGGCACGTCCGCACTCCCACGATCGCAGGCCCGCTCAGCGCCTCGGCGGGAACCTCCGTCCGTCAATCGGGATCTGGTTGTTTTGGTTTTGTCCCATTCGCCCGGTCAGTGTGGATGTGCCTTTGCCGCGCATGGTACCCCACCTGGGCACGGCGGTCATGGGATGGTGATCGGGCCAGTCTTAGATCTCGGGAGGAGCCTCCACCTCTTCGGCCTCCACCTCTTCGACCGTCTCGTCATGTGACCGGTCCAGCCCCACCATCTCCAGCACCTTCTGCTGAAGCTGAACCGATACCTCGGGGTTCTCCCGGAGGAACCGCTTGGCGTTCTCCCGGCCCTGGCCGAGTTGGTCGTCGTCGAAGGTGAACCAGGCGCCGCTCTTGCGGACCACCCCCTGGTCCACGGCGACGTCGATCAGGCTCCCCTCGCGGGAGATCCCCTCACCGAACATGATGTCGAACTCGGCCTGACGGAAGGGCGCGGCGCCCTTGTTCTTCACCACCTTGGCCCTGACCCGGTTGCCCACCGCGTCCTGGCCGTCCTTGATCGACTCGATCCGTCGGATGTCGATCCGGACGCTGGCGTAGAACTTGAGAGCCCGCCCTCCCGGGGTGACTTCCGGTGAACCGAACATCACGCCTATCTTCTCGCGCAGCTGGTTGATGAAGACGCAGGTGGTGCGGGAGCGGCTCAGGTTGGCGGTGAGCTTGCGCAGCGCCTGCGACATCAGCCGGGCTTGGAGACCGACGTGGGCGTCGCCCATCTCGCCCTCGATCTCGGCCCGAGGCACCAATGCGGCAACCGAGTCGATCACGATGACGTCGAGCGCACCGGAGCGGATCAGCATGTCGGCTATCTCCAGCGCCTGCTCCCCGGTATCGGGCTGGGAGATGAGCAGCTCGTCGATGTCGACCCCGATGGCCTTGGCATAGGTCGGGTCGAGGGCGTGCTCGGCGTCGATAAAGGCGGCCAGCCCGCCGTTACGCTGCGCTTCGGCCACCACGTGGAGCGCCAGGCTGGTCTTCCCCGAGCTCTCCGGGCCGAAGATCTCGACCACCCGGCCCCGGGGGACACCACCCACCCCGAGGGCGAGGTCGAGGGCCAAGCGCCCCGGTGCCGATGGTGTCGATCCGCTGATTGGCGGTCTCGCCGAGCTTCATGATGGCGCCCTTGCCGAACTGCCGCTCGATCTGCGATCTCGCCATCTCCAGGCTCTTGTCACGGTCCACGGTCAGCTCCCTTCCTGTTGGCCGGTCCCGCCCCCAGATTCCGTCCAGGTGCGTCACCGTACCGGGTACATGCGACAAACGACAGCGATGTGATTCGACCAAACGATAGTCGAACGAGTGTTCGGGGGGAAGCCTTCTAATCAAGACGGAAGTCGGAAGACGGAAGTCGGAAGACGGCGGTTGTCAGCCGAGCGAGAAGCTCTCCAGTTCCTCGTAGCGGGCTGGGTGGCGGCCGCCGAGATGACTCCGATAGACCACGATGCGGTCAATCGTCTGCAATACCCCGAGCGGAGGCATGGCCTTGAGCAGCGGCCGGACATCCTGGGGAGGTCGAAGCCTGCTCAGGGTGAGATGCGGGGCGAAGGGGCGGTCATCCGGTGGAATCCCGGCTTCACCCAAGGCACCCTCCACGAAAGCCGCCAACGCCGACAGCCCCTCTGCCCCGTCGTCGACGGCCACCCAGAGCACCGTGGCGCGGGAAGGGCGGGGAAATGCGCCCAAGCTCCCGAAGGCGATGCGGAACGATCGGCCGAGATGTGCTCGGTCGAGCGCCTCCAGCATGCGGTCGTAGGCGACGGGGTCCACGTTTCCGAGGAAACGGAGGGTGAGGTGCCAGTTGCCGGGCGGCACCACGCCGCCCGGCAACACAATGCCCTCTCCGAGTCGTGCGACGAGAGCGTGGCGGGTCTCATCTTCCAGGGGAACGGCGACGAAGAGCCGCCCTACCGGGTCCACCACTCCCCCGCAACGGCGCGGCGCAGCAGATGCAGGGCTGCGGTGGAGGCGTATGCCCGCACCCGCTCCCGATCGCCGGGGAGCCGCATCGTCCGGGCCGCCGACCCCTCGGGCGTGGTGACACCGATGACCACGGTGCCCACGTCCTCCTCCAATCGGTCTGGCCCCGCCGACCCGGTCAAGCCGACCGCCACATCAGCCCCGAGGAGACGAGCCGCCCCCACCGCCATGGCCTCGGCCACCGGCTCGCTCACCACACCATGCTCGGAGATCAACTCGCCCGGCACGCCCAGGAGCCGCTGCTTGACCTCGGACGTGTAGGCGACCACCGACCCGCGGAACACCGTCGAGGCGCCGGGGATATCGGTGAGTCGTGCCGCCACCATCCCACCCGTCACCGATTCGGCGGTGGCCAGCGACCAGCCGGCAGCTCCCAGCGAGCGGAGCAGCACCTCTTCGATGGTGTCCTCATCGGCGCCGAACACGACGGTGCCGAGGCGGGCGCGGATCTCCTCCTCGACGGGTGCGATCAGCGCCGCGGCCTCCCCGCGGGACACGGCCTTGGCGCTGATCCTCACCTTGATCTCTCCAGCCGAGGCGAGGAAGGCGACCGAAGGATTGGTGGTGGCCTGGTATAGATCGTCTAGGACCTCGGCCACCTGCGACTCGGACATCCCCCAGGTGCGGAGCATTCTGCTCTCCAGCACTTCGTCGATGCCGGCGGCGCGGCGCAGGTCGGGTATCACGTGCGCCATCACCAGCAATTCCATCTCGGCGGGGACGCCGGGGACCGCATAGATCAACCGACCACCGTGGTCCAGCCTCATCCCCGGCGCGCTCCCCTTGGGGTTGGAGAGAAACGTCGCCCCGGTGGGGTACTCCGCTTGGCGAAGGTTGTTCTCTGGCATCACCCGCCCGGAGGCGGCGAAGCGGCGCCGCAACTCGGCGGCGTAGTCCTCGGAGAAGAGCATCTCCCGGGCGGTGGCGGCGCAGATCGCCTCCCGGGTGAGGTCGTCCTGGGTGGGGCCGATCCCGCCGGTGATGATCACGGCGTCCGCCCGTTCCAGCGCTTGGCGGATGGTGGAGGCGACCCGGTCAAGGTTGTCCCCCACCGTCACCTGAAAATGGGCGTCGAGCCCGGCGTCGGCCAGCGCCCGGCCGATGAAGGCGGCGTTGCTGTTGACGATCTGACCGAGCAACAGCTCCGTCCCGACTGCGATCACATCGACGTTCATCAGCCGGCGGCCTCAGGAAAACTGCATATAGCGGCCGCGAAACCAGATGAGTGGGCGCTCGAGACTGGCCAGGACCACTTGGTCCAGCGTGGCCACCACCAGTTGCTGGTAGCCGACCCGCTCGACCCTCTCCACCGTCGCCCGGCCCCGGTTTCCGGCGACGGCCAACTCGGGACCCCACTCGCCGTCCTCGAATGCGAGACCGGCAAACAAACCACCCGGGCTGGGCGCGGCGAGGGCGAAGCGGTCGGACAGCGCCCTGTCCTCGGCGGCGAGCACATGCACCACGAACCGGCTGGTGTTCTTGATCACCTCGAGGACATCGCTCCCCTCGGCCAGCGAGAGCACCAGCCGTGCCGGCTCACCCTCCACCACCAGGATGGAGGCAACGGTGGAGCCGCAGCGCTCTGCCTGCTCTCCCGAGGTGACCACCGCCACTCCGGCTGCGAGCCTTCCCCGGAGACGCCTGGCCGGGTCGCCCCCGTCGGCTGGCCGGAATGGGTGCTCGTCGTGGATCACGCGCCTGCTCGTAGCGCCGTCGCCCACCACAACATCGACGTCGCCGGCCTATCGCTCACCGACTGGATGGTATGCGGACGAACGGACTCAGGTGACCTGGGCTCTCAGCGCAGCGGAACCTCCCACCGGCGGCGTCTCTCGAACCGCAGTGACCTCGTGTAGCCGGCACGGCGCGCGCCGCGGCCACGACCTCCTCGTGTCCCCACGCCGCCTCATCGGGGGCGTGGCCGTCGCTGGCGAGGGTGATGGGCACCCCGGCCCGGTTGAACATCTCGAGGAAGGACGGGGCGGGGTACACCTCCTCGACCGGCTTGCGCAGCCCCTGGCTCGACACCTCCACCGCGGTCCCCGACCCGGACGCGGCATCGACCACCGCTGTGTACAGGTCCACCGGCTCTTGCTCTGGCCTGTGTCCGTACTTCTTGCACACGTCCACATGGGCCAGGACGTCGACCGATCCCGATGCTGCCAGCTGGGTCTCCAGCGCGAAGTATTCCTCCCAGGCGCGGCGCACTCCCCGCCGCTCGAACTCACCGGTCACCTCCGCGGTATCCACCGCCCACCCCCCGATCCAGTGCACCGACCCGATGAGGAAGTCCCACGGGTACGGAGCGATCAAGTCGAGTACCGCGTCGATGGTCTCGGGGAAGAAGTCGACCTCGAGCCCGAGGGCGATCGGAAGGCCGCGGTCCTTGGCCGCCTCCACCGCATCCACATAGCTCTCAAGGCTGAGGTTGCGGTCCCGCATCACAAACGCCCGGGTGTGCTCGGCGAGCCGCGGGTCCGGCTCGTGCTCCCACCAATGACCGAGGGCCGCTTCGGACTCGATGCAGCGGTAGAGATGCTCGGTGAAGCCGAGCGCGTCGACGCCGCGTCGCCTCGCGGCCTCGACGTAGCTCTCGATCAACCCGTCCGGATACGAACCCGGCGGCGGACCACCCTTTGCCGGCTCGTGGGGATGGAGATGGAGGTGGTGGTCACCCATCACCGGCCAGTCTGCATCCGGCCCCGGCCGGACACCAATCGACGCTCAGGTCTGGCTGACGGCAGAGCCCAGCGCATGTGAGCCCCAGTGGCGGCGGCCGTTGGCAACCGGCTCCGGGTCGTCGGCGGCGAGGGAGACCGCATTGACCACGGCCTCGATCGCTCCGACCAGTGCAAGCGAGTCGAGCATCGACTCTGGGTCGATGATCCCGACGCGGATGGCGGGACCGTTCCCGCCGATCTCCAAAGAGACCTCCAAGGGCAGCCCGACGACACGCTCTTCCATGGCGCGTCGGACCCCCGAAGCCTGGTGGGAATCGACCTCGACCGTCACTTCGACGGCGTGCCCCCTTCCCCTTCCGGGACGTACCCTGACGGGGAGTTCTTGGATGGTCCCACCGATGTCGCCGGCGGCAACGTTGTAGAGCCCGTGGCTCGCCCGAAGGCGAGTGGTGATGGCGTCGAAATCGGCTTGTGACATGGCTGGAGGACCGTCCGTGGCTGAAGGGAGGGCCAAACTGGCCCTGGACCACCTCATCGGCGCCCACACCACCCCACCTGAGCATCCAGATCAGCAATAGGTCGAACGAATCATGCCGGACGGATTCCCGCCGTCGGGCTCTGCTTCCGTCTTCCGTCTTCCGTCTTCCGTCTGATCTACAGGTCCCAGGTGTGAACCGGGATGCCGATGTAGAGCCAGTTCACCAGCCGGTCCGCCTCCCAGTTGGGGACGCGGACACAGCCGTGCGATGCCGGGTAGGCGGGAACGCTGTTGGAGCCATGGATGGCGTAAGCCTCGGTGAAGTACCACGGCTTGTAGAGCCCGCCGAGGTAGTTGAACCGCCAACCGTCGATCCGCCGGTTGATGCTGAAGTCGCCGCGCGGGGTATGAGCCTGCACATACTGCCCACCGGCACCTTCGGAGAAGTAGGTGGCGCCGTTGGCCGTGCTCACCGGGATGGTGGCGGCGATTTGTCCGTCGGTGACGATGTGGAGCACCTGGCGGCCGATGTCCACCTCTACCCGGTCGGGCTCGTCGGGGTGCCGCTCGAGAATCCCCTCCACCTTCCATGTAGCCAGCAGGTCCCAGTCCTCGCCTCGCCAGTCGAACGTCGGGTCGAGACCCGCCACCTTGTGATACGCCATCACGGCGTATGCCGTCTCGGCGCCGTAATTGCCGTCGAGCGTGCCTCGATAGAGGTTGAGCCGGGTCAACTCCCGTTGCAGACGCCGGACCCACCGGCCGGTGTCACCCGATTCGAGAGGGGGTGGACGGAGGGCGATCGCCGGGTCGACCTCACCCGCGGTCACACGGTCCGCCCCCACGAGCATCGGCACGAACCTCGGGTCGTCGGCCCCGGGTGGTGCCTCGCCGACGCGAGGGGTCCAGCGGCGAGACCGGCTAGCAGCAGGATTAGAGCGGAAGCAGGCAGGATCGCTCCAGGCGGGCGGGACGGGGGCGAGTCTGCCACAAGGCCCCGTCTCCGTCACGCATCACCCGCTGGTCGTCATCCTCCGCTGCCGTAGTCTGCGAACCAGGAGCAAACCGGCCACCACGATCACCGCCAGCACCACCACGTAGTCGAGGTAGCGGAGGTATCCCTCGATCCGGTCGTATTGGGTGCCGAGAAGGTACCCGGCCCCGACAAGCAGCGTGTTCCAGATGGCGCTGCCCAGCGCGGTCAACCCGATGAAGCGCAGCATGGGCATCCGCTGCGCCCCTGCCGGGAGCGAAACCAGGCTGCGCACTATCGGGACGAAACGCCCGAAGAACACCACCGAGGGACCGTGCCGGTGGAACCAACCAGAGGCGCTCTCCATGTCGGCCAGGTCGACCAACGGGAGCTTGGCCAGGAGCATCTTGGCGCGGGTCTCACCGAACCAGGCCCCGAGGGCGTAGAGAAGCAGCGCCCCGAGGACCCCGCCCAGTGTCGCCGCCGCTATCACGCCGATGAGGCTCATCCGCCCGCGCTCGGCGAGGTACCCGGAGAGCGCCAGCACGGGCTCGCTCGGGATCGGGGGGATCACCGTCTCCACGAAGGTGAGGAGACCTACCCCGACCTCGCCCATGGCAACGATGACGTCGGCGGCGAACCCGGTGAATCCGGTGAGACCGTCGTCCACCGTCTCGGTGGCGCGAGCGAAGAAGGTGAGCATGGCTGGAAGCATCATCGGCTCCGCCGGGTGATTACTTCAAGAGCCGATGGTAACCCCCGGACCGTCGTCAGCCTTCGATCGAGAAGACGACGTTCACCGTCACCTCGACGTCCTGGCGGCCCGGTTCGATGGGGGTGCGGGCAGCGTCCTGGGCGGCGGCCTCTTCGGCATACGGGATGGCGGGGGGCGGGGAGTCGGTCGTCTCCATGATCGAGACCGGTGCGCCAAGCGTCACCCCGGCGAGCTCCGCCAGGTGCTCCGCCTTGGCCGTGGCATCTTCCCAGGCGCTTTCACGAGCCTGTTGGATCATGCCGGCATCGTCCTCGATCAGCAGGCTTACTCCGCCCACTTGGCTGGCGTCGCCACCGGCGGCGGTGGCGGCATCGATCACTGCCCCGCTCTGGTCGATGTTGCGCACAGTCACCTGCAGCATGTTGGTCACCCGATAGCCGACGATGCGCTCGCGCTGACCGGAATAGTCGTACTCGGGATAGATCGAGTAGTCGGTGGTCTGGATGTCTTCTTCGGCCACGCCCTGATCTCGCACCGCGGCGATCACATCGGCCGCCAGCCTCGAAGCCTCGGAGGTGGCCTGGCCGACCCCATCAGCAACCACCGACACCCCAAGGTTGACGACGAGCACATCCGGGGTGCCCCGCGACGACCCGATGCCGATGACAGTTATCCCCTGCCTGCGGTCGGTCGTCGCCTCTTCGGTGACCTGTGCCTGGGCGGCGGGGACCGTGCAGGCGGTGAAGGCGAACAGCGCCAGTGCCAGGGCGGGAAGGGCAAGCAAGGGGATTCTGGTTTGGTCATGATGTCCTCTCTGGTAGGTCGACGCTCGGTTGGACGCCGACCTACGTCGAGAGGTTCCGGAAAGCGCCATTCGATGCTGGCGTGTGTGAGGGTCAGCCCTCGCCCGACGCCTTCCGTCTCTCTCCGTCTTCCGACCTGCCTGCTCACACCTCTTGGAACAGGTAGGGGCGGAGCACGTCCATCCGATCGTCGACCTCATCGGGATGCAGGTACCAGAGCATCGCTGCCACCGTCGAGAGCAACGGGTTGCCGTCCTGGGGGGTGAAGCAGAACCCGACCAACTCGTTGCCGTTGCGCACCGCCAGCGTCTCCAGCGCCACGACGGTCTGGCTGAGGATCCGCCCGAAATAGCCGTGGTCGCGCCCGAAGGAGAACACAGCATTGGCCGACTGCTTGTAGGTGACCGCCACCCGCTTGTTGGCGAACAGCCGCTCCTTCGCCTCGTCCAGGGTCACCTCCCGATCGAGGGTCAGGCTGAAGTGGATGGCGTGCATGTACTGGGTGTTGAGCTTCAGAGCGCTCGAATAGAGGTCGAGGTCGTGGCCCATGGTGGCGAAGAGCACGTGAGCGTCCCGGGCATGGTGGGTGCCGAACCGCTCGTCTTTGTGACGCTCCACCGATGGGCTGGGGGCGAAACCGGTGTCCTGGCTGATGTCGTTGGAGCGGCGGATGCAGAGGAAGCGGCCGTCGACCAGGTGGTTGGTCCCGTCCTCGTCCATCCCGAGCGTCTTGACGAGCACGGCGATGTTGTGGGTGTTGCAGGAGACGATCTGGAGGAAGCGGTCCTCGCCGTGCACCAGTGCCTCGTCGTTGACCCCCCTGGCGTACATCTTGCCGAATCCGAACTCGGACCCTTGGGCCATGAAGCCCATCGGCCCCGACGCTGCCTCGTAGAACTCGGCCTTGTTCTCGTTCCCCACCGGGGTGCAGTCGATGACCACCTTGGCCCGTTCGATCGCCTCACGCGACTCCCACTTGGGTGCGTGACCCAACTCCTCGAAGGTGGCCCTCTTGTGGTCGTCGACCACCAGCGCCGCGCCCCGCCGCACCAGGTCGTTCACCTTCCCCCGCTCGGTGATGAGTGGCGTGTTCTTGTGGAATGTCACCTCGTCGATCCCGAACGCCTCGCGGTCGTCGGCAAGGAGCCCGATCAGCGGCTCCCCGATCGTGCCGGTTCCGACGATGTGGACGATGTTGGACATGTGCTCCTCGCTTCGCTCGGAGTACTCAGTACTCAGTACTTAGTACTTAGACAAATCCTCAGAATTGCTCCTCTTCGGTGGACCCGGCCAGGGCGAGCGTCGACGCCTTGCCGGTGGCGATAACCGTCGCCACTTGGTCGAAGTAACCGGCCCCGACCTCCCTCTGGTGCCGGGTGGCGGTGTACCCGGCGGGCTCGAGGGAAAACTCCCGTTCCTGGAGCCGGACATAGGCCGGCATCCCTTCCCGGCTGTACCCGGTTGCCAGTTCGAACATCGACGCGTTGAGGGCGTGGAACCCGGCGAGGGTGATGAACTGGAACTTGTACCCGATTGCGCCCAGCTCCTTTTGGAAGCGGGCGATCTCGTCGTCGTCGAGGTGACGCCGCCAGTTGAAAGACGGCGAGCAGTTGTAAGCGAGCATCTTGTCTGGGGAACTCGGCGTGGATGGCGGTGGCGAACCTTGCCGCCTCATCGAGATCGGGGTGCGAGGTCTCACACCAGAGCAGGTCGGCGTATGGCGCATATGCCAGTCCACGGGCGATGGCCTGGTCGAGACCGGCCTCCACCTCGAAGAAGCCCTCGTCGGTCCGGGCCCCGGTGCAGAAGGGGCGGTCTGCCGGGTCGATGTCGCTGGTGAGCAAGGTTGCCGAGTTGGCGTCGGTGCGGGCTACGACGAGGGCCGGCACCCCGCTGACGTCGGCGGCGAGCCGCGCCGCGACCAGCGCCCTGACATGCTGGGCGGTGGGGACGAGCACCTTGCCGCCCATGTGCCCGCATTTCTTCTCCGAGGAAAGCTGGTCCTCGAAGTGCACACCGGCGGCCCCGGCCTCGATGAACGACTTGGTCAGCTCGAAGACGTTGAGCGCTCCGCCGAACCCGGCTTCGCCGTCGGCCACGATGGGAACCATCCAGTCGATGGCGTGGTCGCCCTCGGCCCAGTGGACCTGGTCGGCGCGTCGCAGGGCGTTGACGATCCTCCGTACCAGGGCCGGAGCGGAGTTCGCCGGGTAGAGGCTCTGGTCGGGGTACACCTGGTCGGCCAGGTTGGCGTCGCCCGCCACCTGCCAGCCGGACAGGTAGATCGCCTCGAGCCCGGCTTTGACCATCTGCACCGCCTGCCCTCCGCTCATGGCGCCGAGGGCGTGGACGTAGTCGCGGGTAGTGAGCAGCTCCCACAGCCTCTCCGCCATCAATCGGCTGATGGTGTGGTCCTCGACGATTGACCCGCGCAGCCGAACCACATCGGCCGCCGAATAGTCACGGGTGACTCCCTCCCAGCGCGGGTTGGTGGCCCACTCGGTCTCGAGTCGCGCCGCTTCTTGTTCCTGGGTCATTGCTCTCTCCTTGTCAATCATCTGGGTCAATCAATCGATCATGTCGTAAGCCGGGAGGGTGAGGAACTCGGGGAACTCATCGGCCAGCGCCACCTGGGTGAAGAGCTCCTCCGCCTCGGGGAACCGTCCTCGCTCGTATCCGTCGTCACCGAGCTCGAGGCGAAGAGCTGCAGTCACCTCGGAGATCACATCCATGACCTGTTCGGCGGTGATCGAAGCGCCCTCCTTTGTCACCGCGCCGGAACGAGCCCACTGCCAAACCTGAGAGCGGCTGATCTCGGCGGTGGCGGCGTCCTCCATGAGGTTGAAGATCGCCGCCGCCCCGGTGCCGCTGAGCCACGAGGCGAGGTAGCGGATGGCGACGTCCACGTTGGTGCGGAGCCCTTCGGCGGTCACCGTCCCACCGGGCACCTCGAAGTCCACCAGCGCCGCCGGATCGGCCACAACATCGGGTCGCTGGCGGTCGAGTTGGTTGGGGCGGTCGCCGAGTACGGCGTCGAAGACCTCCTGCGCCACGGGGACCAGGTCGGGATGGGCCACCCAGGTCCCGTCACACCCGTCGCCGGCCTCCCGCCTCTTGTCCTCGCGCACCTTGGCGATGGCCTGCTCGGTGACCTCGGGGTCTCTCCTGTTGGGAACGAAAGCGGCCATGCCCCCGATGGCGTGGGCGCCGCGGTGGTGGCACGTCTTGACCAGTAACTCGGTGTAGGCGCGCATGAAGGGGACCGTCATGGTGACCTGGGCCCGGTCGGGAAGCACGAATCCATCGAGGTTCCGGAACTTCTTGATCACCGAGAAGATGAAGTCCCAGCGACCGGCGTTGAGACCCGCGGAGTGCTCCCGCAGCTCCCAGAGGATCTCGTCCATCTCGAATGCGGCGAGCACCGTTTCGATGAGCACCGTGGCCTTGACCGTGCCGGCCGGGAGCCCGAGTGCATCCTGCGCGGCCAGGAAGACGTCGTTCCACAGCCTTGCCTCGAGATGGCTCTCCAGCTTGGGCAGGTAGAAGTAGGGACCGCTTCCACGCTCCACCGCCCTCCGGGCGCAGTTCGCCATGTAGATCCCGAAGTCGAAGAGGCTGGCCGAGACGGGTAAGCCATCGACCTCGACGTGACGCTCGGTGAGGTGCCAACCCCGGGGACGCACCAGCAAGGTGGCCAGGTCGTC
The DNA here is from genome assembly GCA_963780745.1 of uncultured Actinomycetes bacterium. Lineage (GTDB taxonomy): Bacteria > Actinomycetota > Acidimicrobiia > Spongiisociales > DATADW01 > DATADW01. The sequence continues at coordinate 358,389 of CAWACT010000003.1, read as the reverse complement.
GCCGAGCCGATAGCTCTTCTCGGCGGTGTCGAGCGCCAGGGTGCGGTCCCAGGCGTCGACCAGATTCACCTGACCCTCGATCACGTTCTGCCAAGTGGGAGATAGGGCGTCCTCGAAATCGGCCATGAAGACCTTGGCCCCCGAGTTGAGGGCGTTGATCATCATCTTGCGCTCCACTGGGCCGGTGATCTCCACCCGCCGGTCGGCGAGGTCGGCGGGGAAAGGCGACACCTGCCACTCGCTGGACCGGATATCGACGGTCTCGGGGAGGAACCCAGGTAGCTCGCCCCCGTCGATGGCGCTCCTGGCGCTTTGCCCTCGCATCGAGCAGGGCGAGGCGCTCCGGCTCGAAGGCCCGGTGCAGCCGTTCGACCAGTTCGAGAGCTTCGGCGGTCAGCACCTCGTCTGCTCGATCAACTGGGTAGCCGGTCACCTTGATGGCGCTCATAGGCCGACGGTAGTGAAAAGTTCCGCCTCCGTCTATCCTCATCCCTAATCTTCGGCAGAAGTTGTGCTGATCTTCACAGGAGGTGCGAGGTGGAGGAACCGGCCGACCGGCTGGTGTTCGGGCAACGGATCAAGCATCTGAGGCGGACCCGCCAGCTCACCTTGGAGCAATTGGGGCAAAGGCTGGGTCGCCCCGCCTCCTTCCTCTCGATGGTCGAGAACGGCAAGCGCACGGGTGAGGCCCGAAATGGTCACCGCCCTGGCCGCGGCGCTCGAGGTGGAGCCCGATGTGCTCTTGGAGGAGACGCCACCCAGCAGGCGAGCGGAGCTGGAGATCGAGGTGGAGAGGATCCAGCAGGAACCGCTCTACCAGTCGCTCGGGCTCCCCTACCTCAAGCCGGGGGTCAGGGTCCCCGACGACGCCATGACCCATCTCGTGGCGCTCTACCGGGCCCTCCAGGATCGAGTCCGGGTCCGCCCCGAGACCCAGGAGGAGGTGAGGGTCGCCGCGGCGACGATGCTCGCCGACGCCAGGAACCGCGACGGCTATCTGGTCGATGTTGAGATCGTGGCGGCCAAGGCACTTGCCTTCGCCGGCTACCCGGGGAGTGGCGCCCTCTCTCCCCGTCATCTCCAGGACCTGGCGGCAGGATTTGGCTTCGCCGTCAAGCTCGCCTCGCGATTTGCCCCGCTCAGTCCGTTCGGTCGTCGACCTCGACAGCGGCCGGATCTTCATCCCGCAGCGGGACGCGCTCCGCACCCGCGCCGCCCGCTCGGTGGTGCTGCAGACACTCGGTCACATCGCCCTGAATCACGACACGCCCTCCGACTTCGGCGCTTTCCTCAGGCAGCGGATGGAGTGCAGCTATTTCGCCGCGGCAGCGCTCATCCCCGAGAGCGCCGCGGTTCCCTTCCTCGATGAGGCACGCCGCCGCCGCGACCTGGCGGTCGAGGATCTCAAGGAGGTGTTCTACGTCTCGTACGAGACGGCGGCTCGCCGCTTGACCAACCTCGCCACCCACCACCTCGGCATCCCCACCCACTTCATCAACTCCGACGAGGACGGTCTCATCTGGAAGGGCTACGAGAACGACGGGTTCCCCTTCGCGCACGATCCATACGGCGGTGTGGAGGGGCAGCGCGCCTGCCGGCACTGGGGGGCGAGGGCGGTCTTCGGCTCGGAGGACAAGTTCGGCGTCCACTTCCAATACACCGACACCCCGGCGGGCACCTTCTGGTGCTCCACCCACATCCCGGCAGACCGCACTCCCCACCATGGGATCACCCTTGGGACCGACTTCGACCACGCCCGCTTCTTCAGGGGTCGTGAAACCGACCGCCACAGCCGCTCGGGGTGCCCCGAACCGGGCTGCTGCATGACGCTCGCCACCGAGTTGACCGAGCGTTGGGCGGGGAGTGTCTGGGCCTCATCCCGGGCGCAGAGCAATGTGGTCACTGCCCTCATCGCCTCTCCCATCCCCCAGGTCGAGATGGCCGAGGTCTACGAGTTCGTCGAGCGACACGCCTGAGCCAGACCTCACTCAGGCGGTATCGCCACCCACAGGACGATGTAGATCAGGATCTGAGGACCGGGCAGCAGCATGGTGAGAATGAAGACCATCCTCACCACCGCCGGGTTCCACCCGAACCGCCGCGCCAGACCGGCGCAAACCCCGGCGATCACTCGGCCCTCGCGGGGACGAACCAATGGTGGTGTTTCGGCCATCGCCGGAGGTTAGAGCGGTGGGCTGTAGGGTGAGAAGGGAGATGTCGATATGAGCCGCGTTGAGGAGACCGCCCTCCCCGGGGTGGGGAAGCGGTTCGAGCTGGCAACCGAGTCCGGGCACCGGATCGGGGTGATCCGGCACCGCACCGGGCGCCGCGAGCTATACGTAAACGATGCCGAGGACCCTGACCTTTGCCGGGCCTCCGTCCAACTCGACGAGGACGAGAGCAATGCCCTGGCTGACATCCTCGGCGGGTCACAGCTGGTGCGCGAGCTGGAGAGCCTCCACCAGGAGGTCGAGGGGCTGGCGATCGACTGGCTTCGCCTCGAGCCGCGATCCCCGTACGCCGGAAAGACGATTGGCGACGCCCGGATCCGAACTCGAACCGGGGTATCGGTCGTGGCAGTTCTCCGCCATGGAAACGCCTTCCCGGCACCCGCTCCCGACTTCACGCTCGAAGCGGACGACACGATGCTTGTGGTGGGGACCATCGACGGCATCGAACAGGTCAACGAGATCATCGCCACCGGCTGAGCGGTGCCCCACCTCGCCCTCCTGCTGATCGAGCTCGGCGGGGTCACCCTCGCCCTCGCCCTGCTCGCCCGGCTCGGTGCCCGCGTCGGGCTCTCACCGATCCCCTTCTACCTGATCGCCGGGCTGGTCCTGGGAGAGGGTGGCATCGTCCCTCTGGTCACCTCGGAGGAGTTCATCGAGGTAGGCGCCGAGATCGGGGTGGTGCTGCTCCTGTTCATGCTCGGGCTGGAGTACTCCGCCGAAGAGCTGGTGGGGAATCTGCGGTCTGTGGCGCCAGCTGGGCTGATCGATCTCGCCCTCTGCTTCCCCCCCGGTTTCATTGCCGGGCTGCTGCTCGGCTGGGGCATCGTCCCGGCGGTGCTCCTCGGGGGCATCACCTACATCTCCTCATCTGGGATGGTGGCCAAACTCCTCACCGACTTGGGCTGGCTGGGGAACCGGGAGACCCCGACCGTTCTCTCGGTGTTGGTTTTCGAGGATCTCGTGATGGCGGTGTTCCTCCCGGTGGTGGCGGTGCTCACCGTTGGTGGAGACGCTTTCGGGATCGTGGGATCGGTGGCCCTGGCGTTGGGTTTGGTGGCGGCGGTGCTCTTCATCGCCTACCGGGCGAGCGCCCGGCTCAGCGACCTCGCCTTCCACCACAACGATGAGGCTCTGCTGCTCACCGTCTTCGGGATCACCCTGCTGGTCGCCGGGTTGGCCCAGTTGATCAACCTGTCGTCGGCGGTGGGGGCTTTCCTGGTGGGGATCGTCCTCTCCGGCCCGGCGGCGGACAAGGTGCGACCGATGCTGGTCCCGCTGCAGAATCTCTTCGCCGCCGTGTTCTTCGTCTTCTTCGGTTTGCAGACCGACCCGGCGGCGATCCCGCCCGTGCTGTTGCCGGCTCTCGCTCTGGCGGTCGTGGTGGGTTTGGCCAAGTGGCTCAGCGGACGGACGGCGGCCGAGGCGGGCAGGCGTGGCGGCGCGTGGTCAGAACCGGGCCGGGGTGATGCTGATCGCCCACGGCGAGTTTTCCCTTGTCATTGCCGCCCTCGCCACCGGTACCGCGGTCGCCGCCGACTTGAACGCTCTCACCGCGGCTCTCGTGATGCTGCTGGCAGTGGCAGGTCCGATCCTCGCCCGGTTCGCCGGCCGCCCACCGAGGAGTGCCCGGCGCCCTCCGCAGAGCCAGCCGGCAGTCTCCCAGGAGGCGGCGACCTGAACCGGCTGTGTGCAACCAGTAAGACCAGGGGATATCAGCTGCACACAGACACGACCTGTCTTCGCGTCGGCGCCATCGACGCATGCACTCAGGCCGGCGGCTTGTCAGCCTCACCCCGCCAGGAAGAGCGCCGGCTCCTCCAGGTTCTCGATGAGTTGGGCCATGAAGCGGCGTCCGAGACCGCCGTCGATGACCCGGTGGTCGTAAGAGAGCGACAACGGGATCATCGGTGCCACGACCACGGCCCCATCCCGCACCACGGGCTGATCCTGCAGCCCGGCCGACGGAAAGGATGGCGGTCGTCCCGTACGGAATGATCGGGGTGCCGAACCCTCCACCGACTGCGCCGATGTTGGAGATGCTGAAGGTCTGCCCGGTCAGCTCGTCGGGGCGGAGCGTGCGCGCCTTGGCACCCTCGGCCAGCCGGGAGACCTCGCCGGCCAGATCCATCAGCCCGAGCCTGTCGGCATCCTGACATCGAGCCACCACCAGGCCATCGGGCGTGTCCACAGCGAACCCCAGGTCGTAGCGACGGTGGAGGACGTAGCTCATCGCCCTCCAAGGTGGCGTTGAACTCGGGGAACGACGCCAGCACGGGGATGACAGCCCTGGCCACCAACGCCTCGATCGGCAGCGAACGCTGGTGCCTCTCCGCCAGCGCCCGCCGTGCCGCCAGCAGCCTGCCGGCGTCGACCTGGTCGAAGGTGGTGACGTGGGGGATCTCCCGCCACGACTGCGTCATCCGCTCGGCGATGGTGCGGCGCAGCTTGCTCAACCTGACCCGCTCGTCGCCACCGTCCCCTTCGGCGCCGTCCGGCTGGGAGGCTGAGACGACGTCGTCCCGGGTCACCCTCCCCCCCGGCCCGCTGCCGGCGACTGCGGCCAGATCGACACCCAATTCTCGAGCCAGCTTCCGAACCAGCGGCAGCGCCTGGGGCCGCGCCGGTTCCACTTGGGCTGTCGCGCCCAGCACTTCCGCCTCCTCCGAGATGCTGCCCACGATCGGTGCATTGGTCGCTGGGACGACCTCTTCGGTTTGGGCCGACTCGGCTTACCGTCACCACCCTCGCCCCAGGTCTCCCCCGGCTCGCCGATGACCGCCAGCACCGCGCCGACCTCGAGCACCGCTCCGACCGGGGCGCCGTGGTGGAGAACGACCCCCTTTCGTGGCGAGGGAATCTCCACCACCGCCTTGTCGGTCTCCACCTCGACCAAGGGCTGATCGAGGCTCACCTCGGACCCGACCTCGACCAGCCACCGGACCACTTCGGCCTCGGTCAGCCCTTCGCCGATGTCGGGGAGCCGGAACTCATATGCCAAATCAGCCCTCCAGGGTCCGTCGCGCCGCCGTCACGATCCGCTCCACGTCCGGAAGGTAGACGTGCTCGGTGCGCTTCAACGGGAACACCGTGTCCCAACCGGTCACCCGCTGCACCGGCGCCAGGAGCGAGTAGAGCGCCCGCTCCTGGATGAGCGCCGCCACCTCGGCGCCGATACCGGCGGTGCGGGGCGCCTCGTGGACGACCACGACCCGGCCCGTCTTCGCCGCCGATGTGACCAGCACATCCGCATCGAGCGGGGCCAGGGTGCGGAGATCGATCACCTCGACCGACACCCCATCAGCCGCCAGTTGATCAGCGGCGAGTCGCACCTCCCGCAGCATCGCCCCCCATCCCACAAAGGTGAGGTCGGTCCCGGTCCGCTCGATGCGGGCCGGCCCGATGGGCACCGTGTAGATGGCCGTCGGGGACCTCTTCCTTGACCGCCCGGTAGAGCCTTATCGGTTCGAGGAAGATCACCGGGTCCGGGTCTTCGATCGCGGCCAGCAGCAAACCCTTGCCGTCGTGCGGCGTCGCCGGAACCACCACCTTGAGCCCGGGAGTGTGCACGTAGATGGCCTCCGCCGACTCGGAGTGGTGCTCGGCAGCGCCGATCCCGCCGCCGTAAGGGATTCGGATCACCAACGGGGCGGTGAACCGATGCCGGCTGCGGTTGCGGATACGCGACACGTGGCTGATCACCTGGTCGTACGCCGGGTAGGAAAACCCCATGAACTGGATCTCTGCCACCGGGCGAAGCCCGGCGACGGCCATACCGAAAGCGGTCCCGACGATTCCCGACTCGGCGACAGGTGTGTCGACCACCCGCTCCGAGCCGTAACGCTCGATGAGCCCGTCGGTGACTCGGAAGACGCCTCCGGTCCGCCCCACGTCCTCGCCCAACAGGATCACACGCTCGATCCTCCTTGAGGGCGCAGTCGAGGGCGTCGGTGATGGCCTGCGCCAGGGTGAGCACCGGCATCAGCGTGCGTCGTCGCGCTGGTGGGCGAGTAGCGGGCTGGGGCTGGCGAACATACGATCGAACGGATCGCTTGCAGGTAGGGGGTCAAGGCCCTCGGCGGTGTTCACGGCCCGCTCGATCCGCTCCGATGCCGTCGTGTCCAGATCTCTCTGCCACTCCTCGTCCCACCGATCCTGCGATACCAGGTAGAGGCGGACCCGCTCCAGCGGGTCGCGCTCCCTCCATTGCTCCACCTCTTCGGCGGGTCGATAGCGGCCCGGGTCATCGGCGGTGGTATGCGGTCCCATCCGGTAGGTCACGGCCTCGATGAGTGTTGGCCCTGCGCCATTCCTTGCACTCGCCACGGCCGTTTTCGTCGCGGTGAGAACTGCGAACAGGTCGTTGCCGTCCACCTGCTCCCCCGGCATTCCGTAGGCAACGGCCTTGTCGGCGATCGTCTCCGCCCGCGTTTGCGTCGCCCGGGCCAGCGAGATGGCGAATTGGTTGTTCTGACAGAGGAAAACCGTGGCGGTGCTGAAGACGGCGGCGAAGTTCATCGCTTCGTGGAAGTCACCCTCCGATGTGGCGCCGTCTCCGAAAGATGTCAGAGCGACCCGATCTGTTCCCAGCACCCGTTCCCCCCACGCCAGCCCGACGGCATGGAGCATGTGTGCACCGACGGTGATCGAAGGCGGGAGGACGTTGATCCCCTTTGGTGGCGAGCCGCCCCGCTCGTCACCGGTGCGCCCCAGCACCAGCGCCTCCCAGGTGTACCCCTGCATCCACATGAGAGCCGCGTCCCGGTAGGTGGCCACCACCCAGTCGTCGGGACGCAACGCCGCCGCCGCCCCCACCTGTGCAGCCTCCTGGCCCTCAAACGGCGCATAGGTAGCCAGCCGGCCCTGCTTCTGGAGAGCGGTGCACTTCCGGTCGTAGATCCGCGCCTCGACCATCGCCGCGTAGAGGCGGCGGGTTTCGTCGAGGTCCACAGGGGCCTCGCCGAGCAGCTCACCGGCCGGGTCGAGAAGCTGGCGCATCGTCCCGGGAGGGTACCGCCGGGTTTCTTGCCGTCTGCCGTCTGCCTTCTGCCGTCCTGCTTAGGCGTCCTGGCGCGACCAGGCGTCCTCCAGCTCCTCTTGGGTCATCAGGACGGCGCGTGCCTTGCTGCCTTCCGATGGTCCGACCACCCCCCGCTGCTCCAGGATGTCCATGATCCTCCCCGCCCGGGCGAAACCGACCCGCAGCTTGCGCTGCAGCATCGAAGTGGACCCGAGCTGGGAGCGGACCACAAGCTCGGTCGCCTGACGGATCAGCTCGGAATCCTCGTCGTCATCGTCGGCGGCGGACTGCGCCCTGGCCTCGGCTGCCGCCTCCTCGATGACGTGGTCCTGGTAGAGCACCTCCCGCTGGTTCTTCACCCACTCCACCACCTCGTGGATCTCTTCCTCCGAGACCCATGCCCCCTGGATCCGCACCGGGCGGGGCTCCTTGGCGGTTATGACGAGCATGTCGCCCATCCCGACCAGCTTCTCGGCGCCGATCCCGTCGATGATCACCCGGCTGTCAGTCTGCGAGGCCACCGAGAAGGCGAGACGGCTGGGGATGTTGGCCTTGATCACGCCGGTGATCACGTCCACCGACGGCCGCTGGGTGGCGATGACCAGGTGGATCCCCACCGCCCGAGCCATCTGGGCGATGCGGACGATGGCCTCCTCGACCTCGCGACCGGCCACCATCATCAGGTCGTTGAGCTCGTCAACCACGACGACTATGTAGGGGAACCGGTCGAACCGCTCGTGGTCGATCTGGCCGGCGTCCCACTTCTCCCGGTACCCGATGATGTCGCGCGCCCGAGCGTCGGCGATGCAGGTCATAGCGGCGGTCCATCTCGGCAACCGCCCACTTCAGGGCATCCGCCGCCTTCTTCGGGTTGGTGATCACCCGGGTGAGGAGGTGGGGCACCCCGTTGTACTGACCGAGCTCGACCCGCTTCGGGGTCGACCATGATCAGCCTGACGTCTTCGGGGCTGGTGCGGACCAGCATCGAGGTCACGATCGAGTTGATGCACGACGACTTCCCCGCCCCGGTGGCGCCGGCGATCAACAGGTGGGGCAGGTCGGAGAGGTTGAGCAGCCGGGGGCGTCCGCTGATGTCCATCCCCAGCCCGACTTCGAGCGGGTGGGACGCTCCGGACGCCTCGCTGCTGCGGAGCACGTCACCCAGCGTCACCAGCCGGCGTTTCCGGTTTGGCACCTCGACCCCGATGGCGCTCCGCCCCGGGATCGGCGCCAGCAACCGCACGTCCGGAGTCGCCAGTGCGTATGCGATGTCATGGGCCAGACCCGTGACCCGGTTCACCTTGACCCCGGGCGCCAATTCGATCTCGTATCGGGTCACCGTCGGTCCAGGGACGATCTTGGTGAGCCGAGCGTCGACACCGTGCTGGACCAGGGTGTCCTCCAGTACCCGGGCGGTCTCCTCCAGAGATCGCCTGCTCTGCTCCTCACCTCCGCCCAGCGCCAGCAGGTCGAGCGGCGGTAGCTGGTATCCGTCTCCGCCGGCCGGCTCGCGACCGGGAGGTGGTCGCGCGGAGGACGCTCCTTGCTCTCCCGGTTTGCCGGCGCCTGACGCTTGGGACGGGTGGAAGCGGCCGGTGACGGCTGCACGACGCGGTGCTTCCCCTGATCGCGGGTGGTTTGCTGGGGTGTCGGCACCGTGGCTCGCGCCCAGACGACGCACCCGGCGCACCAGCTCGACAAAGCCGAGGGCGAACTCTCGGATCGAGCTGCGGGCCACGGCGAGGATCCCGATGGCGCTCACCGCCACCAACACCACCCCGGCTCCCCATGGCCCGACCAACCGTTGCAGCGGGAACGCCATCAGCGAACCGACCGCCCCGCCGCGCTCCGAGACCGCCTCCAACCCGGCGGACAGCGAGACCGCTCCTGTCATCAGATGGAATATGCCGAGCGTGCCGACGAAGGTGAGCAGCAGCCCGGCGGCGATCCTCCCGTAGTCGTCGCGGCGCCGACCGGCGATGAGGAGCACCCCGAGCACCGCGATTGCAACGGGCACGGCATAAGCCCACACTCCGACGAGGACGCTGAGGGCGGCCACGATGCCACTGCCAACCGGGCCAGCGTGTCGGATGAAAGCGAGACCGATCAGGACGGCAACGACGAGGAGCACCACGCCCCAGATGTCGTCGGCCTGACGACCGAACCGGCTGCGCACCCGTTCCCGAAACGCCACCAGCAAGGCGGCCGGAGTCCGTCGCGCGACTTCTTGGCGGCCGGGCGCGCCCCGGCCTTACGTTTGGTGGACACCCGACTCCGCCCCGCTACGCCCCGGCGGGTGGGTGTCCGCTTGGGCATTGGGGAAAGACTAGTGGGAGAAAGTGGACGGGAAGGCGGAAGACGGAAGACCGGAGACAACCGGACAGCTCCGACCGCTGACGGGTTCGTGTCGGGGGTGCCCGAGGGGCGGCTCAGCCGGTCCCTCTCGGCCTGGTCGGGCCGGCGTGCACGGCCCCGACCAGCACCAATGAGCGCGGCGAAGCCGCTCGGTGAACTCGCCCGGCGGCCTGCCGCCGTGCGGGGTCAGCCGGCCGAAGGCCGCTCGCTTCGACATGCCCGGCGGCGTAGCCGCCGGGCTAGAAGTGCTCGGAGATGTACTTCTCGCCCTCGTCGCAGAAGAGGGTGACGATGGTTCCCAGCGTTGGCTGCCGTCGCCGGAGCTGCTGCGCAGCCGCGTAGTTGGCGCCGGATGAAGGTCCGACGAACATCCCGTGACGACTGGCCAGGTATCGCATCGCCTCGAGCGCTTCATCGCTCTCCACGGGGACGAACTCGTCGACCATCGCGCCGTGTCGGGCCATGATCCCGGGTACGAACCCGTCGGCGATTCCCTCGATGGCGTGGCGCCCGATCTCACCGCAAAGGAAGGTGCACGACTCGTCGGGTTCAACCCCGACCAACACGGCCTCGGGGTTGACGGCGCGCATCGCCTGACCGACCCCGATCAATGTCCCACCGGTGCCGATCCCCATGACCAGGGCATCGGGGGGGTGGGGCAGGCCCTCCAGGATCTCCTGTCCCAGCCAGAGCCGGTTCTCCTCGACGTTCCACTCGGAGTCGAACTGCCGGGGTCCCCACCACCCATCCTGCTCGGCGAGCTCCGCCGCCCTGGTCTGCGCCTCGTTGACGTGGAAGTCGCCGGTGAGCTCGAGCTCGGCACCGAATGCGCGAGAGATCGCCACCCGCTCCGAGCTCAGCCCGCGGTGGCATGACCACCACCATCCGGTACCCCTTGACCGCCGCCACCATCGAGAGGGCGTTCCCGGTGTTGCCGCTCGAGGCCTCGACGATGGTGTCGCCGGGCCGGATCAGTCCCGACTCCTCGGCTTGCTCCACCATGTAGCGGGCGATCCGGGCCTTGATCGATCCCGACGGGTTGAGGTACTCCAGCTTGACCCAGAGCCCGTCCAACTCGACGAGCGGGGTGTTGCCGATCCCATCGAGGACGGTGCCGGTCGACCCCACCAGAACCATGGTCGAGAGGGTAGACGGAAGTCGGATGACGGAAGACGGAAGAAAAGGCAACGGTCCCGAGCTGGGTCGCGGGGTTACTACACCTCGAGGACGACAGGAAGCACCACGGGGCGGCGGCGGGTTTCGGCTTTGAGGAACTGCGAAACGGTGCGGCGGACCGCCTGCTGGAGCTCGGAGGGATCGGTGGGCCCGGCGGCGACAAGCTCGGCGACAGTCTCCGCCACCTTGACGCCGGCCGCCTCGAGAAGCTCATCGGGCTCGGTGACGAAGCCGTGGCTGTCCAGCTCGGGACCGAGGACGATCTCACCGGTAGCGAGGCGCACTCCCGACCGTCACCACCACGACGCCCTCGTCGGCGAGGTGGCTGCGGTCCCGCAGCACCGCATCGCGCACGTCCCCCATCTCGGAGCCGTCCAGATAGACGTACCCGGCGGGCACTGCCCGCCGCTCCACAACCGTCTCGTCGTTGCGCAACAAGATGGAGTCGCCATCCTCGAGGATGTGCACCTCGGGCACACCGGCCGTCCTCGCCAGTTCGGCATGGGCCCGTAGGTGGCGGTACTCGCCGTGGATGGGGACCATGATCGAGGGCCTCACCACGTTGATCAAGGTGGCCAATTCGTCGCGGGCGGCATGACCCGAGACGTGCACCTCGGCGTTGCTACCGTGAAACACGGCGGCGCCGCTACGGAGCAGGCGGGAGATGACCCTGCGACACCGCGGTCTCGTTCCCCGGCACGGGTGTGGCGCTTATCAGGATGGTGTCATCAGGGCGCAGTTCGATCCATTTGTGCCTCCCCGAAGCCATCAGCGAGAGAGCGGCGAAAGGCTCGCCCTGGCTCCCGGTGGTGATCAGCATCTGGCGATCGTCGGGTAGGTCGCCGAGATCGGCTATGTCCCGCCGTCGGTCGGTGGGGATCCGCAGCTCCCCCAGCTCGGCGCCGACTCCTGTGATCCGGCGCATCGAGCGGCCGAATATGGCGATGTCGCGCCCCGCGGCCAGCCCGGCGTCGGCGATCTGCTGGACGCGGTGGACGTGCGACGAGAAGCAGGCGGCGACGACCCGGCCGGGCGCCTGCTCGACGATGTGCCTAATGGGCTCGGCGAGCGAGCGCTCCGACGGGACGAACCCGGGGCGCTCGGCGTTGGTGCTGTCGGAGAGAAGCAGTCGCACCCCTCGGTTGCCCAACTCGGCGAAGGTGCGCAGGTCGGTCACCCTCCCGTCGATCGGCGTCGGGTCGAGCTTGAAGTCGCCCGAATGGACCACTGCTCCCTGATCGGTGTCGAAGACGACCGCGCACCCCTGCGGGACGCTGTGCGTCACCGCCACCAACATGAAGCGCAGCGGCCCCTCCTCGACCCACTCGAGCTCCGTCATGGGCCGGAGGTCGACCGCCACGCCGAGCTCCTCGATCCGCCCCCTCGCCACCTCCAGGGACAGCTTGGTTCCGTACACCGGGACCTCGATATCCCGGAGGAAGTATGCGAGTGCACCGATGTGGTCCTCATGGGCGTGCGTGATCACGACGCACCGCACGTCCTCGCCCCGCTGGGCCAGCCAGCTCCAATCGGGGAAGACCAGGTCAACCCCGAGCATGTCCTCCTCGGGGAACATCAACCCGCAGTCGACCACCGCGATCTGCCCGCCAACTTCGATGGCTGCGCAGTTGCGCCCGATCTCGCCGAGCCCACCAAGAAAGGTGACCCGGACCCCCTCCAACTCTGGTGGGCGGGCCCCCGATGGGGGGTCGGGCTTGGATCCGTTCACACGACAGTGCCCGCGGTCAGTGGGACCTGCGGTAGTGGACCTGCGGTAATTGGGCCTGCGCCCACAGTGTCTACGGTCACAGGGCCTGCGCCTTTCCCAACGCCTCCTTGACCAACCCCACTGTCTCGGGACGAGCCGGGACGAGCGGCAGCCGCGGCTCCCCAACCGGCTCCCACAACGCGGCCATCGCCGCCTTCACCGGCATGGGGTTTGGCTCGACGAAGAGCGCATCGAACAACGGCAGCAGCCCGAGCTGGAGCCGAAAGCGCCTCGGCCATGTCGCCCGTGGCAGCGGCTTCGACCATCGCCGCCACCTGCGGGCCGGCGAGATGCGATGCCACCGAGACCACCCCGACGGCGCCCACCGTCATCAATGGCAGCGTGATGCTGTCCTGACCCGAGTAGACGGCCATGGCCTCGCCGACTTCTGAAACTGTGCGCGCCGTGAATTGGGCGTCCTCCACCGCGTCCTTGACCGCCACGATCCGCGGATGCTCCGCCAGCGCGGTCGAGGTCGGGGATCTCGATCAGCCGCCCCGTCCTCCCCGGGATGTTGTAGAGGATCACGGGAAGATCGGTGGCATCGGCGATGGCGCGGAAGTGGGCCAACAGACCTGCTTGTGGGGGCTTCGAGTAATAAGGGGTCACCGCCATGATCCCGTCGACGCCCGCCGCCGCTGCTCTATCCGAGAGGTGGATGGACTCGGCCGTGTCGTAGGTCCCGGTTCCGGCGATGATATGGGCGCGCTCCCCGACAGCCTCGACCACCGTTCGATACAACGCCACCTTCTCGTCACCCGACAGGGTGGGCGACTCGCCAGTCGTGCCGCTTATCACCAGCCCATCGGACCCATTGGCAACGAGGAACCGGGCAAGCCTCCAGGCGCGCTCGTGGTCGACGGCTCCATCGTCGGTGAACGGGGTGATCATGGCGGTGAGGACCCGTCCGAAGGGCTGCATGGCATCCTCCAAGTGGCTGCGGGACAACGTTAGATGCGAAGCTCCGGCCAAGGGCATCATGCCGGGGAAGCGGAGACCGGGGCGATACGTTTAACGGAAGCATGACTAGCAGAGGTTCGAGACATGCAGCACGTGAAGGACGTGGATCAGGCCGGGTTCTCGGTCGATGTCGAGGAACGCTCCCGGCAGGTCCCGGTGGTGGTCGATTTCTGGGCGGAGTGGTGCGCCCCGTGCAAGGTGCTCGGCCCGGCACTTGAGCGAGTAGTCGAGGACCAGGAGGGTGCCGTCGAGTTGGCCAAGGTCGACGTCGACGCCAACCAGCAGCTTGCGATGCGGTTCGGGGTGCAGGGAATCCCAACGGTGGTTGCCTTTCGCAACGGTGAGCCGGTGTCGAGGTTCACCGGGCGCGCTTCCTGAGCAGGCGGTTCGCCAATGGGTAGAGCAACTGCTGCCGAGCGATGTCGACCGGGCAGTGGACCTGGCCCGCCAGATGGCGCTCGATGGTGACACCGCGGAGGCCGAAGCCCTGCTCCGCACGGCTCTCCAGACCGAGCCGGGCCATATCGAGGCGGGCACCGCTCTCGCTTCCATCCTCATAGCCGACTCCCGTCCCGAGGAGGCCGAGGATGTGCTCGCTCGGCTCTCCCCCACGCCCGAAGTGACCCAACTCGCCGCGGTCGCCAGGCTCCAGGCCGGAGGGACCGAGGACCTCGAATCCCTGGTCGACAAGGCCAGGGAGCCCGGCGCCGACGAGGAGGTGCGGTTGGAGGCCGGACGCGGTCTCGCTGCCGTGGGGCGAACCGCCGATGCCCTGGAATTGCTGCTCTCGGTGGTGGAGGAGAAGGGTGAGACCGCCGAGGAGGCGCGGCAGAGCATGCTCGACTTGTTCAATGTGCTCGGCGGCGACCATCCGCTCACCGCCGACTACCGCAAGAGGCTGGCCGCCGCCCTCTTCTGAGCTATCTCGGGCATGCACCCCTCGCCGGTTCGGGCAGACTGACGTCGTGGCCTACCCCCGCTTCATCCCCTGGAAGAGGTCCGACGTCCTCGGACTCTGTCTGGGTCGCGTCGTTGAACACGATGACGACGTCGTCTTGACCGGTCGCGAGATGGTCGTTGCCCCCGACTACGCGGTCTCGTTCACGTTGGTTGTGGGCCCGGACTGGGAATCAGAGAGTCTCGAGGCCGAGGTTCTCGATGAGGACGGGACAAGACGCCTCTCGCTGGCACGGGCCGAGGATGGCGGGTGGCGGGTGGGCGACGATCCGATACCCCAGAGCGTCGAATGCGACGACGTCGACATCGCATCCACACCCCTGACCAACACTCCGCCACTGGTTCGGCTCGGGCTGGCGATTGGTGAAGCGGCCGAGATCCCCGTTCTCTGGGTCCGTATCCCCGAATTGGTCGCCGAGATCGCGACTGCAGCGGTATGAGCGACTCCCATCAACCGATGGGTTGGCCCGGTATCGCTTCTCGTTCGCGGCCGATGGGCCGGTGTATCCGCTCACTGTCGACGACGACGGGCTAGTCGTCGACTACGGCGCCTTCGCCACTCGTCTCTGAGATTCGATCGGCGGCCGGGGCCTCCCTACCCTCGGCGCTCCTCATCGGAAGGACCACAGTGGCCAAGCAGTACCCCGCACCACCGGCGATGACAATCGACCTCGCCAAGAGCTACGAGGCGGTGCTCGACACCGACCACGGCGAGATCACCTTCAGACTCTTCCCCGAGGAGGCACCCATCGCGGCGAACAACTTCACCTTTCTCGCCCGCGATGGTTTCTACGACGGCGTCATCTTCCACCGGGTGGTTCCGGGGTTCGTCATCCAGGGCGGCGATCCCACCGGCACCGGGAGCGGCGGCCCCGGGTATCGCTTCCGCGACGAACTGGACAAGCCGCGCCGCTACACCAGGGGGACGGTGGCCATGGCCAACGCCGGGCCCAACACCAACGGAAGCCAGTTCTTCATCACGCTCAAAGACGTCTCACTCCCCCACCAGTACACCGTCTTTGGCGAGGTGACCGAGGGCATGGAAACCGTGGACGCCATCGCCGATCTCGAGCTGCGCGGGGAGCGGCCCGTGGAAGAGCCCGCCATCCGATCGGTCGAGATCCGGGAGAGCTGACCCATAACAACCCCTGAGGCGACGCTCCCCGGATGTCGGACGACCTTCGCCTCGGGACTGACGCTCCTCCTCATCGGTGCCGCCTTCTTCGCCGCCGGACTGGCGCTGACCCTGGCTGATACGTGCGTGGGAGGGTGCGAGAGGCTCGGGTTCACCCTGGCCTTCGCCGGTGCCCCGGTGTCCGGTCTGCTCACTTCGGTAGGGGCGATGACCGCATCGGACGGAACGCTCGCCGTCGCCTATCCGCTCGACGTCACCGTCTGGCTGTTGCTCGGCGGCCTGCTGACCCGGGTGGCCGGCCCGTCGCTACAAGCGCGGTGGTGGCGATGGCTCGGTGTGTTTGTGGGGGTGGCCCTCACCTATGGGTTGCTTCTGTCGCTCCTAGTGGAGCGCGCCTGAGGAAAGATCCGCCAACCCAGGGTTGGGGAGTACCGCCGCGGTATTGCCAACCCAGGTTGCGGGGTCTCTCACCCCACGTACTGCTCCAGATCGGAGGGGTCGAAGGGACCGACGGCGCCGATGACTCGGGGGCCGCCCAAGACCTGGGCGGCCACCTCACGCACCTCCTCGAGGGTGACGCTCTCGATCCGCTCGATCCGTTCGTCAACCGACAGATGTGGGTTCCCGATCAACTCGTCGCGGCCCAGCCGGGTCATCCGGCTGTTGGCGTCCTCGAGCGAGATGGCGAGACCACCCCGCATGTTCCCCTTGGCGCGGTCGAGCTCGTCCTGGGTGACCCCTTTGGCCGACATGAGCTCCAGCTCGGCGAGGATCAGCTCCATGGCGGTGGACACCAGGTCCGGTGTCGTCCCGATGTAGACCCCCCAGGCGCCGGAGTCGGCGAAGGGAAGACGGAAGCTGTAGATCGAGTACGCCAGCCCCCGCTCCTCGCGGATCGTGGTGAACGAGCCGCGAGGAGAGACCCCCGCCGAGGACGTGGTTCATCACCTCGAGGGCGAAGCGCCTCTCGTCGGAGCGGGTCAGTCCCTCGCCGCCGATCACTAGATGGGTCTGCTCGGTCGGTCGGCGCACCACCCTGACCCGGGGCTCGACCAGTGGCGCCGAGAGCTCGTGGTCAACCCGGGGACCGCTCCAGGACTCGAAGAGTGACCCGGCAAGCTCTACAACCTGGTCGTGGTCGATCGACCCGGTGAGTGCGAGCACCGCCGAATCGACCCGGTAGCGCCGCTGCCAGTAGCCATGAAGGTCGTCACGGGTCATCGCCCGGATTGACTCCCGCGTCCCCAGCACCGGGCGCTCCAGTGGGTGGCCGTCGAACAGCGCCGACGTGAACTCCTCGAAGGCCACATCGGAGGGGTCGTCGTCGTTCATGTTGATCTCTTCGATCACCACTTGACGCTCCGAGTCGATCTCGTCGGGGCGAAAGGCGGGCCGCTGCAGCATCTCGGCGAGCACGCCGAGACCTCTGGGGAGGTCCTCGTCGAGCAACCGTGCCCAGAAGCAGGTGTACTCCTTGGTGGTGAATGCGTTCGACTCGGCGCCCATGGCGTCGAAGGTCTCCGAGATCTGCCGGGCGGTGAGCGTCTCCGACCCCTTGAACAAGAGGTGCTCGAGGAAGTGCGAGGCGCCCGCCTCGTTGGGCAGTTCGTCCCGGGTACCGGTGTCCACCCAGCAGCCCACCGCCACGGAACGGAGCCCTGGGATCGCCTCGGTGATCACCCGGAGCCCGTTGGGAAGGGTGGTGAGTGCGTAGTGCATGGGCCGGATGATACGGAGATGGCGTCAGCGAGTCGCCGGACCGTCCGCAGGGGCGGCGCGGAGTGAGACAATGGGAGGCTATGCCCGCGACCCGCCCACTGGATCACCGCTCCAGTCTCACCCAGCTTGTCCGCCCGGAGGAACGAGCCATCGAAGAGGTGGTGGGCCGCTACCAGAGGGTGGCGCCGGCGGTGACCCGGTTCGCCCGTACGCTCTCGGGCAACGCCCAACTGGTCGTGCGGCTTGGGCCGGAATCTTCGGCTGGCTTCGACGAGATCGTGTGCGACCCTCGGGTCTTCCAGGCGGCGTATGCGGTGTCGGCGCCGGTGACGCCTGACGAGGTGGCCATCGCCTCTGCGCTCCATGAAGTCGTTCACCTGGTGGCTACAGACCTCGACGAGCGCCGGCCCGTCCCCGACGTGTTCGCCCCCCACGGGGTGACCGGGGAGAGCGACCTGATCGGTGTGCTGCGGGCCGCAGGTGGCTCCGCCCTCGAGGCGCTCTTCTTTGCCCTCGAGGACGCCCGCCAGGAGCGGGTCAATCTCGCGGTCTATCCGGGGGCGCGCTCGGTCCTGGCCGACATCTATTCGGCCGCTTCGCAGGTCCACCTGGGACAGGCCCGGCTGCTTGGTCAGTTCGCCCTTGCCTGCTTCCTGATGACCGGCGGCTACGAGGAGCGGGATCGGTTGGAGCGCCGTGTCGACGGGCGGGTCGCGGTCGCCCTGGCCGACGCAGCGCCGTACGTGGAGCAGGCGGGCAGAGCGGCCGACCCCTGGGACGTCGCCGAGGCAGCGCTGATGCTGCTCGAGGTGGCGACTATCCACGGGCTGGTCCAACAGGGCAGCCCTGCCGAGACGGTCATGGAGCGCAGGGAACGCCAGGAGAACGACCGGCGCGCCGTCTCCGACGGCGTGGACCGGGTCAGGCTGGCAAGCCCGGTGCTGCGCGACGCCGAGGGCTACGAGGAGACCCGCAGGTCAGCACAGTCGCGTGCCGGCGACGCCCCCCGCCGCGCCGACAGCGAGGTTGCCGGGCAGGAGGGCGTCGACCAACTGCTCAGGGTGAGTCAGGCCCCCACCATCTACCTGCCCAACGGCATGCGGGGCAGGCTCCTTGTCACCCCGGTACCGGACCAGTTCCGCAGCTTTGGCAACCAGGGGCGGGACGCCCTCGACCGCTTCGCCCGGCGGTGGCAAGTGGCGCAACGGCATGTCTCTGGCGAGCTCTACCCGTTGTTCGTGGCCAATCAGCGCCGTGGGCTGCGCTCCGGGTACGACGCCGGCGATCTCTCTCCGCACGCCGCCCTCTTCATCGGTGCCGGGCTGTACCAGCGGATATACGAACGGAGAGCGCTACCCAACCGCCGCTCATATGCGGTGAGCCTGCTTGTCGACGCCTCCGCCTCGATGCTCCAGCCCCGGCCAACCGGCGATACCGGCAGGTCGCCGTGGGGGATGGCTGCGGCGCTTCTCGGCGCATGGACGCTGGCCAGGCTGTGCGACGAACTTCAGATCGAATTCGAGGTGGCGCTGTTCAACCGCTCCTTCGCCGCCCGTCGCACCGATACCGAGGCCAGGTACACCAAGAGCCGCTCCCGGGCCACGGCCGGACTCCGCCAGACCCAGGGCGCCGCGGCCGAGCGGCTCATATCCACGGTGAACCACTACCTGGTGAAGCCGTTCGGGCGACGCTGGCGCGACGCCGAAGACGTCCTCGCCGGGTTGTTCCGGACAGCCGCCGAACCGGCGGACGCCGCGATGGAGGCGAAGCGGTACCCCAACTTCGAGCCCACCTGTCTCGATGTTCGAGAAGGCGGCAAACGTGGACGAGTTCAACGTGATCCACGCCGCCGAGCGCTTGGCCCGCACCGGCTCCACGGTGCGAGTGCTGGTGGTACTCGCCGACGGCATGACACGCGGCTCGGTCGAGGCACTTGCCGCTGCGGCCAACGGAGTCGAGCACGGTGGGACCACGGTCCTCGGCATCGGGATCGGCGACGCCACTGTCGAAGCCGCCTACCGTCGCAGCGAGGTGGTCAGCCAGCCGGAGGCGCTCACCCGGGCCATCGTTGACGGCACCAGGCAGGCGCTGCGCCGCAGTCTGGCCATGTGGGGGATGGAGGCCTGGTGGCAGCGCGCCAGTCGCACGCCCGAGCGCGGGCCTCGATCGATCAATGAGAGGAACCCGATGAACGTGACCTTCAACGATCCCGCCGGCGTCGGGAAGCCGATCTCGCTGGAGCGATTCTCGCTGCCTGGCGACCAGTCGGACGCCGACCATCGCCTCCGGAAGATCCCCGAGCCTGACCCCCACTACGTGGACCTAGGGATGCTCTACCGCTTTGCCCGGCTGGAAGAGGTGCGGCGTGAGGATCCGGCCGGGTTCGCCCCACTCCATGTGGCGGTTCGTGGTCACATGGGCACTGGGAAGGACCACGACATCGAGCAGTTCGCCGCCATGCTCGGCCTTCCCTATTACCGGATACCGCTGACCGGCGAGGTTCGGGACGTCACCCTGATCGGCTCAACCAAGCTCCACGGCGATGGGAAGGGGGGCACCGAGAGCCGGTGGCAGGACGGCGATATCACCAGGGCGCTGAGGGGCCCGGCGCTGGTAAACCTCTCAGAGCTGAACGCCGCCGGTGCCGAGACGCTCTTCGCCCTCCACGGGCTGCTCGACCGGTATGCCGCACTCGACCTCCCAAACGGGGAGACCGTCCAACTGAGGGGTGACGTTCGCCTGTTCGGGACGATGAACCCGACCGACCTGCGGGACTACGCCGGGACGCAGACCCTGAACAAGGCATTCGCCGACCGCTGGGTCATCTGGGAGAAGGATTTCCCAACCTCTGACGAGATCACATCGATGCTCGAGGTTCGTTATCCGGCGCTGCGGGCTCCGTTCGTCGAAGCGCTCGCCCGGTTAGCGGTCGAGGTGAACGCCTCGTTCAGGACAACCGACCAGGGGACGAGGGTGGAGACTCCGATGAGCCTGCGCACCGTGCTCGACCGGGTGCCCGCCGGTTTGATGATCTATGCCGGCGAAACGGATCCGCTCCGCCAAACCTGGGAATCGATGGTCCTCCCCCACGTCGATCCATATGACCGCGACCACTACGACACGGTATGGAACGCCGTTGTCAGGAAGGGTCCTGCCGGTCCCCCGTTCGACAGCTGACAGGCCGGCGGCTATCCGCCGACGGTGAAGCTGTCGACCAGCCGGTCGAATGCGGCCTTTATCTCATCGCGGCTGTCTGCGGGGCCGAGCGACTGCAACTGGATCAACTGGTTGTCGATCAATGCCGCTCGCAGAAACACCACCACGTCGGTTCCCTCGCTGGTGGCGGTGATCTCGGCATCGCGCGCCGGGTAGGTCGAGCCCCTCGACCGCCACGTCAGACACCGCCGTCCCGGCCAGGTTGGAGGCGGCACCGTTCACGGCGCCCTGCAGGACGGGGTCCGGCCCTGATGCGGTCGACTCCTCCGGAAGTTCGTTGACGGCGAAGGCGACGGCGCCATCCTCCTCCTCGACGAGCCAAGTCTCCACCGCGATAGGGCCGATCGCCGACGGCGCCTCGAACGTCTCCTGCACCGGCTCGGCCGGCATCTCCATGGTGTATCCGGCCGCCTCGACCGGGATCCAGGTCTCGGTGGCGACGTCGCCCCCGGAGCAGGCGGCAACGACCAGACAACCGATCAAGGCCATCCAGGAGAGTCGACGGTGTTCAGTAGCTCGTTCCATGATGTGACATTGTGTCAGATCAGAATGCGTGGGTCAAAGCGCAGGGCCGCCGGGGCGGCGCCGGCTGCCACTACGGTGGCCGGGATGCGCCCCTACGAGATGGGGAACCCGGAGCTGGACGCCAAGATCCGGGACCTGGTCAATGCGGCGGGGGGCGGAGACAACCCCGAGTTGATCCACGAACTGATCGTGACCGCCCTCAAGCTGGCCCGCGACCGCGCCCAAAGGGGCGACCTCAAGCTGCTCAACGCCGCCCTCAAGGAGATGCGCTACTCGATGCTGGTCTTCTCCCGGCACCAGGATGAGCCGAAGGTGACCCTGTTCGGGTCGGCACGGGTTTCCCCCGACGATCCCAACTACCAACTCGCCTACCGCTTCGCCGAGCTCATAACCCAGAAGGGCTGGGACATCATCACAGGCGCCGGACCGGGGATCATGGAGGCCGGGTCGACGGCCGCCGGGATGGAGAACTCGTTCGGAGTGAGCATCAGGCTGCCCTTCGAGCCGGCCGCCTCGGGCTCGATCGCGCCCGAGCGACTGATCAACTTCAAGTACTTCTTCACCCGCAAGCTGGGATTCGTCAAGGAGTCCCATGCCTTCGTCCTCATGCCCGGCGGGTTCGGGACGCTTGACGAGACCTTCGAACTGCTCACGCTCGTCCAGACCGGGAAGAGTGACCTCCACCCCATCGTGATGCTCGAAGCCGAGGGGACCGGATTCTGGGAAGCGTGGGACAGTTTGATCCGGACCCACCTGGCCGGGCGCGGGATGATCGCCGAGCAGGACCTGAACCTGTACCGGATCATCCACAATGCCGACGAGGCGGTCGATGAGGTGATCCGCTTCTACGCCAACTACCACTCGCAGCGCTACGTGGGCGGCCGGCTGTTGCTCCGCCTCGCCACAGCACCAAACGAGGAGCAACTCGAAAGACTCAACGAGGAGTTCGCCGACATAGTGGTCGAGGGCAAGATCGAAGTCGTCGAGCCCACAGAACGCGAAATCGCAGACGATGATGCGATCGATCGCGCTCGGATCGCCTTTGTCTTTGACCGGCGCAGTTATGGCCGTCTCCGCAGGTTGATTGATGCCCTCAACGACCTGGTCGGAGAGCCGGAGGAGCCGATTCATCCCCCGCCTGCCTTCGGAGAGGAGCAGGCGGAACGACCCTGGTGAGACGGTTGGTGGCGACCCGAGCCGTCAGTTAGGCCCCTCGTTGACGGCTACAATTAGGGGTTGTGCGTGACATCCTCTCTGATCTGGTCGCGGAGCAGCAGGCTCTCGACCAGTTTCTGCAACGCGCCCCGATCCGCGACTGGTCGGTGAAGGCCAGGAACAGCACCACGGTCAAGGACCTGGTGGCACACCTGGCGTCCGACGAGGAACTGGCGCGCGACTCGCTCGACGGCGGAGGCGAGATGCTCGACCGCGCCATCTCCGAAGGCCCCGACCCGGTGCTCGCCGAGCGTGCCACCAGAGCGAATGCCATGCGCCCCCAGGACGTGATCGAGTGGTGGCGCGAGGCGAGGGCACGGGTCGTGGAGGCCCTCTCCCGCATGGAGGGTGATGAGCAGGTCCCCTGGTTCGACGGGCCGGTCGAGGGGCGCCGAATCGCCGCCGACCGGCTGCGCGACACTTGGGCCCATGCGCTCGACATCGAGGGGGTGCTCCGCGGGGAACCGGAGGACTCTGCCCGGCTGCGCCATGTCGCCTGGATTGGATGGGCCGAGCTCCCCGAGGCCTTCGCCACCGCCGGCGAGTCGTACGAAGGCGAGGTGAGGCTCGAGGTTATGGGGCCCGGGTACTCGAAGTGGGTGTGGGGCCCCGAAGGCGGCGAGAGCCTCGTCAAGGGCCCCGCCGGAGAATGGTGCCGGTTGGTGGTGGGCCGCATCCCACCCGGCGCGCTGACGCTCAAGGTAGAGGGCGACCTCGCCGAGGCTGCGGTGCCGCGTCCTCGCCAAGCGGCGATGACCCTCCCCCGACTGGTGGGGATGGTCCACCTAGGGCCGCTACCCGGGGCGCCCCGGTTCGGCGGGTCGATCCAGTCGGTTCTCGATCGGGCGGTCATCGACGCCACCGTCTTGGCCGAGGCCGGTTTCGACGCCCTGATCGTTGAGAACTACGGCGATGAGCCCTTCTTCGCCGATGACGTCCCCAAGATCACCGTTGCCGCAATGACCAGGGCGGTGGCCGCGGTGCGCGACGCGGTGCCGATCCCGGTCGGTGTCAATGTGCTCCGCAATGACGCGATGGCGGCCTTGGCAGTCGCCGCCGCGACCGGGGCCGCTTTCATCCGTGTCAACGTCCTCGCCGGCGCCATGGTCACCGACCAAGGTCTGGTCCAGGGTCGTGCCGCCCAGGTGGCACGGGACCGAGTGGCGCTGGGTGGCACCACCATTTGGGCGGATGTCCATGTGAAGCATGCCGTCCCGCTGGGCGCGGTCACGCTGGAGGATGCCAGTAGCGACACCTATCGCCGGGCAGGGGCCGACGTGCTCATCGTGTCGGGCTCCGCCACCGGCCGGCCGACTTCTAACGACGACGTGGCCCGGGTGCGGCGTGCGGTGCCCGAGGCGCCCGTCGTGGTCGGTTCCGGGGTCACCATCGAGACGGTGGCCCAGTTCTTGGCGACGGCCCACGGCGTCATCGCCGGCACCGCTCTGAAACGGGACGGGTTCACCGCTGGTGCGGTTGATCCCGACCGGGCCGCGGCCCTGGTCGCAGCCGCCCGGCAGCCAACATCACCGTGACCGGGCGCCCCGTCCGGTGTTGGAGGTCCTCGACCCGGCGGACCTGATGCCCCGTGCCCTCGACCTGGCCGGCACCATCGCCGCCAAGCTGCCTTACTCGGTGAGGCTCACCAAGAGGCTGCTGCGGGCGGCTCGCACGCTGCCGCTCGAGGAGTTCCTCGACCTGACCGCCGCCCACCAGGCGATCGCCCACCACACCGATGACCACGTCGAGGCGATGGACGCTTTTTTCGAGCGCCGCCCCGGGCGCTGACGCAAACCGAATCAACCGCCCGTTCCGAATAGTCCCTCGTCCGGCCGAATGGGTCGCCCGCCCCATGGACCGGGCGAAAGGGATCGTGGACACTGTGTATCGGGCGAGGGTGAGCCTTGATCTCTACAGGGGAACGGGAAGGATGCGGGGGAACATCGTGGGCGCAGGACTGAAAGCGGACCGGCAGGTAGATGAGTTCTTCACGTTGCTGGGGCAAGGGGTGGACGACCTCGAGGGGCATGGCTTCCGGGTCGCCAACCTTGCGCTTTCGCTTGGCCGCCATCTCGACCTATCCGACTCGCAGCTCGACCATCTCGAAGTGGCAGCGATGCTGCACGACATCGGCAAGATCCGCCTCGACCCCGACGTTGTGGGGAAGCCGGGTCCGCTGACTCCAGACGAGTGGCAACACATGCGTCGTCACCCCGAGCTCGGGTTCGCCATGACCGCTTCTGTCTTCCACCCCGAGATCCCCGAGACGGTGCTCTGCCACCACGAGCGATGGGACGGGCGGGGATACCCACTGGGCCGTGCCGGGACCGACATCCCTTACCTGGCCCGGATTCTCTGCGTGGCCGACACCTATGACGCCATGACCAGCGATCGCTGCTACCGCTCATCGCTCCCGGTCGAGGTTGTCATCGCCGAGTTGATCGCTCACGCCGGCACGCAGTTTGATCCGGCTGTGGTCGAGGCCATGGAGGACCTCATCATGGCCGACGCCCTTCCGGTGCTCGTAGCCGCCTAAGCCAAGACGGCGGACGGCAGACGGCAGACGGCAGACGGCGCTAGCAGTTCATGGGGCCCGCGCAGCTCTGCGGCTCTTTGCCTCGCCCCGGTGAGCGGGAGCGGCGCGAGCGAAGCACGAGCGCCGAGCGCGGCTGACCTCTTCCATCCGTGATCACGAGTGCCTCACCTTGGCCTCTACGATGGCCGAATGGCTCCCGACCCTATGGCCGGGTTCTCACCGGCCACCTGGGCCTGGTTCGAGAGCTCCTTTGCAGAACCGACCGAAGCTCAGGCGCTGGGATGGCCGGTCATCGGACGGGGCGAGCACACTCTCGTCCATGCCCCCACCGGTTCGGGAAAGACCCTTGCCGCATTCCTCTGGACGCTCGACCGGCTGCTCCACGAGCCGGTCCCCGAGCCGATGGAGCGTTGCCGGGTGCTCTACGTTTCACCCCTCAAGGCGCTCGCCTACGACGTCGAGCGCAACCTCAGGGCACCACTGGTCGGTATCGGGCACGCCGCCACCCGGCTCGGGCTTCCACCTCCGGCGCAGGTGATCGCCGGCATCCGCACCGGTGACACCCCGGCCGACGAGCGGAGGAGGATGCAGCGGCACCCACCTGACATCCTCATAACCACCCCTGAGTCGCTCTTCCTCATCCTCACCTCGGCCACCCGCAGCATCCTCGAAACGGTTCGCTGGGTGATAGTTGACGAGGTGCACGCCGTCGCCGGTACCAAGCGAGGAGCTCACCTCTCCATCTCGTTGGAACGTCTCGAGGAGCTGACCAGGGTTGCCCCACAGCGGCTCGGGCTTTCCGCCACGCAGCGCCCACTCGAGACCATCGCCCGCTTCCTCGGCGGAGGGACCGTGGACGAGCGAGGCGATTGGGTGCCGCGACCGGTCCGGGTGGTCGATGTCCCCGGAGACCACGAGCTCGAGGTCGAGTTGGTGGTTCCGGTCGAGGACATGACCGCACCTCTCCGACCGGAGCCTGCGGTGAGCACCACCCCCGACGGTATCGTCGACCCGCCCGACCCGAGGCTGCCCGCCAGCCGCCCGTCGGTGTGGGAAGCCATCTACCCCCGAGTCCTCGAGCTGATCCGCAGCCACCAATCGACCATTGTCTTCGCCAACAGCCGGCGGCTCGCAGAGCGGATCTGCTCCGAGCTGAACGCCCTCGCCGGTGAGGAACTGGCCAGGGCCCACCATGGCTCGGTTTCCCGCGAGCAGCGGGTCGCCATCGAGGAGGGGCTGAAACGGGGCGAGTTGCGGGCGGTGGTGGCCACGTCGTCGCTCGAGCTCGGCATCGACATGGGCGCGGTCGATCTGGTTATCCAGGTCGAGTCGCCCACCTCGGTGGCTTCCGGGCTGCAGCGGGTGGGGAGGGCAGGTCACCAAGTTGGTGCGGTCAGCCGGGCCAAGGTCTTCCCCAAGTTCCGCGGAGACCTGCTCGAAGCGACCGTCGTGGTCGATCGGATGGTGGCCAGGGCCGTCGAATCGACGCGGATCCCGCGGAATCCTCTCGACGTGCTCGCCCAGCACGTGGTGTCGATGGTGTCGGTGGAACCATGGAACGCCGCCGACCTCCTGGCAGTGGTGCGCCGCAGCGCTCCTTACTCTGACCTGGCCGCGGGGCCCTTCGAGGCGACGCTCGACATGCTGGCGGGCCGCTACCCATCCGACCTCTTTGCCGAGTTGAGGGCGCGCATCACATGGGATCGCGTCGAGGGCACCATCACCCCTCGCCCCGGGGCTCGACAGCTTGCTGTAGCCAACGCAGGCACCATCCCCGACCGGGGGCTGTTCCGAGTGACACTCCCCGACGGCGCTCGTGTCGGCGAGCTCGATGAGGAGATGGTCTACGAGAGCAGGCCCGGTGACGTCTTCCTTCTCGGCGCCAGCTCGTGGCGCATCGTCGACATCCAGCACGACCGGGTGGAGGTGGTTCCCGAGCCGGGGGCTGCGGCCGCCAACATGCCGTTCTGGCACGGCGACGCCCCAGGGCGACCGCTCGAGACCGGCCGGGCAATCGGTGAGTTCATCCGCTTGATTGCGGCGCTTCCTCCCGACGAAGCCGAGACGACCCTGCGGGACCGATACCGGCTCGACACCCTGGCCGCGTCCAACCTCGTCTCGTACCTGACCGAGGAGAAGGAGGCTGTCGGGGCGGTCCCCACCGACCGGACGATCGTGGTCGAACGGGTCCGCGACGAGATCGGCGACTGGCGCCTCGTGGTCCTGTCACCACTGGGCGCCCGGGTCCACGCTCCCTGGGCCATGGCCTTGGTGAGGAGGTTCAGGGAGCGGTACGGACACGATGTGGATGTCATCTGGTCGGACGACGGGATGGTCTTCCGTTTCCCCGACACAGACGACGTCGCCTCAGCCGAGGAGGTAGCCATCGATCCCGACGAGGCCGAGGCGCTGCTCATGGAGCAATTGGCCGACACCGCCCTCTTCGCCGCTCGCTTCAGGGAGGCGGCCTCGCGCGCCCTCCTCCTCCCCCGGCGCCGCCCCGGAACACGCACTCCCTTGTGGCAACAGCGGCGTCGGGCCGCCGACCTGTTGGCGGTGGCTCGTCAGTTTGGCGCCTTCCCCATCGTGCTCGAGACCTACCGGGAGGTCCTCCAGGACGACTTCGACCTCCCCGCACTACGCGAGGTGCTGGGCGGGATCCAATCTCGCCGCATCCGTCTCGCCGAGGTGGTTGCCTCGAGCCCCAGCCCGTTCGCAGCATCGCTGCTCTTCGACTTCGTAGCCGCCTATCTATACGAGGGCGACACCCCACTTGCAGAGCGGCGCGCTGCCGCCCTCACCCTCGACCGTGACCTCCTCGCCGAGTTGCTCGGCGAGGGCGAGCTGCGCGAACTGCTCGACCCCGATGTTGTAGCCGATGTCGAACTCGAGTTGCAGGCGCTCACCGACGAGCGTCGGGCTCGCGGCCTCGATGGGGTCCATGACCTGTTGCTCCGGCTCGGCCCACTCACCGTCGAGGGGGTTTCCGCCCGGATGGTGGACGGCGACGCGCTGGCGTTGCTCGATCAACTGGCCGCGGCGAGACGCGCCATAACGGTGCGGATTGGAGGCACCGCCGCCTGGGCTGCCATCGAGGACTCCTCCCGGTTGCGAGATGCGCTCGGCGTCCAACCCCCGCCCGGTGTGCCCTTCACCTTCCTCGAACCGGTGCCGGACCCAATGGGAGACGTTGTCGGCCGGTTCGCCCGCACCCACGGCCCGTTCACCGAGAGTGCCGCCGCCGACACCCTGGGGCTGGCGCCAGCGGTGGCCCGAGCAGCTCTGGAGCGTCTCGAGGCGCAGGGCCGGATAGTGCGGGGGGCGTTCCGCCCCGGTGGTGACGAGGTGGAATGGGTGGACATGGAGGTGCTGCGCCGGCTCAAGCGGCGGTCGCTCGCCGTGCTGCGCAAGGAGATCGAGCCGGTCGGGCACGATGCGCTGGGGAGGTTCCTCCCGGCCTGGCACGGGGTGGGCTCGGCTCCCACCGAACGCCTTGGTCTTTCCGATGTGATCCGACAGCTGCAAGGCGCCGCCATCCCGGCGTCGGCGCTCGAGACCGATGTGCTCCCCGCCCGGCTCAACTACCGCCCTGAGGACCTTGATCGATTGATGGCCAGCGGCGACCTGGTGTGGATGGGGGCCGGGTCGATCGGTCCTCGCGATGGCCGAGTCGCTCTCTTCTTCGCCGATCAGCTTCCGCTGCTCAAGGGTGCTGGAGGCGATTCTGTCGAGGGGCCCGTCCACGACGCCCTGCGCCGGCACCTGGGCGAGCGGGGCGCCTCATTCTTCCGGGAGCTCTATCAAGCCGCCGGCGGCGGCGACCCCGACGCCGTGGTAGAGGCGCTCTGGGACTTGGTGTGGTCGGGTGAGGTCACCAACGACACGCTCGCTCCGCTACGCGCCCTGATCGGGGGAAGACGCTCGACTCGCCGCTCCGGCGGCCGGCGGCCGGGCCGGATCGGTCTGTCGCCGCCTGCAGCCACTGGACGGTGGTACCTGGTCGCCGACCTCCTTGGCGTCGAGCCCGAGCCGGCGGAGTCGGCCACGGCATGGGCGAGGCAACTCCTCGACCGGCACGGGGTACTCACGCGGGCGGCGGTGGCGGCCGAGGGCCTCCCCGGCGGGTTCAGCGGGCTCTACCCGGTCCTGTCCCGCATGGAGGAGACAGGCAGGGTGCGCCGTGGCTACTTCGTCGAGGGCCTGGGCGGCGCCCAATTCGCCATGCCCGGGGCCGTCGACCGGTTGCGATCGTCCGACGGTGGCGACGTAACCGTGCTCGCCGCTACCGATCCCGCCAACCCATATGGTGCGGCATTGCCATGGCCGGACAGCGCAGGCGCCCAGCCGGCGCGGGCGGCGGGCGCAGCAGTGGTGCTCCTCGACGGTTCGCTGGCGGCGTTTGTGGAGCGAGGCGGCCGAAGGGTGGTCACCTTTGGTGACGAATTGGAGCCGGTCGCCGCGGCATTGGCCGACCTGGGGCGGCGCCGGCACCGGCTCCTCCTCACCACCGTGGACGGCAGACCGGTGGCGGAAACCCCTCTAGGCGATGCGCTGCGCGCCGTCGGGTTCGCCACTGCCCTCCGCGGACTGGCGTGGCGAGGGTGACGCCGTCGGGAAGGTGAGTGCGCCATGCCCGAAGGAGATGTCATCGCCCGGACCGCGGCACGGTTGCAGGGGGCCCTCGGGGGCGAGTTGATCACGCGGGTCGAGGGGAGCAACCCGGCAGTGCGACGGAGCGCGTCGCGTCTTGTCGGCGGCCGGGTCGGCGAGGTCAGATCGCACGGCAAGCACCTGTTGATCCACCTGGACAATGGGCTGAGCATCCGAACCCACCTCGGGATGTCGGGGGCTTGGCACGTTTACAGGTCGGGTGAGAGTTGGCGTCGGCCCTACGGGGCCGCCCGCCTCGTATTGGCGACCGACAGCGTGATCGCGGTGTGCTTCTCGGCACCGAGGATCGAGGTGGAGCGGCGTCGGGTGGTGGAGAGCGCCATCGCCCATCTCGGCCCCGATGTCGCCGGGGCGGAGTTTGACGAGGAGGAGTACCTGCGCCGAGCCAACGCCTTCGCTTCCGATAGGCCGGTGTCCGACCTCCTTCTCTCGCAGTCCGTTCTCGCCGGGGTGGGTAACGCTTACAAATGCGAGATCCTCTTCCTGGAGCGGGTCCACCCGGCGACACCAGTGGCCGCTTTCGACCGTGAGGGCCTGCTTGCGCTGGCCCGACGAGCTCACCGGCTGCTGCGCGCCAACCTGGACGGCTCGAGGAGGTCGACCACCGGAGACCGCCGCCGACCGGTCTGGGTCTACGGGCGCGCCGGCAAGCCGTGCCTGCGGTGTGGATCGCTCATCCAACAGGCACACATGGGCGATCCGCTCCGCTTCACCACCTGGTGCCCCACGTGCCAGGTGAGGACCGGGATATCCGGATAGCCTCCGCGACTCCCAGTTCCTCACCGATCCCACCGGCTGACCGACGCCGGTACGGTTCGGCTCTCGTCGGCGATACCGTGATCAAATGGCTCTTGCAGCAACCGTCACCGTTCGCGCCGGGCACCCCGATTTCCTCGACCTCCCGTGGAACCACCCCATCGCCGGGTGGGACGACCCGAGGTTGATCGACCTCCCCAAAGGGATCTCGCGTCACGAGGTTCGCTTCATCGCCATGGGGCCGTTCATCTATGCAATCAAGGAGCTCCCGACCAGACCCGCTCGCCGTGACTACGACGTCCTGCGGCGTCTCGAGCTCGCCGATGCACCTGCGGTCCGGGCGGTCGGACTGGTCGAGAGCCGTCACCCCGATCCCACCATGGAGCGGGCCGCCGCACTCATCACCCGCTACGAGGACTTCTCCTACTCGTACCACGAGCTGCTCCAGGGTCCCGGGTTCGGGATACGACGCAACCAGATGCTCGACGCCTTCGCCGGCCTCTTCGCCGAGCTCCACGTGGCCGGGTGCTTCTGGGGCGACGGATCGCTCTCCAATGTGCTCTACCGGTTCGACGCCGACAAGGTGGAGACGATGCTGGTCGACGCCGAGACCGCCGAGATCCACCCCGAGCTGAGCGACGGACAACGCGAGCAAGATCTCGGGATCATGATCGAGAACGTGGCCTGGGGCATGGCCGACATAGCCGCCCAACAGGGCGTGGACATCGAGGAGGCGGACATGGCCCTGGGTGAGGGGATCGCCGAGCGCTACCGGGGGCTGTGGCACGAGCTGACCGAGGTGTGGACCATTGGGCCCGACGAGCGCTACAAGATCAACGAGCGAGTGGAGCGGCTCAACGAGCTCGGATTCATCGTAGAGGAGGTCGACCTCGTCCCCAGTGAGGATGGCAACCGGCTCCAGGTGAGGGCACGGGTGGGCGGCCGAGCCTTCCACGCCGACAAGTTGCGCGAGCTCACCGGGGTCGACGCCCTCGAGTTCCAGGCGAGGCAGATCCTGGCGGACCTCTACTACTTCCAGTCGGAATCAACTGGCGGCGAGACCCTGACGGGGAAGGCGATCGAAGCGGTTCGGTGGCGGGTCAATCAATTCGAGCCGATGCTGATGAGGCTGCGGGACACCGACGGCGTGGTCGATCCGGTACAGGCCTACTGCGACGTCCTCTACCACCGCTACGCCATATCAAAGGACCGTGGCTATGACGTGGGCACCGAACTCGCCTTCGACGACTGGGTGGCGGAGGGCCGCCCGGGGTACCCGCTGGTCTAGGGCTCGCTCACCCCAGCGATCCACCTGCCCCGACCACACCACCATCCACCGGGAGAGTCACGCCGGTGATCCAGGTAGCCCGGTCGGAACACAGGAACACGATGGCGTCGGCTACATCCTCAGGGGTGCCGAGTCGCCCCAACGGGTGGAGGGCGGCGGCGCCAGCCTCGTCCTCCCACAGCAGCTTGGACAGTCTGGTCTTGACCACGGCAGGGGCAACGGCATTGACCCGCACCGTCGGCGCCAACTCGAAGGCGATTTGCCGCGTCATATGGATCAGCGCCGCCTTGGAGACGTTGTAGGCGCCGAGCACATGGCTGGGCGCCAATCCACCGGCCGAGGCGACGTTGACGATCACGCCACCGTGGTCCTTCATCCATTGGCTCCATACCTGTCGAGACCAGAGCAGCGGGCCCTTCTGGTTGACCGCCCACGTCTTGTCGATGGCGCCCTGATCGACATCCATGATGGGCCCGCCCGACGGGTTGGTGCCTGCGTTGTTGACCAGGATGTCACAGCCGCCGAACCGCTCGATGGCGGTGGCGATGGTCGCTTCGGCTTCCTCCTCGTCGTCGGCCCGAGCTACCCGGGCATGGATTGACGACGGTTCGGCACCGGCGTCGGTGAGCGAGGTCACCGAGTCCTCGAGGTTCTCGGCACGGCGACCGGTGATGACCACCCCCCGCGCCCCGCTGCGAAGCAGCTCGAGGGCGGTGGCGGCGCCGATCCCCCGGCTTGCCCCGGTGACGACGGCCACCTTGTCCTCAACCCTGGCGTCCATGCCACCTCCTCGTCGGTTCGGTCAGTGACCGCCCCTCTTGACCCCTCCGTACTTCAATCGGTGGCTGTGCCGATGGCCTGGCTCGCACGGGTAACGATGACGACTCTGTCATCGACTCTGGCGTCCGTGCGACTCCCCGGCTCAGTGACCGCCTCGCTTGACACCTCCGTACTTCAATCGGTGGCTGTGCCGATGGCCTGGCTCGCACGGGTAACGATGACGACTCTGTCATCGACTCTGGCGTCCGTGCGACTCCCCGGCTCAGTGACCGCCTCGCTTGACACCTCCGTACTTCATCCGGGTGTCGCCGATGGCGGCAGCCTTCTCCACGTCTGGTGAAGGAAGCCCGGCGTCGACCATCTCTCCCACGAAGAAGGTGTGGGTTCCGAGATCGGTGGATTGCCGCACCTCGCACTCCATCCAGGCGATCGCCTCTTCAAAGATCGGGGACCCGGTGCGACCCGGTCGCACCGGTCGCTCGTTGAGCTTCCCGTCCTCGTACCTCGCCGGTTTGGAGAACTTGACGAACACCCGGGTGTCATCGGGCGACCAGAGGTTCACCGTGAAGGCGCCCGAGGCGGTGATCAAACGATGGGTCACGGACTTGTTGTCCACCCCGATCCCAATGAGAACCGGCTCCATCGACACCTGGGTGACCCAACTGGTGGTCATCCCGTTCCACTCATCTCCGTGGCGCGACCCGACGAGGGCCAACGCATTGGGGATGCGCCAGGTGACCTGGTTGACCAATTCGTCGGTCAAGGTGTCGCTCATCGCTCTCCTCGGGGTGGGTCGGACAGGCTACCGACGAAAGGTCGGCCGGCCCAGCCGCGGGCCTTCGGCCTAATCTCTTTCGTCGTGCGGATCCTCATCGCCACCGCAGGCGTACTGCCTCCGGGCCCCGTAGCCGACTTGGTGGAGCGCTTCGTGGGCGGCGATGGTGAGGTGTCGGTCCTTTCGGTGATCGAGGTGCCACGCAGCTTCCTCGACTCGCTGAGCGCCGAGGAGTGGCGGCCATTCGAGGATGACCCGAGCGATCGGATGGCCGCCCGAGAGGGGGCGGTGGCCCGCTACGTGGCCGAGCGTGGGCGACGCCTCACCGAGCCGCTGGTGGTGGCTCTGCGCTCCCGCGGGCTGACCACGGCAGCGCTCTACGTTGAGGGATCCGACCCGGCAGAGGCGATAGTCGAGACCGCCAACCGGATCGATGCTGGGCTGATCGTCATCGGTGCCACCCGGCCCATTTTCGCCGACGGAAGCTGGGGGAGCGTCTCCGCCGACGTGATGCGCAACTCTCGCCGGCCGCTCCTGCTCGTGCCTGGGGCGTCGCGTGAGATCGAGGATGCGACCGAAAGACCCTTTGTCGCCGATCCCGCCTGATCACCCCACCCGTCCCCGATAGGAATGTCGCACCCTCCTGACAGGATGGTGACCATGGATGGGACGGGTCACAACGGGACCAACAACGGGACGAGCTTCAACGGGCACCGGCTTCGACCGCACCAGCTTCGACTGCCACCACCTGCCTGTCGGGTTGGCCGGGATGTCGGTGGTGGCCTGCGCCGAGTGCGGCATGGTGGAGTGGTTCGGCCCCTCGGGGCCGATGGATCCCGCCGAGGCGATGACCCGCGCCTTCGGGCAATACGACCTCGTGGGTCGTCTCCCTGCGGTGAGGGGCCCGGCCGCTTGGGTGCTGCTCTACCGGCCCCCTGGGCGACGGCTGCGGTCGCACCTCGCCGCCTTTCAGGCTGGGGTCTGGTTCCGGGTGGACGATGAGCTGTGGTTGTGCCACGACGGCGAGATGCTCTTGCTGGCGCCTTCCGACCCACTCCTCGCCGCCAACCTCACCCGTGACGTCAGCGCACGACGGCGATTGGAGCCGGTCCCGGGCTGAGACCGCCGCCGGTCAGACTTCGCCGCCCGCCTCCAGCACGGGCTCTGCGCCCAGGATGTCGATCAACCCGGCGCGCTGCGCCAGGAACTGGGTCTCGAACAGGCGGTTGTACAAGCCACCGGCAGCGAGCAGCTCGGCATGATTGCCCTGCTCCACCAGCCGGCCCTGGTCGAAGACCAGGATCCTGTCGGCGGCGAGCACAGTGGACAGCCGATGGGCGATCACAAGGGAGGTGCGGCCGCTCATCACCCTCACCAGAGCCTCCTGGATCTTGGCCTCCGACTGTGAGTCGAGGTGCGAGGTGGCCTCGTCGAGCACCAGGATGCGTGGGTCCTTGAGGATGACCCTGGCGATGGCGATGCGTTGCTTCTCGCCTCCCGACAGCCGATAGCCCCGCTCCCCAACCGTTGTCTCGTACCCGGTAGGCAGCGAAGCGATGAACTCGTCGATGTTGGCTGCCGCCGCGGCGTCCTCCAACTCCTGCTGAGTGGCATCAGGTCTGGCGTAGCGGAGGTTTGAGGCGATGGTGTCGTGGAACAGGTATGTCTCCTGGGTGACGACTCCGATCCCGTCGGCCAACGATCCGAGGGTGACGGCTCGCACGTCGTGACCGTCGATGATCACCCGGCCCTGCTCGACGTCGTAGAGCCGGGGCACGAGGTAGCTGACCGTGGTCTTGCCGGCCCCGCTCGGCCCTACGAGGGCGACGAGGTCACCGGGCTCGACTCGGAACGACACGTCAGCCAGCGCCCAACGTCGCCCATCGCCGCCGAAACCCGGCACCGCGGTCGGCGCCGGACGTCTGGGCCTCTTGGCATCGGCGAGACCAACAAAACCCTCGGCGCCGTAGCGGAACCAGACGTGATCGAACTCGATGGCGCCCCGGAGTGGCCGCAGCTCCTCGGCATCCGTCGTCTCTTGGATGTCGCTCGGCAGATCGACCACCTCGAAGACCCGTTCAAACGAGACCAGCGAAGTGGCGAACTCGACCCTGCTGTTGGATATGGCCGACAGCGGTCCGTAGAGCTGCACCAGCAGCCCGGTGAACATCACGATGACGCCGAGAGTGATGGTCCCCGTGATGACCATATAGCCGCCCACCCAGAACACGGCGGCGGTCCCAACCGCGGAGACCAGCCCGAGCGCGGCGAAGAACCACCGGCCGATGACCGCCCGCCTCACGCCGAGGTCGCGTACCTCGCCTGCCTCGGTCGAGTAACGGTCCACCTCACGCCCGGCCCGGTTGAACAGCTTGACCAGCAGGGCGCCGCTGACGTTGAAGGTCTCTTGAAGAATGCTCGACATGGCGGCGTTGTGCTCCATCTGCTGCTCGGTGACTCTGCGCAGCGCCCTCCCCACCCGTCTTGCCGGCCATATGAAGAGAGGGAGCGCCGCCACCGCCAGCAGCGTCAGCCGCCACTCCGCCTGGAGCATGACGATCAGGATGATGACCACCTGGACGATGTTGGACACGATCGACACGAAGGTCCCGGTGACCGCTTGCTGGGCGCCAACCACGTCGGTGTTGAGCCGTGAGATGAGCTCCCCGGTCCTGGTGTTGGTGAAGAACCGCAGCGACATGCCCTGGAGGTGGACATAGAGCTGGCGCCTCAGGTCGAAGATGATCCCCTCCCCGGCGCGGGCGGACAGCCAGCGCTGCACCCCGCCGATCAAGGCGTTGGCAAAGGGCACGGCGATCATGGCGGCACCAAGCAGGGTGAGCAGCGCGATGTCGCCCTCCGGTATGGCGACATCCACCAACTGCCGCGAAAGCACCGGCGGGATCACCGATAGCAGCGAGATCACGAAGATCGTGGCAAGGACGCCGACGAGCAGCAGCCGGTAGGGCCGCCCGTATTGGAAGACGCGCCGCAAGAGCGCCCGGTCGAGCTTGGGCGGTTCGGCGTCCTCGTCGGCTTGCAGGTAGGTGAACCACCCGCCGTGGTGGATGATGAACCTCCGGGGGAGCCCGGCCAGGTTAAAGACCCGCGGCCCACTACCCCGGGGCCGACCCCGAACGACGTTCAGCTGTTCTGGGTCCTGTCGGGCGCGTCGAAGCAGCGTCGCGCCAAGTCGGGCTCAGCGGAGACCGCCCGGTTGATCGGCGCCATCCCCACCGCCATGGCGCGCGCCACGACCGGTTTGACCTCGTCCCGATAGAAAAGCTCGTACCGGAAGGAACCCTCCTCCCAGACGATCGTTGTCCCCACCGGATCGGTGAGCACCCAGGCCGGTCTGTCCTCGAGACGGATCCGGGCGCAACTCTCGAGGACGCGGTCGGTGAAACGACTACACCCATCATCGCCCTCGGCTAGCGGGCCTGCGGGGAAGGGCCGCATGACGCTGAGTACCCCGCTCTGGCCGACGGACCGGCTTTGGCTGTACGGCGGGATGGTCCACAGCCCGAACGCGGCCAGCAACGGGTCGGCCATGGTGCCGTCGTCGGTGAAGACCAACTGGCTGGTGACGTAGAGGACGTCGTCGGGGAGCGCCATTGGGAACTCGACCCCTCTCAGCACCCGGGCAATCTCGAAACGACTCGCCTGCAGGTACTCCTCGCCCGCCTCACGCCGTTTCCAGACCCGACGGAGGACCGCATCGGTGCCCGCCCGAGCCGATGGATTGCCGAAGCGGTCGTTGGCCCAATCGACACGGGATGTGGCGTGGATGGGGAAGTCACGGCGGACCGTGCCCTCGACCGTGGTGGGGGCACCGGCGTCGACCCAGCTTTGGCTGCGACTCCCGAGCCCGCGCAGCGGCGACTCACCACATGACGTGAGCATGACCACGGCGACCATGGCTGTGGTGGCGACCCTGATGACGGCGCCCCGGTTCAACGCACTCCTTGGCGGATGCCTTCACGCTACCGACGACGGAGGCTCGCCCAAAGTTCCTCGGTGCATCCGTACGCTGCGACGATGCCCCACCGGATCGATGGTCATGCGCACCGGGTACCCCGAGCGGCCCGGCATGGACACCGCGTTATCGCATGCCATCCTGCTCAGGGTCTCCGCCGGCGAGTTGGGCGAGACGTTACGGTTACACCGTCCAGGACCGGTGGTCGCCTTCGGGCGGCGCGACGTGGTCGATCCTCGGTTCGATGCCGCTGTTGCCGCCACCAGGGCGGAGGGGTTCGAGGCTGTGGAGCGCCTGGCTGGGGGGCGCGCCGCTGTGTTCCATCCTGGCACGATCGCCTTCGCCTGGGCTTTCCCCGACGCGGCGCCGCGAGACCGGGTTCATCACCGCTTCGACCGGGTGGCCGGCGTGATGGCGGACAGCTTCCGCCGGCTCGGGGTCGACGCCCGGATCGGAGAGGTCCCGGGCGAGTACTGCCCCGGATCCCACAGCGTCAACGTCGAGGGTCGACGCAAGGTGATGGGAGTCGGCCAGCGGCTCGTGGCTCGGGCCGCTCACGTCGGCGGCGTGATCGTAGTGGACGGCGCCGCCGAGGTCCGCCGGGTGTTGCTCCCGGTGTACCGCGAGCTCGGCATCTCGTGGGATCCGGATACGACCGGGGACCTGGCTTCGATCCTGCCCGGGATCGACTGTGGAGAAGGTGGCGGGGGCGGTGCTCGACCGAGTGGCGGAGGAGGCGGAGCTGGTCGAGGTCGAGCCGGATCCCGAGACGCTGGCGCTTGCCGAGCGGCTGGCGCCGCGGCACATCGTCGATCGGCTCTGATCAGCCAGTGCCCAAGGTCAGTGCCTCGTTGACCGCCGAGAAGGAATAGCCGGGTGTCCGCCCACCCGAGAGGACGAAGAGGGTGTCCTCCCAGCCCACGACCGCCAGACCGTGGCGGGCGGTGGGTAGAGGTGGGAGGCTGGCCCACTCTGCGGTGACCACGTCGTACGCCTCCGCCTCGTCGAACGTGGCTTGCTCCTCGCCACCGACCGCGATGACCATATCGTCGATGGCCGACGCCCCCAGACCGCCCCGCGGCGTGGGGAGATCCGCGAGGCGCTCCCAATCCATCGCTTCGAGGTCGAAGACCTCGAAGGAGGCCAGGTTCCCCAACCCAGTGGTCCGTCCGCCGACGGTGTAGACCGCGCCATCGACCGAGGCAACACCGAGGTGCTCGCGGGGTGTGATCAGCCCGGCGACCTCCTCCCAGTCGGCGGTCTCGGGTTGCCAAACCGCAGTGGTCTCGATCAGCCCGTTGGTCCCAACCCCACCTGCCACGACCAGGGTGGCGCCCACCGCCGCCATGCCACCCGCCGCCCGGGGCTCGGGAAGTGGCGCCGTCTCGACCCAGCTCTCCCCATCCGATAGGGCGAAGACCCGATCGGATGGGTTGGTCAAGCCCGGGCCGCGGTACCCGCCGGCCACGATCACGTTGCCGTCGGCGACGGTGCTCATCGCGTGGTTGAGCGCGATGGGGAGCGGTGGGCCCTCCTCCCAGCGGTCCTCGAGTGGCAGATACACCTCGACCAGCGGCACCGTCGCTCCCCCCTCGACGAAGCCGCCCATCAACAGGATGCGGTCGTCGAGAGCGGCACCGGTGATCTCGGTGCGGGGCGTGGGTGCCTCGGCCATCGTCCGCCACTCGGGTGGTGCGCTGGTCGCAGTGGTCGGGATCGACGACGGGACAGCCTCCTGGGCGCTGCAGCCGCCAACGAGGGCAAGGAGCGCGGCGGCTGCTGCCGTGCGGAGAGCCATGCGAGGACAGTAACGGGCCGATAGCCTCGCCGATCATGCGCCGGGTCCTCGTCCTCAACGGCCCCAACCTCAACCTGCTCGGGTCGAGGCGACCCGATGTGTACGGGTCAACGACGCTGGCCGATCTGGAGCGGCTGTGCGCCGCATGGGGGACGCGGCTCGGCGTCGAGGTCGAGAGCTTCCAGTCCAACCACGAGGGCTCGCTGATCGACCGTCTCCACGCCGCCAAGGGGACGACCGACGGGCTCGTGATCAATCCCGGTGCGCTGACCCACACCTCCTACGCGCTCCACGATGCCTTGGAGGCGGTCGAGATCCCTGCAGTCGAGGTCCACATCTCCAACGTGGAGGAGCGCGAGTCGTGGCGTCGGATCTCGGTCACCGGCCCCGCTTGTGTCCACCGCATATACGGGAGGGGAATTTACGGCTACCACAACGCTCTGTCCCATCTCGTCGCCCGTGCCGCCCTGCCTTTCACGACTGTTCCCTACGGCCACCACCGAGACCAGATAGCCGACCTGAGGCTGCCCGAGGGCGATGGCCCCCACCCCGTGGCCGTGCTGCTCCACGGTGGGTTCTTCCTGGGTCAGTACACCCGCGACCTGATGGACGGCGCCGCAGTCGACCTGACTCGCCGCGGTGTGGCTACATGGAATGCGGAATACCGCCGACTGGGGGATGAGGGCGGTTATCCCGCAACGCTGCGCGACGTGGCGGCGGCGGTGGACGCCCTCACCGGGACTGAGCTCACCGCTCGACCTGAACCGGGTGGCGTTGATCGGACACTCGGCCGGCGGCTACTTGGCTGTCTGGGCGGCTGCACGACGTCGGGCTAGGTGAGGAGTGGCCGGAGCCATCGACGATCCCACAACTCGTGACCACCCTCGCCTGTTTTGGTGACCCCGTCGAGGCGGCAACTGCCTCGCTCGGTGGTGGTGCGGTGGGACGGTTCCTTGCGGCCGCGGCGACGCCGGCGGACCTCGCCACCGTGAACCCTCTCCACCGGCTGCCATGTCGCGCCAGGCACCTCGCCGTCACCGCTACCGACGACCCAGTCGTCCCGCCCGAGCACACACGCCGCTATGTCGAGGCGGCCGAGACTGCAGGCGACCCGGTGGAGACCGCCGAGTACGACTCCAGCCACTTCGACCTGATCGACCCGACCGGCGATGCGTGGTCCGCCATCGCGGCGAGAACGAGCGCTCTTCTCATTGACGGTTGACACGCAGACCGTCCCGGGTGCTCTGGGAAATACTGGAGGGATCTCCCCTGGCGCAGTCGTTTGCAGGTCGGTAGTGTCGCCACTTCGGTCGCGGTTCGCTGGGCTGCGATACATGAGGAGGTGGGCTGATCCGGAGAACTCGCCTCGTCGCCTTTGCGGCGTGGCTCGGAGTCTCGTTGCTCACCATCGCCGGCTTCGCCGTGTTCTCGACGCGCTCGGATCCCCCGACCTCATCGACCACTACCAGCGTGACCGCAGAAGCGGCGGCAGGTCGAGGGAGAGTGGCCGGGCGGCTGGCTGCATCGGCCTTCTCCCCGGTGGTCAAACCGCCGCCGACGACCACCACCGAGGCGACGACCCCGCCGTCGGCCGAGACCGCATCGTCCGAATCGACGACCGACACGACTCCGTCTGCCGACACGGCGCCACCGGAGACCGAACCACCGCCCACCACGGCTGCGCCGACGACCACAGCTCCGCCGGTGACAACGGCCCCGTCCTCCACAACGGCCCCGCCCACCACCAGTCCCCCGACGACCGTCCCCAGCGCAGAGCCTCCACCATCCTCGCCCTTGTCCGAGGCGGCGATGAGAAACTTGGTAACCACCTACTTCACAGGGGACGATGTTGACAAGGCGCTCCAGGTGTCGTACTGCGAATCGATGTGGGACCCATCTGCCTACAACCCGTTGAGTGGTGCCTCAGGCCTCTTCCAGCACCTCCCTGGCGGGTGGGAGGAGCGGGCGACAGGTGCTGGATTCGCCGGAGCGAGCCCCTTCGATGCCGAGGCGAATACAGCAGCCGCCGCCTGGCTGGTATACCAGGGCGGCGGCTGGTGGCATTGGGACGGTCGCTGCGCCGTCGACGGCTAGGTGTACCGCCAGACGATGCGGCCCTTGGTCGGGTCGTAAACCGACACTTCGACGTCGACCTCGTCCCCCTCGATTATCCGTATTCCCCGGCCCCGCCTCATTCGTCCCGCCGCCTTCGCGGTGACGATCAGACCCCCCTCGATCCGGACCCGGAACGTGGCATTGCGATCAACGCCTGCCACGGTCCCCCTCATTCGGACGTAGTGATCCTCTGAACTCACCAGCGCGAGCGGCCGCTCGATCTGTCGTCGCGACGCGGGCCGCGGTTCTCCCGTGGCCGTGCCTGGTTGACAGTGAGGCGGCGCCCGTCGATGTCGGACCCGTCCAGCTCCTCGATCGCCCTGCGGGCGTCCTCGTCGGCCATCTCGACGAACCCGAAACCGCGTGAGCGCCCGGTGTCGCGATCGGTCACGACCTGCGCCGATGCCACCTCGCCGAAGCGGGCGAACAACGTACTCAGGCTGGCCGAGTCGTAAGA
Source organism: uncultured Actinomycetes bacterium (assembly GCA_963780745.1). Taxonomy (GTDB): domain Bacteria; phylum Actinomycetota; class Acidimicrobiia; order Spongiisociales; family DATADW01; genus DATADW01. Next base: position 316,963 of record CAWACT010000003.1, on the reverse strand, counting down.
AAAGGGCAGATTGCCCACGTACAGGTTCATGCTTGTTGTGCTCCTCGTGGAACGGCGGCCCCCGGTATCTCCGGGAGCGGCGAGCTCCTTTGGCGTTCGACGAGCTCGCTCCTCGCCAGCCCCGAGGGGCATTTGATCGGAGCGCCGACCGTCGACGACTCCTGTCGTCAAACTGAAGCTTAACCGTCTTCATGGGTTTGTCGCCAGGTGCCTGGAGCGGTATCCCGCGATTGGGCTCAACGGAAGTCCCGCGCCGCCACCCCCTCCACCGGGATGGGACGGAAGGAGCGGGCCACGAGGTTGGTCACTCCGTCGCGGTACTCCACCATCCCTTCGATCACCAGCCCGGGTTGACGACGGGCCACCTCCCGGTGGGCCTTCCAGACATCGGGCAGAACCACCACGTTGAGCAGCCCGGTCTCGTCCTCCAGGTTGAAGAAGATCACACCCGCCGCCGTCCCCGGGCGCTGACGATGGGTGACGATCCCCCCCACCGCCACCCGCGACCTCATGCTCCGCAACTCGAGCACCTCTGCCACGGTGAGACAGCCCATCTCGCACAAGGCGTCCCTGACGAACTGCACCGGGTGGGACACCGAGACACCTGTGGCCCACAGGTCGGCTTGGTGACGCTCCAGCTTGCTCATTGCGGGGAGACGCGGAGGGTCGATCCCCGCACCGAGCGGCAGCCGGCCCGGGCCGATCTCCGCCATCACACCCGCCGCCCACATCCCTTCCCTCGGAGCGAGCCCGATCGACTCCAGCGCCCCGGCAGCGGCCAGCCCCTCGAGGGCGTTGACCGGGAGCCCCGTCCGCTGTGCCAGGTCCTCCGGTGAGGTGAACTCGCCGCCCATCTGGCGGGCCGCCTCGACACGGGTTATCTCCCCTTCCCCCAGGTTGCGCACGTAGCGCAGCCCCATCCGCACCGCCACGGCCGGTCGCAGCGGATCGTCGACCGGCCCCCTCCCCCGCCGCCACACCGATCCGGAGAAGCTCACCTCGTCGTCGGAGTCGGCCTCCCACGGCTCGATGGTGCAGTCGTGCCAGGAACGGTTGACGTCGGCTGGAAGCACCACCACCCCATGCCGTCCGGCGTCCTGCACCAGCGAATTGGGGCTGTAGAACCCCATGGGCTGGGCATTGAGCAGCCCCACGAGAAACTCGGCGGGCCAGTGGTAGCGGAGCCAGGCCGACATGTAGACGATGTAGGCGAAGCTCACCGAGTGGCTCTCGGGGAACCCGAAGCTGGCAAAGCCCTGCAGCTTCTCCCAGATCTCATCGGCGGCGGCGCCGACGACCCCGTTTGCGGCCATCCCCGCGTAGACCTCGTCGGCCAGCTTGGCCATCTCCCGATCGGAGCGCTTGTGGGTCATCGCCTGACGCAGCCGGTCGGATTGACCGCCGTCAAACCCGGCGCAGACCCTGGCCAATTCCATCAGCTGCTCCTGGAACACCGGGACCCCGAGGGTCTTCTTCAGGATCGGCTCGGTGAGCGGGTGCGGGTAGCGCACCGGCTCCTCCCCGTTGCGACGGCGCAGATAGGGGTGGACCGACTGACCCTGGACCGGCCCTGGCCGGATCAAGGCCACTTCCACCGCCAGGTCGTAGAAGGTGCGCGGCTTCATCCGAGGGAGGGTTGCCATCTGAGCCCGCGACTCGACCTGGAACAACCCCACGGTGTCGGCCCTGGTCATCATCTGGTACACCGCGGGCTCCTGAGGGATGGTGGCAAGGTCGAGGGCCACCCCGTGCACGTCCGCGATGGCGTCGACGGTGAGATGCAGTGCGTTGAGCATGCCGAGCCCGAGGAGATCGAACTTGACGATGCCGATGGCGGCGCAGTCGTCCTTGTCCCACTGGAGGACCGTGCGTCCTTCCATACGGCCCCACTCCAGAGGCACCACCTGCCACAGGGGGCGGTCGGCGATGACCATCCCACCTGAGTGGATCCCGAGATGACGGGGAAAACCGTCGAGGCGATGACACACCTCGTAGATGAGCTCGGCGGTGAGCCCCTCGGGAAGCGGTGCCTCGAGCCTCAGTTGGGAGACATCGCGGCTGTCGACGTACTTCGACAACCCGTCGACCTGCGCCTGGGTGAACCCGAACGTCTTGCCGACGTCACGGAGCACTGACCTGGGCCGGTAGGTGATGACGTTGGCCACCATCGCCGCCCTCTCCCGCCCGTAGCGCCGGTAGCAGTACTGGATCACCTCCTCGCGCCGGTCGGCCTCGAGATCGAGGTCGATGTCGGGTGGTCGCCCCCTTTCCTCGGAGAGGAACCGCTCGAAGGGGAGGCCGAGCCGGATGGGGTCCACTCTGGTGAGCCCGAGACAGCGACACACTGCCGAATCCGCCCCCGAGCCGCGTATCTGGCACATGATGTCCTGCCCTCGGGCGAACCCGACGATGTCCCACACCACGAGGAAGTACCCGGCGAACCCCAGATTCTCGATGATGGTGAGCTCGTGCTCCAGCCGTGACCCCGCCACCGGGTCGATCCCCCCCGAGGAGTCGGGATAGACCCGCCTGGCACCGTCCATGGCCAGGTGGCGGAGGAACGCCATCTCCGATTGGAAGTGACCAGGCATCGGGAAGTCGGGGAGCTGGGGAGCGACCAACCGCAGGTCGAAGGCCAGCGCCTCGGCCAACTCCACCGCGCGGGGCACCGCGCCGGGATGGCGGGCAAAGCGGCGAGCCATCTCATCGGCAGGCTTGAAAAACCTTTCATCAGATGCCGGGCGGAACCCGTCGTGAGCGGCCAGGCTCCGCCGCCCGCCGATGGCCGCCAGCACCTCGGAGATGTGGGCATCACTCCTGTCGTGGTAGTGGACGTTGTTGGTGGCCACCACCGGGAGGCTCAGCCGACCAGCCACCTCCCCCAGTAGGTCGTTGCGGGGGTCGTCCTCGGGCATGCCGTGATGCCACAACTCGATGTGGAGGCGGGGCCCGAACAACTCGCGCAGACGGGAGGCTGCCACCATCGCCCCCTCGAGATCGCCCCGCTCGGCGGCGGCGGGCACCGCCCCGCGGTTGCACCCGGTCAGCGCCACCAGCCGCCCGGACGAAGCCGCCCCGGCCAGGTCCCCCCAGTCGTATACCGGGCGGTCCTTCTCACCACGAAACTGGGCCAGGGTCACCAGCCGGGAGAGGGCGGCGTAGCCCTGAGCTGAGGGGGCGAGCAACACCAGGTGCTCGGTCTCGTCCGGCCCAATGGGCTTGGCACCGTGCATCCTCTTGGTCCGCCCTCTTCGAGGGCGGACCGTTTTGGGTTCTGGGTCTTGAGTTGTGGGTTGCTCTTGATCGCGCGCCTCTGCTCTGGCGATTGGATCGTCAACCGTCTTCTCCTGGCCGTCAGCCATCTGAGCAGGCAGCCCTATCTCGACCCCGTAGACAGCAGGAAGCCCTTCCCGGCGGGCAGCCTCGGAGAAGCGGACCGCCCCATAGAACCCGTTGTGATCGGTGATGGCCAGCGCCCGATAACCGAGGTCGGCCGCCTTCTCCACCAGGTCGTCGGGATGCGAGGCGCCGTCTAGGAAGGAAAAGTTGGAGTGACAGTGGAGCTCGGCGTAGTCGTATCGCACTCATTGGATTCTATCGAACATATGTTCGCTCGCTTCGCTCGCTCACGTAATGGGTTATGAGTGGTGGGTTTCCCACCCCCGAAGCCGCTTCGCGCCTTCGACCCCTCCCGTACGGCGCCTACGGCGCCGGGGAGGGGTGTTTCCACCTGCCACTTATCACTTACCACTTACCACCTACTCCGGGCCGCCGAGGAGGCCGGGGATTGGGGCCTCGTCTCCCCGGCCGAACCGCTCCCTAGGGGCAGGCCCGATCGCCACCGCCACGGTCAGGTCGGGACGGCGTAATGCCAGCGAGGAGGCATCACCGCCAAACGTGGTCCGGTGGTGGCCAGCCGGGAGCACCACCAGATCGGAGACCCCGGCTAGTTCCTGCGCGGTCGCTGCCCGCGATCCGTCCGCCGGCACAACATGAACGTTCGCCTCAGGCAGCAACTGCTCCGCGGGCCACCGCTGGGGGCAACACACTGTGAGGGGCATTCCCGACCGGACGAGCAGCCGGCAGACCGCCAGCGCAGCTTCCAGATCGGCGGCGTGCGACTCCTTCAAGTCATCGTCGCCGAGTGTCAGCAGCACCGCAGCGGGCGCCTCTCGTCCGAGCCTGATCGTTACCACCGGCACGGCGCAGCCGGCCACGATCTCATCGATCCTGCTGCCGAGGAGGAGGTCCTGTATGGGTGTGAGGTGCTGCCATCCGAGAACCAACAGCGACGCCGACCGCTCGGCGACGGTGTGGAGGATCCCTGCCGTTGGCGACACATCGACCCTCATCTGGAGCTCAACCTCGCCTCCCTCTGCCGCGGCCGGCTGGGCCGCGTCTTCGAGCAGTTGCTTGGCATGCTGAACAGCCCCCTGGTCGGTGTCGACCAGGACGTGTGTCGCCACCACGACACCACCGTCGGCCATTGCCAGCCTGGCGGCGAATCGCGCCAACTGGGGCGCCGAGCCCGGATTGGCCACAGGGACCACCACCACCTCCCCCAGCCGGCGGGGCCGCTCCTGGCTCCCCTCGACCCGGGCCCCCCAGCGACGGGCCGCCCAAGAGGAGACCACCACCGTCACCAGGATGACCAGCAAGACGGCGTTGACCACCTCTTCGTCGAACAGCCCTATCTCGAAGGCGACGATCGTCGCGGCGAGTGTGGCCGCGGCGTGGGCCCCCGACAGCCCGAACATCACACCGATCTCGGCGCCGCTGAAGCGGAAGATCCGGCCGGTCAGCCAGGCGGCGGCCGCCTTCGCCATCAAGATGAGGACCGAGACCACCGCGGCAAGCAGCACGGTTCTGGGGTTGGCAACGACTGCGGGGTCGACCAGCATCCCGACCGAGATGAGAAAGAGGGGGACGAGCAGCGCCGCGCCGACGAACTCGATGCTCTGCATGAGGGTTCCCCGGTTTGGCACCAAGCGGTTGAGCGCCAGCCCGGCGAAGAATGCCCCGACGATCGACTCGACGCCGAGCAGCTCTCCCAGCGCGGCGGCTGAGAGAAACCCGGCCAGTACGAACACGAAACGGAGCACCGGCTCCTGCCCGAGCCCGGCGAAGAACCACCGGGCAACCCGTGGCAGCACCCAGGTGCAGTAGGCGGTCAGGACCGCCAGCCCGAGGAGGAGCCGGATGACGACATCGGCACCGCCACCGGCGGTGGAGAGGCCGACCACGATCCCCAATGCGGAGAGCGCCACTGTGTCGGTGATGACCGTGGCACCGACAGTGGACGCGACGGCCCGGTTCCCCACCAGCCCATAGCGGCGCACCACCGGGTAGGCGACGAGGGTCTGGGAGGCAAAGAGCAACCCGAGGACCACGGCTTCGGCGGCGGCGAACCCAAACGCCCAACCGACACCGGCGCCGATGACGAATGGGATCGCAAAGGTGAGTGCGCCGAACACACCGGCGGCGCGCCGGTAGTGGTACAGCTCGTCGATGTCGAGCTCGAGCCCGGCGAGGAACATCAGGTAGAGCAGACCGAGGCCACCCAGTTGCTCAACGGTCCCCGTCCGCTCGAGCAGCCCGGTGACGTGAGGGCCCAGTACCAGCCCGGCGAGTACCAACCCGACGATCCCCGGCAACCTGATCCGCTCCGCCAGAAGCGGCGACACCAGGATGGCGACAGCGAGGACCAAGAAGACCCAGGCCGGGTCGCTCAGCGGGAGCGTCACTGGCTCACTTGGCCCGGCCTCACTCGTTCAGCTCTGCCAGCGTGCGCAGAGTGGCCAGGTCGGTGGTCCCGACCAGTAGCTCGGTCACACCCGATTCGGCGTAGACGACGAGGCGATCGCGGACCCTCTCGGCCGGGCCGACGAGCGACACCTCGTCGACCAATCCGTCCGGCACCGCCACCATCGCCTCGCCCTTGCGACCGTTCAGGTAGGCGTCCTGGATCCGGTCCACTGCCTCCCCATAGCCGTACCGAGTGGCAAGGTCGGCGTAGAAGTTGCGCCCCCTGGCCCCCATCCCACCCAGGTAGAGGGCAAGCATGGGCCGCATCGTGTCACGTCCGGCGGCGAGGTCGTCGGTCACCAGCGCCTGCACCGTCGGAGCGATCTCGAAACGGGCAGCCTTGGCAGGGTCGCCTGAACGGGAGAAACCACGGTCGAGCGCGGCGCCAAACTCCTCAACGGCCCGCTCCGGCGACCAGAAGATCGGCAGCCAGCCATCGGCGATCTCGGCGGCTAGCTCCACGTTTCGCGGACCGATCGCAGCGAGGTAGACAGGCATATCCGGGTTGAGGGGGTGGCTGATCAGCTTGAGCGGCTTCCCGAGACCGGTTGCGCCGGGACCTCGATAAGGAATGCCGAGCTCCTCGCCCTGGTAGTCGAGCGGCTCTTGGCGGCGGAGTATCAGCCGCACGACATCGACGTATTCGCGGGTCCGCTGCAGCGGCTTCCCGTATGGAACTCCGTGCCAACCTTCGACCACCTGCGGCCCGGACACACCCAACCCCAGGAGGAACCGGCCGCCGCTCAACTCGTCGAGGGTCGCCGCGGTCATCGCGGTCATCGCCGGGGTGCGGGCATGCATTTGGAGGATCGCTGATCCGACGTGGATGCGGTCGGTCAGGGCCGCGATCCAGCTGAGCACGGTGATGGCGTCGGCTCCATAGGCCTCGGCGGCCCAGACCGATTGGTAATCGAGGCGTTCGGCTTCCTTGACCAAGTCGAGCGAGCGCCCCATCCCGGCACCCCAGTAGCCGATGTTGAGCCCTAGCTGCACCTGGGCCTCCTCGTCCGGTGTTCCCCCCCAAGCCCATGCCCGGCCGTTCCCGGACGGCGGGCTACATTATCCGCCCGTGCACCCGACCCGGGGCCGCCGCCTCACCCTCGCCCTCCCCGCAATCGTGGTGTGCGGCTTGGTCACAGCACTGGTCCAGGCGATCCGAGCCGGGTACCGGCGCGACCTCCCTACCTTTGAGGGGTATGACCCGTCGGGCGATTTCGGCTCACCCGACGATCCCCTGGTCCGCATCGTCGCCTTGGGCGACAGTGCCCTCACCGGCCCCGGTCTGACCGACCCCGACGACATCTGGATCCGCCAGGTCTGCCGGGCGCTCGCCACCGACCGGGGCATCGGGCCTACGCGGATCGAGCTGCGCTGTCTCGCCACCGGGGGGACACGCGCCGCCGACGTGCTCGCCCACCAACTCGAGGCGGCCGAGGCTCTCCGCCCTGACATCTCCTTCGTAGCCGTTGGCACCAACGACGTGACCCACCGCACACCGCCCCGGCTGTTCGCCGCCCAACTCTCCGAGATCGTGGAGCGGTTGGCGACCTGCTCGCGGGCGGTGGTGCTGCCGGGGATGGGGGACCTGGGTACCGTGCCGCGAGCCCCATTCCCGCTCAGCTCGCTGCTGACAAGCTGGTCGGCGTTGATCAACGCCATCCAGGAGCGGGCCGCCGCCCGTCACGACAATGTCTGGATGATCCCGATGCGCCGGCTGACCACCGCGGCCTTCCGGAGAGACGAAGTGTTCAGCCCGGACAGGTACCACCCCAACGTCGTCGGTCACACGGTGTGGGCGAAGGCGGCCATTCCAGGCTTCCGCCAAGTGGTCGACAGCATCGGCGACCGGGCGCCGGCGAGGTGACGATCGGCCGCAGCAGGTTGGCGACCGTGCTAATCACCCTCGGTTGGGTGGGGGCGGTGGCGACGATTGTCGGGGTGGTGCTCGGATGGCGGCTAACCGACTCGCTCATCAAGTCGGTCGAAGAAACGGCCGCTCTGGTGGACACCTCTTTGGAGACGGTCGATGAGTCGACAGCGTTGTTGTCGGATGCGCTGGCGGACGTGGGTCCCGGGCTCGAGTCAGCCGAGACAGTATTGGCAGACGCCTCCGAGACGGTGACCGGGATTCAGTCGATGGCCACCGACACCGCCGATGTAATGACCACGACTCTCCCCGACAGCGTCTCCGCGGTGCTCGATGCGTTGCCCGGGCTCATTTCCACCGCAGCCGTGCTCGACAGGGCCCTGTCCGCCCTGTCTGTGGTCGGGGTCGACTACGACCCCGAGGTGCCGCTCGACCAGGCTCTGACCGAGCTGGAGGACAGCCTCGAAGGGCTCCCCGAGGAGCTCATCACCGAAGGAGAGGAGCTCAACACCCTGGCCGAGCAGACGGCCGGTCTCCCCGACGAGGTGTCCGATCTCGGCACCGCGGTCGGCAACCTGGCTGCGCAGGTTGGCTCTGCCCAGACCCTGCTCGACCAGGTCCAGACATCGACGTCGCAGGCACGGGAGACATTGGATGACGAGATCGCCGAGTTGGCGCAGACCCGTCGCCTCGCAAAGCTGGCGCTGGTGGCGCTCGGGGTGGCGCTGTTTGTCGCCCAACTGGGCACCGCCGCCGTCGGCCACCTCATGAGACAGTGGGGCCCGCCTCCTGGATGAGCCCGTCTCTAGACCGAGAGGAGGCAAACCGGCGCCTCGTCGCAGCCCAATTTGGGGTGCTGGCGACGGTCACCCCGGACGGCTCACCCCACGCAGTTCCCATCACCTTTGCCGTCGTTGACGATCTGGTGATGACCGCGGTGGACCACAAGCCAAAGCGGTCCAGCCGGTTGCAACGCATCGTCAACCTGGAGAAGACACCCTCGGCCTGTCTGCTGGTCCACTTCGACCACTCCGACTGGAACCGGCTGTGGTGGGTGCGCGCCGACCTGAGAGGCGGCCCGGTGACAGATCCCGATCTCCAGGAGCTGGCGCTGGACGCGCTGGTCAACAAATACCCCCAGTACCGGGAGCAGCCGCCCGCTGGGACCGTCATCGGTCTCCGAATCGAGCGCATCACCACATGGGCCGCCGAGCGGTGAGCGGTGAGCCCCGGTCGCTACCCTCGGCTCGCATGACGCTGCTGGCGGCGGTGCGATCGATCATCACCCTGATCGCCGGGGTCGTCGGCACGATCCTCTGCTCCCTCGCCGCCCTCATCGTCTCAGCGATGAGGCCCGGCTCGCCTTGGTTGGAGCGGGTCATCCGCACCTGGGGGATGGTGTGGATCCGGGCGGCAGGCGTTCGGGTCGTGGTTGAAGGGGCGGAGAAGGTAGACCCGACCCGCTCGTACGTCGTTGTGGGCAACCACCTGTCCGCCTACGACATCTTTGTCCACGTCTCCGCCCTGCCCGTCCCGGTGAGATTCCTGGCCAAGGCCGAGCTCTTCCGTATCCCTCTCTTCGCCCAGGCGATGAGGGCGGTCGGGATGATCGAGGTAGACCGCACGGCAGGCGCTTCGATCCACAAACAAGTCAGCCGCGACGCCCGTAGCGCCATCGCTTTGGGACGGTCGATCATCGTCTACCCCGAGGGCACCAGGGCACGGGGAGGTGAGTTGGCGCCATTCAAGAAGGGTGCCTTCACCATCGCCGTGGACAACGGGCTTGACGTCTTGCCAGTGACCATCCACGGCACCATCGAGGTATGGCAGCCGGGCAGGAGGTTCATCAACCCCGGCGTGGTCCACCTCGTGATATCTGCCCCAATCGAGGTCAACCCCGGCGATCCACGCGAAGCCGAGCGCCTCCGGGATACCTCACGCGCCGAGATCGCCGCCAACTACGAGCGACTCCGGGCACTGGTGGCGTGACCGATGCCGGGGTGAAGACGAGGACTAGCAGACGACCGTCAGCACCCTGGCACGGATGGTGGACAACCTCTCTCAGTCGTAGACGCCCACCAGGTAGGTGCGGCCCTCCCGCACCAAGCAGAGGAAGGCGCCGACGCTGGTGACGATCTGGTACCGATCCGCCGGGGACTCACCCTTCCACCATCGACCGGTGAGCCGCCACGGTCCTGCCCACGAACTCACCGGCTCCCATCGTGCCCCGAGCCGAACCCGCACCGGCATCCCTTCTTCCCACTCGACCTCGATCATCGGCGGATCGGGGGGCGCCAGCGCCGGAGTCGGCGCAGGGGTGGAGCCGGGCCAAGGATCTCCCGGGTCTCGCTCGGCTGATCCAACCGGCTCTCCCCATGGCCGCCAATGGACCCGGTCTCCCGGGAGCCGGCCTCCCTGTGGCCTGGCCACCAGCACCGAATCCGTCCCCAGCACCGCCTGGGCCCGAGCGATCGATCGCTCCGCCTCCATGCGCGCCGGTATCACCTCCTGCCAACGCCCCCACGCCTCGCTTCCCCCTGTCCCCCATAGATGCTCCAGCATCGGGAGTTGGCGGCCCTCACCGGAGAGATCGTCGGGAGCGAGACGAAGCCGGGCCACTCCACCGGGGACTCCGCCCGCCTCGATCCAGGCACGCAATTGCCACCACACCCGATCGGCGAGCGCCGACTCGGTGAAGGGGTCGGCGCTGCGCCACACCCGATGGCGCAGTGACCCGTTACACGCCTCTGCCTCCACCACCACCAGATGGGCGGCCAGCCCGAGCCGGGCCAACCCACTCACCAACTGATGGGTGAGCCGTCTTGCGGCGAAACCGGCCTGGTCGAGCGTCTCAAGTGGATCCTCGAATCGCTGCTCCACCGCAGGGTCATCGGGGAGCAGGCGGGGAACCGGGTCGCGATCTTCACCCGCTGCCAGGCGGTGGACCTCGATCCCCTGCTGCCCGAACCGGGAGGCGAGAGCCGCTCGCGGCAGACTGGACAGCTCGCCGAGAGTGGTGATACCCAACCAACGCAGTGTCGCCACCAAGTCCGAGTCCCCCAAAGCCCCGACCTCGAGCGATGCGAGAAACCCGCTGTCGTCGCCCACCACCATGACACCACCGTCCCCCACGGCGGCGGCGGCGCACCGGGCGGCGAAGGGACCACCAGCTACCCCGATCCTCCCACCATGGGTGCCCACCGCGGAATGCACCCGCTCCACGACCTCGGCTTCGCTCCCGTAGTAGCGAACTGCACCTTGGAGAGGGACAAAGACCAGCCCAGGCTCGGCCACCTCCACCAGGGGGGTCACCTCCTCCACGGCCGAGACCACCATCTCGAAACCGATCGCCTCCACCTCAGGCAGCCGGTCGAGGACGACACCGGTGGGGCAGAGCGCCTCGGCCTGGCGGCGGAGCATCCCCGCTTCCACACCGGCGGCGGCAGCGTGCGAATTGCAGGCCACCACCCGCTGTATGGCGGACTCCACCACCAGACAGGGCCTATCCAGCGGCGCGTCCGGCCGGCGCAGCGGCCAGTCCGGAAACCACACGCAGAGCGTCCGTGCCATCGTCCTCCACCATCAGCAGACGGTCCATCCCCGCCGCTCCCTTGCCCGATGCCTGCAGGGTGAGCCGGCGCTCCCGCAGCCGTCCGTGCCCCTGAGCAGTCCCCTCCCATGCCACCGCCTCGGCCCGAACCCGGATATGGGCCACCCCGGCGGGGAGATCGCCGCGCAGTGGACGGAGCACCAGACCCGAACGCCGGGCCCGAGCCAGCGCCCCCAGTCTTCGCAGTTGGTGATCGCTCACCCCAGCGGGGACCTCGGCATAGACAGCACGGACCCCCTCGAGCAACGCCGCCACCACCGCCGGCCACGCCTGGCTCTGCGGGCATCGCACCACCACCAGGCGTTCCGGTTCGATCCCCACCTCCCACGCCGCAGGTGGGCACAGCCAGCCGCGCACATCGAGTGCGACCACCGGGGCAAGACGGGCGGGTGGAGCCAGCATGGCCAAACCCAGGCGGGTGAGCCCGCTCCCAGGAGAGCCCACCAGACCCACCACCCACCCCGGGCGGAGTTGAAGCAGGTCCTGCATCTGCGGAGGATCGGATTGGGTCAGGGTCATGCCGATCAATCAATCTATCGAACATATGTTCGACGGGCAACCCGAACCAAAGGATCCATGCGACTCGAGGGGGTTGACCGGCTCTGCGACGGGGTATAAGTACTTCAATGTCGGCGAGGAGGGCCAATGTCGGACGATCGATACCCGGATCAGGATGATGACGAGCTCGTCGTGGAGGAGATCGTCATCGAGGAGGTCGCAGTGGAGCCGGAGCCACTTCCTGAAGGGGAAGAGCTAGTGGTTGACGAGGAGGGCGGACCCGACTTTGCCCGTGGGCAGCAAGAGCTCCCCGAAAGCGATGCTCGGCCCGACTTTGCCCGCGGCCAGGAAGACGAGCCCCCCGAGCCCGGCAAACCCGACTATGCCCGGGGCCAGCGTGAGGACGAGCGGGACCCCGAGGCGTCGGACTTTGCCCGCGGCCAGCGCGAGGGCGAGTTGCTCGACGCCGAACTGCTGGAGGAGGATCAGAACCCGCCCCAGGTTGACGCCGACCAATAGTCAGCCTCGGCGCTGCTCCTCGAGTTCGTCGAGGGTGCGGGGCCAGTCGTCCTTGAGCAGACGGGACAGAGAGCGGTCGGCGAGCAGCCGGCCACCTGTCTGACAAGTGGCGCAGTAGTTGGTCTCGTTGTCGGCATAGGCGATCCGCTGCACCGGCGAGCCGCAGCGGGGGCACGGCTCGTTGAACTTGCCGTGGACCGCCATCTCCTTTCGAAAGGCGGTGACCTTCACCGGCCAACCGTCCCCAACCTGCCGGCGGAGTAGCTCCGTCCACTTGTCCAATTGCTCGCGTACGGCCAAACGAAGGCTCTCGACCTCCTCGTCGCTGAGCTGCCCGGTGCGTGTGGCCGGGGAAAGCCGCGCTGCCCAGAGGATCTCGTCGGAATACGAGTTTCCGATGCCAGAGAATATGTGCGGATCGGTCAGCGCCCGCTTCAAGGTGCGGTTCTCTTTCCGCAGGGCGGCGGCGAATTCGGCGGGATCCGCATCGAGTGGCTCGATCCCGCCTCGATCCTCTGCGGCGACCGCGTCGGCGCCGTGCAGTACCCAGATCCCGGCTCGCCGCTTCGACCCCTGCTCGGTGAGGATCAGCGTCCCCTCGTCGAAATCGAGGGCGGCAAGCCCCACCTTCTTGGGCAGGGCCGTCCCCGGGGCCTTCCATTGCAGACGACCGGCGATCATGAGATGGATGACGAGGAACAGGTCGTCCTCCAACTCGAACACGATCCGTTTTCCGACGCGGTTCAGTCCGACGACCTTCTTGCCCACCACGGCGTCATACGGCGGGTCGTAGGTCCGGAGCACCGCCGGCGATGACACGCGCATCCCGGTGACCTTGTGGCCCAACGCCCGTCTCTCCAGCGCCTCGATATAGACCACGATGTCGGGGAGCTCAGGCACGCCGGCGAGGGTACCCCTGGCACCCGGCAGGCACTACCGTCGCCGTCTGTGCCCGAGTTCATCTACACGATGGTGCGCGCCACCCGCCATGTCCCGCCCGACAGGGACGTGCTGCGCGAGATCACCCTCGGGTTCTATCACGGCGCCAAGATCGGGGTGATCGGCCCCAACGGCGCGGGCAAGTCCACCCTGCTGCGGGTCATGGCCGGCGAGGACGAGCCCACATCGGGCGAGGCCAGGCTTGGCGAGGGGTTCACCGTCGGCATGCTGGCGCAGGAACCGGTGCTCGACCCGGACAAGGACGCCATCGGAAACGTGATGGAAGGGGTGGCACCGGTTCAGGCGCTCCTCGACCGCTATCAGGAGGTGCTGGCAGGCTGGGCCGACCCCGAGGCCGACTACGACGCTCTGGGCACGGAGCAGGCCGACCTGGAACGCCGGATCGAGGCGGCGGGCGCCTGGGACCTGGAGCGCAAGGTCGAAATCGCCATGGACGCCCTCCGGGTGCCACCGGGGGAAACCTCGGTGACGACTTTGTCGGGAGGTGAGCGCCGCCGGGTGGCTCTGTGCCGGCTCCTGCTCTCGGCACCCGACCTGCTACTGCTCGACGAGCCGACCAATCATCTCGACGCCGAGTCGGTCGCCTGGCTGCAGCGACATCTCAAGGAGTACCCGGGAACGGTCATCGCGGTCACCCACGACCGCTACTTCCTCGACGAGGTCGCCGGCTGGATACTCGAGCTCGACCAGGGGCGGGCCTACCCATTCGAGGGCAACTACTCGGGTTGGCTCGAGCAGAAGCAGGCCAGGCTTGCCCAGGAGGAACGGGAATCGAAGGCGCGGCGCCGTTCCATCGAGCGGGAACTGGAGTGGGTTCGGATGTCACCGCGGGCCAGGCAGGCAAAGGGCAAGGCGCGCCTCACCGCCTACGAGCGGCTGGTCGCCGAGGCGGCGGACGTCGAGTCCCGGCCCGACAGGCTCGAGCTCGTCATCCCCTTCACCCAGCGCCTTGGCGACAAGGTCATCGTGCTGTCAGGAGTCTCCAAGGGCTACGGAGACCGCCTTCTCATCGATGAGTTGGACCTCGACCTGCCACCGGCCGCCATCGTGGGGATCATCGGTCCCAACGGCGCCGGGAAGACCACACTCTTTCGGCTCATCACCGGCAATGAACAGCCCAACGAAGGGACCATCGAGCTGGGTCCCTCGGTGGACCTGGCGTACGTCGACCAGAGCCGCGACACCCTCGACCCCGACAACACCGTGTACCAGGAGATCTCGGGTGGGGCCGACCTGCTCCGCATCGGTCGGCGCGAGGTGAACGCCAGGGCGTATGTCGCCTCGCTCAACTTCAGGGGCGCCGATCAGCAAAAGAAGGTCGGCTCGTTGTCGGGCGGAGAGAGGAACCGGGTACACCTTGGGACCATGCTGCGGCGGGGCGGCAATGTGATCCTGCTCGACGAACCATCCAACGACCTCGACGTGGACACACTTGCGAGCGCTCGAGGAGGCGCTCGAGGCCTTCCCCGGGTGCGCCCTCGTGATCTCACACGACCGCTGGTTCCTCGATCGGGTGTGCACTCACATTCTCGCCTTCGAGGGCGACTCGAATATCCGCTGGTTCGAGGGCGGCTACACCGAGTACGAGGAGTGGATGCGTCGCCAGTTCGGCGAGGAAGCGCTCCAGCCGCACCGGATCAAGTACAAGCCGCTGGTTCGATAGCGCCCGTCACGGCCGCCGCTTTCTTGCGTGGCTGGAGTACCTATTCGGTGGCTCAGCCACGCAAGAACGGGGGCGGGTGGGGCGAGAAGGGCGGCCGCGACGGCCGCCCAACTTTCTTTCGAACGGCTACTCGCCGTCCATCTCCTCCATCACGTCCTCAAGCGACACCGCGGCCCGGCGTCGCTCGCCCGAGCCCTGCGCCGGTTGCACCGGTTGCGCCGACTGCTGTGGGCCCCGGTCGTAGCTCGACCTGCGGTCGCCGCCCCGATCGCGGTCACTGCCACGGCGGTCGCGGTCACGGCCACCTCGGTCGCTTCCGCCACGTCCGCCCCGGTCCCGGTCGCGGTCACGGTCACGCCCGCCGTTCCGTGGGGCAGCGGCCAGGTTCGCCTTCTGCTCCTCGGTGAGCACGATCGGCTCTGCCAGGTCGAGGCTGACCTTGCCGTTGCGGTCGACCTCCCGCACCGTCACCTTGATCGCATCGCCCAGGTTGAGGTAGTCCTCCACCCGGTTGACCCGGCGCTCGGCGTCGAGCTTCGAGATGTGCAACAGCCCATCGCGACCCGGCAGGATGTTGACGAAGGCGCCGAAGCTGGTGATGTTCACCACCTCGCCGTCGTAGTCGGCACCGACCTCGACCTCGGGCGGGTTGACGATCAGGTTGATGCGGTCCCGAGCGGCATTGAGGCTCTCGGCGTTGTTGGACCCGATGCGGACGATGCCGTGGGAGCCCTCCTCCTCGATCTCGATGGTCGCCCCGGTCTGCTCCTCGAGCTCGCGGATCACCTTGCCCTTGGGCCCGATGACCTCGCCGATCTTGTCCTTGGGGATCTTGATGGCCTCGATCCGCGGCGCCCACTGGTTGAGGTCGGTACGAGGCGACGGGATGGCCTCGCGCATCACCTCGAGGATCCGCAGCCGCGCTTCCTTCGCCTGGGCGAGCGCGTCGGCGAGCACCTGGCTGGGCAGACCCTGGATCTTGGTGTCCAACTGGAGGGCGGTGATCACGTCGGCGGTACCGGCGACCTTGAAGTCCATGTCACCCAGGGCGTCCTCCGCTCCGATGATGTCGGTCAGGGTGACGAACTTGCCGTCCTGGGCGATCAGCCCCATGGCCACGCCGCCAACCGGATCGCTGATCGGGACGCCGGCGTCCATCAGCGACAGGGTCGAGGCGCATACCGACGCCATCGAGGTCGATCCGTTGGAGGAGAGCACCTCCGAGACGAGTCGGAGGGCGTATGGGAACTCCTCCTCGTCGGGGATCACAGGGAGGAGCGCCTTCTCGGCGAGAGCCCCGTGCCCGATCTCACGCCGGCGCGGCCCGCGCATGAAGCCGGCCTCTCCGGTGGAGAACGGCGGGAAGTTGTAGTGGTGCATGTACCGCTTCGATTCCTCGATGGAGAGGGTGTCGAGCATCTGCTCCATCTTGAGCATCCCGAGCGTCGCCAGGTTGAGCACCTGGGTGTCGCCCCGCTGGAAGAGCCCCGAACCGTGGGTCCGTGACACCACCCCGACCTCGGCGCTGAGTGGCCGCAGATCGGCTGGCCCGCGCCCGTCGAGACGGATGCCCTCGTTGATGACGCGCTCGCGCATCATCCGCTTGAGGGTGGAGCCGAACGCCTTTCGGGCGGCCGCCAGCTCGACGGGGTCCTCGATCGCGAGCTCGAGCTCGATCGCGGCCCAAGCCACCTCCTCGGCCGACTTGCGGTCTGCCTTGTTGGATGTTGTCACCACGTCGGTGAGCGGGACCCGGCTCAACTCGGCCACCCGGTCCAAGAGCTCGGACGGGTAGTCGACCACCACCGGCCAGTCACCCTCCTCGACCTCGACCAGCCTCCGCAGCTCGAGCTGGAGGTCTATTGACTGGGCGATGTAGGCCTTCGCCTCCTCCAGCCCGCGCCCGACGCTCTCCTCGTCGCTCGGCGGCTGCCCGCCCGCGATGAGACGCAGCCCGTCCTCGGTGGAGCCGGCTTCGACCATCAGGATGTCGATCTCTCCGGTGTCGTTGCGTCGCCCGGCCACGACGAGCTCGAACACGGATTCCTCGAGCTCCTCGTAGGTCGGCATGGCGGTCCACTCCCCGTTGCGGAGGGCGAGGCGCACCGCGCCGATGGGCCCCTGGAAGGGGATGGTGCTGACCATGAGCGCCGCCGACGCCCCGTTTAGGGCGATGACGTCGTACGCGTTCTCGTTGTCCACCGACAGGATCGTCGCCACAACCTGCGTTTCGCTACGGAACCCGTCGGCGAAGGCGGGACGGAGCGGGCGGTCGATGAGACGGGCGGTGAGTATCGCCTTTTCGGTGGCGCGGCCCTCCCGGCGGAAGAACGACCCGGGGATCTTGCCGGCGGCGTACATCCGCTCTTCGACGTCTACGGTGAGCGGGAAGAAGTCGGTGCCCTCCCGCAGGGACTTGTTGGCGGTCGCGGTCACGAGCACCTGGGTGTCGCCCAGGCTCACGGTGACGGCGCCGTCGGCTTGCATTGCGAGCTTGCCGGCCCGGAAGACAATCTCCCGCTCGCCGACAGCTCCGCGTACCACAATTTCAGGCACGCTCTCTCTCCTCATGTTCGGGGAGAGCGGCCAATTCCCAGTGGTCATCCCTCCGGTCTCGGCCAGGGATGGCAACTGACAACTGGCGCGCTCTCCGTCCTCGTTTGTCTCGTCCGGCCCCTCCTTGGGCTCGAACGTGGAAGGAGCGCCCCGGAGGGCGCTCCTCACATCTATCGGCGCAGGCCTAGACGGCCGATCAACTGCCGGTAACGCTCGACGTCCTGTCGTCGCAGGTAGTTGAGCAACCGGCGGCGCCGCCCCACCATCATGAGCAGACCACGACGGCTGTGGTGGTCGTGCTTGTGCGCCCTGAGGTGCTCGGTGAGGTGGTTGATCTTTTCGGTCAGCAGCGCCACCTGCACCTCCGGTGACCCGGTGTCGCTGTCATGGTGACCGTATTCGGTGATGATCTCTTCAGTGGTTTTCATTCCGCGAGCCGATGATCGGGGGGCATGGGCCTCGGGGTTCGGCTGTCCCGGCTCGGCAGAGCTTGCCCACCTGGTCCGACGGCTCGATCCCCATCACTCCCGAACGGGAGCGAGACGGATAGTAGCACCTCTGCCGTGAGCGCCCTTCAGGTGGCGCGCATCCTACGGCGAAGCCCGAAGTAGGCGATCGCAGCCAGCCCAACCGCCAGGGCGGCCAGAGAGCCCCACGTGACCAGCGAGGGCTGGATACCGCGGAACATCACGTCCTGCAGGGCGGCAATCCCGTGGGTGGCCGGAATCAACCAGGCCACCGGGCGCACCGTGGGCGCCAAGCGCTCCAGCGAGAGCATGAAGCCGCTGAAGAATATGGAGACCAACAGGGCGATCATCGAGGCCTGGACCGCTTGGGCGTCGGTCTCCACCAACGAGGACAGCACCATCCCCCAGCCGAGCGATGCCACGATCACCCCGGCGACCGACACCCCCAACTGCCACCATGACCCCTCCATGGGCACCCCGAGGGCGAAGACCGACGCCCCCACCAGCACCGCGGCCAGCACTCCCCCGATGGCGAAGTGGCCGATGTACTTCCCCCACAGCGTCTCGCCGGCGGTGAGCGGGGCTACCCGGAACAGATCGGCCGTCCCCAGGTAGCGCTCCCTGACCAGCGAGAGCGCGGCAAATGTGAGGGCGGCGTGCTGCAGCAGGAGGACGATCACCGCCGGGGCGTAGTACGAGGTGACGTCCACCGAGATCCCCTGAACCTGCTCGGTGCTGGCGCTGAACGGGGCCACCAGGACTTCGGGGTCGATCCCTTCGTACTCGCTCCCCTCGCTGACCCCGACCTCGATGCCCTCGTTCTGCCAGCTCGCTGAGCAGCCGGTCGTTTGCCTGATCGACCGATGTCCGGGCGAAGAAGTCGATGGCGGTGCGCTCGAAGGGATCCAACTCGTCGTGGATGACGAGGAACTCGGCCTTCTCATTCTGCTGGATCGTCTCCAGTGGGTTGGGCGGGACGACTATCACCGCATCCACGTCCCCGCTCTCCAGCAGGCGAAGACCTTCGGCTTCGTCGCTCCCCGTGCCGACCACGGTCACCGCCTGACCCGAGTTCTCGGCCCAGTCGATCACCGCCTGACCGAGGATGTCGTCCTCGGGAGCGACCAGGTACATGTCGAGCGGGCGGACCGCCTGATAGCCGACCCCGAAGAGCAGCAGGATCAGGAACGGGCCGAGTACCAGCGACGCGAGGAGGCGGGGCTGGCGGACAACCTCGACGATCTCCTTGCGGACGAAGGCTCCGGCCCGGACGACCGGTGCGACCCTACTTTGCACCGGTCATCTCCATCGATGGCTCGACACCTCTTGCCCGCTCGACCAGCGTGACGAAGACGTCGTCGAACGGTGGGCGGTGCTCTTCCGCCTCCTCGAGATCCAGCCCGCGGTCCTGCGCCCAGGAGACCAGATCGGGGATGGCACGGGCCGCGTCGGGCACGACCAGTTCCAGGCTCCGCTCGTCGAGGGGACGGACCCTGGTGTCCCCGTCGAACCGGGCAAGCTCGGCGATGGTCTCCGGCCCGTGGACGGTGGCAAACCGCACGCGGACGAGGTCACCGCCCGCCGCAGCGCGGCGCAGCGCCTCCGGGGTATCCATCATCACCAGCCGCCCGCCGACGATCAGCGCCACCAGGTCGCAGTGCTCGGCCTCGCCCACGTACTGAGTGGTCACGAAGACGGTCCTGCCCTCGTCGCGCAACTCGGCGAAGTGATCCCAGAACTTGCGGCGCAGCACCGGGTCGATCCCTGCGGTCGGCTCGTCGAGGAACAGCAGCTCGGGGTCGTGCACCAGGGTGGCGGCGAGACCGAGCCGCCGTTGCATCCCTCCCGAGATCTCGGTCACCGGCTTCGACTCCGACCCCTCGAGCTCGACGAACTCGATGACCCGTCGAAGCGCCGCGGAACGACCGAACCACGGCAGCCCGGCGATCGAGGCGGCGAAGGTGAGGTTCTGGTGCACCGAGAGCTGGGGGTAGAGCGCCGATAGCTGTGGCAGGTATCCGATCCGGGACTTGGTGGTGCTGGAGAACCGGGTCGGAACCGAGCCGAGCACCTCGACCGATCCCGCGGTGGGCCGGGTCAGCCCGGTCAGCATCCTCACGGTGGTCGTCTTCCCCGATCCGCTGGGGCCGACGAAGCCGAAGATCGTGCCGGGTGGGATGGTGAGATCGAGCTCGTGGACACCGGTGTCGTCCTTGAAGACCTTGCTCAAGGCGCGCGCCGCGACCACGGCATCAGCGGATGCCGCCTCAGGTGGCGCGGGTGGCGTCGGTTCGATCACGACGCCGGGATACCCGGCGAGCCCGATGTGGAAACCGCACCCGCGTCGAGACGAAGCCGCACCTCATCAATATCGGCTCGGATCTGGGCGACCAGCTCGTCCGCTCCGGAGAACCGCCGCTCGGGACGGATCCGGTCGAAGAAATGGAGGGTGAGAGTCTCGCCATAGAGATCTAGATCGGTGGGGGCGTCGAGGAGATGGGCCTCCACAGTGAGCCGATCGCCGCCGAAGGTGGGGCGGACTCCGACGTTGACCGCTGCCTTGTAGGTGGTGCCGCGGTGGTCGGCGATGGCGGCGTAGACCCCGGTTCCGGGGAGCGCCAGGCGCTCGTCCGCCTCCAGGTTTGCGGTGGGGATCCCAATGGAGCGTCCGCGACCGTCTCCGGGCACGACGACGCCGCTGAGGGCGAAGGGCCGCCCCAATGCCTCGCAAGCGGCGGCCACGTCGCCGGCGCTGACCATCGCTCGAATCCGGCTGGACGACATCGGGCCGTCGCCCTCGGCAAGAAGTGGTACCTCGTCGAGTTCGAACCCGAACCGCTCCCCGATCCTCCTCAGCAACCCAACGTCGCCTCTCCGATCGTGGCCGAACCTGAAGTCGGTCCCCACCGCCACCAACCGGGCGCCGAGAGCCCGGACCAGTACCCCCTCCACGAACCCTTCCGCCTCCATGCTCCTCACCTCGTCGAAGGGGAGCACCCCGGCGATATCCACCCCGAGTTGCTCGAAGAGCCGCAAACGAGCCTCGACGGAGGTGAGAAGTGGCGGTGCCTTGTCCGGCGCGACTACTTCCAGCGGATGACGGTCGAAGGTGAGCGCCACGGTATCGAGCCGTTCGGCGTCTGCTCGGGCGATGAGCTCCTCGAGCACCTTGCGATGCCCGCGATGGACACCGTCGAACACTCCAATGGTGATGGCCGACCCATGCGGTCGGAGTGGCCCCCACCGCAGGGGGTCACCCCGCAGAACCCGCATCCAATACCACCTCTGGGACGGCCAGCTTGCCCTCGACACGGTAGACGGCGAGCAATCCGCCCTCGTCGTCGTGAACGCGAAACGGTCCAGACGTCGGCGCCTCGAGCCCGAATCCAAAGCTGGCGCCGTGGCGCACTCCCCGGGCCGTCTCCCCCTCGACCCTCACCTCGGGAAGGTCACGCAACCCGGCTTCGGGAGCGTGGAGCCGATCCTGGCCATCTCGGATGGCGTTCACCAGGTCGTCCAGCGCAATGCCATCGCCGTCGGCAGCAATCGAGCCAACCGCGGTGCGGCGCAACCCGCACAGGTGAGCCCTACCCCCCAGTGCCGCGGCGACATCGTCGGCGAGGACCCGTACATAGGTCCCCTTGCCGCAACGCACCGATAGCACCGCCTCGGGGTAGTCGCCCGGGGCGAACTCCTCGACGGAGATCCGCTCGATCTCGACGGGGCGCGGCTGTCGCTCGACAGTCTCCCCGGCGCGGTGCAGCTCATGGAGGCGGCGGCCCCCAACCCGCACCGCCGACACCATCGGTGGGACCTGGAGCACGGCCCCGACGAACCGCGGCAGCACCTCATTGAGCTCCGCCTCGGTGAAGGGCATGGGCTCGCGCCAGAGGACGGCGCCATCGGCATCGAGCGTGTCGGTCGCAACCCCGAACATGACACGCGCTCGGTACTCCTTGGGTAGCTCCTGGACGAAGCGAATCAGGCGAGTCGCCCGCCCCACCGCAACCACCAACAGACCGGTTGCCATCGGATCGAGGGTTCCGGCGTGACCCACCTTCCTCACCCCGAGAGCACGACGCAGCGCGGCAACCACGTCGTGCGAGGTGATGCCCGAGGGCTTGTCGACGAAGAGAAACCCTCCGGCCGTCTCCGCCATCAGCCGGCCGCCGGCAGCAGGCGACGGATGGCCTCGATGGTCGCCTGGGTCGGCCCGGGATGGGTGAACCCGCTGGCGTTGTGGTGCCCACCACCTCCCAGGGCCACCGCCACCGTCCCGACATCGATCAGACCACGAGATCGCAGGCTCGCCTTGACCGAACCGTCGACCTCCTTGAGGAGAACAGCGATCTCGGCCTCCTGCGCCACACGCACGGCATCGATCAGCGGGTCGGTGTCCTCGATGCCGATCTGGTGAAGTTCGAGGTCCGAAGCGTGGAGGACCGACCACACCATCGAGCGATCCTTCTCGAGAACCGCTCGACCGAGCACCGCCGCCTGCACCCCCAGAAAGCCAAAGGGCGACTCCTCATAGACGTGGCGCCCGATCAGCTCGGGACGAGCCCCCGCCTCCACCATGTCGGCGGCGGCGCGCAAGGTCTCTGCCGAGGTGTTCCCGTACTGGAACCTGCCGGTGTCGGTCACCAATCCGGTGAGGAGGCAGGTGGCCACAACCTCGTCGATCGGCCACCCCAATTCGAGAATGAGCCTGTATGCCAGCTGTGCCGATGCCGCCGCAGCAGGATCTATGAGGTTGACTGTGCCAAAGCCCGGGTTCGAGGCATGGTGATCGACCACGATCACCTCGCCAGCCCGAGTGGCTGCATCCTCCAACTCGCCGAGACGATCGGCCGAGGCGACGTCGAATGTGACCATCAAATCGGGGTCATTGGGGAACTCGTTGGGAGGGACGAGCATCGCGAGCGGGAGAAATCGGTAGCTGCCTCCCACCACGAAGGGGGAGCCAAATGAGACGACCGCCTCGCGCCCGGCGTTGCGGGCCGCAGCGACGAACCCGAGAGCTGAGCCGAGAGCATCTCCATCTGGGTTTATGTGGCAGGTGACGGCGACAATGGACGCCCGAGCAATCAGCTCAGCCGCTCTTTGCATGCCGACCTCAAGCGCTGTCATCTCGTCGCCCTCCTCGAGCTGGCGCAGGATGGCCGAGAGCCGTGCGCCTTGGTCGACGTGCTCGTCGAGCCTGAAGGCGATCCGAGGGGTGAACTTGAGCCGCACCGCTCGACCCACCGCCCGCTGCACCCTCGGGGTGGCCGCGGTGAGAGCTTCGTCGGTCTGGGCCCGCTGCTGGTCATCGCCGAGCACCGCATAACTGACGATCGCACTCCTCAGGTCGGGTGCCGTGTCCACCGAGGTGATGGTCACGAACCCGAGCCGCGGGTCCTTGAGCAACTCGACTTCGGCGGCGATCACCTTCTGAAGCGACGCGTTGACCTTGCGTATGAACGATCCGGTGGGGGCACTCATCGGCTTCAACCCGGATCCTCGAGATGGCTTACCCCGACGTTGAGCACCTCCACCTCAGGGACACGCTCGATGAACCGGCGAACCGAATGCACCTGCCGGTCGAGATGGCCCGCTTGACCGGAGACCAAAGCCACGCCGAGGGTGGACCGCTTCCAGAGGTCCTGATGGTCCACCTCGGCGACTGCAACACCGAATGTGGAGCGGAGAGTCGACGTCAGCGTCTTGATGACACTTCTCTTGCTCTTGAGCGAACGCACTTCGGGGAGCCGCAGCTCGAATCGGACCAATGCGGCGTGCACGTCCGGCGGCCTCCCAGTCTCAGGTGCGCGGAACCTCGCGCACCTCGTAAACCTCGATGACGTCGCCCTCCTTGATGTCGTTGAACCCGGCGATGCCGATGCCGCACTCGAAGCCGGCCGACACCTGGCGGACGTCCTCCTTGAACCGACGCAGCGAGCCCACCGAGCCGTCGTACACCACGACACTGTCGCGGAGCAGTCGGGCGCGGGCGCCGCGCAGCATCTCCCCCTCAGTGACGTAACACCCGGCCACCACACCGACCCGGGGTATGCGAAAGAGAGCCCTCACCTCCGCCGAGCCACGAACCAGTTCTTCCTCGGTCGGCGCCAGCCTGCCCACCAGCATCTGCTCGACTTCGCCGAGCAACTCGTAGATGATCCTGTAGGTCCGGATCTCGATGCTGATCTGTTCGGCAAGCTTGCGTGCCTTGGGGTCCGGCCGCACGGCAAACCCGATCACGATGGCGTCGGTGACCTCGGCCAGCTTCACGTCCTGTTCGGTGATGCCGCCGACGGCGGTGTGCATCAGCGTGATCCGACCGCCTTCACGCTCGATACGGGCGAGCGAGTCTCGTGATCGCCTCGAGCGACCCGTGGGCATCGGCCTTGATGATGAGCCGCAACTCGGCCTCGTCGCTCGTGCGCAGCTGTTCGAGCAGCTGCTCGAGCCGCTCCCTGGCATTGGGGACCTCGACATAGCGCTGGCGAAGCTCGTCGGTTCGCTGTTGCCGCGATTGCCCGCGCCTCTTTCTCGCTCCCCACGACCTCGAAGCGGTCCCCGGCGGCCGGAAGCTCGTCCCACCCCATGATCAGCACCGGGGTGGCCGGCTCGGCCTCCTTCACCCGGTCACCCGAGTCGTTGAGCATGGCGCGCACCCTGCCCGCGGCGACACCCGCCACCATGGCATCGCCTTGATGGAGCGTTCCCCGTTGGACGATCACCGTCGCCACCGGGCCTCTGCCGGTGTCGAGCTGAGACTCGATGACCACTCCCGATGCCTCGGCGTCGGGGTTGGCCTTGAGGTCCTCGAGCTGGGCGGTGAGATCGAGCACCTCGATCAACTCATCCACGCCGTCGCCGGTTAGTGCGGAGACCTCGACGGTGGTGATGTCCCCGCCTAGCTCCTCGGCGACGACACCGAACTCCGTCAGCGCTGCCCTTACCGAAGTCGGGTTGGCTGCGGGGAGATCGGATTTGTTGATGGCGACGATCATCGGGACCTCGGCCGCCTTGGTGTGGCTGATGGCCTCGGCGGTCTGGGGCATGACCCCGTCATCGGCGGCCACCACCAACACGACTATGTCGGTCGCCTCGGCGCCCCGAGCCCTGAGGGCGGTGAAGGCCTCGTGCCCCGGTGTGTCGATGAAGGTGACCCGTCGTCCGCCGACCTCGACTTGATAGGCGCCTATGTGCTGGGTTATGCCTCCGTGCTCGCCACCGACCACGTTGGTCTTCCGGATCGTGTCGAGCAGTGTGGTCTTCCCATGGTCGACGTGGCCCATCACCGTGACAACCGGGGGCCGGGAGCGCAACGACGCCTCATCGTCCTCGGGCACGGTCACGGCGGGCCTGACACGGCTGCACGACGGGCTCGGCGGCGACCTTCTCCAATCGAACCCCGAATTGCTCGGCGATCAGATCGAGCGCTTCCCCCGGAATCGGGCTTGTAGCCGGCACCACCTCGCCCATTTGGAGCAGCGCCTTCACCACATCACCCGTCTGGGCACCAACCCGCTCGGCGAACATGGTCGGCGTCACGCCAACGGGCACCTCGATCAGCCTGGACTCGACTTGGGGCGGTGTTTCCGCAACGGGCTCGGGTTCTGCCTCCGCGGCGGTGGTCCTCCGGAAGCGGCTCGGGCGCCGGCTCCTCGGTCGACGTTTCCTCTTCGCGGGCCAAGCGGATCAGGTCAGCTGCCTCGTCGTCCAGGCTGGATGACGCGGTCTTGGGTTCGAGCCCCAGGGCATGAGCGCGCTCCAGCACGTCCTTCGACTCCAAGCCGAGCTCCTTGGCCAAGTCGTAAACCCTGATCTTCGCCACGCTCTCTCACCGAATCCTGTCGTTGGCTCGTTCCATCAAATCAAGGCCCTCTGAGGACGCCCACGGTCACCCCTTCAGCCGCGGCCTCTTTGCTGGCAGCGTCGGCCACCTCTCATCGGCCCGACAACCGCCTCTACAACCGGCTCGTCCTCGACCAGGCGGGCTCCTCCACAGTCTCGGCGGTCTCCGGCGCCGGCTCCACCACATCTTCCGAGGTCTCCACCACGGTCTCCGCGGTCACCACCGCCGGCTCCACCACCTGCTCCGTCGCGGCGATGGGCTCCTCCACGGGCTTGGCGTTGGAACCTCGGCACCGGCTGGGGCAGACCCGGCTCGGCTCTCTACGGTACCGCCCGCCTCTTCGCTTTCGGAGCGGATGTCGACCCGGTAGCCGGTGAGTCTGGCGGCCAGCCGGGCGTTCTGACCCTCCCGCCCGATGGCGAGCGAGAGCTGATGGTCGCTGACCACCACAATCGCCGCCCGCGCCTCCTCGTCGATCCGAACCTCTCGGACCTTGGCCGGGCCGAGCGCCTCGGCGATGAGTTGGGCCGGGTCCTCACGCCATTGCACGACGTCGACCTTCTCGGTGCGCAATTCATTGACCACCTGGCGGACCCTCGAGCCCCTAGCTCCAACGCATGCGCCCTTCGGGTCGACGTTGGGCTCGTTCGAGGCGACGGCGATCTTGGTCCGGTGACCCGGCTCCCGGGCAATCGCCTTGATCTCGACTGTTCCGTCGAGGAGCTCGGGAACCTCGAGCTCGAGCAGACGGCGGACGAGATCCGGATGACTCCGGCTGACCACGATCTGCGGGCCTTTCGCATCACGTCGCACCTCGAGGATGAGCGCCTTGACCCGGTTGCCGCGCTCCAATCTCTCGTAGGGGATCCGCTCCGAGCCCGGCATCAGCGCTTCGGCGTCCCCGAGATCGAGGATGGTGAACCTGTGATCCACCTGTTGGACGATCCCGGTGACGAGATCGCCCTCCCTGCCCTCGTAGACATCAAATACCTGCTCGCGCTTCGCCTCGCGCAACCTCTGGGCGATCACCTGCTTGGCGGTCTGAGCAGCGATACGGCCGAAGTCCTCGGGGGTGTCCTCCCACTCCTGGATGACGTTCCCGTCTTCGTCGAGGTCTTGGGCATAGACGATGATGTCGCCGCTGTCGGGGTCGATGGTGACCCTGGCTTCCTCGGCGGCCCCCGGGCTCCGCTTGTAGGCCGAGACGAGCGCGTTGGCCAGGGCGTCGAGGATCGTCTCGACAGCGACACCGCGCTCTCGTCCCAGGACTTCGAGCGCTTCCATGACTTGTGAGTCCATCCTCATCGGGTCACCTCCTGGTCCGACGTGACCCGGGTGGGGGGGCTGGCTCCCAGCGGAACACGGTGCGAGCCGATGTCACCGTCTGGTAGGGCAGGGTCCGGGCGACGCCGTCGACCTCGACCACGCATCCATCCTCGGTTGTGGCAACCAACAAGCCGTGGTGACTGGTCGATCCCGAGATAGGCAATGAGGTCTTGACCACAACCTCGCGTCCCAGCGATTTCGCGAAGTGTTGCGGCCGCCGCAGGCTGCGCTCCACGCCGGGCGAGGTCACCTCGAGCCGATATGACGCCTGTAGGTCAGCAAGCGGGTCGAGCGAACGCGACAAGCCTCGCGACACCTCGGAGAGCCGGTCGAGATTGACCCCTCCCTCGGCGTCGACCACCACGCGCAACACCCGGCCACCGCCACTGCCGCGAAGCTCGAGGTCATCGAGCTCGAGACCGTCAGCAGCGAGGTAGTCGGCAACGGTGTGCCATATCGCTCGGTTGCGGAATCGGTCTTCACTGTGTCCATGTCTATCTCGTTCGTCTGGCTCGATCGTTCCGACATGAAAAAAGCGGGCTGGGCGGCCCACTTTCGCCAAGCGTCCGTCGGTTGCTGAACGAAAGTATACGCCGCGTTCTCGGGTGTCGGGCGCCGGTGTTGCCGCTCAGCGGGCCCCGATGAGACGGACAACCAGCCCGGCGAGCGGCTTCGGAGTCACATATGTCGTCTTGGCGGGGAGCGTCTCGCCGCGGTCGGCGACTGCGAGCACGTCCTCGATAGAAGGAGGCGCCAGGGCGAACCCGGCCATGACGCCCGGCGCGGTGAGACCCTCCAATCCCGCAGTGGCGGGAACCGCCTCCACCCGACCGGCAATGCAGTCCTCGCCGGCTCCGAGCAGCGGCCCCAAGACGAGGTCGGTGCAATCGGGAGGCGTCGAGCCTCGCCGCCGTCCCGCCCCTCTCGGCGGCGCTGGGCAGCGGAAGCGTGTACCAGGCGCCGCCGACGGCGACAGACACCTCACCCGGTGCGGGCTCGACCGGTCCGGCTGCTCGCATACCCATCTGCTGCAGCCGCCTGAGCAGCCAACCCGAGTCCTCGGCACCGTCGAGCACAACCCGGTGGAATGCGGTGAGCCTCAACTGCTCGGCAGGGACGATCAACGCCAGAAACCCGGTCCCGCGCTGGGCTGCCGCGGCAACCCGGTGGTGGCCGTCGACTATGTAGAGGGCGCCAGGAGGAGGTCGACCAACTCGGTATCCGGATCGACAACCCAGACCCTTTCGGCCGACTCCCCGAGGCCCACCTCGAGCAGCGGCGTTACCCGAGGCGACGGCAGCGACGCGGTCGGCGATGGCCTGATGCCGACGGTGGGCCAGCGTGACGGGCACGGCCTCGGCACCCGATGCGTCGAGATGGCGAGTTAGAGAGCTCACTCGGTCGGAGAGGACCCGCTCATGGGGTCGGACCTCGTGGTCCGCTGATACCACGGCCAGCACCCCGGCGACAGTGCACCCATCACCCGCCATCTCGACGACGAACAGCTCCGGGCGGGACCGGGGCACCAGCCTGCCGGTGGCGAGAAGCCGGTCGAGCGTTGCCCGGGCCGAGGTGGGCGATGGGAACGCGGCGGCATCGCCCAGCTCGACTGCGGCTTCGGATACCACCGAAGAGGCGCCAGGTGTGGCGACGTGGGCCTGGAAAGGGAGGATCACGCCCTGTTGGTGCCGGCCCTGAATTGCTCCATCCAGTCGACCAGGAGCTCGGCGGCCTCGAGCGGGAGTGCGTTGTAGAGGCTGGCCCGAATGCCACCGACGCTGCGGTGACCGGCCAGCCCGACGATGCCCCGCTCGGCGGCACCGGCGACGAACTGGTGCTCCTGCTCGGCGGTGGGCAGCCGGAAGACAACGTTCATCAGCGACCGGGCCGTTATCGCCACCGGGCCGTGGAAGAAGCCATCGCTGCGGTCGATCGCCTCATAGACCAACGCGGCGCGCCCACTGGCCCGGCGCTCCATCTCGGCGATTCCACCCTGGCGCTCGATCCAGGCGAGCACCAGCCCAGTGAGCCAGACTGCGGCCACCGGCGGAGTGTTCGCCAGTGACGACGCGGCGGCATGGGTGTCGTAGCGGAGCGCCGAGCCCAGATCCTCGGGGATGGAGTCGAGTACCCGGCGGCGGACGAACACCACGGTCAAACCTGCCGGCCCGAGGTTCTTCTGCGTCCCCCCGTAGACGAGATCGAACAGACCCCACGGGATCGGCCGGGACATGTAGTCGGACGACATGTCGGCCACCAGCGGCACGCCGATGTCGGGGAAGGACCTCCATTGGACTCCGTCGATGGTCTCGTTCGAGGTGATGTGTAGGTAGCGGGACTCGGGGTCGACATCGAGATCGGCCGGGTCGGGGATCCGCCACGGCTCCGCACCCTGTTCCCAGGCTGCGGTGACATCGCCGTGCCGCGAGGCGTCGGCGAGTGCCTTCCGGCTCCACGATCCGGTGAGGACGTAGTTGGCATTCTCCGTCGCCCAACAGGTTGAGCGGGACCATGGAGAACTGAAGGGTCGCACCGCCTTGGAGAAGGAGCACCTCGAAATCGTCGGGTGCCCCGATGAGACGCCGAGCTGCGGCCATCGTCTCGCGGTGCACCCCCTCGTAGACCTCGCCGCGGTGGCTCATCTCGAGAAGTGACATCCCGGTCCCACCGAAGTCGACCAGCTCGGCCTGAGCATCCTCCAGCACTTCGACCGGGAGGATGGCCGGGCCGGGGTTGAGATTGGTCACTCGCCGTCCCATGGAAAGAGGATAAGACGGCAGGCGGCAGACGGCAGGCGGAAGGTTCGCTCGCTCCGCTCGCTCACGTGGTGACGGATGCCGGGAAGGCCGCCCCTGTCGTGCCAGATGTCGACCGATACCCATAACCCATTACCCAGAACCCATAACGGCGAGCGAGCGGAGCGAGCGAGCCAATAGAGTCGGGCTGTGGTCGAGCCTCGGTCTGCACGCTTCGACACGCTGGCCATCCATGCCGGCGCATCGCCCGACCCGGCCACCGGCGCCAGGTCGGTTCCCATCCACCTCACCACCTCGTATGTCTTCGACGACACCGAGCACGCCGCGGGTTTGTTCGACCTGGCACGGGCCGGCCACATCTACACCCGGATATCGAACCCGACGGTGGCGGTACTCGAGACCCGGATCGCAGCCCTCGAGGGAGGGGTGGCTGCCGTCGCCACGGCATCGGGGCAGGCGGCGATCCACCTTGCCATCGCCACGCTCATGGGGATGGGCGGTCACGTCGTGGCCTCTTCGGCGCTCTACGGAGGCACGGTCAACCTCCTGAATCACACGCTCCCCCGCTTCGGGATCGAGTCCACCCTGGTCCATCCCCGCGACCTCGACGCCGTCGACGCCGCCTTCCGGCCCGAGACCCGCTTGCTCATCGTCGAGACCATCGGCAACCCGGGGCTCGAGGTCGCCGA
This sequence comes from uncultured Actinomycetes bacterium, assembly GCA_963780745.1. Lineage (GTDB taxonomy): Bacteria > Actinomycetota > Acidimicrobiia > Spongiisociales > DATADW01 > DATADW01. The sequence continues at coordinate 286,401 of CAWACT010000003.1, read as the reverse complement.
CCTGCCCGGCGATGGCAGAGATCGCGCACGGGCCGGGGTGTCCCGCTTTTGGTGGACAACACCTTCGCCACACCGGCTCTGTGTCGGCCGGTGGAGCACGGCGCCGACCTCGTGGTCCACTCGGCCACCAAGTGGCTCGCTGGTCACGGGGCGGTCATCGCAGGGCTGTTGGTCGACGGAGGGACATTCGACTGGGAGAGGTCCGGGCGGTTCCCCACGCTCACCGAGCGCTATGAGCCATACGGGGTCGTGTTCGCCGAGGAGTTCGGCCCCGCTGCGTTCGCCATGCGCGCCCGGGCCGAGGGGCTGCGGGACTTCGGGGCCTGCATGGACCCTGTGGTCGCCTGGTTGGTGCTTCAAGGCATAGAGACCCTCACCGCCCGGATGGAACGCCACCAGCGGGTAACCACCCACGTGGTCGAGTTCCTCGGGTCTCATCAGGCGGTCGGATGGGTCTCCCACCCCGACCTCCCCAGCCATCCCGACCATGAGATCGCCCGGCGGCTGCTCCCCGACGGGGCGGGGTCCATGGTGTCGTTCGGGGTGAAGGGGGGTAGGGACGCCGGGCGCCGGTTCATAGAGGCCTGCCGGCTGGCATCGCACCTGGCCAACGTCGGTGACGTCCGCACCCTTGTCATCCACCCGGCCAGCACCACCCATCGGCAGATGTCCGCCGAGCAGTTGGCCGACGCAGGCATCGGCGAGGACATGGTGCGGCTCTCCGTCGGTCTGGAAGACCCCGACGACATCTGCGACGACCTGGGCAGGGCATTGCGCGCCTCGCAGGCGGGATGATCGAGGTCGAGGTACACGGGGAGCGTGTATTCGCCTCTACCGGTGGCCGGCAGTTCGACCCGGTGCTGCCCACCGTTGCCCTGCTCCACGGCTCGGGGAACGACCACACCGTCTGGGCGCTCCAGGCGAGGTCGCTCGCCGCACGGGGCCGAGCCGTGCTCGCCCTCGACCTGCCCGGGCACGGTCGGTCAGGAGGCGTAACCCTCTCCACCGAGTGGAGGCTCATGGCTGAGTGGCTGTTGGCGGTGCTCGACGCCATCGGGGTCGGAGAGGTTGCGCTCGCCGGTCACTCGCTGGGAGCGGCGGTGGCGCTGGAGACCGTCGCCATGGCCGGGGAGAGGGTCACCGGGCTGGGGCTGGTGGCGACGGCGCCCGTCATGGAGGTACACCCCGACCTGATGACCGCCGCCGCCGAGCATCGCCATCTCGCCTCGGAGCTGATAGCAGACTGGTCGCACCTTCGGGGTGGGGCCGTTGGCAGTCCGGTCCCAGGGCACTGGCCTCCCGGGCTCACCATGCGGCTGAACGAGCGCGGCTCTGGCCGGGCCGTTGAGAGCCGACCTCGAGGCTTCCGCCGAATACCGCGGCGCCATGGACGCCGCCGCCACGGTGACCTGCCCGACCGTGGTGATCCTGGGGAGCGACGACAGGATGGTGCCCGCCGCCCGTGGCCGGGAACTGGCCGCGGCGATCCCACGGGCAACCGTGGTCGAGATCGCCGGCGGTCACCAGTTGACGGTCGAACACCCCGACGCCGTCACCGGTGCACTGCTCCTGGTTGTCTGACTCAGCCGAAGGCGAGTACCCGGTCTCCGAGAACCCTGACGAAGGCAGCCCCGAAGAGCAGGATCATCGACAGGTAATAGAAATAGAGCAGCAGGACCAAGAGGAAGCTGGCCGCCCCGTAGATGTTGACGAACGACAGCTGACCAAGGAACAGGGCGAATAGCTGAGTACCGACCGCCACCAGCGCCGTGGTCAGGGCCGCCCCAGCAAGCACCGCCCGCCACGGGGCTCGGTGGGTGGACATGTATTGGAACACCACGGCGAAGACGATCACAAGCAGTGCCAGGGCCGAAGCGGCACTGAGTACGGATACGGCACCCGCTTCCCACTCGTCGGGGAGCCACCGTTCGAGAACGAGGTCGTCGAGCGTCTGCACTGCCAGGTTGGACAGCACCGCGGCGGCGACGAGCAGGCCGATCCCTATGGCGGCGGCGAATGCCACCACACGCCGCAGCAGCATCCCGATGAACCCGTTGCGATGTCTGCGGGCCGCTTCGAAGATGTCGTCGAGGGACATCTGGACGTGGATGAACACCGATGACGCGCCGAAGAAGAGGGCGACACCGCTAACCACCCCGGCGACCGTGGTGGCATCCGGTCGGGCCACCGCCTCCAGCAGTTGGCCCACCGCATCGGCCACGATCGGGCTGACGAATTCCCCGAGGCGCTCGACGATGATTTCATGGGCGTCGCTCGACCGGAGCACGCTCCCGGCTATGAGCACGGCGACGATGAGGAGTGGAGCGAAGGAGAAGATCCCGAAGTAGGCGATGGCGCCGGCCATGCGCGAGGCGTTCTTCTGGGCGAACGTGTCGACCACCTGCTTGATGAAGAAGGGAAGTCGTCGACCAGGACCCGTGGCTGGGAGGCGGCACCACCATTTGGGGCGCGCCCAGTTCGTCGACGAGTCCCTTCAAGCGGGTGCGGATCCCTGGGCGGCGCGACAGGTGGGGAGGGGGAGGGCCCGTCCGCTCCGCCTCGTCTACCTGCTCCGGAGCGCTCACCGGCCGATGCTAGGTCACAGGCCCAGTTCAGCAGCCAATTGCGCTCCGATCGCAGCCGCCCGGGCCCTGCCGGCGTCGTCGGCGTCGACCAATCGACCCCGACGGTGGATCGAGCCGCAGGTCCACGTAGATCTTCAACTTCGGCTCGGTCCCCGATGGCCGGACGAGGGTCCTTCCCTCGGTCCCAAAGCGCAACTCGACCAGATCGGTGTCGGGCAACCACGGGCGGACGTGTCCCGCCACCTCGGCGAAGGTCGACCACATCTGTCACCGTCATGCCGCCCAAGCTGCGTGGCGGGGAAGCAGCCACCCTGTCGACGGCGCCTCCGATCTCCGAGCGCCCATCGGCCCCGGGCCGGGCGACGGAGTGCTGAGCCGAGACCCACAACCCGTGCCGCTCCGCCAGGTCGGCGAGGAGGTCCCACAGCGTCAATCCAGCGGTGTTGGCCTCGGCGGAGAGGTCGGCGAGCACCACCGCAGCCGACATGCCGTCCTTGTCGCGTACCACCTGCCCCACCGAGTAGCCGAGCGCCTCCTCGAACCCGAAGACGAAGCGACCCCTCCCCTCGTCCTGGAGCGCCAGCGCCGCGTTCCAGATCCACTTGAACCCGGTGAGCGTCGGCTCCCAGTGGGCGCCGTGGGCGGCGGCCATCTCGCCCAGGAGTGGGGTGGACACCACGCTCGACAGGACGATGGGCGGCGGCTCCGGCTGGCGGGGTTGGTTGCGCAGGATGTGGTCGGCCATCAGCACCCCGACCTGGTTGCCGGTGAGTTGCCGCCACCTGTCACCGGCGGGGACTGCCACTGCTAGCCGGTCGCCGTCGGGGTCGTTGGCCAGGATGAGGTCGGCGTCCCTCTCCCGGGCCAATGCCACGGCGAGGTCGAGCGCACCCGGTTCCTCGGGGTTGGGGAACCGCACCGTGGGGAAGCGCCCATCGGGCATCGCCTGCTCGGGCACGATGGCGACATCGGTGTGGCCGGCTTCGGCAAGGGTGCGCCTGGTCATGTCGCCCGCCACTCCGTGGAGCGGGGTGTAGACGATGGACTGGGGCCGGGCAGGTGCACCGCAGTGGCGCACCGCCATGACCTCGGCGATGTAGGCGTCGGCGGTGTCGGCTGGGACCGGCTCGACCAGCGGAGGCACCCACGCACCGGGCTCGACTCGGGGCACGCCGGTGGCCGGGCCGACCCGTTCTATGGCGTCGGCGATTTGCTGGTCCAGCGGCGGGATGATTTGGGCGCTGTTGCTGTCGTAGACCTTGTACCCGTTGTCCGCCGGGGGGTTGTGGCTGGCGGTGATCACCACCGCGGCCTCAGCCCCGAGCCGTTTGGCGGCATGGGCAACCAGCGGTGTCGGCACGTGGCTCCCGAAGGCCAGAACCTGAATCCCGGCGGCGGCGAGCACCCCGACGGTGTCGGCGGCAAGCGGCTCGCTGGAGAGCCGGGCGTCGCGCCCCACCACCACCGGACGATCGACGCGGCCACCGCTTCGCTCCAAGAGCACGTCGGCCAGACCACGGGTGGTGCGGATGATCACGGCGCGATTCATCCGGCTGGGCCCGGCGCCCACCGCACCCCGGATCCCCGCGGTGCCGAACTCGAGCGGACCGACCATGCGCTCTCCCAGCGCGACGAGGTCGCCGGATTCCAGCAGCGCATCCAGCTCTCTACGCGTTTCCGGGTCGGGGTCCCCCTCGATCCAATCCCGGACCCGCGTGGTCAGCTTCGTCGAGTGCCACGGGCCGACCCTAACTACGGACGGGCCGATCCGGCCTCGACCCGTAACCTCCCGGTGATGGGCCCGATCACAACCCGATCAGTGCTTCGAGCCACGGGGCGTGGCTTCGAGTCGATGGACGACACCGTCGTCACCGAGGCCCCGCTCGAGATCAGGCTGGGTGATGTTCCGATCGCGGTCGTGATGCGCACCCCGGGCGACGACCGCCATCTGATGACCGGGTTCGCCCTCACCGAGGGGATCCTGCTCGACCCGGCGGAGCTGGCCGAGGTGAAGGCGCTGTCCGACCCCAACCGATGGGAGCTGGTGCTCGCCGAGGGTGTGGTGGTCGATCCCGAGCAGTTCCGACGGAACCTCTACGCCTCGTCGTCGTGCGGTGTATGCGGCAAGGCGTCGATCGATGCGGTGCGGATCGCCGCCCGGCCTTTGCCGCCGGGACCCCTGGTCGAGCCGGCGATGCTGCTCGGGCTGCCGGGGCGGATGGGTCGAGGCACAGGACGCCTTCCGCCGCACCGGCGGGCTCCATGCCGCCGCCGCCTTCACCCCCGAAGGCGAGCTTCTCGACATCGCCGAGGACATCGGCCGGCACAACGCAGTCGACAAGCTGGTGGGGAGGCTCGCCGGCGACCGCTGGCCCATCGGGGACCTGGTCATGGCCGTGTCCGGCCGCGTCGGCTACGAGATCGCCCAGAAGGCGGCGGTTGCCGGGATTCCGGTGGTCGCCGGGATCTCGGCCGCCTCATCGCTGGCAGCCGAGCTGGGTGAGGAGCTGGGTGTGACCATCGTCGGCTTCGTCCGCCCCGGAGGCTTCGTGGTCTACAGCCACCCCGAGCGAATCGTCGGCGCGAGCCGAGCCGCCGGCCGGCTAGCCGGTTCAGTCCTGGCCGCGACCGATCCGCCGCTCCTCGGTCACCCGGGCGACGACCTCGGCAACCGCCCGGTCGATGTCGATCTCCTCGGTTACCAGCCCGCGGCGGCGGGTCAGCTCGACGACTCCCTGGGCGAGGCCCTTGGGGCCGACGGTGACGCGGTGGGGGATCCCGATCAGCTCGGCATCGGCGAACTTGACCCCGGGTCTCTCGGCGCGGTCGTCGAGCAGCACCTCGACCCCGCTGGCCTCGAGCTCGCCGACCAGCCGCTCGGCCGCCGCCATCGAATCGGCCGTCCTCGACCCGGACGACGGTCACCACCACCTCGTATGGGGCCACCGCCACCGGCCACACGATCCCGCGGTCGTCGTGGCGACCACTCCACCACCGCCGCCATCGCCCTCTCCAACCCGATCCCGTACGACCCCATCACGATCGGGTGGCTCGCTCCCCTGCTCGTCCTGGACCACGGCGCCGAAGGCCTCGGAGAACTTGGTCCCCAGCTTGAAGATGTGACCCACCTCGATGCCCTTCCACACCGAGAGCGGCTCGCCGCACTCCGGGCACGCCTCGCCCTCGGCAACCTGTCGCAGGTCGATCCAGCGCGTCACCGCGATGTCGCGGTCGACGTCCACGTTGCGGACATGCACAGTCGTCGCGGTTGGCTCCGGTCACCATCCCGCGTCGTCCCCTGGAGGGCGAGGTCGGCGAGAACGGGCATCTCGCTCACCCCGACCGCTCCCAGGCTCCCGGGATCGCGCCCCGAGCGCCTCGTGGATCTCCTCGGAGCGGGCCGGGCGCACCGCGGTCGCCCGGGTGGCGTCGATCAGCTTCTGCTCCTGGAGGTCGTGGTCGCCGCGCAGCAGCACGAGGGTGAGCTCGCCGTCGATCATGTAGACCAGGCTCTTGATCTGGCGGACGGGGTCGGCCTCTCCGGCGAACGCGGCGGCCAGCTGCGGCGATGGTCCTGATTCCGGGTGTGTCGAACTCCTCGACCTCAGGGACCTGCTCCGGGTCGGCCACGGGGTCGAGGCGCGACGTGGCCCGTTCCACGTTGGCCCGGTAGCCGCAGGAGGCGCAGGTGGCGATCCGGTCCTCGCCGGCCGGGCTGGGCACGATGAACTCGACCGACTCGGTCCCGCCCATGATCCCCGACGACGCCTGGACATCCACCGGATCGAGCCCCATCCGGCGGAAGATGCGCAGATAGGCGACGTGGTGCAGGTCGAAACCCTTGTCGAGGCCGGGCCGGTCGAGGTCGAGGGTGTACGAGTCCTTCATGGTGAACTCGCGCACCCGGAGCACTCCTGCCTTGGGCCGGGGCTCGTCGCGGAACTTGGTCTGGATCTGGTACCAGATCTGCGGCAGGTCGCGGTAGGAGGGCAGCTCGGTGGCGAGCAGGGCAAAGACCTCCTCGTGGGTGAACCCCAAGGCGAACTCGGCGCCCTTGCGGTCCCGTAACCGGAACATCTCGTCACCGATCGCATCCCAGCGGCCCGACTTGCGCCAGATCTCGGCCGGGTGCATGGCGGGCAGGTGGAACTGCTGACCGCCGATCGCATCGATCTCCTCGCGGATGATTCGCTCCACCTTCGATCGCACCCGCTGGCCGAGAGGCAGCATCGAGTAGTGCCCGGCAGCGAGCTGACGGATGTAGCCGGCACGCACCAACAGTCGGTGGCTTACCGCCTCGGCGTCGGCCGGGTCGTCGCGCAGCGTGGGGATGAAGGCGCGGGACCATCGCATGGAGGCGCAACTTTAGGTGCCGCCAATGGCGTCCGATCGGGCATATCGGCCGGTCGGGTACTCGCTCGGCTCAGCTCACCGGGCCCCGCGCCGCCTCCTCGACCCTGCTGCGCCGCTCCCGGGTCCGATTGACGTCGCCGCGGATCTCGAGGAGTTGCACCCGGTCGGCCTCGGCGATGGCGGCGGCATCCTGTTCAGCCGCGGCCAACCTCGCCTCGACCCCTTCCTCGGCGAGGCGGCGGGCCTCCTCGACAAGGGCGGTGACCATGTCCGCCTCCGGGACCACCCTCACCACTTGACCCTTGACAAACAGGTGCCCCCTGCCGCGGCCGGCGGCGATCCCGAGATCGGCCTCGCGCGCCTCTCCGGGCCCGTTGACCACACAGCCCATGACCGCCACCTGGATCGGAATCTGCTCCGCCTCGAGCGCCTTCTGGGCGGCGGCGGCCACCCCGATCACGTCCACTTCGGCCCGCCCACACGATGGGCAGGCGATCAAGTCGAGCCCTCGTCTCTCGCGCAGCCCCAGGTACTCGAGCAGTGCACGCCCTGCCTTGGCCTCTTCGACCGGGTCGGCGGTGAGCGAGAACCGGATGGTGTCGCCGATCCCCTCGAGAAGCAGGGTGCCGATCCCGGCCACCGACTTGATCAGCCCGCCCGGTGGCGGGCCGGCCTCGGTGACACCGAGGTGGAGCGGGTACTCGACCTTCTCGGCGAGCAGCCGGTAGGCCTCCACCATCGAAGGCACATGGGAGTGCTTCACCGAGATCTTGATGTCGTAGAACCCGACGTCCTCGAGGTACCGCACCTCGCGCAGGGCCGACTCGACCAGAGCCTCGGGGACGGGGGCGCCGTAGCTCTCCAGCAACTCCTTGTCGAGCGATCCGGCGTTGACCCCGACCCTTATCGGGATCCCAGCCTCGCCGGCCGCCCGGGCCACGGTCTTGATGTGGTCCTCGTTGCGGATATTGCCCGGGTTGAGCCGGAGCCCCTGGACACCTGCCTCGAGCGCCGCCAGCGCCAGCCGGTACTGGAAATGGATGTCGGCGATGATGGGGACCGGCGACCGGGGGACGATCTCGGCTAGACCCTGCGCCGCCTCGACGTCATTGCAGGTGATGCGGACGATGTCGGCACCGGCGCCTTTGAGCGCGTAGACCTGTGCCAGCGTGCCGTCGACGTCGGCCGTCTTGGTGGTGGTCATCGACTGGACCGAGACCGGGGACCCGCCCCCCACCTCGACATCGCCGACCTGCACCGGGCGGCTCTATCCTGCGAGCGATCATGAGGTCAATCGTAGGTGCCGGCGAGCGGGTCAGCCGGGGAGCCTGATCGGGTCGATCACGTCGAGCACCACCCCGACCAACCCGACGAAGGCGACAAGCGCGATGACCACTGCGGCCACCGGTGCGAGCTTGCGGACATCTGCCACCCGCCCACTCAGCTTCTCGTACACCGCCACCGCGAAGTGCCCGCCGTCAAGCGGGTAGAGAGGCAGAACGTTGAGAGTGCCGAGGACGACATTGACCGATGCCAGCAGCCACACCATGTTGGCGATGCCGAGGGACTCCGCCTGGGTTCCGATGTTCACCATCCCGATCGGGCTGACCGGGCGGATCTCGTCGGGTATGTCGGTATTCCCCACCAGCGCCCCGCCGAGCCGGGCGAGCGATGCCGGCTGGATCAGCCGCCCGAGAAAGTCGAAGGTGGCGCTGATGGCGTCACCGAACGCCTCGCCTGCCAGCCCCATCGCCTCGAAAACCCCGACCGACCTGAAGGCGATCTCGGGCGCCACCCCCAGATAGCCGACGGTCTCCCCTTCCTCTGTGCGGCTGGCGAGTGCCGCGGTCAGAGTCACCTCGGCACCGTCCCGCACGACGACTATCTCGACGGTCTCACCCGGGTTGGCCTCGATGGCCGATGCCGCCTGGTCCCACTCGGTGATCGGGCGGCCGTCGAGCTCGACGATGAGGTCTCCGCGCTGCAGGCCCGCCTCCGACGCCGGGCTCGGAGACCCGTCGTCAAGCTCGAGAAGGACCTGATCCAGCGTGGTAGAGGCGACCGGTAGGCCGTCGGATGTGGTTTGAGGTACCCCTTCGGCGAGGATGACGCCGAAGAACATCACGTAGGCGATGAGGAAGTTCATCGCCACACCGGCGAGGACGGCAACCGACTTCTGCCAGAACTTCTTGTCGCGGTAGGCCCGGCCGGCATCGGCCGGATCGACATCCTCCAGCGAGTTCATGCCGAGGATCCGGACGTAGCCGCCGAAGGGAAGTGCCTTGACCCCGTATTCGGTCTCGCCGCGGCGGAACGAGAAGAGCCTCGGCCCGAACCCGAAGAAGAACTCGGTGGCCTTCATACCCGTCGCCTTGGCCGCGATGAAATGGCCCGCCTCGTGAGCCATGACGAAGAAGACGATGGCGAGGAACGCGGCAATCCCGCCGATCATGGGGTCGTCGTCTCGCCGCACCCGGCGAGTATGCCAGGACAGGGCTGCTATCTGGGGTTGGGTCGTCGGCACGGGACTATCGGACGGACTGTCCCGTCAACAGGTTCCCACCACCTCGGCCGCCACCGCCCGCGATTCGCGATCCACGGCGAGGACCTCCTCGACGCTGGCCGGCCGTGACCAATCCACCCGGTCGAGGGTCCGCTCCACCACGGCTGGGATCCCGAGGAACCCCAGCCTGCCCTCGAGGAAGGCGGCGACCGCCACCTCGTCTGCCGCGTTGAGTGTGGCCGGGGCCGAGCCACCGCGACGGCCCGCCTCGTACGCCAGTTCTAGGGCGGGAAAGGCGGCGTGGTCGGGCCGCTCGAAGGTGAGACTCCGCCCGGCGAGGTCTAGTGGCGCCACCGGCGCCGAACGCCGCTCCGGATGGGTCAGGGCGTACTGGATAGGCACCTTCATGTCCGGCTCCCCGATCTGCGCCTTCACCGAGCCGTCGACGAACTCGACCATGGCGTGGATGATGCTCTCGGGGTGGACCACGACGTCGATTCGGTCGTAGCCGACCCCGAAGAGGACGTGCGCCTCGATCACCTCGAGCCCCTTGTTTATCAAGGTGGCCGAATCGATGGTGATCCGCCGACCCATCGACCACGTTGGGTGGCGGAGAGCCTCGGCCGGTGTGACCTCAGCGAGTTGGTCTGCGCTCCGTCCTCGGAAGGGCCCCCCCGATGCGGTCAGGATGATCCGTCTGACGGCATCTGCCTGCTCCCCCGCCAGGCATTGGAGAACGGCGGAGTGCTCCGAGTCGACCGGGATCAGCACCCCTCCTCCCTTGGCGAGGGCGGCTGAGACCAAATCGCCACCCGCCACCAGGCTCTCCTTGTTGGCCAGTGCCAGACGGTTCCCGGCACCGAGCGCCGCCACCGTCGCCGACAGCCCGGCCGAGCCGACCATGGCGTTCATCACCGTGTGACCCGTTTCGGCAGCAAGGCCGTCCACCGCCTGCGCCCCGAAGGCGACCCGGCTGCCCAAGAGGCTGGTGAGACGGGCTCGCTCCTCGAGGGCGCCGCCGACCACAACGACGGCGGCCCCGGGGTGGGCCTCGGCCAGGGCAACGATTCGATCGGACGGCGACTTCGCCGCCAGCCCGGTCACCTCGATCCCGAGCCGGGAGGCCACTTCGAGGGTTTGGGTGCCAATGGAGCCGGTCGCGCCGAGCAGGACCAGGCTCATGAGATCACAGGTACCCGGCCCAGAGGTAGATCACGTAGGCCGCCGGCACAACGAAGAGAATGGCGTCGATCCGGTCGAGCACACCGCCGTGGCCGGGCAGGATCCCGCCCATGTCCTTGACCTTGAGGGCCCGCTTCAACAACGACTCGCTGAGGTCGCCGACGATGCCGAGCACCGCCACCGCCAAGCCGAGCGCCAGCCCTGCCCCGATCCCGATGGGCTCGAAGAAGTCGATCAGCGAGAGCCCCACCCCCACCACGATCGCCACCAGGATCCCGCCGACATAGCCCTCGACCGTCTTGTTCGGTGAGACAGCCGATGCCAGTGGCCTGCGTCCGAGCGACCTGCCGGCGAAGTACTGCGCCGTGTCGAAGGCGACGGTGACGACCACGGCGGCCAGAATCAGCGCCACAGGCTCGGGGGCTCGGGCTATTGGAAAAGCGAAGGCAAGGAGCCCGATCCAGTTGGCGGCGAGGACGGTGGCACCGGCGTTGACCAGGGCCTGGCGCCTCGGAACCACCGCATAGAAGAGCAGCACCACCACGATCACCAGCGCCACGACGCCGCCCACCGCAGCAGGCCCGGAGAGCCAAGCGGCGACCTCGGCACCGAGCAGCCCGACCAGGGCAAACAGGGTGAGGGGAACGAGGCCGGCGGACCGCAGACCCCTGGTGAGCTCGATCAACGCCACCGCCGAGAGCGCCACCACCAGGCCGAAGAACCACCAACCACCGGCGAACAATGAGGCTACGAATAGGGCGGCGAGAGCAACTCCCGTCCCCACCCGAACCGCCAGGTCGGAGCGGGCCCGGGGCGTGTCGTCGATCTCTTTCCCCTCGGCCCCGATGACGTCCTCGAAACCGACTACACCGGTCTCGAGCCCAGGCATGGAGGCGGCAACGGCCTGCGGCTCGTGCTCCTCTTGCTCGGCGGCGGCGATGGCCTCGGCCAGGCCCTGGTACTCCTGGGTGGTCGCCAGCACATAGTCCTCGTGGGTGTAAGCCTCGAGCTCGGGTGAGCTCTCGATGCCGTAGGGGCGGTCAGGATCCGGCGATAGAGCCTCATCCTCGGGGGGCTCAGGTCCTGCCCGCTCCCACGGTCGGGGGCGCTCGTCGGCACCGGGCGGGGCGGGAGGCTCGTCGCGAAAACTGGCGGGTGGCGGGCCCTCACCGGGACTGGCGGTTGGCACATCCGTGGGAGTGGCGGGCGCCTCCGACCAATCGAGGTCGAATTCCTCGCTCTCCTCCTCCCAGGGCATCGGCTCGTCTTGGTAGCCCGGCTGCTCCTCGGCCGGCGCCTCCTCCCAAGCCGACGGGTGGCGGCGCCCGGGGAAGCGGACCACCTCACCACCCTCGCCACCTTGGCCTTCTGCCATGTCAGACCTCGAGCAGCTCGGACTCCTTGTGGCCGAGCAGGTCGTCGATGCGGTGGGTATGGCTGTCTGTCACCTCTTGGAGGGTCTTCTCACCTCGGCGGATCTCATCGTCGGAGATCTCTCCGGTGAGCGCCTCCATGTCCTCCTTTATGTGACGGCGCACGTTGCGCACCGCCACCCTGCCCTCCTCGGCCATGTGCCGCACGAGCCTGATCAGCTCGCGCCGCCGCTCCTCGGTGAGCGGGGGGAAGGCAACCCGGAGCACCGAGCCATCCGACGACGGGTTGAGCCCGAGGTCGGAGCTGCGGATCGCCTTGTCGATCGCGCTCACCGAACTCTTGTCGTATGGCGCGATCAGGAGTAGTCGGGGCTCTGGCACCGAGAACGATGCCAGTTGCTGCAGAGGTGTGGTGGTGCCGTAGAAGTCCACCGTCACCCGGTGGAGGATGGCCGGGTTGGCACGACCCGTGCGGACGGTGGAGAACTCGGCTTGGACATGGCCGACCGCTTGGTCCATCTTGAGCCCAGCCTCGGCGAGCAGGTCATCGATCATCCGCACTCCGCCTCAATGAACCAGGGTCCCTATCCGTTCTCCCCTGACAGCCCTGACGATGTTCCCGGGGACGGTGATGTTGAACACGACGATGGGTAGGCCGTGGTCCTTGCACATGGTAATGGCGGTGGAGTCCATGACCCTCAGCTCCTGGGCGAGCACGTCCATGTAGGTCAGCTCGGAGAGCAGCTTCGCCTCGGGGTGCGTCACCGGGTCGGCGTCGTAGACCCCGTCGACCATGGTCGCCTTGAGCACCACCCGGGCATTGATCTCCACCGCCCGGAGGGCCGCCGTGGTGTCTGTGGTAAAGAAGGGGTTGCCGGTCCCAGCAGCCAGCACCAGCACCCGCCCCTTCTCGAGGTGCCGGATGGCGCGCAGCCTGATGTAGGGCTCGGCCAATTGCTGCATGGATATGGCGCTCTGCACCCTGGTGGCCACCCCGGTGGCTTCGAGAGCGTCGCGCAACGCCAGCCCGTTGATCACCGTCGCCAGCATTCCCATGTAGTCAGCGCTCGCCGGGTCCATCCCCGAGGCCTGCGACGAGACGCCGCGGAAGATGTTCCCCCCACCCACCACGACGGCGATCTCGGCGCCCTCGCCGTGGGCGGCGACGATCTCGCCAGCTACCCGCTGCACCGTTTTGGGGTCGATCCCGTACCCGAGCTCGGGGTCGGCGAACGACTCGCCGGAGAGTTTCAGTACTACTCGGCGTCGCTCGGTCAAGGCTCAGCGCTCCCCGACGGCTAGGCGGGCGATGCGTGTCACCGAGATGTTCTCCCCCATTCGAGTGCCAAGTTGGGTCACCATCTCCCCCACCGAGCCCTCGAAAACGGCCGGGTTGACGAACTCCTGCTCGTACAGCACGTTCTGGCGGAGGAACTGTTGGATCTTCCCCTCGACGATACGGAGGACGACGTGCACGGGTTTCCCCTCGTTCTCGGCCTGCACCGTGGCAACCCGGCGCTCCTCATCGAGACGCTCTTCGGGGACGTCCTCGGCGCGCAGCCAGGTCGGGTTTGCCCACGAGACGTGCTTTGCGATCTCGTCGGCTGCGGTGATGAACTCGTCGCTCTTGGCGACGAAGTCGGTCTCCGCAGCCAGCTCGACCATTGCCCCGATGGTCACCCGCCCGGCTTGGCGGTGGAGGTATGACCCGACCGCCCCCTCGGTCGCGTTGCGATCGGCACGCTTCGCCGACGCCGCCAGCCCCCGCTCACGGAGGATCTCGAAGGCGCGGTCGAAGTCACCGCCCGCCTCGGTTAGCGCCGCCTTGGCATCCATCATCCCCACCGATGCCGCCTGTCGAAGCCGCTGGACGTCCTTTGCGCTCACCGCCGCGGTGTTTACCTCGGCCATCAGCCCGCCGCTCCGACATCAGCCGTCCTGTCGGCAGTGGGCTCGACCACGGCTAGGGCCCCCTCTGGCACTGCAGTGTCGACATCGACGCCACCGGGCCCTTCGAAGACCTCGTCCTCCTTGGAAGCAATCCCGGCCCCTTCGCGCAGCGCATCGGCGATGACCCCAGCGATGAGGTCAACCGCCCGTATGGCGTCGTCGTTGCCTGGGACGACGTAGGTCACCGGGTCGGGGTCGCAGTTGCTGTCGACCAATGCGATCACCGGCAGCCCGAGCCGGGCGGCCTCGCGAATGGCGGTGTGCTCAACGTTGAGGTCGACCACGAAGAGGGCGTCGGGAAGGCGGGTCAACGAGCGCACACCTCCGAGGTTCTGCTGGAGCTTGAGCAGCTCACGACGGAGGCGCAACCGTTCCTTCTTTGGCAGGGAGTCCATCTCCCCGGACGCCTCCATCCGCTCCAGTTCCTTCATGTAGAAGATGCGCTTCTGGATGGTGGTGAAGTTGGTCAGCATCCCGCCCAGCCAACGGAAGTTGACGTATGGCATCCCGGAGCGGTCCGCCGCCTCGGCGATCGCGGTCTGCGCCTGGCGCTTGGTGCCGACGAAGAGGATCACCCCGCCCCCTGTGGCCAAATCGCGGGCGAACTCGGCGGAGCGCTCGGTGAGCTCCAGGGTCTGACGGAGGTCGATTATGTGGATCCCGTTGCGCTCGCCGTAGATGTAGGGGCGCATCTTGGGGTTCCACCGCCGAGTCTGGTGCCCGAAGTGGACGCCAGCCTCGAGCAGCTGCTTCATGGTGACGTAGGCCAATTTGGCTCCTAGATGTTCCGGTTACTTCCTCCGCCCACCGGTGCCGTCCGAGTCCCAGTGACGGGAATACTGCGGCGCAGCCAGACCTGCCGGCTCCTCCCTCGAAGCGCTGCCGCTCCGACCGATGGAGGACGGCGGGCGTGTGTGATGGCCGCGAGTGTAAGCCGTCGCCCTCCCCCGGGGAAACGGGGCGTCAAGAAGAGGCCGGCTCGGCCATCCGGTTGCGGAGGCTCATCACCGACTTGGTGTGGATCTGGCAGACCCGGCTCTCGGTGACACCGAGCACCTTCCCGATCTCAGCCAGGGTCATACCCTCGAAGTAATAGAGACCAAGCACCAGCCGTTCCCGCTCGGGGAGACGCGATATGGCGTCATGCAGCATCTGACGGGTCTCCTCGTCCTGGAAGGCCGCCTCGGGAGTGATCCCACGACGATCGGGGACCATGTCGCCGGCCGATGCTCCGCCCCGCTCCGGCGAGAGCATCTGGTCGAGCGCCACCATGCCGAGGTTGGAGATCTCGGCGAGGGCATCCTGTAGGTCGTCCAACTCCATGGTCATGTGGTCGGCCAGCTCCTCCTCGCTGGGAGAGCGCTGCAGCCGGTGCTCCAATTCGGCGAGCGACCTCTCGATCTCGCGGGCGCGGGCGCGCACCGACCGGGGCACC
Source organism: uncultured Actinomycetes bacterium (assembly GCA_963780745.1). GTDB lineage: Bacteria > Actinomycetota > Acidimicrobiia > Spongiisociales > DATADW01 > DATADW01. Next base: position 271,020 of record CAWACT010000003.1, on the reverse strand, counting down.
CAGTCGAGAGCCCTCAACTCGTCGAGGATCGCTCCCCGGATCCGGTTTATCGCATAGGTCTCGAACTTGAAGCCCCGGCTGAGGTCGAACTTGTCGATGGCGTCGATCAATCCGAATACCCCGTAGCTGACCAGGTCGGAGTTCTCGACGTTGGCCGGCAAGCCGGCGCCGACCCGCCCGGCGACGAATTTGACCAGTGGGGCGTAGTGAATGATGAGTGCCTCGCGCGCCTCGGAATCCGCCATCGACTTCCATTGCTCCCATAGCCGGTGGACCGGGTCGCTCACGTCATGCTCTCGGATGGGTGCGCTCATAGGTGGATCGGAGGTGGTGGCGGGTGACTGCAGTGTAAAGCTGTGTCGTACCCAGTTCGCGGTGGCCGAGCATCTCTTGGACGGCACGCAGGTCGGCGCCACCCTCCAGCAGATGGGTGGCGAAGGAGTGGCGCAGCGCATGGGGGAAAGTGGCCGCCCGTTGCCGCACCACCCGACGCACTCCCCTGGTGCCAAGCGGCCCGCCCCGCATGCCGAGCCACAACGCCTCACCGGAAGCATCTGTCTCCAAATCGCGCCCGGGCGGAGCGGAGATAGGCGGCGACGGCCTCTTGGGCCGGGATCCCGAGCGGGACCACCCTCTCGGTGCCACCTTTGCCGATCACCCTCACCCGATCGGCGCCCTCGATGTCGTCGACTGTGATCCCGGACGCCTCCGAGACACGCAGCCCGGTGGCATAGAGCACCTCGAGCAGCGCCCGATCGCGCAAAGTCAGTGGGTCGTCACCATCGACGCTCTCCAGGATCTCACGGATGGTGCGCTGAGGGAGCGCATGGGGCAATGACGTGGGACGCTTCGGCCGGGCAACCTGGTCGGCCGGGTTGAGGGCGAGCTCGCCGCGCACGTGTGGCATCGGCAAAGAAGGCACGTACTGCCGAGGCCTTGCGGGCGATGGAGCGACGGGCGTAGCGGCGCGTGTCGAGATGTGCCAGGAAGCGACGCACGTGGCGCCGGTCGATGTCGGCGAGCGATGCCACACCGGAGCGATCGCAGAAGGCAATGAACTGGGCGAGGTCGCCCCGATAGGCGGCGACGGTGTGCTCCGACAGCCTCCGGTGGTGGCGCGCCCTGTCGAGGTATCTGCTCTACTGCGGGCGCCGCCCACTGCGGGATGGCGGGTGCTGACACGACGTCATGCTACGGCGCACATTGGTCGCCGGCTTGGCTTGCTCACGCCTTGACACACGTGGCTACGACCAGGTCGGCATGCCGTCGCACCCTGCCTTCCAACTCGAGTTGGGTGACCCGGGTGAGCAAGTCCGAGATGGGCCATCCCAACTCGGTCGCCATCCAATCGAGGGGGCGTCCCACCGGCCCGGCAAGGCGAACCACGGGATCGGTGTCGGTGTCACCTCCAGCCGGTGGTGGGGCGTTGGTCAGCAGAGACAGCGCCTCCACCAGGTCATCGGCACCGAGCACCGGGAGGGCGCCGTCGCGGATCAAGAGGTTGCACCCCACCGACGTTTCGCGGTCGATGTCACCGGGCAGTGCCAGTACCTCCCGGCCCTGCTCCAGCCCGTAGCGAGCGGTGATCAAGGCCCCACCATCGGGCCGCGCTTCGACTACCACAACCGCCACCGCCAGCCCCGAGATGATCCGGTTGCGCAACGGGAACCGCCAAGGCTCGGGTCGAATCCCCGGCGGGTACTCACTGACGATGGCACCGCCCGCGTCGATCAGGTCCTCCCCGAGCCGTCGATTGCCCGCCGGGTACCAAACGTCGATGCCCGAGCCGAGCACCGCCACACCCGGGGTGGGTCCGTGCAACCCGCCCCGGTGCGCCGCGGCATCGACACCCCGTGCCAGCCCGCTCACCACCGGCCACCCCGCCACCGAGAGCGCCGCCCCAAAACGCTCCGCTAACCGCAGCCCGTAGGCCGTCGGCGTCCGGGTCCCCACCACGGCCACCCCGGGGCGCTTGGGGACACTGCCCTTGACGAAGATCGCATCCGGAGCGCCGGGGAGCGCCGACAGCCAGCACGGGTAGCCGGAGTCGTCTTTGCCCAAGATGGAGCAGCGTGCCGAGGCGAGCCGCCGGCGCCACTCCTCGGCGGTCACTGATGCCGCCTCGCGCAACGGTGGAGCTGCGCTGACACGCCCCACCCGAAGGGCGGCGACCACTGCCTCCGCAGACCCGAAACGCTCCACCAATGCAGCCGACCGCTCCGGATGGAGCCCTACGCAGGCCAGCACGACACGCGCCTCGGAGATCACCAGGACTCCCTAAAGGAGAGAGCCTCTGCGATGTGCGCCTCGGCGGCGACTTCGCTGGCGGTGAGGTCAGCCAGGGTGCGCGCCACCCTGCGCACACGGTCAAACCCGCGTCCGCTCAGGGCGCTCCTCTCCACGGCACGCTCCAGCAGGGTGACACCGGCGGGGTGCCACGGGAGGGCATCGAGCCGCCGTCGATCGAGCGACCGGTTTAGCGACCCCCTCTCCTCTTGGAGCCGGCGGGCGGCCATCACCCGCATCCTCACATCGGCGCTGCTCTCCCCTCCGGGACCGGAGAGAGCAGAGGAATCGGGCCGGTTCACTGCCACCCTGAGGTCGAACCTGTCGAGCAGCGGCCCAGAGAGCCGTCGCCGATAACGCTCCACCCCTGCTGGCCGGCAGCGGCACGCCACCGCCCGATCACCGTCGAAGCCGCAAGGACACGGGTTGGTGGCGGCGACGAGCTGGACGTCGGCGGGGAAGAGGACCGATCGCCCCGACCGGGCCACAAGCACCCATCCTTCCTCAACCGGCTGGCGCAAAGCATCGAGCAGGTTCGTGGGGAACTCCCCGAGCTCGTCGAGGAACAACACGCCGCGGTGGGCGAGGGAGACCTCACCCGGGGTGATGATGCCGCTCCCCCCGCCGACAAGGGCTGCCACCGTGGCCGTGTGGTGCGGGGCGCGGAAGGGCGGGTACCTCCGGGGCGAGTCGCTCCTACCCGCGGCCGACCACACCTGGGCCACCTCGACCGCGGCGTCCGGCGAGAGCATCGGTACCAGACCCGGCAGGCAGCGCGCCAACAGCGTCTTCCCCGAGCCGGGCGGGCCCCACATCAGGAGGTGATGACCTCCGGCAGCGGCCACCTCCAACGCCCGGCGCGCCGTTGCTTGACCCCTCACAACGGCCAGGTCGGGCGGGTCGGGCGGCTCCTCGGCGAGCGCCTGCCGGCTGGCCGAGGTGGACGAGGGCGCCCCCAAAGCAACGGCGACCGCCTCGGCCAGGGAGGTCACCGCCCTCGTGTCGGCGCCTTTCACCAGCGAGCCTTCGGCAAGAAGGGCCGGCGGGAGCAGACAGGGCCGTCCCGATCGGGCCGCCACGACCGCCGCCGCCATCCCCCCTCTCGCCGAACGAACCGTCCCATCGAGCGCCAGCTCACCGAGCGCCACCACATCGGCCACCGCAGGCGGCGCCTCGCCCGACGCCGCGATCAACCCGAAGCGCGATCGGCAAGTCGTAGGCCGATCCTGCCTTTGGCAGGTCGGCCGGGGCCAAGTTGACCGTGACCCGGCGGTCAGGCATGTGGAACCCGGACGATTGCAGCGCCGCCTGCACCCGGTCCTTCGCTTCACGCACCGCGGTGTCGGGTAGCCCGACAAGCCGAAGCGCCGGAACATGACCGCCGACGTGAACCTCCACCCGGACCGGGCGTGGCTCCACACCGACGAGGGTCGCTGATGTGACGGCGGCGAACATGAGGGCAACGTATGACCCGCATGCGACATTCTGCTCGTGAGCTTCGCCCAGCTCGTCCCGGTTGGATGAAAGACACTCGGTCGAAATAGCTGAGGCGGACTCGCAGGTCCGGAATCAGTGCATTTGCTGCCTTGCCGTCTGCCGTCTGCCGTCTCAGTGGTCGAGCTCGTCGCCGCCGCTGGTCATTCGGTGCCAATCGATCCCCTCTAGGACGGCTTGTTCGGCAGCAGGGTGCGATGGTCCGTCGATATCGGTGCCGCATCCAACGCCGCATCGGTCTTCGCTAGGTTCGCGAGGGCCGAAGTAGGTGCAGCCGTGGGTCTATTGCGAAGGATTTTCGGGGGCGGCAGTAGCGAAAAGCCCGCAGGCCGACCGGAAGATGCGCGCCCCGCTTGGATGGTGCAGGACGTCGAGGCTCACCGCTTCGGTGGCCGTGAGACGCTGGCACTTGTCGGTGAGTCCTTCTACTCCGACAACCTCAAACGCCTCGTCGGCGTGCTTGATCCTGATGACCCGGGGCGAATCCCGATCATCGCTCTCCTTGTCGCCGAAGTCGACAACTCCTTCGACCCAAACGCGGTGTCGGCGTGGATCAGTGGGCTGAAGGTCGGGCACCTATCGCGTGACGACGCTGCCCGCTACCGCCCCGGTCTCCTTGAACTCGTCGGCAAGCACGGTCCGGCAATCGCGCTGGAGGGAGTGATCGTCGGCCAGGACGGGGTCTACGGAGTCTTTCTCAACCATGACCCCGAGGACTTTGGGCTACCGGCCAAGCGGCGCAAGGCGGATCCAACGATGCGCACCGGTCTTTCGGATGTAATCGTGGGCGATGAGATGGATGACAGCTACGACATGAGTTGGATGGACGAATTGCCAGCCGATCCCATCGGGGCGGTCAAGACGCTGCGCCAGCTGCTCGTCACAGATCCCGACCCGATCGATCGCCACTTCATGTTCTGCCAGCTCGAGGCGACCCTTTATCGGGCGCGAGACAGCTTCGGCTCGGCACTCGACGACTACGACGACGTGTGCCGCCAACACGACGGTGAGATGGAGAGCATCCGGCCAGCGCTAGTGACCCGGCTTGGGAAGGTGCCACTGTTGGAGACGTACAAGCAGGCGGCGATCAGACATCAGAAGGCGAAGAACTTCGACCAGGCGTTGTGGTGGGCGGAGCGAGGCATCGCGTTGTATGGCGACGATGCTCACGCCCCGACTTCGTCGAGGACCCGCAAAAGCGGGCCATAGGATTCCGGGCCAAACTTCCACCATCGGCATGATCTCGGCACTCTGTTGACCCCGATCCAAGCTGCCAAGCGGGGCGCGCTCGCCGGTGGCGTACAAGGTGGCGCGGCGGCTGGTGGTGGAGGGCGACCACTAGCTCTACAAAGGTCGTCTGGTGTGGGGCGATCACGTCCTCACCCACCTTCACAATCAGAAGCGGGTTCGCCGGCTGGCGTGGTCCTGGTGGCGCAGCCCGATGCCCAACCGATCCGTCTCCGTTGTCGCCGTCTGCGGTCTGGCACGTTGCACTGCGCCCTGGCATCTGACCCTCAGGCCCAGATCCGGCGCGCGGCACGACGGTTCGGGTCAGTTAATCGCCAGCGCGACCGCAACGATGAAGAAAACGATCATCAAGGCAAGCTGAACCAGGAAAAGCCGCCCGAACACTCCCCAGGCAACCGCCCATTTCTGCGACTCATCTACTGACTTCCAGGCCCACGTCTCGTGCCCATTGCGGGCAAGAACGACACACGCCAAGGTGGCTGCCCGAGGTTGATCGGATGAAACGGTGGCGGCCTCTGCCGTCGTCCCGCAGGCCGGGCAGAATCGCCACTTCCGTCCCATGGGCTCCTGGCATGCTGAACAGTGAGGTAGCGGGCCTGCGGCCATACCTGTTGCGAAATTGCCGACCGTTGTGTTGGTGGGGGTTCTCTCCATAGAGACCACCTATCGTCGGCGGCACCGAACAGCTTGAGCGATGGCCGGGCTAAACATGCGCTCCTGATTCGCTTCCGGCACGCATCTCGGTAGTCCCCAGGATCGGTAGCCAACCCGCTGTCAGGCCCCCGCCCCGCCCTGTCCTCGGGCGGTGCATTCTTGGCTGACGCAGGCCGTCGGTCGCTGACGGTCGCTACCTGATCTCGCCGCACCCGTTGGCCGCATCCCGTTGGGCATCCATACAGGACCTGAGACGGGGTGAAACGACCATGAACGTACAAGGCTCCTCGATTCCGTCTTGACAACGCAGGAGACGGCCTCTAGGGTTCGTGGAGATGCGATCTGTACCGGGTTGCTAGAACGAATGGAGAAATGGTGAAATATTCCTTGACGCTGACAACCGAGGGCGAGGACGACTTGTCCGCCTTCACTGCGGCGATCGCCCAGTTGCTCAGGGAGTGGGGGAGTTCCAGTGGGGCACCGAGCGCCGCCGAGATCGACGATGTGGCGGTCGAGGTGCCCTACAGCGGGATTTGGGATCGGGAACGGGGTCGATGGGTGGTATGACCGCTGCTACCCCCATCACCGAAGGATGGTTACCCGGATCGCAACCGCCAGCCTCGACGGAGACGGCGCAACCCGCAACGAACTGATTGAGGTGGTGAGACCGGCCCTCGACGACCCGTCGTCGTCGTACGGCACCAACAACCTCCGTGCCGATCTCGGCTGGATCTCCAAGTACGCGAAAGCAGCTAACGGGACAGTCTGGCCCGTTACCAGGTACGCGCAAGACGGTGACAACTTCTACCGGATGCCGAAGCAGATCGCCGAATGGTGGCTCGACATCGCGGGGGGTGCGGCCTAACAACACTGGCCCCCAGGGGCGGGGATGTGCCCAGCCCCGAGGGGCGCTGCTCGGCACAAGGAAAGGCCCAGCGCTGTGGCCGGGCCTTCGTATCGACAGGTACCCAAGTGGTCAGGCGGTCCGGAGCACCTTGCTGTCGGCCACCGACTTGCGGATCCCGACCACGAATATTGACAGTCCACAGGTGCAGAACGCCGTCACGATGCGCCAGACGCTCAATTGTCCCTTGGTCTTCGTCGACATCTTTTAGCTTTCCCTCTTTCTCGTTTCCAAACCGGATTGGCTGAGCATCACGCCAACCCAGTTCCTTGTCATCGTCAAGATTGATGATGTGGGCATCTGATTGCCTGCAATGGCGCGCTGACAACGACCCCCCTTCCAGTCAAGCGAACGTCGCCGCAGATTCGCCGGTAGCGCGCGCCCGTACGAGCGGCCACCGCATGACCCGCCTGCGACATTCTCCTCGTGAGCTTCGCCAGCTCGTCCCGGTCGGATGAAAGACACTCGGTCGAAATAGTGAAGGCAACTCGCCGGCCGGAATCAGTGCATGGCTGCCGTCTGCCGTCTGCCGTCTGCCGTCTTAGTGGTCAGCATCTTGCCCACCGGATGAACCTGCTTCGGCCGGTTTGCTGGACACCCATCGCCCCAAGTTCGAGAGCTGCCAGCGCCTCGATGACACGGTGGTCGCCGCGCAGAACCGCTGAACCGGGCGCTGGGTCTATCGCGGCCAGTTCGCGGACGGGACGGTTGGCTATTGCGCGCATGGCGAACAGCGCCGTGTCGCTGCGGAGTGCACTCGCCACCTGGGAAGCCCTGATCCAACGCAGGCGGCCGGGTAGCCACAAGATCAAAGCGAAGGCGATGGGAAGGGCGGCGACTACCACGCCGACCCAGCGGGCGAGACGGATGGCCGCCTCCTGCTGTGACCGGCCGGCATCTGCGATCCCCGATACGGCCGACTCGGCCCCATCGAATGGAGTGGCCAGGGCATCGCCGAGCAAGGGAGCATCGCCCAAAGTGTCGGCGACGTCCCCGAACGCGCCGGCGACCTCTTGGGCGGCATCCTCGAGGAGCTCACCCGGGATGCCCAGGAAGGCGACCAGGTTGTAGAGGAACAGCCCGACCCAGATCCAGACAACGATCCATCCCAACACGAACAGGTCCCCGAGGATCTGGCGCCGGCGCACTGATGGGAGATCGGCATACAGTCTCATCCGCCCATTGTGCGCCGGGGTGCGAGCGGCATGGGGGCAATCTCGCGCCGCCATCGGGCTGGTGACGACTCGGTCGTAGACTGCGAGCCATGCCGGAGCGTCCCCCGTTGACGTCACGCGCCCGCGATGCGTTGAGGGAGCGGCTCTCCTTCTCCACCCGGAGGAGGATCGCCATCGCACGCGTGAACATGCGCCGCCCGACGTCTCGCTGGCGAGCGCTACCCGAGCTGCTGGTGATCGGCGTCCAGCGGGGAGGCACCAGCTCCCTGTACCGCTATCTGGGGGCACATCCCCAGGTGGTGCCGTCGCTCCGCAAGGAAGTGGAGTTCTTCACCCGCCGCTACACCGAGGGGGCGGGGTGGTACCTGGCGCACTTCCCGCTGCGTCGGCGGGGGACGATCACCTTCGAAGCCGACCCGTACTACATGTTTCACCCGCTCGCCGCCGAGCGGGCGGCAGCACTCGTCCCCGGCGCCAGGCTGGTGGTGATGCTGCGCGATCCGGTGAAACGCGCCTTCTCGCATTGGCAGCACAACCGCAGGCTCGGGGTGGAGCCGCTCGAATTCGCCGCCGCCCTCGAGGCCGAGCCGGAGCGGCTGGCAGGCGAGGAAGAGCGGATGATGGCCGACCCCGGCTACGACCCGTGGAACCACAACATGCTGTCGTACGCGGGTCGAAGCCGCTACGCCGTCCAGCTCAAGAAGTGGCTGGAGCACTATCCCGAAGAGCAACTCCTCGTCATCCGCAGCGAAGACTTCTACGCCGACACGCCCGCCACCTTCGACCTAGTGGTGAGTTTCCTCCAACTGGAGCCGTGGCGGCCGCCCGAGTTCGCCAACTGGAGCTATTCGCGTAGCGGTGGACCGGCCAAGGAGAAGATCGACACAGAGATCGCCACCGCGCTCGCCGAGACCTTCGCCGCCGACAACCGGGAGTTGGAGGCGATGCTGGGGTGGGATGCCAAATGGACCTGAAAGACCTGACCGCTCAGCTGCCACGCTCGTCGAGCGCTCGCAGGTAAAACCGCTCCACCCTCGCCGCCACATCATCGGCGTCGTACTCGCCTGCGACCTCTTGGCGGGCGGCAGCGCCAAGCCGGTTCCGCTGTGCCGGGTCGGCGAAGAGTCGCATCACCATCGCCGCGATCGCCGCCGGATCCTCCGCGGGCACGAGCACCCCGGTCGTGCCGTCGTCCACCACGTCGCTCATCGGGCGCCGGTTGGTAGTCACCACGGGCAGAGCCCGGCCCATCGCCTGGAGCAGCGAGACACCGAGACCCTCAAACAACGAGGGGAAGACGAACACGTCGGCCGCGCCCAACAACCGGGGTACGTCGGAACGCCGACCGAGGAGCATGACCCGGTCAGCGAGACCGAGTTGTTCGATGAGGGACTCCACCATCGGGCTGGATGCTCCGGGCCGACCCGCCACCAGGAGCACGGCGCCGCGGACCTGCTCCAAGATCGCCGGCATCGCCTCGACCAGGTAGCGGTGGCCCTTCTGTGGCTCGACCCGGCCCACGGCGAGCACGACGAAGGCATCGTCGGCCAGGCCCAGCTCGGAGAGGATCGATTGCCTCGCCTCGGCGCGGGAGCCGCCGGCGTCGAGCTCAGCCAGGTCGATCCCTCGCGGGATGACCTCGATCCGATCGGGGCGCAGCCCGACGACCCGTTCCCACGACTCGGCCACTGCCGGGGTCAGAGCTTGGAAACGGGTCACAGTCCGCATCGTGATCCGATCTAGCAACCGGTGACCCTCCAATTTGAGCCGAGTAACCCCCGGGTTGTCGGTCACACGGACCGGTTCGTGGCTTATGTTCACCAGGCTCTCCACCACCGGGATCCGGCGCCGCATCCCCACCAGGCGGGCCGCCAGCCCGGCGTTGGCCAGCGATCCGTGTATGAGGTGTGGGTGGATCTCGGTTACAGCCCCATCGAAGCTCCGCACCAGGTCCCAGCGGCCCGAAGGTCGGGCGCCACCTTGGTAGAGCAGGTGGATGGGCACCTCGTCGGGTACCTCGCTGCTCCGGCTCCCCGCGGTGTCCTCGTAGACGACGGCCAGGGCGTGACGCAACCGCCGGTCAGCGAACCGGCGCAGGTTGGCGACTAGCTGCTGTTCGGCGCCGCCCACCGTGCCGAGCGAGTCGATCACGTGGAGCACGAGCCTGGGGTTGTCGCTCATCGGGCGGCGAGCGTACCGGGCTGCGGAGGGAGCTTCGCCGAGTGGCTTGACACCAGGGCCGCCCTACCATCGCCCGGCAATGCGCCTCAAGCACCCCCGTCTCTTGCTGTGCGTCGGGATCGTCCTGGCGCTGGTCGCCTGCGATGGAGGAGCGACCGGCGGCACCGAGTCGACCGGTCCTCCCCGGGACACCATCACCCGGCCCAGCCGTCCCTCGACGACCCTGCCGACCAGGCCGTCGAGGACCACCGCCCCTTCGGTGGCGGCCCCCACGACTGCAGGCGGCCCTGCGCCCACCGCCCCTGTGGGCGAACCCACCGTTGTCGAAGGCTCGATCGGCTACATCGGCTGCTCGATGACCGAGAACGCCATCGACGGCTACACGGCGCTGGGGGGCACCCAATTCTGGCCCAGGTTCGGCCGGTACGGCGGGGGGACGGTGGGACGTTGGGCCTTTGGCGTCGAGGCCGGGAGCCGTCTCTGGGCGATCTTCCGCGGCCAGCTTCGCGAAGAGCCCGACACCGGCGCCATCTGGTGGCAGCTCTGTACCTTCGAGGGCGGTGGTCAGGACGACGTCGATAGGGCGATGGCGGTGCTCGAGGAGATCAAGGTCTCCGCCCCCGACCTGCCGGTCTACGTGTCGCCGCAGCCTTCGTACAGCGAAGGTCACGTTTGCACGATCGCGGGCGACGGCGGACCCGAGCGCATGGCGCAACTGGCTGCCGACCTCGTCGCCACCGGAGAGGTCCTCGCCGGCCCTCCGCAGGGGCCTCTCCCATCGGACGTGACCCGCGACGGTTGCCACGCCGACACCGCAGGCCAGGAGATCCTCGGCGGGCAACTGGCGACATTCTTCGAGGGCGGCTGAAAACGAGGGCTCAGGGGGTCGGGGGGTGGCGCCGATATACTCATCGACCGGGTCAACTGTGGGCATGACGCGCCTCGGCCCCGTCCTGGCCTGCGACTGCCGAGTCGCGAGCCCGCAAGTGCCACCACCGTGAGCAGGGAGATTTCAATGCCCGATGTCGCACTGGGCGACATACTCGTGTCCGTCGAGGACGTCTCGAAGGTCTACATCCCCTCGCCCACTTGGCTTCGAGTCCTCATCCGGTCCTCGAGCAAGGATGCGGTGACTGCCCTCGACCGGGTCGATCTGAAAGTGGCTGCGGGCGAGATCTGTGCCGTCGTCGGGCCCAACGGTGCCGGTAAGTCGACTCTGTTCCGCATCTTGACCGGTCTCACCACGCCGAGCCAGGGGCGTGCGTTGGTCTGCGGGCTCGACGCCACCCGCCAGTCCTCGCGGGTGCGGCGGCTGGTCGGCTTCATGCCGGCGGATGACCGCTCGCTCTACCTGCGCAACACCTGCGTCGAGAACCTGAAATTCCACGGGCGCCTCCAGGGAATGGACAGCGGCGACATCGACGGGCGGATCGACGAGGTCCTCGAGATGGTTGACCTGAGCTATGCCCGCGATCGTGTCGGGTTCGCCCTCTCGTCGGGGATGCGGGCCCGCCTCCAGTTGGGGCGTGCACTCCTTCACCGTCCCCGGGTGCTGATCCTCGACGAGCCGACCTCCTCGGTCGATCCGGTCGCAGCCTACGGGTTGGTCCAGTTGATCAAGCGTGTCGCAGAGGATGACAAGGTCGCCGTGCTCATCAGCTCGCACCGGTTGGAGGAGGTCGAGGAACTGCACGACAACGTGGCGATGCTCAACAAGGGCCGGATCATCTACTGGGGCGACCTGGAAGTGATGCGGTCCAAGTGGGAGGAGTCCACGGTCGAGATCGAGTTCGAAACCGAGGCGATGGCGACCGAGGCCAGCATCCGGCTGGCAGCCATGGATGGCGTGGAGCTGATCGAGCTGGACGGCACCCAGATGACGGTGGCCACCGTCGCCCCCACCGGCGCCCTGCTCGCCACGCTGGACGGTCACGTCGACGAGATCGTGGCCCTGCGTCACACCAAGATGCCGCTGCTCCGCCTCTTCAGCAAGATCGTCGAGGGCGAGGTGACGGAATGAGCGCCGCCCTCTCCGCTGCCGGGCTCAGTGTGCGCCGCGCCGCCGGTATCTCCCGGGCCTTCTTCCGGATGGGGTGGAACTACTCCACCAACTACCCCCTCGGGTTCTGGCTCGGCCAGGTGAGCCAGCTACTGCCGGTGGTGATCTTCTACTTCATCTCACAGCTCAACGTGAACGGCCCGCAGGTCGGCGGCGACTACTACACCTTCGTCATCCTCGGCTTCGTGGGGATGATGATCCTGGCCCCCGGAGTCAACGGGCTCAGCTTCGAGTTGGAGGCGGCGATGCTCCATGGTCACTGGGAGATGCTGCTGGTGGAGCCAGTCCCCTGGCGGCTTCTCCCCTTCACCATGGTGGTGTGGCCGACCGGTCTCCGGCTCCTCCTCATCGTGGTGATGGTGTTGATCTCCACCCTGCTAGGTGCCGTGTTCGACCCGTCCGGGCTCGGGGTGGCGCTGCTCATCCTGGTGCTCGGTCTCGGCACCGGGCTGGGCATCGGGATCCTCTCCTCCAGCATCAAGGTGCTGGCCAAGAAGGGGGATCCGGTTCTGACGCTCTACATGCTGGCCACTCAGGTGCTGTCGGGACAGTTCTTCAACATCGAGGCGCTGCCCAGACCGCTTCAAATCATGGCCTATGCGATACCGCAGACCTACGTCAACCAGGGGCTGCGGAAGGCGCTGATGCCGGCGGGCGATGCCATCCCAGGCTTTGGGATCCCCGAGTCGCTCATCGCCCTGGCCGCCTTCAACCTGCTCCTCCTGCCGGTCGCGATTTGGATCTTCGGGCGGTCGATGGAGTACGGCAGGTCGATCGGGGTCCTCAGCGGCTACTGAGCCTCACGAGATGAGCTCGCGCTCCAGCGGCGTCCGGAAACGGGGCGTCACCCGCAGCGGACCAAGGACACCGGCTACCCGATCGGCCTCACGGGTTACCGCGTCAACCGCCTCGGCCGGGACTTCCTCGAGAAAGCGGACGGCGATCTCGCCGTCCTTGCGCTGCGCCCACCCCCCGACAACCCGCCCCTCCCACCACACGGTAGGGCCGGCGTTGCCGCTCCGGTCGAACAGCCGAGGGCGGTGATTGCCGAGGTACCAGGAGCGCTCCGACCACCCCATGGTGGTGGGGTCAAGCGCGGGGAGCAGCGCGGCCCAGGGCTCGACCGGGGCCACCGGCTCGGCATCACCGGCCAGCATCAGCCCGGGACCCGTGTCGAGGGTTACCTCCACCACGTCGAGCCCATCGAGAGCCGCTGCCGTGTTGCGGGCCGACCATCCCGTCCACCAGCGGAGGTCGCCGCGGTGCGCCGGGCCGAATGCGGCTAGCCAGCGGCGCGCCAGTTCGGTCCTGGCATCGTCAACCGCAATCTCTGGTATCCCTCCCGGTATCCATGTCTCGCTCCGTGCCCACCGGTACAAGGTGCTCAACCAGGTCCCTCGGGGTCGCCCCCGGATGATGCGTCCTTCGGCTGCGAGCAGGAAAAGCACCTGGGTGGACATCCCGATCTTCCCGGCGTAGTTCTTCCCCTGGTTGACCTCGACCTGCACCCCCAACTCGGGGACATCTGACACGAGCTCGGCGGCGGTGGCCTCTCCCCGAGCGGCGAGCGCTTCGAGCGTCGCCCCCTCGACGGCGGCCAGCCATGCCTCGGGGTCGTCCGCAACCCCCGCCAGGACGACCAGTTGGACGATGCGGCGCCGTTCCTTGGCCGCGATGTCGGCGGTGGCGGCCGACTGAACGACCGCAGCCAGATCGACGGGGACCACGAACACCGTGCGGCGCATCCCGAGCAGCCGCACCAGCGAGCGGTCCTCGTAGAGCGCCCTCTCCAGTTTGGATGGATCCGGTGGGTTCATACGGGCGGTGGCCGACATGAGCACGGATGCCGGGTCGGTGGCGTGGAGCCCAACAAGAGCACCGGCGACCGCAATCGGGTCGTCCGATCTCGTGGCGAGCAGGTGCCGCCGCGCCAGCCGGGCGCGCCTCTGCTCACTGGTGATGCGGAGCGCGGTCACACCCTCCGGCGCACGATGTCGGTGATGAGATGTATGGCGGTGTCCTGTGCCTCAAGCGAGCGAAAGCTGCTCAGATCGCCCCGGTCGGTGATTGCGACCTCGATCCCGGGCCGGGAGCGCTCCAGGTAGTCGCCCAACGGTCCCTGGCGGAGCGTCTCGAACGAGACGAGTTCGAGGTCGTCGGCTCCGAAGACGAGATCGACAGTGACCCCTCGCTGGCGCAGCTCGCCCATGTCCGCCCGGAACGAGCCGGGAGTGAGGGTGATGTGACGCGCCTTGGGCCCGGCCGGCGCTGGCCGCAACCGGCGCGTGGCCCACCTCGCCGCAGGCCGCCATAGCTCGGGATTGGTCGCCACATTGGCCACGCCCCGCCATCCCATCTTGCGTGCCCTCCAGTCGGCCTTGGTCTGCTCGGCCGGGAAGGGGAAGGAAACGAGCACCAGCCCGGACAGGCTCTCCAACTGCGGCGCCGCCGCCAGCGCCGACCGCCCGCCAAAGCAGACACCGATCACGAGCAGCCGGTCGGCGGCCTCGCGCAGCGAGTCGCACACCGCCACCACATCGTCGACAAAGGGCCGGTCGAGGACGAAGCGGTCGATCTCCCCGCTGCTGTCGCCCACGCCGTGCCAGTCGAACCTGACGACGGTGTGCCCGAGGTTGGCGATGGCCCTCGCCAGCCTCACCACGACTCGATTGCGGTTGGTCGAAGTTCCGTACCAGCCGCCGGGACAGATGACCACCCCGGTGTCGCTCGGGGTTGGGGGCGTGGTCACGACTGCGGCCAGAGGACCCTCCCGGCTATCCACGAACATGGCCCGCTCAATGGGCGGTGCTGCCGTCACCACGGTCCCTCCTCGAGGAGGAACTCGAGGGTGAGGGTCACTGCCTCGGTGGCGGTCACCTCCACCTCGAGACGGCCACCCTTGCCGGCCGAGCCGAACCACCACGACTCGGCAGCCGCTACCACGTCAACCCGCACGTCCGTCCCGTCGCGCCGCCATTGCTCGGCGAGGTCGAGGACCGCCGGCCTCGGTGTCCCCTTCCGGGTCATCTCAACGACCTGGGTCCGCCGGGATGCGTTCTCGACTTCGGCAAGTGGGTGCGACCTCACCTCATCGAGCAGCGCCTTCTCGACCGGGTAGCCGACCACGTCAACCGTGCCGTCGTCCGCCGTGTCGCCCTCCTTGCCGGATTCCCCCGAAGCCAGCTCGGACAGCCTGCGCGCCCGCATCACCTCTTTGGCGTAAGCCGAGCCGTCCACCACCGGGTCCCAGAGAACCAGGGTCCCTCCCGCCGGGATCGTGCGCGCCGCCACCACGGCGGCCAGCCGGGTCCCGACCACCGCGACCGGCAGGTCGCCGAGCTGGGAAACGAGCGCCGCCAGGGCGATTGAGGCATCGGTCGACATCGATCCGAGCGTGCACGGGCCATCTGAGCTCTGCCCAGTTCCGATGGGGTGGAATCGCATCGCCGCCACCCCGCCTGCGGCCAGAGCGTCGGCGAGGTCGAATTCGCGCCGATAGTTGCGGGGCCCCTCGGCGAGCGGCGGCGGGCAGATCAGCGCCACGCCGCGAGGCTGGGCTGGCGGTCCGTGCACCGCCGAGAACAGATTCCCGGATGCCGTCTCGATGAAGCCGACCCGGACCCACGCCCCCCCGGGACCTTCGATACGGTCGTCTCCGACCGTTTTCCAGGCGCCGTCGGCTGCGTCCAGGTGCAGGGGGCGGTCGTTGCCCCCTGAGGTGCCGGTCACCTCAGCCCGGCTGCCGCCGGGTCTCGACCAGCCGGGCGATGGCCCCCACCGACTCGAAGTTGGCCACGGCCAGATCATCGTCGGCGACCTCAATGTCGA
Organism: uncultured Actinomycetes bacterium; assembly: GCA_963780745.1. Lineage (GTDB taxonomy): Bacteria > Actinomycetota > Acidimicrobiia > Spongiisociales > DATADW01 > DATADW01. The sequence goes on along the minus strand of CAWACT010000003.1, from coordinate 255,191 downwards.
ACTCCTCCTCGATGAACGCCACCATTTGGTGGATTCCCATCGAGTCGAGGATCTCGGCCTCGAACAGGGAGGTGTCGTCGCTCAGGTCCTCGGCCGACCCTTCCCAGCCAAGGTCGTCGACGATGAAGGTCCGGATTGCGTCGGCGGTGCTCATCGACGAGGTCATCGGTTTTGCTGCTCTCCCGGGTGGCTGCGGTGGCATGGTACCGCCTCGAGTGGCGCAGACCGCATGGCGAGAGGAGGACATGACGGTGGCCGGGCACCGGCTACGGTGATAGTGCCCGGTCTCAAGGTTCTGGCTCCGGCGGCCGATGATGGCATCCGCGTTCCGCCGGGCCCTGCACCCGGCCGGCTGTGCCGTTGAGGGGTATGTCCTGTGATCTTGGTCTTGCAATCATGAGCGATGTCAGTGATGAGATCCTCCAGTTCGTCCAATCCGAGTTGTCGGATGGCTCGTTCCCGGTGACCGCCGAGACCGATCTCCTCCAAGAGGAGATCATCGACTCGCTCGGGGTGTTCACGCTCATCGGGTTTCTCGAGCAGCGCTTCGGCGTCAAGGTCGATCCTTCCGAGGTTGATCTCGACAACTTCCGCACGGTGAGCGCAGTGCAGCAACTGGTGGAACGCTCCACATGAACGACGACCAGATACTTGGCGGGATGGATCCGTTTCGGATCGCGGTAGCCGATGCCCCCGACACCGCTTCCGCACTGCTACCCCCCGACGCTGCCGAGCGTCTCGCCGAGCGGATCCACCGGCTGCGGGGCTCGGCCCCTGCGGTCGAGGTGGTGAGGCTGCCCGACGTCGCTCTCGACCGTCTCGAGCCTGCCAGCATCACCGGTAGCGGAGCACACGCCGTGGTCCTCTCCGTTGCCTCTGAGCTGGAAGGCGGAAACGCCACCAACTTCGCCGCCGCCGCCGACGATCTCATCTCGGCGGTGCGTGCCGAGGCCGGGCCACATCTCATCTGGTTCACCGCATCCACGGTCGACCCAGAGGGCGGTGACGCCTACCGCACCCGTCCGGAGCCATATTCCCTTCGGGCACTGCGGCTCGATGCCGCGCTCGTCAGGCTCTCAAGGTCCCGCGGGGTTGCGCTCATCGACGCCGACCGGCTCGTAGCCGAGCTCGGCGGCGAGGACCACGTGGTATCACCGCTCCGCTACTCGGCGGCGGCATCCGAGGCGCTCGCCGAGGAGACGGTCCGTGTCCTCGACGACATCGGCTTCTTTGAGCCCCGCCCGTTGGTGGCTCAGATCGGCGCCGGGGGCTGAGATGCGATACGACCTCAACCTCCCTCATCTCGACCGCCGGGTGGGTCAGGCTCGGCTGCTGCAGTGGCACGTCGCCGAAGGGGCCGAGGTCGGGTACGGCGATCCCCTGGTCGAAATCGTCGCCGACGAGCTCACCACGCTCGAGGTCCACCGCTCGGCGAAGTACCTGATCAAGCTGGCAGGGCGCAAGGTGGAGACCGGCACCAAGACCACGCGGGTGAGCCTCGTTTGGAGGCTGGTGTCGTCCGACCGCGGCGTGCTGCGCCACGTGGTGACAGCGCCTGGCGATGTCATCGAGGTGGGAGACACGCTGGCCGTGCTCACCACCACCGCCGAGGAGGATCCGGCGGCCGGACCGACCGGCAAGTTCCGGGTGGTCACCGAGCCGGTGGCCCAGTCGTGAGGAGAGCCAGATGAGCGCCTTGGCGCGCAACATGCAGCGGTTTGTGCGGAAGATCGCCGGTGAGAACTCGGCGATCGAGCGCCGGCTGAGGGGCACTTACCGCCAGGCTGCGCTCCGCAGCGAGGCCGGAGACGACTCGCGGACCGAGCGGGCCATGCGCGGTCTCGCCGCCAGCGCCCGCTTCCGGGTGCGTGGCGAGCTCACCACTCGCAGCGCCACCGTCTTCCGGCACGGCAAGAGCGACAACCGGTTGGGCATCTACATGCTGGGCGCTTGCGATCTCCCCACCGTGTTCGCCGCCAAGCCTTTCATCGAGCAGGACCTCGACGGGGTGTGCGCCATCATGCGCGACGGTGAGGTGGCGGACGCACGCTCCGACTTCCTACTCCAAGCGCTCGACGGTGTTGACCCCGACGCGGTGGCCGAGGCGGGCCAATACCTCAAGCTGCCCCCCGATGCCTTCGAACCCCGCCTGTTCGAGCCAGAGTTCCACGTCCCAGCTCTTGCTTCGCTCGGCAGCTTCCCCAAGACAGTGGTTGTGCTCTCCATCGCTGCCGACCTGAGCCGAAGTCTCTATCGCAACGACGAGCATGGCTACCTGGTGGACCCCGGTGGTTGGTGGCTCACCACGCCCATGGGAGAGGTCATGGAGCACCTCGACCGGGTGACGTGGATGCGGGAGAACTTCACCGGTTTGGGCAAGATCCCGGTTGAGGACTTCCACCACAACATGGGAAGGATCGTCACCGAGGTCAAGCAGAGGACCGGGGCGCATGTCGTCGTGTTCAACACCCTGACAGTGAGCCCGGGCGACCTGACCCACACCTACCAGTTCGTCAGGATTCCCCAGAACCTGCGACGGATGGAGTTCGACCTGGCACTGGCCGACATCGCCGCCGAGCACGACATCTCGGTGGTGGACGTCGACCGGGTGCTCAAGCTCGAGGGGGTCAAGGAGCAGATCGACTTCGCCCACTTCCCAATGGATCGGATGATCCCCATCGCCCGCGAGTTCCACCGCGTGCTACGCGATCGGGAGATCGTCTGAGTCTCAGTCGGAATAGAACTCGGCGATCTCCTCACCGATGGGCCCCACCGCCGTCTCGGTGAGGTGACCCAGATCGTCCCTGTAGTCGGCGCAGCTTCGCACCTCGGGTGAGGCGCCGCTGGCCACTCCGGCGGCGTCGGCCACCACCATGCCGATCGCCTGGTCGATGATGGGATGGTTGAACGAGGCCCGCACGCTTTCTCGGCGCACGCCTGGGCAGAGCTGCTCGTCGGGACCGCCGACGATCGGTTGGAGGACGATCGCCACCCCCGGGTACTTCGCCTTGGCGGTGGCGACCGCCGAGGTGATGTCCTCGACCCAGCGTCGCCACCGACCGTTCGGCGCCGGTCACGGTGAGTATCAGCCGGTCTGGGGACCCGGCGGTGCACGCCGAGACGACGGGGTTGCTCCAACCGACGAAGGCTGGATCGGCCCACTTCTCGATCGTCGATCCAGGCTCCCAGAGGAGCTCCCACTCTGCGTCGCCAGCCACTGGCTCGAAGCCGCCGCCGGTGAACCACTGCTCGGTTTGGCTGAAGCCCACCACCCGGGTGCAGGAGAAGGGTCCCGTCTCGAGCAGACCGAGCGACCGCGCCAGGAAGCTCGCCATCTGATCACGCCGCACCGTCTGATCTGGGCAGAAGCGGGTACCCGACTCGTCACACCCGGCGGTGATGGCGGCGGCGGCGATGGCGTTGATCGCCTCCTCGTGGACGCTCGCTTCGTCGTCGACGAATACATCGGCACTCGAGGCGGGGAAGGCGAAGCTGCGCACCAGCAAGCTCGCCATCTGCGCCCTGGTGAGCGCTTGGGCCGGGCAGAAGCGGGTCCCGGATGTGTCGCAGCCCAGGGTGATGCCGGCCTCGAGCGATGGCGTTGATCGCCTCCTCGTGGACGCTGCCCGCGTCGTCGCTGAAAGCGTCGGCGCCGGGAGTGAAGGTCGAGGGCGCGTTGCAGGAAGCTCGCCATCTGCCCCCTGGTCACCACCCGCTCTGGGCAGTAGAGGCCCTCCTGACAGCCCAGAGTGATCCCTTGGGAGGCGATCGCCTCGATGGCCGCCTCGTGGACGTTGCCGTCGTCGTCGGCGAAGGTCCCCGCCGCCGCGCCGGCGATGCGGGGAGCAACCAGACCGCGATCGCCAATATGGCGACGCCGGCTCGTCCGTTGCTCACTCGTTGCCGCAACCAGGCTCCCAATCGGGGTTCTCGTTCCCGGGGGGAGGGGCGCCGCCACCTCCACCGCCGCCGCCGCCGCCGCCGTTGCCGTTGTCGGAGCCGAGCGTGTTCCAGCCGTCCCAGAAGGCGCCGATTTCTTCGACACCGCCGGCCGAAGTGATCTTGAAAGCGCTGCCGTCGCTTCGTTGCACCCGGATCAGCGAGTCGGGGTGGAAGGTCACGATGTCGAAGTCGGATGGCTCGACCCCGCTGTCCACGAAGTCGTACCAGCCCCGCTCCAGCCCGAGGTCATCTACCTCGATCGCTCCGTCGAAGGTGCATTGGTAGTAGAGCGTGGCCGAGCGAGCACGGCAAGGAGTGGACGGTCAGCGTGATCGCCGGGCTCCCCGAGAACACGACCTTCTCGAAGGAGAGCCGCTCGTCGGTGAGCCTGTTCTCCGGCTGGGTGCACTGGGCGTGCTGAGTGAGCCCGTCGACCCCGTTGTCCACCGACTTCGAGTTGCGGTAGTGGTACCCCTTGGTGTTGTAGGCGCCGTGGTCGATCCCCGACTGGCCGTTGTGGAAGGCGAGGTAGTTGTCAATGAAGTGCGGAGTACTGGCCGTGTTCTGCCAGACGAAGATCCCGTTGGTCTCGTTGTTGTGGGCCCGGCAGTCCTCGAACACCCACTCGTTGGGCACGCCGTTTGCCTGGCTCGGCCAGTGGAACGCAGAGGAGTTGGCGCCGAACCTGATTGCTGACGCCACCGAGTTGCGGATCACATTGCCGCTGCCACCGCCGAGGAGGAACCCCGTCAGCTCCCGCGGGGTGGTGGCAAGCCCGTCGGAGGTACGCACCTCCACCGCCAGACAGCGGTCGATCACGATGTCGTTGGTGTCGTTCACCTCGTCGGTGGCGTCGTCCCCGGGAGGAAGGTCCCACCAGTAGGCGTCGCCGACCACGTCATATGCGATGCACGACTTGAGGGTCACCCCGTGCGAGCCGTGTATGGCGAACCCGTGGTGGTTCGAGTCGCGCACCACGACCCCCTGGAGGATGCTCCCCCGCGAGCCGCCATGACAGAAGTGGAAGTGGATGGGGTACTTCCCCACCTCGGTGGTGATCCCGGCATAGCGCACCAGGGCGTACTTGATCTTCTGGGGCGAGGAGGACATGACGTGGATCTGCTCCATCGGCTGTGAGGACGTGCCGCGGATGACCACGTTCCGGGTGAGGTTGAACACCTCCGCCTTGTATGTACCGCGGGAGGTGTTGGTGGAGGGAACGTTGCCCCCCTTGTTGAAGTTGCGGATCGTGTAGTCGCCCTTGGCGACCGGGGTCACCTTGAGGATGTCGCTCGAAGCCCAGGTGTCGCTGGTCCCAGTGCGGTTCCAGGGAGCCCGAGAGGTCCCCTTGAGGTCGAGCTTGCCCGCCCCCAGCACCCAGAGGGTGCCACCGTTGGTGAAGCGGATCTCGTGCTTTATCCCCCGGCTTGCCGGCTTCATCCGCAACGTGCCGCGAACGGTGAGATCCCCGGCGAACTTGAGCGTGGTGTCCTTGTCGGGGTCGAGGCTGAGCGTCTTCCCCGCCGGCACCACCATGTCGTCGCTGTAGGTCTGGGTGCCCGACTTCTTGCCTGAGATGTCGGTGGCAGCCCTCGCCGGGTCGGCCATGGTCCCGAGGGCGACAGCCGCGGTGCCCGCCACGGCGGTTGCGCCCAGTGCCTTGATGAAGGTGCGGCGATCGGTTCCGACGTCGCTCACGTGCAGTCCAGCCACTCGAGCGCCCGCACCAGGAACGACGCCATCTGTCCCCTGGTGACCGGCTCATCGGGACAGAAGCTGGTGTCGTTGCACCCCTGGGTTATCCCAGCTTCGGCCAGCGAGTTGATCTCGTCCTGGAAGGTGCTCGTGCCGTCGTCACCGAACCGGTCGGGACCGGGAGGAAGGTCGAGCGTGCGGGCGAGAAACGCCGCCATCTGCCCCCGGGTCACCGAGCTCTCAGGGCAGTAGGACGAACCGCTGCCGCATCCGGTGGTGATCCCCACCGATGCGATCGAGTTGATCGAGTCCTCGTGGGTGTTCCCCGAGTCGTCGCCGAAGTAGTCGAACTCCGAGTCGGGGGTGACGAACGACCGGGCAAGGAACGAGGCCATCTGGGCGCGAGTCACCGGGTCCTCCGGGCAGAACAGCGTCCCGGCGTCGTTGCAGCCCTTGGTGATGCCCCACTCGGCCAAGGCGACGATCGACTCGGCGTGAACCGAGCCAGCGATGTCGACGAAGGGCTGCGGCTGCTGAGCGAGGGCCGGTGCCGGCGCCATCGTCATCGATGTGAGCGCAGACAGCGTCAGCCAGAGCACCCAACTACGCGGTCGGCTGGCTAGGCCCCTACGGGATGTGGTCACTACTGACCCCCGATCCGCCGGCGCCTACTACCCCGCCGACAAGAGGGCGAGTCAAACAACCTCGGGCGGCGAGGTCAAATGGAGGGTGGGTTGTGGGTTGTGGGTTGAGTCGGAAGACGGAAGGACCAAGGCCGGCGTCTTCCGGAGCTCCGGCGAGGTCCGCTCCGACTCAACCGACCACAAAGCCTGCTGGTTCATCGACACCGAGTACCACCAAGAAAGCTTCTTCGTCCGCCACGCCTATTTCACCGGCGGCGACAAGCCCTACGAGCGGCACCAGAAGACGCTGTGCGCCGACATCGACGAGGACGCCTGGGCAACGCTCTACTCCACCGTCAGCCCCCGTTCCCCAAGCCGGGGACGGGTCAGGATCGCGGTCAAAGTGATCAACCATTACGGCGACGAGGTGATGAAGGTTTACGAGGTCGGCTGATCACTTCTTCGTCGAGATTTCTTCTCGGATTCGGGATCAAGGGTCTAGACCCGGATCGCGCTCCGACGTACAATCGAACACATGTTCGATACGGTCAAGGAGTGCCCGCCGAGAAGCGTGCTTCCCGATGGCCTGGCGGAGATGGCGCCGGGTCCCGAGCTGGCGGTGGCTGTTGAGCAAGATCGACCGGTCATTGCTCAACGGTCACGAGATGGTGATCGTGCTCCAAGCCAGAGCTCGGCTGGTCTCCCACTTCCAGGCGCAGATGTACGCCGACATGATGGAAGTCGCTCTCTCCCCACCGGGTGACGCCGCCTCACGCCCGGAGCGGATCAACGACCTCGACGGGGACTCCTCCGCCGAGATCGGAGCCGCTCTCCACCTCACCCGCCGAGCCGCCGACATCCAACTGGGGGTCGCCTGGGACCTGGTGGAACGGCTCCCCGAGGTGTGGCAAGCCCTCTCCGCCGGGTCCATCGACCTCCCCCGGGCCCGGGTGATCTGCGATCACACCGGCACCTCACCGAGGATCAAGCCCGGGAAGCGGCCCGGGTGGTGCTGGCGGAAGCACCCCGGTTGACCACCGGGCAATTGGCTGCCCGGCTGCGCCGCCTCACCGTGTCCATCGATCCCGAGGACGCCAGGCACCGCTATGAGGCCGGTGTCGAGCAACGGAGAGTGATCGCCGAGGCCAACCCCGACGGCACCGCCAACCTGCTGGCGTTCAACCTCCCCCCAGAAGCGGTCGCCGCCATGCTGGAACGGGTCAACCGATTGGCCAAGGGGAGCCAAGACGGACGGGCGATCTGCGCACCATCGACCAGATCAGGGCCGACGTGCTCTCCGACCTGGTCACCGGGAGAGGGCTGTCAGCCGCTCCCGCCGGGTCGGTGGACATCACCGTCGACCTGGCCACCCTCACCGGGTTGGCCGAGGTACCCGGGGAGATACCGGGGTGGGGACCGGTCATCGCCGACATCGCCCGCCAAGTCGCCCTAGCCAACGAGCGAGGCGAGTGGCGGGTGAGCGTCACCGACCCCGAGACGGGCAAGTGGTATGGAACGGGACCACCCGGAGGCGACCCACGGCCACCGAGCGCCGCTACATCCTGGCCCGCCAACCGGTGTGCGTCTTCCCCGGGTGCCGCATGCCCGCCCGAGACAGCGACCTCGACCACACCGTGGACTACGCCAAGGGCGGTCGCACCCACCCCCACAACCTCGGACCGCTCTGCCGCCACCACCACCGGTTGAAGCACGAGGCTGGCTGGAAACTCGAACAACCCAAACCAGGACACTTCATCTGGACCAGTCCCCTCGGGCACACCTACCACTCACCGGACCGGGCGCCCTGAGCCAAGAGCCAGGTCTGTCCGGCGGCCACCCTCCATTCGTGGTCGATATCTCAACGACCTTCGCAGGGGCTCCCCCACCCAGAACCCAGAACCCAAAACCCAGAACCCAATCTCACACCGCCACGACCTCGGGGCTCAGACCCATGCGGGCGAGGTCGAGCGCGGATCTCCTCTTTGTAGATCTGGTTCATGACCACCACCAGGTCGGGATTGATCTCGATGAGGATCTCGGGTGCGAGCACCTCGTGGCCGGTGCCGGGGAGGAACATCCCCTGCTTGTAGGGGTTGATGTCCACCACCGCCGCCACCGCGTCGCCGACGCCGATGGTGGTGAGGAAAGCGACGGCCTTGGACCCGCCACCCCAGATGGCGACTCGCTTGCCACCCTCGGCCGCACCCTCGAGTCGTTCCCGCCAAGCCTCGATGTGTTGGGTGGCGCCGGTGGCGAACTCGAGCACCATGTCGCCCATTTCGTGGGGAGACTCCTCGATCGGCAGCGGATCGGCCGATCCGCCGACGACGGTGTGGGCCAGTAGGTACTGGTCGCCGAACCCGAGCCCGATATCGGTGACGGTGAACCCGGCTTCCCGCAGGGCGCGACCTAACGAGCCGGGCGTGTAGTACGAGCAGTGCTCGTAGTAGATGTCCCAGAAGGCGAACTCGCGCAGGACGCGGCCGGTGTCGGGGACCTCGGTGAACATCGCCGCTCCCTCTGTGGTCTCGACCGATCGCCGCAGCAGCCTGAAGAAATCGCCCACCGGGGCGATGTGCTCCATGGTGTGGCGGGTGATGACCAGATCGCCGGTCAGCCCGGTGTGCTCCTCGCCGTAGAAGGCACGGATCAGCTCGATCGAGCCATCGCCGACCTCCCCGACCGGGGGCCGGCCAAACCCGGGGTCGATCCCGATCCCCCGGCCGATGCCGAGTTCGGCCATGAGCATCAGGAAGTCGCCTTTGCCGCTCCCCACCTCGAGCACGGTCCGGCCCTCCAACCCATACCGCTCGACCAGGTCGCCGGCGAGTTGGCGGGCGAACTCGGTGAAGAGCGGCGAAAAGGCCTGCGACTCCTCGGTGGGTTGTCCGTAATCCACCTCCTCGGGGTCGAAGCAGACGTTGGTGATGAACCCGCAGCGGGGGCACAGCCCGAGCACCAGGTCCCCCATCGGGTACGCCACCGCGGCGGATCGGTCGGGCAGAAGCACACAGCTCTGCGTCGGGATCCCCCGCGCCGCGAAGAAGGCGAGCAGCCCGGTGGCACCACAACTCGGGCAGGAGGCGGAGGCGCCGAGGTCGATGAGGTCATCGTCCACCAGGGGGCGCAGGTCGCTTCGGCCGATCACAGGATGGTGGGTTGCGGCACCGGGACGATGAAGCGCCCGCCCCTTGCGGCGTACTCCGCTTGCTGGCGCATGATCTCGTCCCCGAAGTTCCAGGCCAGTATCAGCAGGTAGTCGGGCTGGTCGTCGAGCAACCGTTCGGGTGGGAATATGGGGAGCCGCACGCCGGGCATGTGTAGTCCGTGTTTGTGGTCGTTCCGATCCACCACGTATTCGAGGTACTCCGCCGCCCCGGTGTAGTTGAGAAGGGTGGCGCCCTTGGCCGCAGCGCCGTAGGCGGCGATTTTCGCCCCCTGGGCGGTGAGCTTGGAGAGGAGGTCGATCAGGTCCTCCCTCACCTGCTCCACCCGATCGGAGAAGGCGGCGTAGTACCCAGGCTCTGTCAGCCCGATCCTCCTTTCCTCCTCGAGGTACTCCTCCACCGACGATTCGGCTTCTGCCACCGCCGAGAAGGTCACCCGGAGAGACCCGCCGTGGACGGGGAAGTGCCTCACCCGGACGAGGTCGAGCCCGTGTCTGCCGAAGAGGGTGGCGAGCGCGGTGACGGAGAAAATGCAGTGGTGCTCGTGATAGATGGTGTCGAACTCGCACTTGTCGACCATGTCGCGCACGTAGGGGACCTCGATCTCGACCCGGCCCTCGGGGGCGAGGATGGTCGCTATGCCGGCGACGAACCGGTTCTGGTCGGGGACATGGGCGAGCACGTTGTTGCCCAGGATCACGTCGGCCCTCACTCCGTCCGCCATCAACCGGTGCGCCAACTCGGGCGTAAAGAAGTCCCGGATCGTAGGGATGCCCCTCTCCTCCGCCGCGGCCGCTGGCCCCGGTGCCGGGTCGATCCCGAGGACGGGGACCCCCGCCTTGAGGAACCACTGGAGTAGGTACCCGTCGTTGCTGGCGAGCTCGACGACAAGGTTGTCCCCCCCGAGGCCCAGCTCGTCGACCAAGCCATCGGCATGGGTGCGAGAGTGCTCCAAGAGCTGGTCGGAGAACGAGGAGAAGTATGGGTAGTCCTCGTCGAAGAGCACTGTCGGTGGGACCGTCTCCTTGATCTGGACCAGCGAGCATCGCGGGCAGAACACCACGGTGAGCGGGTAGCGGTGCTCGTCCTCGGCGGCGAGACCGGGCGCCACAAGCTCGTCGGCGAGAGGGACCAACCCCAGGTCGAGCACCGGCAACAGTTCGGTTGCCCCGCAGATCCGGCAGCCCGCGATTACATCATGCACAGGCACATCATGCACGGGCGCCACCGGCCGAGCTGAGCAGACGGAGGTCGGCGCCAAGGATGCCGTCCTCCTGCAGCGACCGAACATGCTGGATACGGAGGAGCTTCCCGAGGAAGGCGTCGCTCCCGATGCCGTAGCTGACGAAGGCCTCGTAGAGTTGCTCGGTACCCCGTCTCACCGTCCACTGGGTGGCGAAGGCGGGGAGGACCTCGGCGATCTTGGAGCAGTCGACCCGGTAATCCCTGATGTCGGGCCCTGCTGTCTCGGAGAGGACGATCTCGCTCCCCGGCACCACCTCCTGCACGATGGCCGCCACATCACGGATCTGGTAGTTCTCCTCCGAGTTACCCACGTTGAGGATCTGGTCGTGTACCCGTTCCCTGGGCGCCTCGACGGCGGCGACGAAGGCCCGGGCAATATCCTCTATGTGCACCAGCGGCCGCCACGGGCTGCCATCACTCTTCATCAGGACCCTGCCCTCGGTCACGGCAAAGCCGACGAGGTTGTTGACCACAAGATCGGCCCTGACCCGCGGTGAGTACCCGTATGCGGTGGCGCTCCGCAGGCACGTCGGGCTGAACGAAGCCGAGGCCAGCGCCCGGATGTCTCCCTCGGCGTAGATCTTGGAGAACCCGTATGGAGTGACCGGGTTTATCTCCGACCCCTCTGTGACGAATGCGCCCGGCGATGCGCCGTAGATGCTGCACGACGAGGAGAAGACGAACCTCTCTACGCCGACGGCGGCAGCGATCTCGGCCAGCCGAGCCGCGGCGTGGTGGTTGATGGCGTAGGTCGTGTCCGAGTCGAGGTCGCCAACCGGGTCGTTCGATATCCCGGCGAGATGGCAGATGGCCTCTACCCCGGAAAGGTCGTCGGGCTCGACGTCGCGCAGGTCCTTGCGCACTGCGGGGATGTCGGGCCAGTCGGGGCCGAGAGTGCAATCGGCGAAGAGGTAGCTGTCGAGGCCCACCACTTCGTGGCCCGATTGTTGGAGGAGCCGGACTAGCACGGTGCCGATGTAGCCGTTGTGGCCGGTGACCATTACTCGCATCGCTCAGTCCCAGATCTTCCAGGGCGGTTCGCCGCCGTCCCAGAGCCGCTCCAATAGCGCCTTGTCCCTCATCGTGTCCATGCACTGCCAGAAGCCCTCGTGGCAGTAGGCCATCAACTCACCGTCTGCGGCCAAGTTCTCCATCGGCTCCCGTTCCCAGAGGGTGTCGTCGCCCTCGATGTAGTCGAATATCCCCGGTTCGAGGACGAAAAACGCCCCGCTGATCCATCCCACATCGAGCGGCTTCTCCGAGAAGTCCACCACACGTTCGCCCTCGATTTGAAGGTTGCCGAATCGAGAGGGGGGATGGACCGCGGTGACCGTGGCGAGCCGACCGTGTGACCTGTGAAAGGCGAGAAGCCGGGACAGGTCGAGGTCGGAAACACCGTCCCCCCAGGTGAGCATGAAGGTCTCGTCACCGAGCCAGGGCGCCAGCCTCTTGATCCTCCCGCCGGTGTTGGTCCACCGACCGGTCTCGATGAGATCGACCACCCACTTCTCGGCGGCGTCCCCGTCGTGGACGCGAATGTCGCCGGTTGCCACGTCCACTCGGAGGCTCGACATGCTGGCGAGGTAGTCGGAGAAGTAGCGCTTGATCTGGTCGCCCTTGTAACCGAGGGCGAGGACGAACTGGTTGTACCCGAAGTGGTCGTAATGGCGCATGATGTGCCACAAGATGGGGTGGCCACCTATCTCCACCATCGGCTTGGGCCTTATCTCGGTCTCCTCAGCCAGACGGCTGCCAAGACCCCCCGCCAGGATCGCCACCTTCATGACTCGAACATCCCCAGAGCTCCCTCCCGTCACTTAGCGTGGCGAGCGTACCACTCCTGGCGACCCAAAGGCATTTTCCGGCCCGCTAGCCTCCTCGCCGATGCAGGCCGAGAAGCGACCGTCCAAGATGAGCAAACGGCTCGCCGCCTTCCGGCGCCGGGCGGGTCTCGGTGTCAGCCACCGTTCCCCATTCACCAACGTCTACCACTGCTGTGTCCAGCGCACCGCCAGCCAGTGGCTGCGCAACATCTACAACGACGAGGTGTTCTACCGCCACACCGGGCTGCGGGTCGCGCCCTACATCGACGTGGGCCTGGCCAACGCCCACATCGACCATCCCTTCCCGGAGCGGACCATCGTCACCCACCTGTATATCTCACATCCCACCTACCTGGAGATTCCCGAAGCCGGCCGCTCACCGCAGTTTCTTCGTGCAACGCGACCCGAGGGATGCCGTGGTCTCGTGGTACTACGCCGCTCGCTACTCGCACAAGCCGATCGGGGTCATCCCGGGGATGCGCCGCGATCTCTCGGCCATGTCCCAGGAGGAGGGCATCCACTACACGATCGACGCCATCGCCAAGCTCGGCTACTTCGACGCGCTCCGCTCGTGGGCGGTCGCCGACCCACCGGTCCGCATCTTCCGCTACGAGCAGATCGCCGAGGATCACCGCCGATTTCTCGGAGATCTGTTCGAGTTCTTGGAGATCCCGGCGCGGCGGGATGAGTTGGACTCACTGGCCGATCGCAAGAGCTTCCAACGGGCGACCGGTGGCAGGTCCCAGGGGGAAGAGGACGTCAACAGCCACATGCGGAAGGGGACACCGGGTGACTGGCGGACCGCGCTCAGCGAAGATGCCCTCGACCATCTCCATCGGGTCTCCGGGGACCTAGTCTCGGTGCTCGGCTACCAAGCCTGACCCGTTCGAGCCAGCAACAGGGATTTGCGATGACTTCCCTACCCAAAGTCAGCATTGGCCTACCCGTCTACAACGGTGAGCGGCACGTGGAGGATGCGATCAGCTCAATCGTCTCCCAGTCCTTCGAGGACTTCGAGTTGATCATCTCCGACAACGCGTCCACCGACACGACCGGCGACATCTGCCGTCAATGGGCAGAGCGCGACGACAGGATCCACTACTTCCGCAACCCCTCGAACATCGGCGCCGCGCCCAACTACCACCAGGTGTTCCGCTTGGCACGAGCCGACCTCTTCAAGTGGTCGGCGCATGACGACATGCTCGAACCCGGCTTTCTCGAGTCCTGCGTAACCGCAATCGGCGGAGACGACCGGGCGGTGCTCGCCTATACCGCCGCCCGTCAAGTCGACGGCGACGGCAACCCTCTTGGCGCCATTCCCCGGTTCTCGCACGTGGTCTCCCCCGACCCTGTGGAGCGCTTCCGCGAGGTGGTGCGCCGCGAACGGCTCAATCTCCCGATATTCGGGCTGATCAGGGCCGATGCCCTCCGGCAGACCGCTCTGCCGGGCTCATACCACGCCAGTGCCCGTGTCCAACTTGCGGAGCTGGCTCTGCGAGGGCACGTTCGCCTTCGTGCCCACCGAGCACTTCATCCACCGCAACCATCCGACCGGGTCTCTTCGGGCCTACAGCTCGGTCCATGCGCTGCGCAGTTGGTACGACACGGGCCGCTCCGCCGGCACCTATATGCCCCGGTGGGAGTACATGGGCGGGTTGATGGGCGCTGCCACCAACGCCCCGCTGTCGTGGCGGCAGCGGCTCAGTTGCTACGGCGAAGCGCTCCGCTGGGGCGTGGAGAAGCGACGCAGCCTGGCGTTGGACCTGGCGGAGGCGGGTCGCCAACTCTTTGGTTCTGCGGTGTCAGCAGTTCGCCGCACCCCTGCATGAGCCGCATCAGTTTCGTCTTCCCACATTGGAAGCTTCGCCGCCGAATATTCGCAATGGACGTGCTGGGGCACGACCTCGCCCGCTCCGTCGCCTCCGAGCACGAGGTCGTGATGTACGTCCAAGCTGCCGGTCGGTCGTATCGGGCGGTCGAGGAAGGCGGGGTCACCTATCAGCCCACCTTCTCCGGTCTCGACCAACGGGTAGGCCGCCTGGCCGAACGGCTGTCGCCCGCGGTGCGTTCGGGGCGACCGGTCATATCGACGCTTTGGGCCTTCTCCGGGTATGCCGCGGCGGTGGCCGGACACCTGCGACGTCGGCAACCCGATGTGGTGCACATCCATATCTACGACCAATTCATCCCCCTCCTTCGACGAGCGGCGCCCAACGCTCGCTTGGTGCTGCACATGCACGACCATTCCCAAGTGCATCGGGACCGAGAGGTGGTTGAGCGCAACTTGTCACGTGCCGACCTGGTGGCCGGCTGCAGCAACTTTGTCGCCGGCCAGGTGCGGGAGCGCTTTCCCGATCTGGCCGACAGGGTGGTCGCCATCCCCAATGCGACAGCTATTCCCGACCAAGACCAGCACCGGACCAGCGGCCGGGAGGAGACAGAGATCCTCTTCGTCGGGCGACTTTCCCCCGAAAAGGGGGTTCATGTGCTGATCGAGGCGTTCAACCGTGTCCACGCTGAGTATCCGGGCACCCGGCTGACCTTGGTTGGGCCAAATGCGGTGGCGCCTTGGTCATTCATAGACCCCGAGCGTGAAGATCCACTTTTCGACGAGCTACGCGGCTTTTACCACGGGCAGGACTATTCGGCTCATCTCCGCACGCTTCCTGGTCCGGAGGCGGCGGAGCGCGTTCGCTTCGTGGGTGCTGTGCCCCACCCGGACGTGCACCGCTTCTATGCCGACGCCGCCATCCTCGTGCTCCCCTCGGTCTGGAACGAGCCTTTCGGCCTACCCGTAATCGAGGCCATGGCTCGCGGTGTCCCGGTGGTGACCACGACCCGCGGCGCCTTTCCCGAGATCGTCGAGCACGGCATCGGCGGGTTGATGGTGGAACCGGGTGACACCGACGCCCTGGCCACCGCCCTCGGCGACTTGATCGCCGACGAGGGGATGCGGGCCCGGATGGGTGCCGCCGCCAGGGAGCGGGCAGCGGCCAAGTTCAGTTGGGATCGCTACGTTGCCGACTGGCAGGCGGCCTACGCCGCGCACACCGGCTGAGGAGTGGCTGGTCCCGGCGGGGAGACCGCCCGGACCGATCCAATCAGGTTCCCGTCAGCCTGAGGGCTCTATCAGCCCGAGGATATAGGGCTTGTCGGGCGCAGCGTCGTCGCTCCGCCGTCTCGCCGCCCCCAGCGCCACGGCGCCCGCCACCAGGAGCGCAGCCGCCAGGCTCACCCAGCCGCCGGCACCCGGCCCGGTGTTGGGCAGGGTCTCCAAGGTGGTTTGGGAAATCGAGGTGCTGGTTATCGGAATCGTGGTGGTCGTCGTCGTTGGCTCGGTTGTCGAGGTGGTGGTCTCCGATGTCGTGGTCGTGGTCTCCGATGTCGTAGTCGTGGTCTCCGATGTCGTGGTCGTGGTCTCCGGTGTTGTAGTCGTGGTGATCGGCTGCTCTGCGCAGAACACCGACACCGTGTATTGCACGGAGGTGGCCACGATCCCCTCGTCGTCGGGGACCATGATGTTGTACAGCTCCATCGTCTCGCCGAGGACGAGGAGGCGGTTTTCGAGCACGGTCCTCAGGACATTGGGCTCCGATTCCGTCTCGAGGACGTCGGTCTCGCTGCTCCCGGTCACGATCTGCCCAAAGTTGTAAGGGTGGACGCTGTCGCCATTGGCCGCCAACACGAGGATCGCGCAGGTCTGCCCGACCAGCTCCTCGAACCCGTTGGCCACCAGGTCAAATGTGCCCACCAAGCGGGGCACGCCTTCCTGGTCGGTCTGCATCAGCGGTTGAGGGATGAAGAAGTCCGAGCCGACGAAGGTGAAGTCGGGGTCGAGGATCTGAGCCTGCGCCGGCAGCGCCAGCACGACGGGCACCGCCACCAGGCGCGGCCACGACTATGGCTGCGAGACGTCTTCTCAACCCGGACAGGTTGCCAGAGCCTCGACTGCGTGATCCACCCACGACGATCTCCCTTAGTCAACCACTTGTCTTTTGCCTACCGGGACGGTTGACGACCCCTGGCAAAAGGCAAGTTAGACAGGTCGCGGAAGATATGCATCGCAATCGGAGTCAATTTCACCGAGCCGGCAGCGACCTCCCTTACTGGAGGTCCTTGCGGTGGTCGGTGAAGCGGCGCGCCTTGAGGTCGAAGCGGGGAAGCGTCCCCATCGGGACCGGCGTCGCCAGCGGACGCACCCCGATCCCCGTGTGGATCTCGCGGGCAACAGCGGTTGCCAGGCGCATCTGGGTCACCCGACGTGACCTCGATGCGCAGCTCCATCACGTCGAGCTCTTCCTTGCGGTAGACGTCGACGGCGAACTCGCCGATCTCGGGGTAGCGCCGCACCAGGTTCTCGACCGCGCTGGGGAAGATGTTGACGCCGCGCACGATGAGCACGTCGTCCACCCTCCCGGTGACGCCGCCCTCGAACCGCATGAACGTCCTGCCGTCCTCGCTCGGCTCCGATGCGACGACCACGTGGTCGCCGGTGCGGTAGCGGATCACCGGGAACCCGGGTCGGCCCAGGTTGGTGATCACCAGCTCGCCGTCGTTTGTCTCCTCACCGGTGGCCGGATCGATCACCTCGGCGAGGAACTCCGCCTCGTTGACGAACAGCCCGTTCTGGAGCTGCGACTCGAATCCCCATGCACCCACCTCGGTGGCGCCGGCATGGTCGTAGGCACCGCGCCCCCCACGCCTCCTCGATCCTCGCCCTGGTCGCCGGGATCCCGGCGCCGGGCTCACCGGCGTGGATGGCCACCCGCACGCCCGAGTTGGCGATGTCGATCCCCTCCTCGGCGGCCACCTCGGCGAGGTGGAGGGCATAGGTGGGGGTGCACACCAGCACCGAGATGTCGTTGACCAGGATCGCCTTGAGCCGCTGCAGCGAGGACATGCCCACCGCCAGGGAAGGCGAGGGCGCCGATGAGACGGGCCCCCTCGTAGGCGCTCCAGAAGCCGATGAAGGGCCCGAAGGAGAAGGCGAAGAAGATGCGGTCCATCGAGGTGACGCCGGCGCTCCGGTACACCTGTGACCAGCAGCGGGCCCACCACCGCCAGCTGTCCTCGGTGTCGAGGCAGCGCAGCGGCTCGCCCGTGGTGCCCGACGTCTGGTGGATCCGGGTGTAACGGGTGCGGGCGTAGGTGAGGTTGGTCCCGTAAGGCGGGTTGGAGATCTGGTCGGTGGCGAGTTCCTGCTTGGTGGTGAACGGGATCCGCTTCAGGTCGTCCATCGTGCGGACGTCGCCCGAGCTGCGGATGCCGGCGCGGCCCAACTTGGCTCGATAGAAGGCGTTGCCGTCGAGCACCTCGTCGAGCAGCAGCTGGAAGCGCCGCAGCTGAACCTCTTGCAAGGCGTTGCGCCCCAGCGTCTCGGCGAATCCGGTCGAGAACTCGAACTCCATTGTCATCCCTCCATATCTCCCTGATCCCCAGTATCTCCGTGATCTCTGTCAATCGAGCGACGGAGCGGGGTCCACCCCCACTGGGAACTTCTCGTTTATCAGCATGAACGGGCGTCCGTCGTGGACCACCCGATAGGTGCGGGCGATGAACTCGCCCCGCCCTCCGAGCCCCTCCGGCGGAACGGCGTTCCGCTCCCGCCCGTACCAGAGGATGTCGCGCCTCGTCTCGAGACCGGCATCGTTCATGATCCGGCCCAGCCCACCGGGGTGGGTGGCCAGTTCATCCTGGACACTGCTCGGAAGCCGCTCCGTCACCAGGAGCGAGGCGGCATGGGCGAAGACGACACCGCGCAGCGTGCCTCGAAGCAGCACCTCGCGGGCGATCACCCTTGTCCCGGCAGGAGCTTCGAGCCACTCGTGATCGGCGGGGAGGACAAACTCCTCTTGCGACAACCGCTCCACCACGACCGGCTCCATGGTGAAGGCCTCGATGAACTTCGTCACCGTGCCGTCGATCACCAGCAGCGACCGATAGAAGGGGCTCAACGCCCTGAAGTTGACCGGCTGAAGCGTCTCGGGCCGGGCGAACTGGGCGACGAACACCTCGGCCGCAGGGTCAAACCCGGCAGCGGTGCCGACAGCGGAGCTTTGGTGCTCCATCTCAGCTCACCTGGACCTGCTGCAGCTCGCCCGACTCGTACATCCGCTTGAAATGACGGTGGCGGCGCTTGCCGCTCGAGGTCTTGGTGAGCGTGCCCGTTGGGACCAGCACGACGTCGACGCTGAGTCCCAGCCGGAGGAAGCTCTGGCGGCGGATCTCGCCGGCGATCTCTTCGGCCGGACGAGGGATCGGGTCGGTCACCTCACTGACAACGACAACCCGCTGCGTTCCCTGCCCGGTCTCATCCATCCCGAAGGCGGCGAAGCAGCCCTTGCGAAGCCCTTGGACCTCGAGGAGAAAGGGCTCGAAGTCGCTGGGATCGAACTTCTTCCCGCGCACCGTGATCCGCTCCCGGACCCGTCCGGCCCAGATAGAGCTCGTCATCGCGCATGTATCCGAGGTCGCCGGTGCGGAGCAGGTCGCCGTGGATGGCCCGCTTGGTGGCTTCGGCGTTCTTCAGGTAGCCGGTCATACGGGACGCCGTGTCGAGGGCGATCTCGCCGACGTGACCCTCGGGAAGAGCCTCGCCCCGGGGTGAGAGGATCTGGATCTTGATCCCCGGATGGGGCCGGCCGGCGCCGACGATGCTCACAGCCTTCTCGTCGGCAGGGTCGACGACCCGAGCCGTCCTGGTTTCGGCGAGTGCATCGCGGTCAACGAACTCCACCCGGTACGGCTCGCCGGGACGGGTGAAGGTGGCGCCCCCGATGTTCTCGGCGCATCCGAAGTTGGTGCGGAGCCGGTCCCAGGGCACCCCGTACTTCTCGAACCGGCGGTGGAACTCGACGAAGGTGTCGTGATGGATCCTCTCGGCGGCATTCCACCAGCCGCGGACCCCGCTGAGATCGACACCTTCGAGATCGGTGTCCTTGATCCGCTGCGCCGCCAGGGCATACCCGAAGTTGGGCGACCAGGTGACGGTAGCGCCGGTGCGCTGTACTCCATGAAGCCACGCCGCCGGGCTCTTGACGAAGTCGTGTGGACTCATCAACACCAGCGGGATCCCTGTAGCCATGCAGGTGAGGAAGTTGTTGACCAGACCCATGTCGTGATAGAGCGGGGTCCAGTTGAAGAAGACGTCCTCTTCGCTGAGCTCCATGGCAGCCACCATCCCGTCGATGGCGGCGGTGAGCGCCCGGTGCTCCCAGACGCAGACCTTGGGGAGACCGGTGGTGCCCGAGGTCAGCTGGTATGCCACCACCTCGGAAGGATCGGGGAGGTGAGGGGCGACGGCGTCGACATCGGGTGCGCCGAGCGCCTCCTCCTCGGAGAAGAGCCAGCGCGTCGAGCGCCTGACCCGCTCCAGTTGGTCACGGTCGCGGCCCATCGAGGCGGGGGCGACCACAAGCCGGGCTTCGGTGCGTCGCACTGTGGACGAGAGCACCCTCGGAAGGTCCGAGTTGGCACCGAGCAGCGACGGGGGCGCCACCAGCAGGGGCCTGGCACCGAGAAGCAGCGAACCGAGCACCAAGGTGGTGGCCGGCTCCGCGCTGCTGAGCACGATGACAACCGCGTCGCCCGGGGCAACGCCAAGCTCCGCCATCCGCCCCGCCGATCCGGCGGCGGCGGCGTGGACCTCGGCGTAGGTGCGCCATGTGGTCGTCCCGTCGGTCTGGTAGAAGGCGAGGGCGCGCTGCTCGGGGGCGCGCTCCAGCCGCTCATAGAGCCGCGCCGGCACGGTCTCGGGGAGAATGCTTGTGCGTATCACTGGGGTCACCTCGTCAAAGGGTCCGGCCGATGGCCACCGACACCCGGCGGCACTCCTCGACCAGATTGGAAAGCTGATCCGGGGTCACCGACTGGTCGCCGTCGGAGAGGGCCTGCTCGGGGTTCTGATGCATCTCGATGAGCAACCCATCCGCGCCGCTGGCGATGGCAGCACGCGCCATGGCCGGCACCAGCGAGCGCCTGCCGGTGGCGTGGCTCGGGTCGACCACGACCGGGAGGTGGCTCAACTCCTTGAGCACCGGGATGGCGTTGAGGTCGAGGGTGTTTCGGGTCGCCGTCTCGAAGGTGCGGATACCCCTTTCGCAGAGGATCACGTTGGTGTTCCCCTGCGACATGATGTACTCGGCGGAAAGCAGCAATTCCTCGATTGTCGACATCATGCCCCGCTTGAGCAACACCGGCTTGGGCTGACGGCCGGCGGCAAACAGCAGGTGGAAGTTCTGCATGTTGCGGGTCCCGATCTGGAGGATGTCGGCGTACTCGGACACCAGCGGCACCGTCTCGGACGACATCACTTCGGTGATCACCGGCATCCCGGTGAGGTCCCGCGCTTCGGCGAGGATCTTGAGCCCATCCTCGGCCATGCCCTGAAAGCTGTATGGCGAGGTCCGGGGCTTGAAGGCGCCGCCACGCAGAACGGTGGCGCCGGCCTTCTGGGCGTGGATGGCGGCCTCGATCAGCAGGTCGCGGCTCTCCACAGAGCACGGCCCCGACATGATGACAACCTGGTCGCCACCGATGACCACATCGCCGACACGGATCTCGGTCGGCTCGGGCCGGTATTCGCGGCTGGCCAGCCGGTAGGCGCGCTTCGTGGGGAGGACCCGCTCCACACCACGCAACCCGGTGAACGCCGACGGTGTCGCATCGTCGAAGGAGCCCAGGATTCCGATGAGGACCTGGCCACCATCCTCTGACACATGTGACTTGAGACCGAGGCTGTGGACCCGGGCCACCACGTATTCGACGTCGGCACGGGTCGCCGCCGACTTCATCTTGATGATCATGCTTGCCGTTCTCCCCGAGACTGGGATCCGGTCCGGATGGTTCCAACGGCAAGACCCTCTCGGGCACCCCGGAACCGGCCGAAATGCCGGATCGCTCCCCTTCCCCGCAGCCGTCGAGGTGCGGGGGTCGAACCGGCTGCGGTTGCAGCGTGTTCGACCGTACTCGGTATCGGCAGCACAATCGGCCAACTAAACAGAAAGCTCCTGGTCAGGTCACGGGTTTTCGATCGGACACGGTCGCTGCTCGGGAGCCTTCTGGGCGTGGTCCTCCCAAAACTCGATGATGGCTTCCGTGTCGGCGCCGCCGAGCCGGAGCATCACCGTCCAGGCGGTGGCAACCACCGGCGCCGGCAGACCGGGCCGCGGGGCGATGATGACGTGACTGTCGAGCACCCCGGCCAAGTCTCGCAGTGCGGTCAGATCGTCTTCGGTGAGATCCGGATCGTGCTGGACAACAACCACCCCGTGCTCGAGATCGTGGACCTGGACGACGTCGGGTATCGGTTCCTCGTGGACCCCGCAGCGCGACCACACCGGGGCGTGAGCCCCGCTGGTGGGAGGATTCGTCCCGTATTCGGGTACAGGGTCACCTGCCGAGAGATGGTCGCCTCCCTCGTCGGGGAATTCCTCTTCCGAGGTGCTCGCACCTGCCGAGCAAGCGACCAGCAGCAGGAGTGTCGCCCCGAGGCGAGCGGTGATCACCGGCCGCGAAAGATGGGGGCTCGCCCCCCGAGAAAGGCGGCGACCCCCTCCGCCACGTCCTCCGACCCGAGGTTCAAGGCCTGGGCCTGAGTCTCGTGTGCCAGCATCTCCTCGAACGTCGATCCGAGCGACGCGGTCGAGTCCCCGTTTGATGAAGGCCTGCGCCATCGGGGCGCCGGCGGCGAGCTCCTCGGTCAGCTTTTGCACTGAGGACTCCAACTCGTCGGGTTCGACGACCTCGAGCACCATGCCGATTTCCCGCGCCTCGGCGGCTTCGACCATCCGGCCGGTGAGCGCCAGCTCCTTTGCCCGCTGCAGCCCCACGATCCGGGGGAGCAGCCATGTGCCACCGAAATCGACCGAGAGCCCACGCCGGACGAAGATCTCGGCGAAGCGGGCCCGAGACGAAGCGATCACCAGGTCGCACCCGAGGGCCAGATTCATCCCGGCTCCCACAGCCACCCCGTCCACCGCCGCCACCGTGGGCTTGGTCAGTCGGTGCAGCGCGCTTGCCGCGGCGGCCACCTTCTGCATCCGTTCGTAGCGCTCCCCATGCGAGCCGAGACCGCTGCTGGCGTCGGCGGAGGACAGGTCGGCGCCGGAGCAGAACGCGCCGCCGGCCCCGGTGACCACGAGCACCCGCTGCTCGGCTGCGGCGAAATCGTCGAAGGACTCGGCCAGAGCCACCCAGCCATCGGGCGGTATGGCATTGAGGCGCTCCGGCCGGTCGAGGGTGAGCCAACGCACCGGTCCCCGGTCCTCGACGGTCAGCATGGGGAAGGACGGTAGACGGAAGCGGAAGACGGAAGACGGAAGGCAGACGGCAGACGGCAGACGGCGGACGGCAGCCAGAAGGGGAGATACTGTCAGCTTTTGAACAAGGAGGAGTGTTGGCCTTCATCGAGTTGCCTACCGAGGGGGAGGCTGCGGAACGGCTGGGGTTACCCGAGGGGGAGGTGCACAACTACGACCGGCTCGGTGCGATGCACCCCGAGGCATATGCGGGATGGAGAGGAGGTACGTGGTGCTCACCGCCGCCGCCCGCAGCTTCTTCGCCAGCTCCTGGACGCCGTGGGTGTCGCCCGGATGGCTCATACCGCCAACTCGACGGCGGCTTGGCGGAGCGCTCACCGTGGGACGTCCGATCGAAGGGGCTGCTCCCCTCTAACCTCTTTCCGTGGGCTTCAACCCCTTCCGGCAACAGCGGCACAACGGTGTAGACGTGGCGATCGTGATCCTGGCGGTTCTGGTCACGGCGGCGGTGGTGGCTTGGGCGCTGCTCGGAGGGTGAGCGGCAGCAGCTGGCCCGACGCCGAGGTGGTCACCCCGGTCCAGCCACACGCCGCCCGCAAGTCCTACGTCTGCCCTGGGTGCGAGAGCCTCATTGCACCGGGCACATACCACTTGGTGGTGGTGCCCGAGGACGCCCCCGACCTGCGACGCCATTGGCACCGTGGTTGCTGGTACAAGGAGCACCGCCGTCGCCACGGCGCACACGGCCACTCCCGGCTAGCCGACCCCGGGAACCCAGCGCAGTTCGACGCCCTCCTCGCCCACGGTGACTGCGATCAGGTCTACGCGGGTGGCCCCGAGTGCGCGGGCCAGCGCCTGGAGCCGCTGCAGCTTCGTGGGGGTGAGGTGGGCGGCGGCGCTGATCCCACCCGACCGCTTGGGACACGGTCTTCACCTCGACCACGACCGTGGCGTTGCCGATCTGAGCAAGCAGGTCGACCTCGGATCGACCGACCCTTCTGTTCCGATCCACGATGGTGGCGCCGCGCCGCGCCAGGAAGATCGGCGGCCAACTCCTCGCCGATTGCGCCGAGCGTCGGCGCGGCCCTAGAGACGAACCCCGGGCTCGAGCTGCTCGATGTTCACGTCGCGGAAGGTCATGCACCCGGACGTTCTGGAGGAACCGCGCCGGACGGTACATGTCCCAGACCCAGGCATCTTCGAGCTCGATCTCGAAGTAGGTGCGAGCCATCGGCGTGCTGGGTGTTGATCTCCACCTTGTTGGCCAGGTAGAAGCGTCGCTCCGTCTCGACGACGAACTTGAACATCGGGAGGACGTCGCGATACTCCTTGTAGATCTGAAGCTCGACCTCGGTCTCGTACCTCTCCAGGTCCTCTTCGTTCATCCCGCTTCTCCGCCCATCGTCAACCGGGCCCGGTGCCGGCGATGCGCCCGAACCGGGCTGGTGACCACGATCGTGGTCCCTTGCGATACTACTTGGACGCGCTCGCTCTGACGGCGGCGGTCCACGCCGTCACCTCTACCACCGGGGTGCGACATCATCGGTACGGTGCTGCCCTCATGGCCATCACCGGCACCACCACCGGCCGCCGCTTCGGCATGGTGGCGCTGTTGGCCCTGGCCATGGCGGCCGGGACATTCGTCCTCCCGGCCATTGGCGTGCTCGCCTCCTCGATCTCGTCAGGATCTCGGGCTCGGAGCTGTGGCAGGTGGGTCTTCTGGTCACCGGGTCACCCATGGTCGGGGCATTGCTTGCCCCTCCCCTCGGCGGGTGACCGACCGGGTGGGTGGCAAGCGCATCGATGGTCGCCACGCTGGGGGTCGGGGCTCTCACGCTCGCACTTTTCGCCGCCAGCCCGACGTTACGCTGATCCTGGTGGGCGCCGCCTTGTTGACCGGGGTGAGTCAGGGACTGGGCGAACCCGGCCACCAACAAGGTCATCTCGCCGCACTCCCCCCGGTGGTCGGGGCGTCGTCGTCGGCATCAAGCAGTCGGGGGTCCAGTTCGGCTCCTTCCTCGCCGGTCTCGCCCTCCCGGCGGCGGCGCTGGCCCTCGGGTGGCGTGGGGCGTTGCTGGCGGCATCCACCATCCCGCTGCTGGGCACGGTGCTGGCAGCCGCCTTCGTCCCCGCCGATCCTCCGGCCGCCCTCGGTCGACCAACCGGGAGCACCGGCCACCGCTTGCCCGGTGAGGTGCGCTTCCTCGCCGTCTACGGCTTCCTGCTCGGGCTCACCGTCAGCGCCACCATCGCCTACACCGCTCTGTTCGCCGAGGACGTCCTCGGTCTGTCGCCGGCGACCGCCGGGGTGGTGGTCGCCTTGGCGGGGCTGGTGGGCGTCTTGGGACGGGTTGTCTGGGGTCGGGGTCGCCGACGTGCGGGGACGCCACGCCGGCATCCTTGGCCTGCTCGGCGTCGTCGGTGCACCGCCGGGTTGCTCATGGTCGGCGCCGCCGCCATCGACCCCCTCCTCATATGGCCGGCAGCGGTAGCCACCGGCGCCGGTATCAACGCCTGGAACGCCGTGGGGATGCTGGCCGTGGTCTCGGTGGCGCCCGAGGAGGCGGCGGGGCGTGCCTCAGGGGTAGTGCAGTTCGGTTTCCTGATGGGCCTCGCCCTTGGCGCCCCGATCTTCGGCGCCGTGGTCGATGCCACTGGCTCCTACCTGCCCGGTTGGCTCGGCGTCGCCGTGACCTGCCTGATCGCCTCGCTGCTCACTGTTATGCGGCGCACGCGCTGAGTTCTTTCCCTCCCCCAGCGGAGGGACAGAATGGTCTAGCTGTCAGAGCCCGCCCCATCGCGATGGCGGCCATATGCGAACGAAGGCTCGTCCCACCACCTCCTCGACAGGGATCGGCCCGAAGACGCGGCTGTCCTGGGAGTGCTCCCGGTTGTCTCCCATCACGAACACCTCGCCGGGGCCGACCCGCACTGCCGGTTCGTCCGGCATCGCCGTTCCCGGCGGCAGATAGGGCTCGTCGATCGGTTCCCCGTTCACCAGCACCTGGTTCCTGGCGATCCTCGACCGTGTCACCTTCTACTGCGATCACCCGCTTGATGAAGTCGTCGGTGGCCGCGGTGCGCAGACCGATGGCCTCGGCGACGTGCCGCAGGACGCCCTCGACCACGCGACTCGTCCACCTCGGGGCCGTTGCTGTCGAAGACCACGACGTCGCCCCGCTGCGGTTCACCGAAGCGGTAGGCCAGCTTGTTGACCAGCACCCGGTCGTTGATCTCGAGCGTGGGGATCATCGAGCCGGAAGGTATGTAGAACGCCTGGACAAGGAAGGTCTTGATCAGGACCGCAACCGCCAAGGCCACCAGCACCAGGATGGGGAGCTCGGTGAGGAATGACTTGGCGCCGGAGCGCTGCGGTTTCTCCTCTAGCCGGACGTGCCGGCCCGGGCCTCGTGCGATCGGTGCTCTGCTCGCGGTGCTCACCAGGCCGCCGGTTGCCGGCTCAGGGGGTGCGTCGCTCACGGATCCGAGCCGACTTCCCAACCCGGTCGCGCAGGTAGTAGAGCTTGCCGCGCCGCACCGCACCCTGACGGGTCACCTCGATCTTCTGGATGATCGGGGCGTGCACCGGGAAGATCCGCTCGACCCCGACCCCGAAGCTGATCTTGCGGACGGTGAAGGTGGCGTTGAGCCGACTCCCGTCACGGGCGATGACCACGCCCTCGAACACCTGGACCCGCTCGCGCCCGCCCTCGACGACCCTCACGTGCACCTTGACGGTGTCGCCCGGCCTGAAGTCGGGAACGTCATCGCGCAGCTGCGCGCTCTGCACGTGCTCGAGATCGTTCATCAGGGGAGGCTCCTTCGGGACGCGGCAGACAGCAGCGCCGCGGCGGGATCCCATGCTACCAGGTCGCTACCGCCCCCCATTTGCGCCGGCGGTGCCAGATCGGGATCGCCCAGATCGGGATGACCCAAATCGGGACGACCCAAATCGGGACGTCGCTCGCGCGGTGCGATCGATCCGCTGCTGTTCCCGCCACCGCTCGACCCGCCCGTGGTCGCCGCTGAGCAGCACCTCGGGGACCGCCCAGCCGCGGTACTCGGCGGGCCGGGTGTACTGCGGCTCCTCCAACAGCCCGGAGCGGAACGACTCGGTCTTGGTCGACACCGGGTTCCCGACGACGCCGGGGAGCAGCCTGGCGACCCCCTCGATCACCGCCATCGCCGCCACCTCGCCCCCGGCGAGTACGTAGTCGCCGACCGATACCTCCTCGTCAACGAGGTTGTCGGCGACCCGCTGGTCCACCCCTTCGTATCGGCCGCAGATGAGGGCGAGATGGTCGAGCCCGGCCCAGCGGTCGAGCGTTGCCTGGTCGAGCCTGGCCCCCGCCGGCGAGAAGAGCACCTTGTGGGCGTCCGCCAGCCCGGCAAGGGCGTGGTCGATCGGCTCGATCATCATCACCATCCCGGCGCCCACCGCCGAATGGGGTGTCGTCCACCTGACGGTGCCGGCCCAACCCATACCCTCGCAGATCGATCAAGTCGACCTGGAGAGCTCCATGGGCGATTGCTCGGCCCACGACGCTGACCTCGAGCGGCGCTTCGAACCAGCCGGGGAAGATGGTGACCACCGAGACCCGCACCATGCCGACGGTAGCGGCGGTAGGCTCGCCGTCCCGACGCGCGGAGCACCCAGGTGGAACCCGACGACCAAGACCCGACCACCCAGGCGGGCGACGAGGAAGGTCGCCAGCCCGGCGTGACCCCCACCGAGGTCCCCGATGCCGACACGACGTCCTCGACGGGCGAAGACGTGGCGGTGGCCGAACCGACCGACGATCCGACGACACCGGCCGCCGAGCAAGACGTTCAACCGAGCCCGGCCGAGGACGTCCCGACCCCATCCGAATGGTTCGATGAGGAGACTCCGCCGGCCACTCCGCCGGTTGACCTGCCCACCACCTCGGACAGGCCGGACGATGTCCCGGCGGCACAACTGGATGACGCAGCGGCCGAACCGCCCGACGACGTGCCACCCGCCGAGCAAGACCTTGCTGTTGCGACTAGTCAGCAAGAGGAAGCCAAGGCCATCACCGATCGGCCCGACGACCTGACGGCCACGGCACAACGGGAGGACGAGGTGCCTGCCTCGCAACCGGCGCCCATCGACCTGCCTTGGCCGAGCGCCGCCGAGACCCCCGCGGCCAGCACCGAGGCGGCGGCTTGGAGCATGGGTGCCGACAGGTCGGGCTCGTCCGGGTGGGGCGCTCTATGGCGGCAATCTGCCCAAGGATGGGTTGAGGATCCGGCGGGCCGCGCTGTGTGGCGTCCAATCGTCACCACTTCGGCCTCGCTCTCCGAGTGGGAGGTCGACACCTATCTCGGGCTGGTAACCGGTGAGTTGGCCATCTCCGCCGACAACCTGGAGGGCTCGCTCCGCTCCGCCCGACAGGATGCGGTCGATCGGATGGTCGATGACGCTCTGGCGCGGGGCGCCCATGCCGTCATCGGGGTTTCTGTCGACCTGGTCGAGGTCGCCCGACGGGTGGTCGTGTCGGCCGCGGGCACCGCGGTCACGCTCAAGACCAGCGAATGAGCCTCATCCCGCGAAGGGCAGGTCGCGGTCGGGACGCGGTTCACCTGGCAGACCCAGGACCCTCTCGCCGATGATGTTCTTCTGCACCTCATCGGTGCCCCCGCCGATCCGCAGACCGGGTGCTCCCAGAAATGCCGAAATCCACTCGGCGGCTTCGCCCCTACCTGTGACGGTGGCATCGGGGCCGAGCAGGTAGAGCCCCAGCTCGTACGCCTCGCTGAGGAAACGCGTCGCAACCAGCTTGACCACCGAGCCCTCAGGACCGGGCGTCCGGCCCTGGGCGAGTGAGGTGAGCAGCCGCAACTTGTGGAACTGGAGGATTCGCGACCCGATGGCGACCCGGGCAAACCGCTCCCGAACCTGGCGCCGGTCGCCGGCGCCCCTCTCTCCGATGAGATGCTTGAGCGCCTCCACCAGCCCTTCGGTATCGAAGATGACCCCGATCCTCTCGAACATGAAGGTTGTGATGACCACAGACCACCCCTGGCCGACTCCGCCGACCACCCGGTCATCGGGCACGACGACCTCGTCGAGGAACACCTCGTTGAAGTTGGACGACCCGGTCATCTGGACCAGCGGGTTGCAGCGCACCCCGGGATCGTGCATGTCGACCACGAATGCGGTGAGCCCGCGGTGCTTGGGAAGAGCCGAGTCGGTTCGGGCGATGCACAGCCCCCAATCGGAGCGGTGGGCGAACGTGGTCCAGCCTTCTGACCGGAGAGCACCCACTCTTCGCCGTCACGAACGGCCCGTGTCCTCAGCCCGGCGACGTCAGAGCCGGCATCCGGCTCGGAGAAGAGCTGGCACCACACCTCATCGCCGCGCAGCAGGGGTGGGAGGAACCGGTCGCGCTGCTCCTCGCTCCCATGGGCGAGGATCGGCCGGGCCGCACCAACCCAGCCCGACGGACAGCGCATCGCGCGACAGATCGAAGCGCGTCTCCTCCTCGTCGAAGATGACCGCCTCGACCAACCCGGCACCGCGTCCCCCGTACTTGGTCGGCCAGGCGATACCGGCCCAGCCCTCGCTGGACTTGAGGCGCTGCCAGTCGACCGCCGCCTGGAACCGCGCCTCCTCCTCTTCCGGAGACCATTCGGCGACGATCGCCGAGGAGACGATGGCGGGCCGGGGACGCAATCGGGCGTTGCGCTCCAGCCAGCTTCTCGCCTCGGCACGGAACGCGGCCTCCTCCTCCGAATCCCTGGGGTCCACTCGCAGTGAGGGTAGAACAGGCGTCGCCGGCTGGGCTTCAGACGACGGCGTACCCGGAGGTCCCCGGATACCGATCTGAAGTTGAGCCGGGCGGAGCGCTCCACCGGCTGCTCGGCGGGCGCCGGATCGGGGAGCACCACCCGCCCCGACATGGTGTCCGCTTCGAAACCCAGTTCGGTGCCGGAGGGAATCCCCACGGTGAAGTCGCCGCTCACCGTCTTGACCGAGAGCCCGGCGCCGATGAACCGCGACACGCGGACATTCCCGCTTGCCGTCTTGACCTCTATCGTGCCATCGGCCTGGTCGACGACCACGTCGCCGGAGGCGGTGCGCAGCCAACCGCTCCCCAGACGGCCGACTCGCAGCTCGCCGGAGGCAGACGAAAACCGGAGCTCGCCGCCAACCGCCTCGACCCTTACGTCCCCCGACGCCGACTTCACCGCTGCGTCGCCGCTGACGACAGCCGGCGCGCACATCGCCCGAAGCGGTATCCGCCTGGAGCGATGTCAGCAGGAGTTCCACGGCGAGGTCGGCCGAGGCCAGCGAAGCTTCCAGCCGCGCCGCCTCCGGCGCCACGATGGTCACCCGGTGGGCGCCGCGATTGGAGCCGACGAGCCACGATCCGGACGGCTCCTGCCGCACCACGATCGATGAGCCGGTCTGGGTGACCTCGAACTGCTCGGGGTGGGGCCCATCTATGGTCACCTCCACCGAGCCCTCCGGGCCCTTGACCACCTTGACGTCGCCCGAGCGGATCTCCACCTCGAGTCGGGGTGGAGAGTCGCAATTGAACTGCTCGTGTCTCACAGCCGGATGGTCCCCTTCAAGCTGCGTCCGGATCCGGTCTGCCGCTCTACTTCCCGCTGCTGGGCGGCGAGCGTCCGCACGACGAACGAGTTGACCGAGTCGCCGAGCTGCTGGGCAGCGGACTCGACGGCCTGCTTGAGGTGGGCAGGGACGCGCAGCGTGATGCGAGCGTCAAGATCCTCGGGGTCGAGCACGTCTTCGGTGGCGGCGTGCCGGATCCGCAGAACCGGCTCTCCGTCCTCGAGGACGACGTCCACCTCCCTGCCGGGGAGTTGGGCGGCGACCTCGTGGGCGGCCTGTTGAGCCAGTTCGTACGCCACCTGGCGGAACGCGGGACGGAGGGCGGTGAGCAGCGCCTGCGAGGCCTGTTCGACCGTTGGGTCGCTGCCGGTCAGGGCTAGATGGTCCGCCACCGCCCCCTCGATCTGGGTGAGTGCACCCGCGGTGTCCATCGCTCAGTTCCTCTGCCCCGCCGCAGGCGATGCCGGGCGGCGGTCTACGGGACGGGTTGCGTCGGACCGGCGCGACGCGGGCCTTCCCTGACGTCCGCGGGGACGCTGTCCCCTCGCCGCGGTGAACTGCCGCACCTTCTCTGCGTGGAATCTGTCGGTGAATCCCAAGTACATGCTGACACCCTCCTAGTGACAACTCGTGACAGCACTATGATGTCACAATGATGTCATCCTGTCAAGAGGGTATGTAGCTCACATGTCGAGGAGCGCCCTCCAGGTGTCTGGTCCAACGACGCCGTCCACATCGAGGGCGGCGGCAGCCTGGAGCGCCCGCACCGCCGTGTCGGTGTTCTTGCCAAAAGAGCCATCGACCTCGAGCGAGGATCGGGTGCTGAGCAGTGCCTGGAGCGATCGCACCGGCGCTCCCTTGTCCCCCTTGCGCAGGTAGGGCAAGTCAACCTTGACCGCTGCCCTCTTGGTCGATGCGATTTCCGGCACTGTCTTGGTGTCATGTCTGACAGCAGACTGCCCAACGATGCCGTGACGCAACTCGTCGGGGTGGCAGTCGATCTGGAAGTGCATCAGGTCGGCATCGGGCCGCCAGTGCCCTCCCCACTTCCACACCCTGACCCCCCTCGTGGTCACGATGGCGTCCACCGCGGCGATCTGATCGGGGGTGAACCTCGTCTGGTGCCAACCCGACCAGGGCACATAGGGGTTGGCCTTCGAGTCGAGGTCGACAGCAATCCCGTAGCTGTGCAGGCTGGGAAGGCTGCTCCCGGCAATGTTGCGGACGACGTAGGACCAAGCCTCCTGGGGCACATATCCCTTGGCGCGCAGCGCCTGCTCGAGAGCGGCATATGCCGGTGCGGCCACGGTGGGGACCCCTCCTACTCCCCTGCCGAAGAACTTGACGTCGGTGAACTCGGACTTGCCGGCGTACCACGGGGCCCACCAAGAGCGGAGCGTCGACGTGGGCGCCCGGCTCTCATCCTCGAGCCACTTCTTCACCTCCGGGTCGGAGCGCTCGGCCCCGTCCGGATCCATCGTCGCCGCCAACTCCGCCGGCGGCTCGTATGGGACTTCAGCCACAGATCACCTCCCCACGGGGGGAACCATACGCCCCGCAACCTATCGAGTCGGCGGGACCGACACCTCGTCCAGGATCTCGTATGTGGTGGAACGCCTGGCGGGGAGACGGCCGGCAGCGAGGATCGCCACCTCGAAGTCCGAGGGGGTGACCTCCTGGCCGTGAGCGGCGCCGGCGGAGCGGGTAATGATCTCGTTCATCAAGGTGCCGCCTAGATCGTTGCACCCGGCGTCGAGCAGCCGTGCTCCCCCGTCCAGCCCGAGCTTCACCCACGAAGCCTGGATGTTGGGGATGAGGCCGTCGAAGGCGATGCGGGCGACGGCGTGAACCAGGACCACCTCGTCCCACGTCGGGCCGGGCCGCGACCGGCCGCGCGAAGAAGATCGGCGCCCCCATGTGGACGAAGGGGAGTGGGACGAACTCGGTGAACCCACCGGTCCGCCGCTGGATCGCCCGCAGGACCTCGTAATGCTCCGCCCAGGAAGCCGGCCCATCGATGTGGCCGAACATCAGGGTCGATGTAGCCCGCAGACCAAGCTCGTGGGCGGTGATCATCACCTCGGCCCATTCGGCGGTCCTCACCTTGTCCGGGCAGAGATGGTGGCGCACCCGGTCGTCGAGCACCTCGGCTGCGGTCCCGGGGAGCGTCCCCAGCCCGGCATCGCGCAGCCTGGTGAGGAACTGGCGCACCGGCACGCCGAGCGTCTCCGCCCCCTGCCAGACCTCGAGCGGGGTGAAGCCGTGGATATGGATCTCGGGGAGTTCCGCCTTGATCGACTCGACCACGTCGGAGTAGAAGTCTCCGGTGAAGTCGGGGTGGATCCCCCCTTGGAGGCACACCTCGGTCGCCCCGCGGTCCCACGCCTCGCGGGCTCGCTGCACGATCTCCTCGACCCCCATCAGGTAGGGCTCGCCCCTCAGGTTGAGCGAGCGGGGTCCCTTGGAGAAGGCGCAGAAGCCGCAGCGGAAGTAGCACAGGTTGGTGTAGTTGATGTTGCGGTTGACCACGTAGGTCACCCGGTCGCCGTTGGTCCGTTGCCGCAACAGGTCGGCTACCCAGGCGACAGCGTCCACCTGGTCGCCGCGGGCGCGAAACAGCGCCTCCACCTCCGGCTGTGTCGGCGCCATGCCATCGAGCGACCGCTCCAGGATGGCGGCAAGGTCACCAGCGCCGTCCAACTCCTCCGGAGGACGGCTCTCCACCCAGAGGGCGTCACCCCAGTCCGCCGAAAGGCGCCTTCCCGGCATCGGCAGAGGTTCCTCGAGCCCCGGCGCCCAGCGGTAACGGGGGCGGGCGGCTCCAGATCCGTCAACCTGGCCCAGCCAGGCGGTGAAGAGCGGTGCCGGCAACGCCGCACGGACCTCATCCAGGTCAACCCCGACGGGAAAGGCCGTCCGCTCCACCGAGCGTGTCAGGGGCGAGCGATACCCGCAGCGCCGCCAGTTGCTCCACCCCCCAGTCGCGCAACAGCAGGTCCCCTGCCCCGGAGCCGACGGCAGTCACCGCGTCCTCGACGGTGTCCACGAAGACGGAGACGGTGGCGACCAGACCGGGCAGCCTTGCCATATCGGCGGCGTCGGCAACCCGGCTCCTCCCGGTCCTGAGGAAGGCCGCTTGCGAACGGGCCAGCGCATCGAGCACCACCTCGCGCGGCCCGTCGTCCGCAACCGTCAACCGGAATCCCGGTATCCCGGCATCGGAGAGCTCGAGCGCCGCGGCCGGGACCGCCACCCAGGCGGCTGGGACCGCACCCTCCGCCGGATCGCCTACCTCCACCGGGAGGATCCCGCCCGATACCGCAGCGGCGGCGTCCCCTTCGCTCAGACCGGGTACCTCGAGCGTGGTCGTCCCCTCCCGCCTCCGGGTGGAGGCGGCAAGCTCGATTATCCGCTCGGCCGGTCGGACACGCAGATAGCTGATGGTCCGGGGCATCAAGCCGCTCCTTCCAGTTGCGGGGCCGCGGCGTATCCCTCGGCGTCGATCGCTCCGCGGACCTTGCCGAGCAGCGATCCATCGATCCACGACGGGCTGATGTACTCCGGGTAGACGGGCAGGCGTGGCATCAGACGGAAACCGGCGGCCTCGGTCCGCCGCCGCAATTCCTCGAGATGCGGCCATGGGGCTTCAGGGTTAACCCAGTCGATGGTGAGCGGCGAGACGCCTCCCCAGTCGTTTATCCCGGCGTCGAGATACTGCTCGAAACGCTCGGTGAGGTTGGGCGGCACCTGGAGGTTCATCTCGGGACCGAGGATCCACCGGGCCACGGCAACCACCAAGGCGAACCAGGCCGGGACCGGCTCGGCATGGCGCCGCATCGGGGTGTCGGCCTTCGCCCTGAAGTTCTGCACGATCACCTCCTGGATGCACCCCCAGCGCTGCTGCAACTCGGCGAGGGCGAAGAGCGAATCGATCACCTCGTCGAGGCGTTCCCCGATTCCGACCAGTATCCCGCTGGTGAACGGGACACCTGCCCTGCCCGCAGCTTCGATCGTCGCCACCCGCAACACCGGGTCCTTGTCTGGGCAGTCGTGGTGGGGCATCCCCGGCTCCATCAGGCGGGGCGAGATGTTCTCCAGCATCAGCCCCATCGAGGGGTTGAAGGGCCGGAGGGAGATGATCTCCGGTTCGGTCATCACGCCCGGGTTGGCATGGGGAAAGAGAGAAGTCTCGGACGACACCCGCTGCGACATGGCGACCACATAGTCCATCGTCGTGGCGTGACCGTGCCGGTCGAGGAACTCCCGAGCCTGCGGCCAGCGCTCCTCCGGCCGGTCGCCGAGGGTGAACAGCGCCTCGGTGCACCGGTGTGCCTCGCCCGCCCTGGCCACAGCCATCACCTCGTCCGGCTCGAGGTAGACGCCACCTGCGCCGGGGGGCTTGGCGAACGTGCAGTAGGTGCAGCGGTCGCGGCAGAGAGTGGTGAGCGGGATGAAGACCTTGCGGCTGTAGGTGACTGTCCGACCCTTCCCCTCGTCGCGCAGCCGTCTCGCTTCGGCGAGGAGCGGCCCGGAGGGTCGGGTCCCCTCCAGGTACTCCACTGCGAGCCCGCGGTCCGGGGTGGGGTGGGCCATGAGAGGCGGGACGCTAGTCCCGGCACGCTGGTTCCGACCACTGGCCTTGCCGACCACCGTGGCACCGTCGCTCGAGCTCGGCGCTTTACCCTCGGCTCGATGGCCATCCGGCTCCTCGCCGTCCTGTTCCTCCTTGCCGGGTGCGTCCCCAACGCCGCCGTCCCTACCAGCGGTGTCCATGCAAGCACCACGACCGCCCGGTCGGTGGCGACCACCACCACGGAGCCGGGCCCACCGACGACGACGGTGACCGCCGCACCTCCCTGCCTCTCCGGTGACGAGCCGTTCACCTCGCGGACCACCGGCCTGGTGGGGCGGTCTGACGGCGATGCCGCTGCCATCGCCGGTCTGCGATGGGAGGACTTCGAGGGGTGCCAACGAGTGGTCGTCTCGCTCGCCACCGCCGACCAGGCACCGGCCACCCGCAGCGGTCAGGTCGAGGTATCGGTCCGCTCCGACCTGGGGGTAGTCCGGATCGACTTCGGCCCTGAGGTGGAGCACACCGCTGTCGCCGATGCGGTGATGGACACCAGCCTCGTTGCCGGCGCCTATGTGGTGCGTGACAACGAGGGCGGTCTCTTCCTCGACCTGCATACGGAGACCGACCGTCGAGGTGAGGGCGACGACCCCGGGTGCGCCCGCCCGGGTTGTCGTGGACCTTCGGCCCGCGGGCGGAGGTGACGTTGGCGTCGGCGGTCACCGGGCCGCTTGCGGTCCTGATGACCCCCAACCAGCCAGCGACGTCCTATCCCATCGACGTGAGCGGCTATGCCAGGACGCCCGAAGCGGCGGTGGTGATTCGCCTCGTCGTTGACGGGCGCAGGTGGCCACGATCGGTGCCCCCGCCGCCGACTGGCTGGAGACGTGGGGGGTCTTCTGCCGCCACCATCCAGGATGGGCCGCCCGGTAAGGGCGAGTTGATGGTGGGGGACGGCACCGAGTTGGACACCGTCCTCGACCTCACGGTTCGAGAAGCCCCGGAAGCGGAGCGATGACCACGGTTCCCGAGGAGAGGTCTACCTCGGGGACGAGCGGCTCGACGAACGGGACCTCGAAGCGCTCTTCGCCCCGCTCGATCACCAGCCGATCCTGGGCGCCACCGACGATCACGTCCACTACACGGCCGACCACTTCCCCATCGCCGCTCCGCGCCTCGAGCCCGACCAGATCCTCGGGCCAGAACTCCGCCGTCGTCCAGCGAGCGGAGCTCGTCTAGGTCGATGGTGAGCTCGGCACTTGGCCAGCTCGTCGGCGGCGGCGCGGTGACCCCACCCCGACGAAGCGGACCAGCATGGCGCCCCGGTGGGGGCGGGTGTCCGAGACTGGTAAGCGGGCGTGGTGGCTGCGTCGCTGCTGTCACGCGGGCGCCGGCGACGAAACGCTGCGGGTTGTCGGTATCGGGGAAGAGGACGAGCTCGCCGTCCAGCCCGTGCGGCCGGCCGAGCCGGCCCACCGTCACCGGTTCGCCCATCGCCTCACTCGTCGAGGAACTCGACTCCCGCCTGGAGCCCTTCCTCGTCTGCGGCGGCCTGGGCAAGGGTGCGGATGGCCCTGGCCACCCGGCCGCGCCTCCCGATGACCCTCCCCATGTCGCCCCGAGCGGTGGTCACCTCGACGACCACGTCCTCGGGACCTTGCTCGACCACGTCGAGACGGACCGCCTCCGGTTTGGCGACGATCTGGGAGACGACGTAGCCGACCACCCGCTGGGTGATGTCGCTCCGGCTCACGACCCCGCCACGGTGTGGATCTCGCCCTTGGCCACCTTGAACCGGGACCAGGCGCCGGAC
The DNA here is from genome assembly GCA_963780745.1 of uncultured Actinomycetes bacterium. Taxonomy (GTDB): domain Bacteria; phylum Actinomycetota; class Acidimicrobiia; order Spongiisociales; family DATADW01; genus DATADW01. Next base: position 218,457 of record CAWACT010000003.1, on the reverse strand, counting down.
GATTCGAGCAGCCTGCGCACCGGCTCGGTCGGCTGGGCCCCCTTGCGGAGCCAGTCGACCGCCTTGTCGGTGTCGATCTCGATCAGCGACGGCTCCTGGCGGGGGTCGTAACGCCCGATCTGCTCGATGTACCGGCCGTCCCGCGGGGTGCGGCCGTCGGCCACGACCACCCGGTACACCGGCTGCTTCTTCTTGCCCATTCGGATGAGGCGGATCTTCACCGCCATTTCATCACCATCCTGTCCCAATTGCGTCAGCCCTGTCCAGATCAACGCTTGCGGCGCTTGCCGCCGAGCAACCCGGGGAGCCCGGGTATGCCCCTGCCCTCCGCCACCATCTTCATGAGCCGCTGGGTCTCTCCGAACTGCCGGAGCAGCCCGTTGACCTCCTGCGACGTGGTGCCCGACCCCGAGGCGATGCGCCGCTTCCTGCTGCCGTTGATCAGCTTGGGGTTGTGGCGCTCCTCGGGCGTCATCGATCGGATGATCGCCTCGACCCGTCCCACGTCGCGATCCGAAACCTCGACATTGCGGAGGAGGGACCCGGCTCCCGGGAGCATAGCAACCACCTGATCGAGCGACCCCATCCGTTTCACCTGCTGGAACTGATCGAGGAAGTCGTCGAAGGTGAAGCTGGCGGTTCGCATCTTGTCGGCGAGCTTCTCTGCCTCCTGGGCGTCCCAGGTCTGCTCCGCTTTCTCGATCAGCGTCAGCACGTCTCCCATCCCGAGGATGCGCGAGGCCATGCGGTCGGGGTGGAACACCTCGAAGTCGTCGAGCTTCTCCCCCACCCCGAGCGAACTTGATAGGGCTCCCGGTCACCTCGCGCACCGAGATCGCTGCCCCACCCCGGGCATCGCCGTCGAGCTTGGAGAGCACGATCCCGGTCAGGTTGACGTACTCGAGAAAACCATTGGCCACGTTGACCGCGTCCTGACCGGTCATCGCGTCGACGACGAGCAGTGTCTCGGTCGGGTTGGATGCCTTGTCGAGGTCGGAGAGCTCGCCCATCAGCTCGCGGTCTATCTGCAGCCTGCCCGGCGGTGTCGACGACGACCACGTCGCGCCCGAGCCGGGTCGCCTCCTTGAGGGCGGCCTTGACCAAACGAGCTGGCCGCTGGATCCGGTCGGTGAACACCGGCACCCCGACGCGCTCACCCAGCGTCTGCAGTTGTTCGATTGCGGCGGGACGCTGCAGGTCGGCCGCCACCAGCATCGGCTGCTTTCCCTGCCGGACCAGGTGCCGGGCGAGCTTCGCCGCCGATGTTGTCTTGCCCGATCCCTGCAACCCGACCATCAGGATCACCGGTCGGAGGCTGCGAAGCCATGCGATAGTCGTGTCGGAGCGCCCCCGAGCGTCGCTACCAGCTCCTCGTCGACGATCTTCACCACTTGCTGGCCCGGAGTCAGGCTCTTCGTGACCTCTGCGCCGATGGCGCGCTCCTTCACCCGATTGAGCAGATCTCGGGCGACAGCGACGTTGACGTCCGCCTCGAGCAAGGCGAGACGGATCTCGCGCAGCGTGGCGTCGACGTCGGCCTCGGATAGACGGCCCTTGCCGCGGATCCGGTCAAAGATCCCTCCGAGCCGCTCGGTGAGCGTGTCGAACATGGGACGATGTTACGGGTCGCGCGAACGCTGACCGGCTGTGCTAGAAACGGCTTGAGCCGTGGCCGCCGTTACGGTGTTCCATGGGGGGATCGGTGAAGCATCTATGGACAACCTCTGGGTAGTCGTCGGAGCGGGCGTGGTGGCGCTCGTCCTCGGCGGCGTGGCGGGCTATGCGTTGGCCTACTTCCGGCTCCGGCGGCTCGAAGAGCGCTGGCGTTCGTTCGTGGCCAGGCACAAGCGCGAGGTCGACATCGCGCAGGCGCGGGCCAACGACCTAGCCCACCAGTTGGATGCGGCCCGGGCTGGAACCGACAGCGCCCAGCTGCAAGCCGAGCTAGAGCAGACGCAGCGCAGCCTGGCCGACGCCGAGGCCAAGGCCGCCCTGCTCAGACCGGAGGTCGATGCCCTTCACCACCTGCTCACCGAAAAGGAGCAGGAGGTCCTCTTGCTAGGGGAGTCGTTGCGCGAGCGCAAGCCGGCCACCACCCGGGTCGCCGAGGAGGCCCGTCAGGTCGCTGAGCCCGTGGCTGACGAAGCCGGAGATCCCACCGACGATGTCATTGCCGAGCCAGAACCGGTCCGCTCGGCGACATCCATCCCCGATGACACCACCGTTGCTGTTTCCGAGCCCGAGCCCGAGGCCGCAATCCCCGCCACGCCTACCCCCGATGACACCACCGTCGCTGCATCAGAGCCCGAGCCCGAGGCCGCAGTCCACGCCACGACCTACCCCCGATGACACCGACCGTCGCTGCATCCGAGCCCGAGCCTGCGCTTTCGGTGACGTCCACCCTCGATGACGCCGCTGTCGCACCACCCACGCCCGAGCCCGAACCCGCCGTTCCGGCTGCCTCTGAGCCCGAGCCTGCGGTCCCGCCGACGACCGGCCAAGAGCTGCCCCCAGAGTTCGCGGCACCGCCAGCCGAGCCGGCCGAGCAGGTCGAGGTGGCGGCCGCCGGCGGCACCGAAACGAGCCTCAACGGGGAAGACGATCTCACCGCGATCACCGGGATAGGGCCTGCCACCGCCCGCCGGCTGCGCGTCGCCGGGGTGACCACCTTCGTACAGCTCGCCGGGCTCAGCGACGAGGCAATCGACGAGCTGGCGCCCAAGCTGAAGAGCAGGGCAGAGCGCATCAAACGTGACGGCTGGGTCGAGCAGGCGAGGAAGCTGGCGGCGGACCGCACCGATTGAACGCCGGCGCTCTCCCCACACAGGACTTGCTCGAGCTGGGATGACCACCCATCCGGCCCCCGACCGGGATGAGGCGCTCCGAGCCGACATCCGACGGCTGGGCACCCAGCTCGGCGAGGCGTTGGCCCGCCAACACGGACAAGGGCTCCTCGAGTTGGTCGAGCGAGTGCGCGCCCTATGCAAGGCGATCCGCCACGACCACGACCCAGAGGCGACGCGGCAACTCGACGTGGCCCTGAGCTCGCTCGATCTCGGCACCGTGATCCAGCTGGTGCGCGCCTTCACCGCCTACTTCTATCTGGCCAACGTCGCAGAGCAGACCCACCGTGTCGGCGAGATGGTCGACGAGGATCGCCGGTTCGAGGCGACGGTCGATCGCATCATCGAGGCGGGCCTCGACCACGACCTGGTCTCATCCGTGGTGGGGAGGCTGGAGCTGCGCCCCGTGTTTACCGCCCACCCCACCGAGGCCGCCCGGCCGACCACCCTGAACAAGCTCCGCACCGTGGCCGACCTCCTCGACGACCGGCTCGATCCCCGGGCAACCGAATCCGACCGAGCCCGGATCGACCGCAGGGTCGCCGAGGTCATCGACCAGATTTGGGAGACCGACGAGCTTCGGATGGACCGGCCCGAGCCAGTGGATGAGGCTCGCTCGGCGATCTTCTACTTCGACCGGCTGGAGAGCGATGTGTTGCCGGATCTGGGCGAGGAGCTGGCGCTGCAGCTCGACCGGCTCGACCCGGACCGGGACCGCACCCGGGCGCCGATCCGCTTCGGGACTTGGGTGGGTGGCGACCGCGACGGCAATCCGTCTGTCACGGCGGATGTCACCCGGCGGGTGTTCGAGTTGCAGCACGACCACGGTCTGCGGCGATTGATCGAAGCGGTGGAGCGGCTGGCCGAGGATCTATCGGTATCCGACAGGACCTGGCGGGTGTCCCCCGAGCTGGTCGAATCGTTGCAGGCCGACCGCGAGCTGCTCCCGCTCACCTGGCAACGGTTCCATGGGCTCAACGCCCACGAGCCCTACCGGCTCAAGCTCGCCTACATCCATAGCCGGCTTGGCGCCACCCGGACGCGCATCCTCGAGGATGCCCGGCACCAGCCTGGGGTCGACTACTCAGCGCCGGCAGAGCTCGCCGCAGAACTGGAGCTGTTGGCGGCCTCGCTTTGCGACAACGGAGGTGAGCTGATCGCAGAAGGCTCGGTGATGAGGTTGATCAGGGTGGTGGCCACGTTCGGATTCCACCTGGCGACAATGGACGTGCGCGAGCACGCCGATCGCATCCACGACGTGGTCGGCCAGCTCCTCGAGCGGGTGGGCATCGCATACGGGGGGCGCAGCTCCGAGGAGCGCTTCGAGTTGCTGGCCTCCGAGCTCGCCGGTGGCCGGCCGCTTGCCACCCCGGCTGCCCGGCTCGGTGAGGGCGCCGAGGAGACGATGGCCACCTTCGCTGGAATCGCCGCGGCTCTCGACCGGTACGGGCCGCAGGTGATCGAGTCCTACATCGTCTCGATGACTCGCGGGGCCGACGACATCCTCGCGGCCACTGTGCTCGCCCGTGAGGCGGGACTGATCGACCTCCACGACGGGCTGGCAGGAGTGGGATTCGTCCCTCTCTTCGAGACCATCGACGAGCTGCGACGCAGCGGCGAGATCCTCGACCAGCTGCTATCCGATCCCTCCTACCGCCAGGTTGTCTCGCTGCGGGGCGACGTCCAGGAGGTGATGCTGGGCTACTCCGACTCGAACAAGCAAGGTGGGATCACCACCAGCCAGTGGGAGATATACAAGGCGCAGCGTCAGCTACGCAACGTGGCCCGGCTCAACGGCGTGACGCTGCGGCTCTTCCACGGACGCGGTGGGACAATCGGCAGGGGCGGTGGGCCCACGCACCAGGCCATCCTGGCCCAGCCGTTTGGCACGATCGACGGCCCGCTCAAGCTGACCGAGCAGGGGGAGGTCATCTCGGACAAGTACGGCTTGCCCGGGCTGGCGGCTCGCAACCTGGAGCTGGCGGTGGGGTCGGTGCTCGAGGCATCGCTCCTCCATCGCACCTCGCGCCAGCCCAAGGAGGTGCTCGACCGCTGGACCGAGGTGATGGAGGTCGTGTCGGAGGCGGCTCATGTCGCGTACCGGGATCTGGTGGAGGATCCGGGGATGGTGCGGTTCTTCCTCGCCGCCACCCCGGTCGAGGAGCTGGCAGCGATGAACATCGGGTCGCGCCCTTCGCGCCGGCCGGGCAGCGGGACCGGGCTCGACGATCTGCGGGCCATCCCATGGGTCTTCGGGTGGACCCAATCGCGCATGATCATCCCCGGGTGGTACGGGGTGGGCACCGGTCTCGCCGAGGCGCGACGCCGTGGCTACGGCGAGGTACTCGACGAGATGCACCGCGACTGGTGGTTCCTCCAGACGTTCGTGTCGAACGTCGAGATGACCCTCACCAAGGCCGACCTGGGGATCGCAAGGCGCTATGTGGAGGCGCTGGTCGACCCGGCCGTACAGCCGCTGATCGACCGGATCCTCGAGGAGCACGACAACACCATGGGCGAGGTTCTCCGGCTCACCGATCGGCCCGGGCTGCTCGCCACCAACCCATTGCTCCGGCGCACCCTCGAGGTGCGCGATGTCTACCTCGACCCGCTCAACTACCTGCAGGTTGCGCTGTTGGCCCGCAGCAGGGCGGGTGAGACGGACCCCCTGTTGGAACGCGCCCTGTTGCTGACCGTCAATGGGATCGCCGCCGGAATGCGCAACACCGGCTGACACTGAATCTCTGTGGCTGAGGGACTGCGCCGTTCCGTCTTCCGCCTTCCGTCTTCCGCCTTCCGTCTCTCTGGGTAGCCTGCCCCAGCCGAGGAGGCAAGCCGTTCCCCTGACAGTCGTTGAGCACCCACTGACGCGTCACTACCTATCGATCCTCCGTCGCGCCGACACCGGATCGGAGCTGTTCCGCGAGACCACCCGCCGTCTCGCCTACACGCTGGTCATGGAGGCGACCTCGGACCTGCCCGTGGTCGAGGTCCCCATCGAGACCCCGCTCGAGTCAACGACCGGCCACCGGCTTGGGAAGGACCTGGTGGCGGTGGCGGTGCTGCGAGCAGGTCTGGGGCTGCTCCAAGCGGTACTTGACCTGCTCCCGGGGGTCAAGGTCGGCTACGCCGGAGTGCAGCGGGACGAGGAGACCGCACTACCCCTCGAGTACTACACAAAGCTCCCCAAGCTGGCCGAGGCGCGGGTCCTGGTACTCGAGCCGATGCTGGCCACAGGCGGGTCGCTGTCCTGGGCCATCGGGAAGGTCAAGGAGGGTGGCGCCCGCGACATCGTCGCCCTGTGCGTGGTGGTGGCGCCGCCCGGCGCTGCCGTCATCGAGCGCGACCACCCCGATGTCCGGGTGGTGGCCGCTTCGCTCGACCGCGACCTCGACGACCACTTCTACATCCGTCCCGGTCTCGGCGACATGGGCGACCGGCTCTTCGGGACTCTGTGACCTCCTCGTTCCGAGAGGCAGTCATCGGCGTGGTCAGCTCTTTGCGTCCAGGCGAGGTCGTCTCCTACGGCGAGGTGGCAGCCCAAGCGGGCCGGCCGGGTGCGGGCCGGGCCGTGGGCCGCATCCTCGCCGAGGTCGACAGCCCTATCCCTTGGTGGCGGGTGGTCGGCCACGACGGCCGGCTCCGGTCGCCTTCGGTGCATCGCCAGGCTGAGCGGCTGGCCAACGAGGGCGTCATTGTCAGCGGAGGGCGGGTGCGAAACGCCTCCCCCTCCGACCATTGAGCCAGCGTCATCCCGGGGTAGCCCCAAGCGTCTGCAATCCGACCATGGTCCGATGACACCCGACCTACGATCGTGCACGGTTCCCCTATGACGACTCGTGAGTCGCCCCTGCAGGTCTTGCGCGACGGCTACCGCCTGGTCGCCGGGTTCGTGCGCGTCCACCCGGTCTCGTTCCTGGTTGCGGTGAGCGGGGCAGCCATCTTCGCCTCCGGCGTGATCCTCTCGGCGTGGGTCATCGGCCGGGCAACCGATCAGCTCATCATCCCCGTGCTCGACGAGGGTGCCTCGCCCTCTGGTCTGGTGCTCCCCGTCGTCCTCGCCATCGTGGCGGTGGCGGTGTGGAAGGCGGCCGGGATCGTGCTACGCCGCACCGGTGCGGGGTGGCTCCAGTTCCAGACAAGGGCAGATGTCCGCAAGAAGCTGATCTCGCATCAGCTCCGGCTCGGGTTGAGCTGGTTCCGTCGCCAGTCGGTGGGCGATCTTCTGGCAGTCAGCGAGACCGACGCCAGCCAGGGAACCTTCATCCTCGCCCCCCTCCCGTTCGGCACTGGCTCCGCGCTGCTCCTGGTGGGCACGATCGTCGTGATCTTCATCCTCGACCCGATCCTCGCCCTGCTCACCGCTGTTGCGCTCGTGGTGGCGACAGCGGTGGACTTGCGCGGCTCGTGGAAGTTGTTCGAGGCCTTCCAGGAGGTGCAGCGTCTGCGCGGTAAGACCAGCACGGTGGCACACGAGAGCTTCGACGGTGCGCTTACCGTCAAGGCGCTGGGAAGGGAGGACTTCGAGACGGAGCGGTTCTCTCGGGCGGCGCACCGGCTGCGGGACAAGGTGATCACCGTCGAGCGGGCGGCGGCGACCTACCGGTCCGTGGTCGAGTCGTTCCCCGCAGTCACCACCGTCCTCGTGTTGACCATCGGAACGATGCGGATCGCCGCCGGCGCCATCACGCCCGGGGAGTTGGTATCGGTCGCCTACCTGCTCTCGCTCATCTCGGTCCCGATGCGGCTGATCGGCTACGTGTTGTGGGACCTCGCCGAGAGCCTGGCAGGTTGGCGGCGGGTGCGCGAGGTGCTCGACGCCGACGAACTCGTGGAGCACGGCCCGCTACGCGCCCTCGAGGACGACTCCGGGGCGAGGGTCGGAGGGGAGGACATCGGGTTCGGGTACGACGAGGGCGACACGGTCATCTCCGAGCTCGAGTTGGACGTCCCACCGGGGAAGGTGGTGGCGATGGTGGGCCGCACCGCCTCGGGCAAGTCCACCCTCGCCGTCCTGCTTGCCCGGCTCTGGGACCCTCCACCGGGATCATCCATCTCGATGGGCGGGACCTGAGAGTCGTTCGCCCGTTCGGAGCTGGCAAGGGAGGTCGCCTTCGTCTCCCAGGAGACGTTCCTCTTCGACGACACGGTGCGGGGCAACATCACGCTCGGCCTCACCATCCCCGACGACGAGGTCAGGGAAGCCGCCCGCCTCGCTGGCGCCGACGAGTTCATCAGCCAGTTGCCCGCAGGCTACGACACCCGGATCGGCGAGCGTGGCACGTCGCTGTCCGGCGGCCAACGGCAACGGCTGGCGCTGGCGCGTGCCCTGGTCCGGCGTCCACGGCTCCTCATCCTCGACGACGCCACCTCGGCGGTGGACCCCTCGGTCGAGGCCGAGATCCTGCCGAGGGCTGCGTAACGCCGGGCTGCCTTCCACCGTCATCGTGGTGGCCTACCGGCGCTCGAGCATCGTGCTGGCCGACGAGGTGATCTACATCGAGGACGGCCGGGTCGTGGCGCAGGGAAGTCACCGCGACCTGCTGGAGAGGGCTCCCGGGTATGCCCGACTGCTGCGGGCCTACGACGAAGACGCCGCCGCCCGAAAGCAGGAGGCCAGGGAACGAACGCTTGACCGGGCTCATCGGGCACCCGACGAGGTCCGCACGTGAGCACCATCGCCCCTGCTGCGACTACGACCTCGGCCCTGGCAGCGTGCCTTCCGGCTGGCGCCGGCTCTTGGCCGCGGGCTGTGGTTGACGATCGTGCTCGCCGTGGTCGGCACCGCCTCGCAGTTGGTGGTGCCGATCCTCATCCAGCAGATGACCGACAACGAGATCCTCGGCGAGGGCGGTGTGGACATCGAGGGCGCACTCACCCTCGGTGGTCTCGCCCTCCTCGCCATCGCCGCCGGGGTGGTTGCACAGCGAGCTGCCTTGGCGCGGCTCGCCACCTCGTCTGCCACCGGGCTTGCCGACCTCAGGGTTGGCACCTTCCGCCATCTTCACCAACTGTCGATGCTCCACGTCCAGTCGCAGCGCCGGGGCGCCCTCGTGGCGCGGGTGACATCGGACCCGGAAACCATCCAGGACTTCATGGGTTGGGGCGGCGTGGGGATGCTGGTCGGATCGGCGCAGGTGGTCCTCGCCTTCACCGTGATGGCTTCTACCGCTGGTACCTGGCGCTGCTCGTCCTCGGCGGCGTCGTGCTCTACGCCCTCCTGCTGCTCTGGTTCCAGCGGATCCTGCGCCGGGCACACGACCACGTCAGGGAGCGGGTGGCCGACAGCCTCTCGGCGCTGAGCGAGGCCATCGCCGGGCTGCCGGTGGTGCGCGCCTACGGGGCGGAGAGGGCCACCACCGCCAAGGTGGAGGGGGCGCTCGACGCCCAGTTCGACGCCGAGTTCCGCACCGCCCGGCTCGGCGCCGGGCTGTTCTCCTCGGCCGACCTCTTCGCCGGGACGCTGACCGCGGCGGTGGTGGCCGTCGGGGTGCTCACCGGGGTTGCCGATGGCACGTCTGCGGGCACGCTGCTCGCCTTCCTCTTCCTCCTCAACCTCCTGGTGGAGCCGGTCCAGATCCTGGTGGAGACACTCGACCAGGCGCAGACCGCCGGTGCAGGGCTGCGGCGGATCCTCGGGGTACTCGACACTGCGGTGGACGTGGCCGACCCCACCGACGGGGTGGACCTCCCCGAAGGCGGGCTCGACGTGCGGATGGAGCGGGTCAACTACCGCTACCCGGACGGTGGTGACGACGTGCTCCAGAACGTCTCGGTTCGGATCGAGGCGGGGAGACGGGTTGCAGTCGTGGGAGAGACCGGGTCGGGCAAGACCACCTTCGCCAAGCTGGTCACCCGACTATTCGACCCGACCGAGGGTGAGGTGGTTGTCGGAGGGATCTCCGGTGGACCGGGTCAGGTTCGCCTCGCTCCGCTCCCGGGTCGCATATGTGCCCCAGGAGGGCTTCCTCTTCGACGCCTCGGTGGCGGACAACGTGCGTTACGGACGTCTCGCCTCCAGTGACGACGGGGTACGGGCCGCCTTCTACGACCTCGGGCTCGACGAGTGGATGGACTCGCTACCCGAAGGGCTGGACACCTTTGTCGGAGAGCGCGGTGGTCGGTTGTCCGCCGGGGAGCGCCAGTTGGTGGCCTTGGTGCGCGCTTGGATCACCAACCCCGATCTGCTGGTTCTCGACGAGGCGACATCGGCGGTCGACCCGGCGCTCGAGGTGCAGCTTCGGCGCGCCATCGAACGGCTCACCGCCGGTCGGACCTCGATAACCGTCGCCCACCGCCTCTCCACCGCCGAGGCCGCCGACGAGGTCCTGGTCTTCGACGAGGGGCGTCTCGTCGAGCGAGGTGACCACGCCGAGCTGCTCGAAAGGGCCGGCGTCTACGCCCGTCTCCACGCCGACTGGGCTGCAGGCACCGCCAGCGTCGCCTGAGACCGGGATAGCCTCGACGCCGATGAACGCCGTCGAGCTGATCGAGCGCAAGCGCGACCGGGGGGCCCTCACCGCCGACCAGATCCGGTGGTTCATCGCAGGAGTCGCCGACGGGACCATCCCCGACTACCAGGCGGCGGCGATGCTCATGGCGGTCTTCATCAACGGGATGGACGAAGAAGAGCTGGCGGCCTGGACCGACGCCATGCTCCACTCCGGGGAGGTGCTCGATCTCTCCTCGATCGATGCCCCGAAGGCGGACAAGCACTCGACCGGGGGTGTCGGCGACAAAGTCAGCATCCCGCTCGCCCCGATCGTGGCCGCTTGCGGGGTGGCGGTCCCCATGATGAGCGGGAGGGGATTGGGTCACACCGGTGGGACGCTGGACAAGCTGGAGTCGATCCCCGGTTTCACCACCGCCCTCGACCCCGACCGCTTCCACCAGGTGCTCGCCGCCGAGGGACTGGTCCTGGCCGGCCAGTCGGAGACGCTGGTCCCAGCCGACAGGCGGTTGTACGCGTTGCGCGACGCCACCGGCACCGTCCCCTCGATCCCACTGATCGCCTCCTCGATCATGTCGAAGAAGCTGGCCGAGGATCTCGACGCCCTGGTGCTCGATGTCAAGGTCGGGTCGGGTGCGTTCATGGGCGACATGGAGCGCGCCCGACTGCTGGCCACGACCATGGTCGGGTTGGGGGCGGCGCACGGTCTGACCGTCGAGGCGGTCCTCACCGACATGAGCCAGCCGTTGGGGCTAGAGGTGGGAAACGCCAACGAGGTGGCCGAGTCGATCGAGGTGCTCCGAGGGGCAGGGCCCGACGACCTCGTCGAGTTGGTCACCGACCTGGCTGCCCGGATGCTCATGGCGGCGGGTGTGACCGGCTCGCCCGACGAGGCGGCTCTCTCGGTCGCCGGGGCGATCGAGTCCGGAGCAGGCTCTCGACGTCTTCCGCCGAGTCGTGGCCGCCCAGGGCGGCGACACCTCGTTGGTGGACGATCCGGCGCAGCCTCCCGTCGGCGCCTGAGTCCGCCGAGGTCACAGCCCAACGCGCACGGCTGGGTGACGCGGTGCGATGCCCGTACCGTCGGGGTGGCGGCGATGCGGCTCGGCGCCGGCAGGGAACGCAAGGAGGACGAAGTGGACCATGGAGTCGGGATCACGCTTCTCGCCAAGGTCGGCGACCGGGTGGAGAAGGGACAGCCCGTGGCCAGGGTGCGCTACCGCTCCCTGGAACGCTGGGACGACGACGGCGCCGTTCCTCGCCGGCGCCTGGCAGATTGATGACGAAGCCACCAGCCTCGGCCCCGCTCCTGATCGAACGGGTCGGTTGATGACACCCGAACCACACCCGGCAGCGCGCTTCGAGGCTTTGCGGGCCGCCGCCGACCTCATCGCCGAGCTCACCGGGCGGGCCAGGCACGACCTCGCCCTCGTGCTGGGGAGCGGGCTCGGCGGTTATGCCTCCACCCTCTCCGAGCGTATCGAGATCCCGTATGGCGAGATCCCGGGCGATGCCCGTGCCCGGGGTCGAGGGACACGGCGGGGTCTTGGTGTCGGCGATGGCCGACGGCTACCCGGTGCTCGCCTTCACCGGGCGGGTGCACGCCTACGAGGGTTGGGACCTGGCCGAGGTGGTGTTCGGGGTGCGGACCGCGGTCCTCGCCGGATGCCGCACCGTCGTCCTAACCAACGCCGCCGGCGGCGTTGGTGAAGGGCTCTCCCCGGGCGACCTGGTGCGTGATTCGTGACCACATCAACCTCACCGGGCGCACCCCGCTCCAGGGCCGCAACGACGAACGGCTCGGGCTGCGGTTCCCCGACATGACCGAGGTGTACACCGCCGGGCTCCGTGAGCGGCTCGACGAGACCGCGGCGAGGCCTGGGTGAGCAACTCGCCAGCGGTGTCTACGCCTGGCTGCTCGGACCCGCATACGAGACTCCGGCCGAGGTGGAGATGGCGCGCCGTCTCGGCGCCGACCTGGTGGGGATGTCGACCGTGCCCGAGGCGATCGCCGCCCGCCACATGGGGGCGCGGGTAGTCGGGATCTCGCTGGTCACCAACCTCGCCGCCGGGATATCGGCGACCCCGCTCTCCCACGACGAGGTGCAGGAGACCGCCACCGCCGCCCGGGAGCGGTTCACTGCGCTGCTCGACGCCGCTACTCCCCGTCCTCGTCCCCTGATCTCAGATACCGAGCACGCGGTCGAGCCCCACTGCGACGCACCGGCGGCTCCGGCGCACATGCCGGATGGAAAGAACCGCGCCCATGGGCGAAAGACGCGTAGGAGGTGCTCTGGTGGATCACCGAGAACAGCTCACCGCCATTGGAGAAGGCCACCTCCTGATACGAGATGACACCCTCGAGGCGGACCGAGTGGACTCTCACCCCTCCCACGTCGGCACCCCTCGCCCCGGCGACGAGCTCCGAGGAACCCTTCGATGAGGACCCCCCTGCAGCGGCGATCCGCGAGGCGGTGTTCAAAGACGTGCCCGAAGGGGCGTCGGGCTTGTCGGCGTGGTGGCGCTCGATCACCTCGGCCTGCTCGAAGTGCGGGCGCGGCCAGCTCGGCGAAGCGCGCCATGAGCACCGCTCCCACCGCGAAGTTGGGCACCACCAGGCAGCCCGGTCTTTCGTCCCCCCAGAGCCGGCGCAAATCGGCGAGCCGCTCCTCGGTAAATCCGGAGGTCCCGACCACGGCCCCAAGCCCTCGCCGGCGCCAAGCGCGCAGGTTGTCCATCACCACCGCCGGGTTGGTCGACTCGACCACCACGTCGGCCTCGACCTCGTCGGGGTCGGCAACCACCTCCAGACCGGCGAAGGAACTGCCCCCACGGTTCGGGTTGTAGGCGCCGGTGAGCTCGAGGTCGTCGGCGGCCTCGACTGCCTCGGCCACTGCCGCGGCGAGACGGCCGCCCGCCCCGGAGATGGCGACCCGTATCAGGCAGGACCCCCATCGGCGGCCGACAGTACCATCCGGGTCCCTCCCAGCCCCGGAGCCTCCCGTGTGCCAGATCTGCCCCAAACCGCTGCCGTCGTCGTGGTCGGTGGGGGCGTCACCGGTGCCAGTGCCCTCTACCACCTGACGGCGGCGGGATGCCAAGACGTGCTGTTGTTGGAACGGGACACGCTCTGCGCCGGCTCCACCAGCAAGGCGGCCGGCGGGATCCGCGCCCAGTTCTCCGACGAGCTCAACATCAGGATGGCGTTGGAGAACATCCGCCGCTTCGAGCGATTCGGCGACGAGATCGGGGTGGACATCGACTTCAAGCAGTGGGGCTACCTGATCATGGTGGGTTCGGGCTCGCTGCCGCAGTTCCGACAGGCGCTCGAGCTGCAGCACCGGCTCGGCGTCCCCTCGGAGCTGCTCGGTCCCGACGAGATCGACCGAATCGTCCCCCAACTGGCGACCGACGATCTGGCAGGGGCCACCTTCTGCCCGATCGACGGCTACGCCACCCCCGAGAGCGTGGCCCAGGGCTACGCAAGTGCCGCCACCCGCCGGGAGCGCGGGTGATCCAGGGCTGCGAGGTCACCGCGGTGACCGTCGAGAAGAAGGGGTGACCGGCGTGGCCACCACGATGGGCCCGGTCTCGTCACCGCTCGTGATAATCGCCGCCGGGGTGTGGTCGGTGGATCTGGCCGCCGCGGTGGGTCTCCACCTCCCGGTGACACCGGAGCCGCGCCACGTCTGGCTGACCGAGCCAGGTGACCCTCTCCCCCACGAGCTACCGCTGACCATCGACTTCGATACCGGGTTCTACTTCCAGCGCGAGGGCCAGTCGCTGCTCTTCGGGGGCCGAGAGAAGTCTCTGGAGGAACTGGCGCCGTCTGCCACCCACCGACTGCCGGTACTGGCGGATCTCGGGATCCGCCCCGGCTGGTGGGGTTACTACGAGATGACCCCCGACCACAACGCGGTCATCGGCGCCGCCGCCGAACCGAAGCGGCCTGCTCTACGGCACCGGGTTCTCCGGTCACGGCTTCCAGCAGGCGCCGGTGGTCGGGCGAGTACCTGGCCTGCCTGGCGCTGGGGTTGGAACCGCCGCTCGATCTCAGCCCGCTCTCCGTGGAACGATTCGCCTCGGCCGCCGCCCGCCCGGAGAGCTATGTGATCTGAAACGAGCCCATCGGAGGTGCCAACCCTCGGATCGGGAGATCCGGGCGGTAGCTGCCAACCCTGGGTTGGGGACGTACCTGGGCGGTAGCTGCCAACCCTGGGTTGGGGACTTCATCGAGCTCACAGGTACCGAGCGGGGTCCTCCTCGAACCGCCGCTGGCAACCGGCGGCGCAGAACCAGTAGGTGATCGCCCTCGTGCTCGGCCGAGAACCGGGCGGTGGCGGGGTCGACTTCCATCCCGCAAACCGGGTCGATGGCCACTTCCGGGAGCGCCACGGACGGGGTGGTTGTGCCGGCAGCGGCCCGCAATGCCACCAACTCGGCCAGCACCGCCACCGCCACCTCCTCGTGGGTGGTGTGGCCGAGGTCGAGACCGGCGGGCGCCCTGACCCTGGCAAGTTGCTCCTCGTCCACCCCTTCGGCCCGCAGAGCCTCGAGCACCGAGGATGCCCGCTTCGCCGATGCCACCAGCCCGATGAAGCGCCGCCGAGTGGCCAAGGCCGCCATCAGCGCCGGCTCGTCGTAATGACCCTGGGTGGCGACGACAACCAGCCCGCCGTCGCCGACCGGGCCCAGGTCGGGATTGTCGATCGAACGCGACCGCCATCCCAGGACCCCGGCCATCTCGACGAGAGTGCCCACCATGGGCGAGTCGCCCACCACCACCAACTCGGGTGTGGGCAGAACCGGCTCCAGATAGACCTCCATGGCTCCCTCCGACTCGCACGCCATCGGCACCACCTCGACCCCCTCGCGCCCGTCGTGCTCGCCGAGCACGAGCAGCCGCGGCCGCCCGTCCTCGAGCGACTCGAGAGCGCCGCCTCACCACGGTGGGAGCGGCGCAGGCGCCCCCGAGCCATCCTTCCACGGTCCCGGTTGGGGTGATGATCGCCTTCGATCCCTGCCGGCCCGAGGACGGTGCCCGCCGCCACACCACGGTGGCGAGCACGAATGGCTGCCCGGCCGCTGCAGCTCGGCGGCGCGCCGCAGCGTGTTCAAGGACCGCCGTCTGCCTTCCGCCGTCCACCGATCAAGGGCTCACCTCGATGCCGTTGATGGCGCCCCACACTCGGTGTGGCAAGACGGGCATGTCGATGTTCCTCACCCCCGAAGACCACAGTGCGTCGATCACCGCGTTGACATAGGCGGCGGGTGACCCCACCGTGGCCGACTCGCCGACCCCCTTTGCCCCGATCGGGTGGTGCGGCGACGGGGTCACCGTTGCCCCCAGCTCGAACTGGGGGGTCTCCCACGCCGTCGGCACCAGGTAGTCGAGGAAGTTGGTCCCGATGCAGTTTCCCTCCTCGTCGAAGGTGATCCACTGGTTGCACGCCTTGGCGAACCCCTCGGCCAACCCGCCGCGGATCTGCCCGGCGACGATCATCGGGTTGATCCGCACCCCGCAGTCGTCCACCGCCACCATCTTGAGGACCTTCCAGGTGCCGTCCCCGGGGTCGACCTCGACCACGACGACGTAGCTCCCGAACGGGTAGGTCATGTTGGGCGGGTCGTAGTAGTGGACCCCCTCCAATCCGGCCTCCATCCCGTCGGGGAGGTTGGTGTAGGCGGCGAACGCCACGTCCTGGATGGTGACGCCCTGGTCGGGCGAGCCCTTGACGAAGAACCGTCCCGGCTCCCAGTCGAGGTCCTCCTCGGCCGCCTCGAGGAGGTGGGCGGCGATCGCCTTGGCCTTCTCCCTGATCTTGCGGGAGATCACCGCGGTGGCGGCCCCTCCGACCGGGGTGGAGCGCGAGGCGTACGTTCCCAGCCCGTACGGGGTGTTGTCGGTGTCCCCCTCCTGCACCATGATATCCCCCGCCGGGATCCCCAATTCCTCGGCGACGATCTGGGCGAAGGTGGTCTCGTGCCCCTGGCCCTGGCTCTTCACCCCCAGCTTGAGGATCGCCTTGCCTGTCGGGTGGATGCGGAGCTCGGCCGAGTCGAACATCTTGAGCCCGGCGATGTCGTACTCCTTGGAGTGCCCGGCCCCGACCACCTCGGTGAACGAGGCGATCCCCACCCCGATCAGCTTGCCATCGGGCGCGGCTCCGCCTTCTTCTGCTGCCAACCCTCGTAGTCGGCCATCTCCAGCGCCAGGTCGAGCGCCGCGTGGTAGTCCCCCGAGTCGTAGACGAAACCGGTGGCCGACCTGTAGGGGAACTGATCGGATCGGATGAAGTTGCGCCTGCGGAACTCGCCGGGTCCATCCCCAGCTCGTAGGCGGCGTTCTGCACCAGCCGCTCCACGAGGTACGACGCCTCGGTCACCCGGAACGAGCACCGATAGGCGACTCCCCCCGGTGCCTTGTTGGTGAACACCCCCTTGGCGGAGACGTGCGCCACCGGGATGTCGTAGCTCCCGGTGCAGATGTGGAACAGCCCGGCGCGGAACTTGCTGGGCTGGGCATCGGCATAGAAGGCGCCCTGGTCGGAGAGGATCGAGGCCCGCATCGCCATGATCCGGCCGTCGGCGTCGATCGCCAGTTCGCCCCGCATGTAGTAGTCGCGGGCGAACCCGGTCGAGATGATGTTCTCCGACCGGGACTCAACCCACTTCACCGGCTTCCCCAGCAGAAGCGAGGCGGCGGTGGCCACCACGTACCCCGGGTAGATGGGCACCTTGTTCCCGAACCCGCCGCCGATGTCCGGCGAGATGATCCGGATGTTCTGCTCGGGCAGCCCCGCCACCAGGGCGAAAAGCGTCCGGTGGGCGTGGGGTGCCTGGCTGGTCAGGTAGATGGTGGCCTGCCCGGTTGCCGGGTTGATGTCGGCGATCACCCCGCATGTCTCCAGAGGTGCGGGGTGCGAACGCGGGTAGAAGGTGTCGAGCGTCACCACCTTGTCCGCCGCGGAGAAGGCTGCATCTGTGCCCGCCTTGTCGCCGGTCTCCCACGTATAAGCGACGTTGTCGGTCTGACCCTCCTTCTCGTCCCGGATGAGCGGGGCGTCGGGCTCGAGGCCCCGCTGCGGGTTGATGATCACCGGCAACTCGTCATAGTCCACGTCGATGAGCGAGAGGGCATCGCGGGCGATGTATGGGTCGGTGGCGATCACCGCCGCCACTTCTTGCCCCTGGTAACGGACCTTGTCGGTGGCGAGCACCGCTTGGGTGTCACCGGAGAGTGTCGGCATCCACGCCAGGTTGTGCGCCGCCATCAATTCGCCGGTGACCACCGCGATCACACCGTCGAGCGCCTCGGCCTCGCTGGCGTCGATCGAGACGATCCTGGCGTGGGCCAGGGGAGATCTGAGGATGGCCATGTGGAGCATCCCGGGTAGGACTATGTCGTCCACGTAGCGCCCGGCCCCTTGGACAAAGCGGTCGTCCTCCTTGCGCCGAACCGAATGGCCGATCCCCCCGATCTCGGCGGTGGTGCGAGGCTCCATAGTGGTGGTCATGCCATCTCCTCGGTCCTGGTGGCGGCCATCGTCTCACCGGCCGCCTGGATGGCGGTGACGATGGTCGTGTATCCGGTGCAGCGGCAGATGTTGCCCGAGATCGCCCAACGCACCTCCTCGTCGGTCGGCGACGGGTTCTCCTCGATCAGAGCCGAGCCGACCAGCATCATCCCCGGCGTGCAGAAGCCGCACTGCAGTCCGTGATGCTCCTTGAACGCGACCTGTATCGGGTGAAGCTGGCCGTTCTGCTTGAGCCCTTCGACGGTGCGTACCGACAGCCCGTCGACCTGGACGGCCAGCATGGTGCACGACTTCATCGGAACCCCGTCCACGAGCACTGTGCATGCCCCGCAGTTGGTGGTGTCGCAGCCGATGTGGGTCCCGGTCAGACCCAGGTCGCTCCTGATGAAATCGACCAGGAGCTTGCGCGGCTCCACCTCGCGCTCGTAGGCGGCCCCGTTGACCGTCACCGAGACCTGCATCACGCCACCTCCTGCTGCGCCGTTGCCAGCGCCTTGGCAAAACCCCGCTCCGTGTAGGTCTTGACCACCGCCCGCTTGTACTCGGCGGGACCGCGCACATCGTCCTCGGGACCGCACATCATCGAGGCGAGGTTCCCCACCTCGGCGAACAGTTCGGGGGTGGGCTCCTCGCCCGACATCATCTGCGAGGCCTCGGCGACGGCGACGTTGATCGACCCGACGCTGGTGAGCGCCAGTCCGGCCGACGCCACTTTCCCCCCGTCGTCGAGGGCGATCTGGGTGGCTACTCCCACTGTGGCGTAGTCGCCGATCTTCCGCTCCAGCTTGAGATAGCTGCCGCCCGACCGGGGGCCGTCCTTTGGCACCTCCACACCGACCACCATCTCTCCCGGTTGGAGCGAGTTGGTGAAAAAGTCGGTCACGAACTCCGCGATCGGGATGCGGCGCTCCCCGCCGGCCGACCGGGCGATGACGGTGGCGCCGAGCGCCAGCATCACCGAGTTCCAGTCGCCCTCGGGGTCGCAGTGTGCCACCGACCCGCACAGCGTCCCCCGGTTGCGCACCAACGGGTCGGAGATCCAAGGGGCGGCGCTCGCCATCAGCGAGCTTTGCGCCGTGACGAGGTCGGAGTCGACCACCTGGGCATGGCGCACCAGTGCGCCCACCGTCAAGTGCCCGTTGTCATCGCCGATCTGGTCGAGCTCAGGCACCCTATTGATATCGACCAGGTGGGCGGGCTCGGCGAGTCGCAGCTTCATCATGGGGATGAGGCTCTGACCGCCGGCGAGGACTCGGCCCTCCTCGCCCACTTCGGCCAACCGCGCCAGTGCCTCATCGAGGCTCCGTGGCGCCGAGTACTCGAACGGCGCGGGGTACATCGCCTACCTCCTCATCACCGCGGGGCCCCCTCTCCCTGCGACGATAGCGGAGGTGCGTTTTTGTCGCCCCTGGCGTAGCACATGGTTTTTGAGCCGCGCGGGACCGTCATCGTGCAGCGCCTCTGTGGATCTGTTTCCATGGTCGTCCAGAGGCAATGGCAGAGGAGGCGCCGCGTGAGCAGTCGTCATTTCCCCCCCGATTTCATCTGGGGGGCCGCCACCGCCTCCTATCAGATCGAAGGGGCGGTCGAAGCCGATGGCCGCGGCGAGAGCATCTGGGACCGGTTCGCCCACACTCCTGGGCGGGTTCGTGACGGTCACACCGGTGATGTCGCCTGCGACCACTACAACCTCTACCGCGAGGACGTGGCGCTCATGGCCGAGTTGGGTCTCAACGCCTACCGCTTCTCCGTCGCCTGGCCTCGGGTCATCCCCGACGGAACCGGGCCAGTGAACCCAGCCGGGCTCGACTTCTACGACCGGTTGGTTGACGAGTTGCTCGCAAGTGACATCGAGCCGTTCATGACGCTGTACCACTGGGACCTGCCGCAGGTGCTCGAGGAGGCGGGGGGCTGGCCGGTGCGCGCCACCGCAGAGGCCTTCGCCGAGTACGCCTCGGTGGTGGCTGCCAGGTTGGGAGACCGCGTCCGCCACATCTTTACCCACAACGAGCCCCACGTCGTGTCAAACCATGGCTACAGGGACGGAGAGCACGCCCCGGGCCGCACCGACTCGAAGGCAGCGGTAGCGACATCGCATCACCTGCTCGTGGGGCACGGACTCGCCGTCGATGCGATCAGAGCCGCGGCGCCCAAGGCACAAGTCGGGATCGTGCTCAACTTCACACCCAAGCACCCAGCCACATTGCACCTGCTCGATCAGGAAGCTGCGGCGGTGGCCAACGACCAGGACAACCGCTGGTACCTCGATCCGATCACGGGCCGCGGGTACCCCGAGGATGGGCTTCATGACTGGGGGTGGGACCGCGGAGAGATCATGGACGGCGACATGGAGTTGATCGCCCGTCCACTCGACTTCCTCGGGGTCAACTACTACACGAGGAACTGGGTGCGTTCGCCGCTCCTCCCCGAACTCCCCACCGAGGAGACGGAGCGGACCTTGATGGGGTGGGAGGTCTACCCGGAGGGACTTACCGAGACCCTCGAGTTCGTGGCCTCGCGTACGGGGGATCTGCCGCTGTTCATCACCGAGAACGGTGCCTCCTATCCGGCGGGAGACACAGAGCCCACCAAGGACCCGGAGAGGGTCAGCTATCTGCGCAGCCATCTCGGCGCCGCCTTGGATGCGATCGACCGCGGCGTGCCGTTGCGCGGCTACTTCGTCTGGTCGCTGATGGACAACTTCGAGTGGGCCCACGGGTACCACCAGCGTTTTGGCATCGTCCACGTCGACTACGAGACCTTGGAGCGCAAGGTGCGCGACAGCGGGCGGTTCTGGAGCACTGTGGCGAGAAGCGGCGAGCTCACCCCGGCCTGACCTCACCCGAGAGGCACGCCCGACGAGGCAGTTACCATCGCCGCCCGATCCAAGGAGCGGTCCATCCATGCAGGTGGTGGTGTGCGTCAAGCAGATCCCCGACCCGGCCAGCCCGTCCGAGCTCGACCCTGACACCCACCTCATGGTCAGGCCAAACGACCAGGTGCTCGACGACACCGACCGCTACGGGGTGGAGATGGGTCTCCAAGTCGCCGCCGCCACCGAAGGCACGCTCACCCTGTTGAGCATGGGCCCCGCCGGCTCACTCCAGGGGATCCGCCAGGCGCTGGCGATGGGCGCCGACAAGGCGGTGGTCATCGATGACGAGGCATTGAAGGGCGCCGACGCTTTGACCACTGCCCGAGTGCTCGCTGCCGCGGCCCAACGCGAAGGGTTCGACCTGTTGATCGCCGGCACAGAGTCGACCGACGGCTACTCGGGTGTCGTCCCCCAGCAGATCGCCGAGCTGCTCGATGTCCCCGCCCTCACCTACGCCAACCACGTCGAGGTCGATGGGGAGACGGTCCGCATCCACCGCCAGACCGACCGTGGCTACGACCTGGTCGAGGCCACCACCCCTGCGTTGGTCTCGGTGACCGCCGGGGTGGTCGAACCCAGGTACCCGACCTTCAAGGGGATCATGGACGCCAAGAAGAAGCCGATCGATCAACTCGCCGCCGCCGACCTAGACGCCGAGATCGACGTCGGACAGCGGGTGGTCGAGGTCTCACCTGCGCCGGAGCGGCAGGCGGGGGAGAAGATCGAAGACGGGGGCGATGCCCATCTCCGCATCGTCGAGCTGCTGGAACGGGCCAAGGTGATCTGACGTGGCGCTGTCGACGATTTGGGCATTCGCCGAGGAGTCAGAGGGCGCCCCCGGCACGCTTGGGCTCGAGCTTCTGAGCAAGGCGGCGCAACTCGGCGACGAGGTGGCGGCGCTGTACCTTGGTACCGCCTCCGACGATGCGTTCGCCGCTCTCGGCGCCCACGGAGCCAAGAAGGTGTTCCACCTCGACGCCGGCGAGGTCCTCCCTTCCGCACCCGTTGCCGCCGCCATCGCCGCGCTCATCGAGCAGCACCGCCCCGACCTCATCCTCTTCGGTCAGTCGTACACCGACCGGGACGTCGCCGGCCGGCTCTCTGCCCGGTTGGGTAGCTCGGTGGTCTCCAACGCAGTCGACGTCTCCCATGGCGATGACGGCCTCACCGTCACCAATGAGATCTTCGGCGGCACTCAGTTGGTGTCCACCAGGTTCACCGGTGACGCTCCCTACCTGGTGGTGGTCCGTCCCAAGTCGTTCCCCGCCCAGCCGACGGGCGAGTCCACCCCCGAAGTGGTAACGGTGGACCTTCCCGAGGCGGGCCGCTCCGCCGGGCAGATAGTGGAGAGCCATGTCGAGGAGCGGGAGGGCCCTCAACTCGAGGACGCCGCCGTAGTCGTCACCGGTGGGAGGGGTTTGGGCTCGGCGGAGGCCTACCAACTGATCGAGGATCTGGCCAAGGCGCTCGGCGCCGCCAGCGGGGCCACGCGTGCGATCGTCGACTCCGGGTGGGTGCCATACGCCAAGCAAGTCGGCCAGACCGGGAAGACGGTCAAGCCGGACGTCTACATAGCCGCCGGTGTCTCCGGGGCGATGCAGCACCTGGTCGGGATGAAGGACTCCAAGATCATCGTGGCGATCAACAAGGACCCCGAGGCCCCCATCTTCGGTGTCGCCGACCTGGGGGTGGTGGGTGACGTGCACAAGGTCGTTCCCAAACTGATCGAGGCGCTCGGCCAGCGCTGATCGGTCGTTCGCCCCATGTATGGCTGCTCAGGACGTGCCGATCTCGACCCTTGCGCCCTCCGAGGGCCGGACGAAACGGACGGTGGCCACGAGCCCTGTCTCGCGCTGGTAGCGGGCGGCGACGCGCTCCCCCAAACCGGCGGCGGCGGCATCGTCCACCAGCGCCACGATGGCGCCGCCGAAGCCACCGCCGGTGAGCCGGGCTGCTATGGCGCCCTCATCAATGGCGACGTCGACCAGCATGTCGATCTCGGGGAGTGACACCTCATAGTCGTCCCTCAGGCTGGCGTGGCTCTGCGCGAATAGCCCGCCCAGCACCGCCCGGTCCGGGTCCCCCGAGGAGGTGAGAGCCGCCACCACCTGACGCACACGGTCGTTCTCGGTGACCACGTGACGCACTCTGCGGTAGACCAGGTCGGGCACGTCGGGGGGGCGATCGGGCAGGTCTGCGTGTGACAGGTCCGAAGGGCGGTCGATCCCCAACGCGTCCAGACCCTCCTCGAGCTGGCTGCGCCGTTGGGCATACCCCGACAGCTCGAGTTGCCTGGGGATGCCCGAATCCACCACCAGCACCGCCATCGTCGGTGGCAGGGGGACCAGCCGATGCTCGAGCGACCCACAGTCCAACAAGACCGCCCGACCGTCGCGTCCCAGGATCGACGCCGCCTGGTCCATCACGCCCACCGGCACCCCGACCGCTCGCTGCTCGGCGCGTTGACAGAGCAGCGCCAGCTCCATGGGCGCCGGGTCGTACTCGGCGGCGGCGCACAGTGCAAAGGCGACGGCGACCGAGAGCGCGGCCGACGAGGAGAGACCGCTGCCCTCGGGGAGGTCGGAGCTGATGGTGCCGGTGAACCCCACGGCGGACCGACCTGCCTCGGCCAGCTCGGCGACCACAGCCGCCACATAGCGCCCCCATCCCGTCGGCGGCGCGACCCCGCCGCCGCCCGCGGGAAGCCGCACATCGCCGGTGTGGTCCTGGGACCGGAGCGCCACCTCCGACCCGCCCGGGTCGCCGGCCACGGTCACCCCGAGGTCGATGGCCATCGGGAGAACAAGGCCACCGCTGTAGTCGGTGTGCTCGCCGATCAGGTTGACCCTGCCAGGGGCATGAGCGGTGACCTGTTCCCTCAAGCCGCCTCCATGTGCCTGACTACTTGGCTGTTTCACCTAGCTTGAACCCGTGAGGGAGCAGCTCCTCCAAGGAGTGCTCCCTGACCTCGCCTTTGGCGGTGCCCACCAACACACGGGGTACGCCGAATTCGAGCAGGATCTGCCTGCATCGCCCGCACGGGTAGGCGCCTTCCACCGTGGCTGCATCGATGCAGGCCACCGCCACCGCCCGAAAATGGCGCGCTCCCGAGGCGACGGCGGTGCCGACAGCAGTCGCCTCCGCACAAGAGGATGACGGGTAGGCGGCGTTCTCGACGTTGACGCCGGTGAACACGGTTCCGTCCTCGGCGAGCAGCGCCGCCCCGACCCTGAACCCCGAGTACGGGGCGTAAGCGCGCTCGGCAGCTCGCCGCGCCTCTTCGACAAGGGACTCGGTCATGCGTCCGCCAATAGGGCGTCCACGTAGGCGTCAGGCTGGAACCGCACCAAATCGTCGATCCCCTCCCCGACGCCGACCAGCTTCACCGGGACGCCGAGCTCCTGCTCGACCGCGACCGCGATCCCGCCTCGGGCCGTCCCGTCCATCTTGGTGAGCACGATCCCGGTGACCCCCGCGGTCTCGGTGAACACTCGGGCCTGCGCCAGCCCGTTCTGGCCAGCGGTCGCATCGAGGATGAGGAGAACCTCGTCGATCGATCCGGCCTCGCGTCGCAGCACCCTCACCACCTTTCCCAGCTCCTGCATCAGGTTGTGCTTGGAGTGGAGCCTGCCCGCAGTATCGACCACGAGCACGTCGGCCCCCCGCCCCTTTGCCGCGTTGTAGGCGTCGAAGGCGACGGCGGCAGGGTCCGACCCCGGCTGACCTCCGACGACGTCCACCCCCACTCGGTCGGCCCAGGTCCGCAGCTGGGCATCGGCCGCGGCACGGAAGGTGTCGGCCGCCCCGAGCAGCGCCCTCCTCCCATCCTTCTCGACCAGGGCCGCCAGCTTGGCGATAGTGGTCGTCTTGCCGACCCCATTCACCCCGACGACGACGACAACCGACGGCTTGGAGACCAGGCGGAGCTCGCGGTCATCGGCCTCGAGGGCGGCGAGAAGCGCGGCGCGCACCGCTTCGAGCGCCGCCGGCGGGTCCTCCGGTCGCCGCTCCCTGGCCCGCTCCACTACCCCCACGCTGGGGGCGACCCCGACATCGGCGGCGATCAGGGCGTCCTCCACCCTTTGCCAGAAGCCGTCATCGAGATCGCTGCGGTGGAAGGCGCCGCCCAAAGCCTCGCCAAGGGCACGGCTCGTCTTGGTGAGCCCGCCGACCAAACCGCCACGTGGCGGCGAGGCGACAACCGGGCCGGCCGGAGTTGCGATGGGTTGTCGGCGGCGTCGCCACAGCAGGTAGCCGACGGCGACCACCGCCACCAGGACGACCCCTGCCAGCACGTACAGGATGGGATCCACCTGGCGGCGAGTCTACGGAAAGAGCATGCGGTGTCCCTGGCGCCGCCGCATCTCGTGTTACATGATCGCCACTCTTGAGGAGGCACCATGAGCGTCTTCACCCCAGACGAGATCGCGTATCTGGAGAAGAACACGTTGGGCCGGCTGGCCACCGTCGGCGCCGACGGTCAGCCGCACGTCATCCCGCTCTCCTACCGCTTCAACCAGGACGAGGACACGATCGACCTGGGTGGCATCGCCTTCGGCGAGGGGAAGAAGTGGCGAGACGCCGCCAACTATCCGCTGGTCACCTTCCTGGTGGATGATGCCGACGCCGAAGGAGCGCGCGCCGTTGAGGTCAGAGGCATGGCCGAGCTCCACGATGAGGGTGGCGACGAGATCAACCCGCGTTTTCCCAACTTCGCCCCCGAATGGCTTCGACTCCGCCCTACCCACATCGTGAGCTGGGGTGTCGATGGGAGCGGCGAGTTCAAGCCATATTCGCGTCCGGTCTGAGCCCATCGCCGGTCAGTGCACTGCGGTGATCCCCTCGCGCATCCGCCGCGAAACCACAGATGACGACCCTCCGGGCTCCATGGTGACCCCGTAGAGGGTGTCCGCCACCTCCATCGTCTGCTGTTGGTGGGTGACTATCACCAACTGGGCCCGGCTGCGGAATCGATCGACCAACCGGAGGAAGCGCCTCAGGTTGGCGTCGTCGAGGGCGGCCTCAACCTCGTCGAGGACGTAGAACGGTCCGGGACGGGCCTCGAACACCGCAAAGAGGAAGGCGAGCGCAGCCAGCGAGCGCTCCCCGCCGGAGAGCAGCGAGAGCCGCCCCACCTTCTTGCCCAACGGTTGCGCCTCGATCTCCACCCCGCTCCCCTGCGGATCGGAGGGGTCGCTGAGCCGGAGCCGGCCCCTTCCCCCGGGGAAGAGCACGTCGAAATGAGCCTCGTACGCCACCCGGATCTCTTCGAAGGCGGCGAGGAACAACCCAGAGATCTCGTCGTCCAGTGCCGAGATCACCCGTCGTAGCTCACCGCGGCTCCGCTCCAGGTCCTCAACCTGTGAGCCGAGGAACTGGTAGCGCTCCGATAGCTCGGCGTGTTCATCGACGGCCAGTGGGTTGACCGGGCCGAGACGGCGCTTCAACGCCTCGAGTGCGGCAAGCCGCTCCGCTGGGTCGGTGTCATCGGGAATCGGGGGGCGGGGCGCTTGCCGTGCCTCGTGCTCGCCGGCATCGGCATCGCGCCTCAGGGCCTCGGCCACGCCCTCGAGACGCAATGCCAGCTCAGCATTCTCCACCGCCAGGCGCGCCAATACCTCGCGGTTGGCATCGATCGCCCCCCGGGCCGCAGCGTTTCGCTGCCGCTCGTGCCGAAGCTGGCCGATCAATTCAGCCAGGCCCGACCTTCCGTCCGCCTGTCGCGCCCTCAGCCGGGCCAGGTGGTGCCGGACGGCATCGAGTCCACGCCGTGCCGCCGTCTCAATCCCCTCTAGCCGACCGACCACATGGGGATCGGCCGGGGCGGCGAGCAGAGTGGTCAGTTCCGCTTGAACCTGGTTCAGCCTCCACTCGATCTGGCTGCGGCGCTCCTCGACGGCCCCGCGGGCGGCAGCGGCGGCGCCTTTTGAGCGTTGCGCATCCGCCCGACGGACCGCCGCCTGCCGTCTCATCTCGGCCAAGCCCTCCCAAGCTGCGACCCGTACCGCCTCTTCACCCTCCAGTGCGTCGAGACGACTGCGGAGCGCTTCGATACGGTTGTTTCGCTCTTTCTCCTCGGTGACGATTGCCGAAAGCCGCTGCTCGAGACGCTGCCTCTCGTCGGACCGGGCGCTTCGTGCGTGTTCCAGCCGCTGTGACGCTTGCGCTCCGCCCGCCAGCCGGGTCTCGATCGCCTCGAGCGCCTCGAGGGCGGCACGCTCCTCGTGCCGAGCCAAGTCGAACGAGCGGCGCGCCGACGTATGGAGGCTTTCGGCGCGGGCCAGTTCCACGTCCGCCTGCTTTGCGGCTGCGGAAGCCGCGGCGAGAACCGCCGGCGATGTGCCTTGCGGCAGTGCCAGATCGACCCCCACCGCGGTGATCAGGTCACCGGCGGGTGTCACCGCCCGCAACTCGGGGTTTGCCGTCACCACCGACCAGCCTTCCGACCACGCCTCCGCCAGCACTACGTCGCCAAGCACGGCCCGGGCCAGCGCCGGATCGGCGCCGGGGCCGAGCCGGCTCGTCAATGCGACGGCGTCGGCCGGGATCGACACCGACTGGCCGACCGGGGCGACCAGGGCGAGGCCCCCGAGCTCACCCGCAACCAGATCCTCGACCACCGCCTCGACATCGCCCGCGGCGGCAACGGCGACGGCATCGGCCCATCTCCCCAGTGCGGCGCCCACCGCCATCGCCAGCGGCGGGGGAACATCGAGCCGCTCCAGCAACGGCCCGGTCACCTCGGGGCGGAGCAGCGCCCGGGCCCGTGCCTGTGGGTCGGCCTGCCCTTCGACCATCGCTTGCAGAGCCTCGAGACGCGCCGCCGCCCCTACGGCGGCCACCCGCCTCTCGCCCAGACGCTCTTCGGCGGTCTCCCAGGTGTCCTGCTCGAGCCGGCTCCTCGCCCGGGCCTCCTCGTATTCCGTCTGGGCCTTCCCCGCTTCGGCGTCGGCCGATCTGATCTCGTCGCCCAACTCGGCCAGTTCTTGATCTATCGAGATGAGCTGGGCGGCGATCACCTCGAGCCGGCGCCCGACATCCTCTGCCTCGCGCCGGTCGCGGTCGATGGCCGCGACCAGTGCCCGGAGGTCGCCGCGCACCACGGCGGCGGCCCCCTCTGCAGGGAGATCGCGCTGCTCGGCGAGAGAGCGCTCCTCGGCTTCCATCGACAACAGCACATCCTCGGTCCGGGCTTCCTCGACCCGCGCCGCTTCGAGCTCGGCCGTCGACTCCTCCAGCGAGCGGGCGAGGTCAGCCGCCTCCTCCTCCAGATCCGAGCGGCGCTCACCGGCGGTCTCGAGCCTGGTTACCAGCGCCCTTCTCCGCTCCTGAGCCACCTGGGCCACCCTCCGCAGACGTTCGACCGCAGTCTCGAGCCGTGCCGCCGCCGCGGTGTCATCCTCGACGGTTGCCCGCAGCTCGGTCTCGGTTGCATCGAGACGTTCGACCTCGGAAGCGGACTCGTCGCGCTCGACCTCGGCGTCGGCCACAAGGGCCGCGGCGCGGCGCTCCTCCCCACCGCACTCGGCCTGACGGGTGGTGAGCCGTCGCAGGTCCTCGCCACCGATCCACAGCCTCAGCGCCCTGATCTCGGCCGCCACCTCCTGGTGGCGACCGGCGGCCTGGGCCTGGCGGCGTAGGGGGCGGAGGCGTCGCTCGATCTCGCCGATCAGATCGCCCAGCCTGACCAGATCGGCCTCGGTCCGCTCCAGCCGGCGCAGCGAGCGCTCCTTGCGAAGCTTGTGCTTGAGAACCCCGGCCGCCTCCTCGATGACGGCGCGATGCTCATCGGGTCCGGCGTTGAGGATCGAGTCCACCTGCCCCTGTCCGATGATGACGTGCTGGGTGCGGCCGACCGAGGCATCGGCCAATAGGTCCTGGATGTCGAGCAGCCGGCAGTCGACACCGTTTATCTCATAGTCGCTGGTCCCGTCGCGATAGAGGCGGCGGGTGATGGCGACCTCATCGAGGTCGAGAGGGAGTTGGCGTGAGGCGTTGTCGAAGGTCAGCGTCGCCTCGGCCCGACCGAGCGATGGGCGGGTTGCGGTCCCGGCGAAGATGACGTCATCCATCCGCTCCGTGCGGAGCGAACTCGGGGCCTGGGTTCCCATCACCCAGGCGATGGCGTCGACCAGATTCGACTTCCCGGTGCCATTTGGCCCGACAACCACGGTGACGCCCGGCCGGAACTCGAGCCGGGTGCGGTCGGCGAACGATTTGAACCCGACCAGGCGGAGTGACCTGAGATACATGGGGAATGACACCAGTGTGATTCGAGCGAGGAGGCTATCAGAGCCGAGGGCATCAACCGGGAAGTTGTCGGAATTGGTTGTGTTGTAGGCAACGTGGAACTCCCGGTGATGCCTCCGGTGAAGCCGATGCTGGCCAAATCGCAGCCTGCGATCCCAGAGGGAATGTCGTACGAGCCCAAGTTCGACGGTTTCCGGTGCATCGCCTTCCGCGACGGGGACCAGATCGAGTTGGGCAGCCGCAACGAGCGTCCGCTGACCCGCTATTTCCCGGAGGTGGCGGAGGAGCTGCGACGGCAACTCCCCCGCCGGTGTGTCGTCGATGGGGAGATCGTGGTGGCAATCGATGGCGAGCTCGACTTCTGGGCGCTGCAGCAGCGGATCCACCCCGCAGCGTCGCGGGTAGCCATGCTGTCCCAGAAGACCCCGGCTTGGTTCATCGCCTTCGACCTGCTGGCGCTCGACGACCTCTCTCTTCTCGAGGCTCCCTTCTCCGAGCGGAGACGGGCGCTGGAGGCGGCGCTGGACGGGGTGAGCTCACCTGTCTATGTGGCGCCGATCACCGATGACATCGCTCTCGCCCGGCGCTGGTTCGAGCGCTTCGAGGGGGCCGGCCTCGACGGGATCGTCGCCAAGCGGCATGACCTCGGCTATGTGCCCAACAAGCGGCTCTGGGTCAAGGTGAAGCACGAGAGAACCGCCGACTGCGTAGTGGCCGGGTTCAGGTGGTACCGGGGCGATCGTGTGGTCGGCTCGTTGCTGCTCGGCCTGTACGACGAGGACGGCGACCTCCACCCGATCGGTGTCATCGGCGCCTTCAGCGCCTTGCGGCGCCGCCAGCTGCTCGACGAGATCGCCCCCTATCGGTTGGAGGACGGTGAGTCACACCCGTGGACCACCAACCCGGAGTGGCAGCAGGGTGCCGGGCAACCGGGGTCTCGTTGGAACGCCGACAAGGATCTGTCATTCGAGCCTCTCCGCCCGGTGCTGGTGGTGGAGATCGCATATGACTGGATGGAGGGTGACCGTCTCCGCCATACCGGTCAGTTCCGCCGCTGGCGGCCGGACCGCGACCCGGAGTCGTGCACTTTCGACCAACTCGACCGGCCGACGAGCTTCGATGTGCGCGATGTGCTGGCGCCACCGGAGGGCGGATCGTGACCACGGTGGCGCTCCCCTCGGCCCGCCGGGTGCAGTTCACCTATCTGCTGCTGATCCTGCTCTCGACCCTCGCCGCATCCTTCATCTGGGGGATCAACACCCTCTTCCTGCTCGACGCCGGGCTGAGCAACACCGCGGCGTTCACCGTCAACGCCTTCTTTGCCGTCGGGCAGCTTGTGTTCGAGGTGCCCACCGGGGTGGTGGCTGATGTTTGGGGGCGCCGCGTCTCGTTCCTCCTGGGTTGCGCCACCCTCCTCGTCTCGACGTTGCTCTACCTGTACATGTGGGACGTGCAGGCGGGGATGTGGGGGTGGGCGATCGCCTCGATCCTGCTCGGTCTCGGATTCACCTTCTTCTCGGGGGCGGTCGAGGCATGGCTGGTCGATGCTCTTAGCGCCACCGGATTCACCGGTCGCCTGGAGTCCGTGTTCGGACGGGCACAGGCGGTGGGCGGGGCGGCGACCCTCATCGGATCGGTGGCCGGGGGATTCATCGCCCAGGAGACCAACCTCGGTGTGCCCTACATCTTGAGAGCGGTCGTCCTCGCCATCACACTCGTGGTGGCGTTCTTTCTGATGCGCGACCTGGGATTCTCCCCGCAGCGCGGCGAGAGGGTGCTGCCGGAGGTTCGTCGGGTGGTCAGGGCCTCGGTCGACAACGGGCTGCGCAACCCGCCGGTTCGCTGGCTGATGCTCACCTCTCCGTTCTCCTACGGGGTCGCCTTCTACGCCTTCTATGCCTTCCAGCCTTATCTGCTCGAGTTGTACGGAGATAAGGGGGCCTTTGGCATCGCCGGTATTGCCGCCGCCGCCTTCGCCGTAGCCCAAATCGTTGGCGGTCTCGCCGCACCCTGGGTACGCGGGATCTTCGGCCGGCGCAGCACCGGATTGATCGTGTCCTCGGTCGTCGGCGTGGTTTCGCTGGTCATCGTGGGGTTGACCACCAACTTCTGGGTGGCGGTGACCACGCTA
Source organism: uncultured Actinomycetes bacterium (assembly GCA_963780745.1). GTDB lineage: Bacteria > Actinomycetota > Acidimicrobiia > Spongiisociales > DATADW01 > DATADW01. The sequence continues at coordinate 187,370 of CAWACT010000003.1, read as the reverse complement.
TTGGTGTGGAGCTTGGCCGTGGCGGCGACGCTGCCCCTGCGACAGACCTTCCTCAACGGAATGATCCCGTCGTCGCAGCGGGCCACCGTCCTCTCCTTTGACGCCCTGCTCGGCTCGGGCGGGTCGGCCGTGCTCCAACCGATCCTCGGCCGCGTGGCCGACGTGTCGGGCTACGCCGCCTCCTACCTGGTCAGCGCAGTCGTCGCCGCCGCCGAGCTTCCCTTCCTGTGGCTCGCCCGCCGGGAAAGGGATCCGGCCGATGTGATCGAGACTGCGGTTGGGGACTGACCTTGATAGGGCTCCGTCTCGATCGACGAATCCGGCGTGGTCACCGTCGAGAAGTGACTCTGCACCGAGTGGTCAGCTGACTCGCAGAAGCTCTCTGCTGAGGATGGCTTCGGTGTGATCCGCCTGGAGTGCCGCCAACTTCTCGTTGTACTGCCCCGCCGCAATGGGCGGCGTAGATGGCCACTCCGATCATGGCCAAGAACCACGCGACTCCATCGGTGCCCGCACCGAGTAGGGCCGCACCGAGGACCATCAGGATCACCTTCCCCGGAGTCGTCACGTAGAAGAGCCCGAGCGGTCCGAAGAAGAACCCGAGCGCTAACGCGGCAAGCTTCGATTTCGGCCGGCTGTGAACTGTCGGCTCGATCATGTGTCGGTTACCTCCTGTTTGATGCGGACAACGACGTCCGAGATTCGATGCCATGCATCATCTCTGGAGGGTGTGACAAAACCACCAGGACGGCGGCCAGTTCGGACGAAATGAGCCGATCGACCTACAAACAGTGTGTGCTCCCACGTCACCCCGCGTTCAGGGTGGGTCGGGCCCGGTGGTGTAGGTGTGTCCGAGGGGACTGGTCCAGATGGTGGTGCCGTTGGGTCCGGGTCGCAGTTTCCATCCGGCGTCTTTGAGCCGGTGGTCGTGGCGGCACAACGGGTTGAGGTATTCGACCAGGGTGGGTCCCCCCTGGGAGTGGTCGACCCGGTGGTCCATGTCGGAGCGGGTGGCGGGCATCCGGCACCCGGGGAAGACACAGGTGGGAGACCGCGCCTCCACATGGCGGCGTTGGGCGGCGCTGGGTCTCCGCTTGGTGGTCCCGTTCCACAGCACTGCTCCGCTGTCGGGGTGGGTGACGGTGACCCGCCACTGCGAGCCCACCTGGGTGGCGGCCACCTGGCGGGCCACGTCGGCGACCACCGGCCCGTAGCCACCGATCTCCCCCGGGTTCTCCGCCAACTGGGTGAGGGTGGCCAGGTCGACCCGCAGGTCGATGACCCCGCGGCGGGGGGAACCGGTGCCGGTGTCCAAGAGGTCCATGAGGACGTCGGCCCGTACCTGGTCGAGGCTGCGGGGGTCGTCTGGTCCCTTGGCCGCCAGGGCGAGGTGGTCGAGCCGGTGGTAGGCGGCGTTGGCCCGCTCGGCGGGGAGCGAGTAGGCGATGAGGTTGGCGGTGCCGTCGGGGTTGGCCGAGAGCTCCACCCTCCGTCCTTCGATCCCCTGCTCGTAGCGCTCCTGGGCTGAGGTGGGGTCAACGGAGAGCACCAGGCGGCGCACCCGGGCCCCCAACTGACCGGTGGTCTGGGTTCCCGCCCGTTCCAACACTCGGGAGACCACCCCCTGGGCTTGTTGGTCGTCGAGGGTGGCCAACTCGGTGCAGACCACCCGGGCCCGGGGGAGGTCGATCAGCCCGGAGCGGAGGGCAGCAGCCAACTGGGGGAGCCGTCTCAGCTCCCAAGGCGAGTTCGAGCAGGAGCCGTCGCCGCCCGCCGAGTCGAGGCACGAGGGCGGCGCGGATCTCGTCGGCGGCGAACTCCCCGTCGTCGTCGGCAACCAGAGCGCTCGCTTCGCTCGAGGCGTCGCCCACCCGGGCCACCGTGGCCAACAACTCGGCCTGGTGAAAGGCCACCATCCGGGCCTGGGCACGCATCACCACCACCAGATCGAAACCGGGGAGACCATCGAGGTCGATCCCCGCCAGCACCCGGGCCAGCTCGGGCCCCGGGGGCATCTCGTCGAGACCGTCAGGGAGGAGCGAGGGTGGCGGTGGTGGCCACAGCTCGGTGACGGCTTCCCCAGCAAACATGACAACTCCATAGTTGATGGTGGGGAAGTGCTCACAGCATACCACAACGCTGCGACAAATTACGAACATATGTTCGACCCGTGGCCCGCCCGAGGCCTAGGGTCGCTGTTTGATCCCCCGCTCGAGAAGGCTCACTACCTCGGCGATCCGATCCACCCTTAGTTCGGGTCGTCGCTTTGTCGAGTCGATCCAACGCAGATAGGCATTCCGATAGAACTGCGCCAACGAATCGAAGAACGCGCCAGCCTCAGGTGACCCGTCGAGGGCGGCCTGGATGTCGGGCGCCAACCCCTGTCGCTGTGGCCCCTCCGGGAACAGCGCCACCTCGACGAGGTCACCGGGGCCGATCCCACAGTCTCGCCGCCATGCCGGACCGAGTGCGACGCCCTGCCCATCGCCCAGCGGTTCGACCACTCCCCGATACCCCATTCCACCGATCGTCCCAGCAACATGGTGTCTTGGCTTCTTGCCCCAAATCTCGTCCGGATCGAATGGCACGGGGACCATCACCCGTCCTTTGCTGTCAGTGGTCACCTCTACGGAGTACGACCTGACATTCAGTGGATCGGGCATGGGGCGATGGTGCCACGCGAGGTCACGGGGCGCTGTTTCGAAGGACGGATCGGACCTCCGGCACCGGGTAGGAGATGACCTCCGAGAGCACTGCCTCCCCCACCATCGGCTCCACACCAGACCAGCCGGCACCGTCCCACCAACGGAATTCACCGACCCAGGTCACGTCCACGCCAAACGGGTAGCCCTCAGCCAACCCGGCATCGGCATGACTGGTCTCATAGGTGTGACGAGCCGGCGGGTCGCCCTCCGAACCCGCCGCCCCCGGAGCGTCCTCGAACCGGTAAGCCACCGATCCCCCAACCGCGCCGTCACCGAAATCCCATCGGTAAGTGGTGATCCACGCCCAAGCCTCCACCCCGATCGACAACCCGGTCAGCTCGTCGGTCACCTCGAAACCAAACGGCGGAATCTGCGTGTCACCCTCATACCAAGCCCACGTCTCCAACCCGGTGAGACCCCGCACATGAGGGCTCTTCGATAGCTCAGCCTGAGGGATCAACTCGGCAACCCGCCCCCACACATCAGCCGCCCAGGTTTCAGAAACACACGTGTCGTCATGGACGAGACCGTCAAAGCCAAACGCCGCACCCGGCGGACCACCAGGAACCGGCGAACCCGGGACCGGGGGAGCCCGGGAAAGTGCAGAGATGCTGCACCCGTTCACCAGCCCATGCACCATCGAGCCAATAGAGGACCCGAATCGCCAAGCGGTCGTGACCGCGCCGTCTCCGGGCAATCCGCTACCAGATCCCAGTGACCCCAGTTCATGCTCCGACAACTTCGTTGAGACCGTACGACCTTCGTTGTCCCGATCTTCCTCTTCTTGCATCCGGCGAGCATCTGGCGAGAGCTGCATATGGGATGGATTCGATCCGAGTTGATTGAGCCTTGCGAGCACTAGTGCAGCCGACAAGCGAGCATGGACAAGCAGCACGACCATGACCATCACGTCACGGCTCAAAGCTGGCCACCTCCAGATCCCACACCAACCATCGTTCCATCAATGCTCCCGAAAATCGATGTCGAAGTCCCGCGACGTCCCACCCTGGCAACTCGTCGATTACCTCGCCGTCGCTGATTGCGAGCTACGCAGCGGTGGGACTCGTCGTAGCGCAATCACGATGACACGACCATCGTCGATTTCGTCGCTTTCGCTCGAGTCGGCCTAGGCAGGAGCAGCTCGCCGGGGCCGAGATTCGTGATCGTCACACCCTCTCATCTGGCAGTTCGCAGGCCCCCGCGGCAATCGTCGAACCTCGGTCCGTCAGGGTGATAGACGGCTTCGAGGATCTCTCGGTCGTCGGTGGGGTTCTCCCCCAACCAGTCCTCGTACCGGCTGAACTGGCGGAAGATCCGCTCCCACTCCTCGATCACGAATGTGTCGGAGCGGGGACGCATGTTCACCCGGGGAGGACCGGCCTCGACCGTTGCCGTCGTCGTCGGTGCCACGGTGGTCGTCGGAGGTTCAACGGTGGTCGCCGGCAACTCCGTCGTGGTCGACGTGGCCGAGGTCACGGTCGGACTCGGAGCAGACCGTGGTGGAGAGCTCGACCGCCGTAGCTCGATCGAAGCCGGGTCGGAACACGCAGCCCCCACCACCGCCACCAGCACCAGGAAGCACCGTCTCACCTTACGAACGACCGTATCACTCGACGTTGTTCACCGCTACCGAGCCGTACGGCAAGATTTCCCGAACCGAACTCCAAAGCCGCATGCAACGTCTTCTCATTGTGATCTCGCTCAGACCAGCGCTCCTCGCGATGGCGCTGATCGTTGCGTGCAGCACCACTCCCCCACCCGAGGCGGCCGCACCATCGATCACCACAACGACCGTTGCGCCAACCACCACCTCCACCGAGGCCAGCACGACCACCACCACTGTCGCGCCAACGACGACACGCCCAAGACCAACGACAACCACGACCTCCGAGTTCGCAGCTCCGGAGTGGCTCGGGACGAGGGTCCTCGAGATTGGCCCCAGCGGCTACGGCCTGCCCCAGCAGACCCCGCCGGAGCTCGTTGATCGGCGGATCGCCACTGAGGACTTCCTCAAGCCGCCCAAAGACGACCGGTTCGTCGGGACTGCCGAGCCGGTCCCGTCGCGCGTGGCGCGCCGCTCCACTTCGAAGGAGGGGTGCCCGGTCCCGCTCGACGAATTGCGCTACCTAACCGTTTCCTTCTGGGGGTTCGACGAACGGTTCCACACCGGCGAGTTGATCGTCCACGAGTCCGCCGCCGAAGACATGGTCGAGGTTTTCCGGACACTCCATGAGATCAGGTTCCCCATCGAGCAGATGCGTGTCGCCACCCGCCGCGACCTCAACCGTCCCCGCACCGGCGACAACAACGAGACCAGCTCGTTCGAGTGCCGAGCAGCGACGGGTTCAAGCGGATGGTCGATGCACGCCTACGGGCTCGCCATCGACGTCAACACCTTCCACAACCCGTACGTCAAGGGCGACCTGGTTCTCCCGGAGCTCGCCAGTGCCTACCTCGACAGAGAAAACGTCCGGCCAGGGATGATCCTCCCCGGCGATGCGGTCGTCGATGCTTTCGCCGCCATGGGATGGGAATGGGGCGGCGAGTGGAACACCCTCAAGGACTACATGCACTTCTCTAGCAACGGTCGGTAGGCCCTCCCCCCGTTACCTGACCTCTTATCCGTCGCCCTGGGAACCGAAGACCTCAACGTCCTCGATTGTTGTGATCTCGGTCAGGCCGAAGGTCACATCTCGGTTAGGCCCGTACCTCCTACAGCCAGGGTGTCGTCAGGAGTAGCCGCCGTAGTTGACACCACTGTGGTTGGGGGCGCCGGGGTGGTTTCCGCAGCAGTAGTGGTCTCAGAGACATCTTCGGGTGCCGTCGAGTCTGTTGGACCGACCGTGGTGGCCGATTCAGGTGACGTCGTATCGGAAGTTTGTCCCACGGTGGTTGCGGTTCCCGTATCAGTCTCCCCACCCATACTTACTGCTGCCCAGATGACTAACACAAGGGCAATCACCGCCAGAACGATGAACCAGGGGCGGTTCCAAATTGGTGGCGTCGGTGAGGGAGTCGTAGGTTCCATTCCGGACTCAGTCATCGGACCCTCCTTAGATGCCTGATCGATCCCTACTCGAGACTACGCAATCGAAGAGCGCTGACCCAGGGCCGGAAATCCCGCGGCCGGTGACCGCGATACGAGCCACACTGGGTCGCCATGGGTTCGATCATGTGGGGCCAGGAAATCGCCGAGGTATATGACGCCAACTCCGCCGCGGACTTCGAGCCCTTGGTCCTCGATCCAATCGTCGACTTCCTCGAAGAGCTGGCGCGCGGCGGACCCGTCCTCGAGTTCGCCGTGGGCACCGGCCGGGTGGCACTGCCACTGAGCCAGCGAGGAATCTCCGTTCACGGAATCGAACTGTCGCCGCACATGGCGGAGCAGCTACTCGCCAAGCCAGGGGCCGAGCAGGTTCCGGTGACCGTCGGCGACATGACATCGACCCGGGTCCCGGGCACGTTCAGGCTCGTCTACCTGGTGGCGAACACGATCATGAACGTCACCACTCAGGATGAGCAGATCGCTGTGTTCGACAACGCCACCGCCCACCTGGAGCCGGGCGGGTGCTTCGTGGTCGAGGTGGGCGTCCCTCGGCCCGGCAAGGAACCAACCGGTATTCGCCCTCCAGACCCGACCATGTCGGGATCGACACTTACGACGACCTGGTCGGGCAGATCTCTGTCGTCGCACCACTGGATCGAGGTAGAGTGGTCATCTGGTCCGCCACTCCGCCCCATACCGCTACGTCTGGCCGTCCGAGCTCGATCTGATGGCGAGGTTCGTCGGTTTCCGACTCCGGGACCGCTGGGCGGGTTGGGACCGAGAGCCGTTCACGTCAGAGAGCAACACCCAAGTCGTCGTGTACGAGAAGCCTTGATCCTCACCCAGCCGCCATCTCGGCGAGTTTGAGGACGGTTCGCCAGTTGCGGGCGGTTCCGGTGACACCGGACGGGTCCTTGGCGAGTGCCGCAGCCAACGGGCTCCGCCCGAACCCGTCGGGGGTGTTCAGGTAGAGCTCCTTGCCGACTGCTTTCACCTCGTCGGATCCGGTGGCTGACGCCGCCAGCTTCTTGACCGCGGCGGCGTTAGCCGCCTTCTCGAGGAAGACGACGTGGAGGAGGCGCGGATCGAGGGGGTCAGGGAACGGGTTGGCGGCGATGACTGCGTCCAGTTGCTTCGCCGTGCGGAGCAGCACCGGGACCGCGAACCCAAACCGATCCTCGATCACCTTCTGTAACTCGGTGCGCAGCCCCGCGGCCGACTTCCCGCTGTCGAGCACGATGTTCCCGCTTTGGATGTAGGTGGCGACATCCTCGAAACTGGCCTTGGCCAGCGCTTCGCGCAGGGCAGGCATGGCCACTTTCCGGCGACCCGCAAGGTTGATCCCGCGCAGCAGGGCGATGTAGGTGGTCACACCGATCCCTCTCCTCGGACAAATCTCGTACCCTCTCAACGTAGACGGAGAGGCGGTTGGGCAATGGCGAACCTGATCTACATAACGAACACTTCGCTGGACGGCTATATCGAGGACGAGAACGGCAAGTTCGATTGGACAGAGCCGGACGAAGAGTTTCACACCTTCATCAACGACCTCATGCGTGGCATCGGGACCCATCTATACGGCAGGCGGCTCTACGAGAGCATGGCGGTGTGGGAAACAATGGACACGCTCCCCGATGAGCCGCCCTACATCATCGATTTCGCCCGGATATGGCAGGCGGGCGAGAAGATCGTCTACTCGAGCACACTGGAGACCGTTTCCACCGCCAAGACCAGGATCGAGCGGGAATTCGACCCTGAGGCCGTCCAGCAGATCAAAGCCACCTCGGAGACCGACATTTTCATCGGCGGCGCAGCCCTCGCCGCCGTTGCGCTCAAAGCGAACCTCGTCGACGAGATCGGCCACTTCGTGGCACCGATAGTGGTCGGCGGTGGAAAGAAGGCCCTCCCGGACGGCTTGCGTCAGAGGCTCGAACTCGCCGACGAAAGACGGTTCGGCAGCGGGACAGTCTTTCTCCGCTACCGCACGGTCTAGCCACGGATCTCGAACGACGAGAGGTTCGCATCGGCGTCAACCGGTTCCACTTCGATCGAACGGACCAGGGCACCGGGTGGGCCGGACGCCAGCCAAGCGGCCAACTCGTCCACGGCGGCGTCTTCGCCCTGCGCCATCACGTCCACCGCACCGTCCCAGCGGTTGCACACCCAACCGGAGAGCCCGAGCCGCTGGGCGACGCGGGCGGCAGAAAGACGGAACCCGACCCCCTGCACGTACCCGGAAACCACGGCTCTGATCGCCTTCACCGTTGGCAGACCGGGCACCAATGGGTGGAGCGGCCCTGCAGCACCGCTCTCTCGATCGGGGTGCCGCAGCGTGGGCACGGTTCACCGGCCCTGCCGTACACGGCGAGCCGGTCGAGGTGCTCGCCCGCCCGGCCATCGGGGAGCAGGTAGGCGAGGTCGCCGCAGGCTGGTCCCCCCGTCGGCGAGCGCAGCCGCCACCACCGGGGGTATCGCCTCGACCAGGCGGGCGACCTCCTCCTCGTCGAGCGAACCACCGGGGCGCTGGGGTCTGATCCCGGCGCGGAACAGCGCCTCGTCGGCGTAGATGTTGCCCAGCCCGGCCACGATCCGCTGGTCGAGCAGCAGTGGCTTGATCGGGGCGGTCCGGCCGGCCAACCGGGCGCCCAGCTCGGCAGCGGTGAGCGGCTCCTCCCATGCGTCGGCCCCGAGCAACCGGAGCGGCGATCCGGCCAACTCCTCATCTGTGTAGACGGCGCTGAAACCGAAGGTGCGGGGGTCGACCAGCCGCAACTCTATGCCGTTGTCGAAGCCGACCACGAGGTGGGTGTGCGGAGAGCGCTCCTCTCCAGGCGGGTCGAGCGAGACTCGGCCTGACATCCCCAGGTGGATGACCCAGGTGAAGTCGCCGCCGACGTCGATCATGAGGAACTTGCCCTGACGGCCCACCTTTTCGACCCTCCGGCCGAGCAGGCGGTCGACCAGATCGGCCGGGTTGGGCTGGCGCCGCGCCGTGCGCGGATGACCCACCTCCACCGAGACGACGCTGGAACCCTCGATGCCGGCGGTGAGATGGCGGCGCACGGTCTCCACCTCGGGAAGCTCAGGCACGTATCTCCTCGAACGAGGTCATCCCTCGCCCTGGAGGGCTTCCAAGGCGCGCCGGGCGGCTTCCTGTTCGGCCTCCTTCTTGGAGTGGCCCTCGCCGATTCCCAGCACCCGCCCCCCGGCGCGGAGCACGGGCGCGGAAGCTGCGGCGGTGGTCGGGGCCCTCGCCCTCGACCAGGTAAACCGGCCGTGACCCGCGTAGCGCCAGCACCTCCTGGACCCTGGTCTTGTAGTCGCGCAGACCGGGCTCTGAGGCCCTGTCGGCGACACGATCGGCCCATTGGGCCACGATGACCCGGCGGGCGGCTTCGATCCCGCCATCGAGGTAGACGCGCGGCCAGCAGTGCCTCCATGGTGTCGGCCAGGATCGACCCCTTCTCCCGGCCCCCCGAAGCGTCCTCGCCTCTCCCCAGGAGTAGGTATTGGCCGAGGCCGATCCTCGTCGCCACCTCGGCCAGTTCGTCGCGGTTGACGGTGGCGGCCCGCACCTTGGCCATTTCCCCCTCGACCAAATGGCGGTAGCGAGAGAAGAGGAGGTCGCTCACCACGAGCGACAACACTGCGTCGCCCGAGGAACTCGAGCCGCTCGTTGGACGCCTCGTCGGGGTGCTCAGCGGTGTAGGAACGATGCGACCAGGGCGCGGTGCAGCAACTCGGCGTCGGCGAACCGATGATCTAGCAACTCCTCCAGCGGGTGTCCCCAGGCCGGAGTCGGGCTTGTCACCGGGCTGCGAGGCGGCTGGCCACCCGTCCCACGAGGTCCTGCTCTGCACCGGTGCGAGCAAGCGCCAAGGCGTTCAAGATCCCGGTTCCCTTGGACGAGCCGTGGGCGATCACCGCGACCCCTTTGAGCCCGACGAGGTGAGCGCCGCCGGTGGACTCAGAGTCCGTCAGATGACGCACACGACGAAGAGCGGGGAGCACCGCCTCCAGGTGGGTCTGCTCCACAGTGGCCAACGCCTCCATCGCCAGGCCGATCACCCAGAAAGCAGCCCCCTCGGCGGTCTTGAGCAAGACGTTCCCGGTGAACCCATCGGTGACGATCACATCTGCCTTGCCCGCTGCCAGGTCGCGGCCCTCGATGTTGCCCACGAAGTTGATGGGAGCGGCTTCCAACATGGTGAACGCCATCTTCTCCAGGCTCCGCCCTTTTGCTTCCTCCTCACCGATGTTGAGCAGCCCGACCCGGGGGGTGTCCAGTCCCACATAGACCTCGGCCACTACCGCGCCCATCACCCCGAACTGGGCGAGGTGGTCGGGCTTGACCTCGGTGTTGGCGCCGGTGTCGAGGACAACCGTGGCGTTCCCCGGCGTGGGGAAGATAGTGGCTAGAGCGGCCCGTTGCACGCCCTTGGCCCGCCCGATCACGACAGATGCCGCCGCCATGGCCGCTCCGGTGGAGCCGGCGGAGACAAAGCCAGCAGCCTCACCGTGACGGACAAGGCGGGCGCACCGCACCACGGATGCATCTGGCTTCTCACGGACCCCCCTCCCGGCGTCCTCCCCCATCCCGATCACCTCGGAGGCATGGACCACAGGAAGCGTGGCGCCGTGCTCGGCGAGGAGGTCCTTGCATATCACTTCGTCGCCCACGAGGACGATGTCAATGCCCTCTTCAGCGGCGGCCACGGCACCGGCGACGATCTCCTGCGGGGCGTTGTCGCCGCCCATGGCGTCGAGAGCGATCCGCGCCATCAGTCGGCCGATCGAGGTTGAGGCACCGGCTCAGGCCTCGGTGTTGACGACCTCGCGACCGCGGTAGATGCCGCAGTTGCGACAGGCGCGGTGGGGCTGTTTGGGGGCATGGCACTGGGGGCAGGTAGAGAGGCGGGGCTTGTGCAGCTTCCACTCCGCCTTGCGCCGCTTGGTGCGCATGCGCGACATCTTCTTCTTGGGCACCGCCATTGGTGCGTGCTCCCTCGCTTCGTCGGTCGTTGAACCAGGACTCAGTGGTCCAGCAGCTGCCCGAGCGCTGAAAACGGCGACGCCGGATCGGGGGGCGATTCGTCGTCATGACCCAGACAGGGATCTCGTATTCAAGTCGGTTCCGCAGGCGGGGCAAAGTCCCGCGCAGTCGGACCGGCACAGCGGCGCCATGGGGAGCGCCAGCGCCACCTCGTCGTGAACCACATCGGACAGGTCGACCGAGTCATCTGGCTGGATCGGGCTGGCCTCGTCGTCGAGGCGGTCGGCGAACACGTGGACGAATCGTGCGTTCAGCGGCGCGTCCCACTCGCCAAGGCAGCGGTTGCAGGTCAGGTGGGCGGGGATTGCCAGGTCGATCGTTGCCACGATGCCGTCGACCATCGCCTCGAGCGCCCCGGTCACGGTGACGGGCCCGTGGACTCGGGCACCCTCCAGGTCCACCTCGACCTCGGCCTCGGCCGATATGTCCCGCCGGGCGCCGACCCGGTGGAGCAGATCACCGACCGGGAAGCGGAGCGGGGAGAAGGTCTCCACACTCACTCGGGCACCTCGTCAATCTCGCTCGCGCCTCGTACAACTCGGCTCGGGCATCGCGCAGCTGGTTGACCACGCCGGTGAACACGGTGTCGAGACGGACAAACCAGCGGTCGATCTCGTCCTCGGCCTCCAGCCTGATCCGGCTGCCCTCGGCTTCCGCCTGGCGGATCAGCGCGTTGGCCTCCTCGACCGCCTCGGCCATGATGCGCGACTGCGAGACGAGCTCGGTGGCCCGCGCCCTGGCCTTGTCCATGACGTCGCGAGCCTTCTCGTTGGTCCGGCCGATGAAGGCTTCGCGCTCACGCACCATCCACCGCGCCGCCCGCATCTCGTCGGGCAGGTCATTGCGGAGACGCTCCAGATTGGCGAGGAATTGCTCGCGGTCCACCAGGACGTTGCTGGAGAGCGGGACGGTCCTGGCCTCGCGCAGCGCCAACACCATCTCGTCGACGAGCTCTTGGAGCTCGCCCACCGTGGGGAGCGCCTCCCTCTCCTCGTCGGGGCCCTCCGCCATGATGTCGTCGTCAACCATGGGTCAGTTTCTCCGCCAGGGCCTTGGCCACCACCGGTGGCACCAGGTCCTCGATCGATCCACCGAGCCGAGCCACCTCGCGCACCAGCGATGACGAGAGATACCCGTACTCGGGGTTGGTGGCGATGAACACGGTGTCGAACTCCTCGAGACGGAAGTTCATCTGAGCCATCTGCAGCTCATAGTCGAAATCGCTCATGGCGCGCAGTCCCTTGACGATCACGTCGGCGCCCCGATCCCGGGCGAACTGCACCAGGAGCCCTTCAAATGAGGCTACCTCCACGCCGGGGGTATCGGCGAGCACCTCCTCGAGGAGCACCACACGCTCCTCGGTGGTGAAGAGCGCCGACTTCGACGGGTTGCGGACCACGGCGACGGTCACCCGGTCGAAGATGCTGGCGGCTCGCTGAATCACGTCTATGTGCCCGTGCGTGGGCGGATCGAAGCTCCCGGGGCAGAGGGCGTTGGTCAAGCGCCGCTCCCCGAGCGATTCGCTCTGGTGGCGGCGGATGCGATGCTCACCTCGTCTCCTTCAGGTATCGGAGGACCCGGCTGTCGCCGAGGCGCCGATCATCGTCGATCCGCAGGGATTGTGGGACACCGGGGAGGTCACCCCCCACCCGGCGGTGGAGGACCACCACCCCGTCTCGATCCAGCAACGGCTCCACCAGCCCGATGACCTGCTCCACCGAAGCTAGCGAGAGGGCGTAAGGCGGGTCAACGAAGATCAAGTCGTAGGTGTCGGCCGTTTCTTTCGAGGAAGCGCACCACGTCGTCGGCGACGATCCTCCCGCCCAACCCGGTGCTCTCCACATTGCGCCGCAGCACGCCGACAGCCTCCCGTCCCCGCTCGACGAACTCGGCCGACGCAGAGCCTCGGCTGAGCGCCTCGAGCCCGAAGGCACCCGAGCCGGCGTAGAGGTCGAGCACCCGCGCGCCCACGACCCGGTCGCCCAGCGAGGAGAAGATCGACTCCTTGGCGCGGTCGGTGATGGGCCGTGTGTCCGAGGTCCGTGGTGCCTCGAGACGCCGCCCTTTGGCGGAGCCGGCGATGATTCTCATGAGCCACCCCTTCGGGGTGGCCGTTTTGGGTTATGGGTTCTGGGTTCTGGGTGGCCGGGCCTTCGGCCCGGCGAACACCTACCACCTACCACGTACCACCTACCACTAGCTCTTGAACAGCCATTGGACGTCTTCGCCGAGGAAGGCGGTCACTTCGTCCTTGAGCTCGGGGTTGATGTCGAGCTGGGGGTCGGCGCCCACCAAGCGGAAAGCTTCGCGCCGCGCCGTGACCAGAAGGTCGGCATCGCGCAGGATGTCGGCCAGCCGCAGGTCGGGAAGACCTGACTGGCGGGCACCGAAGACGGTCCCTTGACCACGGATCTTCAGGTCCTCCTCGGCGAGGGCGAAGCCGTCGGTGCTGGCCACCATGGCGGCCACCCTCTGCTCGCCCTCCTCGGTGGTGGGCTCTGACATCAGGACACAGGTCGATGGGAACCCGGCCCGGCCGACCCTCCCCCGGAGTTGGTGGAGCTGGCTCAAACCGAACCTGTCGGCATCCTCGATGACCATCACCGTGGCGTTGGGGAGGTCGATCCCGACCTCGATCACGGTGGTGGCCACGAGCACGTCGATCTCGCCAGCTCTCATCGCCCGCATCACCGATTCCTTCTCGAGTGACGGCATCTGCCCGTGGATCAACCCAACCCGCAGCCCGGTGAGCACCCGTTGCAGCCGCTTGTACTCGGTGGTGGCAGAAGCAGCCTCCACCTTGGGGCTGTCCTCGACGAGCGGACACACCACGAATGCCTGGTGGCCCTCGGCAACGTGCTCGCGGATCAGCTGCTGAACGCGAGCCCAATCGGCCAGGCCCTTGCCGACGAGGACTGTCGTCACCACGGCACGGCCCGGGGGCATGGCATCCAGCAAAGTGACATCCAGGTCGCCGTAGAGGGTCATCGCCAGTGTCCTCGGGATGGGGGTGGCGGTCATGATGAGAAGGTCGGGGTCGACGTCCCCCGCCTTCTCCTTGAGGTCGACCCGCTGATGGACGCCAAAGCGATGCTGCTCGTCGACCACGGCAACCCCGAGCCGGTGGAAATGGACTCCCTCCTGGATGAGGGCGTGGGTCCCGATCACCAGATCCACGTCGCCGGCGGCGATCATGTCGAGCAGGTCGCGGCGGCGTACCCCGCCGCGACCTCGGCTGGTCACCTCGGCGCTGGAGCCGGTGAGCAGGGCCACCACCACCGGACGAGCAGAGCGCTGGTCGGAGGGCCCGGCGAAGAGCGAGTCCATTCCGAGACGGCTTTCTTCGCCTTCGACATCGGGAGCCATTCCCGCCAGATCGAGCAAGGCCGTGATGCTGAGGAAGTGCTGCTCGGCGAGCACCTCGGTTGGTGCCATCACCGCCCCCTGGTAGCCGCCCTCCACCCCTGCTAGCAGGGTGGCCACCGCCACCACGGTCTTCCCCGATCCGACCTCGCCCTGGAGCAGCCGGTGCATCGGGTCGGCCGATGCGAGATCGGCATCGATCTCCTCCAGCGCCCGGACCTGGGCCGCTGTCAGCCGAAAGGGAAGGTGGTCGACGAAGTGCGTTGCCAGAGCGCTCCCGGCATCGTGGACGATTCCCCGGCTGGTCTCGTGCCGGTGGCGTTGCTGCGCCGCCAGCGCCACCTCGAGCCGGAACAGCTCGTCGAAGGCGAGCCGGCGTCGGCTCGCCGCCACCTCGTCGAGTGTGCCGGGGAAGTGGATGCTCCCGAAGGCGGCGTCCCGGTCCATCAGCCCCAGCTCGGCCAGTATCACTTCGGGTACCGGGTCCGAGACGGGCCGCGCTACGGCCAGCGCCTCGAAGATGGCGCGCCGCAGGTGGCCGGCGCTCACCTCCTGAACAGATGGGTGGATAGGGACGATCCGCCCGGTGACCAGGCTCTCCTTGCCGCCGAGCATGTCCACCGCCGGGCTCTTCATCTGCGGGCTCCCGCGGAACCACTCGATCTTGCCCGACAGCGCCACCTCGGCTCCGGGCTGAAGCTGGCGCTCACGGAAGGCCTGGTTGAACCAGGTGGCCTTCAGGTGGCCCGTGCCGTCGGTGAAGACCGCATCGACCATGACCAGGTTGCGCCTCGGGCGGCGCTTCGACACCGAGATGACCTCGGCGAGCACCGTCACCTCGGTGTCACGAGGGAGGTCGGCGATCCGGACGCTGTTGCTCCGGTCGATGTAGCGGCGTGGGACGTGGAGAATCAGGTCCGCCACCGTCTCGATCCCACCCTTGCGCAACAACTGGGCGCGCTTCTCTGACACCGTGGGAACGCGGTCCACCTCGACTGTTGTGAGGTATGCGAGAGCCCTACCTGGGGCGTCGAAGGGTGGGTCCGGCATCGGCCGACACTGTACGATGCGGCCCTGACGACGGGTGCTATCCTTCCCCGACCACCCCCACGAGGTCTGTCCACCCATGTCCTACCGCTGCGAAGTCTGTGGCAAGCAGCCCGGCTACGGGAACATCGTCAGCTTCTCGCACAAGCGGGCCAACCGCCGCTGGCTGCCCAACATCCAGCGGGTCCGGGTACGTCACGGCTCCAACACCAGGCGCGCCCGGGTGTGCACTTCGTGCCTCAAGGCAGGCAAGGTCGAGAAGGCCTGACCGAGATGCAGGGCGTGGTCAAGGTCTACGACCCGAACACCGGCGCCGGCATAGTGGTCCTCGACAGCGACCGCTCAGAGGTCTACCTGCGCCCCGGCTCGCTGCAGGGGAGCATCTTCCGCACCCTCCGCCAGGGGCAACGCATCGTCTTCGACCTCGCGGACGACGGGGACCGCAGATTTGTGACCGGCGTCCGCATCGGCTCCGACGGGTACTGACACAGCTCACCTCGGTTGCTGACACACGCGAGACGCCCCGTCGGTAGAGTCGCCGCCACGCTGCAGTGAAGGAGGGCGCGTGGTCCAGGCGTACGTCTTGATCCAGACCGAGGTCGGCAAGGCCGCCATGGTCGCCGACGAGGTCCGCCGTATCGCCGGCGTCGAGGCCGCCGACGACGTAACAGGTCCCTACGACGTCATCGTCAAGGCGACCGCAGACGACGTCGATCAACTGGGCAAGCTGGTGGTGGCCAAGATCCAGGCGGTCGAAGGGATCACCCGCACCCTGACCTGCCCCATCGTCCATCTCTGATCCCAATCAGCCGCCCAGCTTCTGGGCGATGCTGGAGGCGCTGCGCAGGGCGCTGCCGTCGGCACCGGTGGTGACGAACCGGCGAACCGGATCGCGCCGCGCCTCCTCGACCATGTCGAGCAGCAACCGATCCCGTGCCACCGGAGGGTCCACCCACAGGTAGTGGGCCAGGCTCCCCGGGATGGTGTTGACCTCGTTGAGCCAGACCTCGCCATCGCGGTGGAGGAAGTCGATGCGGGCGATCGAGCGGAGCCCGAGCAGATCGGTGATCTGACGCGCGATGTCGTGCACCCGCTCCTCCACCGGTGCCGCCAGCCCTGATCCGCCACCCGGGTTGGCCTGGCCGCCCCAGTCGAGGTACTTCTCCGAGTATGTGTAGATCGCGTCGCCACTCCTCTCGGGGGCGCGGATGGCCGAAAGCTGCAGCTCGGGAAAGGTCCGCACACCGATCTCGAGGTCGCTTCCGCCCTCCAGGAACGGCTCGATCACCGCGCCGCCGGCGAGGTGCGGCGAGACACGGAGCAGAGCACGGGCGGCGTCGAGGTCGGCGACCACCTCCACCCCGATCGACGACCCACCAAAGCGCGGCTTGACGATGAAGGGCGGGGCGAAGTCGGGTTCCGTGGCTGGGGTCAGGTGGAGCCGGGTAAGCACCGGCATCCCGGCCGACGCGGCGACGGCGGCGAAGGCGAGCTTGTCCATACCTAGCGAGGCACCCACCATCCCCGGCCCGGTTGCCCGCAGTCCGACAAGTTCGAAGACGCCCTGGAGGGTGCCGTCCTCGCCGGGACCGCCATGGCAGCAATTGAGCACCACGTCGATGTCGAGCGGACGTCGCCGTCCCACGAACCCGCCTCCGGGCGCGGCCACCAACTGCACGTCCCGAGCCTTGCGGGGTACTCCTTCGACGAAGTCGGCGGCCTCCAACCCCACATCGACGGCGTGCCACGACCCCGACCTCGCCCAGTAGAGCCCCTCGACCGGCACCCCAGCCTCGGAGAGCGTCCGGGCCGCCTGGAGCCCGGTGAGGATCGAGATGTCGTGCTCTGGCGACGGTCCCCCGAAGACCACGGCAGCGCTCATCGACCAGAGGCTCCGGGCCGTGGCTGCCGTTTGCCGTCTGCTGTCTGGCGTCTCATGGATAGTGGTCGGGGAGGTCGTTCTCGTAGAGAACGGCGTCGCCGTCCCCCAGGTTTGATCGGGCCCACTCCACCGCCTCGTCTCGAGTTGCCAGGGAGACCACATTGGCGGTGGATCCCGCGGCGCCCTTGAGCAGCGCCACGCGGTTGGTCTGCCCAACCACGATGAGGTCGCTTGCGACCTCGACCGCAGCACGGGCGAAGGCCTCGTTCTCTGCCTGCTGGCGGGCTCCCAACTCGACCATCCCCGGTGTCACCACCACTCTCCGGCCGCCGTTCTCCCCGAGACCGGCAAGTGTCTCGAGGGCGGCGACGGCACCGGCCGGGTTGGCGTTGTAGGTGTCGTCAACTATCGAGACCCCGCCGGGCGAGGCCACCACGGTACGACGATGATCGGGACCGGCCAGCCGCGCCGCCGCCGCCCCGATCTCTTCGGGCGACATCCCCACGGCGAGCGCCGCACCGACCGCACAAGCCAGATTCCCCGCGAAGAGCGAAGAGGAGTCGACGGTGGCAACTCGGTTGCGATCGATGCAGACGGCGCCGTTTGTCTGCACCATCACATCGGCGCCGCTGTCGAGAGTGGAGCAGCGCACCACCCGGCCCTGGAACGTCGTAGCAAGCTCGGCGAGACGGGGGTCGTCGACGTTGAGGACGGCGACATCGGCGGTACCCAGGATCTCCTGCTTCGCCCGGGTGGTCGCCTCCAGCGATCCGAACCGCTCGAGATGGACGGGCCCGATGGCGGTGATCACCGCGACTTCGGGCTGCACCCAGCTCACCAAGTCGGCGATCTCACCCGGCCCGTACGTCCCCATCTCGGCCACGAATACCTCGACGCCCGGGGAGAGCTGCTCGTTGATCGTCCTTGCCAACCCCATCGCGTTGTTGAAGCTCGCCGGAGTTGCGACCGTGTTGAACCGAGTGGAGAGGAGCGAGCGGAGGTACTCCTTGGTCGTCGTCTTCCCGTATGACCCGGTGATGGCGACCACCAGCGGCGTCACCGAGCGCAACCGGGCATCGGCCTGATCGACGAACCGGCGGCCGAGACGGCGCTCCAACGGCGCCAGCAGCCAGAGCGCCAGGTCGAGAAGCAGTGGGAGGAGGATCGCCACGAGTGAACCCACCGCCACGACCGCTCCCAGCGGCAGGGCGGCGGCCGTGACACCGATGGCGAGAAGAGCGGTCAGCGCGGCGAGACGGCGCAACCGCGCAGTCCACTGCAACGGCGAGGTCCGCCCGCGCAGACCGAGCCCCACCGGGCCGATCGCACCGGCAAGCATGGCGCCGATGCCTGTAGCCGGCCACCAGAAGCCGGCGATACCCGCTGACATCCCGATGACGAAGAGGACCAGGTTGACCGGTGGCACCCGCCACCAGCGGATTGCAAACCGCGTCGCGGAACCGGCGAGATAGTGCTCGCGCTGCGCCACCCGCAGCCAACGAACCGCGGAGAGGACAGCACCCACCGCCGCAGGCACAAGCAGCCAGGCGATCACGGGTGGACTCCTACGAGAGCCGAGCGGAGCACGTCCGGATGGGTTGTCGGCAATTGGTGGCCGGCGCCGGGAACCACCTCGAGGGTGACGTCGATCCCGCGGTCCTCGAGCATGGCGGCGGCGATCCGAGCGACCGAGACCGGCACCGCGGTGTCATCCTCGCCCCACACCAGCCGAACGGGGCAGCTCAATACCGACAACTCCGCCTCGTAGCTCTCACCGACTGTCTCCACCAGCACCGAACGCATGACCCCCTCAGCCGCCCTGTAGTCGGCCGAGCCGAACCGGTTGCGCGCCCGATCCAGCCTCTGCTCGGAGACCAGACCGGCGCGACGCAGAGCCCGCACCAGGCGATATCGCCACGGGACCGACCGCCGCGGGCCAACCCGCACCAGCGGAGTGCCGACCAGGACGAGACCGCCAATCCGGTCGCCGTGGGCGGCGGCGATGCACGCCGCAACCCTGCCCCCGAACGAGTGACCCACAAGGGTCACCGGAGAACTCATCTCGCTGAGCACGGGCGATAGCAACGCGGCGTAGGCGCGGGCCCCACCGGGCTGTGCCGGAGGCGGCGAGGCGCCGAAACCTGGGAGATCAAGGGCGATGGCATCCAACCCAGCGAGGGCGGCGGCAAAGTCGGCCCGACCCCTCCCCCATCCGTGGAGAGCCAGGATCCGCGGAACGCCATCACCGAGGCGATCGCCGAACACGGTGCCGTCGCAGAAGGCCTTGAGTGCCATGCGACCCCGAAGGGTACCGCCAAGGCTCGCTTCGCTCGCTGTTATGGGTTATGGGTTGTGGGTTTGGGTAGCTGGCTGCCGTCTATTCGGTCGGTGTTCCAGTGGCCACAGCGTGGAAGCCGCCGTCCACGTGGACCACCTCACCGGTGGTCATCCCCGCCCAGTCGGAGAGGAGGACGCACACCATGCGCGCCACCGGACTGGGATCGGCCAGGTCCCAACCGAGCGGCGCCCGCTCACCCCAGACCTGCTCGAAGAGGGCGAAGCCGGGGATCGACTTGGCCGCCACCGTGCTCAGCGGGCCGGCGGAGACGGCGTTGACGCGGATGCCATCGGCGCCCAGGTCGCGGGCGAGGTATCGGGTCACCGAGACCAGCGCCGCTTTGGCCACACCCATCCAGTCGTATGCGGGCCACGCCTGCCGGTTGTCGAAGTCGAGCGTCACCAGTGCCCCTCCCCCCGCCTTCTGCAGCAACGGGAGCAATCCGACGGCGAGTGTCTTGTAGGAGAACGCCGAGGTGACAAACGCCGTCTGGGCGCTCTCCGGCGGGGTGGTGAGGAAGTTGCCGCCCAGGGCGTCGTCGGGTGCGAAGGCGATGGCGTGCAAGGCGCCGTCCACAGCTCCCCAACGAGACTCGAGATCTCCGGCCACACTCTCCATGTCTGATGGGTCGTTGATGTCGAGGGGAAGGACGTCTGCCGGCTTGGGCAGGCGCTGCACCGCCCGTTCGGTGAGCCGCATGCCGCGACCGAATCCGGTGGCGACGATCTCGGCGCCCTCCTCCTGGGCGATCCGAGCGGAGTGCCATGCGATCGAGTCGTCGGTCAGGATCCCCGTGATGAGCAGACGCTTCCCCTCGAGCAGCACGGTCCCTCCTCACAGTCGGACGGTGCCCGATGCTACGAGGCGATCGCCCCGAGGTCCTGATTCGGCGGCTGGTCAGCGCTTCTGTGGGCCCGAAACGTCACTGTGCGACGCTTCGAACCCTGGGTTCGTGGCTTTGTCAACCGGCAAACGTCTGGATCGCCCGGAGCCCCAGGCCCATGACGAAGAGGAGCAGTACCCCGTACCCGAGGGCGGGACGGGTGCGGATCTGAGCGCGGTAGGCATAGGCCAAGGCGAAGGTGGTGGCGATGATCACCCCGTAGAAGGTGTGAAGCCCCACAGGCCGGGCGCCCTGCGCATAGAGCACCAGCCCGCTCGCCACCTGGATCAGCGCAGCTGCGACCGCCAGCCCGACTCCCCAGCCGAAGACCGGCGTTGGTTGGCGCTTGGCGATCGCTAGAGCGATCCCCCACAAACCCACGAGCCCGGTCACCGCCACCGCCACCCAGGCGGAGGTGGCATGGAACCCGCTCAGGTGACCTCGACCAGCTCGCCGCTCAGCAGGTCGAGTACGAACTCTTTGTCGGAGTGGGCATCGGCGATCCACTCGGCCAGTGGCGACCCCTCGAGCGCGCACCACCCACCAGGCGAAATCGCGGCGGCCGCTCCTCCGGAACTCGGCACGGGCACTCCGCGCCGCTTCCGCCGCGTCGACCTGGGTCTCGAAAGCGCCGAGGACGCGGGGCCGGGCGACCGCCGGGGTGCCCCCGACACGGCCCCACACCTCGACGAACTCCACCGCTTCGTACATCAGGCCTTCACTGCGATTGTATTCCCGCCCGGGTGCGACCCACAGTGGGCGCCGGGTTCATTCGGCCTGATCCTCCAGCAGGTTGGAGTACTGGTCTCGGACCACCTTCTTGTCGAACTTGCCGGTCCCCGTCTTCGGTATCTGCTCGACGAGCAGGACCTTGTCGGGAAGCCACCATTTGGCCACCCGCTCGGCGAGGAAGTCGATCAGCTCGTCTTCCGCGGCTTCGGCCCCTGGTCTGAGCACCGCCAACGCCACCGGTCGTTCCTGCCAACGGGGGTGCTTGAGCCCGACGACGGCGGCTTCAGCGACGGCCGGGTGGGCCATCAGAGTGTTCTCCAGCTCCACCGATGAGATCCACTCGCCGCCCGACTTGATCAGGTCCTTGGCCCGGTCGGTGATCTTGATGTAGCCGTCGGGGGTGATCTTGCAGACGTCGCCTGTCCTCATCCAACCATCGGCGAAGGTCTGTGAGCTGCGTGGGTCGCGTAGGTATTCGGCCGCCACCCAGGGCCCCCGGATCAGCAACTCGCCAAACGCCTCGCCGTCCTGGGGAAGCTCCTCGCCCAGTTCGTCGACGATCTTCACCTGGAGACCGGGAAGGGGACGCCCAGCGGTCTCCAGCCGATCGAGCTGCTGTTCGAAGTCCCAATCCTCCATCTCCGGTGTCAACGTCGCCGTGGAGGCGACCGGGTTGGTCTCGGTCATCCCCCACCCCTGGATCACCCTGATGCCCCGGTTGCGCCAGTACCAATCGATCATCGCTCGCGGAACCGCCGACCCGCCGCAGAGAAACCCCTGGATGCTCGACACGTCCGCCTCGGGGTTGTCAGCCAGGTATTGGGCGATCCCGAGCCACACCGTCGGCACCCCGGCAGAGAAGGTGACCCGCTCCTTTTCGATGAGGTCGACGACCCCCTTGGGGGACAGATCGGGGCCCGGGTAGGTGATCTTGGCGCCGGCAGTGGTGGCACAGAACGGGTAGCCCCACGCGGCGGCATGGAACATCGGCACGACGGGGAGCACGTTGTCACCGGCGTCGATGGGGAAGTTGGCGAGCCCGGAAATGGTGTGGAGGTAGGTCGACCGCTGGGTGTAGGCGACGCCCTTGGGGTTGCCCGTGGTGCCCGACGTGTAGCAGTACATCATCGGGCTGCGCTCGTCGAGGACCGGCCAAGCCCCGTGCGGCTCGACCCCTTCGATCAACTCCTCGTATGCGATGGCGTTCGGCAAGCCCGAGGCGTCGTCTCCCATGACGACAAAGTGCTCGACGGTCTCCAACCGATCGGCGATCGGCTCGACCAGCCCTACAAGGTCGGGATCCACGAAGAGCACCCGGTCTCCGGCGTGGTTGACGATGTACACGATCTGGTCGGCGAAGAGACGGATGTTGATCGTGTGGCAGATCCGTCCGGTGTTGGCGGTGCTCCAGTAGAGCTCGTGGTGACGCTGGTTGTTCCAGGCAAAGGTCCCAACCGGCTCGCCAACCTTCACGCCAAGCTGCTGGCCCATGGCAGTTGCCAGCCTGCGCACCCTGTCGTCGGTCTCGCCGTATGTGGTCCGCCGGATGCTCCTGTCGGCCTCGACCGAGACGATCTCCCGCTCGGGGTAGAGCCGGACCGCTCGGTCGTAGAGGGTCGAGAGCAACAGCGGGAAGTCATCCATCATGTGCGGCATTCGTCTCTCCCTCGCCTCGGATCGTCGATGCTATTCCGCAGGCCCGTGCCGAGAGCGGCCTGACGCGGGAGAACCCCGAGTGAGCATCGGTGCGAACACCGCCACCCTCTCGGGGCTCCCGGTCCCACCCGCCTCTGGCCGAGCGAACCCGGCCATCTGGCTGGCGGTGCGGTCTTTCGACCGCTGTCGCCTCCGGGGTGAGCCTTCGGCGACCGAAGGGAACGTAGACGACGCAGGCCGGTTGCCCGGCCCGAAGTCACGAGCGGTTTTCGCGACTCAACCCGGGATTTCGCGTGCCGGCCGTACGGGGTAGCCGTCTTCCAGGTAACACGGGGCATCCCCGGCACCTACGGCGAGCGCAGCTTCGATCCGCTTGCGCAGATCGGGTTCGACCATGTCGAGCGCCACTGCCGGGTCGTGGAAAGCGTGTCCCTCTCAACTCGATACGAGGCAGTCGGATCCGGGCGATCTCATCGGGTGCGAGGACGCCACCATCGAAGATCATCATCACCGCCTCGCTCCGGGTGCCATCCGCCGAGAGGTAGTCGACACACAGCAGGCGGCCCGGCGAGCGGAGAAGCCCGACCTCCTCTTCGACCTCGCGTTCCAGGGCGCGGCGGGGCGACTCGTTGCGCCCGATCATCCCCCCCGGAATGCTCCATCCACGCCGGTAGGGCGGATCGACGATCAGCAGCCGGCCATCGCCGTCGTGGAGAAGAGAGCCGACGGCCATCCTCTTGCCGGGGAACGGTCTGGCGACCCGCCGGACCAAGTCGATCATCGCCATGTGCGGAGTTTCGCACTCGAGATGCACAGGAAGCAGTGCCGAGCGGCCCCGGGATATGAGAAGCCCCGAGGGAGCTCGCAGCCGAAGCTGCCAACCCTCTCGGGGCTCTCCGCCGATCGTAACTCCGACCCGAAGGTCGTTCTTCCGACCGATCTCCCGACTGACCCTCTCGGGTCCTCCGGTTCCTCCGGGGGTTGCCCCCCAGCGGCAAGCGGAAATGTAGGTCACCCCCATAGCCTCGTCAACCTCCAGGACATGTTTGGTTTCGCGACCTGTCACCTTTTTTCGCGCTTCGCTCTCAGGGTCCCGAGCGTCGAGAATCCCAGGCGTGTCATTCCCATGTCGTAGAGTGCCGTCATGGGGCTGGAGACACTCTCACCGAGCCGGGCGAGCGACTTCAAGGTGTGCCCGCAGCTGTTCAAGTTCCGGGCCATAGACCGACTGCCCGAGCCGACAACGATCTGGCAGGCGCGAGGGACCACTGCCCATCTCGCC
This sequence comes from uncultured Actinomycetes bacterium, assembly GCA_963780745.1. GTDB lineage: Bacteria > Actinomycetota > Acidimicrobiia > Spongiisociales > DATADW01 > DATADW01. The sequence goes on along the minus strand of CAWACT010000003.1, from coordinate 163,383 downwards.
CTGCAGCGTCTCTATGACCTCCCCGCCGACGGGCGCAGCCCCGAGGCTCTCTTCGATCTGTTCCGGGCGGCATGGACCGAGTTGCGCAGCGAGGACGAGTTCGCCGGGCTGTTCGCCTCGCTCGAGGAGGAGCGTGCCTGGGGCCTGCAGAGCCTGACCGTCCTCGCCAACTACTTCGGGCTCGAGGATCCAAGCGCGCTCCAACCGCTCGACCGCGAGCTCGACATGATCGAGGACCTCGACGGGATGACGATCCGCGGAATCCTCGACCGGATCGACGAGCTCCCCGACGGCAGCCTGGTGATCACCGACTACAAGTCGGGCAAGGCGCCGCCCGAGACCTTCGCCCTGCCGGCTTTCTTCGCCATGAAGATCTACGCGGTCCTCATCAGACGACGCCTGGGCAAGACGCCCACCGAGCTTCGCCTGCTCTATCTCTCCGGGCCCACCATGTACCGGTTGATGATCGACGACCGCCAGCTCGACGCCATGGAACGGCAGCTCCGGGCGCTCTGGCAGGCGATCGACCGCGCCATCGACCGGGAGCAGTTCCCTCCCCGACCTGGACGGCTGTGCGATTGGTGCTCGTTCCGCTCGATGTGCCCGGCTTGGGAGGTCGTCGAGGTGGCCGAGCCCGCCCTGCCGCTCGTGGTCAACGGCTAGAACTAGTCGGAAGACGGATGACGGAAGACGGAAGGCGACCGGTTCCTGGCGTGACTGAGCCACCGATACGGCAGTTCAGCCACGCAAGAAGTCGGGACCAGGCCCCCCTGGATCAGGCGGCTTGGACTGCTCCCGTCGCCGGCTCCAATGCCAACTCGATCACGGTCCCAACCTCGTCGACGGGGTGGAAGGTCATCTCGGTTCGCACCGATTCGGGGACGTCGTCGAGATCGTGCTCGTTGCGGAGCGGGAAGATCACTTGGCGAATCCCTCCGCGATGCGCAGCCAGCACCTTCTGCTTGAGCCCGCCAATGGGTAGGACGCGGCCCTGGAGGGTGATCTCGCCGGTCATGGCGACGTCGTGACGTACCCGTCTCCCGGTGAGGAGGCTCACCAGCGCCGTGGTCATGGCGATCCCGGCGGAGGGGCCGTCCTTGGGGACGGCGCCGGCAGGGACGTGGAGATGGAACCGCCTCTCCAAGTCGGCGGGGTCGATCCCCAGACCGACGGCGTGCGAACGCACATAGGAGAGGGCGATCTGCGCCGACTCCTTCATCACGTCGCCGAGTTGTCCGGTGATCGCCAAACCGGGCTCGCCCTCCATCACCTGCGCCTCGACGAACAGGATGTCGCCGCCGGTGCCTGTCACGGCAAGCCCTGTGACGACACCCGGCGCTTCGGTCCGATCGGCGGCTTCCTCGCGGTAAACCGTGGGGCGACCAACCAACTCTCTCAGGTCGTCCCGGTCGACCACGACTGGAACCTCGTTGCCGGCGGCGACCTTGGTGGCGACCTTTCGGACCAGCTTGCCCAGGACCCTTTCCAGACCCCGGACCCCGGCCTCGCGGGTGTACCCGTCGATGAGGGCGTCGAGCGCACCGTCGGTCACCTCGATCTCATCCGAGCGGAGACCTGCGGAGTCCACCTGTCTCCCCAACAGGTGACGCCGGGCGATCTCCACTTTCTCGACGTCGGTGTAGCCGTCTATGCGGATCACCTCGGTTCGGTCGAGCAGTGGCGCCGGGATGGTCTCGAGCACGTTGGCGGTGCCGATGAAGAGCACATCGGAGAGGTCTAGGTCGACCTCCAGATAGTGGTCGCGGAAGGTGTGGTTCTGCGCCGGGTCGAGAACCTCGAGCAATGCCGAGGAGGGATCGCCCCTCCAATCCGCGCCGACCTTGTCCATCTCGTCGAGCAGGAAGACGGGGTTCATCGTCCCAGCTTCGACCAGCGCCCGGGCGATACGGCCGGGACGAGCACCCACATAGGTGCGGCGGTGACCTCGGATCTCGGCCTCGTCGTGGACCCCACCGAGGGCGACCCGGACGAAGGAACGACCCATGGCTCTCGCCACCGATTCGCCCAGCGATGTCTTCCCCACCCCGGGAGGACCCGCCAGGAGGAGGATGGCGCCTGCTCGTCGTCCCTCCTCGGGCTGAACCCCGCGCTCTTGGCGCAGCTTGCGGACCGCCAGGTGCTCGAGGATGCGCTCCTTGACGTCCTCGAGACCGGTGTGATCGGCGTCGAGCACCTGCCGTGCGTCTTCGAGCTCCAGATGGTCCTCAGATGTGGTGCCCCAAGGGAGGTCGAACATGGTGTCGAGCCAGGTCCGTATCCAGCTGTGCTCCGGGCTCTGCTCGCCGACCCGCTCCAGCCGGTCGATCTCTCGGGCAACGGCATCCCTCACCTTGGGGGGAAGGTCTGCCTCTTCGAGCTTGGTCCGGTACTCGCCGGCCACGTCGCCGTCCTCCTCACCGAGCTCCTTGCGGATGGCGGCCATCTGCTGACGCAGCACGTACTCCCGCTGGCTCTTGTCGAGCCGTTCCGCAGCGTCCTCGCGCACCTTCTCCCGAAGACTGAGCTCGCCGAGCAACGACCCCATCCAGTCGAGCAACAGCGTGAGACGGCGCTCCACCGAGAGCGTCTCCAGGAGCTCTACCTTTTGGGCGAGTGTGAGGTCGGGCGAGTAGGCAGCGAGGTCGGCCAGCTCACCGGGGTCATCCACCGCCAACAGCCGTTCGGCCAAGGCAGCCACTCCCCTGTGCTCGAGAATGGCGCCGATGACGGCCCGATACTCGGCGGCGAGAGTTGCGATCTGCTCTGGATCCTCCACCAAGGGCTCGTCGAGGATCTCGATGTCCACCATCAAGGCGCCGTCGCCGCCGATCTGTCCGGCGCCAACCCTGGCGCGGGCCAGGCCCCGGACCAAGGCGCCGCGAACCGAGCCGGAGGTCTCGACCTGCTCGACGGCGGCCACCGTTCCTACCTTGGCGTACTCGCCCTCTATCCGGGGCACCAGCAGCACGCGCCCAGCGCCATCCTGAGCGGCGGAGACGGCACGCCGTGCCTCGGATGACTCGAGGGCGATGGTCACCACCATCCCTGGGAACACAACCCCGTTGCGGAGAGGCAGAACGGGGAGCGTCAGCGTCGACGAGTCCGACATGAGCGTCCTTCCATCAGATTTGCAGCTTGCAAGTTACTAATGAAAGCGAACTACCTAGCCGAGGTATTCCCAGTGAGCAGCGGCCCGCTTTGTCACACCCCACCGATATGTTGTCCCTATGAGCACAGATCACACCAGCACTACGACCGAAGCAATGTTCGCTGCGTACGGGTTGCAGGTAACCGAGGTCTTCTCGGGCGATGGCTCCGCCTGTCCGCACTGCGCGGCGCAGGTCGCAGTGCTCGCCGCCTGAGGGACCCGTCCCCCCACCTTGCTCCCTACCCTTCATCGCGTGGCCGTGACTGCGACAGAGTGGCGGGTCGGCCCCGGTGATTGGTCCAAGGCGGTCGCCGATGTCGAGGGCCCGCAGTTGGTCGTCGCTGGTCCGGGCACAGGGAAGACCGAGTTCCTCGTCCAGCGAGCCCTCCACCTGATCCGAGACCGGTTGGCCGCCCCAGGTGAAGTCCTCCTGCTCACTTTCTCCCGCCGGGCCGCCGCAGAGCTGGGACGCCGGATCGCCTATGGGCTGGGCCGCTCCCATCCCGGGGTTGCCGCTTCCACGTTCCATTCCTTCGGCTACCGCTTGCTCGAGAAGCACGCTCCTGCCGCCCTCGGCTGGACCGACATGCCCTCGTTGCTCACCGGGCCTGAGCAGGTGGCTCTGGTCGGCGGGTTGTTGAGCAAGGAGAGGACCGAGGACTGGCCGGCTTCACTGCGAGGGCTCCTCGACACGCGGACATTCGCCGAGGAGGTGACCGATTTCCTTCTCCGTGCCCGCGAGTTCCTTCTCGATGAGTCGGCGCTCGCCGCCAGATGCGCCGCCAACGAGGACTGGGTGGCGCTACCCGGTTTCGACAAGCGGTACCGGGCGGCTCTCTCCGATCGGGGCCGGATCGACTACGGGACCCTGCTAGGAGCGGCGGTCGAGACCTTGCAGCAACCGGAGATCCGCGCCGCGCTTGCGGCGCAGCATCGGTTCGTCCTCGTCGACGAGTACCAGGACACCACGACCGCCCAAGCGAGGATGCTCCAGCTCCTCACCGCCGACCATCGCCGGCTTACCGCCGCCGCCGACCCCTACCAGTCGGTGTACAGCTTCCGGGGCGCCGAGCTTCAAAACGTGGAGCGATTCACCACCGACTTCCTGGATGGCGAAGGGCGGCCCGCCCGGAGATTGATACTCACCAATTCGTTCCGGGTGCCTGCGCAGATCCTGGCGGCCGCCGAGCGAATCACCGCAGGGGGCGAGTTGCCCGGCGCGGCGGGACCGGTGACCCCAGCGCCCCATGCCGGAAGGGTCGAGGCCTATCTCTTCGCCCAACAGTCGGAAGAGGCTGAGTGGGTGGCGCGCGAGATATACAGACTCCATCTAGCAGAGGGACTGCCCTATGCCGACATAGCGGTGCTGGTCAGGACGAAACGCCGCTTCCTTCCCGAGTTGTCACGGGCACTGAGCCGCAGCGGGATCCCACACGACCCACCCGATTCCCGCCTGGTGGATCACGCCGCGGTGCGTGTGGTCTTCGACTGTGCCTTCGTCGCCCGCCATCAGAGGTCGATGGCGCCCGGCTATGCCGACGAATCCGACCGGGCGATGCGACGGCTCCTACTCGGCCCACTGTTCACGCTCCCCTTGGGTGTCGAGCGTGAGCTGCTCAGGGAGCGGGTCCGCTCGGGCCTCCCATGGAGTGACGTCCTCAGGGCGAACTTGCCCGAAGGCGGCACGCTGGCCTCCCTCCTCGACGACCCCTCATGGCTCGACATACAGGCGGCCTACGGCTTCTGGCACCTCTGGACCACCCTTCCCCAGTTCGCGACCGCCGTGACCGACCCCGGCCGCGGCGAGGAGCGGGCGGCGTGGGCCGCGTTTGCCCAAGCACTCGAAAGACAGGCAGAGCGCGACCCTGGCCTCACCCTGGCCGCCTATCTGGATCTCGCCGAACAGGAGGAGTTCGAGGCGACACCGCTCCTCAGCTACCGGCCCCACGGAGAGGACCGGCTGACCCTGACAACCCTGCATCAGGCGAAGGGGCTCGAGTTCGACGTCGTATTCCTCGCCGATGCGGTCGAGGGGGTCTTCCCGGACCTGAGACGGAGCCGTTCGCTGCTCAGACCCCATCTGCTCTCACCCGGGCGGTCGGACGATCCGGCCGATGTGGTCAGGTTCCGGCTCCAGGAGGAGATGAGGCTGGCTTACACCGCCATGACCAGAGCTCGGACCAGGGTGGTGTGGACCGCGACCAGGGCAGGAATCGACGAGGGAGAGCGACGCCCCAGCCGGTTCCTGATCGCGGCAGGCAATCTCGAGGACACCGAGGCTGCCGTATCTCCACCGCGGCGAGACCCGATTACCCCCGCCGAGCACGAGGCGGTGCTCCGGCGGCTGCTGCTCGACCCGTCGCAGCCCTCTTCGTCGCGGCTCGCGGCCGCATCGGTGTTGGTGGCCGCATCCCACCCCGGCATGCGCCCGGCCACCGAGTTCGCCTTCGTGCGTCGTCGCGGACCGGACACCGGCCTTGTCCCCGACGATCTCCGGCTCTCGCCCTCGCAGGCGGACTCGTATGTGCAGTGTCCGAGGCGATACGCCTTCGAACGGCGGCTCGGGGTGGGTAACGAGTCGTCGTTGTACGCCGCATTCGGCACGCTGATCCACCTCGTCCTCGAACGGACGGAGGAAGCAGCGTTGGAGGAGAGCCTGCCGCGCGGCACCGTTGAGGAAGCGCGGAAGCAGCTCGATAGGGCATGGCCCGCCGTGGAGGGCGACTTCGGTGCCGCAGCGTTCGCCGCTGCGTGGCGACGGAGGGCCGAGGTCCTGATCGATTCGATGTATGGCAACTGGATCCGCCCGGACGGCGCGGTCGTGGCCAACGAGCGCTCGGTGGCGCTTCGTATGGCTGGGGTCGATTGGATCGGCCGGATCGATCGGATCGAATCGATCGGCCCCGGTCGGCTGCGGTTGGTCGACTACAAGACGACCAAGTCGCCGATGACCTATGACGAGGCCGCCGAGGCGATGCAGCTCGGCTTCTATCTGTTGGCGGCGGAATCCGACCCGGAAATATCGGCGCTGGGGGCGCCGGTGGAGGCCGAGTTCTGGTATCCCGCCGACGACAAGAGCGCCAAGAAATGGCGCCCCTTCAAACCCGAATCGCTGGAATCAGTCGGTGACCGGCTCGCCGGGGCCGCCGACCGGGATTCGAGCGGAGGACTGGGAATACCGTGCTGGCCCCCACTGCCGGAACTGCCGGGTCAGGGTGGTTTGCCCAGCGTGGCCCGAGGGACGGGAGGCATACGCCAGATGAGCGGCGCGCAGGACCTCTCGTTCACGCCAAGCGCCGAGCAAGCCGCGGTGATCAACCGCCCCATGGAGCCGCTTCGCGTCGATGCCGGTGCGGGGACGGGGAAGACGGCGACGCTCGCCGGCCGGATCGTGTACCTGGTCGAGAGGGGCGAGGTCGAGCCCGAGCAGGTGCTCGGTATCACGTTCACCAACAAGGCCGCCGGAGAGCTGGCCGACCGGATCCGCACGGCCCTCGGAGACACCGCGGGACCGGGCCGCGAGGTCGAAGTGCACACGTACCACGGCTTCGCCGCCCGTCTCCTCGAGCAGTACGGAGCGTTGGTCGGCGTGGAGTGGGATGCGCGGATCGTGACGCCGACCTTCGCCCGCCAGCTGATGGAGGACGCCTTGGCCGGTGGGAACTACCGGCTGCTCGACCTGACCAACCGTGCCTACACGGTCCAGAAGCTCGCCAGGCTGGCCGGTCAGCTAGGCGACAACCTGCTCACCCCCGTGATGGCCATGAAAGCGGCTCCCGTCGAGCCCGACGAGGTTTGGGAGGAGCGGCGCGAGCTGCTCGAGACATTGGAGCGGTACCGCAGCGAGAAGACCCGGATGAGGGTGGTCGATTACGCCGATCTCATCGAGAGAGCGGCGAAGTTGGTCCACGATCATCCCGAGGTCGCCAAGCGGGTGGCGGACCGCTACCGCGTCGTCCTCCTCGACGAGTACCAGGACACCAACCCAGCACAGCGGGAGATGCTCCGGCGGCTCTTTGCAGGCGGATACTCGGTAACCGCGGTCGGTGACCCCGACCAGACGATCTACGAGTGGCGGGGGGCGTCGTTGGAGAACTTCGCCGGATTCCCCGGGCACTTTCCATCGCGGGATGGGCGCGAGGCGGCGACGCTGCCACTCACCCTCAACCGCCGATCGGGGAGTGCCATCCTCGATCTGGCAAATGCGGTCCGAGGTCAGATTGACGACCGCCCGCGGGCGCCGCTCCAGCCAGTGCCTGGAACCCCGCCCGGCAAGGTGACCGTCAGCTGGTCGGCCAATGCCATCGAAGAGGCCGAGACCATTGCGGCAGCCATGAGGTCGCTCCATGATGACGGTGTGGCCTGGCGCGAAATGGCAGTGCTCTTCCGGAAGAACAAGGACATCGCGCTCGTTCATGACGCCATCGAAGAGCACGGCATCCCTGTGGAGGTGGCCAACCTGGGCGGGCTCCTCGGCATCCCCGAAGTGGCCGATGTCCACGCCTGGCTACGCATCCTCGGGGACCCCGACGAGACCCCCTCGTTGGCCAGGATCCTCACCGGCAGTCGCTTCCGGCTCGGGATGGGTGACATCGCCCCCCTGGCGCGGTGGGTTCGGGCGCATCGGCCAACACCTTCACCCGAGGGCGAGCCCGAAGGGCCACTCCCCCCCGCCGGGTTGCTGGAGGCTGTCGACCACCTCGAGGAGATCGATGGCCTGCGGGCTGACGCAATCGAGTCGCTCGGAGAGTTCAGGGACCTGTTCCGCAACCTGATCCGCGCCGCCCAGGGTGAGAGCTTGGTCGAATTGACACGTCTCATCCTCGACTCCACCGGCGCCTGGCAGGAGGTTGAGGCGATGGCCGACGCTCACCGGCTCTCCGCCCGCCTCAACCTCTACCGGTTCCTCGATCTGGCCGAGGAGTGGTCACCTCTCGAGGGCCGCCCATCGCTCCATGCGTTCCTCGACCATCTCACCCTGATGCAAGATGACCAGACCGAGGAGCTCGATACCGCCCGGCTCAGCGGTGAGGACGCGGTCGCCTTGCTCACCGTCCACCGGGCCAAGGGTCTCGAGTGGCCGGTGGTATTCGTCCCGGCGCTCTACGAGCGCAACTTCCCGAGCAGGTCTTCGGGCTTCGACGATCCCTATAAGTTCGCCTCGCTGCTCCCCTACCAGCTCCTCCTCGACTCCTCTTCGCTCCCCCCGATCACGCCCGACATGGTCGTGAAGAACCGGACCGAACTGCTCCGCGTTCGACATACGGCCCAGGAATGGCGCGTCGCCTATGTGGCCGTGACCAGGGCGAAACAGCGGCTCCACATGAGCGGGGCACATTGGTATGGGTCGCCAGAGCCCACCAAGAACCCAGTGAAGCCAAGTCCCCTGTTCTACATCGGATGCACCCACGCAGGCGCCGACGCCAACGAGGTGGTCGGTGAGCCAGCGCCCAGGCCCGATCTGCTCAGATATGAGAGGGGCGGGGATGGTTCGCCAGACCCCGTCTTCCCCGATGGGTGGGACGAGGGGTTGCGCGCCACCATCACCGACCCTGGTTGGGCGGCAAACCGCGCCGATGAGTTGGGCGTGACCGAAGCCTTCGACCGTGATCTGGACGAGTACCAGCAACGGCTCTTCAAGCTCCCCGAGCCGACCCTGCCCGAGACTGCGCCGGGAGCGCCGCAGATGAGCGTCTCGGCGCTGGTCACCTACGCCGAGTGCCCGCTCCGCTACTACTGGTCGGCGGTAGACCGGCTCCCCCGGCGCCCATCGGCGGCGGCGCGGCGTGGGGTAGATGTCCACCGCCGGATAGAGCTCCACAACATGGGGGCGGTACCACTCGAGGAGCCCGGGATAGAGAGTTACGACATCACCCCGGCCGACCTCGAGGTGGGCGATCGGACCACCGACCCGTTCCAGGCTTTCCGCTTATCGCGCTTCGCCACCGATCGACCGCTCCTGGTCGAGGCGCCATTCGATCTCAGGCTCGACGATGGGACGATCGTCCGCGGGCGGATCGACGCCGTCTATGGCGACGATTCGGCGTGGGAAGTGGTCGATTTCAAGTCAGGGCGGCCCCGGTCCGACCCGGCGCGCCGGGTGCAGCTCCAGGCGTACGCGGTGGCGGTCCGTGACGGCGCAGTGGCGGTCGATCCTCCGGGCGAGCTCGCCGTCACCTTCGCCTACCTGGGTGACGGCCTCACCGAAGTGACCGAGCAGGCCGACGACGAGTGGGTGACCGAGGCACGCCGGCGGATCGACCTCATCACGAAGGGCATCGCCGAGGAGATGTTCGATCCGATCCCGTCGGAATCCTGCGCGTATTGCGATTTCCTCACGTTCTGCCCGACGGGGCGTGCCTTTGTGGCAGACGGAGAGACGCGATGATCCTGCTCGCGGCTGCCCTCGCCGGGGCGCTAGCCGGTTCGGCCCCCTCGATCGCCGTGCACCTCACCCGCCGTCAGCAGAGCGGGCCGCCGGACCGGTCCATCAGGCCCATGTTGTGGGCGGCACTCGAGGTCGCCGGGGGCATGGTGGCGGCCTTCGCCGGGCGATTGATTGCGGGCGACGTCGGTGGTTTGGTGGCGGGGGGTGCGGCGGTGCTGGCAGATATCACGGTCCCGTCGCTCTGGCCGAGGGAGGACGATCCCCGCGCCTCTGCTGGTCCTGGTGGCGGGCTGGGGATGGCCGGTGGCGCTCTCGTCGTGCTGTGGCCGGTGGGCGCGCTGGTGTGGGCGGCGGCGCTGACCCTGACTTACCGGATGACCCACGTCCTGTCGCGGGCGGTTGTGGCGAGCGCCATGCTGTTGTTGGCGGTGGTGGCGGCATGGGGCTGGCTCGGCCTTGCGAATTTCTGGGGCGTCGAGCCCGGTCCCGGGCTGATGCTCGCCGTGCTCACGATGACGATGCTGCTCGGCTTCCGGTTTCTCCGCGATCCCCAGAGCGGTGGGCCCGAGGAGGCTGCTCCCGATCCGATCGGCTGAGCGCGCCCGAAGAGTCTGTCGGCCTGCCGCACTCACTGGACGCGGCCGCCACGCACCTCGACCACGAGCGTCACCGGGCCCTCGTTGACCAAACGCAGCCTCATGGTGGCGCCAAAAACGCCGCTCGATGTGGGGACACCGCGCCGGCGGAGACCCGCCACCAGCGATTCCACGATCTTCCGTGCTTCCTCCGGCTGGGCGGCGGCATCGAAGGACGGACGACGGCCCTTTCGCATCGCTCCCAACAGCGTGAACTGGCTCACCACGAGAGCCGAACCGCCGGTATCGAGCAGCGACAGGTTCATCCGGCCCTGCTCATCGGGCAGGACCCGCAGCGTCGCCAGCTTGTCGGCCATGGCAGTTGCATCGGCCCCGCCGTCACCGTGTTCGACAGCGACCAGCACCACCAGCCCGGGCCCGACCTCGGCCACGGTCCTTCCGTCGACTTCCACCCCCGCCTCGGAGACGCGCTGCACCACCGCCCGCATCGAACGGATGATTGCACCATGCAGTAGGGAGTCTCCGGCGCCGCCCGAACACCAGGTTTTGTCATCACGGCCGATCGGCACGACCGAGGCATACACTCATTCGATGGTCGCAACTACGGGCAGAGCAGTGGTGAGCTCGGTGCCCGAGCCCGGCTGGCCGATGGAATTTGCTGACGCCACCATTTGTCTGCTCGACGCATCCTCCGAGTTCGAGCACCGACTCCTGGAAGCCTGGATCGACCGCCACCGGCCCGAGGGATGCCAGGTCGAGGTGATGGACCTCCCTTCGTCGCGCCGGCGACGGTCCCGCCCGATCGACCCCCGACTCGAGGCAAGGCTCCACCGGAGTGACGATCCGTGGCTGCTCCCGGTGCGAGTGGCATGGCTGCCCCCGCTCCGCCGGGGCAAGCGAACCGCCAGCATCATCGACGCCCTGAAGCTTGGTGACCCGAGGGATCCCGACGCTCTGAGGCAGCGGGTGATCTACGCCCGACACCCCGACAGGTGCGTCATCGTCGTCGCTGAACCGGCACGCGCCGAGAAGCTTCGTGCGACGCACGCCGAGGCGGTCGAACCGGAGCACCTCGACCGGTATGTGGTGAGACGCGCCACGCTGGCGCTGGAGCGAGCGGAGCGTCGGCTCCGGGGCAACCGCTACAAGGTCCCCAAGTTCGTCATGGAGGACATCACGAGCCGCGGGTCGTTCCGCGACGAGTTGGTCCGGCTGGCTCCAGGCGCCGGGATCACGCCGGAGCGGGCCCTGGGTCGCGGGGCGCGGTACCTGCGGGAGATCGCCGCAAGCCACAGCCCGTTCCTCATCGACATCATCGCCAACGGCATCCACTGGCTCTACCGGCAGGGCTACGGGAGCATCGACTACGACACCGAGCAGTTCCGCCAGCTCTACCGGCTCGGCGAGGAGCACCCTTTGGTGTTCCTTCCGTCGCACAAGTCTCAACTCGACCGGCTGTCGCTCCAGTATTCGCTTTGGGAGAACGACCTGCCCCCCAACCACACCGCAGGTGGGATCAACATGAACTTCTTCCCGGTCGGGCCGTTGGTCCGCAGAACCGGGGTGTTCTTCATCCGCCGCAGCTTCAAGGACAACGCCATCTACAGGTGGGTCCTGCAGAGCTATCTCGACTACCTGGTTTCGAAGCGGTTCTCCATCGAGTTCTACATCGAGGGGGGCCGGTCCCGCTCGGGCAAGCTGCTCCCACCTCGCTTCGGGCTGCTCGCCTACCTCGTCGACTCTTGGAGACGGGGAAAGAGCGAGGACATGTACCTGATCCCGACCTCGATCGCATACGACCAGATCCAAGACGTCGACTCCTACGCCGCCGAGCAACGCGGGGCGGAGAAGAAGGCCGAGAGCCTCGGGTGGGCGCTGGGTGCGATGCGCCAGCTCCGGCGGCGGTACGGCGACATCTACATCAGGTTTGGAGAGCCGGTTTCGGTGGCCAAAGAGCTGTCAGGCGCCGAGTCAGCCACCGAGGGGGACATCGACCTGCAGAAGCTCGCCTTCGAGGTGATGGTGCGGATCAATCGGGTGACCCCGATTACCGCCGCCTCCTTGGTCACCACCACGTTGTTGGCGCTCCAAGACCGTGCCGCCTCGCTGAGCGAGATCACCGCCGAGCTCGACGAGTTGGTTGCCGATGTGAGGCAGCGCTCGCTGCCGACCGCGGGCGACCTCCGCCTCGGCGAATCGGGCGAGGTTCGGAAAGTGCTCGACCTGCTCGCCGAGCACAACCTGGTCACCAGCTTCACGGGAGGGACAGAGCCGCTCTACTTGATCACGCCCGACCAACACATCGCCGCCGCCTTCTATCGCAACACGATCATTCACTACTTCGTCAACGGCGCGATAGCCGAGGTCGCCCTTCTCGATGAGCCGTCAAGCAGCTTCTGGGATGAGGTGCTCACGCTGCGTGACCTGCTCAAGTTCGAGTTCTTCTTCCCGCCGAAGGAATCATTCCTCGAGGAGGTCCGCCAGGAAGTCGAGCGACAGGTGCCCGGATGGGATGCTGGGCAAGACGACTCGGAGGTGACCAGCACGGTCGAGCAGATGTCCCCGCTTCGGGCGCACTGGGTGCTCCGCCCCTTCCTGGAGGCCTATCAGGTGGTGGCGGATGTCCTGGTGCGGCACGATGCAGATCTTCCAACCGACGAGAAGCAGTTGCTCCAGGAGTGTCTGGCACTCGGCAAGCAGTACCGGATGCAACGCCGAATCGCCGCCGAGGAGTCGGTGTCACAACTGCTGTTCGGCAATGGGCTCAAGCTGGCGGCGAACCGAGGCCTGCTGGAGCGAGGGTCCGCCGAGCAGCGGCTCGCCTTTGCCCGCCAACTGGCCGAGGTCCTCGATCGGGTCGACAGGATCGCGGCGCTGGCAGCGGCACGGCGAACCCGGATAGGCGGCACGGCCAAGCCCTGATTCGGAGCAGGCGCCGCTGAGTAGGGTCGGCAACATGATCGACCCCGACCTGCTCCAACTCGCCCGTGGCAAGAACTTCGCCGTGCTGAGCACGCTGCTCCCGGATGGCCACCCCGCCACCCAGGTGATGTGGGTCGACGCCGACGAGGAGTCGATGCTGGTCAACACCCAGGTAGACCGGCAGAAATGGCGGAACGTGCAACGCGACCCGAGGGTGACGGTGACCATCTGGGACCGCGACAACCCCTACCACTTCGCCGAAGTGCGGGGCCGCGTGGTGGGAACCATCGATGGCCAGGGGGCGCGGGACCACATCGATCATCTCTCGATGAAGTACCACGGTCACAAGTACGCCAACCCGATCACGGCGCCTCGGGTGGTATTGCGGATCAGCGCCGACAAAGTGGTCTGGCACTGACCGCATCACACTCACCGGGTTCGACAGCGCGGGGAGCGTCGACTACCTCTTCCGCGCTGGCCAAATACATAGGTGGTCCGGACGTCAGCATCCATCAAAGGGGATTGATCGCCACTTGGGCGCCGCAGCCGTGAGCGTCCACACGGGCTGACCCCCTTGGGCCGCCCGGCCGGGCCGGCGGGTGGGACCGGGTCCGGACGGGCGGCCGATCAGGGGCCCTTAGTCAGTCTGCGGGTCGGCCGGATCGGTCAGCCGAGCTGGCCACGCACCGCTCCAGCCGGGAACTCCGTCGTGTGAACGTTGACGTAGTACCCGGCGGGGTTGGCGATGATCTGCCCGATCAGTACCGGGTCGGCACTCACACATCCCGACAGCATCCCCATGAAGTCGATGACAACCGGGCCGTTGACCCCGGCGGGGCCGACGTGGATGTGGACAGGATCACGTCGCCGATGTTCGACACCCTGATGATGAAGCACACTTGGCCCCGGCCCTGATGAAGGAACACGCGGGCCGTGCCGGTGCCATCTGGGTCCCCGGCCCGGCCGGATACCTCGTTAGCCCCGCTGAGCGCCACGGTGAAGCTGCGCTCCTCGAATGTCGGGGGGTCAGCGGCGGCGGGAGCAGCGAGCACTCCCACCAGAAGCAGGGCGGCAAGCCCGGCATGGACAGCACGACGCATGGAGGCCTCCTTCCCTCCCCCGATGATCCAGTACGCAGAACGCCGACAAGCGGTTCTCGCTCAGTGGGTCAGAGTGACACGCAGCCGCCATGTGGCCAGAGTGAGCAGCACAGCGGCGAACCCGAGAAGCACACCCAGCTCGGGGAGGATGTCGACGATGGTGCCGTTGTTGCGCACCAGCTCGGCAAAGGCGTCGAGCGCCCAGGCGTGCGGTGTGAAATGGGCGACCGTCTGCAGCGTCGGCGAGAAGAGCTCGATGGGAAGCATGCAACCCCCGAGCGCGGCAAGGCCGAGACCGAGCATGACCCCCACTCCCCCCGCCTGTTGGTCGTTGCTCAGCACCGAGCCCATCAGCAGCCCGGCACCCGCCCCGACCAGGGCGAACGCCACCACGATGGCGAGTGCCCCCACCGGGTCGCCCCAGTTCACCCGGAAGAGCAGCAGGGTCGCCAGAACGATGTAGGCGCCCTGGACGAACACCACTGCGAACCTCCCCATTGCCTCCCCCGCGACCACCTGGCTCATCGGAGTCGGCGTCGACAACATCCGAGTGGCCACGCCGAACCTCCGGGTCTGGATGATGGCCGCCGACCCGGTAAGCCCGGTGAGGAACATGAAAAGCACCAGCTGAGACGAGGCGCCCAGGTCGAACTGGCCGAGCGTGGTCGGAAAGAGGGCTTCACCGGTAGTGGTGGTTGTCACCTCGATGCCCGGGAGCGACCCGGCCATCGCCTGCGCCTGGCCGATCACCTGATCGAAGCCGGTGCCGGTCTGTGCTGCGGCAAAGGAGGCAGAGGTCACCACGGTGTTCTGATCCGACGCGGCGGCGGCCACCAATGCCTGGAGTTGCGGCTGGCCTCCATCGGGTCGGCTGGTGAACAGGAGCTCGACGGGCTGTCCACTCCGCAGATCTGCGTCATACCCGGCGGGAACAACCAGTCCGGCATCGACCTGCCCACGCTCCACCGCGTCGACCATGACCCCCTGCGAGTCGTAGCGCACCACCTCGACCTCCTCGGCCAGAGCGGAGACCAACTGCTCACCTAGCTCCCCGACATCCACGGCAACCACACCGAGGGCGGGGGCGAACCCTCCCCCACCGAACGCCAGTCCGACGACCAGCACGATGGCCAGGGGGAAGACGAAGACGAAGAACAGGTTGCTGCGCTCCCTGATGAAACGGCGCAGGTTGACTCCGGCAAGCGCAAACGCCTTCACAGAGTCACCTTTCGATAGAGGGTGAACGCCCCGATCGACCCCGTGACCAGCGCGAAGAGGAGGATGGCCCCAACGGCGGGGAGCACCGCGGCCGCACCTTCTGCGACGTTGTCGCCCAGGCCGCGCATGAACCACGCATTGGGAGTGAGCAGCGACAGGTCGGCGAGGATGCCGCGTCTGGCGAACTGGAAGAAGGACCCGCCGAGCAGCCCGAGGACGACGGCAACGATCCCCTGGAGGGCACCGGCCTGCTCCACCGTCTTGGCGAACCCGGCGACCAGCGACATGATCCCGACCGCGGCAAGCGACAGCGCCACCATGAGAAGGAAAGCGCCCAGCGGGTCGCCCCAGTTGGCGCCGAGCAGCAGGGTGGTGGCAATGCCGAGCACGACCAGGCTGGCGAGCCCGAAGACGAAACTGGTGAGCGCCTTCCCGCCCACGATCGAGAACCGCGAGATCGGCGCGGCGAGCAGGCGAGCCATCGTCCCCTCTTCCTTCTCCTGGAGGAGCCCGGTGACGCCGAACGAGACGGTGAAGAAGAGGAAGAACGAGGCCATCCCGGCAGCCAGATAGGTCGCCTGATCGAGTTGACGGGTCTCGGCGGAGGCCTGTTCGATGGTGATCGTCGGCGGCTGTTGCGCCGCCTCGGCGGCGATTTGACCCAACTGGTCCTGGCCCACACCGCCCCCGGATGCCACCAGAGCCACCGAGAGTTGTGTTGTCTCGATCTGGGCGGCAAAGGCCTCGCCGATGGCGGTGGCGATGGCGGTGTCGGTTGGAGAGTCGACGTTGCCCACGACATCGATCTGCGCCGGTGAGCCCCCCGTGGCGGCTTCGGTCAGGCCCTCGGGGAGCAGGTAGTAGGCGTCGAGTTCTCCGTCCTCGGCCCTTTGCCGGGCGGCGGACTCCTCGAGCCCGGTGACGACCTCCATGCCCAGCTGCTCGCCGGCCGCCTGGATTCCGGTGACCATCTGCTCCGCCACCACGCCGCCGTCGAGGTCGACCACCCCGAGGGTGGCCGAGAATTGCCCCTCGATGGTGTTCCCGAAGATGAGGTCGAATACGAAGGCGAGCACCAGCGGGGCGACAACACCGAGGATGATGGCCGAGCGGTCGCGGACCCGCTGACGCAGGTCCTTCCATGCGATGTTGAGCGTCGCCCTCATCGTTCAGTCCCGGAGAGCCTTGCCGGTGAGGTGGAGGAAGACCGCCTCGAGGTCGGGCTCTTCGATCTCGACACCGCGTACCGTGACCCCGGCACCGGCCACGGCTGCCAATAGCGATGGAAGTAGCGTCGTCGCCTCCACCGCCACCACCTGGATGTCACCATCACCCGACGACGCCTTCTCCACGCCGTCGAGCACGCCTATAGCCTCGACCGCGGCATCGAGCCGCCCATCGGCAATCAGCCGGACCCGGTCTCTCTCCCCCACCATCGACACCAGCTCGCGCCTCGTGCCCTCGGCTTTCACCTCACCCTGGTCGATGATCGCCACCCGGTCACAGAGGCGCTCTGCCTCCTCCATGTAATGGGTCGTGTAGAGCACAGCCATGCCCTCGCGGCTGAGCTGCTCGACGCTCTCCAGGATGGCGTTGCGAGACTGCGGGTCGACGCCGACGGTTGGCTCATCGAGGATGAGAAGCTGTGGCTGGTGGAGCAAGCCGATGCCGATGTTGAGGCGGCGCCTCATCCCGCCGCTGTACTCCCCAGTCTTGTCCCCGCTCCGGTCGGTCAGCCCGATGACCTCGAGGACCTCGGCGATGCGTCGCTGCAATTCGGGACCGCTCATCCCGTAGAGACGGCCGAAGAAGACGAGGTTCTCCGACCCGGTTAGATCGGGGTAGACAGCCACCTCTTGGGGCACCAGCCCGATCGCTGCCTTGGCACGAACGCTCCGGGTGCTCATCTTCTCCCCGGCCACCACCACCTCGCCCGCATCGCGTTCGAGCAGCCCAGCGATCATCGAGATGGTCGTTGTCTTGCCCGCTCCGTTGGGACCTAGCAGTCCGTATGTCTCGCCGGTGTGGATGGTGAGGTCCACCCCGTCGACGGCCACCAAGTCGCCGAAGCGCTTCCGCAGTCCCCGGGCATCCAGCACCACTTCGGGCATCGATGACACTCCTATGACGATTGTGCAGAATCGAACCGTGACTCTTGCACATCGCAGATATCCCGATGAAGCTTGAACCGGAGGCACAACTGCGCTTTTTCGACCGTCAAGATGCGGGGAGAAGGCTTGGCGCCGCCCTGTCCCATCTCGCCGACGAGCACCCGGTGGTGCTCGGCCTCCCCAGAGGTGGGGTCGTCGTGGCCGCCGAGGTGGCCAAGGTGCTTGGGGCTCCGCTCGACGTGATCGTGGTCCGCAAACTCGGGGTCCCCGGTCACGAGGAGCTGGCCATGGGAGCGCGTGGCCGAGGGAGGCGCCATGGTGCTCAACGAGGACCTAGTCCGCCGTCTCGGCATCAGCAGGGCCGACCTCGATGCGGTCCGCAGCCGAGAAGAGGCGGAGATGTCCAGACGGCTCGCTGCCTTCAGGGGCGACCGCCCGGCGGTCGATCTCACCGGACGGACGGTGATCGTGGTGGACGACGGCATCGCCACCGGGTCGACAGCACGCGCCGCTCTCGAGGACGTTCGCCGCCGCCGCGCCGCCCGGGTGGTGCTCGCCGTCCCCGTGGGCGCGGCCGAGTCGCTGGCCTCGATGGGTAAGGCTGCCGATGAGGTGGTCTCTCTCCTCCGCCCGACCGAGTTGTGGGCTGTGGGTCAGTGGTACCGCGACTTCTCCCAGACGAGTGACCACGAGGTGGTCGCCCTGCTCGATCAGTCGGCTACCCGTTAGGGGATCAGGGGGTCGATATCCGCCCCTCGCCGCCCTCGGGGTATTCGTCGGCGCTGATCAGCCCGCCGAGCCCCTCCTGGATGTAGTTGGACAGTGCCTGCTGGTAGGTGGCGGCCACATTGACGAACGGGAACCCGGCACGGGTGAGCCGAGCGTACCGCTCTCAGATAAACGCGGACATCGGCCGGGCAGATCCGCCTCAGGCGGGGATGGTGGCGGCGGCCGGCCCGGGTCCCAGGATGCCGGTTCCGAACAGCAGAACCACGACTCGGTGAGCCGGGGAACGGCATGGACGGGGGGAAATGCCCCACGACGAAGCCCAATTGCCGATCCGAGCTCGGACCGGATCCGCGCCATGGTGTGGATCGGGTCCTCGCCGTCCCCCTCGGCTCGATCGACTAGTTCGGCCAGCCTGCGCTGAAGACGGTCCAACGCGGGATCAGCCGACACCCAGCGATGACCGAGCTCGTCGGGGTGGTACCCCCGCAAGGCGCGGTCGATCCCCGGGATGTCCAACACGAGGCTGCCGTCTGGGATTAGCAGCCTGATGGTCAGCTGGATCGGGTCGATGGCCCCCCACAACCGGTTGTCGTCGAGGAACCCGATCAGCGACGCCAGCGAGGCGCGGTCGGTCCAGGGCGTGAAGGGCAGCCACGACGGCCTGACCGCCACCCCGGCCTCCGCCAACACCCGGCAAGCCTCGGTCATGTCGGCAACGGTGTGGCCCTTGTCGAGCACGGCGAGGGCGGCGTCATCGACGCACTCGAAAGCTGACACCACGAAGAGCACGCCCAGCGCAGCGAATTCGGGCCACATGTCTCGATGGGCCAGCACGTGCTCGACCTTGACGGTGACATCCCAGGTGAGATCGGGGAAGGCGGAGTGAGCCTGGTGTAGCACCCGCCGGGCGTGAGCCGGTCCATTGAGGAAATCCGGGTCGCCCAGCGTGATGTGACGGGCACCCATTTGGACCAGTTGGGCTATGTCCTCCAGAACCACCTCTGGCTGGACCACGCGGAAGCGGCCGTCGTACACCACCGGTATCGGGCAATGGGCGCATCGGTGCCTGCACCCATGGCTCGCCTCGACATAGCCGGCAAGACGCAAGTCACCATCCACCGCCAGCCGGGCGTACCGGTCGAGCGGCGGCAGCGATGAGCGGTCGGGGGGAAGGAAGCTCCCGTTCGCTATGTCTCTGATCACCGTCGGTGATGGGCGTTGGCCATCCCCGAGTTCCCCGGCCCAGGCCAGGAGGCCAGGTTGGTACTCGCCTGCAACTACGCGGTCGGCCAGGGACCCGACCGTGCGATCACTCCCCACCGCGGCGTACAAGCCGTAGAAGGCGATCGACACATCGGGCCGCTCGGCGCGCACCCTTTCGGCAACGGGGACGGCGAGTCTCATCGCGGTGTGCGGATCGGGACCGAGAAGGCGATCCCCTCGGCCCAGGCGGCGGCACCCTCGTCGAAATCCTCCACCGAGAGGTCGAAACAGCGGACCTCGTGCCCCGCCGATCGCAGCGCCGCCGCCGGCGACGCCAGATGTAGCGGCTGGTGGCCCAGTTCGTAGGTCGAGATTAGGAGCAGACGGGCCATGTGGTCACGGTAACAAGACGGAAGACGGAAGACGGAAGACGGAACGGCAGGCGGATGAATCCGTCCCCCCGCAGGGGGGGGACCCGCTGCGCAGCAGCGGGTAGGGGGAGCCCGAATCTCCCGGCCGTGCGCTAATCACCCCCTCCGCTCGCTGCCGCTCGCGCCTCCCCCACACCGGGGGAGGCATTCATGTCCTCGCTCACCGCTTGGCAACGAGCATCACCTGATCTCGGTCGGTCACCGACGGCATGAAGAAGTCGAAGCGGTCGATTTCCAGACACAGCTCGAGATCGACCGGGTCTGCCCACGCAGCGGAAGCCACGCGGCGGGCGCCATCCCCCTCGGCGGCTCTGCGCCTGACCTGAGCCAGGTTCGGTCGATCACCCCCTAGCACCAGAGAGATCAGGTCCGCACAGGCCTCGTCCTCTTCTGCCGGCTCCACACCGTTCCACCCCGACACCACGAGGGTCACCTCCGGTTCGCCGGCCAGTGCACCCGCGGTGGCGGACGCCACCACCAGCGAGCCGGCCAGGACCGGTGCTGCCCCGCCAGCACGGGCTGCCAGCAACGCCCTCGTACCAGCGCTGCTTCGTAACACCATCGTCCGTCCGTCCAGCGAGCCGAGCCGCTGCACCTCGGCCGGGGAATTGCCCAGGTCGAATCCACTGGGTCGCGCCCCATCGACCTCGCCTGCGAGCAACGAGCCCCCTATTGAGTAGGCGAGCGAGCGGGCCTCGGCGACACCGGCGGCGAGCACCACCCGGTCGGCTCCGGCGTCCAGGGCGAACGCCGCGGTGGTGAAGGCCCGGAACACGTCGATCACGACTGCGGCACCCCGGGCCGCGGCCGCCCCATCGAGGTATCGAAGGCGACGGATAAGTGCCATGCGACCGGCGAGTCTATGGGCAACATGCCGTCGCTCCGGGTGTCGCCGGAAGCACCGTGGCTAGCCTGCCAAGGCCATGGCCGCGCCCTCCTCGGGATCGAGCGGTCTCACCGAGGCAGAGGCCGCGGAGAGGCTGCAACGCCGCGGCCGAACCACTTCTCGGACCGGCCGATCGTACGGCTCGATCATCTGGGCCAACACCTTCAATCTGCCCAACGTGGTTCTGGGGATCATTGGGGCGGTGACCTTGGCGGTCGGCGAGGCCGCCGACGCCCTCTTCCTAGGCATAGTCGTGCTCAACGCCGTACTCGGCTCGGTACAGGAGATCAGGGCCAAGCACGCCCTCGAGCGGCTCTCCGCGCTGGTGCGGCCCTTCGCCCGCGTGGTCCGCTCCGGCGTGGAGCGCCAGGTCGCCGCGGCCGAGGTGGTAGAGGGTGACCTGGTCCGTCTTCAACCGGGTGACCAGGTGGTGGCCGACGGCACCCTGCTTTCGGAGGACCATCTCGAACTCGACGAATCGGTGCTCACCGGTGAGTCTCAGCCGATGAGACGGTCGGCCGGCGAGGCGGTGAGGTCCGGCTCCTTCATCATCGACGGCAGCGGGCTCGCCACGGTGACTGCAGTGGGGAGCGAGAGCTACGCCGAGCAGATCGCCGGCACCGCCCGGGTTTTCCGGCATTCGGCATCCCCCTTCCAGCAGGGACTGCGACGGCTCATCCTGGCCCTCCTTGCAGTCGCCATCCCCACCGCACTGGTGCTCATGGCTGCCCTGTGGATCAGGGAAGTCCCCTTCCCCCAGGCACTGCAGGCGGTGGTGGCCTCGGTCGCGGGGATGGTGCCCGAGGGGCTGGTGCTGCTGACATCGGTGGCATATGTCACCGGCGCCCTCAAGATGTCGCGCCGCGGGGTGCTGACCCAGCAACTCAATGCGCTCGAGTCGTTGGCGTCGGCGGATACGCTCTGCCTCGACAAGACGGGGACCCTCACCGAGGGCCGTCTCAGGCTGGTCACGCTGGTGCCCGCCAAAGGCACCGACGAGTCGAAGCTGGAAGCTCTTCTCGGGCGATACGCCGCCTCGTCCTCGGTACGCAACGCCACCTTGGAGGCAATCGCCACCGCCCTGCCTCGGCCTGCTTCGACGACTGACGGGCAGATCCCCTTCTCGTCGCGCTGGAAGTGGAGCGCCATCCGCCAAGACGGGTCGACCACCGTGATCGGCGCGCCGGAGTTGTTCCCGCTGGCGGACCTCGAGAACGAGGCGAGCACCGAGAGCGCCCACGGCCGCCGGGTGCTGGCGGTGGCCGGGACGACGGCCACCCTCGAGGGCATCGACCCGCAACAGGGGATGCCCCCTGATTTGACACCACTCGGGTTGGCGGTGTTCGGCGAGGAGCTGCGGGGGGACGCCGATCAGACCGTCAGATTCTTCACCGAGCAGGATGTGGAGCTCAAGGTCATCTCCGGTGACGCTCCGGCGACTGTGGCTGCAATCGCCTCCGACGTCGGCATACCCGTCTCCTCGCCGCCGGTCGATGGCGGCGCGCTACCTGCCGACGACGGCGAGATGATCTCGCTCATGGAGCGCTCCTCGGTGGTGGGTCGCATCACACCCGACGGGAAGAGGCGGGTGGTCGAGGGGCTGCACAAGGCAGGCCGCTTCGTGGGGATGGTGGGCGACGGTGTCAACGACGTACCGGCGCTCAAGGCCTCGCAGGTGGCGATCGCCCAAGGCAGCGGTGCTCAGATGGCCCGCACCGTGTCCGACATGGTGTTGGTCAATGGGGAGTTCTCGGCCGTCCCGCGGCTAGTCGGAGAGGGCAGGCAGATCCTGCGCAATCTGCAACGCGTATCGAAGCTGTACGCCACCAAGTGCCTGTTCACCGCGCTGCTCACCCTCACCATCGGTCTGGCGCCCATCGCCTTCCCACTGCTTCCCCGCCAGCTCACACTGGCGAACCTGTTCACCACGGGGATCTCGGCCACGGTGCTGGCGCTGGCGCCCAGCAAGGGTCCGTGGAAGATGGACTACTACCTGAAACAGGTCGCCGGGTTCGCCTTGAGGGCGGCGATGGCACTCGCCCTAGGAGTGGGGGCGGCTTATGTCACCGCGACGGCGGCCGGATACCCGCTCAGCACGCGGCGCGCTCGGTGGCCACCACCGCGCTGGTGGCAGGGTTCCTCCTCATCGTGTGGGTGCTGGAGGCACAGCAGAGGCGCCGGGCGTTTTGGGTGGGTCTCTTCTGCCTGGCGCTCCTGCTGGCCTACTTGGCGGTGACCGCCATCCCGCTGGCGCAGAGCTTCTTCCAACTCGAGCCGACGCCGGCCGGGCTGCTGCTCGGGCTGGGGGGGATGGTCGTGACCGGGCTCGCCCTCGCCATCCTCGGGATCCGGCCACGGTTGGCCGACGACGCGTCGCCTGTCCCCGCCGGTTGACCAAGGGGTAGCTGCCAACCCAGGGCTGGGGAGTACCGCCCGGGTAGCTGCCAACCCCGGGCTGGGGAGTGACCGTTAGTTGGGCTGCCAGGGCCGGCCGAAGCTATCGGAGTAGGCGAAATCGGACAGTGGCTTGCGGCCGCCACCGGAGAACGGGCGGGTTGTCCCCGCGGGGTGGCCGATGGCGATCGCCCAGCGAACCCTATGGCCGCTGGGAAGACCGAGGACCTTCGCCGCGGCAGCGTCATCGTGGAGCGTGACCGGGCAGCTCCCCAGACCTCGCCCCGCAGCCGCCAACATCAGATTCTGGGCGAGCCTGCCCTGGTCGAAGTCGTTGCCCCTGGGGAGACGGACGACCGCTACCGCGGCGGGTGCGGCGACGATCGGGTCGGCGTAGCGGCCGGTGGCGGCGAGCTCCTTCCTCCTCTCGGGGTCGTCTACGACCACGACCGCCCAGGCTTGGTCGTTCTTCGAACTCCCTGTCCAGCGACCCGCCTCGAGCACAGCGGCCATGTCGTCGAGACTCACCGGATCCGGGAGGAACGATCGGACCACACGGAGCCGCCGTATCGATTGGCTCAGATCGTCGGCGCCTGCCATCGACCTCACCCTACGTGATCGGCGACGGCATCAGCCGCTGCCTCGTCGGCCAGCACCGAGAGAACGCCCTCCACCCACTCTCTGACTCGGGGGACGAGGAGGTAATCCGAGTGCACCTGCACCGCCGGAAAAGGCTGACCAAGATGGTGCCACCAGCGCCATGGGTCGGCGACCCGATCGTCGCCGTCGAGAGCCGTTGGGGCCAGTTCGTCGGCATCGGTGAAGACGGCGTCGGCTATTGGGTCGGTCTGGCGGTGAAAGTTGCGCCAGACCGGGCGCTCCCCGCCGGCGCCCATCCTGGCGAGCAGCGAGGAAGCCCAGCCTGGGTCGAATGCGATGGTGAAGTAGGGGCGGTAGAAGGTCGCCAACGGGCTCCCGTGGGTGACCAGGACACATCGGCTCACGATGGCGTCCTCCAGGGCGGTGAGCGTCGCCGCAGCCAGCACCGAGCCCTGGCTGTGCCCCGCGAGCAACACCCGCTTTCCGTCTGCGGTGGCAGCACGAACCCGCTGCGCCAACTCCGGCACTGCCCGGTCGGCGTATGTGGGCGGCGCCCACGGGTGGAATCGGCGTGGCCAGAAGGTCGCCACGTCCCACAGGGTCCCGATCCGTCGGCGAACCCGCTCGTCGCTGTAGGCGCGGCGCACCAGCAACATGGCGCCGAGTGGAAGGGCCGTGACCACCCATCTGGAGGCGGTTGCCAGCCACGACCAATTCTCCGGTACCGGCTGGTCCGCCCATTGACCGAGTGGCACCTGGTGGCGGAGAAGCCAGCCGACCCCGGTGAGCAACCCGAGCACGACGAGCCCCGCTAGTGCGGTGACCACAAGGTCGGCGGAGCGCGCCACCCGCGATAGAGCCCTGAACCTGCGCACCGATGCCTCGATCCGGTGCTCCGCCTCACCCTCGACCAATTCCACATCCTCCCCTGGCGGCGCCGGCTCACCGTCGTGACGGACCGGGACGGCGGCCTGCGCCCCGGCCAGCCGCACCCATAGCGCGATCGCGGCGGCGACGGTGAGCACCACTGCCGAGGCCAGCCCTACGGCGAGCCATTGCCCACCCGGCGGCGTCCCGACAACAATCACCGGCCCCTTGGAGCGCAGGCCGGCGGATACCGCCTCTAGCACCTGGGGGTTGGCGCCGGTCAATTCGGCGATGGCGATCGCTTCGGGAAAGACGATCCCGTCGGATGCCAAGAAGGCTTGCTCGACCCGCTCCGATGTGGCCCTGTCGACCCCGGCGTCCTCCACCTCCTGGGCCAACTCGCGCGGCGAGCGGTCACGGTCGAGCCAGTCGGCGGTCAGGCCGGTGATCCCAGAGAGCGACCCAGCAAGGGTTGCCATTCCGAGGACCGACACAACGGCGGGCCCCATCCACCGGAACCCGATGCCAGGCGCCGAATCGTGATCGGCCAGCAGGACACCCATGGCGGTACCCAGCATGGCCACCGCCACGCCCAGGTAGGCCAGCTCGCCGGTGGCGATGGTGAGGACGGCGCCAGGGGCGAGCAGACCGACGACCACCAACATCAACTGGCCGGCGCGCTCGGCCGAGCTGCGCCACAGGAAGGCCACGAGGCCAGCGGCCGCCAGCCCGGCGAGGAGCCGGAGCGAGGGGAACGCGGCGAGCGCCAGACCGGCCACCGTGATGGACACCGCGGTCCAGTTGATCCGCCGCCCCCTCGGCCTCATCAGCACCTGGACCACGGCGACGACGCCGATGACGGCGGCGGTGAGCCCCAGGACGACCATCGGCGCCCTACCGAAGCCGGGAGCGGAACCCCGCTCGTTGGTCCCCGGTGAGATCCAGGCGAGCGCCGCAGCCGCCACCAGCAGCCCGGCGGGGAGCCACCAGCCGAGCCTCTTGACCCACGGGCGGAGGCTGCGGTCGTCCCTGGTCCCCGGGCTCGCCCTCCAGACCAGCAGGCATGCCGCCGCTATCACGCTCATCGTGCCCAGAACCACCACACCGGCAGCGACGGTGCCAACGACCGAGCCGGCAGCCCACCCCCACACCGCCCACCCGAGGAGCAGGGCGAGAGTCGCCAGCGATGCACCGGCATGGAGCAACGCCATGTCGCCGCTCAGCGTCGGCCGGTACCAGAAGGACAGCTCCGTTGGCTTAGCGTCCTCGCCCGCTTCTTTCTCAGCCATGTCGCTCAGGGCATACGCCTCGAATTCCCTGCGGCTTCTCC
Source organism: uncultured Actinomycetes bacterium (assembly GCA_963780745.1). GTDB lineage: Bacteria > Actinomycetota > Acidimicrobiia > Spongiisociales > DATADW01 > DATADW01. The sequence goes on along the minus strand of CAWACT010000003.1, from coordinate 137,460 downwards.
GGCCCAGCAACGCCAGCAGGGCAAGCACCCCCAGTGGAGCGATCAACCCGAGCACCATCCGCCGCCCCGGCGACGAGGCCAGCAGGTCGTTGTCGAACACCGCTAGCCACCATCGGTCCTGCCGGCAGGCGGGAGCGCCGGCGCACTGGTAGGCGATCAGATCCACCCCGACGACCGCAGCCCAGAGCACGTAGAGCAGCGACAGTCCCATCGCCGCTACCCGGAGCAGACGAGTCTGCAATCCGACGAGCCGTTGGTGGGTGGGTCGCTCTGCCAGCCAGCCGGCCACGTTGACCAGCGCAAAGGGCAGGACGAGCAACCAGAGTGCCTGCGATGCGCCTCGGGAGGTGAGGCCACCCCAGACATAGGCCTCGGTGGTGACCGCATCGCTCTTCTCGCGCGGGCGATAGAACCCGGCGACGTGGTCACCCGCCACCCGCTCCACGTCGGAGGTGCCGAGCAGATCGGCGGGTGTCGATCCGCCAACACCATGCACCAGGATCCGGGTCACCCCCGGGTTCGGTGGGCGGAAGCCGGTGGCGTGGTCCACGATGGCCGAAGCTAGACGGTGCGGCCGACACCCACCGCTACCCTGATCCGGAGGCACGGGAGTGGACCGCACCATCCTGGTGATCGAGGACGACCCGTCGATCCGTGAACTGACCCAGCTCGGGCTGTCCGCCGCCGGGTTCATGGTGGGCACCGCGGCCGACGGTTGGTCGGGTCTGGCGCGTGTTCGTGAGGACAGGCCCGACTTGGTGGTGCTCGACCTGATGCTCCCCGGGATGGACGGGCTCGAAGTGTGCCGGCAGATCCGGACGACTTCGGTGGTGCCCATCGTGATGCTCACCGCATTGGCCGATCCCAACAGCGTGGTGGTGGGACTCGAGGCGGGCGCAGACGACTATGTGACCAAGCCGTTCGAGATGCCGGTCCTGGTCGCCCGGGTGCGAGCCGCTCTCCGCAGGGTCCAGCTCACCATCGAGGAGCTCACCCTGGGGCCGGTTCGCGTGGACCTCGCCGGTCACACGGTGCGACGCAACGGGGATGAGGTGGTGCTGACCGCAACCGAGTTCCGGCTGCTGTGTGTCCTGGCCGCCGCACCGGGGAGGGTGCTCACCAGGCAAGTGCTGCTCGACCAGGTTTGGGGTTATGACTACCTGGGCGACTCGCGAATGGTCGACGTGGCGGTGCAGCGTCTCCGCGGCCAAGATCGAGAGCGACCCTGCCCACCCCGAGTTGATCCAGACCGTGCGCGGTGTCGGCTACCGGGCAGCCCGTTGAGCCGGCTCGGTTTCCGTTCCCGCTTGGTCGTCACCGTCCTGGCGATGGTGGTTTTGGTCACGGTGGCTCTCGGAGTCGCGTCCTGGATGTTGGTGCGCGGTTCGCTCCGCTCCGACCTGGTCGACTCGGCGACGGAACAGGCCGGCTTTGTCGTCGGGGTTCTCGCCCCGGAGCGGTTCGACGACGACCCAACCGCTGAGGAGATCGCAGCCAGTCCCTTCCTGACCGATGTCCGACTCGGTCCAGACGACGGCCTCCTGGTGGACCTGGAAGGGACTGCCGACTTCTCTTCGGGCTTCGCCTTCGCCGGGCCCCCGCCCCCCGGCCTGGCGGCGTTGGTCGCCGAGGGCCAACTCGCATACGAATGGGTCGACATCGGCGGGACTCCCTATCTCGCCGTCGGTGGCAGTTACCCGGGTGGACCACCCATCTACCTCTACTACTCGGCGGCTTCGGTCGAGGAAACCCTCGGTGATCTGCTGACGGCCGAGGTGGTTGCCGGCCTCGTGGTCGTCGCCCTCGCCGGCCTCGGTGTCGGGACGCTGGCGCGCCGCGTGCTCACCCCGGTGGGAGCGGCTGCCGATGCCGCCACCCGTATCGCTTCGGGCGACCTCTCGGCTCGGCTTGACGAGGGCGCCGACGACGACCTGGGGAGGATGGTGGGCGCCTTCAACCAGATGGCCGTCTCGCTCGAGGAGACCATGAGCCGGCTGCAACGCTCTGGGGAGGCGCAGCGCCGATTCGTCGCCGACGTCTCTCACGAGCTGCGCACCCCGCTGACCGCCCTGGTCAACGAGACGGCTCTGCTCGCAGACCACGCCGAGGACCTGCCCCCGGGTGACCGGAGGCTGGTCGAGCTGCTCACCGCCGACGTGGCTCGGATGCGCCTGCTGGTGGACGACCTGCTCGAGATCTCGCGGATCGACGCCAGCGCCGCCGATCCCACTCCGCCGCGCCCCCCACCGATCGACCTCCGCAACCTGGTGGCGGGAGTGGTCGAGGACCGGTCTCCCGGCGCCGACCTGCGTCTCCCCGCCGAGCCGGTGCCCGTGTCGGTCGACGCCGTCACCTTCGACCGCATCCTGGGCAACCTGCTGGACAACGCGGCACGACACGGTCAGCGACCGGTCGAGGTGAGCCTATCGTCGGCCGAGGGGGTCGCCCGGGTCACCGTCGCCGACAGCGGCCCCGGTGTGCCCCCGGACCAACTCGAACGGATATTCGAGCGGTTCGCCAAGCTCGACCCCTCCCGAACCGGGTCGGGAACCGGGTTGGGTCTGTCGATCGCCCGGGATCATGCCCGTCGCCTCGGAGGAGACGTGGTGGCTCGTCCCGGCATCGAAGGCGGGCTGGCTGTGGAGGTGAGCCTCCCTGTTGCCAGATCGTTACCCGACAGCGATGTGGCAGTGACGGAAAGCCTCCAGCATGGTGGGATAGCCCGAGAGGAGTAGCCATGCGAATGATCGGCGCACTTGTCATGGTGGCGGCCCTAGCTGCCTGCGGCAGCGGGGCTACGCCTGTGGCGACCATCACAAGCCCCACCACTGGCCCCACCACAGGCGAGCCGGGCCCACCGAGCACGACCGCCACGGCCGATCCGACGACGACGGTGGCCAGTCCTCCATCAACAACCGCGACACAAACGACCTCGCCACCAACCACAGTCCCCCAAGCCACCGGCGCTCACTGTGTTCTTCCTCTCCAACCAAGGTGGCAACGAGGCCCGCCAGGGCCCCTTCCTCATTCCGGTGCATCGCACAGTCCCGGCAACGACCGGGGTGGCTCGGGCCGCAATCGAGGAACTACTGGGAGGCCCCGAACGGAACGAGGCATCAGCCGGGATCGACACCGCGGTCCCCGAGACCACCCTCCTTCTCGGGGTGAACATCGCGGACGGGATGGCCACCGTCGATTTGACCCACGATTTCGAGTCGGGCGGGGGTACGACATCGATGACCGCACGGCTGGCGCAGCTGGTCTACACCGTGACCCAGTTCCCCACGGTGGACGCCGTCGAGTTGCTCCTCGACGGCGAGCCGGTCGAGGTGTTCTCCGCCGAGGGGATCGTCATCGACGGCCCGCTCACCCGAGAGGCCTTCCTCGACTACGTGCCCCAGATCATGGTCGAAACACCGGGGTGGGGCGGGACGCTGGGGAACCCGGGCCGGATCGCCGGAATCGCCGCAGTCTTCGAGGCAGTGTTCCAGGTGCGGCTACATCGATGCCGAGGGCGAGGTCGTCTACGAGGATTTCGCCATGACCAGCGAGGGTCAGGGCTGGGGCACCTTCGATACGACTCTCGAGTACACCGTGGACGAGCCCCAGATGGGGACCTTGCGGGTGTGGGAGGACTCCCCCGAGGACGGGAGCGAGACCGGAATCAGCGAGCTTCCGGTGGAGGTGGCCCCGGCTGGTTGAAGCTCAAAGGGCGGGGCGCACCATCTTCGTGTCCATGGAGACGATGAAAGTGGCGGGGTCGGGGTCGAGAGCCTGCCGCTCCGGGCTGTGGTAGTAGCGCTCGACGGCCTCGTCCCAGTCACCGTCGCCGTGGTAGGTGGCGAGCCACACGAAACGGTCCTCCCCGTCGACCACCCACGCCCCGTCGACGGTGAAGCCGTACTCGGCGCGCGCCTTCACGACAGCACGGAAGGACTCCATGAACTCGCCCATCCGCCCCGGCTCGATCTGGTACATCCGCAGCTGGGTCCGAGCGGCATCCGGCATCTCGCAACTCCCTCCTGGAAGAAGCGCGGATTCTGCCCGACGCCGGTGCTCAGCGCCGCCGACGCCGCAGCAACCGGTCCACCGTGGTCTTCTCCGAGGGCTCCGCGACGACCGGCTCCGGCGGAGGCGGCGGAGGGCTCGTGCCGGCTGCGACGGTGGCACCGATCGGAGCGGGCCGGTCTGCGGTGAGCACCAGCCGTCGCAGCGCCACGTCAAGGCCAAAGAGCACCAGCGCCGCTGCCGCCAACCACGGCCAAGTGTCGACCTGGGCCCGGCCGCCGGCAGGGGCTCTATCGAAGGCCTCTGACGGTTCGGGATCGACCCGGCCATCGTCGGCCACCGCCACCGCCAGGCCCGGGTCGGGCTCGCGAAACGCGAACTCCTCGTCGTAGCTGGACACCGCACCCGAACTACCGACGACCGCGCCCCCCGTCGGAGCTCTCCACGGCCACCGACACCCAGTAGGCCCCCGGGCCCCGTAGCGGGAGCGAGCCGCCGAAGGTGGTGGCGTCGGTCCGCCGCAGGGCCACCACCGCGGTCTCGCCGTCGGGGAGACGGACCCGAGCGGTGCCGGCGGCATCGAGGGGGACGTCACCGGCGTCGAACGAGACCTGGAGCCGGCCACCGGTCGCCGTCACCTCTGGCGGGGTGTCGAGACCGGCGGGCAGCACCTGCCGCACCACGTCTCCCCAGAAGGTGACGTAGCCGTCCCACTCAACCCAGGCCGACGACCATCTGGTTGTGGCATCGGACGTCCAGGCGGTGACCCTCCCCAGCCCCCTCTGCCACGTGCTGAGCAGGGGATCGGCCGGGCCGACTTCGAGGGCGGTGGAGGCCGTGGCCTTTGCCTTGGTGAGCACGTATCCGAAGAGCGACGGGGCGCGGGTCAGCCCGTCGGTGACCGGTGACGGGGCTGCCAGCGCGGGCAGGAACTCCCCTTCCGACGCCAGCGATCGCGCCACGGTGAGCGTCTCCTCGACGAACACCTCTGGGACCGCCTCCAGATCGGTGCCCGGGTAGTAGCGGCCGCCTCCCACCTCGGACATGCGCTGCAGCGTGTTCCCCGCCCCCTCCCCGGTCCCGAGCACCGACAGCGTTATCCCGGCGTCGGCGATCTGGCGAGCAACCGGGAGCAGACCGGCTTCATTGGGGTCCCATCCGTCGGTGAAGAGCACGATGTGGCGCAACCCGGCCGGGGCATCGCGCAGCTCCTCGAGAGCCGCCATGAGCCCATTGGCCAACTCGGTGTCACCTTGGGGGCTCAGGGTCGCCAGCGCTGCCTCCACTTCGGTTTGCTCTGGCCTCGGTCCCACAGGAAGAACCCATCTCGTCCCCGAGCTCACCGCAAGGACGCCCACTTGATCCTCCGAGCTGAGCGCTTCGATGGCGAGTTGGGCGCCGGCACGGGAGATGTCGGTCTTGTTGACCCCGCCCTCGACGAATGTCTCGTCGCGGCAGTGGCATGCCGCCATCGAGCCCGAGGTGTCGATCACCAGCACCTCGGTGACCGGCTGGCGTCTGATCAGGTCATCGGGGTTGCTCTGGACGGGCAGCAGGTCCTCGAGCGCCGAGTCCTGGTAGTCACCGAGACCGTAAGCCTGGTCACCCCCGACGACCACCAGCCCGCGCCCCAGGTCCTCGACAAACCCCCGCAGCGTTTCCGATACCTCGGCCGTCGGGGCGGGCACGTTGACCAGCACCGCGGCGTCGTAGCGGAGCAAAGTCTCGGCGCCCGGGACGCCGCCGAGGACATCGACCGCCAGGTTTCCCGCCTCGAGCGCATCGGCCAGTTCGGCGCCTTCCCCGGCGCGGCCCTCCACCACCGCCACCCGGGCGGGGCCCAGTACCCGGGTGAGACCCACGGCACGGTCGTTCTCGGGCCTGGTGTCGAAACCGGCGATGACCTCGGCGCCCACGGTCATGAATCCTGGTTGCGACGCCGGGACCTCGACCTCGATCTCGTTGCGACCGGGCTCCAGCTCGACCGCCAACCGCTGCTGCTCGCCGCCCGCGTCCACCACCAGCTCTGCAGGACCGCCGTCGGTGGACCTCACCGATATCGACACCGGCACCTGATCGCCCCGCCTCGCCGTGGCGGGCGCCTCGACACCGTCGAGCACTGCGTCGGCCGATCGATCGCCACCAACCATGACGACATCCACCGCGATCCCCTCGGCGCCGAGCTCGTCGGCGACCGCAGCTGCGTCCCCCGTCGTGGGGACGAGATCGGATAGAACCACTACTCGGCGCGAGCCCTCGGTGGGGAGGAGCGTCGCCGCGGCGCGCAACGCGGTGGCCAGATCGGTGGCGCTGTCGTCCACCTGGGTGCGGATCGGGCCGGGTTGCCTCCCCGCGGCCAGAGGGGTGTCAACCCTCGCCTCGGCCCCGAACACCATGACCCCGGACCGGTCATCGGGGCGTGCCTGTTCCAAGGCGTCTGCGATGAAGGCCTCCTGCTCCTCGATCCCCATCGGGCCGACGGACGCCGACCGATCGACGAGGAACAGCGTGGAATGGGTGTCCACCGGCCGGGCCCACACCGGCTGTGCCATGGCCGCCACCAGCAGCACCACCATCCCGACCCGGGCCGCCACGGCCCAGCGGTGCTGTTGAGCCGGGACCGATCTCCTGCCCCGACGGGCCGCCACCAGCACCCCGAGCACCACCACCGGCAGCGCCAGAAGCCACCACGGTGAGCGCAGGATCATCGGCCCGACCGCCGGGCGCCGACCAGGCCGGGCGCACCGTCTGAGACCTCGACTCCTCGAGCCACCGGCGTCACGTCGCCGCCGCGGACGGCGGTGCCCCAGCCACCACTCCGCCATGGCGAGGAGCAGAAGCCCGCCGATGACCCACGGCGCCCACTCCCGCACCAAAGAACCCGCCGAAACCTCGGTCCCGGGCGCCGCCACCGTGGCGATCTGCCTGGTAGCGCCCTCGGACTCCGCCGGTGCGAAATGCCGCACGACCACCGGTCCCGGCGCTTCCGACCCGTCCGCCCTCAGGTATGTCACCGCGTAGACACCGGGCAGGTCGGTGTCGGTGAAGAGGTCGACCGTGCCCCCGACCTGGCGCACCTCACCATCGGGGAGGGCGACACGGCTGGATCCTCCTGGCGGGGGGACGAGGGCGATAGGGACACCCGCCGTGTCGGCGGCGGCGTCGCCACCCACGCCCGTCCCGGAGAGCCACTCGAGCAGACGGGTGCCGAGGATCGGATAGGCAATTTGAATGGGGAGGTTGGAGTGGGCGATGTCGAACGTGAAGTACACGACGCGTCTCCCGCCCACCTCGCCAAGCAAGACCAGGGGCACGTCGCCCGACCGCACCAGCGGCAACCAGCGCGGGGCGTCGACCACCTGCGCCTCCCCGACGACAGTCTCGCTGAGATCCACCCCGTCGAGCAACGGGTCGCCGGGGCGCTGCCAGGTCACCGCCAGGTTCTGAGCCAGCTCGACTACTTCGATACCCTCGGGCGGCTCGGCAGTCCTGATCACCCACGCGGGGCGGTCGAGTGAGTTCAGGTCGCCGCCGTCAATCAGGAGCAGGTCGGCATCCTCCTCCCCGTCGGCGGGACGGAAGCCGGGGGCGGCATCGACCAGTGCCTCGGTGAAGAACGTTGGTGCTCCCGTGACCTCGACCACCTGCTCAGGTGCCGCCCCGATAACCAGCGCGGCGAGATCATCGCCGGGGAGGGCGTCGGGAGCTTGAACGACGCGGGCAGTCACCACGTCGCCCGGTCCGGCCTCGAGAGGCACAGTCACCCGCCCCCTCTCCATCGGCGCCAGCTCGAGTTCACTGCTCCCGATTGGGAGGCCTTCCACCTCGAGCTGCACGGTGGCGGTACGAGCTCGCTCCGAGACGTTGGAGACCTCGAGGAAGGCGCGGGGGACGCCGGCGGTGGAGGGGTCGGTGGAGAAGGCGGTAATGGCCAGGTTGTCGCCGACATCGTCGAAGACGACATGCTCTGCCCCGACTACCGGCTCCTCCAGGGTCGAATCGGCCGGGCCGCCGTCACTGAAGATGAGAATGCGGGTGGGACGATCGGGCGTCTCCAGGCCTCGGGCCAGCCGCAGCGCCCCCTCCAGGTCCTCGACGCCACCCCCGGCCTCGAGTGTCCCGAGCGCCTCCTCCACGGCCTTTCCATCCTGTGAGAAGGCCACCAACACGCCGCGGAGTCGGCCCGGCGTCGACAACGGAGACGAGGTTCGCCTCGGAAACGTCGGCGGCCAAACCGGTCGCCTCACCGACCGCTCGCTCCAGCCGACCCGCCATCGCCATCGAGCCCGACGTGTCCATCACGAAGACGGTGTGCGGCCCGAGCACGGTTTCCTGGAGGAAGAAGGGACGCGCCAGCAACAGGGCGAAGAGCGCCAGGATGGCAAGCTGGGCCAGCAACAGCGGCGTGGGACGGAGGCGCTGCCAGGGGACCGCCGACGACACCGGATTTCCCACTTGGTCCCAGAGATAGACGCTGGAGACAGGAGTCCGCTGACGGCGGCTCCTCAACATGTAGAGCGCAACCAGCGGCACCGCCAGTGCCGCCACACCGAGCGCCGCTGGCACCAGGAACCTCACCGCAGCACCCCCGTCCCGGCCAGCTGTCGCAGCGCGGCTTCCTCCGCGCCCGCCTCCGCCCGGACCACCAGGTGGTCCATCCCGGAGCGACGGGCCCTTCCCGCCACGGCAGCGAGGAACTCCTCGAGCCGGTGCTGATATCCGTCGAGTGCCTCGACCGAAGCGGAGAACGGGAGCCGCACCCCGGTCTCGCCGTCGATGAGGTCGAGGTCGCCAACCAGCGCCGGATCGAGCTCACCCTCGCCGAGCACCTGAAGCACCAGTCCGCCACCAGTGGCGCCGAGCTTGTCGATCGCCGACTCCCACCCCGGGTCGAGCAGATCGGAGACGAGCACAGTCAGGGCGCGCGCCGCACCGGGGCTCCCGGAGCGGATGGCGGCTTCTTCGAGAGCGGCGGCGCCACCCGGCTCGATCCGCTCCAGCCACCGCTCGATCTGCGGCCACGACGGAGAGGTGCCGTCCAAGCGGACCGATCACCGATCGGGAGGAACCGGCTCCTCCAAGACAGATCGGTTGCACCCTGTCGCCTCCGGCAAGAGCCAGATAACCGACCATTGCCGCCAGACGGCGGGCCGTCTCGAGCTTCTCCTCGTAAGCCATCGATGCCGAGGCGTCGATGACGAGCCGAAGCGTGAGCTCCTCCTCCGCTTGGTATCGCCGCACCAATATCACCCCGAGGCGAGCCCAGAGCTGGTGGTCTATGCGGCGGAAGTCGTCACCCGGCGTGTACTCCCTGTAGTCGGCGAAATCGAGGCTCTCGCCGAGGCGAACCGAGGAGTGGCGACCCGACCACATACCCCGGATACGACGCCTGGAGACCAGGGCGAGGCGCTCGAGCCGCGCCCTCAGCGCTGGCTCGAGCAGCACCTGGATGACCTTCCGGGGATCATGAGACCGGGCCGGGAGAAGGGTGGGCGGCGACAACGTCACCGATGAGGTCGTCGGGGGTGACACCATCCGCCACCGCCTCGTAACCAAGTACCAGGCGGTGGCGCAGCGCCGCCGGTGCCAATGCCACCACGTCGTCGGCGGCGAGATTTGGCCGGCCCTCGGTCAGGGCGCGCGCCTTGCCGCCGAGCACCAGCGCCTGCGCGCCGCGCGGGCTGGCGCCATGCCGGACATAGCGGCGCACCCGTTCCGGCGCCAACTCGCTCCCCGGGTGAGTGGCCGCCACCAGCGTGGCGGCGAACTCGAGCAGGTGAGATGCGGCGGGGAGCTCGCGCACCACCTCCCCCATCTCCAGCAGGGTGGGCCCGTCGGCCGCGGCGTGGGCGGTGGCGTCGTGGCCGGTGGTGGTGCGGCGGAGTATCTCAACCATGTCGCCGGTGCCGGGGAAAGGCACGAGGACCTTGAACAGGAATCGGTCGAGCTGGGCCTCGGGGAGGGGGTAGGTGCCCTCCATCTCGATCGGGTTCTGCGTCGCCATGACCAGGAAAGGCCGGGGGAGCTTGTGTGTCTCGCCGCCGAGGGTGATGCGCCGCTCCTGCATGGCCTCGAGCAGCGCCGACTGCGTCTTCGGGGTGGCACGGTTGACCTCGTCGGCCAGCACCAAGTTTGCGAAGATCGGACCCTCATGGAACTCGAACCGGTTCTCGTGGAGCACCTTGGTCCCCAGAATGTCGGCCGGCATCAGGTCGGGGGTGAACTGGACCCTGCCAAACGACACGTCCAGCGCCTGACCCAGCGTCGTCAACAGCCGGGTCTTCCCCAACCCGGGCACGCCCTCCAGCAGCACGTGACCTTCGCAGAGCACGGCGAAGATGACCGCGGTGACCAGATCGTCCTGGCCGACGATGACCTTGCCGACCTCCTTTCGAATCCCGTCCAAGGTGGCGGCGAACCGCTCCGGTGTCATCGGCGAGCCGCTCATTCGCCTGGCTCCAACTCGGTGAAATACGTCCGCACCAGATCCCGCAGCGCCGGCGGGACGGTCAGCCGGTCCAGGGCCTCGAGCGCCGCGCTCTGGTACTCGGCGAACCGCTCGGTGTAGGGAGCCAGGGGCACATTCCTGATGCCCTCTCCCTCCACCCGGCCTCTCAACTCGCCCGGTTCGAGCCCCTCGAGCCGCACCCGCACCTCTTCGCCTTGCTCGAAACCGACCGGGTCGAAGACGCTCACCCGGTCGGGTTCCTGAGCCGGGTCTTGGTCCCCGGTGCCACCCTGGACATTGCCGTTGCCGCTGGCGGGACTGGGGGTTCCTGGAACCTGTGAGCCTCCGGCACCCTGACCGCCACCCCCTCCGCCGGCCCCTTGTCCCTGACCTTGGCCCTGGCCCTGACCTTGGCCCTGACCCTGACCCTGTCCCTGTCCCTGTCCCTGTCCCTGACCCTGTCCCTGACCCTGACCCTGTCCCTGGCCCTGTCCCTGACCCTGACCTTGTCCCTGTCCCTCGCCCTCTCCGTTCCGCTGACGATCCAACCGCTCCTGGGCGTCGCGCACCGCCGAACGGGCTTGGGCCTGCGCCTCGGCCGCAGCGGCCTCCGAAGTCACCCGGTCCAGCTCGTCCGCAGCCTCGCTCAGAGACTGCTCGGCGCCGGCACCTCCTCGCTGCAGGTCGGAGGCTGCCCCTTCCAACGCATCTGCCAGCTCGCCATCGATCCCTTGAAAGTCCTCGGCGCGTTGCGCCAACTCGTCCGCTGCGGCCTCGCGCTCGGCTGGGGACAATTCGTTCGCCCGGGAGGCGAGGTCGCGCAGCTGATCGGCTGCGGTCTGCCCTTCGCCCAGCGACTGCTGCTGCAGCCGACGCTCCATACCTGCCAGGGCGGTCCGTCTCGCCAGTTCGGCCGGGTCGGTCTGTGCGGCGAGCCGCTCGCGCGCTTCGCCGAGACGGGTCAACGCCTCGTCGATGTCGGCCGACTCCCGCAGCCTGCGGGCCGTGTCCTCCAGTTGCCGACGCACCTCTTCGGGGAGGTCGACCGCCTCCGCCTCGAGACGCTGCGCCTCCTGCTCGATCGCCTCCGACTGCCTGTTTCGTTCCTCCAGTGCCGCGTCCGCCGGTGATGGGATCAGCGCCAAGGCGAGTGCCGCGGCCACACCGAGAGCGGCCAGCCATGGGAGGGCGCCTCCGGTTATCACCGGCCCGAGGGCCGAGGCGTCCCTCCGCTCGGCCCAAGCTGCCGCTGCCGCGACCTGTCGCTTCTCGGGGTCGCTCAGATCGGGACGCTCGACCAGTTCGAGGGCGGTGGAGACCCGGTCGTATCCCCCGAGCCGCCGGTCGGTCTCCAGGGCGGCGCGGCCCAGCGATGGGCGGCGCAGCACCGTCGCCGCCGTCACCACCACCAGTGCGACGGCCAGCGCGGGCAGGGCACCCACCTCGGCCCACGGCAGGATCACCATCCGACCCACGGCGAAGACCGCCGCCGCGGCTACCGCCACAACCGCCACCGTCGTCAGCAGCCGGACCCACAGGGCAGCGAGGGTGAGCCGGCGGCGGGCTACCACCAGCAGCGACCGAATCGACTCAGGCAGCGGCACGAGACACCTTTGCGGCTCGTTTGGAGCCATCGGGCGCCGAGACCCGCCTGGTCGCAGCGAAGAGGGCCAGCAGCGACACCGCCCCGTAGATGGCGACGGTGCGGAGCCATACCGGCGCCCCTTCTTGGGCGGAGCGGCGGGAGATCCACCTGGGCGACCTCGTCTACATCAACCGAAATGACCTGGGGCGCCACCATGCCGGCGTCACTCGCTTGCTCGGTGAACGGCGACAGCCCGGCACGAAGGGAGAGCAGACCGTTGACCGGGGCGAAGACGGCGATCTCGTTCATCGGGTCCCCCTCGATCGGCTCCTCGACGGCCGAGACCATCCCGATGTAGGGGTTGATCCAGGACGAGTAGATCTCGCGGCCGCCAACCGGAAAGAACACTTCCTCGGAGGGCCGGAAGGCGATGATCTCCGCCGCCATCACGCCGAGGCTGAGGAAGGCGATCAGCGCCGCCAGCGCGTATGCGCCCGCCACGGCGCCGCGGGTGCTGCGCGCCCGGGCCGAGACCCATAGCGAGATGCACCCGAGAGTGAGCGCAGTGAGCAGGACCATCCCCAGCCCCGCGGCAGCCTCGCGCAGCGAGACACCACCAAAGAGGCTGGGAAGGGCGACGATCGGGGCAACCGCCACCAGGAGCAGCATCACGTAGGACATCGACGACATGAGCTTTCCACGCACCACCTGGCCGGCGCTCAGTTGGCTGACCTGGAGTAGCGGCAGCGTGAGGCGCTCGCGCTCGCCGACGATGCTCAGCGCCACCCCACCCGGCACGACCATGACGACGCCGGTCATGAGCAGGACCAGCAGCGACTCGAACATGAACCTCCCCATGGTGGCCGCGGCCACAAAGGTCCCACCGGTCCCGAAGATGTTCTGGGCGACGAGACGGGAGAGTTGGTACACCAGATAACCGAGCAGCCCCACGGCGAGGATCCACAGAGTGAAGAGGACTGCCGAGCGCGGCCGTCGGAACCTCTCGGTCAGCTCGCGGCGGGCGACCGGGTTCACCCCGACTCCGCCTCTGCCTTGCCATCGTCGGTTATCCGCATGAAGAGCTCCTCGAGCCCGGCCGACTCGACCCGCCATTCGGCTACCTCGATCCCTGACTCGACCATCTCGCGCAACAACGAGGCGGAAACCGACCCGTCGCCGCCGATGGTGAAGCGGATCAGACCCTGCTCGACCGATACGTCGCCTACCTCGGGGTGGCCTCTCATCAGGTCGTCGGCGTGGTCCACCTCGGAATCGGGGATGCGGGCGGTGACTCGCCGGCTCCCCACCAACGCAGCTCGGATGTCATCGATCGAGCCCTGCGAGATCACCTTCCCCTTGTCTACAACCGCCAGATGGCTGCAGATCCCCTCCAACTCGGAGAGGATGTGCGACGAGATCACCACGGTCTTCCCCATCCGGGCGAGCTCGGCGATGAGCTGGCGCAGATGGACACGGGCGCGGGGATCGAGCCCCGATGCCGGCTCGTCGAGGATCAACACCTGGGGATCGTGCACCAGCGCCCTCGCCAGCGAAAGGCGCTGTTTCATCCCCCGTGAGAGCGTGTTGACATCGGCGTCCGCCTTGTCCACGAGATCGACCAGAGCGAGCAGATCTGTGACGAGAGCGGCCCGGGCCTCGGGACGAACCCCGTGGGCGGCGGCGAAGAAGTCGAGATACTCGGTGGCGTCGAGGCTCTCGTAGACGCCGAATACGTCAGGCATCCAGCCGATCGTCCGCCGAACCGACTTCGGGTCCACCTCCGGGTCGATCCCGGCGACCCGCACCGACCCTCCATCGCGGGCGAGGAGGCTCGACATGAGCAACATTGCGGTGGTCTTCCCTGCCCCGTTCGGGCCCACCAGCCCCATCACGGCACCGTCAGGGACCGCCAAGTCGGCGCCATCGAGCGCCCTGACCTGTCCGTACCTCTTGTCGACGCCCTCCAGCTCGATGATCATGCCCCCGCCGCCTCCCAGCTGAGCAAATGCTCGTAGGGGAGGAATGGCCCGCTGAGGCGGCTCAGCCTGGTCATCACCTCGCCCCCGGGTGAGAGCAGCGCGCCGGCCGACATCGTCGCCTCGCCCGGGCCGAACCCACTCGGCTCGGTCCCAATCCCAGACGTCTGTCGCCTCCAAGCCCCCACCGAGCCGGATACCGTCCACACCCTGGGGGACGCGGTACCGCAGCGACAACGTCCCGCCTTCGACGAAGAGCACCCCGTCGGTGCGGTTCGACGAAACCGGCGTCGTCCACGTCGATCACCTCGGGAAGGGCCGTCCCCAACGCGGCCGTTTCGGCATCGTCGAGGAAGAGCGGGAGCAGGAGCAGCGATGGCCCCGAGGCGGCGATGGGCCGCTCGTCCACCTGGATCTCTGGGGCGAAGTCCTCGGTGAACCCAAACAGGTAGAACCCGGTGAATACCTCCGGAGCGAAGGCCGTCCCCGACGACGCCAGCGGATAGACCCTGTCCCACATGGTGGGATCCTGGCCGGGGACGGCAAGCACCGCGTCGGCCAGCGGGTTGCCGCCGAATCCGGACACGTCGCCGACGGCCAGCTCGATCACATCCTCCTCACCAGGCTCGAGAGGACCGTCCGCCGGCGTCGCCCATCCCGGGCCTCCGGCGCCCCATGACCAGAAGGCCATGGGGGAGTCGTTGCGCACCCTGACGTTGAGCATTCCGGCCCCGGTCTCCAACTCGACCGTCGGCATCGCAACCTGCTCGTTCCACCTGGAATCGACCGCTGCCACCCCGAGACGCGGGAAGTCGAAGGCCAGGCTGTGACCGTCCCCTTCGCCCTGGACCAATGACCCGGAGGGCCCGAACCAGACCTCCTCGGGCAGCGAGGCGCCCAGCCAGCCGTCGGGGAGCGTCATCACACGCTCGCCTTCGCTTCCCGAAGCCAGCATGACCACGGAGCCGCCGCTGGCGGTATCGGCGTCGGCGACGACCACCGAGGCGTGGCGAAGCACCTCCTCGGACACCCTGCTCCGACCGGCCAGCCAGAAACCCGCCACGGCAAGCACGCTGATCACGGGAACGGTGACCCATGCGAGCTCGGCGTCGTCCGATACGACGGAGCACCATGAGATTGACCGGCCCGACGATGAGGGCATAACCCAAGATGGCCACAAGCAGCCATGAGATGTCGGGCACGAGTGCCTCAGAGGTAGCCATGGCGGCGGGGAGCAGGTTGCTGGCCGGTTGGGCGAACTCGTCGCGGCCGAGCCCAGGGGTGGGCACGTCGCGCAGCAGACCGGCCCAAGTCGGCGCCTCCAGGCCGGCGATGCTCTCCACCGAGATGAGCTCGCCGCGTCCCGAACGCTGGACGGTGGATGGGCCGAGGACCGCGCCCGGATCGGCCTCGACCTCGAGGACAGAAAGGTCGCCCGCCTTCCGCGATCACCCGACCCCCCCGCCGCACCCAGGAGACCACCCCCGAAAGCTCGTCTGGGCTCGAGAGCCTCCAGGTCGCCGGCGCCTGTGACGAGATAGCCAAGCGGACCTGGATCGGCCAAATCGGCCGGGACGACCTCGATGGCGAGCCACCGGCCGTCCCAGCGGCGTTGACCGCACCGAGCCGAGGACCGCCGCCGTCTCGGGGGCTCCGAGCAACCCCACCAACAGCTCGTCGTCGGGTACCGAGAGGGGCACGTGCTGGGAGACGATCTGGTCGCCGCCATCGGCGACCAGCGAGACGGTGAGGCGGCCCCCATCGGATGGCGGCATGATGACCTCGTAGGACCTTCTCCCCACCACCGGGAACCTCCACCGGCACCTCTCGGCTGAGCCCGTCCAGTTCCACGACCATCTCGCCTACCAGCAACGCCGGTGACGCCACTTCGACCGTGATCCGCACCGGCCGGTCGGGATGGACATAGCCACCGATCCCCGCGGTTGCGGTGACCGTGGCCGCCTCGGCCGGTGGCGCGCCCTCGCCCGTTCCCAGCAGGGCGGCGACGAGCAAGGGCGCGATGAGCAGACGCACCTGGATCAGACGCTCGTTGCCGTCGCGGGGTTCCGGCCGGCTGCCTGGCGCGGGTCCGCATCCACGGCGTTGCGAAGCAGCGAGATCAGCTTTATCGAGTGCCGGGTCTCTACACCGCTTCGAGCGCCTCACCGGCAACCAAGATCCCGAGCACGGCATCTCCGTCGACCACGAGGAAGACCCGGCTCGAGGACATCTCGCCCGCCAGCAGGCCCTCCAGGTCCTGGTCGGGTGCGACAAGGTCACCTGGGGTGACCCGGCGCATCACCTCGGCCACCGTGGTGGACGCCCTCGCCTCCTCGGGAACCCTCTCGGCGGCGGCGAGGCTGACCACACCGGCCGCCCTCCCCCACGGGTCAACAACCGGATGCAGGTCTCCGGCAGCCCCATCGGCGGCGGCGAGCAGGTCGGCGAGGGGAAGCGCCGGGGAAGCCGACCACGACCTGGGCGTCATGGCGGCGCGGACCGTGGTCCCACGACCCCGCCTCGCCGTCGCTGCCGGGCTCTCTGCCATAGATGCCGCCTGCCACAGGAAGATCCCGATGAAGACCAGCCATAGCCCGGTCAACCCGCGGGCGGTCCACATCCAGACCCCGGCACCGACCAGAAGAGCAGACACGACGCGGCCGGAGACCGCGGCAACCCTGGTGGCGCGCCGCAGACTTCCGGTCCATCGCCACACCACGGCTCGCAACACCCGGCCACCGTCCATGGGAAAACCGGGCAGCAGGTTGAACAAACCCAATCCCAGGTTCACCAGTGCCGAGCCAATCGAGGATCGACACCACCAGAGCAGGCCCGGGAAGCGCTGCGGCGGCGGCAAAGAAGACCAACCCGAGAACAACCGAGGAGAGGGGTCCAACGACGGTGACCAAGAGCTCCTCGCGTGCCGAACGCGGCTCCTCCTCCAGCTGGGAGACCCCGCCAAAGACGAACAACCGGATCGACTTCACGCCGAGGCCGAGCCGGCGTGCCATCGCCGAGTGGCTCGCTTCGTGGATGAGGACCCCGCCGAAGAAGAGCAGCGATGCCAGCGCGGCGGCACCCCACAGCGCGGCCGACGACGAGGACGGATTGGCCCGCTCGAACGTGACCCGGAGACTGAGGGTGATGAGCGCTGCGATCACCAGCCAGGAAGGCGACAACACCACCGGGATGCCGAAGAAACGGAATGCGACGGGGTGTGTCATGAGCGCAACACCACGGTAACGCCGCGCCGCGGCTGTCCGGTCCCGAACCGGCCGGAGGCAGCGCTGCGTAGAGCAGTGTGAAGGGAGGCTCGAGACATGCGCAGCATTCGGACAATCACATTCACCGTCCTGGCCCTGGTACTGGCAGGGTGTGGCGGGGCAGCCACCGATACCACCGCCGACGCCGGCGCCCAGCCGGCCACCACAGTCGCAGCAGACACCACCGCCGCAGCAGACACCACCGCAGCAGTAGATACCACCGCCGTGGCGACGACGATGGCCGCCGAGACCACCGAGGCGACGACCGAGGACACCACCGACGAGACAACCGACGACACAACGGACGACTCGGCCGCTGCTGGGATGGAAATCGGTACCGCCGAGTCCGATCTCGGGACGATCCTGGTGGACGCCGAGGGCCGCACGCTATACGCCTTCTTCAACGACACCGAGGGTGAGCCGACATGCGCCGGCGATTGCGCCGAGTCATGGCCGGCGCTCACCGGGACGGCATCCGCCGGTGAGGGCGTGGACGACTCATTGATCAGCACAGTGGACGCGCTCGAAGGCGGGACACAAGTGAAGTACGGGGACTGGCCGCTCTACTACTTCGCCGGTGACGAAGCGGCCGGGGACACCAACGGCCAGGGACTTGGTGACGTGTGGTACGTGATCGGCCCGGACGGCGAGCCGATCGAGGGCTAATTACCCGACCCGGCTCACTTCTTCGCAGACTCGTAGTACGGGTCGTCACCAGAGGCATGGTCGGTGACATCGACCACGCCGACCAACTCGGGGATGGCCTCGAGGAGGATGCGCTCGATGCCGTGGCGGAGGGTGACCTGGGCCATGCCACAGCCCTGACAGCCCCCCATCATCCGCAGGTACACGGTTTCGTCCTCGACCGAGACCAGCTCGGCGGCGCCGCCGTGGGCGGCTATGGCCGGGTTGACCTGGAGCTCGAGGACTTGGCGCACCTGCTCGGCCAGCGGACCGCTCAGCTCCCCGGTGGGGACCGAGCCCATGGTCGGACTGCCGGGGCGGTTGGGGTTGTCGATGGTCAACCCCGGTGCCGCCGGGTCGGCGGACATCGCCAAGGTCGCCCCAGCCAGCTTGGTCGTGTCGCCCGTCGGGATCACCACAGCCAGCCCCTCGTGCCGTTCGACGAGGTCGTCGGCACGGGCGTCGCTCAGCGGTATGAAGGACAGCTCGTAGGCGAAAGCGGGCCACTTGATACCGGTGATCTCGATCGCCAGCGCCAGTTCGCCGTCCTCGTCCTCCTCTTCTGCCATGACATCGCGGACGAAGGCGATCGCCTCGTCCGTGATGGTGAGAACGGTCTCGTCTGCCATTGAGGAATGATGCTAACGGCCGGAAGCCGCATTGCGATAGGGAACTCACCACAGCCGCCGAGGCGGACCATGATGGCGGGGTGCCTACCGCCTTGCTCGTCCTCCCCACCACCGCCTACAGGGTCAGCGACTACCTCGATGCGGCAGCCGCCCTCGGGGTCGAGGTGGCGGTGGCCTCCGAGGAGGACCAGGCCCTGGCCGACCAGATGGGCGAGCGCTTCCTCCGCATCGACCTGGGCCGCCCGGAGTGGTCGGCCGACCGCATCGTGGAGCGATCCCATACCCAGTCGATCGACGCCATCGTGCCGGTCGACGATCAGGGCGTGCTGGTGGCGGCGTTGGCCGCAAGGCGGCTCGGGCTGGCGCACAACCCGCCCGATGCCGTGGCGCTCACCCGGAACAAGGCGGGGATGCGGCGCGCCATGAAACGCCAGGGTGTTCCCCAGCCCGACTTCCGGGTCCTCGGGGGTGGGGACGACCCTGTGGCTCTCGCCATCGAGCTCGGTCTTCCGGTTGTGCTCAAGCCGCTTTCGCTCAATGCCAGCCGTGGGGTCATCCGGGTCGACGACACGGCGGCGGTGACGGCGACCGCCGAGCGGGTCCGTCGGATAGTGGCTGTCGCCGGCGGGAATCCGCAGGAGCCGATCCTGGTCGAGCAGTACGTCGCCGGCCACGAGGTGGCGGTGGAAGGGCTGTTGCGCCGCGGCGAGTTGGAGGCGCTCGCCGTGTTCGACAAGCCGGACCCCCTTGAAGGCCCGTATTTCGAGGAGACCATGTTCGTCACACCGTCGCGGCTTCACCCCGAGGTGGTCGACGAGGTATTGGCGGTGACACGGACGGCGGTTGGCGCCCTCGGTCTGCTCGAGGGCCCGATCCACGCCGAGCTTCGGGTCGACGGGAGCGTGGTGCGGCTTATCGAGGTCGCCGCCAGGCCGATCGGTGGTCTGTGTGCTCGCTCGCTCCGTTTTGGAATGATGGGAACCACGCTGGAAGCGCTCCTCTTGCGCCACGCCCTCGATCTGCCCGAGGCCGGAGTGCACCGATCGCTTCATGCTGCTGGGGTCCTGATGATCAAGATCCCGCAAGCAGGACGGCTGTTGGGGGTGGACGGGGTCGACGAGGCGCTCTCCGTCGAGGGGGTCACCGGTGTCGAGATCTCAGTGTCCAACGGCACCTATCTGTTGCCGGTCCCCGAGGGCGGCCGCTACCTGGGATTCGTGTTCGCCTCCGCCACCGAGCCCGGCGATGTCGAGGCCGCGTTGCGCCGCGCCGATGCGCTGCTCACCGTCCGGATGGAGGGCTAGCTCAGTGTTGGCCCGTGGCGGGGACGACCCCGCCTACACCCCCCCGCCGGCCCGCAGTGCGCTCGCTGCCACTGGGAAGGCGGGGGTGCGTCGCCTTGACATCTCAGTGTTGGCCCGTGGGGGGGACGACCCCCCCTACACCCCCCCGCCGGCCCGCAGTGCGCTCGCTGCCACTGGGAAGGCGGGGGCGTGTCGCCTTGACATCTCAGTGTTGGCCCGTGGGGGGGACGACCCCCCCTACACCCCCCCGCCGGCCCGCAGTGCGCTCGCTGCCACTGGGAAGGCGGGGGCGCGTCGCCTTGACATCTCAGTGTTGGCCCGTGGGGGGGACGACCCCCCCTACACCCCCCCGCCGGCCCGCAGTGCGCTCGCTGCCACTGGGAAGGCGGGAGCGTGTCGCCTTGACATCTCAGTCGATCGGTGACTCGACGGCGGGTCGTCTCCTAGGTCCCCAGCGACGGAACACCGTCCGCCGCTGACCCGGGGCGGAGCGGTCCGATGTCCAAGGCGCATAGGGCGCCATGACGAGCTCCGCCAGCGAGAGGAGGACGGTGTCGTAGTTGACCCGCCATCCGGCGAACGCGAGCCATGCGGCATCACGATCGGCCCGCAATGGGACCCCGCCGGCGGCGAGGGTGTCCAGAGCCTCGTCGAACTCGGCCCTGGTGATGCTCACCGGGTCGCTCGGGGCGGGGTCGGGGTCAAAGACGATCCCGAAGAAGGCGGCTACGTGGCGGAGGGCGATGTAACCGGCGCGCAGGCAGATGTCGGCGGAGGGATCATGGGGCAGGTCGATGGCGGCGTTGACCAAAGCGGCCGAGTCGAGCACCGCTCCCCCAGCGGTGATCCACGAGCGGTCGGGCTGCGGGGAGCGGAAGAAGACCAGGGGAGGGTAGGAGGTGTGAGTCTCGTCCACCTCGGCGAACCAGCGCTCCCAGTCGTCCCAAAGCGCTTGGTATGAGTCGGCCCAACCGATGCGATGGAACCGGAGGAGCAACTCCACCGCCGAAGGCGGACTCCCGGCGCGGACCTCGAGAAGCGCCACCTCCCGTTCGCGCCGACTGAAGGCGTTGTACATCGTGGGCAGATAGCTGATGAGGAGGGCGACGATGCCAAGACCTGCCGTCGCCTCGGCGAAAGCGAGGACATGGTCCACGACGGACTCGGCACGGACAAACCCCAGAGTGAGCAGCGAGGACCCACTCAACGAGAAAGCCTCGAATACGGTCCTGCCGCCAAGCGCCCAGTACATGAGGGTGAATCCGATGGCAACGGTGAACGCCCAGGCGAAGGGGAGCAGGACCAGGCTGACCGGGGCGTAGAGAGCCATGACCCGATCGCGGGCCAAGTACTCGCGCCGCTCGGAGGCGAGCAACCGAAAGAGACGGCCCGTGGTGAAGAACACGGCTCTCGTGAGCACGTTGACATCGCCGCGGGGAAGCACAACGGTTTTCACCGCTGCAAGCAGCCCCCACCCGGCGACCAGGAGGCCGCCGATGAACGTAACCACCCTCATCGCGGTCAACACGGGGCTGGGACGCTACTCGGGATGACTGGCCCCTCCCTGCCAGGATGGATGGATGGACATGACTCGCTCCTCGGGGGTTTTGCTCCACGTCACCAGCCTCCCCGGCCCCGACGGGATCGGTGACCTGGGACCGGCAGCCTTCCAGTGGGTTGACAGGCTGGCAGCCACGGGCTGCCACTACTGGCAGATCCTGCCTCTCGGGCCGACAGGGTATGGAGACTCCCCGTACCAGTGCTTCTCGGCATTCGCCGGCAACCCGTACATGATCGCATCGCAGCATCTGCTCGACGAGGGTCTGCTGGTCGCATCCGATCTCGGCGACCGTCCGCAGTTCTCTCATCATCACGTCGACTACGGCCGGGTCATTTCCTGGAAGCTCGACCTGCTCGACCGGGCCTTCGACCGTTTCGTGCCCAACGACGATTACCTGGCGTTCCGCCGGTCGGAGACGGAATGGCTCGATGATCTGGCGCTCTTCATGGCGCTCAAGGACCAATACGGGGGCCGGCCATGGGTGGACTGGCCGGCTCCGCTGCGCGACCGTGACCCGGGTCAGTTGGAACGGGCGCTCGATGCCTACCGGGAGGAAGTGGAGCGCCACGCCTTCCGGCAGTGGCTCTTTCACCGGCAATGGGAGGTGGTGCGCCGGTACGCCCACGAGCGGGGATTGCTCGTCATCGGCGACACCCCGATCTTCGTCGCCCATGACTCGGCCGACGTATGGGCCCACCGCGAGCTCTTCTTCTTGGACGATGAGGGACGGCCCACGGTGGTGGCGGGGGTGCCACCCGACTACTTCTCCCCGACCGGGCAGCTCTGGGGCAATCCCCTCTACGACTGGGATCGGCACCGCCACACCGGGTACGAGTGGTGGCTCGGCAGGCTCCGGTCGGTGCTGGCACAGGTCGATGTAGTCCGGCTCGATCATTTCCGCGGCTTCGCCGGCTACTGGGAGATCCCCGCCGACGCCGAAACCGCCATCGCCGGTCGCTGGGTGCCCGGCCCGGGCGCCGACTTCCTCCAACACGTACGGGCGGTGATGGGCGACCTTCCCATAATCGCCGAGGACCTCGGTGAGATAACTCCGGACGTCCATGAGCTGCGCGACCGCTTCGAGCTTCCCGGGATGGCCATTGTCCAGTTCGCCTTCGACAGCGACCTGACCAATCCATTCCTCCCCCACAACCTCCGAGAGCGGAGCATCGTCTACACCGGGACTCACGACAACGACACCACCTGGGGCTGGTGGACCACCGCCCCCGAGCACGAGCGAAGACAGGCAATGGACTACCTGGGGGTGGACGGGACCGACGTCGCCTGGGACCTCATCCGGGCCGCCTGGCGCTCCCCAGCCGCGGTGGCGGTTGCGCCGCTGCAGGACATCCTCGACCTGGGGACCGAGACGCGGATGAACTTTCCCAGCCGGCCCGCCGGCAACTGGCGCTGGCGGGTCGATTCGCCGGCGCTGCCCGACGCGCTGGTGGAGCGGCTCGCCTCGCTGAACGCCGAAACGGGGCGTCTGGTCGGCGCCGACTAGGGGGTCACCGCGCCGAGGTCAAGCTTTGGCGACCAGCTTGTCGGCTACGTCCGGCACCGCCCGGTACAGGTCGCGGGGCGGCCGCTGGTAGTCGCCACCAGGCGGCCGCGAGGGCAACTCGAGCGGAGCCGTAACCACATCCCTGTATGGGACCTGGCCGAGCAGATGCGAGATGCAGTTGAGCCGGGCCCGTCGCTTGTCGTCGGCCTCGACCGTGTACCAAGGCGCCTCCGGTATGTCGGTGTGTACGAACATCTCATCCTTGGCCCGCGAGTACTCAACCCACCGGGTGCGCGACTCCAGGTCCATCGGCGACAGCTTCCACCGGCGCATCGGGTCCTTCATCCTCGAGGCGAAGCGCCGTTCCTGCTCCTCGTCGCTCACCGAGAACCAATACTTCACCAGGCGTATCCCTTCCTCGACCAGCATCCGCTCGAATACAGGGCACTGGTGGAGGAAGCGGCGGTACTCGTCCGGCGTGCAGAACCCCATCACCCGTTCCACCCCCGCCCGGTTGTACCAACTGCGGTCGAAGAGGACAATCTCGCCGGCGGCCGGAAGGTGGCTGACGTATCGCTGGAAGTACCACTGGGTTCGCTCCCGCTCGGTGGGGGCGGGGAGAGCCACTATGCGCGCCACCCGCGGGTTCAGGTACTCGGCGATCCGCTTGATCACGCCTCCCTTGCCCGCGGCGTCCCGGCCCTCGAAAACCACCACCACCCGCTCCTGTTCCTGGCGCACCCATTCCTTGAGCTTGACCAACTCGGCCTGGAGGTCGAGCAGGGCGCGCTCGTAGGCCTTCTTGGGGAGCTTGGTGTGGCGAGCGTGCTTGGCCTGCGAGGTCCTTTGCCATCCTGTCGCCCAGGCTAGGTCAGCGTCACCGCGCCGGCTCGCGGAACCGCATGGCACTCGCCAGACGTAGCATCCAATAGGTGAGATCCGCAGGACTCTTCTTAGCCCTGCTCCTCTTGGTCGGGTGCTCCGGCGAGCCCGCTTCGACCACGGGACCGGCAACCACAACCGGCAGCGACACCACCGTGACCACCACGGCAGAGCCGGCGAGCCGCGGCACGGCGGAGCCGGCGGGGAGCACGGCCGCCTCGCGCGGTGGAGGAGGGCTCTTGGTCCTCGACGGATCCGGGAACGTGGCGGTGCTGGCTCCCGATGGAAGCGGGTCGACCCCGATCACAGACGATGCCGGTGGCGAGCAGGTGTATCTCCAACCCACATGGGCGCCGGACGGCGACCGGGTTGTGGTGACATCCCTCACGCCCGAGGGTTCCGCCGTCCTTGTGGCGCCTCTTGACGGCGAAGCCACTCCGACGACCATCGAGTTCGCCCCCTTCTACTACCAGTGGAGCCCGACGGGCGACATGGTCGCCTTCCTGGGCACTCCCCAGCAGGGCGGGATAGCGCTGGGGATGCTCGATGTCGATGCGGGTACGGCCGAAACGATCGACACCGGGCAGCCCTATTACTTCCATTGGTCGTCCGACGGGTCGCGACTTGCCGTCCACGTCGGCGCCGACCGGTTGGACCTGGTCGACCCGGCCACCGGCGACCTGACCTCGCTGGGGCAGCCACCGGGCAGCTTCCAGGCGCCGGAGTGGCACCCCGACGGGTCGCGGCTGGTGGCGGTGCTGCGCGCCGCCGGCGGTGGGGTCAATGCTTCGTACAGCCGGCTGCTCGCCCAGCCGGCGGACCAGAGGCTGGCGGTGCTCGATGTCGACTCCGGCGAGGTCGATGAGTTGGCAACCGGTGCCGTGGCCTCGCACCTGGCGCCCGGCCGGGATCTGATCGCCTACTACGTGGCCGGCCCGCAAGGGGGCGAGGTCTGGGTCACCGACCTCGCTGGAGAGCAGCCCGAGCGGGTCGCCCGGGGAACGGTGGTGGCGCTGCAATGGAGCCCCGCTGGGGATCGGTTGTTGATGCTGCGGCTGGCCCCGGAGAACGCGGCGCCTGTGGTCCCCCTCGTTTGGGACGGCGGCGAGACAACCGACTTCCCGGGTTTCACCCCAACACGGGCATTCCTCAACGAGTACCTGCCGTTTTGGGAGCAATACAGCCGTGGCATGACGCTGTGGTCTCCAGCCGGGGACGCATTCGCCTACCCGGCCGCCGGCCCCGACGGCGACCAGATCCTCGTCCAGCCCGTCGATGCAACCGAGCCGGTTGTCGCCGGCGAGGGCCGGGTGGTCGCCTGGTCACCCTGACCCGCCGGCCTGGATCGTAGAGCGCGAGGAACGACACATGGCCAGCGACCGCAAGGGCGGGAGAGCCGCCGACGGAGCGGCGGCGACGGTGACGATCCGGCCGCTCGTGGACTTCCTCCACACTGAGGCAGCGGGCGGCGTCGTGCTGCTCGCCGCCACCGCCGTGGCCCTGGTGGTGGCCAACTCGCCCTGGAGCGAGGCATACCAGTCGTTCTGGCAGACGCAGTTCTCGATCGAAGTGGGACCGTTGAGTCTCAGCCTCGATCTGCGCGAATTGGTCAACGACGGGCTGATGGCCGTCTTCTTCTTCGTCGTCGGGTTGGAGATCAAGCGCGAGTTGGTCGAAGGCGAGCTGCGCGGACCGCGCAAGGCCGCCCTCCCTGCCATCGCCGCCCTCGGGGGGATGGTGGTGCCGGCGCGCCTCTACCTGCTGGTCAATGCCGGAGGTGCAGGCGAGGCGGGCTGGGGTATCCCCATGGCGACCGACATCGCCATGGCGGTGGGGGTCCTCAGCCTTCTCGGCAGCCGGGTGCGCCCGTCGCTCAAGTTGTTTGTCCTCGCCTTGGCGATCGTCGACGACATCGGGGCCATCCTGGTGATCGCCCTCTTCTATGGGGACGGCATCGATCTCGCCCCGCTGTTGGGAGCGGCCGGGGCGGTCGCCCTGGTGGTGGTGCTGAGATCGGTGGGGGTGCAGGCCATACCGGCATACATCGCGGTCGGGCGCCGTCCTCTGGCTGTTCCTTCACGAGGCGGGGGTCCATGCCACGATCGCCGGCGTCATATTGGGGCTGTTGGCGCCGACACAGCCCGCCCGGCACAGCGACATGATCGACGAATCCGAGCTCATCGACCTGTCGAGCCCCCAAGCCGCCCGCCACACGGTGGCGGTTGCCCGCCAATCGGTTTCGGTCGTCGAGTGGCTCGAGCACGGATTGCACCCCTGGACCAGCTTCGTCATCCTGCCCATCTTCGCCCTGGCCAATGCAGGCGTCCCGCTGAGCAGCGAAGCGCTGGATGCAGCCGCCCGCTCGCCGATAACGCTGGGGATCGTGTTGGGGCTCGTCGTCGGCAAGACGGTGGGGATCACCATGTTCGCCTGGCTGGCGGTGCGAGTCCGGGTCGGCGAACTCCCCGCGGGCGGCGACCTGGCCGTCCATTGCAGGGGTGGCAGCCGTGGCCGGCATCGGGTTCACCGTCGCCATCTTCATCGCCGGGCTCGCCTTCGATGATCCGGCGCTCCAGGACCTGGCCAAGATCGGCATCCTGGCCGGCTCGCTGCTGTCGGCGCTGCTCGGTGTGCTGCTCCTCCGCTTGAGGGCGGCGCCACCGGCCGGCGGCTGATCCTTCAGCCTGCGGTCATCCCGGCGACAGCCTCGAGCGCCGCCCCCAGCGGCACGGCAAGCCGATCGATATCCGCCCATGGATCTCCGTCGGCCATCCTCGGCCCGATGGTGGCGAGCCGCCAGCGATCGGGGCGGCTCCTCCCCAGCTCCTCCCAAGTCAGAGGGACCGCCACCGGGGCGCGTGGTTTGGGGCGGACCGACCACGAGCAGACGCCCGACTGGGCGTAGCGGTTGCGCAGCCAGTCGATGAAGACCCTCCCTTCCCTCTTGGCTACGCGGAACTCGGTGGTCAGCCGGTCCTGGTGCCGCGCCGCCAGAGCGGCGGCGATCGCTCTCGCCGTCTCGCCGACCTGCTCGATAGTCGCCTCGGGGACGAGTGGGACCACGACGTGGTAGCCCTTCGACCCCGTGGTCATGGGGAGCGCGCCAAGGCGGAGCTCCTCGAGGATCTCACGGACGCGCCGGGCCGCCCAGCGTGCCCCCACCACGTCTCCTTCTGGTGGGTCGAGGTCGAAGATCATCCGGTCGGGACGATCCAAAGTGGGGGCCCGGCTGGTCCAGACATGGAAGGTGACCGTCCCTTGGTTGGCCAAGTAGGTCAGCCCGTCGCCGTCACTGATCACGGGATGCTCGACCGTCCCGTCCTCCTTGGGCACAACCACCCGCCCGATCGACTCGGGGAAGTAGTCGGCCGCATTCTTCTGGAAGAACCCCTGTTGTCCGATCCCGTTGGGGTATCGCTCCAGCGTGAGCGGCCGCCCTCTGGCATGGGGGACCATCAGCGGCGCCACCGCCTCGTAATACCCGACGAGGTCGCCCTTGGTGATGCCGTCATCGGGGAACAGCACCTTGTCGGGGTTGCTCACCTCCATGAGCCGATTCTGCCTGGGTGAGCGCGATCTACGACGGATCGAACCGAACCCGACGCCCTCTCCGCTCGAGCTCCTCGACCAGGGCGGCCTCGCTGAACCCAGCCAGTTCGATCGACCACGGCCGCTCCTCCGGCGGCGGCGCTCCCTCGATTAGCCGGGAGACCGGGTCACGGAGGGTGCGAGCCCACGCCCGCCCCTTGGCACCCGCCTCGAGAGTGAGGGTCCCGTCCGAGTTGGCGCGGTAAACCCTCGCCTCGATCTGCGGGTTGGCCCTCGAGCCCGCGCTCGCCATAGACGAGCAACACCGACCCCGCCGGCACGTCCTGCACGCCGCCGGTTGCGACGAAATCCCCTTCGAAGGCCCAGCCGGAGCGGCGCGAGCCGTCGACGTTCGTCACGACCTTGGCCCAGTTCTTGTGGCGCTCGTCGCCTATCAGCGGCACCTCGACGGCCACCAGAACGACGTCGTCCATGTCCCGACTGTAAGGCCGGCGATGGCGGACGGCAGATGTCCGCCGGGTGTGGCAGGCTCGGTGCGGTGGACATCGGATCGATCACGTACGGCCTGGCAGACCGGGGGCTCCTCGTTGGGACCTGCAGCTGGACCGATCCGACGCTCACCGGCAACACCTCTTTCTATCCGCGCAAGGAGATGACCGCCGAGGAGCGGCTCCGCCACTACGCCGGTCACTTCCCCATCGCCGAGATCGACGCCACCTACTACGCACCTCCCAGCGAGAGGACCGCCGGGCTGTGGGTGGATCGCACCCCGGAGCGGTTCACCTTCGACGTGAAGGCTTTCCGGCTGATGACCCAGCACCCGACCCCCCTGGCATCGTTGTGGAAGGACTACAGGGAGACGTTGCCCGCCGAGGCGAAGGAGAAGAAGAACATCTACGTACGGGACCTGCCGCGGGAACTGCAGGCCGAAGCGTTCTCCCGTTTCTCGCGAGGCGCTGCTCCCGCTCCACTCCTCGGGGAAGCTCGGGGTGATCCTGTTCCAGCTCCCGCCGTACGTCTACCCGAACCGGGGGAGCTTCGGCTATCTCAAGTGGGCCGCCGAGCAACTCCCCGACTACCGGGTTGCAGTGGAGTTCCGGCAGGGCAAGTGGATGGACGAGGAGCACCGCGAGGAGACGCTGTCTTTCCTCGATCGGCACCGGATGACCTATGTCGCCGTCGACGAGCCGCAGGGATTCAAGAGCTCGATCCCCGGGGTGTCAGCGGCGACCTCCGACGTTGCTGAGGTCCGCTTCCACGGCCGCAACGCCGAGAACTGGGAGAAGAAGGGGATCTCGGCGGCCGAGCGGTTCAAGTACGACTACGAGCGCGCCGAGATCGAGGAGTGGATCCCCCGCATCGAGGCACTACAGGAGCGGGCCAAGGAGACCCACCTCCTGATGAACAACTGTTACGCCGACTACGGGATCCGCTCCGCCCAGCTCCTCGCGGGTCTGTTGACTCAATAGCCTCCCCCGGTGATGGGGAGGCGCGAGCGCTCCTTGATCTCCGTCCCCCCGGAGGGGGGAAGGGACCCGCTGCGGAGCAGCGGGTAGGGGGGCTGCCGAGCTTCCAGCGGTGATCGACCCGCGGCCGTCGCATCGTAGGGAGTGAGCCAGCCCCCCTCCCCCGACGCCTACGGCGTCGGGTACTCCCCCCGCCGGGGGGAGGGATTGAAGCGCCCTTCCGTCTTCGGTCACTAGCGTCGCCGGCCATGGCGGGACGACTCACTCCGGAGGCGCTGTGGTCGATCCCACGCGTCGGATCACCGGTGGCAGCCCGGGACGGATCCTTTCTCGTGGTTCCGGTGACGACCGCCGACATTGAGAAGAACACCACGACCACGAGGCTGTGGATCGTGCCGACAGACAGCGGCGAGCCTCGACCCCTCACCTCTGCCGAAATCAGCGCATCGCGCCCGGCGCTCAGCCCGGATGGCGCCAATCTCGCCTTTGTCCGCAAGGACGATGCGGGGGATAGCCAGATTTGGGTCCTGCCAATCGGCGGTGGCGAGGCACGCCGGGTCACCGACATGCCACTCGGCGCCCTGGGAGCTAAGTGGCTACCCGATGGCACCGGGCTCGTGGTGCTTGGCGAGGTCTACCGGGATGCACTGACACTCGACGCCGCTCGCGACCACCGCAAGATCCTCGAGGACGAGCCGGTCAAGGCGCACGTGACCGAGGATCGCACCTATCGGTTCTGGGATGTCTGGCTGACCGAGGGGAGAGTTCCACATCTCTTCCGCGTACCGGAGGAAGGCGGTGAAGCCCTCGATTTGATCCCCGACTCGACGAGGTGGTGGCAATTTCCCTCCACCGACGACCCGGTGGCGGACTTCGACATCGCTCCCGATGGCTCCGAAATCGCCTTCGCCGCCGACACCTCCGAGCATCCCCACTACGAGCCGCGCTGGGCGATCTTCACGGTGCCGGTGGAAGGCGGCGAGGTGCGATGTCTCACCCCGGATCACACCGGTCACGACAGGCGGCCCCGGTACTCCCCCGAAGGTGCCCATCTCGTCTTCGGGATGCAGCGCAACCTCCAGTTCTACGCCGACCGGGTGAGGCTGGTGGCGATCGACCGCTCGTCGGGGGCCGAAGTGGTCCTCACCGAGGACTGGGATGCCTCCGCCGCGGCGTGGGAGTTCGAACCGGGCGGCATGATGGTCCTGGCCGCCGAGGATTCGGGGCGGCAGAGCCTCTTCCGGACCGGCGTCGAAACCGGGGAGCCATCCCTTCTGGTCGAGGGCGGCACGCTCGCAGACGCGGTACCGGTCGCCGACGCCGAGGGGTACGTCAACCACCAGAGCCTCTCGGAGCCACCAGAGATCGCCCACTACCGAGCCGGGGTGTTACGCCGGGTGACCTCGTTCACCGCCGATGCGCTCGATGGCCTCGAACTGGGGAGGGTGGAGGAATTGGAAATGACCGGCTCGGGGGATGCACCCATCCAGGCGTATCTGGTCCATCCTCCGGGCGAGCCCCCCGGCCCCTTGCCATTGGTACATCTGGTCCATGGGGGGCCTCACGGGACCTTCGGAGACGCATGGCACAACCGGTGGAACGCCCACGTCTTCGCCGGCGAGGGCTGGGCGGTGGCACTGGTCAACTTCCATGGCTCGACAGGATTCGGCGAGGCCTTCACCACTTCGATTCATGGTGCCTGGGGCGAGCACCCCACGGCCGACGTCCTCGCCGTCACCGATGTTCTGATCGACCGAGGGCTGGCCGATCCGGACCGGATGGCGTTGGCAGGCGGCTCGTACGGCGGGTACCTGACATGCTGGATCACCGCCATGACCGACCGCTTCACTTGCGCCGTGGCCCATGCCGCGGTCACCGACCTGCCGGCCATGTATGCCTCGGACTGGACCAACGACACCAGGCTCGCCTTCGGGGCTCTGCCCTGGGAGGACCTGGATCGGGTTAACCGATGGAGTCCGTTCGCACAGGCGGAGACGGTGGTAACGCCGACGCTGGTAGTCCACGGAGAACTCGATCTGCGGGTCCCGGTCACGCAAGGATTGGCTTGGTACGGGATGCTGAAGGCGCGTGGTGTCGAGGCCCGTCTCGTCCATTATCCCGACGAGAACCACTGGATCCTCCAGCCGCGCAACTCGCTCCACTGGTACGGAGAGGTCCTCGGTTGGCTCGACAGACATCTCGGAGAGAGTCGGAAGTCGGAAGTCTGAAGTTGTAGACCCTCACCCTCTACGGGAGGTTGATGCGCCATTGGCGAATGACAAAATCGTCTTAGCCTCAACTGGAGGGTAAGACGCCGGACAGCTCTTCGTTCTTCCGTCTTCCGTCTTCCGTCTTCCGCCTGCGTCCGACTAGCTGACGGACATCACCGCCAGCAGGGTTCCGCTGCCGACGCGGACTGATGCGACAGGGAGTTGGAACATGTTGCTGACTCCCCATGTAGACCCGGGACGGAGGGTGGCATCGTGCAGATCCCAGCGAAGCCCCTCGGTGGTGACCCCTTCTGCGGCGCCATGGAAAGGCAAGAGCGAGATCAACTCGCCCACTGAGCCGTGGAGCCGGTTTGCGCTGTGGATGACCACCGATCTCGTCCCGGCGACCAGCCACTCGATCTCGATCCCGGCGTGGGCCGGTGCGGTCAGGAGCAACGCGTTGGCAAGGGCATGATCGAGCCGGCCCCCGCGTCCGCCAACCACAACGACGCGGTCGGCTTCGGCGCGGTGCGCCGCCCCCAAGGCGAGTTCGAGGTCGGTGGCGTCCTTGTCTTCCGGGTGGCGCTCGACTGCCGCCCCGGGCACCGACGCCAAAGCTTCGGGCGACACCGAGTCGAAGTCACCAATCACCAGATCTACCTTCAACCCAAGGTCGAGGGCGAGATCCAGTCCCGAGTCGGCGGCTATGACCAAGGCCGATGCGGGCAGATCCTCGATCACGTCGGCGGGAACGGGGTCGCCGCCGGCGAACACCACCACCGTGATACCGCCCTCGGTGGTCATGGACCTGAGGCCCCCAGCCACCGGGCGTAGTGGCTGACCCACTCTTCGGATGGTGTGTCCAACCGGTGGGAGCGTGCCGCTTCCATCAGCATCGTGACCAGTCGAGGTCGGTCGAGCCAGCCACCCATCTCACTCCGCAACGCCTCCAAGGCGTGATCGGCGTACCACAACGCCCACTCCGGATCCTCGGCGTCGCTCATCGCTGCAGCGTGTGCTTTCTCGGTCTCGTCGAGGATCCTCTCGATCCGCTCCTCGGCGGAGACTGGGGGCGGGGAGGATCCATAGACCTCGGGATTGGCGCATGCCGGCATCCTCTCCCCCGTCAGACCAGTCAAGAGATTCTCCACGGCAAGCTCGCTCATCCGGGCACGGGTGGTTACGGAGGCACTGCCGATGTGCGGGACGATCACACAGTTGGGCATCTCGAGCAGCGGGTCGGCCGGGTCGATCGGCTCTGGGTCGGTCACATCGAGCCCGGCGGCGGCGATGACGCCGGAAGCGAGGGCCTCGGCCAGGGCAACCTGGTCGACCAGCCCGCCACGCGCCACGTTGACCAGCACCGCGCTCGGCTTCATCGAGCGGAGCCCATCCCGGTCGATGATGTGCCGGGTTGCTTCGGTGAGCGGGGCGGTGAGCACCACGTGGTCGGCGATTGTGAGCAAGTCCCCGAGTGGCAGTCGACGCGCCCCCAACTCCAGGTCGGCTTCGGGGCGTGGGTTCGGGCCGGCGTACACGATCTCCATGCCGAATCCGATAGCCCGACGGGCGACCGCCCGGCCGATGCGGCCCATACCCACCACACCGAGCACGGTGTGGTGCAGGTCATTGCCGAGCAGGAGGTCCGGGGCCCAGCGCTGCCACTCCCCTGCCGTCACCATTCGTGCGCCCTCTACGAGACGGCGGCCCGCAGCGAGAAGCAGTCCGATGGCGGTGTCGGCGGTGGTGTCGGTGAGGACATCTGGGGTGTAGCCCACCGGTATGCCGCGCCTCGTGCAGGCGGCGAGATCGATGTTGTCCAAGCCAACGGCTACCTGGGAGATGACGCGTAGCCGAATGGCCGTGTCGATCAGCGAGGCGTCGATCGGATCGGAGAGCATCGAGAGGAGGCCGTCGATCGCCGTAACCGAGGCCCGGACCCGGTCCGCCGGCATGGGGCCGTCGCCCTCCCACACCTCGACAACGGCCACCTGCTCCAAGGGCCGGAGCGAGACGCCCCATGGCCTTCTCGTGACCAACACGACCGGTGGCGCAACCATGGTCACCCCCCGGCGAGATCGGCGTTGCTCAGGCGGTGGCTACCCCGCCGTAATCCGACACCTGCTTCTGGGCGCTCCTCACCGAGAATGAGGAGACGATGATCACGATGCCCCAGACAACGAGCCAGATGCCGAGCACCCAGACGAGGGTCAACAGCGATATGCCGGGCCAGATGAACACGACGGCGCCTGCAATCACGCTCAGTACCCCACCGAAGATGGACCACCCCCGGGCCGGCGTCGTGCTGTCGGCAACGGCGTCGACCGTGCGAATTATCCCGGAGACCACCCAGTAGATCCCAAGCAGGATGGCAAGGGCGCCGGCGGCTGCCAGGAGATTCCGCAGGACCCAAAGGCCGACGATGATCGAGAGCACACCAAGCACTGCGGAGAGCACCCTCATGCCTCCGGATTCGCCATGGCGAAAGATCGCCACGATTTCGAAGATTCCGGCTACCAATAGCTGCAAGCCGAAGAGGATGGCGATGGTGGCAAGCGACGCCCCCGGCCAGACCAGCACCATGATCCCGAGAATCAGGGTCAGGATGCCGTAGAAGAGCACCCATCCCCAGCTCCGGGCCAGGCCCTCCAAGGTGCTCGTGTCCGAACTGTACGTCATGCTCGTCCTCCCCTCGTATCGTGCTCATGCTACGACGTCAACCCGGCTGCGGATGGTCAGGCTCAGCTACGGGGTACGTCCTTCCAGGGGAGGTCCCGGTCGGCGCGGGGCTCGCCGGGAAGCCCGAGGACCCGCTCTCCGAGGATGTTCCGCATGATCTCCGAAGTCCCGCCCTCGATCGAGTTGGCCCTCGCCCGGAGGAAGTTGCGTTGCGAGTGGGTGGTGCCCATCCCCGCCCGCTCGGGTCGCCCGAACGTGTACCCGCTCGGGTAGAGCAGCCCGTCGGCGCCGAGCAGCGAAACGGTGAATTCTGTGATGCGCTTGTTGAGCTCGGCCCAATGGAGCTTGGCGGTCGATCCCTCGGGCCCCGGCGTCCCCCGGCGCCGGTTGACGACGGCCCGCATGTTGGTCAGCCGAAGCACCTCCGCCTCGATCCAGAGCCTTGTCAGGTCGTCCCGGCGTGCTGCATCGGTATGACCCCTCTCCTTCCACGCGGCGACCGCCGCTGATATCGCACCGGAGCCCCTGGGCTGGACCACCGAGCCGATGGCGACCCGCTCGTTCATCAGCGTGGTCATCGATACCCGCCAGCCCTCTCCCACGTCGCCAAGGCGGTAGGTATCGGGGACTCTGGCGTCGGAGAAAAAGACCTCGTTGAACTCGGCTTCGCCGGTGATCTGGTGGAGAGGGCGCACCTCGATCCCCGGCTGGTCCATGTCGATCACGAAGTAGGTGAGCCCACGGTGCTTGGGGACGTCGGGATCGGTTCTGGCGACGAACATCCCCCACCGGGCTGTGTGCGCCAGCGTGGTCCACACCTTTTGCCCGTTTATCACCCACTCGTCACCGTCACGGACCGCACGCGTGGCGAGCCCCGCCACGTCCGAGCCGGCGCCGGGCTCGGAGAAGAGCTGGCACCAGATCTCCTCGGCGGTGAACAACGGGCGCAGCCAGCGGCGTCTCTGCTCCTCGGTGCCATGGGTGATCACCGTCGGCGCCCCCATCCCATGACCGATCACGTTGCGGGTCACGTTCTCGGTGGGCGCGCCGGCCTCGGCGAGCCGCTGCATCACGATCTGTTGATGCCTCGGGCTGGCCCCCAGCCCGCCGTCGCCTACTGGGAAGGTCACCCACGCCAGCCCCAGGTCGAACTGTGACCCCCAGAACTCCCGGTCGGCCGTGGTTGCCGGGTCGTGCCTCTCCAGCAGCTCATCGACGCGCGCCGAGACCATCTCGTCGGTCGTTGCGGTGCCAGCGGTTGTCGTCATATGGAGGACGGACAGGGTACCCCCCGCGTGGTGTCATCCCCGCTGGCATCGACCAAGATCTCTCCGATGGAGGTCGATGACCACGGGTTCTTGATCCACGAACCGGACCCGATCCAGGCAGAGGGGCACTCCGAGGCGCTTCCCCTCACTCCAGTGGACAAGGTGTTCAGGCGCGACAACCTGCCGCCGCCGCCACCATCCGACCACTGGGAGCTGGCGCTCGAGGGCGTAGCCAATCCTGCGACGTTCACCCTTCCCGATCTGGTAGAAGCGCTCCGGCCGGTCGAGGTGACCGCCGTGCTCCAGTGCGCCGGCAATGGGAGAGGGCTGCTCGCCGATCGGCCGCCGGGGACTCCGTGGGGAACCGGCGCCGCAGCCAACCTCAGGTGGAGCGGGGTCGCCGTGGCCGACCTGGTTGATCTGGCCGGTGGTGCCAAAGACGGTGCCCGTTTCCTCACGGCGCTCGGCGCCGACGGGGCGCCCGATGACCCGGAGCGGGTGGAGCGCTCGGTTCCTCTCGATGCTGGGTTGGCGCGAGGACTGCTCGCCTTCGGAGTGAACGGTGCCCCTCTCACCCCGGCCCATGGCGGGCCTGTCCGTTTGGTCATGGCCGGGTACTTCGCGGTCAACAGCGTCAAGTGGGTCGTGAGGCTGGCGCTCACCGCCGAGGAGTCCGACGC
Source organism: uncultured Actinomycetes bacterium (assembly GCA_963780745.1). Classification (GTDB taxonomy): domain Bacteria; phylum Actinomycetota; class Acidimicrobiia; order Spongiisociales; family DATADW01; genus DATADW01. The sequence goes on along the minus strand of CAWACT010000003.1, from coordinate 101,764 downwards.
CGACATCCAGACTGTCCGCTACCGGCTCACTCCCCCCGGGTCGGTCCCGGGCCCGGACGACCCTTCCTGCTGGGAGATGCCGGTCAAGTCGTGGGTTACCAGTCCGGCGCCCGGTGCGGTCGTGTCGCCGACGGTCGAGGTGGAGGGGGTGGCCTTCTCCGGTACCGGCACGGTCACCTCGGTCGAGGTGACCGCCGATGGCGGCACGACATGGCAGCCTGCCGTTCTCGGCCCCTCTGCCGGCCCGACGTCGTGGCGCACCTTCGGCGCAACTCTCGAACTCGGTGACCGCAGGGGGAAGATCGCCAGCCGGACGCACGATTCCTCCGGCAATATCCAGCCGGCCCGATCGAACGCCGACCGCAACGGCTATGCCGTCAACGGGTGGCTCGACCATATGGTGCCCGTGTCGGTGGAGCCGACCTTCATCCGGTAAGGGTGACCTTCCCATTGCTGATCACTGGTTTGCCACGCTCGGCGGTCTCCGCCGTCACCAACAGATGGTCGCCCTCGTTCCACACGTTGATCACCAGGCTCTCCCCGGGATAAACGACCCCCGAGAAGCGGGCCCGGTACCCGGAGACCCGGGTCACGTCGCCGTCGAGCGCTCTGTCGACCACCGCCTTGCATACCATCCCGAAGGAGCACAGCCCGTGGAGGATGGGCCGGTCGAACCCGGCAATAGCGGCGAACCCGGGGTCGGCGTGGAGCGGGTTCTTGTCGCCGGACAGCCGGTAGAGGAGCGCCTGCTGCGGGAGCGTCGGCGAGGCCACCACGACATCCGGCTCGCCGTCTGGGGCTGCCGAGAAGGACGGCGGCCCCGGCTCGCCCCCGAATCCCCCCTCGCCTCGCAGGAAGAGCGATGCTCGGTTGGTGAACAGCTCCTTCCCCGCCCCGTCGGTGGTGACCACCTCGACCACCGCCAATGCCGCCTTTCCCTTGTCCCACAACTCGGCCACCCGTCCACGGTGGACAACTGATGCCGCGGTCGGTATCGGCCCCTGCACCGCGATCTCATGCTCCCCGTGAAGAAGCAGGGCCGGGTTGAACTCGAGACCGGGCACGCCCCCCACCCCGGCAAACGCCGGGAAGGCCGAGGCCGTTGCGAAGCTGGGGAGCACCGCCAGGTTGCCCTCGTAGGTGTATCGAAGCTCGGCGGGGTCGGTCGGTGGGTCGCCGGCGCCAATCCCGAGGTGATAGAGGATCACATCATCCTGATCCCAACCGCTCTCGAGCACCGGAAGCTCGGCGCCGAGCGCTCGCTCCGGGTCGACCGGCACCTCAGCTCTCCTGCATCGCCGCCATCACCAGGCGGATCTCGTCGTTGCTGCTCAGCGGGATCTCGTATGTGGAGAGGTCGCGCACCTCGTCGATGTGCTCTGCCAGATCCTCGACGGTGGGGACCACCTTCTGACCGGCGAACCACCCAGGGTTGGTGGCGACGAAGATCCGCCCGTAGCGGCCGCCCCCGGCGGTGAAGATCTCATGGGTGTGTGGATTGGCCTCCGAGGCGAGGTAGACCACCATCGGCGTCACCTGCTCAGGGTCGAGCAGATCAGCCAGCGGACCGAGCAGATTCTCGGTCATCCTCGTTTTGGCAACCGGGGCGATCACGTTGCTACGGATGCCGTACTTCGCCCCCTCGATGGCGAGCACGTTGCTCAAACCGACAAGCCCCATCTTGGCCGCGCCGTAGTTCGCCTGCCCGAAGTTGCCGAAGATCCCGGCATTCGAGGCAGCGAACACGAGCCGCCCGTAGCCTCGCTCCTTCATCACCCTGAACGCCGGCATCGCGACATGAAACCCCCCGAGCAGGTGGACAGCGATCACGCTCTCCACCTCCTCGAGCGTGATGTTGGCGAAGCTGCGGTCGCGCAGTATCCCTGCGTTGCTCACCACGACGTCCACCGCTCCGAAGGTGTCGATGGCGGCGGCGACCACCGCCTCACCTCCCTCGGCGCTGGCCACCGAGTCGTAGCTGGCCAGCGCCTCGCCGCCGCTGGCCTCTATCTCAGCGACGACCTCGTCGGCCGCCCTTGTTCCCGAGCCGGTGCCGTCCATCGCCCCACCGAGGTCGTTGACGACAAGGCGCGCCCCGCGACGAGCCAACTCGAGGGCATATGACCGACCCAGCCCGCCACCCGCCCCGGTGACGATGGCCACCCGGCCGTCGAAGGTTATGTCGGACATGGGCTAGGGCCTCCTGGAGTGTGCCAACGGGGGCGGCACCTTAGATCTTGGCGGTAGGTGGTAGGTGAAGGGGCGGCTCAGCCGACCACCCCGGAGCGGCGGAGGTTACCGATCTCGGTGGGTGTGTAACCAAGCTCGAACAGGACGGCGTCGGTGTCCGCGCCAGGTGCCGGTGGCGGCGAGGGCTTTCCTGTTGGTGTGGCCGAGAACCGGGGTGCTGGGGCAGGCTGGACCACCCCGCCGACCTCGATGAAGCTGGCCCGTGCCACGTTGTGCGGGTGGGCCGGTGCCTCGGCCAGCGATAGCACCCCGGCGGCGCACGAGTCGGTCCCCTCGAGTTCCGCCGCCCAATCATCCCTGGTCTTGGTGGCGATCACCTCGGCGAGGCGGGCTCGCAGTTCCGGCCACCTCTCCCGGTCGTATTGAGGCGGCAGCGCGGCGGGGTCGAGCCCCAGCCGGTCGACCAGCGCGGCGAAGAACTTCGGCTCGAGGGCGCCCAGAGCAAGCGACTCGTCGTCCGAAGTGAGATAGGTGTCGTAGAACGGTGCAGCGCCGTCGAGGAGGTTTGACCCCCTCTCCGGACGCCACCAACCGGCGGCGAGCCCACCGTGGAACAGCGCGGTGAGTTGGGCGACGCCGTCGACCATGGCCGCATCGACCACCTGCCCCTTTCCTGATCGCTGCGCCTCGTAAAGTGCGGCGACCATTCCCAGGGCGAGAAGCATCCCGCCGCCCCCGTAGTCGGCCACCAGGTTGAGCGGTGGGACTGGGAGCTCACCGGACCGCCCGATCGGGTGAAGACCGCCGGCTACGGCCAGATAGGTGATGTCGTGCCCAGCCGAAGCCGCCAGCGGCCCATCCTGGCCCCACCCGGTGATGCGTCCGTAGACGAGGCGTGGGTTGCGGCCCAGGCAGTCCCTAGGCCCGAGCCCCATGCGCTCCATCACACCGGGTCGGAACCCCTCGATCAGCCCGTCGGCCGTCTCCACCAGCCGAAGCACCACCTGCACCGCCTCGGGACTGCGAAGGTCGAGCGCTATCGAGCGCCGCCCGCGGAGCGTGACCGGCTCGTCGAGCATCGGCTCGGCATCCGGCCTATCCACCCGCACCATCTCCACACCGAGGCCGGAAAGGACCATCCCGCAAAACGGCCCCGGCCCGATCCCGGCCATTTCGATCACGCGCACTCCGGAAAGCGGTCCCATCCGCAGGTTGCTAGCACGCCCCGTAGGCTCGGGGCGTGGATCACCAGCCGATCGTGTGGCGGCTGCCCGAGGCGGATGCAGCGAGCACCGTCACCGGGCGGTTCATGACCGAGTACGGCATCGACGGCTACGAACAGCTGGTGAATCGATCGGTTGCCGAGCCGGAGTGGTTCTGGGACGCCGTCGTCAAGTTCCTCGGAATCCCATTCGCCGCGCCCTACCGGGCGGTGCGTGACAACTCCCAGGGCGTACCTTGGACCACCTGGTTCGTCGGTGGGACCTGCAACCTCTCCACAGCCTGCGTCGACCGATGGGCGGTCGAGAACCCCGACGCCAACGCGCTCCTGGCGGCCACGGAGGCCGGGGGCGATCCCCGCCGGGTCACGTTTGGCGAGTTGCTGAGCATGGTGGAGCGGGTCGCTGGTGCCTTCGCTGCCCTCGGAGTCGGCGTGGGTGATGCCGTGGGCTGCTTCCTCCCGATGTCGGTGGAGGCTGTCGTCACGCTCCTCGCCTCAGCCCGGATCGGAGCGATGTTCATCCCCATCTTCTCCGGATACGGCGCCGAGGCGGTCGCCGCCAGGCTGCTTGACCCCTCGCCCGCGCTCCTCGTAACCGCCGACGGGTACCACCGCAGAGGCCGGCTCGTCGAGATGAAGGAGACAGCAGACGAAGCGGTGGCAGCTGCCGGAGGGGTCCCGGCGGTCCTCGTGGTGAGCCACGCACGTCGGACCGACACCCCGACGACCCAGGGACGCGATCACCTCTGGGACGAGGCGGTGTCGGTGGCGGCGCCGCTGGGTGCCAAACAGGTGGACTCCGAGCACCCCGTGATGCTCGCCTACACGTCGGGGACCACGGGGAAGCCGAAGGGAGCCGTCCACGTCCATGGAGGACTCACCGTCAAGCTTGCCCAGGAGGGGGCGTTCCACTTCGATGTGCAGCGCGGGGATGCCCTGATGTGGGCGACCGATATGGGTTGGATCATGGGCCCGTGGTCGATCGTCGCCGCACTGGGCAACGGCGCCGCGGTAGGCGTCTACGACGGTGCGCCGGATCACCCCGATCCGGGGCGGCTGTGGCGGCTGGTCGGGGAGTTGGGTCTCACCCATCTTGGGATCTCCCCGACACTGATAAGGGCGCTCATGGCTCACGGCGACGAACACGCCGCCGGTCATGATCTCGACCGGCTGCGGGTCCTCGGCTCGACAGGCGAGCCGTGGAATCCCGACCCTTGGTGGTGGCTCTATCGCACCGTCGGCGGCGAGCGGATCCCCATCGTCAACATCTCCGGGGGCACCGAGGTCGGGGCGGTGATCGTCGGGGTCAATCTTCATCAGGGGTTGAAGCCGACATCTCTGGGAGGTCCTTCGTTGGGGATGGCGGCTGAGGTCTACGACGCCGACGGACGACCGGTCAGGGGCGCGGTCGGCGAACTGGTGATCGAGGATGCCTGGCCGGCAATGACCAGAGGCTTCTGGTCAGAGCCGGATCGGTACCTCGCCACCTATTGGGACCGGTGGGAGGGGGTCTGGGCCCACGGGGACTGGGCGTCGGTGGACGAGGATGGGTTCTGGTTCCTCCACGGGCGCTCGGACGACACGCTCAACATCGCCGGAAAGAGAATCGGACCAGCCGAGGTCGAGTCCGTCGTGGTGTCGTTTCCCGAGATCGTGATGGCAGCGGCGGTGGGGATCCCCGACCTTGTCAAGGGGGAGGTGGTGGTGGTCTACGCCGTTCCCCGTCCCGATGCGGAACCAGACGGCGAACTGGCCGAAAGGGTGTCCGATCGCATCGCGGCCACCCTGGGCAAGGCATTCCGACCTGCGGCGGTCCGGTTCGTCCCCGACCTCCCCCGCACCCGGTCGGCCAAGATCATGCGACGCGTGGTCAAAGCGCTGCTCGTCGGCTCCGACCCGGGTGACCTAAGCAGCCTGGAGAACCCAGAATCGCTGGAGGGATCCGTCCCGGATAGACGGAAGACGGCAGCACACATTCCGTCCCCCGGAGGGGGAAGGGATCCGCTGCGCAGCAGCGGGTAGGGGGGCGGGAAATGACTGCTCGCGTCCCCCCGTAGGGGGGAAGGGACCCGCTGCGGAGCAGCGAGTAGGGGGGCGGGTGAACTCCCGAGACGAGCGCAGTCGTGTCGCCGATCAGGCGTCCTCTGTTGCGGGTGCCGGGCGTAACACGACTTCCGTGATGGCGCGGCGGTGGACGCGGGAGACGGTCAGGTCCCAGTTCCCGACACGCACCCGGTCGCCGGGGCGGTCGGGCAGTCGGCCGAGGCGGTCGAGGATCAGTCCGGCGACCGAGGTGTACTCACCGTCGGGGAGGTCGACCCCGACATCGACCAGGTCGTGCACCGGGAAGTCACCGGCCAGTACGACCGTCCCATCCCGCTCGCGACGGACGGCGCGAACGTCCCGGTCGCCCTCGTCGTAGATCTCGCCGACGACCTCCTCGACCAGGTCCTCGATGGTGACTATGCCCTCGACCGAGCCGTGCTCGGAGATGACCATCGCCATCTGGTGACGCTCGCCCTGCATCACCCGCATAGCCATGAGGACCCGCAGCGACTCAGGGAAAAACGGCACCTCGCGGGCCAGATCGCGCAGGTTGAGGTCGTTGCCCACCCCGAGCAGGTCGTGGATCCGGACGACGCCGATGGTCCGATCGAGATCGCCCTCCTCGGCAACCGGGGCCCGCGTGTGCCCGCTCTGGGTAAGGAGGTCGAGGGCATCGGCCGCGGTGAGCGCCGCGTCGAGGGAGAAGACGGCACCACGGGGCCGCAATACCTGACGCAAGCGCCGATGCTCCAGTTCCAAAGCGCCGATGACCACGTTGCGCTGCTCGGTGGAGAAGGTGCCGTGGGCCAGGACCATGTCGCGCAACTCCTCGGTGGAGACGTCCTCCGCCCGGCGGCGCGGGTCGCCTCCGAGAAGCCGGACCACAAGGTCAGTCGACGCCCCAAGCAGCGCCACCACCGGCTTGACCGCAACCGACATCCAATAGAGCGACGGACCGACAGACCATGGCCCACCTCTCCGCCCACTGCAGCCCGAGGCGCTTTGGCGCCAGCTCACCTACCACCAGGGTGAGATAGGAGAGAACGAGGGTCACCAGCACGATGGCCACCGGGCGCGCCGCCCTGCCCAGGAATGAAAGAGGGACAATCAGCGGCTCCGCTAGCGACACCGCCGCCGTGGCCGAGGCGAGAAAGCCGGCCAAAGTGATACCGACCTGGATGGTGGCGAGGAACCGATTGGGGTCGCGGGCCAGCTCGGCGACCCGCCTCCCCGACCTGGACCCGGCCTCCATACGCCGGAGCTGACTCTCCCGCAGCGTTATGAGAGCGATCTCAGTTCCGGCGAAGACCGCGTTTACCAACACCAGCGCTAGCACCAGGGCCAATTCCGGGAGGTACTCGCTCATGGCGTGGCGGTGGAAGGTAGGCCCATACGGCTCAGATCGGAGGCGCCGGGTCGTACTGGATGGCGCGTCTCACCTCGACGGCCCGCTCCTTGGAATGCAGTCGCGAGACGAGATGCAGCGCCATGTCTATCCCCGCTGACACCCCGGCGGCGGTGATCACCTCGCCGGTGTCGACAAAGCGGTCATCGGGTCGGATCTCGATGGTCGGGTCGATTGCGGCGAGCTCGAAGAGCGACCCCCAGTAGGTGGTTGCCGGCCTCCCAGCGAGCAAGCCGGCATCGGCCAGCACCAAAGAGCCGGTGCAGACGCTGGTAATGAGCGCTCCATCCGAGGCGAGACCCCGTACCCAATTCCTGATCGCGCCATCGCCAAGCTGCGGTCTCGTCCCCCTCCCTCCGGGGTAGACCAGCACGTCCATTGGAGGCACCGTATCCCAATCGTGGTCGGGCAGGACGCGCAACCCCTTGGCGCAGGTGACCACTCCGGGCGACCGGGCGACGGTGACGACATCGACACCGTCGTCAGGCCATGAGAGGGCCCACATCCGAAGCACCTCCCATGGGCCAACCCAGTCGAGTTCCTCCGCACCCTCGAAGACGAAGATGCCGATACGCACGAGAGAGGCTCCAAGTGTCCCGAAGGGAAGGACTGTAGGCAGGATGTGGCGATGATCACCGATTCCATTTCCTTCGATCGCGCCGCCGACTACTACGACCGCACCCGTGCCCTGCCCGTCGAACTGGCCGCAAGGCAGACCGAGATGCTCGCCGGCGTGCTCACCGGGCGCACTGCCGTGCTCGAAATCGGCGTCGGCACCGGGAGGATTGCCCTACCCCTGTGGCGGAGAGGTGTCCCTATCGTCGGCCTGGACCTCTCGGCGGCGATGCTCCAGCGGCTCCGAGCGAACGCCGGGGGTGACCACTTCCCGCTGGTCATGGGCGACGCCACCAGGCATCCCCTTTGGCGAGGCGACGCTCGACGCGGTGGTGGCCGCCCACGTCCTCCACCTAATCCCCGAGTGGCGGCAGGCGGTCGCCGAGATCCACCGGGTGCTCCGCAGCGGTGGGATCTTCCTACAGACGAGGGGCACCCCATGGGGAAGGCGTTCGGATGTGGCGCGGGTCTTCTTCGAGGCTGCGGGTAAGCCCGACTGGCCGCCCGGCGCAACCGGCAACGATGCTGTCGACCGGGCGGCCGCCGACAACGGGTTTGACGTCGAGGGTCTGGACGAGCTGACCGCACCGACCCGGTTGGACCTCTATGACATGGTCGACCAACTCGAGCAGGGCCTCTTCTCGGCTTGCTGGGAGCTCGATGGCGAACAACGCAAAACCGCCGCCCAGGCAACCCGCGCCTGGCTGCTACGACAGCATGGTGCCCCGCCGGCATGGACCGACGACAGCATCACGCTGCGATGGAGGCTCTACAAGAAGCGCTGACTCAGCGCTCGATCGGCGCCCTCACCACGTTGCCCCACTCGGTCCACGAGCCGTCGTAGTTCCTCACCTTCGGATATCCCAGCAGCTGGCTGAGCACGAACCAGGTGTGGCTGGAGCGCTCGCCGATCCTGCAGTAGGCGATGACGTCGTCGTCCGAGGCGAGACCGATCTCACCCTCATAGATGGACCTGAGCTCGTCGGCGCTCTTGAAAGACCCGTCCTCGTTGGCCGCCCGCTTCCAGGGGACGCTGCGCGCCCCGGGGATGTGCCCGCCGCGAAGCGCCCCTTCCTGTGGGTAAGCGGGCATGTGGAGCAACTCACCCCGGTATTCCTCGGGTGACCGGACATCGACCAGGGGGTTGCCCCCCTCGGAATGGGCGAGCACCTCATCACGGAAGGCCCTGATCTTCGAGTCGTCGCGCTCGGGCACCGGATACTCGCTCGGCGCGCCGATCGGGCTTGTCGGTGGTGAGCGGCCGGTTCTCCTCGACCCACTTCTGTCGCCCCCGTCGAGCAGCCTGGTGTCGTCGAGCCCGAAGAGGCTGAAGACCCAGAGGGCGTACGCAGCCCACCAGTTGAAGTTGTCTCCGTAGAAGACGACCGTCTGGCCGGGTTGGATCCCTGACCGGGACAACAAGCCGGCGAATGCCTCCGGGTCGACGTAGTCGCGGATCAGGGGGTCGTTGAGGTCGGCCTGCCAATCGATCTTGACCGCGCCCGGAATGTGCCCGGTGTCGTAGAGGAGCACGTCCTCATCCGACTCGACTATGACGATGTCGGGGTCGTCGAGATGCTCCGTCAGCCAGTCGGTGGAGACCAGTTTCTCGGGGTGGGCGTATTCCTGGAACTTCGGGGCGTCGTCGAGTGGTGCGGGCATGACTCCTCCTCGGAAAGAAACGGGCAGGCAGCAGAGAAGGCGGCCGTGCGCCCCTCCCGGCTAGCAACTACATCGGAGCGTTCTAAGCACCATCGCCATAGTGCAATCGTCCAACCTTACACTGAGGTCTGATGGGCGTGCCTTCCAATCTTCAGCGCATCGTCGACATGTTCGCCGCCGCGCCCGATGAGCTCCGGCTCGAGGCGCTGCTCGACTATTCGAGGCGGCTCCCCCCGCTGCCGCCGGGGAAGATGGCCGACGGCATGGAGCAGGTGGTCGAGTGCGCCACCCCCTTCTTCCTGGCCACCGAAGTCGACGGAGATGGGAGGGTGCATCTCTGGTTCGACTCACCAAAGGAGTCACCCACGGTACGCGGCTACGCCGCCATCCTCGCCGAGGGACTCGAGGGGGCCACCGTGGACGAGGTGACGGACCTGCCTGCCGACTTCTACATGGCCATGGGGCTGCACCACGTCCTCACGCCACAACGCCTGCGGGGAATGGACGCCATCGTCTCGCGGCTCAAGCGGCAGGTGCGGGAGCACGCTGCCGCTTGAGCCGGTTGGCGGTCAGTCGTCGATGGTGCTCGACGTCGACGATGAGCTCGAAGACGAGCTGGACGACGAACTCGAGGATGAGCTCGAGGACGAGCTGGACGAGCTAGACGAGCTAGACGACGAGCTGGTCGATGAGCTGGTGCTCGGCGGGCTGAGACCGAGGGCACGTCCTAGGAACGACGCCATCTGGTCACGGCGCACGGGGTCGTTGGGGCAGAACAGCGTTCCGGCATCGTTGCAACCCAGCGTCACCCCAGCCTCGGCGATGGCGTTGATGTTGCCCTCGTGGACCCCGGAGACGTCGTCGAACCGGTCGCCGGTGACCGGCGACAGCTCCATCGCCCGAGCGAGAAACGACGCCATCTGCGCCCTGCTCACCGGGTCGTTGGGACGGAACGTCCCGTCGTCGAACCCGGCGGCGATGCCGGCGGCGGCCACCCGATTGATGGCGTCCTCGTGGGTGGTTCCATCGTCATCGTCAAAGGCGTCGGTGTCTGTCGCGGGCGGACCGAAACCACGGTCGATGAACGACGCCATCTGGCCTCTCGTCACCGTCGCGGCCGGGCAGTAGAGGGTTCCCTCGGGGTTGCAGCCGAGAGTGATCCCATCGGCGGCGATCGCCTCGATGAACCCCTCGTGCTCGTTTCCATCGTCGTCGGTGAACCTCCCCGACGAGCTCTGTGCTCCCGCTGCGGTCGCGATCAGCATGCTGGTGAGCAGGGCGACCGTCACAGCCGCCATGACTCCCCTCGATCGCTTCGATGGTCGGATCATGAAGACCTCCTCCAGGCGCTTGTCTTGGCGTCACTCTCGTTCCTGCAATGGGACGGCTGCCTCAATGCAGGGTCAATGAAGCGTCAAGAGGAGAGGGTGGCGGCACGCCCCGCAGAGCGCGCCGCCACCCGATCGCAACGGCTTGCTACTGCCCCCAGCCGAGCGAGCGCGCCAGGAAGGAGGCCATCTGCCCTCGGAGCACCGGGTCCCGCGGGCAGTACTCGGTGGCGGTGCACCCCTGGGTGATCCCCGCCTCGTAGATGGCGACGATGTTGTCCTCGTGGGTGTTCCCGGCGATGTCGGTGAACGGCGAGGTGCCACCGCTCAGCCCGAAGGCGCGCGCCAGGAACGAGGCCATCTGGTCCCGGGTCAGCGGGCACGTTCGGGCAGAACATCGTTCCGTCCTCACAGCCGATGGTGATCCCAGCCTGGGCGATCGCCCCGATGGCGTCCTCGTGCTCGTTACCGGCGATGTCGGTGAACCCAGGGTCATCCCCGGCGGGGAGGTTGAGCGCCCGCTGGATGAACGACGCCATCTGACCCCTGGTCACCGTCTCGTTGGGGCAGAACAGCGACGGCTCCGCCTCGTCGCAACCGAGCGTGATGTCGGCGGCGGCGATGATGTCGATGTTGCCCTCGTGGACGCTGCCCTCGTCATCGGTGAACCGGTCCTCGACACCGTTGGGCAGCGTGGTGATCTGACCCCTGATCTCACCGCTCGGGTAGGCCACCGTGTGGATGTTGGCGTAGCTCCCCTCCGACCTCATCGCCCGGACCAGCGCCCCGATGGAGCCGTCGAATCCCTCCTCGGGGACCGCGGTCACCTCGGCACCGGTGATGGTGCCCTCGCCGAGCAACCCGTTGCGGGTCTCGCCGCTCGTGGCGTCGAGTGGGGCGAAGTCGACCAACACCGAGACGATCGGGCCGTTGACCCCCGGCAGGCCTATGTGGATGTGGCCCATGGTGATGTCCTCGAGATACCAGGCGATGACCTTGAAGGTCACCGAGGTCCCGTCCTCGCTCACCTCGAAGGTGGCTACCCCGGCGGCGCCGGTGTCGACCGGTGGCACCTCCTCGGTGCCGTCCATCACCGCCCACAGCTGGGCGTCGGGGTTGAGCCCTTCGATGGTCTGCACCACCAGCAGGAAGCTGTCGGTGGCGGGATCTCCCACGGCGTGCACCAGGTAGGAGGTCCCGGCCAGGAGGGTGAGGTCGACAGGGCCGGCCAGGACGTCGTCGGTGCCGGCGTCGTTGACCGTCACCGAGTAGTCGCCTGCAGGCAGGTCGAGTTGCTCCTCGTTGGGATTGGCCAGACCTTCGATGATCGGGCTGCCCCCGGCGAGCACGTCAACCGGGCCAGCCTGTGCGTCGTGCCGCACCACCAGACGCGCCTCCCCCTCACCGAGGGTGGAGACGTCGTTCTCGTACACCGTCAGCGTCTCCTCGCCCGTCGCCGAGAGGTGGGCCACCACGTTGGCATTGAGCCCCTCGGTGACCGTCACATCTCCGGTGACGATCGGGGGATCCGCTGCCGGGTCGTCGCCGGCGCTGAAGACCTCGATGGCATGGTCGCCCACCGCTACGACCAGGGGGTTGACCGACTCGTAGGCCCGGTCCTCGAGGACCAGTTCGTCGTCGATGTAGACGTCGACCACGGTGCCGGGAAGGCCGTTGATGAAGTTGACCGTCCCGAATTCATCCGCTTGCGCCACGGCGGGCGCCATCGTCGTCAGCGACGCCACCACGGTGAGCGCCACCAACAAGGCGAGTCTGCGCATAGATTCCTCCTTGATCGCTGGCTCGCGCCCGGCTACCGCTTTGCCGAGCCTGGCGACCCTAGGCAGGGTCCTTGAGTTACGCCAGATCGGTCGGCTAGCGAGGCGGCATCCGTGCTGCGGCGTCGAGGCGGACCACCTCGCCGTTGAGCAGTGGGTTCTCCACCATCGCCACCACCAGCCGGGCGAAGTCGTCAGGGCGACCGAGGCGTTTGGGGAAGACGTGCACCTCGGCGAGCGACGCCTTCAGCTCGTCGGGCGCCCCGGCCAGCATCGGAGTATCCATGATCCCCGGCGCGATGGTGAGGACCCGGATCCCGTAGCTGGCCAGGTCGCGGGCAAGCGGCAACGTCATGCCGACGATCCCTCCCTTGGAGGCCGAGTAGGCCGCCTGGCCGATCTGCCCCTCGTAGGCCGCGATCGAGGCGACGTTGATGACCACCCCGCGCTCCCCGTCGTCGTTGGGCTCGTTGTGGCTCATGAACGACGCCGTCCAGCGGATTACGTCAAAAGTTCCTATGAGGTTGATACCGATAACCAAGGTGAAGAGATCGAGAGGGAAGAGCGTGCCATCGCGGGTGAGCATTCGGTGGGCCGGCCCCACGCCGGCTGCGTTGAGACAAATGTCGATGCGCCCCAGTTGGGAGGAGGCGTCGGCCACCGCCGCCTCTACCTCTTCGGGCTGCCTCACGTCCACTGGGATGAACACGGCGGCGCCGAGACGGTCGGCCTCAGCCGCGCCGTTGGACGAGGGCAGGTCGAGCAGAGCAACTGACGCCCCCCTGTCCACCAAGGCACTGGCCGCTCCGAGCCCGAGGCCACCGGCGCCACCGGTGATCAACGCCACCTTTCCTTCGATGTCCATTGAACCTCCAGGTCTCGCCGGAGAAGGTAATCGCCTTATCACCGACAGCATCCACTCCTTGGACCGTTCAAGGTGCAACCAAATCGAACGGCGGATCTGCTGGAATGTCGCCCCGTGTCCCAGGCCATGACCGACGATCGGCGCCCAATCGGCGTTTTCGACTCCGGGCTCGGCGGTCTTTCGGTCCTCGCCGCAATGCGCGCCGCGCTGCCCGCCGAGCGATTCCTCTACCTGGCCGACCAGGCGAACGCGCCATACGGCGATCGAAGCCCCGAAGAAATAGTGGTGCGGGCGGAGAAGCTCACGGCGTGGCTGCTCGAGCGAGGGGCAAAGATGGTCGTGGTCGCCTGCAACACCGCATCTGCCGAGGCGCTCGACCTGCTGAGGGGCCGCCATCCTGAAATCCCCTTTGTGGGCATGGAGCCTGCCGTGAAGCCGGCGGCTGCTCAGTCCCGCACCAAGGTCATCGGTGTGCTGGCCACCACGGGCACGCTCAACGCCCATCGCTTCGCCTCTCTCGTGGTCCGACATGCCGCCGGGGTGAAAGTGGTGGAGCGTGCCTGCCCAGGGCTGGCCGACATGGTCGAGAGGGGGGAATTCGATGGCCCCGAAGCCGAGAAGCTGGTCAGGCGGTTCGTCGAGCCCGTGCTTGCCGCCGGCGCAGACACGCTGGTGCTCGGGTGCACCCACTACACCTTCCTCGCCACGGTGGTCAGACAGGTCGCCGGGCCCGGTGTCGAGGTGATCGATCCTTGCAGCGCCGTGGCGGCGCAAGCAACCAGGGTGTTGCAAGCCGTGGGGACCGCACCGGCGACGGACATCGGCGACGCCCAGTACTTCACCACTGCTGACCCGCAACTGCTCAGCCACGCCCTCTCGCGCCTGGTTGGCCGGGTCAGCGTCGAGCACGCAGCCTGCTGAGGACTCACCCGGCGGCTTGGCGCTGCCGGATATAGGCGATCAAGCGGTCGAGTTGCTCCTCGCTGAGCCCGGGAAAAGACGGCATCCGTCCCTTGCCCCTGGTGATCGTGACCATGTAGTAATCGTCGGGCTTCTCCGCCGCGGCCGAGCCCGCGTCCAATGGGGGGCCGACGGCCCCCTCCAGATTGCTGCCGTGGCAGTTGGCACAGAGCTGGGCGTAGATCTCGGCGCCTTCGGCGTCGGCGCTCGGCTCCCGGCATGCACCGAGCAGGACAGTCACGGTGAGGATGATGATCACCTGGCGCATTAGAGAGCCGGGCATCGTAGGTACCCGTATACGCTCCCAGGCGGAGGACGAGATGACCCAAGACCCGGGAATCACCGTTTCTGGCGTGGGCACCGCTGCGGGCACGCCAGATGTGGCGATGATCGACTGTGGGGTGGAGGTCCACGCCGGATCGGCGGACCGAGCCACCGCGGAGGCAGCGGATGCGGCCCACCGCGTCCTGGCGGCGCTTCGTGATGAGGGTCTCGGCGACGAGGCGGTGCGTACCTCGTCTCACACCGTGGAGCCTCAAATGGACCACAGGGGCGACCGGCCCGTGGTCACCGGCTACCGGGTCTCAACCATCTTCACGGCCCGACTGGAGGACACCGCGCGCTTGGGCGAGACCATTGCCGCGGTGACTGCCGCCGGAGGCGAGCACGCAATCATCCATGGGCTGCGGTTCATCCTCTCCGACAACACCGGGCTGCTCGAGACGGCGCGCGCCGCCGCATGGGCGGACGCCCTTGCCCGAGCCGAGCAGCTCGCCGGCTTGGCCGGTGCAGCCCTTGGCCCGGTGGAGTCCATCCTCGAGGGGCAGGGTGAGGCGCCGATACCGAGGCAGCGGATGGTCATGGCTGCCGAGAGCGCCGGCCCGCCGATCATGCGTGGCGAAACGACGGTGACAGTATCGCTGCGCGTCCGGTTTGGGCTCACGGGTTCATAAGACTGCTGCCTATGACTGCCAAACATCAGATCGATGCCTCCGTGTGACCCGCGCTCAGTAGAGGGTGGACTGCATCTAGGTTTCCGGTCGTGTCCACGCTGCCCACAGGGACGGTCACCTTCCTCTTCAGCGACATCGAAGGGTCGACGAGGATCGTCCAGGAGATGGGGTCCCGGTACCCGAAGATCCTCGCCACGCACGGTGAATTGATCCAGGGCGCGGTCGTGAGCGCAGGCGGGACCAAGGTCTCCACCAGCGGGGACGGTGTGTTCGCCGTCTTCCCCGAGGCGGGGCACGCCATAGAGGCGGCCGCCGAAACGCAAAGACGGATCTCCGCCGAGCCGTGGCCGGAGAAGGGCGCGGTCAGGGTCAGGATCGGGCTCCACACCGGCGAGGGATTGCTCGGCGGCGACAACTATGTCGGGCTGGACGTCCACCGCGCCGCCCGGATCACTGCCGCCGGCCACGGAGGTCAGGTGCTTGTTTCCGGTTCCACCCGGGCGCTGGTGGGCGTGATGCCCATGCCAGACCTCGAGTTACGCGATCTCGGGGAGCACCGGCTCAAAGACCTCAACCGCCCCGAGCACCTGTTCCAGCTAGTGGGCGGAGGGCTCCGCACAGACTTTCCCCCACTACGAACCGACGGCGGGGTTCCCACAGACCTACCGCTCCTGCTCACCAGCTTCGTGGGCCGTCCCGAGGTTGACCAGGTGGCGGGCGCGCTCGAGGGCACGAGGTTGCTCACCCTCACCGGCCCCGGAGGTACGGGGAAGACGAGGCTCTCAGTGCAGACCGCCTTTGCAGTCAAGGACCGATTCCCCGATGGCGTGGTCTTCGTCGATCTCGCCTCGCTATCCGAGCCGGAACTGCTCCCTTCGGCGCTGGCTACGGCGCTGTCGCTCGAGCAGTTGCCTGGATCTCCGGCGGAGAAAGTGGCGGCGCACCTTCGAGCCCGTCGAATGCTCCTCGTCCTCGACAACTTTGAGCAACTGCTCGACGGAGCGGGTTACGTCACATCTCTGCTGCAGTCCGCTCCCAACTCGAGCATCCTCGTGACTTCCCGCGCCGCTCTGCGGGTGTCCGGGGAGCAGGAATTCCCGGTCCCCCACCTTGCACTGCCCGAGCCAAGCCGTGACTACTTGCCCGAGGAGGCGGCGGAACTTGCCAGCGTCGCCCTATTCGCCGACCGCGCCACTGCGTCGCGCCCCGACTTCCGGATCACCCCCGACAACGTCAACGCGATCGTGGAGATAGTCAACCGGCTAGATGGACTCCCCCTCGCCATCGAGTTGGCGGCATCACGGGTGAAGCTGTTGACGCCAGAGGCGATCGCGCAGCGGCTGCGCGACGGGTCTGGTTTCTCCTTGCTCGAGGCAGGTCGGCGCGACCTGCCCGCCCGCCAGCAGACGCTCCGTGCCGCCATAGGGTGGAGCTATCAACTCCTCGAGGAGCCGGAGCGGCGGGTCTACCAGCGGCTATCGGTCTTCATGGGCGGCGCCGGGCTCGAGCAGATCGAGGAGGTGTGCGGTGGGCCCGAGGGTGGAGATGTGCTCAGCGCACTCGGCGTACTCGTAGAGCACAGCCTGGTACGCCAAGAGGGAGTGGGTGGTGAGCCTCGCTTCCGCATGCTCGAGACGATCCGGCAATTCGCCGCCGAACAACTTTCCAGCGGCGGCGAGGAGTCTGAGGTCCGGCGGCGCCATGCACTCACCTTCCTCGAACTGGCGGAGAAGGCTGCCCCGCACCTCATCGCCTGGGACCAGAAGCGGTGGCTTGACCGTCTTGAACTCGACCACGACAACCTGAGATCGGCTTTGACCTGGGCAGTGGATCAGGGCGAGGCAAACCTGGCCATGAAACTCGCCTTCGCCATGTGGCGCTTCTGGCAGGTACGGGGCCACCTGATCGAGGCCGAGGACAGATTCCGCCGAGTGCTCGCCGTGCCGGGTGCCGACCCGCTCATCAGGGCCAAAGCCCTGGAGGGAGCCGGCGGGATCCACTGGTGGCGGGGGCAAACAGAAGAGTGTGAACGCGCTTATCGGGAAAGCCTGGAGTTGATGGAGGCCCACGGCGACCTCGCCGCCATCGCCAACGCCCGCTACAACCTGGCCCTCACCCTCAGCTTCGACGCGGGATACGACGTAGCGATGGAGATGCTCCACCGCGCCCATGCCGAGGCGATTGAAGCGGGCGATGAGCGGCTCGTCGCTTGGACGACTTGGGGTCTGGGCGACGTGAGCGTCTTCGCCGACAATCCGAACGACACCAAGCGCTATTCCCAGGAGGCACTGGAACTATTCCGCAAGCTGGACGATCCTTTCGGGATCGGTTGGTCGAGCTTCATGGCCGCTTTCGGCGCTATCGGTACCGGGCTCACCGAGGAGGCCCGCTCATTGCTGCAAGAGGGCATCAAGCTCTTTGCCGGCTTCTCCGACATCTCGGCCCTCACCCTTCATCTCAACTCCCTCGGAATATCCGAGGTTCAGGCGGGGAGGACGCAAAGAGGTGCCCGATTGCTCGCCGCCGCCCGCCGGCTGCGCGACGTAAGCGGAACCGGGATGCTCGACCTCAACGACATCATGCTGGCCGAGTACACATCCATGCCTGGTCTCGATGAAGCCCGCGCCCTCCTGACCGATGAGGCCCACGCCGAGGCGGTGGCGGATGGACTGGCGATGAGCCAGGAGGAGGCCATCTCCTACGCGCTGAGTGACGAGGACTGACCGGGGAACAGTCGTCGCGCCACGTTCATGACCTGGAACCTGCACCACCTCGCCCGCATGGTCAGGGATCGAGGAGGCATTCCCGTGCACGGCAACCAGCGCACAGAATGGGATGCGGGGAGCCGTCTCGACTACCCCAACCCGGAGCACCGATAATCGGGGAACCCGAGCGGCTTGTTGGACGTGAAAGACATCGATGGGGGTGCACGTTCCCAGCCCGTAGTCCTCTTACCATGGCCATCGCATGAAGACCCGAACCTGGCTCATCCTGCTCGCCGCCGTCCCGGTGGTGCTGGCCGCCGCCCTGGTCGGGGCATGGTTGATAGACCGCGATGCCCACCAAGGCGAGGTGGCCCGCAACGTCGTGCTCGATGACGAGGCGCTAGGTGGGTTCGATGGTGCCGAGGCCGAAGCGGCGGTGACTGCACTGTCCCAGCGCTACGACGGCCAACCCGCCGTGCTCCAATCCGATGCTGACTCAGTGGTGGCCAGCAACGGCGATCTCGGGTTCTCGGTCGACCAGGAGGCCACTCTTGCGGCACTCCTCGAGGCGGGGAGATCGGATTCGCTGCCCCGCGAGTTCGTCAGCTGGGCCCGCTCCTTCATCCGCCCCCACCAGGTCGAGCCGACCTACAGCTTCGACCCCGAGATCGCCAAGGAGACCCTCACCGCCCACCCCGCCACCCAGCCCACCGAACCGGTGGAGCCCGATCTCGTCTACCGCGACGAGAACCTGCGGCTGGTTCCTGCGGTGCCTGGCACCACCTTCGACATCGACGCCGCGGTGGCGGCGCTCCAGGCGGCCGATCCGGCCGTACCGGTCTCGGTCGAGGCCAGCTGGACGGAGATCCCCACCGTCGTCTCGGATGACGAGGTGAGGGAGGCGGTTGTCAAGGTGCGGCAAGCCACGGCAGACGGGGTGGAGCTGCAGATCGGATCGCAGTCGCGCTGGGTCAGCCCCGAGGTCGCCCGGAGCTGGATACGGCCGCGCATCGGTAATCGGGTGACCCTCGCGGTGGACCGCAACGCGGTCGACGAACATCTGAGGAAGATCTGGCGGGGGGTCCGCATCGGCGGTACGAGGCCCGAGCTCACCATCTCCGACGGGCAGGTCCAGGTGGTCCGCAGGGGGACGGTGCCGCAAGTCTGCTGCGCCACCCAGGCGACCCGGCTCATCTCCGAGGCAGTCCTTGGCAAAGGATCGGCGGCGATCGAGCTACCGCTGCGGCCGAGCAACGATCCCGAGCTGATCGCAACCGCCCGCGGCCGGAACGTCAAGGAGATGGTGGCCGAGTTCACCACCAACCATTCCTGCTGCGAGGCGAGAGTGACCAATATCCATCGCATCGCCGACCTGGTGCGGGGCAGCGTCGTGTATCCAGGAGAGTCGTTCTCGCTCAATCAGGCGGTGGGGCAGCGGACCGAGGTGAACGGATTCGTCTCGGCGGGGATGGTCTTCTACGGGCATCTGGTCGACGCGGTGGGCGGCGGTGTCTCCCAGTTCGCCACCACCCTCTTCAACGCCTCATACCTCGCCGGGCTCGATTTCCTCGAGTACCAGTCGCACTCGCTCTATTTCCCCCGATATCCATACGGCCGGGAAGCAACCCTCTCGTGGCCATCGCCCGACCTGATCGTGGAGAACAACACCGATTACCCCGTTCTGGTATGGCCCATCTACAGCGACACTTCGGTCACGGTCCAGCTCTGGTCAACCACGAACGTCAACGTCGTCGAAACCGCCATCGAGGAGACTGCGCTGCGGCAGTGCACGAGGGTCGAGCGATTCCGCACCCGCACCTTCAGCGATGGTCGGCGGGAGAAGGACTCCGTGTTCGCCGTCTATCGGCCCGACGAGGGTCTCGATTGTGATGGTCAGTCGGTCGAGCCACCACCGGGGGTGGAGCCTAGAGGAAGTACTTAGTACTTAGTACTTAGTACTGGTACTGCCTTCCGTCTTCCGTCTCTCAGATCTTCGCGATCGAGAGCCAGATGACAACCGCGATGCACACCCAGGCGACCGCGGCCAGGGCCAGCGACAACGTCACCGTCCTGCGCCCTCCGGTGGCCTCACCGTCATCCGGTGCCTCCGGTGACGTCACCGAGGGAAGCAATAGCCGGGTGCCAAAGGTGAGCGCCACGGCCACCGCAACCAATATCAGCTTGATCGACAGCCAGGTGGCGGCGATGGGTCCTCCGTCCGCTCCCAGCGAGACGACTGCAGCGACCGCGAGCGCCACGGTCACCACCACTCGCAGCCAGAGATCGGCGGTGCGGGCGGCGCCCCCTAAGCGCACTTGGACCGCGGATCTCGTCGACTCCGGAGGAGGGTGATCCACCCAATAACGAAATAGGACGGCTAGGAGCCAAGCGCCACCGAGCACGACGCTGCCAACCAGAATGACCAACTCGGAGGCGGCGGTGAATCCCCATCGGCCGAGGTAGGTGAGTGTGATCCCCAGGGTCAGCAAGAGGATCGATGCAGCGCGGGGGCCGAGATCGAGGTCCTCCCAGAGCCCGACCATCTCGTCTCGGGCGTTTGGCGAGCGACGATCGTCGACGGCGCGGCGCAACACGACGGCGGCGGCGATGTCGGTACCGAGCCAGAGTGCCACGGCGACGATATGGAGCGTCTCGAGCAGGTTGTAGTCGAGCAGTCGGGTCACAGTCCCTCCGGCGGGCAGGGTACCGGCAGGTCCCGGAGCGACCGCCGAGCGTCATCCGAAAAGCCGGGTACCGGTGGTACGTTGCGCGGGCCCAACCCCGGGTCAAGGAGGGCAAAGTGGACCGCACTGGGCGCCGTACCATTCGTTGGTCGACCGTCGCCATCGCAGCCATCACCGCCGCCGTCGTGGCGCCGCTGACCGCCTGGGCGCAGCAGCGCTTCGCCGATGTCCCGCCGTCGCATGTCTTCGCCGAAGACATCTCTTGGCTCGTGACTGTCGGCGTCACCAAGGGGTGCACCACCGACGGGTCGCTCTTCTGTCCCGAGGACCCTGTCACCAGGGGACAGATGGCCGCGTTCCTCCACAGGCTCGCCATCGGAACAGTCGCCGACGCCGCAACTCTCGAAGGGCGTCGGGCAAGTGATTTCCTGGCGGCGAACGGGTTGGCCGCCGACTCGAGGAGGCTTGGCGGGAAGCCGGCAGCGGCGTATCTCGGGGCGGGAGAGACCGCCGCCAACTCGGCTCGCCTCGGTGGCGTGATCGCGTCGTCCTATCTGGGGGTGGGCGACACGGCAAGCAACTCAGCCCGACTCGGCGGGAAGCTCCCCGACGAATACCTTGCCGCCGACGGCACCGCCACCGACAGCGAATTGGTGGATGGGTTAGACGCATCCGCCATAAGCCGAATCAGCGGTGCCGCAGCCGCCGGGCCCCCCGTTGTGGCGACTGTGGTCGCTCCGGTGGACGGTGTGGTGGCAGTGACCGCCGTTGTCGGCTACCAGGTACCCAGCGGGACAGGAGCGTGGACTTGCTCGCTGTCTGCTGGTCCCCCGGGTTCTCGGGTGGTGATCCCCGGCACCGAGCAGAGAGGGAACACCAGCCGGCCTACTGCGGGGAGTTGCGTTGCCACCGGGGTGGTCGAGGTCGTCGCCGGGACCAACCAGGTTGCGATCGAGGCGACGGCCAGCGGCACTACCGTGCTGGTAGGGGGAAGCATCTCGGCGGTCTTCAGCCCGTTCAGCGCTTCCACCCCCTGATCGTTCTTCACGTATCCATACGCCATTCACACAACCTTCATGATGCGACGCCAAGCTGGCGAGCATGGAACGAGGAACCACATGGCCGACATATTGAAAGCGCGGATCACCCCGACCGGACGGCGCCCCGCTGCGGTGACCGACCGAGGTCGCATCTGCTTGCAACCCGGCTGCGTCACCAGGCTCTCGATGTACAACCGGGGCAAGGCCTGCCACGCCCACGCCCCGACCCGGTACCCCCGGGTTCGAGGGTCGGTCGCCCCGGCCTGAGAGTCATCGGTCGCGCTCGGCGAGATGACGGAACTCGTCGGGCACCAGTTTCTGGTCCTTGTCGAGCAGCAGCGATGCTCGACCTGCCGCCGTCTTGCCAAACCGCTCCCTCACCCGGTCGAGCGCTTCCTCGGCCGCCAGTCGGGTGGCGCCCGCCGGTGTGCCCGGCCTGACCGGATCGTCCCCCTCGACCGGCAGCTCGAGCTGGAGCGGCGCCAACACCGAGAGACGGCTCACCGAGATCGCCACCAGCGTCACAGGGGCGTCGCTGGCTGCCAGGCCGTCGGCGAGGAGAGACAGACCCGACGCGGTGAAGGGCGCTGCTCGTAGCCACTGGTGCCGTCAGGGTGCGCGCCCGGGTCACCGATCGCTCCTGGCTGAACCGCACCCGGACGGTGATCGTCCGCCCCGCCCGGTCCTTGGCGCGAAGCCGTCTAGCAACCCTCTCTGCGATACCAAGCAGGACGTGGCTGAGCCGCTCAGGGTCGCGCGTGCCGCGGATCGCGGACTGAGACCCGATCGAACCCGCCGCACCGACCTGGACCACAGCTCTCGGGTCGCGATTCCAGGCGAGGGCGTGAAGATGCCGACCCGCCCCCGAACCCAGCCAGCTCACCAGCGCCGGCTCGGGCACCTTCGCCAGATCGCCGACGGTTAGCACCCCTCGCTCGGCGAGACGGGCGCCGAGTACCGGCCCAACCCCCCACACCCGCGAGACCGGGAGCGGGTGGAGGAACTCGAGTTCCTCACCTTCGGGGATGGCGACTAGCCCGTCGGGTTTCGCCACGGCCGAGGCGATCTTGGCGAGAAACTTGGTGGAGGCGACCCCAATCGACAGCGCCAGCCCCGTCTCCCGGCGCACCCGTTCCCTGAGCTCATGGGCGATCGCAATCGGCTCTCCCAGGATCCGTCTCGCTCCCGAGACCTGGAGAAAAGCCTCGTCGATCGAGATCTGCTCCACGGCTGGTGTGTAGTCGCGGCAAATTTCGAACACCTGGCGGGACACCTCGAGGTATTCGGAGAAGGAGCCGTCGACCACCACCGCCCATGGACAAAGCGCCAGGGCTTTTCGGGTGGGCATGGGAGCGGATATCCCGAACTGTCGAGCCTCGTAGCTGGCGGCGAGGACCACCCCTCCCCCAACGAGCACCGGCTGCCCCGCCAACTCGGGGTGCCGAACCTGCTCGACCGAGGCGTAGAAGGCATCGAGATCGCAGTGGAGGATGGTGGCGCCCACGCCGACAGCATGCCATCGGCCAACGACAAGCAGACGGAAGTCGGAAGACGGAAGTCGGAAGACGGAAGTCGAAGACGAAGTCGGAAGTCGGAAGTCGGAAGTCGGAAGGGAAGACGGGGCCTGCCCAGAGCGCATCAGGGTGTTCCCGACCCGCCAACACAAGGAGGAGGCTGCCGTCTGCCGTCTCCTGGCGGCACTAGCCTCTTTCTCGCCTATACCGGGAGGCGGACGAGCGTGGACAGCACGCCGTGGGCGAGTGATGCCGAGGTGATCGTGGCCTCGTGGCACGATCCAGTGCGCTTCGAGGTGGTGTTCAGCCGCCACTTCGGGACCGTGTTCCGGTTCCTGGCCGGTAGGGCGCCGCGGGACGAGGCAGCGGACATGGCGGCCGAGGTGTTCGTGCGTGCCTTCGCCCGGCGTCGCAGGTACCGGCCCGATCGGCCATCGGCCTTGCCCTGGCTGCTCGGGATGGCGGTCAACGTTCTCAGAGAGTGGACCAGGCGGCTGGCGCGCGCCGATCGGGCCCATCGGCGCTCCTCGTCGGATCTGGAGGCGGATGTCGACACCGGCGATGCCGAAGCGAGGATGGATGCGGGCGAATCCGCTCCGGCGCTGCGGCGTGCCCTCGCCGGGCTCAGCCTCGACGAGTACAACGTTCTTGTCCTCGCCGCACTCCACCAGCTCACTTATCCCGAGATCGCCGACACCCTTGGCATCCCGCTGGGAACTGTACGATCTCGGTTGGCCAGGGCTCGCCGTCGGGCGAGAGAACTGATCGGGCCCGATCGGCGAATCTATATGGACGGCTGACGGGGGCTACCGGTCGTGGAGGACTTGAGCGGGCTGGGCGACGACTTCGAACAGGTGTCGCCGGATCCTGCCGACGAGGCGTCGGCGAGGGCCCGGCTCCGATGGGCGATCAGCGGCGAGAGGCGGCATTGGGCAAGTGGCGTCTGGGTGGCGCTCTCCGCTATGGTCGTGGTGCTGGCCGCCGTCGGGGCGGTTGCCTTGCGCCCCCTGCCCGTCGAGCCACCGGTGGCGTCATTGCTCCAAGTGGCGGATGCCGTCGCCACTCTTCCCGCCACCCCGCTCGCAGGAGACCGCTACTACCTGACCCGCTCCGAGAGGTTGGTGCTGACCACCGTCCAGGCCGAGGAGCCAGTGGTCAGCTTCATTCAGCCCAGCCAGCGCGAGGTCTGGGTGGCGGCAGACGGCACCACGAAGGGTTCGAACCACCTACGGCACCCCGCGTTTCCTCACCGCCGAGGACCAGACTGGCCTTCGAGCTGTCCGGGTTGGCTCCCAACCACGAGTCCGGCGACACGGTGGTCCAGGTCTACGGGCCGGCGGAGTACGTCGCCGACCCCGCCGTCTGGCCATCCGACGCTCCCCGACTGCAGCAGGCGCTGTTGGACCGACTCGGCCCGGCCGACCAACAAGCCGCACGCCCTGCGGCTGCTGCGGAGTGCGGTCGAGCTGATACGCGAGAACGGCGCCGACCCGTCGTTGCGAGCCGCGGTGCTGCGGGTCATCGCCGGAGTACCCGGGATACAGGTGAGCGGGACCATCCGAGTTGGTCACCGTCGTCTTTGACGGCACGCTTCCCGAGCGGACCGAACGGCGGGTCTATACCTTCGACGCTTCCACAGGTCATCTGGTGAGCGAATCGGTGACCGTCGTCAGCGCCGACAATCCCCGGCGGACCGTGTTCAGCTCGCGCTACGAGCCGCCAGTCCAGGTCACCGGAGACCCGGGCCGCTCCTGATCGGGCGAGAACCGCCCGCACCCTTTCGGCCAACACTTCATGAGGGGGCGTTCGTGCGCCTTCTCACCAAACCGGAAGGAGCATCGATGAAGCGACTGATGTTGGCTCTGGGCCTGGCGGGGATCCTCGTTCTCGGCGCCGCCTGCACATCGGATGGCGGCGACGGAACGGCGACCACGGTGAGCTCGGAGACCACAGCAGGCGGCTGACCTCCAACGGCCGCTTCCCGGTCGTGACGGCCCGGTCCGCGCCGGGCCGTCACGCGCGTCTGTAGCTACGTTTCCCCCCATGGCCAAGCAATATCAGGTGACCGCATCCACGCGAATGGTCAACCGCCTCACCAGCGGGTTGGCCAAGCTGGGAGTCGGGCGCATCGAGGTACTAACCACCACAGGACGGACCAGCGGCGAACCGCGCCAGGTTCCGGTGAGCCCGATCGAGATGGCCGGCATGGAGTACCTGGTATCGCCGTATGGCGACGTTGGCTGGGTTGCCAACACCCGTGCCCGGCCGGAGGCGATGCTGAGGTTGGGATCCCATGCCCGAAACGTTCGTCTGGAAGAGGTGGGTCCCGAAGAGGCTGCACCCGTCATCGCGGCCTACTACGCCCGCGAGGGCCACGCCCGGGGCTACATGGAAGCACCGGACAACCCGACGGTTGAGTACTTCCGCGAGACCGCCCGCCGCTTCCCCGTGTTCAGGGTCTCGCCCCACGACTGATAAGCGAGCACACGCGGGAACTTCTATCCGTCCGTCCGACGGGGAGCACCGAACTCCCAACGGTGTGGAGTCACCCCCTCCGCTCGCTCCGCTCGCTCCTCCCCCTCACCGGGGGAGGCGATTTTCGGCTCCCCCTCCCGGTGAGGGAGGGGGTTGGGGGGAGGGTGATTGCCCCCCGCCCATAACCCCCCCTATCGCTCCGCTCGCGCCGTCCACGCGGTGGTCAGACGGAGAACCTGACGAGGATCACGTCACGATCGCGCACGGGGTAGTCGCGGCCTTCGACCCGCACTTTGCCTTTGCGTTTCGCTTCGTCCCATCCGCCGGCGGCCGTCACCGTTTCGAGTGGGGCTACCTCGGCACGGATGAACCCACGCTCCAGGTCGCTGTGGATCCGACCTGCCGCCTCCTGCGCCGTAGCCCCGCTACGTACCGTCCAGGCATGCGCCTCCTTTGGCCCGAGCGTGTAGAAGGTGATGAGATCGAGCGACCTGTAGGCGGCTTGCCCAACAATGGAAAGGGCGCCGCTGCCGAGACCCAGCCCCTCGAGCAACTCCTCCCGATCCTCCGGCTCGAGCTTGGAAGCCTCTGCCTCGATCGGCGCCGAAAGAGCAACCACGGTGTCGTGCTCCGGCACCACGGCGGCCACCGCATCAGAGAGAGCGGAGGGGTCACCGTGGTCCTCGACGACGTTGATAACCCACACCATTGGCCTCAGAGTCAGCGGTGCAAGATCACGGAATACCGCCAGCTCACCGGAGTCCCAGCGGACCGACCGCAGCGGAGTCCCGGCTCCGAGAAGATCGGCGGCGCGGCTCACAACCGCCGCCTCGCTCCGCTTCGATGGATCGGCGCTTGCCTCCTTGCCGACCTTCTCGCCGCGCCTTGCCATGACCTCGTGGTCGGCGATGGTGAGCTCGAGGATCAGCTCCTCGGCCTGCGCCATCGGGTCGGTTCCCGACTCGTCGGCCGGGACGGCCGGGTCGTCGAAGGCGCGCAGCACAGCAGCGAGCGCCTCCACCTCGCGCAGCCGCCCCAGATACTGGCTGCCGAGCCCGCCGCTCCGGGCCATCGCGGGAAGGTCGATGAGGTCGAGGGTGGAACTCACCAGCTTGGCCGACCCCTCGATACGGGCTGCCTCCTCCAGATCGGCATCGGCAATCCGCGCAACACCGACGTTGGGAGAGGTCGTCGAGAACGGATGCGGGGCGGTTGGAGCGTCATGACCGGTGAGGGCGTTGAACAGCGTCGTCTTGCCGGTATTGGCAAAGCCGACGATCCCGATTCGAGGCACGTCAGAAACCGCTTGCCCGGCGTAGTGAGCGGTAGAGAAGCTGTTGATCTCCCAAGCGGCGGCGGAGTGCCCGCTCGAGACCTCCGATCGGGTACAGGTTCTGCGGGGCGCGCGGCTCCTTGTGCAGCGAGGAGGCAAACCGCGGAAGCGTGACGGTGACACAGTCGGCCCTTTCCACCGCCTCGGCAACCGAGAGGTCGGCCGACGCCTCGCATCTGATGACACCGGCCAACCCGAAACCGCTGCTCCCCGGGAGACGCGAATACCACGAATACCGGCTCCACGCCGTCGTGGTGACAAAGAGCGGCGAGCGCTCACCGGCCCCCAGGTCGCCAAGGACCGGGCGGAGCGCCGGCGGGAGGTACATGACCCGATGCGTCTTTACCAGTCCGACCGCATGCGGCAGCCGCTGGCGTCCGGTGAGGGGGCCATCAACCACAACCAGGTCCGCTTGGTCGAGGCCGGCGGTGACCTCGTGCTCGAGCTCGCCCATCCGCTGCTGAACCCCGAGCCACAGCTCTTCCGGAGTCTCGCCCGAGACGACACGAACCCCGTAGACAGCACTGGCCGTGACCACATCCTCCGCTCCGGGCGCAGCCGAGAAGACACCACGCTCCACCCGGGTGGCTTCGATGGTGGCGGTCCCCTGGCAACAGCGCACCGCCCCGGCGGCGTACGTGGCGCACACCCCGAGTACCGGCAGGTCGCCGGGCCGGTCGATCCAGATGTTGGCGTCGACCCGCCGCACGCCGTCGACAAAGAGCACATCTTCGGCAACACCTACCTGGGGGCGAAGCGGACGCCAGGCGCGGGCCGGCATCTCGACGTCCAAGTTGGGTGCTGCCGACGGCTCCTCGAGAGCAGCGTCCACCGGGGCGCCGTACTCGGGTGCCCATGGCTCGACGGAGAACCTCATGACTCGACCCTGGTGATGCTCGCCCCACCCGCGCTCATGGCGACCTCGAACCTGACCGGCGCCTGTTCCGCCAGGGCGGCCACGTGGGTTACGAACCCGACTGTCTTCCCGGTGGCGCCAATGTCGGCGATCACCGTGGCCACCACCTCGAGCGTTTCCGCGTCGAGCGTCCCGAACCCCTCGTCGAGGAAGATGGACTCCAGCCGGTTCTGCTCCGTTGCCGCCAGTTCAACGATGTGATCGGCCAGCGAGAGCGCAAGCGCCAACGAGACGAGAAACGTCTCGCCACCGGAGAGGGTGCGCACGCTCCGCCTCTCGTCGGCGGCGAAATGGTCCACCACCTCGAAGCCGAGTCTGGCATCGACCGTCAACGAATACCGGCCGCGTGCCAACTCCGCCAGCCTGAGGTTGGCACCGGTGGCCAGCAGCCGCATCGCCTCGTCTAGCAGCCAGCGCTCGAAGTAGTCGGCCCTCAGTTGGCGCCCGACCTCCCGTGCCACCACCGCTTGCTCCGCCCTGGTGGTGCGCTCGTTGGTGAGCGAAGAAACCTCTGCCAGGGCGTGTGCGATCCGCTCGCGCTCCGCCACCGCAGCCGCCTTCGCCTCCGCCACCGCCTCGCCCGGTCGGCGGCTCCCCACCTCGACACCGGCGGCGCGGCACCGGGTGAGGAGATCGGCCGCAACCTCGTCCTGTTCGCCCCGGAGCGCGGCGAGGGACGCCCCCGCCTCCTCGGCCTCGAGCGTGAGTTGGGGACTGAGCGTCTCTGCCCACGAGAGAAGCTCGTGCCACCCACCGGGCACGTCGTCGAAAGAGATCGCCGGGGGCTCCAGTCCGGCCAGCGAGCGCCACGCTTCCTGCAGCTCGATCCGCGTCCTGCGCTCGGTGGTGCTGTGTGCGTCGCGGCTCGCCGTCGCCCTGTCGACCTCGGCCAGGGCGGCGGCGTTTGCCTTTCGGCTGATCTGCAGCTCTTCCTCGGCCGAGGCGATCACTGTCAGGGAAGCATCGACTTCTACAGGCAAAGGCGCCCCGGCCAGCGCGCTCCCGAGCGCCTCGACCCTGGCACGGAGCGATTTGCTCTCCGCCTCGGCAGCAGCCTGCTTTTGCCCGGCCCTCCTCGCCTGATCTGCGGTCCGATCCCTGTCTTGCCTGGCCTTCTCCATCTCGGCAGGTGGCGGCTCGTCGGACAGCCGGTCGATCGGGCGGTGGCATACAGGACACTCCTCGCCCACGGCCAGCCCGGATCGGAGATGGGCGGCGGCATGGGCCCTCTGAACCTGCTCGAGCACGCGAAGCGGACTCCGCGGCAGCAGAAGCCGTTGCCTCCGCCTCGCTCTCTGCCTCCTCGAGGCACGATCGCCGTCTTCTCGAGCAGCCGCTCGAAATCGGACATCTCGGTTTGCCGCTCCCGCCACCGCTCGAGGATCGCCCGAGCGGGGAGCGCGGCTATCGCCGCGTCCGCCCTCTCCAGCCGACCCGCCGCCAGTTGCTGTTGGGATCGTGCCGTCTCGAGGGCGGCGATCGCCTCGCTCAGCTGAACGGCGAGCTCGTCCAGCCCTGTGGGCGCCGCCAACTTGGCGAGAACGCCAACCCGGCGTTGCTTGTCGACGACCGCTCTCTCTGCCTCGGCACCCCGCCGACCCAACTCCTCGAGCCGTTTGGTGGACGACTCGACGATGACGGCCAGGTCCTCCAAGCAGGCCGACCCGGGTAGTGGCCTGTTCCAAATGCTCCGGTTCCACGCCTCCGATCCGGGTCAGCCGGGAGTCGATCTCCGCCACACGAGCCTCCGCCACCTCCTTGCGCACCGTCGCAAGCCGACCCACCCGCTCGTAGACCCCGAGATCGAGCAGCGCAACCAGCAGGTCCTGGCGATCGCCCGGCTTGTCGTGGAGGAATCGGGCGAACTCACCTTGGGGCAAGAGCACACAACGGCAGAACTGGTCGAAGCTCAGCCCGAGACACTTTTCGATCGCGGCCGTCACATCCGAGGCACCGGATGCGATCACCTGATCCCCCGCCTCCAGCCGCGCCTCGACAGTTGTCCCCTTCCCGGTGCGCGCATCGCGCCGAACCACCCTGGCTAGCCGGTACCCGGTGTCGGCCACGGTGAAGTCGAGGAGGACTCGCGCCTCGAGACGGCCCTGGGTAACCACCGCGGTGACCGCCTGTTTCCCGTGGCGGGGAACCGCCCCGTAGAGAGCGAAGAGGATGGCGTCGAGCACCGAGGTCTTGCCGGCGCCTGTGGGACCGGTGAGAGCGAAAAGTTCGGCGCCTTCGAAATCGACCACTGTCCGCTCGGCGAAGGCGCTGAACCCCTCCATCTCCAGCCTCTGCGGTCGCATCAAGCCCGGTCCGGCTCATGGAACTCGGCCAGCAGCTCGTCGAAGAGGCGGAGAAGCCGCGAGTCTTCAATCTTCTGATGCTCGAGGTACTCGGCGAAGAGGTCGTGCGGTGTACGGCCGATACGGGTGGGGCCCGTCTTCGCCGGCTCCACCCCGGCCGGCCGGCTGACCAGGACATCGATCGTGCCCGGTATCAGGTGGCGCACCTCGTCGGCGAGGCCGGCGCGGCTCGGCTCGTCCAGCACGACCTGGATCCAGGCGTCGCCGTACGAAGCTGCCTCCGCTGTCACCTGGTCGAGCGTGCCTTCGAGCCGGACCAGCCTCCGGCCCGCGGTCAGCGCGACCTTGTCCACCGTGGCAGGCAGCTCGGGCTCGACATCGACCACGAGCACGCCCTTGCTGTCGGCCACTTCGCCGAAGTCGAGCTGGAGCGGTGACCCGGAGTACCAGAGAGGCGCCGGGCCCGGGACCCGTTGCTGGCGGTGGAGATGACCCAGCGCCACATATGAGAGATGACCGGGAAATGCCAGAGCCGGAACCGAGTACTCGAAACCGGTGTGGGCGGGTCTCTCACCACCGCCGGGGTTACCGCCGCGGACCATGACGTGCCCCACGACCAGGTTGACCTTGTCGGTAGTCATCCCCGTGCAAAGCAGATCGATCACCGAGGCCATGCGCTCGGCGTAGGCGCCCCTGTGATCGGCCGCCGAGAACGCCATCAGGTCGTCCACTCGCACGATGCCCCGCTGTGACACGAAGGGGACCATCGCCACCCGCACGGACAAGCCGGGCAACTCGACCACCCCGCCCGACTCGGGGCGCTCGAGCAGGGCACCAACCGAGACCCTGCCCAACTCGAGGAGCGGCGCCACCGCCTGGAGACGGCGGGGGTGGTCGTGGTTGCCGGCAACCATCACCACGGGAGCCATATCGGCCAGATCGAGCAGCGCCCGGTAGACGATCCGCTCCGCCTCCGGCGGCGGCGTGGCGGTATCGAACACGTCGCCGGCGACGAGGACGAGATCCACCTCCCTGTCGGCGGCCACCCCTGCGATCTCGGCGAGCACCTCTTGGTGCTCGCTCGCCCGGGAACGGCCCCGGATGGTTCTGCCAACGTGCCAGTCGGAGGTGTGGAGAATGCGCACTTGCCTGGCGATCGTACCGGTGACCGGTCGCCCCCACCTCAGGCTGGTTTCGGGCCCTCAGCCATCTCTTGAAGCGCGGTCACATCAGCTATTCGCTTATCTTCACCATGTATAAGGGCGATTTCGGACGACGGCACGGCTACCCGGTGAGACCGGCGAAGGGGTCCTCGACGACCTTCCCGGTTGGCGAGGGGCCGGCTTCGGCGGCGCGGGTCGCCCAGGCGGGGAAGGGGAACTCGATAAGCAATGGCACCGGCAGCTCGGGTTGGTTGACCAGCATCGTCCCCGGCTTCATGATCGTGGCTCGCTGCCGCTGCACCGTGGGTAGAAACCCGTACTCCTCGCGGCCCGCTTCGGCGGCATCGAGCCGGCCAACCACCCGGATCGAGGAGTTGGCCACGATCCGCCTCTCCACCTCGCTCGCCGTTTGCTGGGCCCCGACCAGGATCACCCCCAGCGATCGACCCCGTTCCGCCACGTCGAGCAATACCTCGGCGATCGGGCTGGACCCCTCGCGGGGTGCGTACTTGTTGAGCTCGTCGAGAACCAGAAACAGCAGCTCGGCCGACTGCCCGGAACGCTCTTTGTCCTCGAAGGCGCGTCGCACGGTGACACCCACCACGAACCGCTTCGCCCGGTCGTGGAGATTGTGGAGGTCGACCACCGTCACCTGATGGCCATCGAGTGAGACCCGGTTCCGCTCCGGGTTGGGGATGTCGGAGCGGATGAGACGCTCGACATGGCGGACCGCGCCTTGGAGCCGGCGGACGAAGGCGTTGACCGTTCCCATGCCGATGGCGGGGCCAGCCCAATCGAAGCGGGTGGCATCGTCCTGGACCATCCGGGTCACGAGATCGGCGAGTTGCCTGAAAGTACGCACCGGTTCGCCCTCGATCCGGACGCCACCATCCCCGGTGGGCTGGGCGCGACGCAGTTGGGCCATGACGTTGTAGATCACCGTCGTGTACTGCGCCCTGTCGTCCTCGGCATCAGCAAAGAGGAACGGGAGCAGGTCCTCACGGCAGAAGTCGTGGAGGGTCCAGAAGAAGGAGGTGACACCCGTGTGGCGGGAGGCCACGTCTGGCGCCCCCGCCGGGTCGTCATGGCGGGCGGGGGCGTAGATGGCCACCGACCGAAAGGGCTCGGCGGGCAGCCCCAACAGCGCATATCGGGCTCGCTGCTCCTCGTCCATCCTGGCGTTGGGATGGTCGAGGAAGAGGAGATCCTCTCCCTTCACGTTGAACACAAGGGCCTTGGTGTTGACCGCTCTGTTGCCCAGCACCGACGATGTGAATATGGCATGGAGCAGGAATGTGGCGTATGTCGTCTTGGTGGCGACACCGGAGATCCCGGAGATGTTCACGTGGGCGCCGCGCCTGCCATCGATGAACTCGAGGTTGGCGTAGAGCGGCTCCCCGCCGCGCGAGAGCCCGATGGGGAGCTTCTCTGTCATCTGATCGAAGAAGAGCGCCTGGTCCCGCTCGGCCTCCCGGGCCACCCTCACCGACTGGCCGGGTCGGGGCGGCACCAACACTTCGGGCTCGAACCTGGTGGTCGTCACCTGTGCCGCCTCGGCGACCTCGGCGGGGAGCACCCCCTCCTCGATCAGGAAAACGTCCGAGTCGAAACGGGCGCCTTCGTGCCGCGCCCTGACCTGTCCCACCGTTCCGAAGATGCGGACGGTGCGGCCGTCGGGGAGGTCGCGCTCCAGGGCGACAACATCGTCGAGTTGCAAGTAGCGACCGGGTGCCACCCCCACCCAGAACTCGAGTGGGGTGGCGTCCTCGGTACCGATCACCCGCCCCACCACATCGTCGTCTTTGAAATGCTCCACCCAGCGGAGGGTATCAACAGAGCCGGGCGGTGCCCGGTCGGCCTTCTAGCCTCGCTGGCACCGTCGAAGGGAAGGTGAAGTTGGGCTGGCTGGTGATGCTGGCGGTGGCCGGTGGGTTGGCGGTCACGCTCCAGGCCCAGTTCATGGGTGTCATGACCGACCGAATCGGAGCGATCGAGAGCATCTTCATCACCTATGGGACCGGAGGGGTGGCCATCGGGTTGGTGATGCTGGCAATGAGAGGAGGCAATCTGGGAGCTTGGTCGACCGTACCCTGGTACGTCCTCACCGCCGGATTGCTCGGGTTGGTGATCGTCGGAGCGATTGGTTACACCGTCCCCCGGCTCGGATTGGTCGCCGCACTCAGCCTCTTCATCCTCGCCCAGTTCGCCATGGCGGCCGTGGTCGACCATTTCGGCTTGCTGGGTGCCGAGGTGCGGCCCCTGGACGTGAGCCGAGCGGTTGGGCTCGCAGCGGTCCTCATAGGGTCGTGGCTCGTGCTCCGATGAACCTCAGCGGACCGGGATGATGCGCATGACCGCCGATTCGGTGGTGACATAGGCCTCGCCATCACCGCCGACTCCCATGCCCAATACCGGGCCGATGACCCCGGCGCTCTCCGTCCAGTCTTGGTGCGCGGTCGCCTCCTGGCCATCGAACCGAAAACTCCTCAGCCACCCGCCGCAGTAGTCGGAGTAGAGATAATGGCCGGTGAGCTCGGGGATGGCCGACCCCCGGTAGACCACCCCGCCGGTGATCGAGCACGTTCCGGCATCGCCGTGCGCCACCTCGACCACCGGCATGGTGAGACCGTCGGCGTCACAATCGGTCGGGGGCTCAAAGCAGTGGAGCCCCTCGGTGATCGGCCATCCATAGTTGAGACCTGGAGCGCTCGCCGATGCCACGTCGATCTCCTCGAAAGCGCTCTGTCCGACATCGCCGATATAGATGAGGCCATCGTCGAACCAGAACCGCCAGGGGTTTCGCAACCCCATTGCCCAGGCCTCGGGGGCACCGCCACCGTCGGCGAAAGGGTTGTCCGGGGGAATGCTGTAGCCGTCGCCCCCTGAGACGTCGAGGCGGAGGATCTTCGCCAGCAGCGAGTCCGGGTTCTGACCGTTCCCGAATGAGTCGCCACCGCCCCCGCCGTCTCCGAGTGCGAGATACAACATGCCGTCCGGCCCGAAGAGGACCATCCCCCCGTTGTGGTTGGGGGCGGGCTGTGATGCGTTGAGCAAAATCGCCAGAGCGTCGGGGTCCGCTACATCGGGGTCGTCCGACACCCCGTACTCGGCGAGGACGGTGTCACCGGCGGTGTCGCTGTAGTGGACGAAGAAGCGTCCATTTTCGGCGTATCCGGGGTGGAAAGCCATCCCCAACAGACCCTGCTCACCCGAATTGCGGATCAGCGAGGAGATATCGAGGAACGGGGTTTCTGAGACCCCGTCGGCGCCCATCATCCAAATCCGGCCATCCTTGGTGACGACGAAGGTGCGGTCGTCGCCCGGGGGGGATGTCACCAAGACCGGCTGAGCGAGACCGGAGGCCGCCTCTTGGTACGCCAGCCCGGAAAGCGATCCCGTCCCCGCCGTCGAACCCGGGGCGGTCGAGCCGACGCCGGTGGTCGCCCGAGCCGCACCTGCGGTGGTGCTCGGGGCGGTCGAGTTGTCCGGGGCGGAAGTGGCAACGGGAGGAGCGGCGGGATCCGCCGACGTGATCGGGGCCCGGTCGGCGGACGATATGCAGGCGGCGAGCAGCAGTGAGAGGGCGGCCAGAGGCGTCGCATCCCGAATGAGGGTATTGGCGATCGCCCTCTACCTGAGGGCCGCTACCGGATGCCGGTTAGCCTGACCTCATGGGGAGTGGGAGCCCGGACACCCCCGGTGGGATGCGCAATGACCGCCGAACCATCTTCGGCTGGGCGATGTACGACTGGGCCAACTCGGCCTATACCACGACGACACTTGCGGTGGTCCTACCTGCCCTGTTCGCATCCGAAATCGTCCCAGAGGGCGGGACGAGCTTCTTCGGGCGCACATGGGACGCCGAGTCTCTCTTCAGCCTGCTGGTGGCGTTCACCGCCCTCGTCGCCTTTGTGCTTTCCCCTGTGCTCGGCGCCATCGGCGACTACAGCGCCTCGAAGAGGAGATTCCTCCAGGTGTTTGCCTACGCCGGTGCACTGCTCTCCCTGCTCTTCTTCTTCATGCGCTCGGGGGACGTGGTGCTCACCATGGTCCTGTTCCTCGTCGTGGAGACCTGCTGGGCAGTCGCCGCCGTCTTCTACGACAGCTTCCTCCCCCACCTCTCGACCCCAGACACCATCGATCGGATCTCATCGCGCGGTTTCGCATTCGGTTACCTCGGTGGCGGGCTCCAATTCGCCCTCTCGCTGGCACTGATCCAACTGGCGCCCTCGATCGGGCTCGACGATGGGCTCGCCGCCAGGCTGGCGATGATCATGGCTGGGCTGTGGTGGCTGGGGTTCGGGATCTTCGCCATCTCGCGGCTCAGGGAGCCCGCTGCCGCTGGGAAGCGAACCATGAGATACGGCTTCAAGGGATACGTCCGACTTGGCTTTTCGCGAACCTGGCGGACCGCCCGCAGGCTCGGCGGCTTCCCCCACCTGCTGCTGTTCCTGATCGCCTTCTTCGCCTACAACGACGGGGTGCAGACGGTCATCGCCATATCGTCGGTCTACGCCACCGAGACCTTGGGGCTTGCGGTGGGTCAGGTCGCGATCGCCTTCCTGGTGGTCCAGGTGGTCGCATTCCTCGGGGCGCTGGCATTCGGACGACTCGCCACACGGATGGGCGCCAAACGGGCCATTCTCCTCTCGCTGGTTCTCTGGACCGGCCTGGCGGTCTTCGGATACCAGATGCCCGAGAGCAACTTTGGCGCCTTTCTCCTTCTGGCGGGCTCGGTGGGGCTGGTGCTTGGAGGTACTCAGGCGCTAAGCCGCAGTCTCTACGGCTCCATGATCCCCGAAGAGGCGTCCGCGGAGTTCTACGGCTTCTACTCGGTGTTCTCCAGGTTCTCCTCGATCTGGGGCCCGCTCACATTCGGGGTGGTCAACGCGATCACGGGGTCATCACGCAGGGCGGTTCTCTCGCTGGTGATCCTGTTTGTCGTCGGATTTGTGCTTCTGGCTGCGGTCAACGTCGAAAAGGCAAGGTCATCCAAGGAGCGATGGGAGTTCGCCGGAGATGAAGTCGAGGCCGCCGAGGCCTGACACCATCCAACGGAATCTCTCTTTACAATGAACCCGTGACCGATCGCCCCGACGACACCCTGGGCGCCGAGCTTCCACCCATTCCACCACCCGAGGACGTCGTGGCCGAGTCCACTGTGCCGCCATCGCAGCCGGTGGTGGAGAAAGCGCCCATGGGCACGGGGCCGCGCTGGGGACTCATCATCGGGATCATCCTGGCGATCCCACTCATTGTGTTCCTCGCCTACAACACCCAGTTGGTGGAGATCAACTTCATCAACTGGAGCGCGCAGGTCCCGCTGGTCTCGGTGTTGGCCGCGACCGTGGTGCTCACCGTCATCATCACCGAGGTGATCGGTCTCTTCGTCCGACGCAGACGGCGCAGGGTGCTGGCCGAACGCGCCGAATTGAGGCGTCTCCGCTCCTCTTCGAGCTGAGCGGACGGTGGCCCGCCTGGTCGTGGTTGGTGGGGACGCAGCTGGGTTGTCGGCAGCGAGCCAGGCTCGGCGGCGGCGCCCTGAGGAAGATCTGGAGATAATCGCTTTTGAGCGCTCTCAATACGCCTCCTACTCGGCATGCGGTGAGCCGTACTTCGTGGGCGGCTACGTCAAGAGCCTCGACGACCTGATCGCCCGCACACCCGAGGAGCACACCAAACGCGGCGTCGATGTGCGTACCCGACGCGAGATCACGGCCATCGACCTCGAAAACCAAACGGTGACGGTGCACGACCTCGACGGAAGCGGCTCGAGCCATGTCGGGTTCGACCTGCTGATGGTGGCCACCGGGGCCCAGCCCGCCGATGGTGGGATCGAGGGCATGGAGCTCGATGGGATCTACTCGCTCCGCGTGCTCGAGGATGCAGAGCGCCTGCGCCGTGCCGTCGGCACCGGGCAGGTGAGGCGAGCGGTGGTCGTCGGCGCCGGGTACATCGGGCTCGAGATGGCCGAGGTGTTGCAGGGCCTCGGCGTGGCCGTCACCGTGGTCACCTCGGCCTGGGTGATGGAGAAGACACTCGATCCCGACATGGGGGAGCTGATCGCCGAGAAGATGCGCAGCATGGGGATCGAGGTGATCACCGGCACCAAGGTCGAGCACATGGACGGGGAGAAACGGCCGACGTTGCGGAGGTGGGCTGCGAACGCCTCGAGCTGCCGGCCGATCTTGTCGTTGTTGGGCTGGGGACTCAGGCCCGACGTCGAGCTTGCCGAGGCCGCCGGGTATCCCACTTGGCCCCGACCGGCGCCATCGCGGTCGACGACCGGCAACGGACCGGTGTAGACGGCGTCTGGTCGGGCGGTGACTGTGCCGAGGCGAGGCACCGGGTCAGCGGTCGCCCGGTCAACATCCATCTCGGCACGATCGCCAACAAGCAAGGCCGGGTGGCTGGGATCGACATCGGCGGGGGCGAGATGCGTTTCCCCGGCGTGCTCGGCACGGCGATCACCAAGGTGAACGACCTCGAGATAGCCCGAACAGGGCTTACAGAGCGTCAGGCATCCGACGCCGGGCTGGACGCCACGTCCGCCACGGCGGAGGGGACTACCACTGCCGGCTACTGGCCCGATGCCGCCGAACTGAAGATCAAGGTGGTGGTGGAGCGCGGCTCGGGTCGTCTCCTCGGCGCCCAAGTCGTCGGTGGCCCTGGCGCCGGGAAGCGGGTGGACGTCTTCGCCACCGCCCTCTGGAACGGTATGGCGGCGAGCGACCTGGCCTGGACCGATCTCGCCTACGCCCCGCCGTTCTCCGGTGTGTGGGACCTCATCCACATCGCCGCCCGGGCCGGTGCCGAGGCTGCCGCTGGCTGATCGGGGTTCGGGTACCGCATCGCCATCGCGCTGGCTCGGCACGTTTCTCGCCGTCGTGTTGAGCGCGTGTGGAAGCGGGTCGGCGACGGGAGTGTCGACAGCTCTCGCCGCAGCTGAGGTCATCGAGGTGTTCGACGGCGACAGCTTCCTCGCCACTGTCGACGGGGTCGAGGAGGAGGTGCGGCTCATCGGAATCAACGC
Organism: uncultured Actinomycetes bacterium; assembly: GCA_963780745.1. GTDB lineage: Bacteria > Actinomycetota > Acidimicrobiia > Spongiisociales > DATADW01 > DATADW01. Next base: position 63,574 of record CAWACT010000003.1, on the reverse strand, counting down.
CCCGGAGCGGGGAGAGTGTCTGGCCGACGCAGCCCGGGAGGCACTGGAAGAACTGGCGGGTGATGCCGTGGAGCTCGAGCGGGACGTAGAGAACCGTGATCAGTACGACCGGTTGCTCAGATATGCCCACCGCAACGCGGTGTTGGTCAATGCCGAGTTGGCGGGCCGAGGTCTGGTCCTGACAGGCGAGTACCGACCCAATGTGGCTCATCAGGAAACGATCGAGGCCGCCGCGCGCGGAGGCTCGTGCCGAGCATCGAGGTTTGTGGAGCGAGCGGCCTTGCGGCGGTGAAGCCACCGGTGTGGTGATCGACCGAGTCGTCGCCGACCCACCCGGTCCCGACGAAGGCGAGGAGAATGTGGTCCTCGCCAACCGGGGCCTCGACCCGGTCGACATCGGCGGGTGGACGATTCGTGACGGCTCATCGGTGCACCGGTTCAGCTTCCCTGCAGGCACTGTGCTGGCTCCGGGTTCGGTCATCCGAGTCATTACCGGCTGCGACCAGGCCCCGGTCGGCGCGCTCTGCTGGGCCGCAGGGTCGGCGGTATGGGACAACGATGGAGACATCGCCTTGCTGCTCGATGATGAAGGACGACAGGTGCACAGCCTCGACACCGAGGAGTACCGTTGACCGGACCTATCACGGGAGGGCTCGCATGGGGTTCATGGACACGGTGAAGAAGTGGTTCGGAACGGCTGCGGAACAGACGTCCGAGCTCGCCGACAAGGCTGGTGACGTGGCCGGCGATGCCTGGGACAAGACCAAGGAAGTCGCCGACAAGGCCGGTGACGTCGCCGGTGACGCCTGGGAGAAGACAAAGGACGTCGCCGAGGATGCCTGGGACAAGACCAAGGAAACGGCCGACAAGGCCACCGATCAGGTGAAGGAGTGGACCGGATCGGCGGACGACAAGGCGGATGAAGCCGCCGGCAACGTCAAGGACGCCGCCAACGATGCCGTCGACAACGTCCAGGACGCTGCGGGGACTGCTGCCGACAACGTCCAGGACGCCGCCGACAACGTCCAAGAAGCGGCGGGCGACGCCGCCCAGAATATCGGAGATGCCGCGCAGAGCGGCGCAGACACCGTCGCCGACAAGGCCGACGACCTACAGGACAACCTGGACGACAACCGGCCCTGATCCCGCTGCGTCCCGTTTCGGTCGCCTTTCTGAGCGTGCGCTGTTTCGTTGCGGCCGCGGAGGGCTAAAGGCTGACTGGCACGACGCCAGGGGCGGGACGAAAGCGGCGCAGATCGAGACCGGAGAGGTGCGCCAGCGGGTGGGCCACCACGACCACATCGGTGCCTGCCAGCGTGGCGCGACTGATCGCTGCTCCAATCCTCTCCACCGTCCAGACGCGGCGACCGGACACGGCGACCGCCGGCGCCAGCATGAACGTCCGCCCCTTCGGGCGGAGCGCGCCGCACCCTGAGTGACAGGTGGGAGAGCCCGCGCTCCACCGCCGCATGATCGGTGACCAACTCCGACTCGGAGTCGCCAAGTTGGATCGCCGCCTCGAGTACGGCCTGGGTCCATGGGCCCATGGACATGACCCCGATGCTGCGGGCTGCCCGCCACCGAGAGCCCGATTCGGGCGCACCATCCGGTGTCGTCGAGGGCTCGCCGCAAATCGGTTAGCCGAGTGCCGCGCCGTGAAGTTGTCGGGATGGTCGGCGGCGTCGCCGACCCGGAGAATGATCGGCTGATCGGCGTGGACCGAACGGAGCCGGCTGACTTCGGCGGGGCGCCAGCGTGAGCCACGCCGCGGGCTCGACCGCCTCGAGTTCGTCGATGGCCTGCCTCGCTACCGCCGTCGGATCGGCCCACGCCGCGGATCGATGGGACGACACCCGCCGCTGAGTCCGTCGGGGAACTCGGTCGCCAGCCGTCGCCAAAGCCTATCGGCGTCTGGGCGGCGCCAGCCGTACGTCGATAGGCTCGGCGCGCCGCCGCCGCGATCAGGAGGACCGTGTTCGAGCCCTTCCGCAACGAGCCGTATTCCGACTTCTCCCTCTCCGAGAACGCCGCGGCGTATCGGGAGGCGCTCGCCTGCGGTGCGTTCCCGGCTGGGCGAGCCATCACCCGCTGGTGATCGGAGGTGAGACGGTCGACACCGCCGGCCGCATCGAAAGCGTCAACCCGTGCCGTCCGACGAAGATCGTCGGCACCACCGCTGCGGCGACCGCGGACGACGCCGTTGCCGCCCTCGAGGCCGCCTGGGAGGCATTCGAACACGTGGTCGGGGCTCCCCGCCGAGGCGCGGGGACGAGCCGTTGCCCGGCTCGCCGCGGTCCTCCGTCGCCGCAAGCTGGAGCTTTCGGCATGGGAGACGTTCGAGGCGGCCAAGAACTGGACCGAGGCAGAAGCCGACGTTGCCGAGGCGATCGACTTCTGCGAGTACTACGCCCGGCAGGCGATGACCATGGCCAACCGCTCCCGGTGGTCCCCTACCCCGGAGAGGACAACCGCTCGCACCTCGTCCCGATCGGGGCCGGAGTGGTGATCCCGCCATGGAATTTCCCGCTCGCCATCTTGGCCGGGATGGCGGTCGGCCCGGTGGCGGCAGGGAACACCGTCGTGATCAAGCCTGCCTCGGCCACCCCGGTGATCGGCGCCGATGTTCATGGAGGCGGTCGAGGAGGCGGGGATCCCGCCGGGGGTGATCAACTTCGTCCCCGGACCGGGAGGCGAGATCGGCGACACCCTGGTCGACCACCCCCAGACCAGGTTCGTCAACTTCACCGGGTCAAAGGAGGTCGGGGTGCAGCATCGCCGGGCGGGCTGCGGCGCTGTCCACCCCGGGCAACGCTGGCTGAAGCGGGCCTACATGGAGATGGGCGGCAAGGACGCCCAGATCGTCGACGAGACCGCCGACCTCGAGCCGCAGCGAGCGCCGCCGCCGTGGCCGGTGCCTTCGGCTTCCAGGGCCAGAAGTGCTCGGCCTGCTCCCGGCTGATCCTGGTCGACGACATCCACGACGAGGTGCTGGACCGGGTGGTCGAGTCGCACCGCGCGGCTCGAGGTCGGGCCGGCCGAGGAGAACATGCCGGTGAACGCCGTGATCACCGCCGCCCAGCACCGCAGTCTATCCTCGACGAGATCGAGAAGGGACGAGGACGAGGCCGACCTGGTCGTGGGCGGCGACGCCGATCGAGCGGGATGGCGGCTACTACATCCAACCCACGGTCTTCGCCGGGGTCGACCCGCGATGCCCGCCTCGGCGCAGCACGAGATCTTCGGGCCGGTGCTCTCCGTGATCCGCGCAGCCGATTTCGACCACGCCCTGGACATCGCCAACGGCACCGAGTACGGGCTGACCGGCGGCGTCTTCTCCCGAGACCGGCAGCGGCTCGAAGCGGGCGCGCCGCAGCTTCCGGGTGGGCAACCTGTATCTCAATCGCAAGATCACCGGCGCCCTGGTGGGGTCCAGCCGTTCGGCGGGTTCGACATGTCGGGGTCGAACGCCAAGGCAGGCGGGCCCGACTACCTGCGTCTGTTCCTCGAGATGAAGACGGTCGCCGAGCGGCTCTAGCGACGCCCTAACCTCTGCTCACCCCCGGCATCGAGGACGAGGCAATGGGCCGAATCTCGCAGCGAGTCGCCGCAATCGAGGAGTCGGCGACGCTGGCTATCAGCGCCAGGGCTGCGGCGCTTCGGGCGGAGGGACGACCCGTGATCGGTTTCGGGGCTGGCGAGCCCGACTTCCCCACCCCGCCCCATATCGTGGAAGCGGCGCAGCGGGCATGCGCCGACCCTCGATTCCACAAGTACACCGCGACAGCCGGGCTCCCCGAGTTGCGCGCCGCCATCGCCGAGCGGTCGCACCGAGTCCGGACTCGAGGTCGAGCCGTCGCAGGTGGTCGTCACCAACGGAGGCAAACAGGCGGTGTTCGAGGCGCTTGCCACCCTGATCGACCCCGGTGATGAGGTGTCTGGTCACCGCCCCCTTCTGGGTGACCTACCCCGAGGCAGTCGCCTTCGCCGGCGGGATAACGGTCCCCGTCGCCACCTCCGCCGCCGTCCGGGCTACCTCGCCGCAATCGACCAGTTGGAAGCTGCGACCACTCGCCCGCACCAAGCTGCTGATCTTCGTCTCGCCCTCCAACCCGACCGGGGCCGTCTACCCACCCGACCAGGTGGCCGCCATCGGCTGCGTGGGCCGCCGAGCGTGGGCTATGGGTCCTCACCGACGAGATCTACGCACGGCTGGTGTACGGAGACGCCACGCTTCACCTCGATCCCGGTGGCCGCACCCGAGGGGCGTCCGCAAACGGTCGTCGTATCGGGGGTGGCCAAGAGCTACGCCATGACCGGCTGGAGGGTTGGCTGGATCATCGCGCCCAACGATGTCGCCGCCGCAGCCGCCAACCTGCAATCCCACCTCAGCTCGAACGTCGCCAACGTCGCCCAAGCGGCGGCCCTGGCGGCGCTCACCGGGCCTCAGGACGAGGTGGAAGCGATGCGGGAGGCCTTCGATCGGCGCCGGCGCACCGCCTACAGCATGCTGTCGAAGGTGCCCGACATGGAGTGCCCTGAGCCCCTGGGTGCTTTCTATCTCTTCCCATCGGTGGCCGGGGTCCTCGAGCGGGGTGTCGGCGGGCAGGCACCCGGCGACATCGCTCGAACTGTGCGCCCTGCTCCTCGACCAGGCCGAGGTGGCGGTCGTGCCAGGAGAGGCCTTCGGGACCCCGGGCGCATTTCGGCTCTCCTACGCCCTCGGGGACGCAGACCTCGAGGAGGGCCTCAGTCGTCTCGTCTCAACGCTCTCGGAGGTCTGACGTGCCAACGGCACACGGGGGCATGACATGACGGATAGAGCGAAGGCGATGCTCCTGGTGGAGCCGCGCCACATGAGCCCGACCAGTCTCCCCGTTCCCGACGTCGATCTGGGTGGCTGGCTCGCCATCGAGGCGACCGGTCTCAGCGGGCTCGACGTCCAGGCATGGCTCGGCGCCAGCGACCTCCGGTACCCGCTCATCCCGGGCCACGAGGTGGTGGGGCGCATCGCCAGCGCCGGGGCCGATTTCGATCTGCCCGTCGGTTCGAGGGTGATCGTGGAGAGCTCGATCCGTTGCGGGGCATGCCGTCGGTGCACCAACGGTCTGGCGAGCTGCAACCTCCGCCGTCCGGTCAACGCCTACGGCCGGCTTCCCTCCACCGAGCCACCCGCGCTCTGGGGTGGCCTCGCCGAGTACCTCTACCTCGACCCCGCGGCGCGGCTCCACGTCGTCAGCGATGACATCCCTGCCGTGGCCGCCACCTTCGCCCATCCGCTGGCCTCTGGCTTCACTTGGGCGGTGGAGGCACCGGCGCTGCAACCCGGTGAGAACGTCCTGGTGATGGGACCCGGCCCCCGCGGGCTGTCCGCCTTGATCGCCGCTCGATCCGCCGGCGCCGGGTGGATCGGGGTCACCGGTCTCGCCCACGACACCGACCGTCTCGACCTGGCACGGTCGCTGGGGGCCGACATGACGGCGACCGTAGAGCACGGCGACATCGCCAGCTCGGTGGCCAACAGCCTTGGCACCCGGCCAGATGTCGTCATCGACGTGACCTCGAGCGACCCCGAAGCGATCTACATGGGGCTGGACCTGGTGCGGGCCGGAGGGCGAGTGGTCCTTGCCTCCACCAAGGGAGCGAACACTGTCACCCAGCTCTTCTCGGACATCGTGGTGCTCAAGGAACTTACCCTCAAAGGAGTGTTTGGCGCCACCTCGACGGGATATCACTGGGCGACCAGGCAGCTCGAGGTGGACGCTCGGCTCGACCAACTCGTGTCGCACGAGTTCCCCCTCGACGAGGCTGATCGAGCGATTCAAGCCGCCGGTGGGCTCCTCGGCCGCGAGGAGCTGATCTCGGTTGCGGTCACCTTCTGAGCGCACGAGTGGTGTCGGCGATCCGCCCTCCTAACCTGCCTGGGTGAGCAGCGTCGATACCTGGGTCCCGGGCCGACGCAGCGTCGCCGGGTGGGTCACCTACGACCTGGCCAACACCGTGTTCGCGCTCGGTGTACAGGGCCTCTACTTCGCAATCTGGGTCACCGAGGTCCAGGGGTATCCCGACAGTGCCCTAGCTCTGGCGACCGCCGCTGCGATGCTGGTGGTCGTCTTCGCCGGCCCGCTCGTAGGTGCCCGCACCGACCACGCCCCCAAGCGGAAGCCGGCGCTGGTGGCGACCACCGTGGCCGCGGTCGGCGCCACCGCCCTCCTCGGCATCGGCCCGGTACTGCTCTCGCTGGCGGTGTACGCCGTCTCCCTGATCGCCTTCAACCTGGGTTCGGTGGTATACGACGCCCTGCTCCCCGATGTGAGCACCCCGCAGAACCGGGGATGGGTGTCGGGGCTCGGTGTCTCCGTCGGCTATGCCGGCTCGGCCCTGGCGGTCGGGGCCGGTGCGCTCCTCCTCGACCGGATCGGCTACCCCGGTCTGTTCCGGACCTTGGCTCTGATGTTCCTCGTGTTCAGCCTGCCCTGTTTCCTCTGGCTGAGGGAACGGCCACGACCAAGACCTGCCGGCCCGGCGCCTTCGTGGCGGAAGGTGATCTCCAACCTCGCCGTCTCCTGGCGGACCGCATCGCGGCATCCCGGTGTGGTGCGCTTCTTGGTGGGCCGGTTCTTCTATACCGATGCGATAAACACGCTGATAGGCGGGTTCCTGGTGGTGTTCGCTCAGCAGGAGATCGGTTTCGACGCCGGACAGGTTCAGGCTCTCACCATCATCGGCATCGCCAGCGCCATGGTCGGCGGCCTGGTAGCGGGGCGGCTGGTGGATCGCGCCGGACCGCGGGTCATCCTCCATGCGGTGCTCGCGGTGTGGATCGGGACCATGGTTGTTGGCATCGCTGCTGCGGCCGCCAACCTCGAGGACCTCGGCTGGGTGGTCGGGGTGGCTGGCGGGCTGGCGCTAGGTGCCACCTGGGCGGCTGACCGCGCCTATATGGCCCGGCTCACACCGGCGCACCTCTACGGCGAGTTCTACGGGCTCTACGGCACTGTCGGCCGCTTCGCCACCATCCTCGGCCCGCTGTTGTGGGCGTTGGTGGTCGACGTCCTCGGATGGGGCCGTCTCGCCGCCCTCGGTCTGCTGGCGGTGAACGTGCTGATTGCCCGGATCGTGCTCCAAGGAGTGCCCCGCCTCCCCGCCCGGGCCGGGACGGCTGCCGCCACCGTGGGGCAGAGCGGGTGAGGCTGGCCATCCTGGCCAACCCGGCGGCGTCGGGTTTCAGCGGCGACGCACTGCGGCGGGTGACCGGGATCCTCCGCAATCGGTACGAGGTGGACCAACTCTGGCCGTCGGCTGCGGGTGGGGTTGAGGCCACGGTCCGAAGCGCAATCGCCTCCGGAGCTGAAGTCGTGGCAGCCATGGGAGGAGACGGAGTCGCCCACCACGCCGCGGCAGCGCTGGTGGGGACGAGCGCCACGATGGCTCTCATCCCGGTCGGGACGACCAACGTCCTGGCGCGCATCCTGGGCATCCCCGCCGATCCGGTTCGAGCCGCCGATGCGCTGGTCTCGGATCCGCGACGGATCGATCTCGCCGTAGCTCGCGTCCAGGGCAGCGGGGCAGTGGGCACCGTCGACACCATCGCCACCTTCTCGGCCGGGATCGGGCTCGACGCCGACATCGTTCGACAGGCCGAATCCGAGCCGTACCGCAAGTACCGGCTCGGAGGGCTGCACTATCTCCGCACCACCCTCCGTACCGCTCTCGGGTCCTACGTTGGCCGGCCCGCATCGCTCCGGGTGGACGACGGCGAGCGACGCGCCAACGGCGTCGCCGTCCTGGTCCAGGTCCACGAGCCGTACACCTACCTCGGCCCGTTCCCACTGAGGCTTGCGGCGCGCTCCCCCGCTTCCCTTGTGGTGCTGATACTCGAAGAGGTCGCCGCCGGCCGGATTCCGCAGATACTGGCCAGTCTCCTGACGGGGAGACGGCTCGATGCTGTTCCGGGGATGATCGTCTGGACCGGCGTTGACCGGCTCAACGTCTCAGCTGAGCCCGCCATGGCGGCGCAGACCGACGGGGAGTCCTTGGGGATGGTCGACCGAGTCCAGGTCAGCTATTGCGACCGGGCACTGAGCATGCTCGTCCCCGCCTGACTCAGCATTAGCAAGAAATTAGGGCAGCTCGGGGGCGACGGCGCCGCGGCTGGCCAGACCCGACACCTCTTCCGCAGAGAGCACACCCAGCTCGGTGATGACACCGGTGACCGCGGCGAGTGCCACCACCTCGGAGACACCCATCCGACCCTGCAGTCGAGCGGCGTCGTCAAAGAGCGCCGGAGGGAGCACCTTCCCGGTGGAAGCGACTAGGTAGATCGGAACGCCACTGCGACGGGCTGCGGCGGCCAGGTCGCCGGTGCCGACTTTGTTTATCGCCGATCGCGGGCCGAGCGCCTCGGCGCCGGCCAGAACCAAGTCCATCCCACCGATCACCTCGGAAGCGGCACCGTCGGTAAGCAGCTCCACCTGGTACCCAGCCGACGCCAACTCGGATGCCATCTCCGCCCCTTCGCCGGTGGGGAGGGCTTCGGTGCAGGTGACGGTGAACCACCTACCCCTGCCCCGAGCCTCGTCGAGGACGGCGCGCACCGAGGTGGAGTGAGCGTGGACCAGTACCGTCCCGGCATCGGAGATGAGGTCGGCGCCGACCTTTGCCAGCCGGTCACTGGCGTCTGCGATGTGCTCGACGTACTCGTCGAGCGCCGCAATGAGACCGTCGACGCCGTCAACGGCTCTCAGGTAGACGAGATTGCGCAGGTTGGCAATCGGCGCCATCCCCTGCCTGCGCTGGTTGAGCAGCTCCGCGCCGTCGAGCACCGCTTCCGGATACGCCTCGGGGGCCAGAGCCGCCACGGTCTGCGCCAGCTCTCCAAGAGCGCGCGCCGCATCAACCCCCACGGCGGCGGCGCTCTCCATCGGATCGTCCGCCACTCGGACGATCCGCCGCCATGCGACCCATTCACGCCATTCGGTCATCGCTGTGACCCGCTCCTACATTCCGCACCATCCCCCGCCGACCAGCTGTGCCGGCTTCCACGTGGGGCCGATCAGGCTACTGCGGCGACGGAAAACGGAGACTGCCCCGAGCCGTTCAGCGCTACGAAACCGGCAGAATCAACACCTACCACTCAGGACTTATCACCTACCACCTTCCTAGCTCTGCCACAATCGGGACCGATGGGGACCACCGACCCGGCGGCCGGACTAGGCCCCGCTCTCCATGACCTCGCCTCGAGACTCGATCGCGTCCGCTTCGAGCTCCCGACACCCACGCAGGCAGGCGATCGGGCGGCCTGTGCCGAGCTGCTGTGGTCGATTCGGGAGTATCTCCTTCCCAGGCTTGCCGATTGGGAAGCGCCGATCCTTGCGGTGGTGGTCGGTTCCACGGGGAGCGGGAAGTCGACCATCGTCAACTCGTTGGCAGGACGGGCGGTCAGCGCCGCGGGCGTTCTCCGGCCGACAACCACCGCCCCTGTGGTCTGGTGTCACGAAGCCAATGCCGACCGTTACCGGCAGCGGTTCGTCGGGTCATACGGTGCCACTGACGAACGGCCGCTCATGGTGGCGGCCTCGGACGATCCCATGCTCCACCACCTCAGCGTGGTCGACGCCCCCGATTTCGACTCGGTGGTGGGACGACACCGCGCGATGGCCGAGGAGCTGTTGGCTGCTGCCGATGTCGCCGTGTTCGTGGCCAGCGCGCAACGATATGCAGACGCCGTCCCATGGGAGTTCCTGGAGCGGTTGAAGAGGCGCGACCTGACCACGGTGCTCGTCCTCAACCGGGTCACCCCTCGGTCGGAGAGCGTGCTCGGCGATTACACGCGGCTGCTGACCGACGCCGGTCTCCTCGGGCCCGTCGTTGTGATCGACGAACAGACGATCGATCCCGCCACCGGGACACTGCCCCCTTCGGCCGTTGCCCAGATTCGCGCCCGACTGGAGGCGCTCGGTGAGAGATCGGGGCGGGATGCCGCGTTGGCCCAGGCCATAGCCGGGACCACGGACCAGGTCGCCGCCGCCGCGCTCGACATAGCGGATCGGGTTGAGCAAGAGCGAGACCATCGGCAACCGATTGATCGAGGCCGCCGCCGCTCCCTACCAGGTCGAGGTGGACCGGCTGGCGGTGTCGCTGGCCGAAGGGACGCTCATCCGCGGCGAGGTTCTCGCCCGGTGGGAGGAGTTCGTCGGGACCGGCGAGCTCACCCGGGCGCTCGCATCGGGGGCGACCCGGTTCCGGGACTGGGCACGCCGTGTGTTCGGCGGACGGCCAGTGGTGGCCCAACTGGGTGCAGAGGCGGGCAGCGAGTTGGTGGCAACCGTCACCCGACGTGCCGATGCTGCCTCCCGCTCAGCAGCAGCGGCATGGGAGACCGACGCCACTGGGCGGGTCCTGCTCTCCGATGTGCCTGAGGGCGCCCTATGGCGGCACGACCCGCAGACCGAGAACGAGGCACGCAATGCCGTCGCCGACTGGATGGGCGACGTGGTGAGACTGGTGCGCGAGCAAGGCCAGGGAAAGAAGAAGCAAGCCCAGGCCGCCTCGTACGGTGTCAACGCCGCGGCAGTGGTCCTGCTCCTGACCGTGTTCGTCCACACGGCGGGGATCACCGGGGCCGAGTTGGGCATCGCCGCAGGGGCAGCGGCGGCGCAGCAGAAGATCCTCGAGCACGTCTTCGGCAAGGTGGCGGCTCGTGCGCTCGTCGAAGAGGCCCGCCGCAGACTTGGCTCGGGCAGTTGGGCAAGTCATCGAGACCGATGGCCTGAGGTTTGCCACGGTGGTGACCGACCGCACCGATGCCGACACGACCGCGGCAGAGATACGCCAAGGCGTGGCTGGGGTGGTGGGATGATCCCCGATCTCGACGCCGCGGTCGACATCCTCGACCGAGCTGTGGCTCGCGCCGCGGGGTTGGTGGAACCGGGCCTGATCGGTGCCGCCGCCGAGCGCACCCGGATGGTCCGACAGCGGGCCGGGTTTCTCGGGGAGACCGTGGTGACGGCGCTGGCTGGCGGGACCGGGTCGGGGAAGTCGAGCCTGCTCAACGCGCTGGCCGGCGCCGCGGTGGCGCCGACCGGTCCGCTTCGCCCGACCACGGATCAGCCACTTGCCCTGCTTCCAAACAACCCCGAGCCCGGTCTGGTGCGCTTGCTCGACGACCTCGGCATCGAGGAGCGCGTCGAACAGGAAGGTATGCCGCTGGTGGCGGTGCTCGATCTCCCTGACATCGACTCGGTCGCCCCCGATCACCTCTTGTCCGTGCGGCGACTGGTCCCCAGGGTGGACGCCGTGGTCTGGGTGCTCGACCCCGAGAAGTACGCCGACGCCGCCATCCATGCGACCTGGCTGGCCCCGCTCGCCAGCTATAGCGCCACCTTCCTGTTCGTCCTCAACCAGGTAGATCGTCTGCCGACAGGGGTTAGGGAGGAGGTCGTCGCCGATCTCTGCGAGCGTCTCGTCGCCGACGGAATCCAGGAACCGGTCGTCCTGGCCACGGCAGCCGACCCGCCCGACGGGCCGCCCGAGGGAATCGACGAGCTGCACCGCCTGCTCGATGACCGAGTCGCCGGGAAGAACACGGCAATCACCAAGATGGTGGCCGACATCCGGCGGACGTCGGCCGAGTTGGCCGAGGTGACCGGCGTCACCGCAGGAGGGCTCGACGTCGATCGTCGCTGGACGGAGTGCCGCGACCTTTCTGCCGCGGTCCGCTATCGGCGGCGATGGTCGACGTCAGCGTGACCGACGCCGCCCAGCGCGACGGAGTACGCCTCGCCCTTGCCCGTGGTAGCGGACCGATCGGCCGGCTGGCTCACCGCTTCCGCCGCAGCGCCGCCGGTCGGGCGCTAGGAGCGACAACCGACGAGGCGGCAGCAGTAGCCGGGAAACGGGCGGCCGCCGGTGCCGGGTTGCCATCGGCCGCGGTGCTGGTCGAGGAGCTGATCGGCGACATCTCATTCGAAGCGGGAGGGGCATTTGGAGAGCACCTCCGCCAGGAGTTCTCCCCCCAGAGGGTGGAAGGAGAGCTCGAGGCCGCGGCAGACACGGTTCGCACCCGCCACCGCTCCGGGCCCCAAGTGGTGCGCTCCCGATGGTGGCCGGTGGCAGCGGTCATCCAGACCCTGATCCTGTTGCTGCTGATCGGGGCCGGGGTGTGGGCGTGGGCACAGCCGGAGGTGCTCCGTCCGGGCAATTGGCCCTGGCCTGCGATCGCCGCACTCTTGGCGATCATGGTGGGACTTCTCGTCGCAGCCATGGTGCGATCCTCGGGCCGGCGTGCCGGCCAGCGCGCCGCCGACCTCTACCGCGTCGGGGTGAGAGCCCACCTCGCCGAGGAAATCGACCGCCGCCTCGGGCTGCCGCTGCGCCGAATCGCCCGCGACCGTGCCGAACTGGCAGGCATGCTGGCCGAGCTAGGGCAGGCAACAGCGAAGGTGGAGTCACGAGCGGACTTCGGGTGATCGCGCAGACCGCATGATTCCCCTCCCCCCATCGGGGGGAGTACCCGACGCCGGAGGCGTCGGGGGAGGGGGCTGGCTCACTGCCTACGGTGCGACGGGCGCGCAGCAAGCACCTTTACAGGTTCGGTAACCCACCTACCCGCTGCTCCGCAGCGGGGCGCCTTCCCCCTACGGGGGGACGGACAAGGAGGCGCTGCTCCGCAGGGGTCCCTTCCCCCCTACGGGGGGACGGAATCGGATTGGCTTCCGTCTTCCGTCTTCGTGGCTCTCAGACCACCTCGCGGCGCGGTAGGTCGAGCACGTCGGCCACGGGGACGCGGGCCAGGTCGGCGACTGCCTCGTCGACCATGGCCAGCAGTGTCGACCGCAGCGTGCCCAGCCCGACGGAGACCATCTCGACCGACTTGGAGACATCGGTGAGCTGACGGCGACTGGCACCGAGGTCATTGGCTAGCTCGCGGATATTGGCCAGCCGCCTTGCCAACGCGTCGGCGTCGAAGGCATCACGGCCGGTTGCCAGGGTCCGCTCGGCCAGCAATGCGGCAACCCGCACCGCAGCCTCGAGGAGGGTGCCCTCGCCGTCGTCGACCACGAGTACCCGGTTCCCATAGATCCCGAACATCCCCACCTCGGCGGGGAAGGCAGCGACAGCGGAGACGCACACCGCAGCATCTGCCGCACGATTGGCCAGAGCATCATCGAGCTCGCGGAGGATGCCTTTTGGCCCGTGAACCGTGAGCTTGGCGGTGTTCTTCGCTTCGACCACCACTCTGCGCATCGTGGGAAGGGTCACCACCAAGTCACCGACAACCGAGCCGGCTGCCAGCTCACCAGGGGTCCGCCCCGTGTTCTCGACGACACACCCACCGATGGCGCGTCCCATCACCCGGAGACGCTCTTCGATCACCGTCTCGTAGTCGAACCCCTTGCGGGTGCCCCGCTCGGCCTCTGCCTCTGCGCCCTGTCGCCTGACCATTAGATCGCGCAACTCGGTGAGCTTGTCTTCGAAGATGGCGGCGATCCTGGAGAAGCCCGACCCATCCGCCGACGGGTCGAGAGATCGCTCCAGCACGCCCTCGAGCTTGCCGCCGGGGCCGAGCAACTCGTCGAGCTCGCCGAGGAACTTCGAGGCGACGCTGTCGCGGTGACCCGGATCGATAGCGTTGAGAAGACCATCGCGGACCACACCGAACTCGGCGAGAGCGCGGGCGGTCGCCGACGTTCGGTGCTCGGGATCGAAGGACCCAGACAGCTCGCTCACGGCCCGCTCAAGGATGGCCTCGAGCTGACGCCTGGCGTCGGCGGTGCCCTCGGCGACGCTGCGTCGCACGCGGTCGTCCACCTCGGCTAGGTCCACACCAAGCCCCATGGTCATCAGCCCGCGAGCCCCCACCGAAAGTGCTCGCTCGACGAGCTCGACCCGCCGCTCGGGGGTCTGGTTGCGAAGGATGGAGCACAGCAGTGGGTCACGCACCGTCAGCTGCTCGATGCGCACCTCGTTTTCCACCAACTCCACAACGACCATGCGCGCACTGTATCCGGGGGGTGTGACATCCCGGTGTCATGCCCGACCTCAGAGCTCGGCGGCGAGGGCCTCGTCGAGCTCGCTCGTGCCGGAACGAAAACCCGCTCTGGAGAAGCCGCTCGGGCATGACCCGTGCGCTCGCCAGCACCAGGCCTTCGGCGAGGTCGGATCCCAAAGCCAGCCTCAGCGCCGCGGCAGGTACCGCGATCGCAGATGGCCGGCGCAGCACGGCAGCCAATTGCGTTGTGAACTCGGCGTTGGTCACCGGCGTCGGTGAGGTGAGGTTCACCGCCCCGCTCAGCTCCTCGGTCTCGATGCAGTACGCCATTGCGCGCGCCTCGTCGGTGAGCGAGATCCAGCTCCACCATTGACGACCGGAGCCGAGCCGGCCACCCAGACCCAGCCTGAAGGGGATCAGCAGCCTCGACAACGCACCTCCCCGAGCGGTGAGAACCAAGCCGGTGCGGGCGTGGACGACCCGGATCCCGGCTTCCTCCGCCGGGCCGCGTCGCCGCCTCCCACTGGAGTACCACTTCCGAGAGGAAGCCGGTTCCCGCGGCGCTCGTTTCGGTGAGCGTCTCGTTGCCTCGATCGCCGTAGAAGCCGATCGCCGAAGCGCTCAACAGGACATCCGGCTTCTTATCCAGACCGGCCAGGGTCGAGGCGAGAAGCCGCGTCCCCTTCGACCTGCTGCCCAACACCCGTTCTCGCTTCCCCTTGGTGAGGGGCGGGGCGATCGGCTCGGCGGCGAGGTGCACCACTGCGTCGGCGCCTTCCAAACCGGCTGCATCGATCCGCCCACCGTCGGGGTCCCAAGTGATCATGTCGGAACCGGGATCGCCGCGGGTGAGCCGAACCACATGGTCCCCCTGGCTCTCGAGCAGGTCGGTCAACGCAGCGCCGATCGGACCGCCCGCCCCGCTCACCACCACCCGCATCAATCCATCCCCGTCACAAGGCCGGGCTCGCCAGCTCGGCACCCTGACCGACCGCCGCCGTCCCCTCACCGCAATCCTCGAGCAACGGGCAGTACCGACACCATGGTCCGCCGCACACCTCGAGCTCGGCACCCGAGGCCCATGCCGTCCTGAGACAAGTCACCATCTCGGCCACCTGCTGCGCCACTTTCTCCAGCTCGGCCCGCGATGGCACGGTGGAAAATCGCTCACCCGTTCGCACTGACACCGCCTCCAGGCGACCGGGAAGCTCGTTTTCTTGGAGTGCCCACAGCAACCCGTAGAACTGGAGTTGAACAAGAGGCTCGCCCAACTCGCCCGTTTTCCAGTCGACGAGACGAGAACCGCGGTCGTCGCCAAACACTGCGTCGACCTTCCCGACGAGGCTCACCCCGTCGGCCGGTTCGGCAGCCAGCTCGACCTCGGCGCCGACGAAGCCCTCGACCGGGACCGAACGGAACCGCTGGTACAGCGCCTGCACCTCGTCGATGAGCGGCACCAGCATGCTCGGCTTCCCCAGCCCGAGCCCGGCCATCTTCATGTTGAGGGCAGACGAGCCGATCTCCTCGCGGCACACCTGGTGGAACCCATTCGGGTCGATCGACCCCTGCCCGAGGTGGCGGGCGAACACGCGGTGGGCCAGCCCGCCAGAGAAGGACGCCCTGGTGTCGGGCCCAAAAACACGGTGCAATCGGGCGTCGGCCGATGCCGGGCAACGGAGGTAGTCGACAAATGTCGATGCCGATATCCGGACCGGATCCCCGGGTTTCACCGGGGGGAATTCGATCACGCCGATCATCGTATCCGGAGGAGGATTCCGCCCAGCGGACCGCGGACCCTACACTCGGCGCCGGTTCTGGAGAGCCACCGCTCGTTACATGGCACGAAGCTCCCGCTCCGTTCTCCTATCGGTCGTAGCCGTGATGGCGGTCGCTCTGCTAATCATCGGCGGCTACGCAGTCGATCGCGCCATCCATCAGGGCAAAGTCCTGCGGAACGTGTCGGTCGGCGACACCGACCTGTCCGGGCTCGGCCCAGCCGCGGCGGAGCGGGCAGTGCTCGGTCTCGAAGACGAGCTGGCGGTCCAGCCGGTGGCGGTCGAGGTGGTCGACGAGACCTTCCGGATCAGTCCCGACGCCATCGGCTTTCGGCTTGACACCGCCGAGCTGGCCGAACAGGCGATGGCCGTGGGGCGCGAGGGTTCGATCATCGAGCAGTTCCGCTGGTGGCTGTCGCACCTGTTCCGCGATGAGGTCATCCCCCCAACCGGGAGCGTGGACCGGGACAGGCTCGAGCCCGTGTATGACAGCTGGGATCGGAACGTGGTCGGCGACCAGCCCTTCAACGGGGCCGTTCGGCTCGATGGCATCGAGCCGATTGCTCGCTACCCGAGAACGGGCCGCGGCATCGACCGCGAACAGCTGACCTCCGATTTGGTCGAACAACTACTCCTCCGGGACCGCCAGCCGGCGGAGGCGGGCATCATCGAGATCAAGCCGGAGCTCACCAGAAAGGACGTCGACCGAGCGGTGGTGGTGGCCGAGGCGCTGCTCGACGGACCTGTCGTCCTCTACCGGGAAGACCCCTATGCCGAGGTGACCTTCGAGGTGGACGACCTCGTAGACGCTTTCCGGAACAGGATCGTCGGCGGGGATGACCCGGCAATCGAGGTGGGCTTTCGTCCCGACGAAGTGGCCGCCAGGCTCGAGGGTCTTCGCTCCGAACTCGAACTGCCTCCGGTGGACGCCCGCTTCATCGTGAACTCCGACGAGACGGTGTCCATCGATCCGGGTCGGGCCGGGACGGTCATCGATCCACAGGGCGCTGCTGATGCTCTCCGCGCCGCAGCGCTGCGTGGCAGCCGATCGGGCGTGCTCCCCTTCAGGAAGGGGGCCGAGCCCGAGGTGACCACCGAGCAGCTCGAAGCGCTGGGAATCGAGCATCTCGTCTCCAAGTTCACCACCTACCACGCCTGCTGTGAGCCTCGGGTCGACAATATCCACCTCATCGCCGAGGAGGTCGACGGCGCAATCGTCCCTGCCGGCAGGGAGTTCTGGCTCAACGACTACGTCGGCGAGCGCAGCGCCGAAGAGGGGTACCAAGAGGCGCCAGCCATCATCGGTGGGGTGGTTGTCGACGACAACCTGGGTGGCGGGATCAGCCAGTTCACCACCACGCTTTACAACGCGGTGTTCTGGGGAGGTTTCGTGGACATCACCCACACACCGCACAGCTTCTGGTTTAGTCGCTATCCCCAAGGAGTCGAGGCCACCCTGTCATGGCCCACCCCCGACCTCGCCTTCCGGAACGACGGGGACTGCGGGGTCCTCGTGCGGACCGAGTACACAGACACATCGATCACGGTCAGGCTCTATGGATGCAACGGTGGCAGATCGCTGGTGGGCGAGCACGTGCCGGGTAACCGCACCGCCGACGTGTTCGTGGCAACCGAGGGCGACGGCGACTCCATGGTGGTCGAAGCCGCCACCGGTGAGCCGTACGGCTTCACCGATCCGACCACGACCGTGTACGAGGGCAACAGCGGACTCGGCCCTGGAAGAGGAACGTCGTGTGTCCGAAGGAACGCAAGGGTTCTCGGTCGATGTGGTCCGCACCATCACCTATCCCGACGGCACCGAGCGCGAGGTCACATGGACTTGGCGTTACCGCCCGCAACCGATAGTGGTGGAGCGCCACCCGTGCCGACTCCCTCCGGAGTCCGTCGACTACACCGGCGAGCCCTGCCCGGCGCCGCCCACGACTACCACGGCGCCACCTGACACGACCCAGCCGCCGCCAGACACCACCCGGCCGCCACCGGACACGACGCAGCCACCGCCGGACCACCGACCCGGCACGACCGCTCCGGCGGGCACCGCCCCGCCGACGACGGCGCCGTGAGGACAGATGGCAGGGAGAGTCCGTCCCCCCGCAGGGGGGAAGGGCCCCGCTACGGAGCAGCGGGTAGGGGGGCTGCCGAGCTCCCAACGGTGACCGACTCGCGACCGTCGCATCCCAGGGAGTGAGCCAGCCCCCCTCCCCCGACGCCTCCGGCGTCGGGTACCCCCCGCCGGGGGGGAATGAACGTCGGGCCGCCAGCTATCCCTCTTCGCTGGCCGCCTCGGCCTCTTCGGCAGTTTCCTCCGCCGCCTCAGCCACCTCTGGCTCTTCCATCGCCCCCGGAGGCTTGTTCTCGTCGTAGACGATGAAGAAGGTGCGGATGGTCTCGGATGCGTTGTCGAGTGCTTCGTCGGTCCAGCCCTCGGGCCGCCGCAGTGACAGCGTGTTGGAGAGCACGAACACCCCGCCCAGGCTTGTCGTCGGAATCGAGCAGGCGGGCGGCGATGGCTGCTCCGAATGTGTCCCCGGGCTCGGCATCGTCCCTGGTCGTGTAGGTCTCGCCGTCCTGGCCGGTGAGCGTGCGATCGGTGTCAAACAGGGCAACGTCGCCGAGCACGACACGATCGACGACCTGGATCGGTTGGCCCACCTGGCGGCTCCTCGGTCGGGCCGGTGGACTCTACACCGGGCCGCTCAACCCTCCCGTGGAACGGCCATCACGCTGCGAGGCGACGCCGCGGTCGCGATCGCCGATCACATGCAGTTTCATCAGGTTGGTGGAGGCCTGGCGATTGGCGGGGATCCCGGCAACCATGACGACACCCTCGCCCCGGGTGCACAGCCTCTCCTTTTCGAGGTACTTCTCGGCGGCGGCGATCTCGAGGTCGGTGTAGGCGCGGCGCTCGAAGGGGACAGCCGTCACTCCCCAGTAGAGGGCCATCCGGCGAAGGGTCGCTTCCCTGGCCGTGAAGGCGACGATGTCCGACGCCGGGCGGTACTTGGAGAGAAGCCGGGCGGTGCTCCCCGTCTCGGTGAAAGCGACGATGGTGGAGAGGTCGAGGTCCACGGCAGCCTCCACCGCCGCCTTGGCGATGGCCGAAGCAAAGGTCGGAACCGAGCTCAGCGTTGGATGCGCGCTGCGTCGCTGCGGTCGGAGCCCGGTCTCCACCTCGCGGCAGATGGTGTCCATCATGCGGACCGCCTCCACCGGGTATTTCCCGACCGCGGTCTCGCCCGAGAGCATCACCGCATCGGTCCCCTCGGTGACCGCGGTTGCGACGTCGGTGACCTCGGCCCGGGTGGGACGTGGCACCTCCACCATCGATTGCAGCATCTCGGTGGCGGTGATGGTGAGCAGCCCCGCCGCATTGGCCCGCTCGAGTATGTCGGCCTGGACCAGCGGGATCCGCTCCAACGGCAACTCGACGCCGAGATCGCCCCGCGCCACCATGACCCCGTCGGCTGCAGCCATGATGTCGTCCAGGTTCTCGTAAGCCGCCGCCAACTCGACCTTGGCGATGATCGGCGTACCCGGCTCGACCAGTGCGGCTACCTGCCGGATGTCCTCGGAACTGCGCACGAAAGACATGGCCACGTAGTCGACCCCAAGCTCTCGCCCGAAAGCGATGTCGGCCGCGTCCTTGTCGGTCAGCGGCGGGTACTCGGAGCGACGACCCGGGGAAGGCGACACCCTTGTGGTCGGCCAGTTCGCCACCAGCCACGACAACGCACCGCAGCCTGTCCTCCAACCTCTCCGCCACCTCCAGCCTGACCAGCCCATCGGCGACCAGGACCGAGCGGCCCGGGGCGACATCTTCCAACAGGTGCTCGTAGTCGACAGGGATGTGCGAGCGGTCACCACTCTTCGCTCCCGGTACCAGATCGACCTGCTCACCACGATCGAGCTGCACCTTGCCATCGGGCAAGATCCCCAAGCGGAGCTTCGGCCCTTGGATGTCCTGGAGCAGGGCCACGTTGGCGCCAGCGTCGCTAGCCGCCTCCCGCACCCAGCTCGGCGAACTGGCGATGGGTGTCATGGCCGCCATGGGAGAAGTTGAGCCGGGCGACATCGAGCCCGGCGTGGATCAGTTCGCCAACATGCCCGAGCGAGGCCACGGCGGGCCCCATCGTTGCCACGATCTTGGTCTGACGACGCATGGTGCCTCGGCCAGCTCCTGGTCAATGATCCTGAGGACGGGGGCGGAGCCTACCGGTGCCCGGCGGCCAAGGAACCACCGGCACCGTCGTTACCCTGCTGCAGTGCCGCTCATCGGAATCCCGGTTAAGCCGCTTGCCGACGCCAAGGCCAGGCTGGCTGGTGACATGGAGGCGTCAACCCGCCGCCTGCTGGTTCGCCGCTGCACCGAGCGAACCATCGCCGCGGCGCTGGCCACCGGGTCCGGGGTCGCGGTAGTGAGCGACGACCCCGAGATCACCCGTCTGGCCCGAGATGCCGGCGCGATGGCGATAGCAGAGCCTCGGCCGGGTAGCGGTCTCGACCGGGCAGCCGCCGCCGTAGTGACTGCGGCGGGGGCCGATTCATGGCTGGTGTGCCATGCCGACCTTCCCCTGCTCGGCGTCGCCGATTTGAACGCCTGCATCGATGTCATCCACCGAGGTCGGGCAGTTCTCGCCCCGTCCTGGGACGGAGGTACCAACCTCGTCGGGGGCACCGGTCCATTCCGCTTCTCCTACGGGCCGGGAAGCTTCCACCGCCACCTCGCCGCCGCCACCGACCCGGAGGTCGTCGTCCGGACCGGACTCGTCTGGGACCTCGACCGGGCCGGCGACCTGCCGGCGATGGCGCGGCTGCCCGCCGGGTGGTGGCTGCGCGATCTGTCGGAGCAACGCGCCGCCACCGGATGACGCCCATGCCCGAGACCCTCGCCACCCCAGCCCGGGCACTGACCATTGGCGCTCACCCCGACGACGCCGAGTTCGGCGCCGGGGGCACCCTGGCCCGGTGGTCGGCTGCCGGCTGCGAAGTCACCATGCTGGTGGTCACCGACGGATCCAAGGGGACCTGGGACCCGGCGCTGACCCCCGAACAGCTCGTCGCCGCCCGCCACGGCGAGCAGCGCTCCGCCGCCGATGAGCTGGGAGCAACCGATGTGGTGATGTTGGGGGCGGTGGACGGAGATCTCGAGCCGTCGGTCGACCTGAAGCGCGAGCTCACCGGTTGGATCCGCCGGCTCCGCCCCGACGTGGTGCTGACCCACGACCCATGGAAGCGTTACATGTTGCACTCCGATCACCGGGTGACCGGGTTCGCTGCAGTCGACGCGGTAGTAGCGGCACGCGACCACCTCTTCTTCCCAGAGCAGCTCACCAGTGGAGTCGAGAAGCACCGCCCGGGATCGCTCCTGTTGTGGGCCGCCGACGAGCCGGATCACTACGAGGACATCGCCGGGACCTTCGACCGCAAGCTCGCTGCCCTACTCCATCACTCCAGCCAGGCGCAGACCACGATGGGCGACGCCCTGAGCTCCGATGTGGCGAGGCGCGCTTTCGAGGACCGGATCCGCCAATGGGCCGCGCGAGCAGGGCGAGCCCGCCGGGCTTCCACTCGCCGAGTCCTTCAAGCGCCTCACACCGTAGTGGAAGGCTCCCAAGCGCCTATCGGATCGCCTGCCCAGTCTCCACGTCGAAGAAGTGGAGCTTGGAAGTGTCCACCCATAAGCGAGTGGTCTCGCCAGTCTTGGGGGCCTGGTCGGGGTTGACTCGAGCCACCATCTTGGTCTCGTTGCCCAGCGAGGTCTCGTCGAGCCCTTCGTCTTCAAGCAGCTCGCGGATATCGGGCGTGACCACCGGTCGCTGCGGGCTGATGAAGTGGACGTACGCCTCGCTTCCCAGCTGCTCGGTGATGTCGGCAGTCACCTCGATGGTCTGGGCCGGATCGGCGCCGCTAGCCGCCGAGGCCACCTCGAAGCTCTCGGGCCGCACCCCTATCACCGTCTCCTTGCCGGCGTACGCCGCCAGGCCGGGTCGTTCGCCAAGTACCGAACGGTCCACAGTCAACGTCTCCGTTGCGAACTGCATGGAGAGCCCGCCGTCCTCCTCGAGCAGGGTCCCGTAGATGAAATTCATCGAGGGTGACCCGATAAAGCCCGCCACGAAGAGGTTCATAGGCTCGTCGTAGAGGACGCGGGGGGTGTCGGCCTGCTGCAGCGTTCCCTTGCGAATCACCGCCACCCGGTCACCCATCGTCATCGCCTCGACCTGGTCGTGGGTCACATAGAGGGTTGTGGTCTGCAGCCGGGCATGGAGCAGACCCAGCTCGGAACGCATCTGGACACGTAGCTTGGCGTCGAGATTGGAAAGCGGCTCGTCCATCAGGAACGCGGACGGCTCGCGCACGATGGCCCGACCCATGGCCACCCGCTGCCGCTGACCGCCAGAGAGGGCCTTCGGCTTGCGGTCGAGGTACTCGGTGATCTCCAGGGTCTTGGCGGCGTCCTCGACCCGGCGCCGGATGTCGTCCTTCGGCATCTTGCGGAGCTTGAGGCCGAAGGCCATGTTGTCGAATACCGACATGTGCGGGTAGAGGGCGTAGTTCTGGAACACCATTGCGATGTCCCGGTCCTTGGGTGGGACGTCGTTCACCACCCGATCGCCGATCTTCAGCTCGCCCTCGCTGATGTCCTCCAACCCGGCGACCATTCGCAACAGCGTCGACTTGCCGCACCCAGACGGGCCGACGAGCACCATGAACTCGCCGTCGCCGACCTCCAGGTTGACATCGGTGACTGCCCTGGTGCCACCCGGGTAGACCTTGCCAACCGAGTCGAAGGTGATCCCAGCCATGGCCTTCCTCCAGTCAGTCTCGCCCCGCAGCGCAAGCTACCAGCACTTGAAAGAGTGTGTCGCCAGCGGCAGCCAGATGAGCCAGGCTGACCGCCGGCTCGCCGGTGGCGTCGTAATCTGTGGCCCCAGTTAAATGAACCTGGCAGGAGGAAGATGAAAGAGAAGCCCACCGTGGTCATCACCGGCGGCACCGGCGGCCTGGGGACCGCGCTGGTCAAGCGACTTGCCCGAGGCGACGCCCGTCTCGCCGTCACCTATCTGATACCGGACGAGGCGGAGGCTTTCGAGCGCCAGGTGGAGCTCGACGAGGATCGCCTGCTGTTGCGGCGAGTAGACGCCACCGACGCCGACGAGGTGGGCGCCTTCCTCAAGACGGCCGCATCGCATTTCGGGTCGATCGACGCTCTCTGCTCGCTGGTGGGTGGCTGGGCCGGCGCTCGCGACGTCGAGGAGACCGACGACCTCCGCTTCGAGCGGATGATCGATCTCAACCTCAGGTCGGCGTTTATCGCGGTTCGGGCAACTATCCCCTACCTACGCGAGGCCGGAGTGGGACGCATCATCCTCATGGGGAGCAGGGCCGTGGTGGACACGCCGTCGGGACAGGTCGCCTTCAACATCGCCAAGGCAGGGGTGGTGGCCCTGGCCAAGACGGCGGCAGCCGAGCTCGATCAGACCGACGTGACGGCCAACGTGCTCATGCCGTCGGTCATCGACACCCCGGCAACAAGGGCGGCTCTCCCCTTCGCCGACTACGTCTCTTGGCCCACCCCCGACGAGATCGCGGCCGTGATCGAGTACCTGCTCTCGCCCGCCTCGCAAGTGATCAACGGGGCAGACATTCCGGTTTACGGGCATACCTAAGAGGCTCGCTCGCTGGCGCTCGCTCGCGGTTATGGGTTATGGGTTATGGGTTGTGGGTTCGAGCGAGACGGAAGACGGAAGACGGCAGACGGCAGACCAGCCACACGAATGCAGCGACGGTGGTTCCGTGCGTTTTTGGGGGGTGCCCGAGGGGGTGGCTCCTGCCAGCCCCCTCGGCCTGATCGGGCTGGCGTGTACAGCCCGATCAGCACAAAGTGAGCGCGGCCGGAAGGCCGCTCGATCATGTACTGCCCGGCGGCCTGCCGCCGGGCAAGGTGTTGCAGTCCCGACCGGATTCGAACCGGCGTTACCGGCTTGAGAGGCCGGCGTCCTAGGCCACTAGACGACGGGACCGGGCGGCGGGCGTTGTGATCCCGCCGGCTCGGGGGGAAGGACTCGAACCCTCAATAACAGGGCCAGAACCTGTCGTGTTGCCTATTACACCACCCCCGAAGGGCCATCGAACCTACCGCCGCGCCTCTGAATTTGGCAAACGGCTCGATGGGTCCGTGATTCTAGGGGAGGCTGGCGAGGACCTCACCGATCGCATCCGGGTCGATCTCCCCCACGGCCCGGGCGGCCACATTCCCTGCACTGTCGAGGAACACCCAAAACGGGAATGCCCTCAGTCCGAAAGCAGTGGCGGCGGTGCCCGCCTCGTCGTCGACCAGAACTGGCGGTGTCCAGCCCTCCTCCTCGAGCCACGCAGCCGGGGGGAAGTTTGGCTGCGTGGAATCCTGGGCGGTGGCCACCGAGAGGATCTGAGTCCCATCCGGTAGCCCTCCTCCGTCGAGCCACTCCTGCATAGCGGGCACCTCCCGCTGGCAGTGCGGGCACGCGTGCGCCAGGAAGAGAATCACCGTTGGCTCGCCGCCCGCCTCAAGGGTGACCGCCTCCTCGGCGAAGTCGGTACCGCTGACAACGGGAGCAGCTGTCCCCACCGCTGGATCGGTCGAGGGATCTGCGTCTTCGGCGAGCGCCGGGAGAGCATCGCCCTCGACGGACACCTCGCCGAACACCGGCGCCTCGGCGGCGCCGCCGTTGCCGGACGAGCGGGTGACCAACCACGCCACCAAACCGGCGACGAGAACGAGAGCTACTACCACCCCAACCACCAATGGGGTGCGGCTCGGTTGTGGTGCGGCCGAATCGCTGCGGCTAGGGGGCGTTGTCATACAGGGGTCTCCGGAGAGGGGGTGGCCCGATGGTACCGGGCCACCAGCAGTAGCACGATGATGATGGCGAACCCACATGCAGCCATGAAGGGGATCCCGACGAACCCGAACTCGGTGACGTAGGCCGCGCTGCATGGCACCTCCAACGAGCAGAAACCGGCGTCGAGGTTGGGGAACCACTCGATGAAGGCGTGGTAGATCGAGATCGCCAGGCCGACGGCTGCAACCGGGACCGCGTACCGCCAGATCCCACGGTCCCGGCGGAAGGCGGCGATCCCGAGCACAATCGCCAACGGGTACATGGCGATCCGCTGGTACCAGCACAGCGTGCACGGGATGAAATGCGCCACCTCGGAGTAGTAGAGACTCCCCAAGGTCGCCACCAGCGCCACTGCCCACGCCAGCCACAGCGCCACCGGTTGCACCGCGGTGGCCACCCGCGCCAGCGTCGGCCGGGCCACCAGAGCGAGCACTACCGCCACCAGCACGGCCGCCCCGCACGCCAGCGCCAACAGAGCAAAGAAGAGCGAGAGAGTGTCGGTGGTTATGAGCACCGGATACCCGGGAACCTAACGCAATATGGGGTGTGTCACGCCCGGCCGCTGCATCCGGAATGCGCGCTTGAGCACCGCCCACCGCGGCCGCGGCAGCCACAATTGCCGGTGCCGGCTTATCAACCGGTGCCAGCTTCGGTGCCTTGGCAGTCTTCGCCGTGATCGGAACGCTTGGCCTGCTCATCCCGCTGGTCATCTACCTCGCCGCCGGCGATCGGGCGGCGCTGAGCATCGTTTCCGGCTGACCTCCGAGTCAGCCTCCGAGGATGCGCGCCTTCTCGGCGGCGAATTCCTCCTCGCTGAGGATGCCCTGCTCCTTCAACTTGGCAAGCTCCTGCAGTTGAGAGATGCGGCTGTCGCCCGCCGGCTGAGCGGGGGCCGCTGCCGGCGCCGCCGCCTGTTGCGCCGCAACTGCCTCGGCCGCCGCCTGCTCCATCGCTGCCTGTTGCTGTTGCTGCTCCCAAGCCGCCGCGTCAGCCGCCTGGTCCTGATTGGCCTGTTGGTGCCGGCTCACGCCGCCGACAACTGCCGTAGCCGTGCCCGCAACCACTGCGGTTCGGGCCATCGTTCCGACGAGGCCGGGGCGGCCGACTCGGCCGACTCCACGTCGCATCCTCATCTGATCCTCCTCATTCGCTCTGAGCCGCTGCCAATGCCTGCTTGACGGTCTCGGCATCTAGTCGGTCGTGGGCGACCAAGTGCCCGCCTGCTTCAAGGATGGCATTCACCAGCGTCCGCGCCCAGGTGTTCTCCCACACGATGAGAGCTGCGGAGCTGCCCGGGTCGAGCAACTCGCTTGCCGCTTGAAGATCTTCGTCGCTGAGCAGTCCGTTGACCTCCCCGTCGACATCGTCGAACGCTGCAGGGTCCTCCATCTCGTTCAGTTCGACCCCGAGGACGTTGCCGTCCTCGTCCTTGGTCACGAACACCAAGTCGAGGATCGAGACGACCCCTCTCTCGACGAGGTCCGCCAGCGCCGGAGCGATGGCACCGGTGAAGCGAGTCTCCGGGAAGCCGATCACCGCCAGCTCGACGGGTCCGACGATCAATTCATCTTCCACTTGCTCCTCCTCGACTCACTCCTGGCACGGAACCTACTCGGCGCAGTCAGACGACGTCGCGTGGGTAGGGCAGGTCCGCGACGTCCTCCGCTCCGAGGGAGGCGACGAGATCCCCTTGTACGCCACCGTGGCCGAGGCTGTCGCCGCCTACCGCACTCCATCCTGATCCACCGTTTTCGGCGTATTAGTCGTCCTACTCCGCTATGGTTCCGGTCAAGGGAGATCAGGAGGGCGGGATGAAGACTGTTCGTGGACTAGTGCTGGGCGCGCTCATTGGCGCCTTGGTGATGACGATGGTGCCGGCGGCCGCGGCGCCCCAACCCAACAATCCGTCGGGCGACGGCGTCCAGCCGACGATCATTCCTCACTTCGGAGGCGATGACTGCACCGACCCTGTGGTCGGCACCGAGGCCACCCACTCGCTTCGCATCCCTAGTCCGGCGAGCGGGAACCTTCACCGACGGGACAGTGGTGGTCAACCTGGTGGTCAACTCCTCGCAGCGCACCGTCAACTTCACCATCACCACGCCGGGGTGGGTGGCATTCGACGTGGTGGTCAAGGGCGGAACGAATGCGAACCACTACGACTATCTCGCTTCGGCGGTCGGGCCGCAGACCTCTGACACGGTGCTGCACGCCCCACCGAAGGGGAACAGGTACGACAATCTCAGCCACGTCACCATCTGCTACGACGAGCCTCCTCCGCTGTCGATCTCGGGCACCAAGTTCCACGACCGTGACACCGATGGCGAACAGGATGCGGTCGAGGAGGGTCTGGCCAACTGGACCATCGTGGCATTTCAGACGAGGAGGAGGTGAGCCGTCGGCGGTGACCAACTCCGACGGCAACTACTCGATGGAGCTCGGCTCGGGGACCTTCGTGGTCTGCGAGGTCCTCCAAGACGCAGAGGCACCTTTCGACTGGCAGCAGTCGGTGCCATCGGGGAACGATGACTGCACGGGACTCGGGGACGGCTTGGCCCCCGCCGGTCACACCGTCACCCTCGCCAACGCCGCCGATCACCGGCGTCAACTTCGGCAACCACCTTGCCGTCGTGCTCGGTTGCGGCGATTCGGCCACCATCAATGAGGAAGGTAAGCCGTCAGCAACGGTGACGCTGTCGTCCGAGGGCTGCGATTCCCCGACACAGGCATATCCATTCGACGTGGGAGTCAACTCCGACGAGGGGTTCACCCAGTTTGTCGTCTTCGGCGGAGCCCCCGTCGGCACGTCGGTGTTCATCGAGGAGATCGACTGGCTCCCCTACTTCCTCAACTACCAGGCGGACGGGACGCTCGTGATCAAGCCGACCTTCGTGATCCTCGAACCGGGCGGCGCAGAGGTGGTTGGCGTTGACTGCGACCCGGGGCAGCCCAACGCAGATGTGCCCGACTGCCGTACGGATCGGCAGATCGACATCACATCGCAACCCGCCGGCTCGGAATTCGACGTTCAGGTCGATGAGTTCGAGATCTGGCAGTTCCTCGGCGATCCCACCCGGGGCAAGCGGTAAGCAAACGGCGCCGATCTTCCCCCTCCCGTGCGGAGGGGGAAGACCGGCCTACGACAGTTCGACGCCGAGATCTTTGAGCGTCCGCCTCGCCTCATCGACTGCGGCGTCGTCAACCGGTTCCCCGAGACGGCGCGCGAGGTCGGCCAGCGCCAGGGCGAGCATCGCTGTCTCGTAGGGGTCCTGGCGTCGATCGGCGATTTCTAGACCCTTGAGAAGCTCCAGCTTGGGCCTCGTCGTCGCGGTCCATCGCGGATAGGGCCCGGGCACGGATCCGGTGGAGCCTCGCCCCGTACGCCTCCCCCGCTGACGAACGGGCCCCAGCCCCACCCAGCTTGTCGATCGCTTCCTCCAGCCGGCCTGCAGACACGAGCGATGATGCCAGTTCCACCGTTGCGGTCGATGGCGGTGATCGACTGACCCATCTCCTTGATGTGGTCGAGTGCCCGCCCGATCATGGTCATGGCCTCGGTGAGCTCGCCGCGGCTCGCCAGCACTCTTCCCATCTGCACTTCGGCGAATGCCACCGAGTCGAGACCAGCGGCGGCGAGCGTGGGCACCGCCTCGATGAGCAACGCCTCCGCCGCCGCCATCTTCCCCTGGTTGATGAGGACCTCGGCGATGTTCGCCGACCATATGGCCGCCTGGACCTCGTTGCCCGCCTTCAGGTGGTTGTCCCGGCTCTCCTCGTAAAGACGAATGGCGTCGTTCCAGCGCCCTTCGAAATAGGCCGCAATCCCGAGATTGCCGGTCAGCGTCGCCTGCCCGGAGAGATCGCCCAACTCCTCGTACAACTGGCGGGCCATGGGGGCGTACACCGCCTTGTCGGTCTCACCGAGCCACCGGTACGAGGTGTCGAGTACCGCATAAGCGACGGCGAGCGCCTGCTTCTCGTCCGCCGCCTCAGCCTCGGTAATGGCGCGCTGGGCCATCTCGATGGCCATCCTGTCCTGTTCTTGGGCCATCCTCACCTGGGCGCCGTGCGCCAGGAGTTGTGCCCGCACCCGGGAGGCCTCGACCGAATCGACTCCTTCGAGCAGCCGCTGACCGGCGGAAACGTCGCGCAGCGCTTGGCTGAACGATCCGAGCCGCATCCGGACCACCGCCCGCTTCAGCTTGAGGTCGGCCAGCGCAACGGTGTCGTCGGTGAGTTGCGAGGACCGCCGGTACGCCTCCACCGCCTCGGCGAAGAGCCCCGCCCTTTCCCTGACATCCCCCAGCGAGCGGAGGACTTCGGCCCTTGCCGTGTGCCCGATCATGGGCATGAACCTCGCCGCCTCTGCGGCGCGCTCGTAGAAGCGCGCCGCTTCGAGGTTGGCGTATATCTCCTTAGCACCGTCGCCGGCAAGCAGCGAGAACCGCCAGGCGTCGTTCCAGCGTCTCGCCGCGTAGTAGTGGAGCGAGAGCAAGGCGGCATGGGCCTCGGGCTGGCCCTCCGAGGTGGCACAAATCGAGTCGCCAACATTGGCGTGGAGCTCCAGCCGCGTCTTGAAGGGCAAGCTCCTCGTATGCGACGTCGCGGATCAGCGCATGCTGGAACTCGACCCAACCGTTGGCACTCAGGTTGAGGAAGGCACCCAACCGCCGGAACGCCCTGAGCCGGGCTTCCTTTGGGATCGCAGGCAGCACCCAGCCGGTGTGATCGGCATCGAACTCGTTGCCGAGGACGGCGACCCGCCGCAGCAAGTTGCGGTCGGTTGAGGGGAGCCGGTCGATGCGAGCCGAGATGAGGCCCTCGACCGAGCGCGGCAAAGTCTCGACGTTCCCTCCCTGCCGCAATGCGTTGAGCAACTCGATCAGGAACAGGGGATTGCCTTCGGCCCGCTCCGCCAAGCTCGCCATCTGCTGTGGCAGCAGAGGCTGGTCTGCGGTGGCAGCGGCGATCAGCGTCTCCGCCTGCTGCCGGGAGAGCGGCTGCAACTCGACGACCGTTGTCACCACCGAGTCCGTGGCGAGAGAGCCCTGTTGACCTGGCCTGCGAGTGAGGACGAACATCCACGGCCGCTCGCCAAGCTCGGCCAGCAACGCGCCAAGGACCTCCTGGGACGCCTCGTCCATCCAATGGGCGTCTTCGATGACGAAGAGGGTCGGAGCTCTGACCAGAGCGACCATGAGCGACACGACGGCAATTGCGGTGCGGACCGGTCGAAACTGATCGTC
Source organism: uncultured Actinomycetes bacterium (assembly GCA_963780745.1). Classification (GTDB taxonomy): domain Bacteria; phylum Actinomycetota; class Acidimicrobiia; order Spongiisociales; family DATADW01; genus DATADW01. The sequence continues at coordinate 33,657 of CAWACT010000003.1, read as the reverse complement.
GAGTTGGGCCACCGCTGAGGATTCCTCGATGTCGAGGTCAAGCACAACCCCGAGGAGCGACAGCCATTGCGTCAACTCTGGGGCGGCGCGCTGTACGACATCGCGTAGCACCGCCTCCGTTTCTTCCGGACCCATGCCGGTGGTGCCAACAAGGTCCGCCAGCAGGGTCCTCACAGGGAAATAGGGCGTCCCTGCCTGGTAGAGGCGGCATTCCGCCGTCACCACGGGGGTATCGCCGATACGGACGAGGAACTCCTGGAGCAGCCGGCTCTTCCCCATCCCAGGCTCGGCAACGAGCTCGACCAGCCTACCCTCGGAGGCCTCGGTCGATCGCCAGGAATCCTCCAACGCTGCAAGCTCCTCGTCGCGCCCGATGAGCGGGATCCCGGCATCGGCGGCCTGCCGGGTGCCGCATGGGGCTCCCACCTCGTGAGCGGTGACCGGGTGCTGCTTTCCCTTGACTTGGAATGGCTCGCGCCGCTCGGTCAAGAACAGGGTGCGGGAGAGACCGAGAACGTCGCGTGTGGCCAAGACCTCACCCGGCCCCGCCTGCGCCATCAGCCTGGCGGCGAGGTTGACCGTGTCACCCATGACCGTATATGTCCGGCGGTAACCCGGGCCTACCTCGCCGGCGAACACCGGCCCCCAGTTGACCCCGATGTGTACCGGCAGGTCGAGCGGCGCTTGAGCGATCTCATTGGCGGCGAGAAGCATCTCCTCGGCATCGAACCCAGTGGTCTGCGGGACGCCCGAAGTGAGAATGATCTTGCCGCCGTCGCCGGCCGCATCTGATGCGAGAAAGGTGACCGAGTGCCGGTCGACTGCGGTCTGGACCGTCCTCACCAGCCGGTCGAGCGCCACCGCCCCCGCCTCGGGCCCGTCGCCGAGGATCAACCGATCGAAGTCGGAGAAGGAGAGAAAGGTGACAACCGCCGGGCGGTGCTCCGGTTCCACGTGCCCGGCGAGCAACGGTTCCCGAAGGGCGAGGGGGACGAACTGCGTCAACCCCGGGTTGGACTGCGCCACTTCGATGTCGACCCGAGGGACGGGGACGTGCCCGGCGAGTAGGAAGCCGGTTTCGACGCTCTTGCCGATGGCTCTCTTGGGTAGTTCGGCCGCGGTCGCCGGTGTGATGACGATCTGCCCTGCGCTGGCGACCTTCTCGGCCATGATCGTCGCCGTCGCCGCCGGCCCGGCAATCAACAGTTCACGATGAGAATCACCCACCATGAAGAAGTCGAACGTCCCGGTATGGACCCCGACCGACATCCGCAGCCGGACCTGGCCCGCCGTGGTCCTGAACACGCCGATTTGACGCAGGGCGTGGCGCATCTCGTGCGCCGCAGCGCACGCTCGTTGTGGGTGCCCTTCACCCCGGAAGAAAAGGAGCAGCGCATCGCCACCGAACTTGACGAGGGTGGCACCGAATGCGTATGCCTCGGCTAGCAGCCGCTCGAAGGTGCTCCCGATGACCTCAGTGACCTCCTCGGCGCCAACCTTCCCGTGTCGGGCCAGCCGCTCCGACATCGAGGTGAACCCGGAGACGTCCACCATGACCATCGACCCCTCGATGGCCCGGTGCAGAGCGCCAGGAGCAACATCGTCCCACTCCCGAACGAGCCGAGACAAGTAGGGGTGCAACGAGGGGGCTGGCACGCTCAAAGCCTAGAGAGGAAGCGTCCGCCGCCCCGGCTACTTCTGCCCTCGACGCTGCTCGTCCTTTCATCTCGGGGAGGCAGGTCGGTGCTCACTGCTCTCTGGCTGCCGTCTGCCGTCCGCCGTCTGCCGTCGCTTTTCGAGGCCACCGATAGCCTCTCGGACATGGCTACCAAGGTGACCTGGCGGCAGGCTCTGGCCTGGCGGTTGAAGCAGCAGTTGCTCGACCCCATCGGCACACTGCCGGTGGCGGGCGTGGTGCGGCGTCTCGGCGGAGTGCAGGCGCAGGTGGCATCGGCTGCCGAGCTGGCGGTCCGGGTGCGGCGCATTAAGTCGCGCAAGGGCGAGGTGGCCGCCGCACTCTCCCGCGGCCGGCTGATCAAGACGTGGGCGATGCGGGGGACGCTCCACCTGCTCACCCCCGAGGAAGGCGGTGCCTTTCTCTCGCTGATGGCTTCGGGCAGGTCGTGGGAGCGACCCAGCTGGCAGAAGTATTTCGGGGTCAGCCCCGATCAGATCGAGTCACTCCGTGCGGCGGTGCGCCGGGCTCTCGACGGCCAGGTCCTCACCCGCGAGGAGCTCGTTGCCGCGGTCACCCGAAAGAGGCGGCTCGCCCAAATCGGGGAGGCACTCGGCTCGGGGTGGGGGACGCTGCTCAAACCGCTGGCGTGGCAGGGCGATCTCTGCTTCGGACCGCAGCGGGGAAACCGCGTGACCTTCACCCTCCCCGAGTCGGCCAGCGACCGTTGGGCCGGGGTCCCCGACCCGGAGGAGGCTGCCCCGGTCGCCATCGCCGCTTACCTCGGTGCGTTCGGACCGGCAACTTTCGAGGCGTTCGGGAACTGGCTGGCGGGCGGATGGTTTGGCAAGCGCCAGCTACGCGACTGGTTTGAAGGACTCGGCGACCGGCTTGCCGAGGTCGATGTGGACGGCGAACGCGCCTTCATCATGACCGAGCACCTCGATGATCTCGCTTCCACGGCCCCGACCTCGGCGGTGAGGCTGCTACCCGGGTTCGATCAGTACGTGCTCGGCCCCGGCACCAAGGATCCCCACGTGATCCCTGCGGGGCGCCGACCCGAGGTGAGCAAGCAAAGCGGTTGGATCGCACCGGTCGTCCTGTCCAAAGGCGTGGTCTGCGGCACATGGGAACTCGAGGGCGACGAAGCTCACGTCTCCTGGTTCAAGGAAACAGGGAAGGTGCCGCGCAGCGCCCTCAGCGACGAAGTGGAACGGCTGGGTTCGATTCTCGACCGCGACCTCGGCTCCCCCACCGTCAGGATTGGCTAGCATCGCCCCGATGCGATATGTGCGGCGGTGTCCAAACTTCCGGGTGATCGACCCGGACGCTTGGCGCGGTCGCCGGCGCTCCTGAGACGCACCACCCGGAAGCCCGGTTCGCCCCGCGTCTCAGCCCGCCCCTGATCCTCGAGGAGCGTCCTGATGATCACGTCGCATAGCCCCCGTCCGACTCGACCATGACCGCCCGTACCACCGATGTTCCGGTGCGGACCGCCGATCCCTACCGAGACACCGAAGTAATCGACTCGCGGGCTCCCCGCTTCAACCAATCGGTGATCGGTTCGCTTGCGCTGCTCGCATTTCTCCTCGACTGGTGGCCGCTGCTTGCGATCCTCGCTGCGCAGCTTGCAGTTGGTCTCTTGTTCGGCCGCCGCTACTGCCTGCCGTGCGTCGCCTACTTCGAATGGGTCCAGCCGCGGATCGGGGAGGGTGCGATCGAGGACTCACGTCCGCCACGGTTCGCCAACACCGTCGGTGCGGTGGTTCTCACAGCCGCCAGCATCCTCCACCTCGTCGGATTCACCGTTGCCGGGTGGGTGCTGGGGCTCCTCGTTGCCGGTTTGGCGCTGCTTGCCGCCGCCACCGGGCTCTGCGTGGGGTGCGAGCTATACAAGTGGGGGGCGCGGCTGCGTCGGGTGCGGACAGGTCAGCTGCGACGAGTGGATCTGGCCGACCTAGAGGGTCCGCTCCCCGATAGTGAGATCGTGGTCCAATTCACCCACCCCTGGTGCACCGACTGCCAGACGCTGGCCGCGCAGCTTCGTGGCGAAAGCCGACCGGTGGTGGAGGTGGATGTCTCCCGGAGGCCCGACCTGGGCCGAAAGTACGGCATCGCCGCCGTGCCCGTGGCCGTCGCCGTGGACGCAACGGGGGAAGTCACGGCCCGCCTCCACGGGTAAGAGTCGTCGCTAGATCGAGCGGACGCCCGGAAGGGGCGATTTATCGGGGGCCCAGCCTGATGTCGACGGTGTCGTCCGCACCTAGTCGGGCAAGTAGCGACTCGTATCCGTCTCCCTGACGGTCGGGCAACTCGTAGAACTGATCGAGTATCACCCGGACGGCGGGATCGTCACTTGTGATCGTCCACACCACGACCCTGTCGTCTGACTCGACCTTGTAGGCCATGAAGCGGCAGCAGGCAGCCTCGCGCTCCGACAGGCCTTCGACCAACTCGAGAACCCCCGACCCTGCCCGGAAGGTGAACACGACTTCGGTGGAGGTCCGTCGCCGCTGCGTCAAGGCGGTGGCGAAGAGTCGGTCGTACTCGGCTAGGCGCTCGACGGGCGTGTCCGAAGCCGAGGACATGTCGCAGACAATCGGCGGATACGCGTTCTGTTCAGTCATGTACACAGCGTAAAGTATGGAGTAAGGTCCAGAGTCAAGGGGATTCTCATGAAGATTGGCGAAGTCGCCAAGAGGGCCGGTGTCACCGTGGACACCGTGCGTTTCTACGAGCGATCCGGGGTCTTGCCACCCGCCCCTCGCACCGCATACGGGTACCGCGACCATCCCGAGGGCATCCCGGAGAGAATCCTCCTCGCCAAGCGACTGCAGTCGATCGGGCTCAGTCTCGGCGAGATCGTGGAGGCTCTCAAGAGCCACGACTCCGGGACGGCGAACTGCGAAAGCGAGATCTGGCGGTTGGAGCGAGCCCTCGTTCGAATCGAGGAGCGCATTGCTCAACTCAAGAGCACGCGCACCGCCCTCAAGTCGGTGATGAGTGCTTGTCGATCAGGCGATTGCCAGTTGGCAATGCCGTCGACCACGACCGTGTAAGCCCGGCCTCATGCCTTGTCGCGGTCAGGGCGATGACCCCAAGTAGCTAACGGGCCGCCGGGCGCCGAGCTCGCGGTCCAGGGCTAATAGGCCTTTGCGGCGTCCAGTACCGCACTATCGACCCCGGATAGAGTGCGCGGCGTGCAATCGGTTGCGGGACAGGGAGAGCCGAGAAGCTGGCGATACGCCGATGTTGCCGGTCCGCGGAGCCCGCGACATCGGTACCTGTTCGCCCGGAGTGATGGCACCCACGGTGAGTGACGCTTCAGCCGTCCAGCCTGGTTCGAGCCCGGTTGGACCCGTGCGCCGGACACATCGCTCCAAGACTGCGTGGCAGCTAGTCGTGGGCGTCCTGATACTCGCCGGGGTCTTCACGATTCTGTACCCGGAGCAGTTCGCCACCATTCGCAATGTCGAGAACATGGCACGACAGGGTGCAACCTTGGCCGTCGTTGCGATAGGACAAAGCTTCACGCTTCTGGTTGGTGGATTTGATATCTCCGTTGGGGCGAACATGGGGCTGTCCAGCACAGTCGGTGCCCTCGTGATGGTGGACCTCGGTGTTGTCCCCGGAATCCTTGCCGGTCTCGCCACCGGCACCGCAGTCGGCCTCACGAATGGAGTGCTGATTGCCTGGGCCCGGGTAACGCCGTTTGTGACGACGCTCGCGATGCTTGCCATATGTCGAGGATTGGCCAACCAGTTGAGCGATGGAGCCTCCGTCTCTGGCCTTCCACCCAGCTTCCGGGTATTCGGCGGCGGCGATTGGGGACCTATCCCATCGACGGTGGGCATCGCCGCCGTCGTCTTCCTTGTGGCCTCTGTACTTTTGTCACGAACTCGACCAGGTCTCTATATCTATGCCATCGGGGGCAGCCGAGAGACGGCAGTGCTCGCCGGCGTCCGCGCCAAGCGATACGAACTGCTCGCCTATACCGCTTGCGGGTTTCTCGCTGGAGTGGCCGGTCTGATGCTGGCTTCGAGGGTGTCCGTCGGACAGGCGAGCCTGGGCCAGGGCTTCGAACTGCTCTCGATCGCCACCGCGGTTATTGGGGGCGTCGCGATAGGCGGAGGAGTGGGACGGCTCTCCGGTGTGATCCTGGGAGTTGCCCTGCTCAGCGTCATGACCACCGGAATGAACATCGCCGGGCTCTCAGAGTTCATCCAGGAGATCCTCACCGGAGTCGTGCTCGTGGCCGCAGTGCTTATCGACCGGCTCCGCACCAGACCGATCTGGCCGGGCCGTCGACCTCGACCTGCCTCGCCCGGGTCGAGCATGTCATCCGGAGGTGACGTCGTGTGAGATCCGAGCACATAAGACCAGCAACAAAGGAGAAGGGGGAGACTGTGAGTTGGAAAATGTCGCTGAGAAACAGGCTGATAGTGCTGACGACCCTGCTAGGTCTGGTGGTGACGGGATGCGGTGGCACGAGCGGTGACACAACGTCGGGCACCGAGACCCCGGTCGCCACAACGGCGGGCCCGGCGACCAGTGCGGTTGCCACCACTGCTGGCGGGTCTGCCGATGACGCTCTCCGGCAGACAATGGCATGCGACGAAAGCCCGACGCCTGAGGAGGTGGTCGCGTACGAGCTTCCTGAGCCCGCAGAGCCGTACGACATAACCCTGATGCAGGTGAGCCTCGCGGGCTACTACTACCAAGCGATCGACGACGGCGCCCACGATGCCGGAACGGAAGCGGGCGTCGAGGTAACCACTCTCGCCGCGGAGGGCTATGCATCTCCAGATCTCCAACTGAACCAGATCGGTGATGCGATCTCGCGCGGCACCAATGGTCTTGTGATGGCCCCGTCCGACATCCAAGGGTCGGTGCCGGTGGTCGAAACAGCTATCGGATCGGAGCTACCGGTGGTCAACATTTCCACCGAGGTAGCGCACGCTGACGTGACCATGGTGATGCAAGACGACTATGTGCTCGGGCAACTGGCAGCCGACAGGGTGGCCGAAGTGGTTGGTGAAGAGGGAGGCGCCGGAATCATCATCGCCGGCCCTGCCAATGCTACCTGGTCGAGGAAACGGACGCTCGGCTTCACAGACCGCGTCGCCGAGCAATATCCCAACCTGGAGATCGTGGCGGCGCCAACCCAACTCGTAGATCCCGCCGAAGGCCTTGCTTCGTTCGAGGACGCAATACAGGCGAATCCCGAGATCGATTGGATTATGTCGGTCCATTACTTCATCCTGCAGCCGGCGGCGCTGCCTGCCGAGTACCAAGGCCAAGTGCCTTACGTCAGCTTCGGGTACGAACCGGACTCCATTACGGCGCTTGAGGAGGGCTGGCTCGACTCGGTATTCGGCATTGAGCCGGTCACGATGGGAAGAATGGGTGTCGGTCGAGCGATCTCATTGCTGAACGGCGAAGAGGTTCCTCGGGTCACATGCATTCCTGCCCCGCTATTCACTGTGGACGAGATAGGAACACCCGTAGCCGAGCACGAACTCATCACCGACAACTGACTTGGACCGAGCGCTGGTGACCAAGGACAAGTGTCCATCACACGATAGCCGCTTACCTGCGGGACCAGCATGACGGCGCTCCCTGCTGTGACGCTGAGGTCAATCTCCAAGGCGTACCCCGGCGTCCAGGCGCTTCACCAGGTCGATCTGACGCTCGAGCCCGGCGAGATTCACGCAATCGTCGGGCTGAATGGCGCCGGCAAGTCAACCTTGGTGAAGATCCTCGCCGGGCTTGTCGCACCTGACTCGGGTGTGATCGAGCTTTCTGGGACCCAGCTCGTTGACCTGCGCCCATGGGAGGTGCGGCGCAGGGGTATCACGGTGGTGCCGCAGGAGGTCGTCGCGATTCCGTCGCTCCCTATTGGCCGTAGCGTGTTATTGGGGCTGGAACGGTTTTGGGTGCGCCGCGAACAGCTGGGCGATGAAGAGGGTCGGAGGGTCGGCGCCATGCTGCAAAGGCTCGGAGCCGGGTTCGCGGACTCGGCGTACCCGTCCGACTTGGGGGTCTCCGAGCTCCGACTTGCCCAAATCGCCCGCGCTCTGCTCGCCGAAGCCGAGGTGATGGTTCTCGATGAGCCGACAGCTGTGCTTCCCGAAGCTGAGACCGAATGGCTGTTGGCACGGCTCCGGCAACTCCGAGATGAGGGAGAAGCGATCCTCTACGTGAGCCACCGCCTAGGCGAAGTGATACGACTGGCCGACCGGATAACTGTGCTCCGGGATGGGCGCCGCTTGGGAACGTTCGTGGCGGGAGCAATCAACCGCGAGGAGCTCATCTCCTTGATGGCCGGTGACGAGGACGCCGATGCCCGACCTGCCCCTACTACCCCCCTCGCTGAGAACGAGATCACAGGCCATCCGGTGCTAACCGTTGCTGGACTGACTCGCGCCGGCGACTTTTATGACGTCGAACTTGAGGCACGTCCTGGGCAGATAGTGGCATTGGTCGGGTTGCAGAGCGGTGGACAAAGCCGTCTCCTCGCGTGCCTCGCCGGGCTCCTCGACACCGACTCCGGGAGTGTGACGGTCCAAGGAGCCGGAGATAGCCGTGGGTTCGGTTGCCGAGGCAGTCCGACACGGAGTGGTGTTGGTCCCTGCGGACCGACGGTCCGGAGGCGTGGTGGCGTCCATGTCGATCAAGGACAACATCGCTTTGCCCAGCCGCTCCTCATCGAAGCGCGGAATCATCCGGCTCCTACGCCGGGAGCAGCACGTCGCCAGTGAATATGTCCGCCGCTTCGCTCTCCGTCCCGCATCGAGTTCAACTCTCGCAGGTGCGCTCAGTGGCGGAAACCAACAGAAGGTGGCTGTAGCAAAGGCCCTCGAAGCGGATCCTGTTGTCCTCCTGCTTGACGAGCCAACCCAAGGCATCGATGTCCATTCCAAGGCCGAGGTTCTCGGATTGATTCGAGATGTGGTTCGCAATGGCAACCGCTGCGCCGTAATCGCTAGCTCAGAAATTGAGGAGGTCATCGACAGCGCCGACGTGGTATACGTGATGCGCCAGGGCAGAATCGTCGCCAAGTTGAGTCGCAGCGAGTTAGACCACGATCGCATCCTGCAATTGATGGTTCCTTGACCTAGGAGGTAGAAGGACATGAGCCACGCCGATGAGCGTTTGAGCGCGGCTGCGGCGGCGGCAGGGGACGGTACAGCCGATCTCGTCCTCCGAGGGGGCGCCTTTGTTGAGGTTTACACGGGCCAGATTCTGCATGGTGACGTCGCGATCAACGGCACCAGAATCGCTGCCGTAGGTGAGATCGACCAGTCTTTGGGACCCGACACTGAGGTGCTGGATTGCTCAGGGTTGATACTGCTGCCTGGGCTGATCGAGCCTCATATCCACATTGGCGGATCTCAGTTGACCATTGACCGTCTCGCTGAAGTTCTCGTGCCTCGTGGGACGGCAGCGATTTGCACCGACTTCTACGAGCCGGGAGTTATCAGTGGTCGGGTAGCTATCGAGGAGCTCATTTCGCGTAGCGAAGGCACAGGGATCGACATTCTTCTCTCCCCATTCCACGCCACGGCGCTCGGCTTTGGCCCCTTCGGTAATACCGACAGGTTCGGATTGGAAGACCTCATTCACCTAGCCCAGCATCAATCCGCTGTGGCGATTCGTGAGTGGAACTTTGCCTCGAGCCAAATCCCGCTCGCTGAGATTCGCCGTTTCTACGAAGTGGCGCTCGAACGGCGCCTCGCCGTGGAAGGCCACCTCGAGGGTCTCACCGGACCAACCCTGCAGGCTTCTGTTGCGCTGGGGGTGATGACTGACCACGAAACCGGCACCGCTGAGCAGGCAATCGAGATGGCACGCCTTGGTGTCACAGTCCAGATCCGGGAAGGGTCTGGCGCCCGTGACATGGCGACTGTGGTGCGAGCCATAACCGAGAAGGGCGGCGATCCGAGGAACTTCAGCCTCGCCACCGACGAGCAGGAGCTGCACTCTCTGGCACACGATGGCCACATGGACTACAAGCTCCGACTCGCGGTCGCTCATGGCGTCTCACCTGTTGCGGCGGTCCGTATGGCCACATTGACCGCAGCGGAGGGGCTTGGGGTGGCCAGAGATTACGGGTCAATCTCTCCGGGCCGGATCGCATCCATTGCAGCCGTGCGCGACTTGCGCGACTTCGATGTCGACCTCGTCGTTTCTCGTGGTCGGGTCAGTGCTCGACACGGCGAATATCTGCTCGACAACCCCGGCGATGCTTATCCGACGGAGTGGTACAACACGGTTCACGTCGACCGTCGTTTCGGTGCCATGGACTTCGCTTTCGATTCCAATCTCGACCGGGCTCGAGTGCGAATCATCGGGATAACACCGGGATCGCTGGTGACACAAGAGATTGTTGAAGCCGTGCAGTTCAACGCGGGGTCACCAGACCGGACGACGGGTCTGGCCACACTGGCCGTGATCGACCGACATGAAGGTGGCTCTCGCCAGGGTCTCGGCCTCCTGCGTGGATTCGATCTTGCTGCAGGTGCCCTAGCAACGACCATCAATCCGGGCTTGATGAACCTTATGGTCCTCGGAGTCGATGAAGACGATATGGCGGCCGCGGCCAATCGGGTCATTGAGTTGCAGGGTGGGATCGTTGTCGTAAGGGACGGTCGAGTTCGGGCCGAAGTGTCCACTCCCGTTTTCGGTATCCTTTCCGATAAGCCTTCGGCAGAGGTGATCGATTCCTGCCTGGCGGTGGCAGATGCCATCTCTGCGGACCTACGTGTCGGGTTCGACGGGCTTATCACATCGGTGGGGTTCGCCTGCCTCGCAGTGGTCATCCCTGCTCTGAAATTGTGCGACCGCGGCTTGGTCCGGGTCACCAGAGACGGCGGCCAAGAGGCCGTCGACCTCGTTGTCGACGGGGGTTAGTACCTGCCGGGCCCTACACGAATCGAAACTCGTTGGCACTCGTCTCGGCAAGGTGCCTTGGGTCACGATGCTCACCCGGCCACATATGCCACTGCCTTGAGCTCCAGGACCAGTCGTGAGTCCGTCGCAAGTCGCGTCACCTCGACTGTTGTGGTTGCGGGTCGAAGCGACCCAAACCGGCCTCCCAGAACCCGATTGATCGCGTCCTGGTTGCGTTCAATGTCCACGATGTACCGAGTGACCTCGACGATATCGCTCAAATCCCCCCCGGCAGCTCGAAGCACCGACTCCAGATTGTCCACCGTCATGTCTGCTTGGAGATCGGCGCTCTCTGGAATCCCATCGAACTCCTCGGGGACGTGCGGGTGACTGTGATACACCGGCGCCGCGGTTACACCGGCTAGATAGACCGGCAACCCCCTCAGAACCCTTATCGCCGGGGTGTACGGCATGTTGAACTCCCCGGGTTCCTCGAAGTTGATGAATTCCATGCCGTTATCCGTCATTCGGTCACTTCCTTGGTCGTCTCTCCATTGTCGCGAGTCTCATCCAAGTCACACCTTTCCGCCGGGAGGTAACTAGCCGCCGGCGAGCACCGGCTTGATGTCGACTACTGGCGTTCCGTCAATGGCTTCCAGGTGGCTCGCACCACGATCCGCTTGTCCTCGACGGCGACGCCGCCGTGCCCGTGGCCGTCGCCGTGGACACAACGGGGGAAGTCACGGCACGCCTCCACGGTCAAGAACTGGGACGGTCACCGCGAGTACACGTGAGTGGACCGGTAGGTTCGTTCCGATGGCCAAGGCGGTTGAGACTCGGGACAAGTTGCGCCTGTACGCCCTCACACTCCCTGGGGCCTGGGAGGACTACCCCTGGGAGGAGGTGGTGGTGAAGGTGAACAAGAAGGTCTTCCTGTTCCTTGGTGTCGGCGACTCGGACGAATGGCCGATGGCCTTCACCGTAAAACTCGATGACTCCCACGAACAGGCTCTGGCACTGCCAGGATCTGAACCGTCCGGCTACGGGTTGGGCCGATTCGGCTGGGTATGGATTCGATTCGAGCAGGATCTCCCACCCGACGAGGTCCTGTACGACTGGGTGGAGGAGAGTTACCGGTTGGTAGCGCCCAAGCGCTTGATAGCCGAACTCGATGCGAGATAGGCGAAACACCGATAGCGAGCCCTTCTATGACCTCGACTGAGTATCCCGAATATGTCCCGCACAACATCGAGATCTGGACCAAGGCAAATCTCGAGCACCACCGCGCCGGCGGCGCACGGAGCCTGGTCGCAGGACGATATTGCCTGGGGGGTTTTCGCCATCCCCGACTCGTCCGTGGGTGTCTTCGAAGACGTCGCCGGACTCGACGTCGTCGAGCTCGGATGTGGTACTGCCTACTTCTCGGCCTGGCTAGCCAAGCGCGGAGCGCGACCGGTCGGAGTGGACCCGACCGCGGCTCAGCTGGCTACGGCAGGCGAGATGCAGCGAGTGTTCGACCTCCACTTTCCGCTGGTGGAGGCCGCAGCCGAGAGCGTCCCGCTGCCCGATGCATCCTTCGACCTCGCGCTTTCTGAGTACGGGGCATCGATATGGGCCGACCCATATCGATGGATTCCGAGAAGCGGCGCGACTACTCCGCCCCGGCGGACGTCTGGTGTTCCTGCGGAACTCGACGCTGGTGGTGCTCTGCTCCACGCTGGAACCGCCGGTTGCGGATCGGCTGACCCGTCCCCAGCGGGGCCTATGGAAGGTCGAATGGGACGATACCGGTGAGGTCGAGTTCCATCTCGGCCATGGCGACTGGATCGACCTGCTCAGAGGTAACGGGTTCGTGGTTGATCGGCTCATCGAGCTGTTCGCCCCTGAAGGGGCGGCTAACCACGACTACTACGACTACGTCACGGCGGAATGGGCCAACAAATGGCCCGCCGAGGAGATCTGGGTGGCGACGAAGCTCTGAAGACGGTGCTGTCGGAGTTTGCCCGCGTGACGGGCAACAGGTGGCACCGGCAGCCGGAATAGAACCGGCTTGCCAGTCAGTAGCCGCCGGCGAGCACCGGCTTGATGTCAACCACCGGCGTTCCATCGATGGCTTCCAGGTTGCGCACCAGGATCCGCTTCCCCTCGACGGCGACGACCTCGACTCGGTGCAACCCGATCGGGTTGGGCCGGTCTTGTGAACGGGTGCTGAACACGCCTCGCTGGGGTTGCAGCGGGTCGTCGCGGGGATGGACGACGAGCACCTCACGGCGACCCCGGTGGAGCCAGGTGAGCAGAAAGATCTCGTCGCCGGCACGCAGGTCACTGGCCGCCGCCTCGACATCGCCTTCGAGCACGACCCAGGCCTCGGGACCGCCCTCGGTCCCTTGCTTGGGCGCGTCCTCGGGCCGTTGCAGCGGGGACTCGACGCGTCCGATCGGACGAAGCACGAATGGGGACTCCTCGGCCGTTTCGTCCATCAGCACCTCTCGTTCGCTAGGGGATGTCCGACCTCGGGGAACCTAGAACCACCAACAATCCGAAGAACCAACGCACGGTCACTGTGTCACACACCCGAGCCCTCGGCGTTCGACCAATATGGGCTTGGAAGCCCCTGCGCATCACCGTGTTCGCGTAGCATCCCGTCGATGCGGCTGCTTGCGCTCTTCGTGACTGCGGTCATGGCCCTTAGCGCCGCAGCCTGCGGAGGTGAGGATGCCGCTCCTTTGGCGCTCGAACAGCGAGTATCCGGCGAAGCCGACGCTCCGGGCTCCCAAGCCGATCCGGTCGAGACGCCAGTCACCGTCGCGGGGATCGAAGACGCCCGATCGCTGCCGGAGCTTGTGTTCACGCCCGAGGAGGAGGATGTGGCGGCGATGGAGGAGGCCGGCTTCGTCTCCGGGCTAGTAGATACGCGCTTTTTCCCGTCCGAGCCGGGTGCCGAGCATGTCGGGGACGAATCTCACGTGGCGACGCTCGTGATGCAGTTTGCATCCGAGGAGGAAGCGGCCGATATGGCCGGCTTGCTGCACGAAGACGGCCTCGAGCCGTGTCCGGGCTCCTGCGCGGTGGACATCAGCGAGTTCGAGGTGGACGAGATTCCGGATGCGCAGGGCGCCGCGCGGATCCAGACTGCGGAACGCCTGGAGGCGACGGGCGCGGAAGGTGACCCGTTTTCCGCCTACTCGATCAGCTTCGCCGACGGGCCGTTCGCGTACAAGGTGACGATGTTCGCGTTCGGACCTCCCGGCAAGGTCTCCCAGGAACAGCTCGACGAGATCGCGAGGAACCTGTACGAGCGGGTCGAAGGCGCGCCTCCATCCCAGCAGTAGCTGCCGTGTTTCTGGACACCTGCGCCACGCTGAGTGCATTGGCGAAAGTGCCACGAACCTCGAACCGCTCTGCCAGCACGACCACATGGCGAAACACCACGGACGGTGGAAACTCCGACGAACCCCCCACGGATACACCTGGACCAGCCCGCTCGGACACACTTACCACACCGGGCCAGATGGATCCGCCGTGAACTCGAGGTGATGGGGGGAAGCCCCAGGGAGACCAACCAACTGGATATCGCTAGAGCTAACCGGGCCACGCCTCCGATGACCGGGCCGTGTGCATCATCCGCAGGACCGCGATCCGGTCGGGATCGACAAGCCGGTAGAACACGGCATACGGAAATCTCCGCAGCGGCGCCCGCCGGACGTCCTCATAGCCGGCCACGACTGGAGCACTCCGCGGAAACGCCTCGAGACGGGAGAACAGCCGATCCAAGTCCTCGGCGAGATCCTCGCCCAGCCCGGGCCTCGCCGTCTCGTAGTAGTCGGCTGCGGTTCGGATGTCGGCCACCGCAGCCGGCATGAGGACCAGCCTCACCCCCGAGGCCAGACTTCCCGGCGCACCTCCTCCCAGGGCCTACCCGAATCCGGCTCCCGACCCAGGTCGGCCAGTGCCTCATCCAGCATCCGGCGCTCCTCATCCGAAGGCACGTAAGTCGGCCCCCCGAAATGGGTCCGCAGCGCCTCCTGGATGAGCTCCGACCGGCTCCGGTGCTCGATCTTGCGCGCTCGCTCCACCATCTCGAACAGCTCCTCGGGAAGCGTCACCGCGACCTTCTTCACCGCCACTCGGAAATCTCCTGCTTTGGTATGACTTCATCATACCAGGCTGACCAGGCACTACTCTTCGCAGCCCCGACGGGATTCGAACCCGCGTTACCGGCTTGAAAGGCCGGCGTCCTGGGCCGCTGGACGACGGGGCCGGGACGGAGGCGATGGTAGTTGGGGCGGTCCGATCGGCCGGGCGGCCCTCCTACTGAACGCGTGATGTCCGGCGGCGCTGCCAGATCAAGCCAAGCACCGCACCAAGCACGAGAAACACCACGATCAGCAGCCACAGCGACATGGTCACTGTGAGAAACAGGAAATCGACCGGGATGTCCTGGCGGTTCTGCAAGATGAAGGCGACGACAGCGGCGATGATCACCACGGTGACGATGATCCGCGCCACGTTCGTTCCGTTGCTCGAGCCCGTGGTCGCCGGCTCGGTCATGGGTTCCCTCCCTTAGAGCCTGGCGGCCAAGCTATCAGCCCGACCTCGTCAATCGGAGGCGATCAATGTCCTTCCGGTGAGCCGGGCATGGGCCGCCGCCAGCCGATTGAAGGTGGTGTCGCGGCCCAGAGCCGCGATCGACTCGAACAGTGGGGGGCTGACCGACGAACCGGTGATCGCCACACGTATCGGCTGGAGACCCTTGCGGGCGCCGATGCCGATCTCATCCAACATGGCTCGCAGCGCCACTTCGATCTGCTCCGGTTCCCATGGTCCAGGCCATCAAGGCGCCGCCGGGATGCCTCGAGCACCTGCTCCACCTGGTCCCCTCTCATCACCTTCTCCCAGGAGTCCTCGTCGTAGACGGGTCTATCCACGAAGAGGAACTCGGCCATCGCCGGCACCTCGGAGAAAAGCCGCACCCTCTCCTGGATGAGGGGCGCCACGCCGACGAACCGGTCCCACCCCGACACCACCGTCTCGGTTCCCAGTTGCTCCTCGAGGAACGGTCGGGCTTGTCGAGAATCGGTCGAGAGGGAGCGCTCTCATGTACTCCCCATTGATCCAACCCAGCTTGTCGAGGTCGAAAACCGCCGGGTTCTTCGACACCTGGCTCAACTCGAAATGCTCCACCGCCTGCTCACGGCTGAAGATGGTCACCTCCGGCGCGTACGACCAGCCCAGCAGCGCCATGGCGTTGAACATGGCCTCGGGGAGGTACCCGTTCTGGCGGTAGTGGCGGAGCGAGACGTCGCCGTGCCGCTTCGACAACTTGCGCCCGTCGGGACCGAAGAGAAGCGGAAGGTGGGCGTATGAGGGCGGCACCGCTCCCATGGCCTCGGTGATCATGATGTGGCGCGGCGTGGACGGGAGCAGATCCTCACCCCTGGCCACATGGCTGATCTCGTAGTCGACGTCGTCCACCGTCGAGGCGAGGTGGTAGGTGGGGGTGCCGTCGGAGCGGAGCAGGACGAAGTCGTCGATTGTGTCGTGGTCGAACCGGACCGCCCCCCGGACCAGATCGTCGAACTGAGTTAGGCCCGGGCGAGGGACGGCGAAGCGGATACTGGCCGGCTCGCCCCGGTCGCGGCGCTGCGCCGCCTCGAAGGGTGCGATGGTGCGACAGGTGCCGTCATACCCCGGCGGCCGACCTTCCCGTTGCGCCGCCTCGCGCTTCGCCGCAAGCTCCTCCGGGGTGCAGAAGCAGACGTAGGCCCGGCCCCGCTCCACCAGGTCGTCGGCCACCTCTCGATAGCGATCGATCCTGTCTGACTGGCGGTAGGTCCCGTGCGGGCCGCCCACACCGACCCCCTCGTCCCATTCGAGACCGAGCCAACGGAGGCCGTCGAGGGCATCCTCCTCGAACTCTGTCGTGCTACGCGCCAGGTCTGTGTCGTCGATGCGGACGATGAAGACCCCGCCATGGTGGCGGGCGAACAGCCAGTTGAACAAGGCGGCCCGCGCGTTCCCGACGTGGAGCAGCCCGGTCGGCGATGGGGCGATCCGCACCCGGACGAGATGGGGGTTCACTGCGCCGCCCGCACCACCGGGTTCCCGAGCACGCCGATCCCCTCCACCTCGACCTCCATCACTTGACCCGGCTCGACCGGGCCGACACCCGCCGGCGTTCCCGTGAGGATCACGTCGCCGGGGAGCAGCGTCATCACGCGGGTGATGAACTCGATCAGTTCGGCCACCCCGAAGATCATGTCGGCTGTGGAGCCCTCCTGGCGGACCTCGCCATCGACCCTTCCGGTGACGAGCAGGCCCCCGCGGGGATCAAGCTCGGTCTCGATGGCAGGCCCCAGCGGGCAGAAGGTGTCGAACCCCTTCCCGCGCGCCCACTGGCCATCACGTCGCTGCAGGTCGCGGGCGGTGACGTCGTTGGCGCAGGTGTAACCGAAGATCACCCGATCGACGTCCTCGGCCTTGACATGCCTTGCCACGGTCCCCACCACGACGGCAAGCTCGGCCTCGTGGTGCAAGAGCTCGGTGTCGCTCGGGTACACCACAGGGCTCCCCGGGCCAACGACCGAGGTCGGCGGCTTGAGAAAAATCAACGGTTCGTCGGGTAGCGGGACCTCCATCTCCGCTGCGTGGTCCACGTAGTTACGCCCGACCGCGACCACCTTGGTGGGAATGACAGGGGCCAGGAGCTGGACGTTGTCCCATGGGACCACCCGCTCGGTGGGCTCCCAAGCCACGAAGGGCGATCCCTCATAAACGGTGACCCCGTCGGCGTCGGCCAGCCCGTAGGTCAGGTCGTCGCCTGCCTTGATGCGTACGATCTTCACGAGGTCAATTGGGTGCGGAAATACTCCACCACCTCTTCGGGGGTGGATCGCAACTGGTCGGGATCGATGGAGGCGATGAAGGCAGTCCCTTTGACCATCTCGTGAGCCGCTCGGTCGAGCCAGGCGCGGCGCTCCAAAGCGAGACGATCGGCCAAGTCGGGCGGAAGTTGGTGCGGGCGCAATCCGAGGAGCACCAGTGCCACCTCGATGTCCTGTGGAACCGGGCCTCGCCCGTAGAGCGATGCCCGGGCCGCGGCCACGTTTGCCACCAATTGCTCCAACTCATCTGGGCGGCCGCCCCGGTCGAACTCGGCGAGATGCACGAGACGCAGAACCCACCCGGTATCGGGCCCGGGCCGCCCGAAGGCACCACCCCATGGCACCTCGTCGGGGGCGCGCAGCTCGCCGGGGCGGTGCGGCGACCAGCGGCGGGGCGGTGCCGTCGGCAGGCCCTGGCGGGGCAGGGCGGCGCCGTCGAGCTCGATGTTCGGCTCTTGGGCCACGATCAGACCGGGTCGAGCCAGTGGAGGAAGGCGGGGAGCTGCCCGGTGACCGCCCAGCGGTAGAGATCCTGGGCGGCACGGGTCACCGGGCCGGGCTTGCCTTCGCCGACCGGGCGATCGTCGATCTCGCGGACCGGAGTGACCTCGGCGGCGGTCCCGGTGAGGAACACCTCGTCGGCGTGGTAGAGGTCGCTGCGCTGCAGCGTCGCCTCGCGGACCTCGTGACCCTGGTCGGCGAGCAGCTCCATGACGCTGCGACGGGTGATCCCGTCGAGCACCCCCGAGCCCACGCCGGGTGTCAGCACCACCCCGTCGCGCACCGCAAACAGGTTCTCCCCGCTCCCCTCGGACACAGCGCCGTCGCGGGTGAGCATGATCGCCTCGTCGTAGCCTGTTCGAACCGCCTCCTGTTTCGCCAGGATGCTGTTGAGATAGCCGCCGCTCCCCTTGGCGTCGGGGATGAGGCTCTGCGAGTCGATCCGACGCCAGCTCGAGATGCGCGCTCGAATCCCGTTGGCCACACCCTCCTCACCGAGGTAGGTCCCCCACCGCCAGCAGGCGATCACCGCCCGAACCTCAGCCCCCTCCGGATTGAGCCCCATCGAGCTGGTCCCATAGAAGACGATCGGCCGGATGTAGCAGGCCTCCAGCTCGTTGGCGGCTACGACCTCCTTGGTGGCGGCGCATAAAGCCTCGACCGACCAGCTGAGCGGGATGCCATAAGCCGCCGCCGATCGGTGGAGCCGCACCATGTGATCGGTCAGCCGGAAGACGGCGGTCCCGTTATCGGTCTGGTAGGCCCGAATGCCCTCGAAGACACCGGTCCCGTAGTGGAGGCCGTGCGCCAAGACGTGTGTGTTGGCGTCCTCCCAGGGGACGAGCCGGCCGTCGACCCATATCCATTTCGAAGCTTCCATGGTGGTCAGTTTGGCAGAGACCGAGACGGCAGACGGCAGACGGCAGCCAATCCGAGGGACAGCACGGCCTCACAGCCGTCCCGATGTTCAGCCGTCCCCGTTTTGTTGGTTATCCGAAAGCAGGTACCTGGCGTGCCAGTCGAGGACGGCTTCGAAGCGCTCTTGGCGGTGGCGCGGTTTCCCCGAGCGACTCATCTCGTGCCCCTCTCCGGGAAAGCGGAGCATCTCAACTGGGGTGCCGGCGCGCAGCAAAGCGAGGAAGTACTGCTCGGCCTGCTCGATCGGGCAGCGGAAGTCGTTCTCGGAGTGGATGATCAAGGTGGGGGTTGTGACCTGGTGCGCCAGCGCCAGCGGGCTCTTTTCCCAGAGGACGTCCCAGCCCTCGGGCGGCGATGATTCGTAGTAAGCGAGCGAGAACGTCTCGGCGATGTCGGATGTGCCTGCGAACGAGGTCGCAGCCAGTGCCCCACGCTCGACGATCGCCGAGGCCCACCGTTGATCGTTGGCGGTGAGCCAGGCGGTGAGGAATCCGCCGTACGACCCTCCCATCACCCCCATCCGCTCCGGGTCGAGCCGGGGCTCCCTCTCCATGGCGGCGGTCACCACCGCGTTGATGTCGGCCAGGTCCACCGCCCCCCAACCCTTCCCCACGACGGCTTTGAGATGATCTGCACCGGAACCGCTCGAGCCCCGCGGGTTGGTGGCGACCACGCCGTACCCGGCGCCCACCCCCACCTGGAACTCGTCGAAGAACGTCGACCCGTATGCGCTGGCCGGGCCGCCGTGGATGTTGAGCAGCAGGGGAACCCGATCCTCGCCGGGCGGTAGGTAGATCCACACGTCGAGCACCGCGTCCTCGGTCTGGAGCTCGAAATGCTGGGGTGCAACCAGATCCACCTCTTCTCGAAAAGCCGAATTGAGCTCGGTCAGCCGCCGCTCCTCCTCCCCCAGCCTGACCCACACCTCGCCGGGGTCGGTGGGCTCGGTGGCTACAAAGGCGACCACCGACCCATCCGCTGACGGGCTTGCTCCGGTCACCACTCGATCTCCGCCGACGATCTCGTCGATGGACCCGTCGTCGCCAATCCGGATCACCCTCACCAGGCCGCGGTCTTCGATGAGGACTGTGAACCCGCCCTCGACCCACTGCGGGCCCGATGGAGTGGGCGACACCTGGAAGGGGTCCACGCTCCGGTCGAGGTGCCCGGTGAGATCGGTGAGGTCACCGTCGGGCTCGACCCTCCATATCGCGCTGATCGCCGGCCACCCCGCCGGGTCGGGGTCTCCGATCAGGTGGAGCGCCCCGTCAGGGTGGTAAGCGACGCCGCTCCAATTGCCCCGCGGCGCGATGGTTGTCGTTTCCCCGCCTTCGATCTCGACTTCCAACACGTCGACCCCCGGGTCGAGACCGCGGCGCTCGCTGCGATCGGAGAGGAAAACAACGGCGGCCGAGTCTGGGCGCCAGTGAGGGTCTGTTTCGTCCCACTTCCCCGGGGTCAGACAGCGGGGTTCCTCCTCACCGCTGGGGTCGACCAGCCAGAGGTGACGACGGCGGTCGTGGAGCCACCCCATCCCGTCGAACCGGTAGGGAAAGGACCCGATGCGACGGGGTTTCCGGTTGCGCGCCTCGTCGTCCAGGTCAGCCCATTCCTCCTCCCATGTGACCGCCACCGCCACCAGCCAGCGTCCGTCGGGTGACCACTCGATGGCCTCGGCTCCCCGGTCGAAGGAGGTGAGAACCTCGGCTTCGCCGCCATCCACCGGCAGCACCGCCACCTGGGCCTGGGCGTCCTTGTCCGGGCCGGTCCTGAGAAAGGCGAGTCGGGACCCGTCCGGCGACCAGCGCGGTGAGCTGTCACCCGGTCCCGCGGTGAAGGACCGGGCGCCACCGTCGACCGAAGCCAGCCAGATGGAGCGGTTGTAGCGGTCATCCTCCAGATCGGGTCGGTTGACGGTGAACGCCACCCGCTTGCCGTCTGGGTGGAGCCGTGGATCGGAGGGTGAGGCGAGGCGAGCGATATCGGTTGGTTGCATGAGCGGGAGGCTAGGTCGCTCGGTTCAGAAGGTATCCGAGCTCACCACCCCAGCCCAACTTGGACCGCCCAGCCGGCCGCGAGCCCGTAGAGACCGGCCACCACGTCGTCGGCGGTCACGCCCCATCCGGCGGGGAGAGACTCGGCGGCGTACACACCGGGAAACCAGCGCTTCTGGATGTCGGCCAAACGGAACACAACCAGCGCCACGATCGCCGGGACCGGCCGCAAACCGATCATGGCCACCGCCAGTCCGGCGACCTCGTCGACCACGACCCAACCCGGATCTCCCAACTCGGTGGCGAATTGGTGGCTCGCCCACACCGCCAGGGCGGCAAGGGCCACGGCGACGGCCAATTGCACCTGCCACCCCAAGAGCGATATCGCCAGGAGGAAGGGAAAGGTGACAACCGCCGCCAGCGTTCCCGATCCGCCGTCCGACCCGCGCAACCGGCGCAGCACCAAGCCGGAGCCGAACCACGAAGCGATCAGGCGGCGCACCGGCGAGAGGGTAAGCACACCGTCGCAGGGGTAGCGGCAACCGCCCGGGGTACTCCCCAACCCAGGGTTGGCAGCTACCGCCCGGGTAGTCCCCAACCCTGGGTTGGCGGGCTCAGGTGCGCGGCTGGCTCCAGCTTCCTGGCGACTTCGGCGAGCCAGGGTTGCCCCGGGGACTCCTGGACGCACCTGGCGAATAGCCACAGCCTCGCCCGCTCGGTATCGAGTCCGGTCAGTTCGGTCAAACGGCCGAGCAACCCATCGGGGTCGGCCAGAAGACGGTCGGGACAGTTGATCAGATGCTGGAGGATGTCGTAGGCGGGGTCGCCGACGTAGGGCTTGGGGTCGACCACCAGCCAGGGCTCGCGCTCGGCGGCGAGGACGTTCCCGGCGTGCAAATCGGTGCAGAGCATCACCTCATGTCCGGCCGAGCCGGGCAACTCGCGGAACAGGGTCATGGCCTTGGCGACCAGAGCGGGGTAGAGCGATGATTGGTGGGCAACCTCCTCGAACTCGTCGGCCCACTGCGCGCACATTTCGGAAAGCGGCCGAAGATGGTGACCGGGTGGCGGCTCCCGCCACAGCCGGACGAGCAGGCCGGCGATCACCTGGTCCTGCTCCTCGTCGGGCCGGGTAGACAGCGCCGTCCCAGGACGGCACCGCTCCAGCAGGAGCGCTGTGGTCTGGTCGTCGATCACGGCGGAGTCGTGCAGCAGGACCGTTCCGTTCCCAGCCCAGATGGCGAGCCCGTCGGCCTCGTGCTCGGCTTCGTAGTGGCGCCACAAGACCTTGAGCACCCAGGGAGTCCCCGCCGAATCCTCCGCAGGGGCGACCCACGCCGTCTGCCCACCCGGTTGAAAGGGCGGCCCGACCCTGAGCGACCACCTGGTAGCCAACGCCTCGACGAATCCCGGCAGCCGCTCCAGCCATTCCTCACGTCCGTCACCGATGGCGGCGGCTGCCAGATTGTCCGGCAACTGGGACCGGGTGGAATCACCCAGGCCGGCTCACCCCGGCAATGCGACGGATACCGCTTCCTCGATCCCGTCGATGTCGAGCAGCCCCTCGACCTGCTCGTCGGTGAGCGCCTGGTCGAGGTTGAAGCCCATCATGGCGGCTGCCCCGGTCTCCGGGGTGCGCCCCACCACCATGTTGGCGATGTTCACCCCCAGCCCGCCCAGGTAGGTGCCCACCCGGCCGATCATGCCGGGGACATCGGCGTTGCGGAGCACCGCCATGTGCGGGGACAGCGGAAGCTCCACCTCGTGGTCGAGTATCTCCACCAGGATCGGTCCCTTTCGTCCCAGGGTCCCGGAGACCGATATCAGCCGCCCGCCGGTCTCACCGGAGAGCCTGACCAGCGAGACGAAGTCACGCGCCTCGGGGTCGGCCTCTTCCACCAGGGTGATCCCCCGCTCCGCCGCCAGCGGGGAGGCGTTGACGTATGTCACCGGGACGGTGCTCACCGCCGCCAAGGCGCCCTTGAGCGCCGCCAGACCGAGAGGCCGGACCGGGTATTCGGCGATCCTTCCCTCGGCGCGCACCGACACCCGATCGGGAATACCGCGCGCCAGGGCGACGAAGACCCGTCCAAGCTGCTCGACCAATGGGAGGAAGGCGCGCACCTCGTCGCCGACTTCGGGGCCGAGATCGACGTTGACCGCGCTCAGCACCAACTCGCCACGGAGCGCAAGCGCCAGCGAGCGGGCGACGTCCACCCCGGCCTTGTCCTGCGCCTCCACGGTGGAGGCGCCGAGGTGGGGGGTGAGCACCACCTGGGGTAGCGCCAGCAACGGGCTGTCGCCCAATGGCTCCTCGGCAAAGACGTCGAGGGCGGCGCCGGCCACCTTCCCCGATCGGATCGCCTCCGCCAGCGCCGCCTCGTCGATGATCCCGCCGCGCGACGTGTTGACGATGCGAACCCCGTCACGCATCTTCTCCAGCGCCTCCTTGTCCGATCAGCCCCTCGGTATCCTTCGTCTTGGGGAGGTGGATGGTTATGACGTCGGCGTTGGCGTAGATCCGGTCGAGGTCGTCGGTGAGCTCCACGCCTATCCGTCTGGCCCGCTCGTGACCGACGAATGGGTCGTAAGCGAGAAGCGACATGCCAAAGGCATGGGCGCGCTGTGCCACCAGCGTGCCCGACCCGCCCCAGCCCGATCACCCCGAGCGTCTTGCCATGCAGCTCGATGCCCTCGAAGCTCTTCCGATCCCAGATACCGGCTGCGCAGCGTCGCATCCGCCCTGGGGCACGTTGCGCGCCTGCGAGAGGATCAGCGCCATGGTGTGCTCCGCCGCCGATATCACGTTGGCGGCGGGGGCGTTGACTACGAGTACCCCAGCGGCGGTAGCCGCCTCGAGATCGATGTTGTCCACGCCGATGCCGGCTCGTCCGATCACCTGGAGCGACGGCGCCGCCGCGATCAGGTCGGCGTCGACGATCGTGGCCGACCGGACCAGGAGCCCTTGAGCGGAGCCCAGCAGCTCGACCAGTTCGGGCCGGGAGGCACCCACCGCATCGACCACCTCGGCGTGCTGGGCCAACTCGGCCAGGCCTATGGCGGCGATCGGCTCGGCTACCACTACGACGGGACGGGCGTCCACGTCCTGCATTGTGGCGGGTGCGCCGCTCGCGCGACAAGATGGGGCGTCGGCGTGCCAACATGATCACTCGATCGCGGGAGGAGCGGTGTGAACGGCCAATGGGACCCGAAAGTGATCGTGGTAGCCACCGACGGGTCTGAGCAGAGCATCCATGCCGCAGCGGTGGCGACCGGTATCGCCCGGGCCCACGGCTCCAAGGTGCACTTCCTAACGGTGGTCCGTCCGCCCGAGGGGTGGTGGGGGGTGGGAGGAGCGCCGCCGCCACCGGAAGCGGTCTCGGACGCGCTCATCGAGGGCCAGGGCGAGGTCCTCGACACCACCATCATGGCCGTTGACCTGACCGGGGTCGAGCACGAGGCCACCACCGAGTTGGGCGACCCAGCAGCTTCGATCATCGCCTACTGCGAGGAGAACGGCGCCGATCTGCTCGTTATCGGGAGGCGCGGCGCCGGGGTGATCGAGCGATTTGTGATGGGATCGGTCGCCGACCGGCTCGCTCACTACGCACCCTGTCAGCTCCTCGTCGTCCCCTGAATGAGCCAAGATCCGGTGGTGGTGGTCGGCGCCGGTGTGTCCGGTCTGAGCTGCGCCATCCGGCTGCTCGAGATGGGCACCGAGGTGAAGGTCGTCGCCGCCGTCCCCACGGAGAAGACCACCTCGGCCGCGGCCGGCGCCATGTGGTACCCGTACCTCGCCGCCCCCCAGCACCTGGTGCTCGGCTGGGCTCAGGCCACCCGAATCGTCCTCGACCGGCTGGCCGCTGAAGATCCCGCAACCGGGGTGAGACGGCAGACCTTCATCGAACTCCACGAAGGGCTGGTGGCCGATCCGTGGTGGGCGCCCGCACTGCCCGGCCTGCGCTATGCCCGCCCCGACCAACTGCGACCCGGTTTCGGCCACGGCTGGGTCTTCGACGTCCCCATGGTCCGGACCCCGGTCTATCTGGGATGGCTGCAAGCGCGCCTCGCGGAACTCGGGGGAACCGTCGAGTTGCTCGATCAGCCGCTCGATCGTCTGCCCGAGGCTCCGGTGGTGGTCAACTGCGCCGGCTGGGAGGCGGGGCGGCTCGCCGGGGACGACAAATCGGTGATCCCCACCTCCGGTCAGGTGGTGGTGGTCGCCAACCCTGGGGTCGAGGTGGGTCTGATGGTGGAGCACGGCCATGGCGCCCCGCTCTACATCATTCCCCGGGGCGAGGACTGCGTTCTCGGTGGTACCGCCAACCCGTCTGTGCTCCCCGGGACAGCCCCCGACGAGGAGGTGACCGCACAGATCATCGACAAGTGCGCCCGGCTAGAGCCGGCGCTGCGCGACGCCGTGGTGCTCGATGTCAAGATCGGCTTCCGCCCTGTCAGGGAGAAGGTGAGGGTCGAGTCGGTTGCCCGGGACGACGGGTCGACCGTCGTCCACAACTACGGGCACGGTGGCGCCGGCTACACGCTTTCCTGGGGGTGCGCCGAGACTGCTGCTTCGCTCGTCGCGGAGGCGATCACTCTTCGCCGATGACGGCGACGGTGGGCTGAGGGGGTACCGAGGGTTCCACCGGTGGCGGAGGCGGTTGAGCTGCGGCCAGCGTCTCGGCCTCCATGTGCGGCCACCTCCTCGGGGAAGGGCTCGAGGTCCCAGAGCCGGGCCCATAGGAATCTCCCCACCTCCCTCCCCGTCGCCACCGTGGGGACCGCGAGCAAACCGCCGAGGACGCCGAAGGCCCCGAACATGGCCACGACGCTTATCAGCACCACCAGCGGCGGCAGCGAGACGGCCCGCCCCTGAACCTTGGGGACCAGGAGGATGCCCTCCACCTGCTGCATCACCATGTAGATCCCGATCACGATCAGCGCAATGATCCAATTGGGGAGCGGGATCCAGGTCGAGCCCTGGGTAAGGGCCACCACCACTCCGGGCACGGCGGCAATGATCGGCCCGAAGGTAGGGATGAAATCGAAGAAGAACATCAGCACGCCGAGGAAGAGAGCTCCCGGGATCCCCGCCGCCCAGAGCCCAAGCCCGGTCAGGATTCCGACCGCAGCCGCAACCGCCGCCTGACCAAGCAGGTATTGAATCCACACCTTCTTGACCCGCCTCCCCAGCAACCTCGGCTCGACGTCGTGGGGCGGCGGGAATAGGTCGTCCAACCCGGAAACCAGCCTGGGCCCTGCGGAGGTCATGTACAGGGCAATGGCAATGGTGAGGAACAGGAATGCTATGGCGCCCACGAGGAACCCCAGGAAACCGAACGTGGCACTGAGGGCGCCACCAAGCATGTTGCCCAGGAAGTCGGTCGGGACTGAAATGCCACCACCCCCGCCGCCTCCGCCCCCGGTGCCCTCGAGGGCGTCGATGATCGGGTCGACCATCGTCGCCAGGTTGATGTTCATCCCGAACAGGTCGAGTTGGCGCATGTTGTTCAGGGTGTCGATCGCCCAAGCAGTCAGGTCTTCGAGCAACGCCACCCAGTCGATCGAGGCGAAAGACGATGCGAAGGCGGGGATCCCGACTGCGAAGATCAGGACGACCAGCACCACCAGGGTGACGTAGCTGAGCACCACCGCCAGCCACATGGGGAAGCGGGCCTTCTCGTGGAGCAGCTTCACGAGGGGGGCCACGATGAAGGCGATCAGCGAGCCGAGGACCAGCGGTGCGATGACGGGGCGGGCCAGCCACACGACCGCCAGCAGGGCGAGGACCATCGAGATGACGACGATCCGCTTGGTGTTGGGGCTCCAGCGCTGCGAGGGCGGGGCGGTCACCGGGACACGCTAGCTACCCGCCAGATTTCGGAATTCACATGAGACACGCCGGGATAAGCGCAGGTACGACGCGGTCGGCGGCTTCGAGGTCCTCCCTCGAGTAGCGCCCCCTGAGCACCGCCACCACGGTCATTCCCGCCGCCCGCCCGGCGGCGACCCCGGCGGGGGTGTCCTCGGCCACGAAGCAGGTCTCGGGGTGAGTCCCGAGCCGCCGCGCCGCCTCGAGGAAGATGTCGGGTGCCGGCTTGGCCTTCGCCACCTCGTCACCGGCGACAGTGACCGGGAACACCCGATCGAGCCCGGTGACGGAGAGGGCGCGGTCGAGACGGCGCCGCCGCGAAGACGACGCCACGGCCAGCGGCACGCCCAGCCCGGCCAGATGCTCGGCGCTGTCCAAGGCGTCGGCATAAACGGTGAGGTCTGCGAACAACTCATCGAGCACGTCACCGACACGATCCAGCGTCGCGTCCTCGCCATCGATAGACCCGCGCTCAGCGACGAGCCGATAGACGTCCGAGTCGGTCCGACCGGTGAGCGCATGCTCGTCCTCGTTGGTCAGCTCGATGCCATACGTGGCGAGTACCTGGCGCCATGCCCGCCATGCCAGGTCCTCGGAGTCGACCAGCACACCGTCGCAGTCGAAGATGACCGGCCTCGTCACGAGGCGATGTGGGCTCGCACCAGTTCCGCAACCAGCCTCGGATCGGCCTTGCCCCTGGAGGCCTGCATCACCTGACCGACCAGGAACCCGATCAGCTTCTCCTCACCGTCCCGCGCCCGGGCAACCTCGTCGGGGTGACCTGCCAAGACCCCTGTCACCTGGATCTCCACCTCGGTGCGGTCGCTCACCTGGAGGAGGTCCCGACTCACCGCCACCTCCTCGGGGCGGCCCTCCCCAGCAATTACCCCGGCGAGCACCTCCTGTCCATTCCAAATTGTGCAGTGACTTATGATCTGGCTAGCTGTAGTCGCGGCGGCCATTGCACTTACAGCAATCCGAATCGTCCGACCCACAAGAATCGCGAAACAACTTCATTGACACGCCACAGCCATTATGTAATATTCACACTCTAAGTGTACACATGATACATTTCGCCCGGTACCACTGCTGGCTTGCCCAGCAGTGCTTCGACCGTGCGGCGGGCTCTTTGACAACCTGGTTGCTATTGGAAGCGATGTACAACTTGCGCCGTAGAAGCAACGGCTAACCACCGGCGCGGCCAGCTTTACATCTGCTCGCCGTGCAACTTAGTAGCACTTACCGGCCGCTAAGATGGGGATGAAAGCCTGCTGTCCTGGTAGACCAAGGGAGTATTGACCAATCCCTTTGTTCCAGGAGCAGCAGGCATGTGTAGTGTACTCACCAAGACGGTGTTCGTTGGTTTGGATTACCACGCGGAGTCGGTTCAGGTGTGTGTCATGAGTTCAGATCAAAAGGTGCTCGCGAATCGCTCGTGCCGCAACGACTGGCGGGCGGTGGTGGGAGTAGTCCGGGCCGCTTGCGGAACGGAGGTCCAGGTGCAGGCCGCCATCGAATCGTGCTGCGGAGCGGCGGACTTGGCCGACGAGCTGATCGCTCAAGCGCAGTGGTCGGTGAATCTGGCTCATCCGGGATATGTCGCCCGAATCAAACAGAGTCCCGATAAAACGGACTATAGCGACGCCCGCTTGCTCGCGGACCTCCAGCGCGTCGGTTATCTGCCGCGGGTCTGGCTGGCCCCCGAAGACGTACGTGAATTGCGGCGGCTGGTCCGTTATCGTCAGACACTGACCAAAGAGCGGAAAAACCTCAAGCTCCAGATCGGGGCCACGCTCCGGGAGGCCCGCCAGAAACCACCGGCGGACTTCAACCCCTGGACGAAAGCCTGGTTGGCCTGGCTGCTGGACACCGCCGAACTGAGCCCCAACGCCCGCCTGATCATGGGCTGCCGATTGGCTCGTCTGGCGGCGCTGGCCACGGAACTCCGCCGGTCGAGAGACTGCTGGCCCAGCAGACCGAGAACAACCCCCTGGTACAGAAGCTGATCACCCTGCCAGGGATTGGCCTGGTGACCGCCGTGACGATCCGTGCCGAGATCGGCCGCTTCGATCGCTTCCGGACCGGCAAGCAACTGGCGCGGTTCTGCGGCCTCAGTCCCCGCAATGCCTCCAGCGGCCAGCGGCAGGCAGACGCGGGACTGATCAAAGCAGGCAATCCCCAGTTGCGAACGGTGCTCGTAGAAGCGGCGCATCGCCTGATCCGATACGACGAGCGGTGGACCAAGCTGGCCGGCCAACTGCGTCTGCGCGGCAAGCCGATGAGCGTTACTACGGCAGCTATCGCCAATCGCTGGGTGCGATGGTTGTTCCACCAACTGCAGCCCGCGCAGTTGGCGGCCTAACACGTATCCGGATGGAGAATGTTTCAGAACCTTGGAAAGGGAGGATGGTGAACGTTCGGGAAACTGCGGCCCGTGTGGTGAAGGCGAGCTCGAAGTAGTACTGGGCACCTGCTCGGCATTTAGATGGGGCAGCCTTCATCGCCTCGAATACAACCCACTTGGGCTACGGCCTCGTGCCTACGCTCGGATAGAAGACTGGGCAAAACGCAGTCCCTCGAACCAACACTTCCCCCGCTTGCCAGGCCAACGGCTTTCATAGAAGTACTACTTAACCACTTCTAACGACTACTGAAATCCGCGGCAGGGGGGTACTAGAAGCCCCTCTCCACTAAGGCCGCAACTGAAAACACGCCAACGAGTTACAGTAATCTCCCTTCGCCGAAATGCCACCCCAAAAAACTAATACCCGCTCGACCTAACTCCAAACAACTGACCAAATGACCAATGACTACCATGCCAGCTCCATCTGGCCCACGACCTGCTCCGCCAGCCGCTCGATCGCCTCCTGCTGCAGCCGTCGCCAGCGATTGCCCGGCTTCCGGGACAAAGTTGGCCGTCTGGCCAATGTTGAGTAAGAGCGGCGCGGCCGGAACGTTGTCCTGGGTCATCATCAGGTCGCCCCGCCGATCCACCCAGCTCACCTGCACGAAAAAATCCGTCTCGATATCCCGCGGCTCGTCGAAGCGCTTCTTCGGCAAGACCCGTTTGCTTTCCGAAACCAGCCGCATGCTGAGCACGCTATCCGCCGCATCCGAACCCACCACCTTATAAGGAGTCTTCAGCTCGATCTGCTTGACGATCGCTTCGGTCAGCCGCTCGCCCAGGTACCGGCGATAACTATCCGACTGCACCACCGGCACGTGCACCGTCCGAATATCCGGCCGATACAGCGACCGCTGCCCAAGCTGATAGCCGGCGCAGCCAGAGAGAATGCATAATGCAGAATGCAGAATGCAGAATCGGAATGGGACGCGGTCGCCTCTCGATTGCCATTCTGAATTCTGAATTCTGAATTCTGCATTCCGCTATCGCTGCACCGACGCCGGCTGAACATCGCTGTACTGCGGCTGGGGTCCTGCGCCGCCTCTTCCGCTTCCGCTGCGCATCTTCTCGCTCGCCGCGATGATCGGCTTCACCTTGTCGCTTTCCGGCAGCAGGTTGACGAGCCACGGCAACTGCTGGGCGGGAACTGGCGGCAAAGGCCGGCGATCTGGCCGATCCGCTCGCTCGGCCCGCTGGGCGTGCGGCGTGTCGTTGAAGTCCGCGGACCACCTGCGCGTAGTAAGTTCGTGCCGCCCGGTACTCCGAGCCGCTTGTCGTAATACTCGAGCCAAGAAGCATTCAGCCGCTCCGCCTTATGAAACGAATCTCGGCCGCAGCCTCGATCCAGATAAATCCGCTCCCTCTCCGCTTCCTGCGGGAACTGGCGGCGAATCTGCTTCACGAGCTTCTCCGCCTCATCGAGCAGCGTGCCGCCGTACGCCGGACCTTGATAACAGTTCAGCTTCGCCTTCAGCCCCAGGAAGTGAGCCAGGAACTGATGTTCGCTCGAAGGATACGCCTGCCGCAGGTCGGTGTACTTTTCATCCGCCTTGAGAAATTCCCCGCCCGCGAAGTGCTCGTTTGCCGCCGCCAGCGTTGCGTCGTCGGACAGCCGGCCCGTCGGATCGTCGACGCGATCTTGTCGAAAATCCGCAGCCCGTGCCCGCGGGCATCGCGCCACGGCCGGCCCTTGTCGAACCAATTGACATAGTAAAACGACTCGGGATTCTGCGCGATTCAAGTCGAGCCAATGCCTGGCAATCAAGAACCGCCGCTGATCGACCATATCGAGATAGCGGTTATTGGGAAACGCCTTGACGAGCTTCTCGTAAGCCAGATTGGCCTGCGGTAGTTGTCCGCGAAGAAGTAACTTTCCCCCGCCATGAAGAGGCGCGTCCATCGCCAGCTGCGATTCCGGCCAGCGGTCGGCTGCCGCGGCATACTTGGGGCCGCCAGCTCAAAGATGCCGGCCTTTTGCCTTGGTTCCGCCCGCGATCGCCTGCCGGAACAGGTCGTCGCTTCGCGATAAGGCTCTTCGGGCAATCTCGCGATTCGGCCCGTGCCCGGTCAGCTTTTTGGTGGTCTTCCCAAGTTGTCGATGTTGAAGTCGGACCAGGAGAGCCCCTTGTCTTCGTCCTCGTCCGCCTCGAACGACGCCTGCCTGACTGCCGATCCGCTCGCCGCCGTTGGCGACACGCCGCGTCTGCAGCCGCGTTCGATCCCGAAGCGTCGCGCAGCCGCTCAGGCGAGTGCAAGCGCGACCGTGCGCGCGGCACAAGCGTCACCGCAATAGCGTATCGAGCCGGGACATCCGTGTCCTTTGCTACCCGGCTGGTCACCTCCCAAGTACTCGCGCATCCGCAGTCGGTGCCCGACCAAGATGGGCGAAATAGTTGTTCATCACCGCCCGGAGTTCACCGCGGATGCGCTCGATCCATTCGCGCTCCTTCGGCCGGCGCACGTATCTGCCCGCCGCTTGCGCAGGCTGCAATCACCCCGCTGCTCACGCTCACCACTCCTCGCGTCCCGGCCGGCAATCGTCGCACAGCACGCCGCCGGCCATCATGCCAAAGGCACGCGCCCGTTCACCGCCACCGGCCGCCCGCAAACCACGCACCGCCAGCGACGGCATGTGGCCCGAGCAGCCGCAGCGCCGCCAGCTCGAACCGCAGCACGGTTTCGGCCAGCGGGGCTCCTGGTCCAAGGCGACCAGCGTCTGATCAGCGGCGAACAGCTCCGGGTGCGGGTCGCCTGTGTCGGTGAGTTCCGCGAGCAATTCGCCACGTAGTAGCCGGCGTACAGACGCGGCAGTTCGCGTTGGGCCGAGCGAAATCGCCGTTCCAACCTGGCTTCGGTCAGCAGGTCGAGGGCGTCGGACGATTTGCGGAGGAACACTATGCGAACGAGCGCGAGCAGGTCAAGAGCGCCCTCGAAGGCGCTCTTCGGCCGCCGCGCCCCTTTGCCAAAGCCCCGACTTTGCCGAAATCCTCGGTGAACAGCGTCACGACGCAGCTCGTCTCGCTGAACTCCACCAGCCGCAGCACGATCGCCCGCGTCTTCTCGCTCGCCATGCAATGAATACTAACCGGCGTGAGTGGTAGCGGGTGAGTGGTCGTCGTTACAACTCGACCACCCACCCAACTCACCTCACCCAATTGAATAATCATCGCCCGCCCGCCACACTCCGGTGTCGCAAGTCGGCCAATTTCGCCCTTACCAGGAATTCCCGACCATGTCCCAGTTCCCCAACATGGATCAGCCCGGATACTGCCCCCAATCCTTATGCGCTGGACCGCCCGGCTATCCACCCCCAGGAAATCCCGCTGGTGGTTGTGGTCCTCCTCGGTCTCGGTGGGGCGGCGCCTTAGTGTGCTGCGGCTGCGCTGGGAATGGTGTGGTTTGGGATGTCCGTCGCCAGCGGCGTGCTCGAAGGGCAGATGGTTTCCAGGCTAAATGGGGACGATAAGGCCCAAGAGCACCTCGGCACCGTCGCCAGCGCCAAGTGGGACATGATGGCCTCCAGTAAGGCCACCCAGGATAAAGGCACCGGCGCGAGCGTTCTGGTTTTTCACGCCGAAGGCAATAAAGGCAAAGGAGACGTACACGCCGACCAGGCCCCCGGCGAAAAGATGTTTCAAAACGCCCGCCTGATCCTCCCCGGCGGCGATGAGGTCGAGCTCGGCTTTTAGAAAATGTTCAAATACTCGCCGCGCTTGCTGGCCACATGACCGCGGCGACTAGGATGAATACAGTCGCCGGCCCTGCCTCCGGCGCGGCCCCGCTTCCTTTTGCTCCTGCCCGGTGATTTGAAAATGAACCAGACCCCTGCCACCTCGCCTACCACTAGCAGTTCCGCCACTGCCCCTTCGTGCTCCACACTCGTCCGCTCGACCCAAGGGTCATCGCCCAAGCCCTTGCGGCCGTCCTGCGCCTACAGCCAGCGTCAACCCGAAACCTATCTTCGCGATACGGTAGTGCCTCACGGTGGTGAATAAGCCGGATGTATTCCAGCGCCTGGTCGGGCTGGAGACCGAGTACGCGATCTTCATGCCGTCTCCTCCCGGGAAGCGGCCCGGCAACCGGTACGCCCTGTTCGGCGATCTCATCACGGCGCTCAAAGCAAAAATTCCTTGCGCCCGCGCCCGGAATATGAAGGAGGGCGTGTTCCATGCAGCTGGTGGAGCCGTTGGTTCGAGACCGAGCGTCCCGCACTTGGCGGCGAATTTATTGAGGCCCCCACGCCCGAGTGCCGCTCACCCTGCAGATTATCGCCTGGCAGGCGGCGCACAGGATGAGCTTCTCGCCGAAGCGTCGCAAACTGCCTTCGGCGATTCAGTTCGCCTCATCAAGAACGATCGTGACGCGGCGGGCAATATATACTGGTGCAGGAAAACTATGAAGCCACGATCGCAAGCGGCTGGCGATTAGCCACCTGGCGGGTGCGGCACTCTCGGCGTCTCTCTACCGCTCGCCGTCCTGACCTGGCTGGTCCTCTGGACGATCGACAAACTTGTCGA
>CAWACT010000002.1:0-253321 GCA_963780745.1 uncultured Actinomycetes bacterium | reverse complement strand
AGGTCGTCCTCGGTCAGGGCGAGGCTGATGGGATGACCCTGGATCTGACCTCGATGATCGAATCGCGATCTCCACGACGCGAATCGCGTCCTTGCCCAACTGGGGATAATCACCGGATATGCAAGCGAGGAGTGCGACAGGTATCGGTTCGCCGGGCTTCGACACGGACCACGTCGTGTGCTGTATCCGAGGTCGCGTAACGCTTTGGGGTACGACGTCCACGGCGGCGCCCTGGTTGGATCCCGCGGCGAGTCTCCGCATGCGGCAATGACCAGTCCTGCCACCATGGCATCCGGGCGTCACCGATGAATCTAAGCCGCTCCGAGCTTCCCATCTCGTTCTCCCTCACCCCTCTGGCCGATGTACGTTAACGACGGTGGCTCACGATGCATCAGGGCCAGCCCGGGTTGGTCGGCTGGACGGCCCTCATTGCCGGGTCAGGGAATACCCCGATGCCAGGGTCTGGGGTTGATGTGAAGATGAGACGTGGCCTCTGACGGTCACCCTCCAGGGCGTAGGTCCTCCCGAGGCGGTCCCTATCGAGGGGTAGCGGCCGGCCTCGTCCACCGCGCCAATCGCTTCAAGTCGGTCTGGCGGTCGTGGGCATAGCCGCTGGCGGATTGGCCGGCTGGCTACTCGTGAGGTCGGGTGTTCCTTTCGGCGACATCCTCGTCACGATCGTCACCGCTTCGGCCTTCATCCTGTGTGGGCTGATCGTGTGGACCAGGTATCCCCACATCGCAACCGGCCGACTTCTGGTGCTCGCTGGATTCGCCTCGTATGTCGGGGCGCTTGCTGGATTCCGCACTTACTTGTTCGGCTTTATGGCGTTCTGGCTCCAGCATGTCGCGGTCCCACTCAAGTTGCACTCCGTGCTTTCGTTTCCCAGCGGTCGGCTCAAGGGCGGCGCCCGGATTCTGATCTTCGTCACCTGGGCATTGGTGCTCGTCGGCGGGCTGGCAACCGCCCTCACCTACGACCCCCTCATCTACCTGGGCTGTGAATGCCCCCGTCCTGGGCCGTTCCCACCGCTGATCGACGACCCGGGCCTGGCTGTCACCGCCGAGTGGATATACCACTACGGGTGGGCGGTGATCTGGGTGGCGCTGCTGGTGACGATCGCCGTCCAATGGATGCGCGCTTCGCCATCGACCCGGCGGGCTGCACTCCCTGTGTGGTCGCTGACGACCTTGATCGTGGTCCTCTTTCTCTTGGATTACCTACCGATGGCACCCCAGATGGTCGGAGCCACCGGGTGGGTTCTGGATGCAGCCAACCTGCTCCTACCGTTCGCTTTCCTGGCTGGCCTGTTGGGAATGCGCCTCGACTCTGCAGGTGTCGGGCGGCTTGCCATCGATCTCGCCGCCGATCCTCGTCCCGGGAGGGTTCGTTACCTGCTGGCGCAGTCATTGCGCGATCCCGACCTGGGCATCGCGTTTGGGTTCGCTATCGTGCCGGGTATGTCGACGAAGCGGGGATGAGCATCTCGGAACCCGCTTGGGCCGATGGACGAGCGGTCACCCGGATCACCGGCGACGGCGTCCCGCTGGCGATGCTCGCACTCGATCCTGAGCTAGCCGAGCAGAGGGAGCTGATCGACGCGGTCGCCGCCGTGGCACGTTTGGCGCTGGAAAACGAGCGGCTCCACGCCGAAGTGTTGGCCCAGCTCGAGGAGGTCCGGGCATCGCGGGTTCGACTGGTGGACGCCGCCGACGCAGAGCGCCGTCGCGTTGAACGGAATCTGCATGACGGGGCGCAGCAGCGGCTGGTCGCCCTGTCCCTCGTTCTCGGTCAGGCACAGACACAATTGAACGGCGCCGACTCGGAGCTCGCAAGGACGCTGGCCGAGGCGACAGATGAATTGCAGCTGGCGCTGGCCGAACTGCGCGAACTTGCCCGCGGGATCCATCCAACACTGCTGACCGAGGACGGCTTGGTTGCCGCTGCCGAGTCCCTTGCCGAGCGGTCGCCGATTCCGGTGGTGGTCTCCTCAAACCTGACCGGTCGTTTCCCGCCGCACATCGAAGCAACCGGGTACTTCGTCGTCGCCGAGGCTCTGGCCAACGTCGCTCGCCACGCCGGCGCCTCACAGGCAATGGTGTCGTTCGCCGCCGCCGACGGTCTCCTCCGGGTCGAGGTCCACGACGACGGGCGGGGCGGTGCGGACCCGAGTGCAGGCAGCGGACTGCGCGGTCTCGAGGACCGGGTCGTCGCCCTCGGCGGAACATTGTCGATCGACAGCGCACCGGAAATGGGCACCAGGGTGGTGGCGGTGTTGCCTTGCGGGTAGTGCTCGCCGACGACTCGGTGCTATTCCGTGAAGGCACGGCAAGTCTGCTCGCCAACGCCGGGTTCGAGGTGGTCGGCCAGGCCGGTGACGCGAATCGCTGCTGAACCTCGTCGCTGCCCACGTTCCCGATGTGGCCATCGTCGACATCCGGATGCCGCCAACTCATACCGACGAAGGACTGGTGGCGGCGCAAGAGATCCGTACCAAGCACCCGGAGGTCGGCGTGCTCGTGCTGTCCCAGTACGTCGAGACCCATCACGCCATGAAGCTCATCGGCGACGGGGCCGACGGGATCGGTTACCTCCTCAAGGACCGGGTCGCCAACACGGACGACTTCGTCGAGGCAGTGCGCCGAGTAGGCACCGGAGGCTCGGCGATCGACGGGGAGGTGGTGAGCAGGCTGGTCTCCCGGCGTCGGGTGGAGGATCCGCTCGACCGGCTCACCAACCGCGAACGAGAGGTGTTGTCGCTGATGGCTGAGGGCCTCTCCAACCAGGCGATCGGTGACCGACTGTTCGTCGGGCAGAAGACGGTGGAATCACACATCGCCAGCATATTCACCAAGCTTGGCCTGCTACCCACCGACGGTCACCGCCGGGTCTTGGCCGTGCTCACCCATCTTCGGTCGTAACCGGACCTACATCTGGCCGACTTCGTCGGGGATCTCGTAAGCGGTGGCGTGGCGGTATGGCTTGTCGATGACGTCGAAGAAGGCCACCGAGTCGTCCGGGTCCGATGCGGTGATCTCCGAGGAGGGCACCACCCAGATGCTGGCGGCCTCACCGCGCCGCGAGTAGACGTCGCGCCCCGCTTGGAGGGCCGTCTCGGCGTCGGGGGCGTGCAGGCTCCCGGCGTGGACGTAGGACAGCCCGCGCCGCGGACGCACGAATACCTCCCACATGCGGTAGCCGCCGCCGGGTTCGGTCATGCCGTGGCCGCGGTCTCCCGGCGTGCCGCGTATTCGGCTGCCGCCTGACGTACCCAGGCGCCGTCATCCCAAGCGCGCCGCTTGTGCTCGATCCGCTCCCTGTTCATCGGACCGTCCCCCTTCACCACCGACCAGAACTCGTCCCAGTCGATGTCACCGAAGTCGTAGTGACTCCGCTCCACGTTCCAGCGGAGTTCAGGGTCGGGGATGGTCAGCCCGAGGTACTCGGCTTGGGGGACGGTCATGTCGACGAACTGCTGACGGAGGTCGTCGTTGGATACCCGCTTGATCTTCCATGCGGTGGACTGCTCGGAGTGGGTCGAGGCCGAGTCGTGGGGGCCGAACATCATCAGAGATGGCCACCACCAACGGTCGAGGGAGTCCTGTGCCATCGCCCGCTGTTCGTCGGTCCCCCTACATAGCGCGATGAGGATCTCGTACCCCTGGCGCTGGTGGAAGGATTCCTCGCGGCAGATCCGCACCATGGCCCGGGCGTAAGGACCGTACGAGCACCTGGTCAACATCACTTGGTTGGTGATGGCGGCACCATCCACCAGCCAGCCGATGGTGCCCATGTCCGCCCACGACAGGGTCGGGTAGTTGAAGATCGACGAGTACTTGTGACGGCCGCGGTGGAGCAGATCGACCATCTCGTCGCGAGTGATCCCTAGGGTCTCGGCCGCCGAGTAGAGGTAGAGCCCGTGGCCCGCCTCGTCTTGGACCTTGGCCATGAGGATTGCCTTGCGCTTCAGCGAGGGCGCCCTGGTGATCCAGTTGCCTTCGGGCTGCATCCCGATGATCTCGGAATGGGCGTGCTGGGCGATCTGACGGATCAGGGTCTTGCGGTACCCGTCCGGCATCCAATCGGCAGGCTCCACCTTCTCCTCGTTGTCGAGCAGCGCGCTCGAACCGATCCTCGGGTGACATCGAGGCCAAAAGTAGCGAACGATCGTTCGTTAGTCAAGGGAGCCGCGTTCCCAACCTCGATCGGTCCGAGCCAATTCGGTGAATCCCGCCTTGGTGAGAAACCGCATTTCCTCGTCGTCGGGTGCGGTATAGGCGAGCAGACGGTCGACATGCCCCAGATCCAGCCAGTCGGCAGCCGCGCCCAGCAAGGCGCGTCCGACAGGACCGTTCAGCGCACCAGCCGTGTGCAGGTTCCCGATATCGGCCCAACCAGCGAACCTGGCACGGGTGCCCGCTTCAGTGAGGTCGGTCGCGACCTCGACCATCCCGACCTCCTGCGCACCGCGGTGCGCGGTGATACGTGTCCCGCACACACCGACGCTTCGGCTTGTCGTGATCCCCTCAGGAAGCTCGGGCCTGGCAATGTCGCCGACGCGGGCGACGAGGATTACTTCGGTCACCCCAACGTGGGAAAACCCAACCTTGCGCAAGATCTCCGAGATGTGTGGCCAGCATCTCGGCACCCCGTAGCAGCCGGGAGCGGGCAAAGCGCCGTCTGCAGACTGACGGCGCACCCGCCAACGGTCGAGGACTGCTGTGGCCTCCCCCGCAACCGTTCTGCCGGCACTTCCGTGATCAGGGTTCGAAATCAGCCACCGAATCTCACCAGCGTCGCGGTAATAGGCACCGACCTCATCGCCTCCTGCGTAGCGGAGGAGGTGGGCCGCCGCGACCACCGCCTCGCGCTGCTCAGCTACCAGGGTGAGCCGCTCTTCCACCCATGGATCGACGATGGGCTCGCCGGGCTCGCGCTCCATTTGACCAAGCACGGCACTCACCGGAACGGCAACACCGGGGATGACCGCCATGACATGGGCATTGACCAGAGTCGTGAGTTGGTCGCGGTCGCTGCGACGGAAAGGACGTACCTGGACCGGCATAGGCGGCCTCCTCGTGGCTGTTTGACGCCTTCGGTTGGAGCCGCTACCCGTGCGGTACCCGTCGGACGCTAACACCGCGATTCCGTGTGCTCGATTTGTTTGGTAAGTGCGCGCCGACCGGTCAAGAGGCGCGCTGCTCGAGCCTGTCGAGCGGCAGCGGCTGTCTGAACATCCCCTGCGGAATCGGTGACCCGGTGCGGACCAGAGCCAGGTGCCAGGAGGGAGAGGCGCCAAGGGCCCAACGGAGGAACCCCACCGCCGCCCGGCCCGCTCGCCGGGCGCCCGGTCGAGGTGAGACACCGAGCACCGACCGAAGCCGGGCAGGGATCGTGGAGACCGCGGCATGAAACAGCACCTGGTAACCGGCGCGCACCCCGGTCGTCAGCGGAGGTGACTCCAGAAAGGAGAGAGCTTCGGTCATACCCGGTGACGGGGCGGCGTGCGGGTGCGTGGCCAGCCAGAGGCGCAATTCGCGGGCCGTCGTCGGCAGCGGGTCGGCGCCCAACAGCCGGCCCACTTTCGTCTGCTCTTCCACGAACCGATCGGCGTCTCGTTCGGCCAGCGGAGTGGGTGCATATTTCTGGTAGGTGGCGAGGAAGGAATCGGTGAGTGCGTTGTGCACCCAGGCGGCGAATTCGGCCGTGTCGGCGGTGTAGGCCCGGCCGCGGTGCGAGGTACCCACCACCGCACGGTGGGCGCGCCGCACCAGGTTCACGGCGTGCTCCACCTCGGGGATGGCGCCATAGGTCGTGGCGGTGACGTACGCCGAGGTGCGTGACAATCGGCCGAGCGGATCCTCCCTATAACGGGAGTGGTCTGCAACCCCTGCCACCACCTCGGGATGCGCCGCCTGGACCAGCAGCGCCCTGATCCCCCCGGCGAAGGTGCTCGTATCGCCGATCACCGTCCAGCTCACCGACCCGGGCCCGAACAGCCCCGGGTCACCCCCATGAGCCAAGGTGCGGGCCAGCGGGTAGGGGGCGTGTTGAAACGGTCCGGTCGCCGACGCCACCACCCGTTGCCGCAAGGACTCCGAGAGACCGCCGAGATCAACCACCGATGGAGTGTCCCATACGGCGAGCCCTTACCGGCTGTGGTCATGCCTCGCTCGCGGCCTCATACCGATCCCAGGGCGGGTATTGCGTGGTCAGGGGCCGAGGCTGGCGGCCCACATCGACCAAGGGACGGCCACGAAACGCTCCCTGTCTATGTAGTCGGTGTCCGCCTCCGCCTCCAGGCACCAGCCGAGTGCGGGGCTTTTCTTCACCTCTTCCCGCTCCACAAGTGCCAGTTCGCGCTGCTCGCCAGATTCGCCGACCTCTGAAATCCGTCGTACCCGAATGCTCATCTGTCTCCTTTCTCAACGGGTCCGAACCGCTCTTGGTAGTCCTCCATCGACGCTTCGACCACCGCGAAGGCGTTGACCGCGTCGTAGCGCTCGCGGATCGCGGTTGTCGGTGGCTTGCCCGGGATCAGCTTGTAGGTCTCGAAGTAATGGATCAGCCTGTCCATGAGGGTGACCGGCAGCTCGTCCATCTCCCGCACCGAGCTCCATATCGGGTCATCCTTGAGCACGGCGACGATCTTGTCGTCGGCCTCGCCGTGGTCGATCATCCGCAACCCCCCGACGACGCGGGCGGTGAGCAGGATGTCGGCTCGCTCGATGGGGCGCTCTGACAGGACGCAGATGTCCATTGGGTCACCGTCTCCGCCTGTCGCCTCCGGGTAGAGGTGGGCCACCCGGTCGCCGCAGTAAGTGCGCGGTATGAACCCGTAGAGCACCGGCGGCGAGCTCGAGGTGAGTTGCGGGCGGTCCACCCGCAGATACCCGGTCGTCTTGTCGACCTCGTATTTGACCAGGTCAAAGGGCGTGATCTCGATGTAGGCGGTGACGATGCGCGGCGGATCGGGCCCGACGTCGAGCCCATGCCAGGGATGGGGACGCCACGCGCGGAAGTCGGAGGTCACGCCGAGCAAGCTAGTTGTCTGCAAGTATCTGTCAGCGCTACGTAGGCCCGCGCCTCGTGTAAGGAGGTGCCTGATGGATCAGTTCGATCGCCGCGAGCCGCACTGCAAGCCCCGGCCCGGCTCCTGTTCCGAGCCGCCCTGGCCATCTTCGTGGTGACCATCGTCATCGGGATCCTCAACGGGCTCGATGTCTGGGAGCCGAGCCACAACATGCTGCTCACCCACGTCCACGCCGGCACGCTGGGTTGGATCACCCTGGCCGTGGCCGGGTCGGCGATGTTGATGTTCGGCGAAGGAGCGGATCGGAGACAGCGCTTCCACCGCCAGCCGGCTCGCTATGTCGCTGATCGTCGTCACCGTGCTCTATGTGATTGCGTTCGCCACCGGGACCGGGATCTTCCGCCCCATTGCCGGAACGCTGATGCTGATCGCGGTGATCTGGACGCTGTGGTGGACCGCCGGCCGTTACCGGGCGACACCGCACCACCACTTCCCGGCTTGCGCTCCTGTTGGCGATGGTCTCGCTTACCATCGGCGCCGTCCTCGGCGTGCTGCTCGGCTTGTTCATTGCCAACGGCTCGGTGCCGGGGCTCACCCAGGATCAGGCGGGAGCGCTGGCCGGTGCCCACCCGCCGGCGATGCTCATCGGCTATCTCGTGCTGGCCGGGGCGGCGGTGACCCATTGGGTGCTCGGCGGTCCCGAGACGCGCCTCGGTCCGGTGGTGGCTTGGAGCCTCTTTGTATCCGGCGTCATCGCCAACATCGCCTTCATCTTCGAGATCGACGCCTTGATCCAGGTGTTCTCGGTGCTCGAGGTTGTGGCGATCGTGCTGTTCATCGTTCTGATGTGGCCGCGGATCAAGCCTGGATGCCTGGGCAGGATGGTGGCCTTGTCAACTTCGGCCGGATGGCGGTGGTGTTTCTCGCCGTAGGGATCGGGCTGCTGGTCTACACCGTGCAGCTCTTTGTCTCGGGTGAGCTCGATCCCGAAGCCGGCACCGGTCCGATCGGGGTGCTTCTCGCCTTCGACCACGCCATGTTCGTAGGGGTGATGACCAACGCCCTGTTCGCTGTGGTGGGATCTGAGGCGACGCAGAGCCGCGGATTCACCGCCGTGATGTGGGGGATCAACATCGGGCTCGGTCGTCTTCCTCGTCGGCTTGGTCGCCGACGTGCCCGTCTTGATCGCCGTCGGGGCGCCGTTGATGGGTATCGCCTGCTGGTCGGGATTTACCTGTTGCTGGTCGGGATCCGATCGCAGCCGTCACGGCCTGACGGGCTCGGCCGACGAGCCATGCCGGCTGCACGCTCACCTCGCCGCCATCCTCCGCAGCACGGTGTGGAGGATCCCGCCGTTGCGGTAGTACTCGACCTCGACCGGGGTATCCACCCGGCAGGTGGCGGTGAACTCGATCAGGCTGCCATCTGTGCGGGTGGCCCGCACCGAAACCGGCTGGCGTGGCACCAATCGCGTCGCTCACATCGATGTCGAACGTCTCGGTCCCGTCGAGGCCGAGCGTCTCGGCGCTCTCGCCCGGCGTGTAGGTGAGCGGGAGCACGCCCATCCCCACCAGGTTGGAGCGGTGGATCCGCTCGAAGCTCTCGGCGATGACGGCTCGCACGCCCAGCAGGAATGTCCCCTTCGCTGCCCAGTCCCGCGAGCTCCCCATCCCGTAGTCCTTGCCGGCGAGGACCATTAGCGGCACCCCTGCTTCCTGGTAGTGCATCGCTGCCTCGTAGATGGTCTTCACCTCGCCGTCGAGCAGGTCGGTGGTCCAGCCGCCCTCGGTTCCGGGCGCCAACTCGTTGCGCACCCGGATGTTGGCGAAAGTCCCTCGGGTCATCACCCGGTCGTTGCCTCGCCGTGACCCGTAGCTGTTGAAGTCGGCCGGCTGCACCCCTCGCTCGATCAGATACTGCCCCGCCGGGGAGTCCGGCTTGATCGAGCCCGCCGGGCTGATGTGGTCGGTGGTCACCGAATCGCCCACCTTGACCAGCACCCGGGCACCGTCGATTGCCTCGATCGGCCGGGGCGTCGGCGCCAGATCGACGAAGAACGGCGGCTCCTGGATGTAGGTGCTCTCCTCGCCCCATTGGTAGATGTCGCCGCCGGTGGTGTCGATCGCTCTCCACTCGTCGGATCCCTGGAACACGTGGCCGTACTGCTGGGTGAACTGGTCGCTGTCGAGGCTGCTCGACACCGCATCGGCGATCTCCTGCTGGCTCGGCCACAGGTCCCGCAGGTACACCGGCTCACCGTCTTTCCCGGTTCCGATCGGCTCGGTGGTGAGGTCGATGTCCACCGTGCCGGCGATGGCGTAGGCGACCACCAGAGGGGGCGAGGCGAGATAGTTGGCCCGAACCTCGGGATGGATGCGGCCTTCGAAGTTGCGGTTGCCCGAAAGCACCGAGGCGACCACCAGGTCACCTTGGGCGACGGCCTCGGAGATCGGCTCGGGGAGCGGTCCGGAGTTGCCGATGCAGGTGGTGCACCCGTAGCCGACCAGGTAGAACCCGAGCGCCTCGAGGTCATCCATCAGTCCCGCCCGCTCGAGGTATTCGGTCACGACCTTGGAGCCGGGGGCGAGCGACGTCTTGACCCAAGGCTTGCGGCTCGAGCCCCCGCTCCCGGCCTTACGGGCCACCAACCCGGCGCCGACCATCACGTCGGGGTTGGAGGTGTTGGTGCACGAGGTGATGGCGGCGATGACGACGTCGCCGTTGTCGAGATTGAAGGTGGCGCCGTCGAGCGTGGTCTCCACACCGGTCCGCTCGAGCACCGCAACCGCGCCCTGTTCCTGCTCGCTCTGGCCCTGCGGGCGGGCCGAACCTGCCCGCCAGGTCGGACTCCCAACCGCTCTTCATCCCCGAGAGCGAAACCCGGTCCTGGGGCCGGGTAGGTCCGGCAAGCGACGGCTCCACCGTGGCCAAATCCAG
Organism: uncultured Actinomycetes bacterium; assembly: GCA_963780745.1. GTDB lineage: Bacteria > Actinomycetota > Acidimicrobiia > Spongiisociales > DATADW01 > DATADW01. The sequence goes on along the minus strand of CAWACT010000002.1, from coordinate 243,351 downwards.
CGTGAGCTCCGCGCTGTACGTGATGTCGCGTCCGTCCTCGCGCCACAACCCCTGCTCGCGGTAGTACTGCTCGACCGTCTCGATCAGGTCCTCGTCGCGACCGGTGAGCCGCAGGTAGGCGAGCACCTGTTCGTCAACCGGGAAGAACCCGATGGTGGCGCCGTACTCCGGCGCCATGTTTGCGATCGTCGCCCTGTTGGCAACCGGCATCTCGGCCAGGCCGGACCCGTGGAACTCGACGAACTTGCCGACTACTCCGTGCTGGCGGAGCATCTGGGTGATCCGGAGGACCAGGTCGGTGGCGGTGGAGCCTTCGGGGAGCTTGCCGGTCAGCCGGAACCCGACCACCTCGGGGATGAGCATCGACATGGGCTGCCCGAGCATGGCCGCCTCGGCTTCGATCCCGCCGACACCCCAACCGAGTACGCCGAGGCCATTGATCATGGTGGTGTGCGAGTCGGTGCCGATCAGGCTGTCGGGGTAGACGCGTCCCTTCGTGGTCCCAGACCACCCGGGCCAGGTACTCCAGGTTCACCTGATGGACGATCCCGGTGGCCGGCGGGACCACCCTGAAATTGCTGAAGGCCGACTGCCCCCACTTGAGGAACTCGTACCGCTCTCGGTTGCGTTCGAACTCGCGCTCGGCGTTGATGGTCAGCGCCATGCCGGAGTTGAACGCATCGACCTGCACCGAGTGATCGATGACCAGGTCGCAGGAGACCACTGGGTTGATCTTGGATGCGCTCGTCTCGTCGCCCGTCATCCGTCACCACGGCCGAGCGCATGGCGGCCAGGTCGACGACCGCCGGGACACCGGTGAAGTCCTGGAGGACGACCCGCCCGGGAATGAACGGGATCTCAACCTCGCCGACCGTCATTGCGTCGTAAATGGCGAGGGCGCGCACGTCGGATTCGGTCACCAGGTGGCCGTCGAGATGGCGCAGCGCCGCCTCGAGCAGAACCTTGATCGAGTAGGGGAGGCGATCAACGTCTCCGAGGGCATCGAGTCGGTGGATGGTGCGCTCACCGAGCGGAGTGGCGATCCTCTTGGCGGCACCGAAGGGGTCAAGGGCCATGCCTGAAGTGTATCGGTGGGACCGCGCTGGTCCCAGGGGGCGAGAGCGGAAGGTCTGCGAGGTTTCGGGCGGTCAGCGACCTTCCTGGCGGCGGATTTCCTCGAGCATGGCCTTCGACTCGCTCTGCCGGAGTGCGACGCAACGCACGTTGGATCAGCGCTAGGTCGTGGCCGTCATCTGATTCGTAGATCCCGAATCCGAGTTCGAGACCGCACGCTCGGATCAGTTCGACCACCGTCTCGAGCGGCGGCTTTACCTCGCCGCGCTCCCAACGCCCGATCACCGATGGTGCCTTGCCGGCCTGCTCGGCAAGTTGACGCTGGGTGAGCCCTGCGCGGCGGCACGCCTCGCGGATCAAGTCACCTGAGATCATGCGGCAACCTTAGCGCAGATCTGCGGTCTGGCGCCGGTCTGAAAATTGTGCGAGTCTCGGATGATGCGCTTGGCGGTGAATGTCCCCAACTTTGGGCCCTTCGAGGACCCCCACACGGTGGTGGACCTGGCAAGGAGGGCCGAAGCAGCAGGGTGGAACGGGCTATTTGTCTGGGACCACCTCGTCTTCGAGGACGGCAACGAGGTCGCAGACCCATGGGTTCTGCTCACCGCAGCCGCGATGGTCACCGAGCGGTTGTTGCTGGCGCCAATGGTCACTCCGCTGCCGCGACGTCGACCCTGGGTCGTGGCCCGCCAGGCTGTGTCTCTCGATCGGCTCAGCGACGGTCGACTCATCCTCGGGGTGGGGATCGGCGAGCCCGCCGACCTCGATTTCGAGATTTGGGGTGAGGACCCGGATCGCAAGGTCCGTGCCGCCCAGTTGGACGAGGGCCTCGAGGTGCTTACCGGGTTATGGAGAGGCGAGCCGTTCCGCTTCAGCGGCGACCACTACGAGGTCGGGCCGGTGACCTTCCTTCCGCGGCCGGTCCAACAGCCGCGCATCCCGATCTGGCTGGCAGGGGTCTGGCCCTACAAGCGCCCCTTCCGGCGGGCGGCGCGGTTCGACGGAGTTGCGCCTTTGGTCGCCGCGGATGGCGTCTTCCCTGCCCCGTTGACGCCGGACAGGGTTCGTCTCATCTTGGAGTACGTGAAGATGCACCGCGGCACCGACGACCCCTTCGACCTGCTCGCCACCGGCCCTCTCCCCGATGACCCTGCCGCCGCCGCCGACCGGTTGGTGGAGTTGGAGCAAGCCGGCGCCACCTGGTGGCAGCGGGGCTGGGATCCGTGGAGCGGTGAGGAAGCCGATGACTTCCTCCGCATCATCGACGCCGGACCGCCGGGGTGACGGCGCCGAGTCAGTCGGTGAGGGTGGAGGCCCTCGGGACGGTTGGACTGTCAACCGCCGGCCGACTCCTGCTCCTCTATACCGGTGGGACGATCGGGATGACCGAGGACGAGAACGGGAGGCTGGTCCCGCTCGATCTCAGCCGCTTGGTAAGCCATCTGCCGATCATCAACCGGCTCCCGGTTTCGGTGACGTTGACAGCATTCGCCGATCCGATCGATTCGGCGGCTCTCCAGCCCCAGCATTGGCTGGACATCGCCGATGCCATCGTCGAGCACGCCCACGGGCACGCTGGGGTGGTGGTGCTGCACGGCACCGACACCATGGCCTACACCGCGGCTGCGTTGAGCTTCCTCCTTGAAGGGCTCGACATACCGATAGTGCTCACCGGTGCGCAGCGCCCGATCACCGCCATCCGCTCCGACGGGCGAGAGAACCTGGTGACGGCCGCCGCCATCGCACTCGCCCAGTTCGAAGGCACTGCCGCGGTCCCCGAGGTGACGATCTTCTTCGACGATTTGCTGCTCAGGGGCAATTGCACGTCGAAGGTTCACGCCGACAGCTATCGGGGGTTCGCCTCCCCCAACATGGGTCCCTTGGCGACGGCTGGAGTCAGCATCGAGTACGAACGGGGTGCGATACGGCCCGCAGGCCAGCCCCCGTTGCGGCGCTCCGGGGGGTTGTGCACCGACGTCGCCACTCTCCGACTCCACCCCGCCCTCGACGAAGCGGATCTGACCGCCACGCTGTCGCGGCCAGGCCTGCGCGGCCTGGTGATCGAGGCTTACGGGGCGGGCAACGGTCCAAACGCGATCTGGTTCCTCGATGGTTTGACCGCGGCGAGCGAGCGGGGGTGGTCGTCGTCGTGACCACCCAATGCGGCGCCGGCTCGGTTCGTGGTGGCGCCTACGCCACTGGCGCGGCGCTCCTCGATACCGGGGCGGTCCCCGCCCTCGACATGACCTTCGAGGCTGCGATCACCAAGCTCATGGTGCTGCTCGACCGCTACTCGGTCGACGAGGTGCGGCTACTGATGCAACAAGATCTGGCCGGTGAGCTGACCACAGTCTGATCGGGGCGGCGACCTGGTTCTTGCGTGGCTGAACCACCGACCGATCCGGTACCTCAGTCACGCAAGAATCACGGTGAGTCGTGTCACCGGCCCGCAAGCCGCCGCAGTGTTCCCCGATCCACCTTGCCCAGATGAGTCTGGGGGAGTGAATCCACCACGATCACCCGCCGGGGGTTCTTGTAAGGCTCGAGCCGATCGAGGACGTGCCGCTGCAACTCCTCCTCCAGCCCGGGCGAAGCATCAGCCACCACGAAGGCGACCGGCTCAAGCAGCCCGACCTGGTTGTCGACGGCGATCACGGCGCACTCCCGCACCGCGGGGTGGGTGAGCAAGGCCCCCTCCACTTCCTGGGGTCGGAGCCACTTCCCCTTGACCTTGACCGCGTCGTCGGCCCGGCCGCGATGGGTGATGAAACCGTCACGTTCACGCGAGGCGAGATCTCCACCGACAAACCACTCGCCGCGGAAGGCCTCGGCCGTCCGGTCGATATCCTGCCAGTACCCCCACGCCCGCGAATCTCCTCGGACCCAGAGTCGGCCAACCTCGCCATCGGGCACCTCGTCGCCGTCCTCGTTGCAGATTCGAACATCGAATCCGGGCACTACGCGTCCCACCGTCCCGCGCCTGACCTCGCCAGGTCGGTTGCTGACGAAGATGTGCCACATCTCGGCGGTTCCTAGCCCGTCGAGCAGCTCTGTCCCGAAAGTGTCATCCCACTTGCGATGGAGCTCGACGGGCAGTGCCTCGCCCGCCGAGGTGGCGAAGCGGAGCGACGAGAAGTCCTGGAAGTGGCGTCGGGGTGGGCCACCATCGCCGCCACCATCGAGGGAACGTTCACCAGGATGGTGGGTCGGTGCCGTTCGACTTTCTCGAACAGCACTTCGGGTGTGGGTCGCTCGGCGAAGAGGACGGCGCTAGCGCCCACCGAGAAGGGGAAGAACAGGTTGGAGCCGGTGGCGTACCCGAAGTACAGCTTGGGGACCGAGAGCGTGATGTCGTCGGGCCCGTAGCCGAGTGTCTCTTTGGCATAGCGCTCGGTTGTGTTGAGAAAGGAGCGGTGGGTCTGCACCACGATCTTTGGGACGCCGGTCGTCCCGCCGGAGAACAGCCATATCGCCGGGTCGTCGCGGTGGGTCGGATACGGCTCGAAACGCTCCGGGTCGCCGCCAACGTGGTCGCCTGTAGCCATGACCTGGAGAACGCCGGCCGACGCATATCTCTCCACATCATTGGTGATCGCCAGCGGTGACCGGCTTGCCGTCGCCACGGCGGCCAGATGCTCGGGTCGCATCTCGGGCCCGATCATCACCGCCACGGCTCCTACTGCCAGCGTCCCGAAGAGGGCGCCCACGAACTCGGGACCGTCGGGAAGCCCAAGCAAGACCCTCTGCTCTGGCTGGACACCCTGCTCGACGAGCCGTGTCGCGAACCCCGCGGCGATACCGGCCACCTCTCGGTATAAAAGAGTCCTGTCGTCGAGACGGATCGCTACCCGCCCCCCGTTGCCCTCGCGAATGCGGTCGAACAGGAGAGCATCGGCAATGTTGAGTGTCGGCCCCGACATCGAGCATCGACGGTACCGCGCCATGGCGTTACCAGGAGCATGTAGCCGGCCCGGACCTCGAACCCCGGGTTCGATCGGTTGTGGTGGCACGTTTGGAGCCCACGGTTCACGAGCATCGACCTCCGCAACGCCGGGCGGTTGCGGGCTGGCCGAGTCCTAGTCTTGGACAGGTGGTGGACGAGCCCCTCTACTACGGCGACTATCTGCATCTTGATGCGCTGCTGAGCACTCAGCGGCTGGAGAGCGCTCGTGACGGAGCAGCGGTGCACGACGAGATGCTCTTCATCATCGTCCACCAGGCATACGAGCTGTGGTTCAAGCAGATCCTCTGGGAGCTCGACGAGGTGCGTGCCATCTTCTCCCGCGACCGGGTGGACGAATCCGACATGGGGCGGGTCGTCGCCCTGCTCCATCGCATCGTCGAGATCCAAAAGGTGCTGCTCCAACAGATATCGGTGCTGGAGACGATGACGCCGCTCGATTTCCTCGATTTCCGGGACCATCTCTTCCCAGCGTCGGGTTTTCAGAGCGTCCAATTCAGGATGGTCGAGAACAAGTTGGGGGTGCGAGTCGGCGACCGGCTTCGTTTGGCCGGGGCCGCCTACACCGCTCGTTTCGACGAAGACGACAGGTTGGTGGTGGAGCGAACCGAGCATGAGCCGTCGCTGCACGACCTGGTCGAGGCCTGGTTGGAGCGCACACCCTTCCTCGAATTGGGCGACTTCGATTTCTGGGAGGCCTATCGCAAGGCGGTGCTCGGGATGCTCGACCACGACCGGGCTGTGGTGGAGCAAAACCCCAACCTGACCGAGGAGGAGCGGGCCGAGCAGCTTGCCGGCTTCGAGCAGACCTATGCCCACAACGAGGCGGTCTTCGACGAGGCCAAGCACAAGGCGCTTGTGGCGTCAGGAGAGCGGCGCTTCTCTTACCGTGCGTTCCAGGCGGCGCTCTTCATCACCCTCTACCGCGACCAGCCGGCGCTCCACGATGGCAACCGGGTGCTCACGTTGCTGATGGACATCGACGAGGGATTCACCACGTGGCGCCACCGCCACGCCCTCATGGCACTGCGGATGATCGGTCGCCGTGTCGGCACCGGCGGCTCGGCTGGGTTCGCCTACCTCTCTCGCTCTGCAGAGAAGAGCAGGGTCTTCACCGATCTGTTCAACCTGGCCACGTTCCTCATCCCCCGCTCCGCCCGCCCACCGCTCCCGCCGGAACTCGCGGCGACAATGAGGTTCCGCTTCGAGGAATAGGCGGGTCGATTGCTCGGCCAGTCTGCTGTCCGTCAGCGGCTGGCGAGAAACCCCAGCACACGTTCGTTGAGCAGGGCGGTGGCTTCCTCGTCGTACGACGGCAGACTTCGGTCGGTGAACAGGTGCTGATCGCCTGGGTAGAGGAACAGTTCCGCGTTCGGGGCCGACTCGACGAGGGCGCGCGCCGCGTCGAGGTCGCCTTCATCGACGAAGAACGGGTCGGCTTCCATTCCGTGGATCTGCACCGCTACCTCGTCGGGCCACGACCCGAACTCCTCCACCGGAAGGCAGGCATGGAAAAACAACGCCCCCCGGGCACCAGGCCGGGTCTGCGCCAGGTTCTGTGCAGGCATCACGCCGAGTGAGAAGCCGACGTAGACCAGTTCGTCGGTAAGCCCGTCGGCGGCGCGCACCCCGCGTTCCATGACCTCGCCGAAGCCGACCTTGGCGGCGTAGGCGATCCCGTCATCGAGGGTCTCGAACGTATTCCCGTCGTAGAGGTCGGGGGTGTGCACGACGTGCCCCGCCCGGCGCAGCTCTTCGGCGAAATCCTCGACACCGGTCGTGAGACCCTGGGCGTGGTGGAACAGCAACACCTCAGCCATTAGGCCCTCCTCAGACGCCGGCGACTTCGGGGATCCGCTCCATCGCCTCGTGGACCTTCTCCTCGGGGTATTCGAAGTCCCTGAGCCGGCCGTGGAGGAAGTCGTCGTAGGCGGCCATGTCGAAGTGGCCATGGCCGCACAGCGCGGTGAGGATCACCTTCTCCTCGCCGGTCTCCCTGGCACGGAGCGCCTCCCGGGCGGCCGATGCGATGGCATGGGTCGGCTCGGGTGCGGGGATGATCCCCTCGGCACGGGCGAACTCGACTCCGCGCTCGAAGCACTCCACCTGCCCGATCGCCTCCGCCTCGATCAGCCCCAACTCGTAGATGTGGGAGAGCAGCGGCGACATTCCGTGGTAGCGCAGGCCCCCGGCGTGGATGCTCTCGGGGACGAAGTCGTGGCCGAGGGTGTGCATCTTGAGCAGCGGTGCCATCCCGATGGTGTCCCCGAAGTCGTAGCGGTAGACGCCTTTGGTGAAGCTGGGACAGGCAGCGGGCTCGACGCAGCGGATGACCGGGTCCATCTTCCCGGCGAGCTTCTCGCGCAGGAACGGGAAGGACAGACCGGCGAAGTTGGACCCGCCGCCGGTGCAGCCCACCAGCAGGTCGGGGGTCTCACCCATCGCAGCGAGTTGGGCGAGTGCCTCCTCCCCGATCACCGTCTGGTGCATCAGCACGTGGTTGAGCACGCTCCCCAGCGCGTAGTGCGCCGACGGATCGCTCACTGCCGCCTCGACCGCCTCCGAGATGGCGATACCGAGGCTCCCCGGGCTGTCGGGGTTGTCGGCCAGAATCTTTCGTCCCGCCTCGGTCAGCTCAGAGGGGCTGGGGTGGACGGTTGCCCCCCAGGTTTCCATCATCACCCTGCGGTATGGCTTCTGGTCGAACGAAGCGCGCACCTGCCATACCTCACAACCCATCCCAAAGATGCTGCAGGCGAGGGCGAGGGCGCTGCCCCACTGCCCGGCACCCGTTTCGGTGGTGATCCGCTCGATCCCCTCCTCGGCGTTGTAGTACGCCTGGGGCACCGCGGTGTTCGGCTTGTGCGACCCTGCCGGGCTCACGCCCTCATACTTGAAGTAGATACGCGCCGGGGTGTCGAGTGCCTTCTCCAGCCGGTGCGCCCGGTAGAGCGGTGTCGGACGCCACATCGTGTAGACGTCGAGCACCGCACCGGGGATGTCGATGTAGCGGTCCCCGGACACCTCCTGACCGATGAGAGCCATAGGAAACAAAGGAGCGAGGTCGTCGGGACCAAGCGGCTGGTGGGTGCCGGGGTGGAGCGGTGGCGGTGGCGGCTGGGGGAGATCGGGCACCACGTTGTACCAGGTGGTGGGCATCTCCGACTCGTCGAGGATGTATTTGGTGCGCTCAGCCACGGTCCCGCTCCCTTCCGTTCGGTGCAGCGACGCTAACAATGGTGACGGTGCTCAGCCTCCCTGGGGGCGGAGTCTCATGATCGGACGGTGGGGCGACCTCCGCTCGACTTCCTCGAACCCAGCCTGGCGGAAGGTCGATGCGACGCCGTAGTAGATCTCGATTCCGCTCCTCCGCTCCTCGTCGGTGTCGTACGGATACGCTTCGATCAGCCGGGCGCCGTTGTCAACCGCGTACTCGACGGCGGCGTCGACCAGCGCCCGGGTGAGCCCGCCGCGGCGGGCCGCCGGTTTGACGTAGAAGCAGACGATCGACCAAGCGGGCTCGTCGTCGACCGGCTTGGTGACACGGGAGCGCTGGACCCTGCCGAACTCCTCACGCGGCGCCACCGATACCCACCCCACGGCCTCCCCGTCCTCGATCGCAATCAATCCGGGGACGACGCCCTCATCGCACACCAATCGGCACATGTCATCGCGGTTGCCCTCGCCCCAGTTATCACTGAACTCACGACTGGTCAGCCTGAAGTACATGCACCAGCAACCGCGCACCGTCCCGTGCGCCGCGAACAACGCGTCGAGAAGGTCCCAGTTCTCCGCCGTCACCGGCTTGATCTCGATGGCACTCACTCAGGCACCACCGCGGTGCAGACCAGTTCGACCATGGCCGAGGGGTCGAACAGCGAACTGACCTCGAAGAGCGAGGTGGCCGGGTAATGGCGGCCCAGCACACGTCGGTATGCCGCGCCCAGGTCACCCAACGCCTCTCTGTACCCGGCGAGGTCGGTGACGAAGATTTGCAGCGACGCGATGTGCTCCGGGGCCGCCCCGGCTGCCTCGAGTGCAATGGCGACGTTCGTCGCTGCCTGCTCGAACTGCTCCACGAGGCCCTCGTCGATCGAGCCATCGGTTCGGTGGCCGGTCTGCCCGGCGAGGAACACCAGCCGTCCAGGACCGGTCACGACCGCATGGGTGTAACCGGATGGCGTCGGCAGTGTGCTCGGGTTGAGCATCTGATGAGGGGTATTCACCGCCCGGTCCACTCTGGCTCCCTCTTGGCGGTGAAGGCGCGGAAGAACTCGGCGTGGTCGTCGCTCGACATGAGGAGGGCCTGGGCGAAGGCCTCTAGCTCGAGGGCGCCGTTGAGGCTCATGTCGAGTTCCCGGGTGAGCAGCAATTTGGTTGTGGCATGGGCCAGGGTCGGTCCCGACGCCAGCCGCGTTGCGAGTTCCGCAGCCTCCGTGACCAGGCTCTCGTCGGCGACGACCCGGTTCGCCAGGCCGTAGGTCAGGGCGGTGGACGAGTCGACCGGCTCGCCCAACAACAGCAGTTCGGTGGCCCGACCCAGCCCGATGAGGCGGGGGAGAAGATAGGCCGATCCCATGTCGGCGCCGGCCAACCCCACCTTGGTGAAGAGGAAGTGAAATCGGGCCGATTCGGCCAAGATCCTGATGTCGGCCCCGAGTGCGATCACTGCTCCGGCCCCGGCGGCGACACCGTTGACCGCGGCGATCACCGGCAGCGGGAGCTCACGCAGCCCCTGCACCACCGCTCCCGTCATCCGAGTGAACTCGAGTAGTTGGCGGCGATCAGCGCCCTGGAGCTGGCCGATGATCGCCTCGACGTCGCCTCCCGAACAGAACCCCCGGCCGGTCCCGGCGATGATTAGTACCGAGACGTCACCGCGGTGAGGCAGTTCGGCGAGCAGGTCGCGCAGGTCGGCGTACACCTCGAAGGTGAGGGCGTTGAGCCTTTCGGGGCGTGCGAAAGTGACGGTGGCCACCCCCCGGTCGATGGCGAGGTCGAAGTTCTCCCACCGCTCGGTGAAGGGCACAGACCCGCGAAATGGCATCACCGGACGTTACCGACCGCCGTCGGCGGGATGGGAAGAGTCTCGGCCTCCCCCGGTGAGGGGGAGGCGCGAGCGGAGCGAGCGGAGGGGGTGACTCGGCCCCGGCGTCAGTCACCCTCCCCCCAACCCCCTCCCTCACCGGGAGGGGGAATCAAGCGGAAGTCCCTTGCCTCTCCCGGTGAGGGGGAGGGCGCCAGCAGAGCGAGTGGAGGGGGTGGTTCCGCACCGTTGGGAGCTTGGGGTTCCTCCTACCCGCTGCTACGCACCCTTCCCCCTGCGGGGGGACGGAGCGGTTTGGCTGCCGTCTCTCAGGAGAGCGGCCAGTACACGCCGGTTCTGAGATTCTCAACCTCGACCAAACCCGTCGTACACCTTGATGAGCGCTTTGGGCGCCTGACAGCGCCATGCGTCGACGAGGAGTTCCTCGAGCTCGTCCACTTCTATGGCGTCCAATCTGACGAGGACCGCTGGGAAGCCGTTGTAGTGCGGCTCTGTGAAGAACTTGTCCGGCGACGCGGCCAACAGAAGCTCCTTCTCCGATTGGTCGGCGACCCGGAGGGCGAGCACGTCGGAGCGGGGGACACGTGGTTTCTTCGGCTCGACCCGCTCCAGCCACACCCAAGCGAACCCCTTGCGTTTCTTCCCGCTGCGGACGTGGAAGGCGAACCGCTCGTCGTCTTCGCCGGTCTCGGGGAGGGCCAAGGCAATGCGGCGGACGTCATCCTGCTGCACCATGGACACCAAAGTACCGAAGCGCCTACCGGGCGAGCTCAGCGGAGGAAATCGCGGCGGTAGCGCCAAGGGTCGAGCAGACAGAGATCGGCTCTGTCAGCAGCCACCAGGGTGTCGATCTGGTCGAATGTGGTTATCGCACCCCTGACCAGGACTGGGATCTCGGCCTCGTGTTTGATGCGGTCGGCATGGCCGGCGAGATAGATGCGGCGGTAGTCGGGGGCGGCATCGGGGAGGGCACCACCACCGGCTACCACGATCAGGTCGATGCCGGCTTGGCGGAGTCTCACCGCCGCTGTCACCGACTCGTCCAGTGAAATACCGGACCGGTGCCAGTCGGTGACTGTGAGCCGCACCGCCATAGGCCGATCGTTGCGCCACTCGGCGCGCACGGCTTCCACCAGATCGAGGGGAAACCGCAGCCTGTTCGACAGGTCGCCCCCATAGCGGTCGGTCCGGATGTTGGAGAGAGGGGAGAGGAACCCACCGAGGAGGTAACCCCCGCCGAGGTCGACCGCGACGAGATCGAAACCGCTCTTGGCGGCATGGGCTGCCGCCTCGACGAACGCCTGTCGGACCCGGGTCATCCCCTCCTCGTCGATCTCGGCCGGAACCCGGCCCCGTCTGGTGAAGGCGAGCGGGGATGCGGCGATCAATGGCCACGCCTCGTCGCCCAGGGGCCTATCCGAGCCACGAGCGCGCGGCCTGGTTGCGGCACGCCGTCCTGCATGTGACAGGACGATTCCCGCCAACGACCCGGCGCGGTGGACGGCGTCGACCGCCGCCCGCCATGCTCCGGTCGACGCCTCGTCGAGAACTGGCGAGTCTGAGGAGATCCTTCCCTCGGCGCTCACCGCCACCTCTTGGGTGAGGCACAAACCCGCACCGGCGCCGGCCAATGCTTCCAGGTCGGCTGGGGCATGACCGGGAGCGGCCAATGCAACGCGATTTGGGATCCTCACCGACCTCGAGGTAAACGGAGCGAGATGGGGAGGGGCCGCCACGATCGTGCCCGCGTGGCCCGCGGCCAAAGACCTCGATGCGGCCACGGTGAGTGCCGGGTCTCGCTGCACCATGGCGCTGTGGGCGACCCTCCCCGACCTGGTCAACAGGTTGTAGGTGAACCGCACCGGGTCGAGGTGGAGGTAACGGGCAACCTCCTCGAAGTACCGACTGCTCTCCAGCGCTGCGTGTTGGAACCGATCGACCGCAGGCATCCGCTCTGCCTCGTAGTCGGCAAAAGCCGCCGCCAAGTCGTCAGGGTGCTCGCCAAGCGCCCGGTGGAGCGAGGCGGCGTCCTCCATCGCCAGTTTGGTCCCCGACCCGATGGAGAAATGGGCGGTGTGGGCGGCGTCGCCGACGAGTGCCAGCCTGCCGTGGTGCCAGGTGCGGCAGCGGAGTGTGGCGAACTGGAGCCACTCGGAGCGGTTGGAGAGCAAGCGGTGGCCGTCGAGGACGTCGGCGAAGACCTTCTCGCAGAACGAGAGGCTTTCCTCCTCGTCCATCCGGTCGAGCCCGTTGCCTCGCCAGACCTCCTCGGTGCACTCCACGATGAACGTCGAGTTGGCGTGGTCGAACGGGTAGGCATGCACTTGCATGAGCCCCGCCGGCGTGTCCTCGAACACGAAGGTGAATGCGTTGAGCGGCAGGGTGGTCCCGTACCACACGTACCTGGTCGAGTGGGGTCTCAGCTCGGGGCGAAAGGCGTCGCGGTGCAGCGTCCTGATCCGGCTGCGGACGCCGTCGGCAGCCACCACCAGATCGGCACCTGGGAACGGATCTGTTGGCTCGACTTCGTCCTCGAAGCGAAGCTCCACCGAGCGCCTGATGCATACCTCCTGGAGCACCTCGAGCAGGCTCCGGCGCGAGATAGCGGAGAACCCGTGACCCGTGGAGTGGACCATCCGGCCGCTGACCCGGACTTCGATGGCGCTCCAACGCACCGCCCGATCGTCGATGACACGATGGACCTCGGGGTCGATCCGAGCCAGCTCGCCGAGCGTCCCCTCAGAGAACACCACTCCCCATCCATAGGTGGCGCCCCGCGGGTTGCGCTCGGACACGGTGACCTGGTGCCCGCTGCCTGTCGATAGTGCAGCGAAGAAGAGCCCGGCGGGACCTCCCCCCGCCACGCCGATCTTCACTGACCCACCACCTCGGACAACCTCTCGAGCTGATCGAGGTCGGACACCGTGGGTAACAGCACCAGGTGATCGCACCCCGCGTCGCGGTATCCACGTACCAGGTCGAGCAGGGCGTTGGGGGTGGTGAGGTTGGCGGCGGCGATCCGGTCGGCGAAGCCCCCGGTGAAGGCGTAGTAATCGCGGAGGTAATCGGCTCCTCTCTCGACATCACCGAGCGCGAAGTAGGCCTGACCCCAGAGCTGGGGGGAGCCGGGGCGGCCTGCTTCGATCCAGGCCGAACGGGCACGCTCGGCGGCGACGGCGAATGCCCGGGGAGGGCCGCCGCCGTGAACGAAGCCATCACTGGAGCGCGCCATCCGCTGCATCGCCGGTCCACCCGAACCGCCGACCAGCACATCCGGACCTCCCGGCTGACAGGGGGTAGGGCCGGCGGTGCCGTCCTCCCAGATCTGCCGGATCTCGGCGAGTTGGTCGCTGAGGATCTCCCCCCGCCTGCGTGGGTCGATGCCGCACACCTCGTAATCATCGTGACGTGCGCCTATCGAGAGCCCAAGGGTGAGCCTGCCCTCGCTGAGCAGGTCGAGAGTCGCTGCCTGCTGTGCCAGCAGCGCCGGAGAACGGAGCGGTCCGATCACCACCATGGTGACCAGTCGCACGTTGTCGGTGACGGCTGCCGCGGCGGACAGCGCCGCTATCGGCTCGAGGCTGGGGTAGGCGACGCGGTCAATCACCCCAAGGCTGGAGAACGGCCCGGCATCGGCGCGCGCGTGCCCACTCGATGACGAGGTTGCCGTCGGTACCTGGTGTCGTGGTCGGCAGGCCCACACCGATCCGCACGCCCAGCAGGCTACCTTGGCCAAGGTGACCGATCTGGTGACCAGCGCCGAGGAGCACGGACGGGGGTTACGGGCCGTGGCTGACTCCGGCGTGCCGGGCCGTGTCAATCGCCCCTTGGTCAAGGCGCTTGGAGAGCTCGGGCTGTTGCGATCCGTCTTCCCCGAGGATGGCCCGGTTAGCGCCGGCACGCTGTGCGCTCTGCGCCAGGGCTTGGCGCGCAGCTGCACCGAGGCCGAAACCGCGCTTGCCCTGCAGGGTCTGGGCACCTATCCGGTGGTCCAATCGGGTACCGCCGAGCAGATCGCCCGCTGGGTCCCACCGGTTGCCGATGGTGACTCGGTGGCGGCTTTCGCACTCACCGAGCCCGGTGCCGGCTCCGATGCCGCTGCCCTGGAGCTGGCCGCTGAGCCCGACGGAGACACGATACCGGCTCACCGGGGAGAAGACGTACATCTCCAACGCTCCCGATGCCGACTTCTACACCGTCTTCGCACGCACCGGGACCGGCCGGGCGGGCATATCGGCCTTCATCGTGGCCGGCGGCGCCCCTGGGCTGGGAGGGGCATCGATCGCCATGCTCGCCCCACATGCGATCGGTCGGATGTGGTTCGACGGCGTACCCGCCGAGCCGCTGGGACCTACTGGTGAGGGGTTCACCGTCGCGTTGCGCACCCTCGACCTCTTCCGCCCCAGCGTCGGGGCGTTCGCCGTGGGGATGGCGGAGGCGGCCCTGGCTTTGGCGGTGGAGCACGCCAAGGGGCGTCATGCATTCGGCCGGCCTATAGCCGAGTTCCAGGCGGTCTCACATCGCATCGCCGAGATGGCGACGAGGACCGAGGCGGCCCGCCTGCTGGTGTACGCCGCGGCAGACGCCTACGACAAGGGCGATGAGGCTGGGCTGACCGCCAAGGCGGCCATGGCGAAGCTGGCCGCCACCGAGACCGCTCAGTATGTCGTCGACGGCGCCATCCAGATCCTGGGCGCCCGCGCCCTCGAGGAGACCCATCCCCTCAGTCACCTCTACCGCGAAGTGCGCGCCCCGCGGATCTACGAGGGAACCTCGGAGATTCAGCGGAACGTGATCGCCAAGTGGGTTTTGGGAAGCCAAGACGGAAGGCGGAAGACGGAAGACGGAAGTTCTTGAGTAGGGGGTGCCCGAGGGGGCGGCTCCGCCGGCCCCACTCGGTCTGTTCGGGCGGCTTTGCCGTCCCGAACAGCAGTGGAATGTGCGGCCGAAGGCCGCTCGATCACTAACGCACGGCGGCTCGGCGCCGTGCGTGACTAGATGCTTGTCACGCACTCTTCGGCGTCGGCGGGGTGGGGGGTGAGGGTGACGGTGCGCCAGTCCTGGTGGAGGGCCTCGAGCAGACCGGTCACCATTCCCCGGTCCAATGAGCACACCACCTCGGGATGGGCGATGGCGGTGGTGCCGAAGGGGCAGAAGCTGGTGAGCAGCCGATGGGCGTCGGGCTCCGCGTCGATCTCGAACCCGGCCATGGTCATCGCCTGGGCAACCGCTCGAACTGCTTGCTCGTAGCCGGGCTCTTCGGGTAGCCCGATCTGTGCGGCGAGGTCACGGCCGTAGTCCCGGCCCACGTCCTCGGCCACGGCGGCGAGGTCGGCGGGTGCCAATCGGTCGACCAGGCGCAATAGGAGCTCGGCCAGCAGGTCGAACCGGCGGGTGGGGAGGTTGACGTCTATCTCCTTCTCCGTCGCCTCGTACCACTTGGCGGGCCGTCCGGCGCCGGGGCCTCCCCTCCCCTCGGGCCGCCGCCGGGTGACGCGGAGGTAGCCGTCGCCGGCGAGGCGGTCGAGGTGGTGGCGAGCCACATTGGGGTGGATATCGAAGATCGAGGCGATGTCCGACGTGGTCAGCGGCTCCGAGGACGCCCGGACCGTGAGGTAGATGCCGCGCCGGGTGGGGTCGCCGAGGCTGGAGGTGAGATCGCCGATGCTCCGGTCGAGTTGGGTTACGTCCATGTCGATGTCCCGGAAGCTGGTTGACCAGGCAGAACTATAGTGAGCCGGGTCCCTCTAAACACCACCCCCGTAGGGAAATTGTGGCAGACGCGTCCGCTCTCAGAGCATCCATAGATCGGGTCGAAGATCCCATCCTGCTCCGCCCGCTGGGCGATCTCGGCATGGTGAGCAGGGTGCACGCCGGCCTCTTGGGCCGGACCACCGTCGATCTCGTGGTGCCCGTCCCCAACTACCCCTTGCTCGACCAGCTCGAAGCGCGAGTGCGTACCGCCCTGGCCGGGGAAGGCGTCTCCTCTGCCGAGGTGAGCTTCTCCGTGATGGACGATTCGGCGCGGACCGTCATGATGAGCCGGGTCCGCCCCGACGGCGCCCCCAAGGTCGGACAGCCGGGCTCGCGCACCAGGGTGGTAGCGATCACCAGCGGCAAGGGCGGGGTGGGCAAGTCATCGGTCACCACCAACCTGGCCGTTGCACTTGCGGGGACGGGTCGCTCGGTTGGTGTGCTCGACGCCGACGTGTGGGGGTTCTCCATCCCCCGGATGTTGGGGATCACCCACCCGCCCGTGGTCATCGAGGAATCGATCTTCCCACCGGCCGCTCACGGGGTGCGCGCCGTTTCCATGGACTACTTCGTCGGCGACGACCAGGCGGTGATCTGGCGCGGTCCCATGCTGCACAAGGCCATCCAGCAGTTCCTCGAGGACGTCTTCTGGGACGATCCCGAGTTCCTTCTGGTCGACATGCCGCCCGGCACCGGCGATGTCGCCATCTCGATGTCGCAGTTCCTGCCCCGAGCCCAGGTGATCGTGGTGACAACGCCCCAACCCACCGCGCAGCGGGTAGCCAAGCGGGCGGCGCTGATGGCCCAGAAGGTCAACCAAGAGGTCATCGGGGTAGTGGAGAACATGTCCTGGTTCACCGGTGAGGACGGCACCCGCTATCAGATCTTCGGCGAGGGTGGTGGCACCGACCTGGCCGGAGAGCTCGGGGTGCCGCTGCTCGGTCAGATCCCCCTCCTCCCTGAAATGGGCAGGGGGGCCGATGACGGGGTCCCGGTCGAACTGGCCGCTCCCGGCTCCGAGGCGGCTCGGGCGTTCTCGGACCTGGCCGTTGCGGTCGTCGGTCGCAAGCCGCGGGTGCGGACCCGACCCGAACTGGTCATCCGCTGATATGAGCGGGATCACGCCTTCCTCGAAGCAGCTGCGCACGCGGACGCTCGCCGTCGTTCTCTACCTGTTTGGGCTGGCAACCACCGGGTTCGTCATCAGTGTGTGGGGCCGGGCAGTCACCGCCGATCAGGAGACGGTCACCCAGGCCGCATCCGCCGTCGGTCGTCTCGACGCGGTCGAGGATCGCCTCCTCGGCTGGGTCGGCGCCTTGGCGGGGACGGAGGGCGCTGCCACCGGTCAGCTCGTCGATGACCTTCGAAAAGCCCCCGGGGTCGAGGAGGCGCTGCATGGCTTGATCGGCGAGGTGATAGCCGCCTCGATGTCCCCGCTCGGTCCCCCGGTCACCGTTGACCCCGCGGCGCGGCTGACGCCGCTTGCTCCCGAGGTGGCGGCCGTTCTCCAAGAGAATGGGATGAGCGTCGATGCCGGTCAGGTGGAGGCCGCGCTGGCGTCCGTCGAGCCGCTGGTGATCGATCCGGGGGACCCCGAGGGCCCGGCAGCCGCAGTCACCGGGGTGCAGAAAGGGCTGACGGTCGCCGCCCTGGTCACGGCTGGCTTGGTGGTGTTGCTGGGAGCGGGTGCCGTCGTCTTGAGCGACGACCGACGGGCCCAGCTCAAGAGCCTCGGCTGGAAGTTGGTCCTGTCCGGCGTCTCCTTCACGATCGTGACCAGCCTCTCCGCGTGGCTTCTCGATCCCGGTGGGGGAGCATCCCCTGCCCGATCCGCACTCGCCTCGGTGTTGCGGAGCAACCGAGAGGTCCCGATTCTGGTAGCGGTTGCCGGAGCGGCCATTGCTGGCGCCGTTGTCTTGCTCTGGCGCAAGCGCGATCTCCTTCTCCGACGGGTCCGGCCCGATGAGGAGACCGACAACACGGGGGAGCGGGAGCTGATCACCGTCCGCTGACCTTTCTCCCGCGGTTCCGGTTCCATCATTCGTCTGGCCGTCTGCGGTCTGCCGTCAACCTCGGGCTAGCGTCCCCCTGTGACGACGACCGCTCATCCCGTCGCCCTCCGCCTCTTCCGTCCGTTGGGGTCGAGCTACGAGCGATGGGCGTCGGTGCTGAGCATGGGCCAGGACCGGCGGTGGCGCGAGGCCATGGTCGAGGCGCTCGGTGTCGGGCCTGGCGATCGGGTGCTCGACGTCGCCGCCGGGACGGGGTCGATTACCCGGCTGCTCGCCGCTAAGAGCGCAAAGGTGGTCTCGCTCGACCAGAGCGACCAGATGCTCGAGCAGGCGGTGGCAAGGGGCGCAACGGGAGTGCGAGCCACCGCCGAGGTGCTCCCATTCCCCGATGAGTCATTCGACCGCGTGAGCTTCGGATATCTGCTGCGGTACGTCGCCGATGTCCCCGCTGCCCTGCTCGAGCTGGCCCGGGTTCTCCGGACCGGGGGTCGCATTGGGATGGTCGAGTTCGGCCGGCCGGCCGGGGTCTGGGGACCGGCGTGGTGGCTGTACACCCGTGTCGGGTTGCCAGTGGCGGGGAGCCTGATCGGTGGTGGTTGGAAGGAGGTGGGGAGCTTTCTCGGGCCGAGCATCGATAGCTTCGCCAAGGAATGGCCTACCGAGCGTCTCGTCGAGGCCTGGCGCCGGGCCGGGTTGAGAGATGTGACCGTCGAGAGACCGTCGCTCGGTGGCGGCTTGCTCATGTGGGCTTCGAAATGACCGCGCCGGACCTGACCCGATGACGGGACGAGCACCTGCTTGGTATGCCCAACGCGGGGGTCGAGCCGCCGACCTGGTCACGCTGCTCCACATCCCATACACCGCCTGGCACCTCGCGTACGTGGCAATGGGTGCCTCCCTGGCGGCGGCGATCGACTGGCGGATCCTGGCGGGGACGCTGCTTGCCTTCGCCGTCGGTCTCGGCGTATCCGCACATGCGCTCGACGAGCTCAACGACCGGCCGCTCCGCACCGGGTTGAGCGACGGTCAGCTGTTGGGGCTCGCCGTCGCCGGTTTCCTCGTGGTTGGGGCGCTGGCGGTCGCTGGCGCCGTGATCGTCTCGCCCTGGATCCTGGTGTGGGCTGCGGCGGGAATCCTCATCTCGGCCGCCTACAGCCTGGAATGGATCCCGGCACTCCATTCCCTCGTCGGGTTCGGGCTGGCCTGGGGTGCATTTCCAGTCCTGGCCGGTTTCTGGGCGCAGACAATGTCGTTCTCGGCGGCCTCACTCGGTGTCGCCGCAGCTTGCACGCTGATTTCGATGGCCCAGCGGGCACTCAGCACCCCCGCCCGGTTTATCCGCCGCCGCACCGACGAAGCTTCGGCAAGCTTCGATCAGGGCACATCGGGATGGGATGGCGAGGAGCTGCTCGCCACATGGGAGATCCCGCTGCGTCTCCTCGGTTGGGGCGTGGTGGCGCTCGCCGTCGGGATGCTGCTAACCCACCTCTGATGGCGCCCAGGACGAGCGCCGGTTTGTTGATCTACCGGGTGGGAACCGGGAACGTGGAGGTCTTGTTGGCGCACCCCGGAGGTCCCTTCTGGGAGCGCCGGGACGAAGGCGTCTGGTCGGTGGTGAAGGGGGAGATCGACGACGATGAGGACCCGCTCTCCGCGGCGATCCGCGAGTTCGAGGAGGAGACCGGGCTGGTCCCGCCATCTGGCCCGGCTACGCCGCTGGGAGCGATCATCCAGAAGGCGGGCAAGGTGGTCGAGGTGTGGGCGGTCGAAGGGGTGGTGGACCCGGATTCGGTCGTTCCGGGAACCTTCCGAATGGAATGGCCACCCCGATCGGGCAGGTTCGCCGACTTCCCCGAGGTGGACCGCGTGGCCTGGTTCGACCCCGACACCGCGCGAACAAGTTGAACCCCGCGCAGGTCGAGTTACTCGACCGCCTACTGGCGCACCTGGGTTATGGGTGAAGGGCACTCGGCCCTCGGTACTAAGTACTCAGTACCCGACTCAGATCCCATTGACGCTCTGCGAATGCCGTGTTACAAACCGTTCCAGCGACCGGTTGAAACGTTTCAACAGCGTGTTTTCAACGAGCGCTGTCGTCCGACCTGGGGGCTGAGGTGGGTCGAACCACCATCAAGGACGTGTCGGAGAGGGCCGGCGTCTCGGTCGGCACCGTGTCCAACGTGCTCAATGCTCCTCACCGGGTCGCCCCAGACACGAGGGAGCGCGTGCTCCAGGTTGTGTCTGAGCTCGGCTACCGACCCAACCGGACAGCACGAGGACTCCAAGCGCGACGCACCTACCTGATCGGTTATCTGATGCCGGCGCGCGAGCTCAACGTCAACACCGCGCTCGATTCTTTTCTCCACGAACTGGTCTCGACTGCCTCGCCGCACGGGTTGGAGGTTGTCCTATTCGCTCCTCAACCCGGCCAGACCGAAATGGAGGGATACCGCGATCTGATCCGACGGGGTGACGTGGACGGATTCGTCCTCTCCGAGACCAACTACGACGACCCGCGGATTGCGTTGCTGGCTGGGGTGGGATTTCCCTTCGTCTCCTTTGGTCGCAGCATGGCCAGAGATCCCTTCGCCTGGGTAGACGTGGATGGCGCTACCGGTATCGGCGATGCGGTGCGGCATCTGCTCGGGGCCGGTCATCGGCGCATCGCACTGGTGGCATGGCCCGAGGGATCGGAGAGCGGTGACGACCGGGTAGCCGGCTACCGCCGAGCGCTGACCCGTGCTGGCGTGACGCCGGATCCTCGTCTGGAAGTGCGCTGCCTCAACGGTGTGGATCAGGGCAGGGAAGCGTGGCGCCGGCTCTCTCTGCTCGATTCTCCACCGACTGCGGTAGTCGCCGTCCAGGACCAGCTCGCCATCGGGGTGTTGTTGGAGGCGCAATCGATGGCGCTCCAACCCGGCGTCGATCTCGCCGTGACCGGGTTCGACGACACCCCGGCCGGTGCCCTGCTCGGGCTGAGCAGCGTGCGTCAGCCGATGGCCGAGGTGTGCCGGCTCCTGGTCGAGCACCTGGTTGGCCGTATCGAGGACCCCGGGTCCGAGCCGGGCCACGACCTGGTGCGACCGGAGTTCGTGCCCCGACCGAGCAGCGGAGCAGAGGTGATGGTTGCGCCGGAGCCAGAGCGAGATTCCGAGTTGCACCGTTACCGGAGAAGGCATCGTCGATGACCGGCTGGGAGCTGACCGAGGACACTCTCGTACCACCGTTGCTCCCCTGGAAGGAATCGCTGTTCACCATCTCCAACGGGTACCTGGGGACTCGTGGGACTTTCGAGGAGGGGATCACCGGGAGACGCGGGCGACCTTCATCAACGGTCTGTTCGTCACCCCTCCGGGTGAGCTGCCACTTCTCGGGGCCGTCCCCGACTGGACACGGGTGACCATCACAGTGGACGGCGAGCCACTGGACCTTGGAGCCGCCCCCCGCCGGGTACCGCAGGGTGCTCGATATCCGGCACGGTCTCTTGGAGAGGTCCTTGCTGTGGAAGGGCGCGGAGGGCGGTGTCGTCCGGTTCCGCTTCCGCCGGCTGGCCTCGATGGAGCAGCCGCACCTGGTGGCGCTCGAGGTGGTGGCCGAGGCGCTCACCGACCCTGTGGACCTGACGATGGCGACCGGTATCGACACCACCGTGGGCAGCCCGAGCGATCCGGCGTGGCGGACGGACGAGGTGGAGCTACTCGATCTCGGACAGCTTCAGGTCGGTGCGACTATCGGTGGACGGCTCGCACCGTTTGGAGGTGGCGACGTCGATATGGGCCAGCGGAGGCGGGGAGGGGATCGACCACATCGAGGCGCCTGAACATCCCCGGGTGCGGGTGCGACGGTCCCTGCAGCCCGGGGACGTCTTCACCCTCACCAAGTTCGTCACCTATCACGCCGACCGTGACCCCGACCCCAAGCCGAGTCTGCCTGCAGGGGGGCCAGCTTCGATGCGGTGGCGGCAGCTTCGGCGGCTGCCTGGGAGGAACGTTGGTCCACTTCCGAGATCGAAGTGGACGGTGACCCCGAATCCCAGTTGGCGCTCCGTTTCGCCGCGTGGAGCCTGGCGGGCTCGGTGTCGTCCACCGATCCCGGGTCGGCTGCCGGCGCCAAGCTTCTCTCAGGTTTCGGCTATCGGCACCACGTCTTCTGGGACACCGACATCTTCATCATCCCCTACCTGACGGTGACCCGCCCCGCCGCGGCGCGCAACCACATCGCCTACCGCTACCGCGGGCTTCCCGGAGCACGGCGAAAAGCGGCGCACTACGGACGGGAGGGGGCTTTCTTCGCCTGGGAGTCGGCCGATACCGGGGATGAGGTCACCCCGGAGTGGGGTTCCGACGACGGTGAACGAGTCCGGATCTGGACCGGCGAGATCGAAGAGCACATCGTGGCCGACATCGCCTGGGCGATCGACCACTACGTGGATTGGACCGGCGACGAGGGCTGTCTGCTCGACCAAGGTGCGGAGATCATCCTCGAGGGAGCTCGCTACTGGGCCGGTCGGTTGGAGGACGAGGACGACGGCGGCCACCTGCGCGGAGTGATCGGTCCCGACGAGTACCACACCAAAGTCGACGACAACCTGTTCACCAACGCCATGGCGGCGTGGCAGCTGCGAAAGGCCGCCGGACTGGTCGACACGCTCTCAGCCCACCACCCCGGTCGAGCGCGGCAGCTCCTCGACCGGCTGGGGATCGAACCCGAGGTCGCCGACTCGTGGCGAGGTCTGGCCGGACGGGTCGCTCTGCATCGCACCGACGCCGGTGTCTGGGAGCAGCACCGCGGCTTCTTCGAATTGGAACCCATCGATTTGGGGCGGTTCCGGCCGCGTAACTCGCCGATGTACGACATCATCGGCGAGAAAGGGGTCGAACGGTCCCAAGTGGTGAAGCAGGCGGACGTCGTGATGGCGATGGCATTGCTCGGCGAGACACTCGGTGACGTTGCAGTCCAACGGGCCAACTGGGACTACTACTGGCCGCGCACCGATCACGGGTCGTCACTCTCGCTGGCGATCCACTCGCTGCTGGCCAGCAGGCTCGGTATGCGGGCGGAAGCGTTCGACGCCTTCCGGCGAGCCGCCGCCATCGATCTCGCCGACTCGATGGGGAACGGTCGGGCCGGGATCCACGCCGCCACCCAGGGCGGGCTGCTCCAGGCAGCGCTCTTCGGGTTCGCCGGGGTCCACGTCGAGGACGACGAGGTGCGGGTGGTGTCCCGGCTCCCAGACCACTGGGACGGCCTTGGTTTCAGCCTTGTTCATCGGGGTTCCCGCATCGAGCGGGAGGTGACGCAACGAGAGATGAGTGCGGGATGGCCCGCGCTCCGACAGAGGAGGACCGAGTGCAACGCAATCTGAGATGGACCGCGCTGCTCTTCGTGCTCGCTCTTGTGGTCGCCGCGTGCGGAGGCGGCGAAGGGGCGGACACGACGGCTGCAGGCGAGGGAGCCGTTACTACAGCGGCAGGCGGTGAGGGTGCGGCCACAACCGCGGCAGGAGGCGAGGCCGCCGAGACCACGGCGGCAGGCGGCGAGGCCGCCGAGACCACGGCGGCAGGCGGCGAGGCCGCCGATCTTGCCGGCGTCGAACTGAACGTGATGGGTTGGTCGTCCTCGCCGGCCGAGGACGAGGCGCTCACCGGGTTGCTCGGACCAGTTCAACCAGGAGACCGGCGCCAGCGCAGAGTTCAGCCCTTCACCCAACTACGACCCCGATCTCCAGGCAGCACTGGCCGGAGGACAGCCACCTGACCTGTTCTACGTAGACAGCTTCCGCCTGCCCGATCTGGTTGAGGCAGGCGCACTGGCGCCTCCCCGGAGGGGGCCATCAGCGACCCGGACGACATCGCCCCGTCGCTGCGGGAAGCCTTCACCTACGACGGCACGTTCTATTGCCCGCCCAAGGACTTCTCCACTTTGGCGCTGCAATACGACCCGGCGGCGCTGGAGGCGGCCAACGTCGAGGTACCCGACTACGTGGGACGAACTGCGCACCGCAGCCGAGGCTTTGACCACGGATGAACAGGCCGCCATCGTCAACCAGGTGCAGTACCCACGCTGGGCTCAATTCCTCTTCCAGAACGGAGCGGATCTGACCAACGAGGACGTGACCGAGATGACACTTGACACGCCAGAGGCCCGGGAGGCGCTCGAGTTCATCGGCGGCATGTATGCCGACGGGTTGATGGTGAGCAACACCGCCCTCGATGCCGAGTGGTCTGGTGAGGCATATGGCGACGGCAGTGCGGCGATGACCATGGAAGGCAACTGGATCGCCACAGCCTTGACCAACGAGTACCCCGACCGAGAGGTGGCCTACGCCGAGCTTCCCGCCGGCCCGGGTGGCGATAAGGGCACCTTCGCCTTCACCGTCTGCTACGGAGTTGCGGCCGACGCCGCCAACCCCGAGGCCTCGTGGGCGCTGGCCGACTACCTGACCAACGCCGAGGGCTCGCTGGCATACACCGAGGCCTTCAACGTGATGCCTGCCCGAGTCTCGGTCCAGGAGCAGTGGATTGCTGCTCACCCAGACCTGGAGCCATTCGTTGCCGGTGTCGAGTACGCCCACAAGTGGCAATTCGTCCCTGGATTCAGCGATGTGACTTCGGTGTTCGACGAGCAGGCACAGGCGCTGGTTGACGGAAACGGCAGCGTTGACGAACTCATCGAGGAGACCACCGCCGCCGGGGAGGACGTGCTCGGCGGCTGACCCAATCGCGAGCGGGGGGGCCGCTACCGGCGGCCCCCCGCTCCGTTGAGGAAGGAGGCAGTGATGTCGGTCGGTCTCCCCACCGCAGCAGGTGCCGAAGCGAGGGCGGAGGCGCAGGCGCTGACCGGATGGCGGCGATGGTTTGGCCGTGGCCCCCAGGACCAACGTCCTCAAATCCTCAAGGGCGAGCGGGCCTGGGGTTGGGGCTTCGTGGCCCCGGCGCTGCTCGGGTTGCTGGTGTTCATGGTCCTCCCCATCCTCTTCAGCGTGTGGATCAGCTTCACCGATTGGAACGGACTCACACCACCATTACAGGCGGAGTTCGTTGGCGCCGAGAACTATCGGGAGTTGCTGTTCGAGGACGGGGTGCGCCGCGAGGATTTCGCCAAATCGCTGCGCAATACGTTCTACTACGTCCTAGGAGTGGTCCCCACCCAGACATTCATTGCCTTCGTATTGGCGGTGATCGTCAACCAGAAAGTCCTCAAAGGTCGTGGCTTCTTTCGCACGTCCTACTTCTTCCCATCGATCACGAGCAGCATTGCAGTCTCGTTGATCTTCATCTTCTTGTTCCAGGTGAATGGCGTCGTCAACGTGTTGTTCCCTTTCGAAGATATCGTCTGGCTCGATGACGCCAACGGTCTCATCCACCTAACACTTGGCGCGCTGGGGGTCGAGCAAGCACCGGCATGGATGGAGAACGTCAGATTCATGGATCTCACGCTGTGGGAGTGGATCTCGGGCCCCAGCGTGACTTTGACGGCGATCATGATGCTCAACATCTGGACCACGATCGGCACAATGATGCTCATCTTCCTTGGCGGGTTACAGAGCGTCTCGCCCTCGCTGGAGGAGGCGGCTGCGGTCGACGGAGCGACGGGGATCCAGCGATTCTGGCGGATCACGGTGCCTCTGATGCGCCCCATCATCTTCTTCGTGGTCACCTTGGGCCTGATCGGCACCTGGCAGCTATTCGACCAGATCTTCGTCATCTCATCGGGCGGACCCCAGAAGACAACGCTCACGCCTGCATATCTGATCTACGACAGCCTGTTCCGCGGATTCGCGGGGAGGGTCTGCCGCCGCTGTCGCCGTGATTCTTTTCTTCATCATCATCTTCTTCACCTTGGTGCAGAGGCGCATCACTCGAGAGGAGCGCTGAGATGGTCACCGATGCAACCGCACCGAGAGCGGGAACCGAACGCGTGGCCATAGTGGGCGAGCATGGCCGATCGCCGGTGTGGCGATCGGTCAAGCGATTTCTCGCCTATGGAGTCCTGATTGCGTTCGCCTTGGCCGTCATCTACCCCTTCGTGCTCTCGGCCTTCACGGCGTTCAAGACGCTGCCCGATATTGCGGCTAACCCGGTACAATTGCTTCCCAACCCCGAGTACGGCGGTTGGTCGATGCAGGGTATCGAGGGCCTTAACCGGGGAAACATAAGGATTCCCCGCTGGGCGGTCAATTCGGTGTTCGTGACGGTCACCGTTGTCCTCGGCCGTGTTTTGCTCTGCTCGCTGGCAGGCTATGCGCTTGCCAGAATGCGTTTCGTAGGACGGACGTTTGTATTCGTTCTAGTCGTATCCGTCCTCGCCATCCCCGCGATCGTGCTGGCAATACCCCGGTTTATCGTGATGAAACAGCTGGGAATCCTCGCCACCTATACAGGAATCATCGTTCCGCTTCTCTTCGATGCCTTCGGTATCTTCCTGATGAAGCAGTACTTCGAACAGCTTCCAAGCGACCTCGAGGAGGCGGCCGCCATCGACGGGGCCTCAACGGTCCAGGTGTTCTTCCGTGTGATGCTCCCGATCGCCGCACCCGGGCTGATCACCCTCATCATCCTCAGCACCCAAGGTACGTGGAACGACTTTCTCCACCCGTTGATCGCCGCAGCCGGTAACAACGATATCTGGACATTGCCCGTCGGCCTGGCCCTGTTGCCGGGCGCCACCGGTCAGTCCTTACCCTGGAACACCATCCTGGCGGGGGCGCTGATCACGACTATTCCGATGGCGATCGTTTTCTTCATCTTCCAGCGTTTCTTCGTCCAGGGGGTGGCCGCCTCCGGCGCCAAGGAGTGATCTGGGGTGCGATCAGGCGGCGCGGCGATCGGGCGTTTCGACGTGGTGGGCGGCCTCGACGAGGGCGCCGACCACCGCCCTGACCGCCGCCGTCGCCGATCCGGCTGGGCGGTTGAGCGCGTAGAGATTGCGGTGCAACCCGGGTAGCGGGACAAGGCGCGCCCCGTCGGGGCACCGGGTCGCCGCCAGCCCGGGGATGATGGCCACCGCCAACCCGGCGGCGACGATGTCGAGTATCACCACGCCGTCGTCCGTTTGGTAGCGGACGTCGGGCTCGAACCCGGCGGCCCGGCAGAGCTGCTCGGCAGCACGCCGGCACTCTCCTGCCTCCTGATCGCGCCCCGCCGCCCAGTGCATCCCGGCCAGCGGCGCCAACCCGTCCACCCCGAGCGGGTCGGCGTCGAGGTGGTGGGGGAGGGCCAGATAGATGCGGTCCGACATCAGGTCATTCCGGTCGAGGCCCGATTCGGGAGACTTGGGCATGTGCGAATACTCCTGCTCGACCGCGATGTCGATGGTCCCCAGCCTGAGATCGCGCAGCAATTGGTCCTCCGCCAAGTGCTCGAAGTAGAGGTCGATCCCAGGATGCTCCCGTATCAGCAGGTCGAAGGCGGGCGGTACCAGGTTCGAGGCGACGCTGGCATAACCCCCGACCTTGACGGTGCCCGACACTTCGCCACCGGTGAGGGCGACCGCGGCCTCCGCCTGCTCGACGGCGTCGAGCACCCGGCGAGCATGATCGACCAGCACCTGTCCGGCGGCGGTGAGCGCCACACCCCGCCCTCTCCGTTCCAGCAACTCGACACCAACCTCCAGCTCGAGGGCGGTGAGCTGTTGTGAGACAGCGGAGGGCGTATAGGCGAGAGCTTCGGCGGCGGCGGCGATGGTGCCCCGCTCGGCCACCTCCAACAGGAACCGGAGTCTTCTCGGATCGACCATCCAGCAACTCTAACGCATTTGATCAAGAAACATCACTGGACGTGATGCATTGCTTCCGGCACGATGGCGCAGAGAGGAGGTTGAAATGTTCGCTGCTGTATGCGACCGGACCGGACGGCGGGTTCTACTGGATGTGAACGATGTGGTGTCGCTCGAGAGCGCCGAGGACGGATTCCGCCTGCGCTATCGGTGCCTGTGCGGAGACCTGGCGTCCACCTGCTTGAGCCGTCGCCATCGCCCCACTGCCTGAACGGCTCAGCCCTCCATGCGCCGCTTCGACGGTTGCACCCTGGGAGGCTCGCCGGGCATCTTGGGGTACATCGGGGGCCAGGGTGCGTCGCCAATCCCCTGTTCCTCGTCTCTGGCCATCCACTCCAGGAGCAGGTCGATCCGCCCCGGGGCCTCGTTGATTTCGGCGGTGATGTCGCCGACGCTGCGGTAGCGGTCGCCGAAACGGTCTAGCGGGAAGTCCTCGATGTGGACGTCGTCGAGTTCCTCCCAGCGAAACGGGGCGGATACGAAACCGGTCGGTCGGATCCCGTAAGCCGAGGAGACCGTCTTGTCCCGGGCGTTCTGGTTGAAGTCGACGAACACGCCCCGACGCTCCTCTTTCCACCACTTGGTGGTGACCAGGTCGGGCATCCGCCGCTCCAACTCGCGGGCGAAGGCGAGCACCGCCCGTCTGGTCTGGATGAAGTCCCATAGGGGCTCGATCCGAATGTAGACGTGTATGCCCCTGCTACCCGACGTCTTGGGCCACCCGACCAGCCCGATCTCGTCGAGTAGTTCCTTGGCGCCGCCCGCAGCCATTCTCACGTGGTCGAAGTCGTATCCGGGGGTCGGATCGAAGTCGAGCCGCAACTCGTCGGGATGGTCGATGTCCTCGGCGCGTGATGGCCAGGGGTGGAAATCGAGGCAACCGAGCTGCGCCAGCCGGAGTACGTCGGCGTCGGTGCGCGGCACGTTCATGATCCCGGGGCGCTGCGAGGGAAAGACGATGGGGACCGTTTCAAACGGGGTGTTGGCCGCGGCTCGCTTGTGATAAACGGGATCGTGGTCGACATCCTGCATGTACCGCTTGAGCATCGTGGGGCGGCCGAAGATGCCACGCAGCGCCCCCTCTGCGACAGTCAAGAAGTGATCGACCACATCCCGCTTGGTCCAGCCCTGCTTGGGAAAGACGACCCGATCGGGACTGGTGATCCGGACCGTCTCGCCCCCGACGTCGACATTGAGCTCGTCGGCCATCACCAAGGACGCTAGACGGCAGACGGCAGACGGCAGCCAATCCACTTCGTCTCCCCGAGATCGAGGAAATCCGGCGCCACGCACCGCGCAGAGGACTTTCCGGTCGATCAGCGAGGCCGTAGGCCGCACGATTGACAGCACGGCGGCGTAGCCGCCGTGCCCCGAGGTAGGGTCGGGAGCCGGCCGGGAGCGAGGAGACCTCTTATGACGGTGGGTAGTGAGGTCGAGGAGGCGTTCGTCGCCCGCTGGATCGACAACGCCTACGGCTGCTTCAGCTCGGGGCACAAGTTCTGCCGCGAGGTGTGCCCGGTGATGCAGGTGACCCGCAACGAGAACCACACCCCAACCGCCTTCCACGCCAACATCGTGGCGATGAGCCAGGGAGGGCTCGGGGTGGAGGACGTGATCGACGACTACGTCCACTGCACCATGTGCGGCGCCTGCGAGCTTCGCTGTCCCAACACCCTCTTCACCGGCGACTTCTACCGGCACCGCACCGCAGACCGTGCGGGTGGTCAAGGCGATGCGGGCGCTGGCGGTGGAGTCGGGGATCCACCAGCCCAACTGGCAGCGCTGGAACTCGGTCACCGACGAGCGGCGCAACGAGCCGGTGGTCGACGGGGTCACCCAGGACCGCGTGGCCGATTGGGCCGAGGGCCTCGGTCTTCCGATAGGCGGCGAGACCATCATGTTCTGCGACTGCGAGGCCGCCTTCTACCGCACCTCGGTCGCCCGGGCCACCGCAATGATCCTGCAAGCCGGCGGTGTCGAGTTCGGGCTAATGGCCGAGCAGTGGTGCTGCGGCGGGCCCGCCGGCCGAGATGGGCTACGCCGACCAGGCCCGCCGCTTCGCCGAGCACAACGTTGCCGACTGGCGGGCGGCGGGAGCCCGGCGGATCATCGCCATCGACCCTCACGACTACATCGCCTTCACCGAGGACTACCCCGACTACTTCGGTGACGACTACGACTTCGAGATCGTCTACATCACCGAGTTGGTGGCCGAACTGATCAACGACGGAAAGCTGGATCTGACCAACCCGATCGACCGCACCGTCACCTACCACGACCCATGCCGGCTCAACAAGCGGAAGGGAATCTGGGAGTCGCCCCGCATCATCCTGGGCGCCATCCCCGGCATCACCTTCCGCGACGTCGACCGGGTCACGCAGTGGTCGTACTGCTCGGGCGCCGGTGGCGGCTTCGCCATCGAGCGACCCGAGATCGCCGAGGAGATCAGCCGGCGCCGGATGGAGCGGGCCGCCGAGCTCGACGTGGACACCCTCGTCAGCGCCTGCGTCTGGTCGGAGCGCCCCCTCGCCGAGCGGGGGAGGGAACGGGACCCGGTCGATCGAGGTGCGCGACCTGATGGAACTGGTCGCCGAGTCCGCCGGGCTCGACTTCGGGGGGGTGAGCCGATGACGGTGGCGCTCGACGACCGGGTGATCGACGAGTTGCGGGGCATCGTGGGCGACGCCCACCTGCTCACCGGCCGCTCGGCCCGCTACAACCGGGCCCGGGTGCCCTCGCCTTTCCCGGTGCACCGCTGGAGTGAGCACCTTCCCGACGTGGTGGTGCTCCCCACCTCGGCGAGCCAGATCTCCGAGGTGGTGAAGCTGGCCAACCGTCACCGCATCCCGGTGGTGTCCCGGGCGGGCGGCACCGGGCTGGCCGATGGGGCGGTGCCGCTACGGGGCGGGATCCTGGTCGATGTCAAGCTGATGAACCGCATCCTCGACATCGACATGGAGGACCGCACCGTCACCGTCCAGCCCGGGATCAACATGCTCAAGCTCAACGAGCGGCTCCGTCCCTACGGGGTGTTCTATCCCGACGACCCGGCCTCGTACCCCTGCTCGATCGTGGGGGGCCGGATCGGAACCAGCGGGTGGTCGCTGATCGGCGGCCGCTACGGCCACACCCGCGACCTGGTGATCAGCTTCCAGATCTGCCTCCCCACCGGCGAGTTGATCGAGGTGGGCGACGGGGGAGGGCGCAAGCTGCGCAAGTCGTCGACCGGGTTCCAGCTCAAGCACCTCTTCATGGGGCATCAGGGGAGCCTGGGGATCGTCACCGAGGCGACGCTGGAGTTGGTGCCCCGTCCCGAAGCCGAGTTCTCCGCCTTCCTCGGCTACCCCGACTTCGACACCGCCTGGCGCTCCACGGGGGCCATGGCCCGCTCCGGGCTGGCCACCCTGGCTGGGGTGGTGCTCTTCGACGAGCGCAAGGTGCAGTACCTGCGGCGCGACGACGAGGCCTACATCCCCCAACCCGAGGAACTGCGGTGCGTGGTCGCCACCGCCATGTACGGGACGAGCCGACGAGGTGCGGCCGGCGGCGAAGCGCCTGATGAAGCATCGGGCTCGACACCGGGGGGAACTACCTAGGTGACGAGGTTTCCCAGGGGGACTGGGCCTCGCGCCACGACCGCTACGCCACCCCGCTCCACGGGCGGCTGCGCAACGGCCAGGTGGTCCCGATGAGCTGGCACTGCGAGGACTCGGCGCTCAACTACAGCGTGCTCCCCCAGGTGCGGGAGGAGTGGCACGCCATCGCCGACCGGGCCATCGAGCGCTACGGGATCTTCGACGACTGGGGGATGTTCTTCTACACCAACGCCGCCCACAAGCCGTGGGGCGACTACCTGGTGGAGATCGACATCGGGATCTGGGAGCAGAAGCTCGACGACGAGATGTGGGCCGCCTGGGTGCAGTGCAAACGCGAGATCACCGAGGTGGCGCTCAAGTACGGCGGGTCGATCACCGCCTGCCACGGCTCGACCCGGGAGGGCGACGCCGAGTTCGTCCCCCAGGAGATGGGAGGCGGTTTCGAGGTGATGAAGAAGATCAAGCGAGCCCTCGACCCCAACAACATCATGAACCCGGGCAAGAACATGCTCGACCTGCGCCTACGAGGACTGACGATGTTCGGGTTCACATTGAGAGCGCAGCGGCCACCCGACCCCCGGCCGGTCACCGACGGGGTGGTGATGCGCTTCGAGCACGTGTACGAGGTCGACCCGGAGCGGATGGAGATCTTCCCTCAGCAGGAAATGCCCGCCTGGGACACGATGCGGATAGTCGCCTCCCGCTGGGCCCACCTCGCCTGGATGCACGACCACTTCGCCGACACCTTGGTCTCCGGCGAGGAACTGATCGCCGAGTTGGAAGCCGGGGAGAGCTCGTAGGTCCGGCGGCTATTGGCGCCTGCTCCACTAATATTCTTACTGGTAAGATCTCTCCATGAGAGTCGACCAGCAAGGGTCTGGTCACATCCCGATCGAAGTACCGAGCAGCTGGGGATCATGCCCGGCGATTCGGTCGAGTTCTCGGTCGAAGACGGCGTGGCGCTGCTGCGGCGGGCCGAGGGGCCGCAGCCGCGGGCAGCGTCTGGTCGAGCGGCTACGCGGCGTCTCGACATCGGGGCTGAGTACCGAGGAGATCCTTCGACTCACCCGCGGATGACCGACACCCTGGTGGATCTCCAACGTGATCTTGGACGTGGCGACCAGTGACTCTCGGTGGGAGTCGTGGTCGCTCGACGCCATGGCGCAGGCCGCAGACGCGGGACGTCTCGTCATCAACCCCATCATCTACGCCGGTGTCGATCGGGTTCCACCGGATCGAGGAACTCGACACCGCCCTCCCCGAGCATTCGTGGAGCGCCGGCATCTCCCGTGGGCCGCGGGGTTCCTGGCCGGGAAGGCTTACCGGCATACCGCCGAGGGGTGGCCGCCGGCCAACGCCACTCCCGACCTCTACATCGGCGCCCAGCCGCGGTCGAGGGAATGCGCCTGCTCACCCGGGATGCCCGCCGCTACCGCAGCTACTTCCCAACTGTCGAGCTGATCAGCCCCATAGCCGTTGCAGGACCGTGTCGACGGTTCAGCCGGCCGAGACCCCTCCGCAGTCGTGTCCACCTCACGTGTGAGGTAACCTTCGATCAGGCCGGATCAGCTGAGGCGCGCTCACCCCAGGGCGGGCATCACCCGGTCGTGAATCAGTTGCAGTTGGCCGGCGGCGTCGGGGCAGTTGTCGATCGTCCTCCCGGTGAAGGCGTTGACCAGATAGGGGTCGGTGATGGCCGCCACCACATGGTTGATCCCGGTGGGGAGGATGTCGGCCTGCAGCTTGGCGACGCATTCCTCGGGTGTCCCCGAGATCGAGAGCTTCTCGCCCAGTTCCGGGCTGGTGAGGTCGACCGCCTTCTGCACGTCACCGGCACCGAATGCCTCGAAGATCGGGGCCAGGTCGGCTGAGGAGATCCCGTGCCGCTTCAACTGGCTCTCTGGCATGGCCGACAGGTAGAAGGCGACCATGATCCGGGCCACCTCCTTGGCCGCCGCCGAGTCCTCGCCGCACACCCAGACCACCCAGGCGGCGAGGTCGAGATCCGTCCAGTCGCGTCCCGCCTTCTCGGCGCCGTCCTTGACGTGCTGCATGACGTAGTCGTAGTTCTCGCGCGAGTAGCCCAGCGCGTGGTGGAGACCGTCGAACCGCTCCCCGGCCACCTCGAAGGAGCGGGGACCGCCCATGGCGCCCAGCTTGACCGGCATCCGCTCCTGCACCGGACGGGCCAGCGTCCACAATCCGGAGTAGCTGAAGAACTCGCCCTCGTGAGTGACCGCACCATCGTCTAACAGGCTTCGCATCACATCCTGTGCCTCGATCACCCGGGAGAGCGGCTTGGTGCCCTTCCAGGGCCGGTTGTACTGGGCGAGAAGCGAGATGTTCCCAAAGCTGACCACCAGGTCGGCCCGACCCCCGGACAGCTCGTCGAGCGTCGCCAGTTGCTGGACGATCAGTGTCGGGTCGCGCAGGATGACGTGGGTGACGCTCGGCCCCATCTTGATCTGACTGGTGCGAGCCGAGGCGGCGGCGAAGAGGAGCCACATGTCCTTCCACCAGGTCTCGTCGACCGAGTAGGCGCCGTAGAACCCCAGCTGGTCCGCCTTCTCGATCAGGCCGATCGACTCTTGCGAGCGGGTATGCCGGCAGGTGCATGTAGCTGAATTTGACCATCGCTGAACCTCCTCCGCCCGAGGGCACTCCCGTCGGGCGAGACTATCAATGCCTCGAGGGCCGGGCCCGCTCAGAGCGTGATATTCGACATCACATGCTTGACCCGGGTGTACTCCTCGAACGAGTAGATCGAGAGGTCCTTGCCGTACCCGGACTGCTTGAACCCGCCGTGGGGCATCTCGGCCACCAACGGGATGTGGCAGTTGATCCAGACGCACCCGTAGTCGAGTTGCTTCGCCATCCGCATCGCTCGCCCGTGATCCCGGGTCCACACGCTGGAAGCGAGCCCGTATTTGACCCCGTTCGCCCAGACCAGTGCCTTCTCTTCGTCGTCGAACCTCTGCACGGTGATGACCGGCCCGAAGACCTCCTCCTGGCTCATCTCATCGTCCTGGTCGAGACCTGCCACCACAGTCGGCTGATGGAAGAACCCGGGGCGGTCGAGCCGGGACCCCCCGGCGACCACCTCGACGCCGTCACCGGCCCGCTCCAGGAATGCCTCGACCCTGGCTATTTGGTCGGCGTTGTTGAGCGGCCCATAGGTGGTGTCCTCGTCGAACGGGTCGCCGGTGACCGTCCCCTCGGCTTGGGCGGCCAGGGCGGCGACCAGCTCGTCGTGGACCCCTTCTCCCGCCAGAATCCGGGTGGCCGCGGTGCAGTCCTGGCCGGCGTTGTAGTAGCCGGCCCCGGCGATGGCCTCGGAAGCCGCTTCGACATCGGCGTCGTCGAATACCAACACCGGGGCCTTTCCTCCGAGCTCGAGGTGGACCCGCTTCAATTGGTCGGCCGCCGCCGCCGCCACCTCCTTGCCGGCGCGGATGCTCCCGGTCACCGAGACCATCTGCGGGACCGGGTGCGAGACCAGAGCCCTGCCGGTGTCTCGGTCGCCGCACACCACGTTGAACACCCCGGTGGGCAGGAACTCGGCGGCGAGCTCGGCGAGCCGCACCGCGGTCACCGGAGTGGTGTCGGACGGCTTGAGCACCACCGTGTTGCCCGCGGCCAGCGCCGGCCCCACCTTCCACACCGCCATCATCAGCGGGTAGTTCCAGGGGGTCACCTGGGCGCACACACCCACCGGCTCGCGCCGGATCGATGAGGTGTGGCCCTCCATGTACTCGGCGGTGGCCAGCCCGGCCAGCATCCGGGCGGCGCCGGCGAAGAACCTGAGCTGGTCGAGCGCCGGCGGGAGCTCCTCAGCTCAGGGTGAGCCCGAACGGCTTCCCGGTGTTCTCGACCTCGAGCCGGGCGAGCTCCTCGGCGTGGTCCTCGACGGCGTCGGCGATCCGGAGCAACGCCCTGCTCCGCTCCGAGGGCGTGGTCTCCCGCCAGGTTTCGAAGGCCCGCTCCGCCGCCTGCATCGCGGCGTCTACGTCCTCGGGGCCAGACAGCGCCGCATGGGCGAACTCCTTGCCGGTCACTGGGTCGATCAGCGGTGCTGTCGCCCCGCTGGCTGCATCGCGCAACTCGCCGTCTATGAAGTTGCGCACCGTGGTGGTCATCGTCGCTCCTCCTCCCTGATGGGAGAAAGGTACCGCCCTTCGCTCGAGGAATGCCCCCTAGCATCCTCCGGCGATGAGCGACTGGCCCTTCTCCCCGCCGCTGTCCCCGATGAAGGCGGTGGTGCGCGACGAGATCCCGGTCGGCGACTGGGCCTACGAGCCCAAGTGGGATGGGTTCCGGATGATCGCCTGGAGCGGGCCCGATGTCCGGCTCGATAGCCGCAGCGGCCGCCCTCTGCTTCGCTACCTCCCCGAGTTGACCCCGGCGCTGGAGGGCTTCCAGCGGGACGGTGGTCGACGGCGAGATCGTGGTGGTGATCGACGACCGGGTCAGCTTCGACGCTTTGGGGAACCGGATCCACCCGGCAGCCTCCCGGGTGGCGATGCTGGCCGAGGAGACCCCTGCCGGCTTGGTCGCTTTCGACCTCCTCGCCCCGACGGCGAGGACCTCCGCCAGCACCCGTTCTCCGAGCGGAGGCGACGGCTCGAGGAGCCTCGTGCGCTGGGCTGGGCACACCGTGGCACCTCAGCCCGCTCACCACCGACCCCGACGAGGCGCGTCGCTGGTTCGTGGAATACGAGGCGGCCGGCTGCGACGGGCTGGTCGTCAAGCGGCTCGACCAGCGCTACGTCGAGGAGAAGCGGGAGATGGTCAAGGTGAAGCACCGCCGCACCGTCGACGTGGTGATCGGCGGCTACCGCGAGCACAAGGACGGGGGCAGGTTGGCTCGCTCCTGCTCGGGATGTACGCCCCCAACGGCCAGCTCCATTTCGTGGGCCACA
This sequence comes from uncultured Actinomycetes bacterium, assembly GCA_963780745.1. Taxonomy (GTDB): domain Bacteria; phylum Actinomycetota; class Acidimicrobiia; order Spongiisociales; family DATADW01; genus DATADW01. The sequence goes on along the minus strand of CAWACT010000002.1, from coordinate 207,211 downwards.
CCTCCGGGTTCTCCGAGTGAGGACCGCGAGGCCTCTTCGAGCAACTCCAGCCTCTCGTGGGCGGTGCGAGCTTCGGCGAGGACGTCCGGGTCCCGGGAGCCGAGAGCCGTTGGACCGGTGGCAAGGACCTCTCCTGGGTGCCGCTCGCAACGAACTGGTGGCCGAGGTCAGCTTCGACCAGCTCGCCGAGGGCAGCTTCCGCCATGGCGCACGTTTCGAGCGGTGGCGGATCGACAAGCCGCCCGAGGAGTGCACCCTCGACCAGATCGACCCGCCCGAAGGAGCCGGGTTCGGCGAGGTCGTCGGCGACTGAATCACCCGCCGTTCCGGGCCAGTCGTCTACTCTCTCCTCATGGGTATCTTCTCGGTGCGTCGCCGTGGCGAGGCGCACCGCTGGGACCGACGGCGTCGTAGCCTCGGTCAGAACTTCCTTGTCGATCGCTCGCGTGGCCGCAGCGGATGGCCGCGACCGTCAACAGTCGGCGAGTTGGTGCTCGATCTCGGAGCGGGAACGGGCGCGCTCACCCATCCCACTGGCCACGTGCCGGAGCACCAGGGTGGTGGCGGTGGAGGCCGACCCGGTGTGGGCGGAGAAGCTCGCCGGGCGTCTTGCCAGGAGCGAGGTTGACCCCTAAGTCGAGGTCGTTGGCAGGGGACATCTTGGCCGTTCCGCTCCCATCGGAGCCGTATCGAGTGGTGGCGAACCCGCCGTACGGGTCACCTCCCGATTGCTTCGGCGGCTGCTGGACCGGGCCGAGCGCGGTCCCTACCGGGCCGATCTGCTGATCCAGTGGGAGGTGGCCCGTAAGCAGTCTGGTGCCGCCCTCCACGCTGCTATCCACCATCTGGGGCGCCGTGGTGGGAGATGACGATCGTGGAGCGTGTTCCCCGGACCGCTTTCGCTCCGGTGCCACGCGTCGACGCCGGCTGGCTCAAGGGCGACCCAGGCGGGCTCCCCTCCCCTCCTGCCACCCTGCTTCGCACCGGGTTACGGCCGTTTCCTCAGGGACCGAGTGGGACCGCCCACCCGGCGTACCCTGACCGGGTGGAGGACGGTGAGAGGTCGTCGAGGTGGGGCCGCGAGACGGCCTCCAGAACGAAGGGGTGGAACTGTCCACCAACCGACAAGGTTGACTTGATCCACTCGGCTTGTTGGATGCCAGGCATGGGCGGACCGAGGCGGTCAGCTTCGCCCACCCGAAAGCGCGTCCCGCAGGATGGCTGACACCGAGGCGGTGATGGCGAGAATAACCCACCAGGGCGGCGCCCCATCTCATCGGTTTGGTGATGAACTGGAAGGGGTGGGAGCGAGCCGCCGCCACCGACGGTCGGACGAGGTGAATGTCCCGGTCTTCGCCACCGAGACCTTCAATCAGCGGAATCAGGGTATCGCCGATCCGAGACGATCGCCCAGCTCCCCGATGTACGTTGCCGCGGCCGGTGAGAAGGGAGTGGCGGTAACCGGCACGGTCAGCGCCGCCTGGGGGTGCCCATTCGAGGGCGAGGTCCCCAGTCACGATCAGGTTAGTTGCGCTTGCCGAGAGCGGTCGCCGGTACCGGGGTGGACGAGCTGGCACTGGCCGACACCATCGGCGTGGCCGATCCCTGGTCGGTGGAACGACTGCTCGGGGCGAGTCAGATCGGTGGGGTCGGCAGACTGCCGCGGCGGGTCCATTTCCACGACACCCGGAACACCGGTCTGGCCAACGTCCTCTCTGCGGTCCAGAACGGGGTGACGGTCGTCGATGCCCGCGGTGGGTGGCATCGGTGGCTGCCCTCGCACCCCCGCGGCCACCGGCAACATCGCCACCGAGGATCTGGTGTTCATGCTGCACCGCGCCGGGTTCGACACGGGGATCAACCTGGCTGCCCTTCTTGCAGGTTTCGGGGTGGCTGGAGATGAAACTCGGCCACCCGGTGCCGTCGATGCTCCTGAAAGCGGGCGTCTGGCCGACTTGACGTTCCTGCCTCCCCCGGTGAGGGGAAGAGCGCGAAGCGGAGCGAGCGGAGGGGTGGTTGCTGGGCGAGCGGCATCACCCTCCCTCCCAGACCCCCCTCCCTCACCGGGAGTGGGAGCAAAACGAGCAGAGCGAGCGGAGGGGTCGTTGCTGGGCGAGCGTACGGGCGGTCACCCTCCCCGACCCTCCCTCACCGGGAGGGGGAGGCGCGAGCGGAGCGGGGCGGAGGGGTGACTCGTGCCGTCTACGCTTGCGGCCGACCACAACGAGACTCTCGAATGGGAACTTCAAGTTGACCTTCGTCGGTGACGAATCGAGCAAACATCTCGTTGGCCTCCTGGCGAATCCGCTCGTAGACGTCCTCGGTGATCCGCTCAGCGAGTGGGGTGCTCTCGACCTCGGTGGCATACATGCTGCATCGATCGAGGGAAATCTGGAGAGACCGGCGTGGGAGGTGACGACCGTCGACGTACAGCCCGGCCTGCTCGAACAAGGCCGACAACTCGTTCGAGCGTCGCCGCAGGCGAAGTAGGTGCTGAGCAGCGACCGGGCCTCGGGGCCGGCGTGTCGGGCGGCCATGTCGACGAACGGCCCGTAGGCCGGCTGGGCATCGAGCGCGCTCGGCACCAGCACTGCGACCGTGCCGCCGGGCCGCGGCGACGCGGGCCATTTCCCGAGCGCGCCGGCCCGGTCGGGGAAGAACATCAGCGCCATCTGGCACAGCACGGCGTCGAACGAGCCGTCGGGCAGAGGGAGGGCCGGCGACGTCGCCGTGGCGCCAGTCGATGTCCGGTCGGACCCGGCGGGCGACGGTCAGCATCGCCTCGTTGAGATCGACGCCGACCACGTTGGCCGATCCGACGATGTCGGCCGCGGTGCGGGCGACGATCCCGGTGCCGCAGGCGACGTCGAGGACCCGCTGGCCGACCGGTCATGCCGGCCGCGTCGCAGAGGATCGGGCCCACTGGGCGAAGAACGCCGGGCACGAACTTGGCCTCGTACGCCTCGGCGGCCTCGATCGGGATCTGGAAGGACTCGGAGGTTCGGTGGTGGTCATGGCCGCCGATCATCGAGCGGCGCGGCCGTCGGGAGCATCGGGCAGCTGACCCGATACTGCGTCCGGTTCTCGGTCGTCAGACGATGGACCGGTCGCGTGCCGAGCATGGCGACGGCGTGGGCGGCCGCCTCGGCCCGGTTGCGTAGGCCGAGCTTGGCGAGGATGTTGCTCACGTGGTGTGACGCGGTCTTGCGGCTCACGTGCAGCCGCTCGGCGATCTCGGGGTTCGACAGTCCCGCGGCCAGGAGGCGCAGCACCTCCTGCTCGCGCCTGGTGAGCATCCCGACGACCTTGGGACCCGGTCGAGCAGACGACCCCGAGGGAGCGGAGGAAGGCGGCGGCCCGGTCGGCCTCCGACCGAGGCGCCGAGCTCCTCGAAGGCCTGCCAGTGCGACCGCGGGCGTGGTCGACGGCGACGTCGGGTTGGCGCCGAGGCGAGCGCCATGGCCGAGCTCGAGCCGGGTCCGGGCCGACCTCGTAGCGGGAGGTCCAGGCGAGACCACGACCTCGAGGGCCGCCTCCAGCTGGGCCACCGCGCTCTCGCCGTCGCCGCTGGCGCGGCACGACCCGGCCGTGCCGCGCCACGCAGCCAGACGCTTCGATCTGAGGCTGTTGGCTGCCGCGGCGCGCGTTGTCCAGCCGCTCGAGCGGCGCGGCGGCCGCCGTCGAGCCGCCCGCTGGCGAGGTACGCGTCGACGAGCAGGTCCAGGGCACCCGCCAGGTGCCAGCGGTGGTCCGCAAGTCGGCTGCAGCCGCTGCTCGAGCGCCGGCCGCCGTTGCCGCATCCCCCCGGGCCAGCGCCAGCGCGCGGCCGACATCAGCGACCCGGCCTCCGCCTCGACCGCCGCTGCCGAGCTCGGCCAACAGCGCTCGGCTTCCTCGAGCCGCCTTGCGCACCCGCAGCCCGGCCAGTCGGGCCAGCGCCCGCCCGTGGAGCCCGGGCAGGAGCCCTCGGTGATCCGCAACCCGGCACGCGAGCTCCCGCTCCGCTCGTCCCATCGGCCCTTGGCGGTCAGCACGCTGCCGTAGTAGATGCGGCACTCGGCATACAGGAACGGGCAGCCGTACTCGTCGACGAAGTCGTCCGCGACCTCGCACCATTGCGTGGCCCGGTCGATGTCGCTCGCCAGCTCGCAGGCGTTGAGCATGTCGCAGCACGCGTACACGACGGTGTCGAGGGTCGAGCGCTCACCGGCCAGCGCGGCGGCCATCGCCTCGTCGATCAAAGCGAACCCGGCCTCGGTGTCGCCCTTGCCCACCCGGATCAGCCCGAGTTGGGACATCGCGAGTCAGTTCGAGATCGATGTCGCCCGAGGCCGGGCATCTCGAGCGCTCGTTGCGACAGCTCCTCGGCAGCGCCAAGATCGTTCATCCGATAGGCGCGCGTGACCAAGCACAGTGCGTGCAGCGGCCCGGGATCGAGATGCTCCAACATTCGCTCCGCCCGGGCAATCCACCCGTTGCCGGCCGCATGGTTGGCGAAATCAGCCTTGTAGGTGATGCCAAGCCACAGGGCACACTCGACCGCTCGGTCCACGGTTCCGGCCCGCCTGAACAGTGCGTAGGCCCGAGTGCACTCGGTGACGCTCTCACGGGTCGCACCCAGCCACCACAGAGCAAACCCCAACCCGAGGTGGGCATCAGCCGACTCCTCGGCGGCTAGAGCGCGCTCGAATGCCGAACGAGCATCCTCCCAGCGACCTGTGGCGAGCGCTTCTTCACCGGTGCCGACGAGGTCCGCCGATTCCATCAGGGCCATTCTGCACCTCTGCCGCCTGCGGGTTTCAGATGCCGAGGACGCTTTTGGCGCGCTCCACGTCTTGGGTGCCTATGACGGCGCGTCCGTCTGGGCTGAAGTAGGCGACGTAAACGCCCACGCCGGCATCGGCCAGCTTCCTGGCCACCCCGGAGAGCCCGGCCGTGGCGTCGACGATCAGGACGTCACGCTCGTCGAGCACGGTGTGGCCCGAGTCGATGATGACCTCACGAGCCCGTTCGGCCAGATGATCATCGAAGGCGACGTGGGCGATCCGTCCTTCGAGCCGGGGGAAGAAGCAACCGGCCACAGGCGGGATCCCGGCGCTGGCGAGGCGCTCCAGCAAGGATGCCACTGTGCCTGGCTTTGTATCGAGCAGCAGTGCCAGATCTCTCATGCCAGATCTCTCATGCCAGATCTCTCATGCCAGATCTCTCATGCCAGATCTCTCATGCCACATCTCTCATGCCACATCTCTCATGCCAGATCTCTCATGATTGCCTCCAAGCGTCGCCCGGGGCTCTGTCAACGGGAGCCGGGGGTCGGGCTCAACTCCATCCCACGACCTGCGAACCCAGGCATGAGCCGGGTCGTCGCAAGCCTTCCAGACCCGCTCCTCTCCGGGGCCGGCCATCACATTGAGGTAGTAGAGATGGTGTCCCGGGTGCGGCCACACAGGGTCCGTGGTAGCCGCGGGGTATGAGGAACACATCTCCATCGTGCACCGTGACCGTGGCGTCGATGGACCGATCTCTCGGTGTAGGTGCGGTGCAGCCCGAACCCACCCTCACCCTGGACGCGGAAGTAGTAGATCTCCTCGAGGGGCACCTCACAATCCGACCATTCGTCGTGTTTGTGAGGCGGCCACGATGACCAGTTCCCTTCCGGTGTCAGCACTTCTACAACGACTATCCGCTCGGCGTGGGCGATGTCGGCGGAGAGCAGGTTGTTCACCTGTCGTGTGGCCATCCCACTGCCCCGGATCTCGATGGCGATCTCGGCGGCGTCGAACCGTCTGGGTGGGTGCCCCTGGTCGGCGGGCGCCGTCGCCATTGCCAGCTCGCCCCCATCCGGGGCGGTCAGATCGCCGGTCGACCTCGGCGGGAGGTACATCACGTCGGTGACGGCAGCGAAAACGTCCTCCCGTCCTTCCAACTCGAACATGTCGTCATCCGTCTCCAAGCGAAAACTGCCCGACAGCGGCACCAGCACGGCCTCGTTATCCCCTGTCCGGAGCGTACGGGTCTGCCCGCCGGTGAAGGCCAAGACGCGCAGCCCGCAGTAGTCCCACCCTGCATCGACAGGATCGACCGCTACCGGGTCGGGCCCGTCGGCGAGCGTGCCGGCCGGTCGGAAGAGGTCGGCGCTCACTTCTTCCCCCTGACCACAGTCACCGCCCGGTCGACGACGGCGGCGACGTCACCGTCGGGGGGATAGAGCAGGCTGCGTCCCGCCACCAGACCCCGGACCTGGGGCAGCGCCATGGCGGCCTCCCAGCTTGCCATCAGCTCCTCGGACCGCTCACCCGGGTCACCGCCGAGAAGGAGACAGGGCAGGCTGGTCGCCGCCAGCACCCGTTCCGGCTCGGCCGGTGCCGGGAGCTTGAGCCATGTGTAGGCCGAAACCGGGCCCAGGGCCGATGCCACGGCCACCGCCTCGATGAGCAGATCGGGGTCGTCCACCACCCTGACCCTCCCATCCGGATCGCGCCTGGCCGGGAGAGGTTCGACCATCGCAACCAGGCGCTCTGCGGCCAGGGCACCAACCGCACCGGCACACGCCACCATCGTCTGGTTGCTCCCGGGTCCGAGTCGTCGATCCGAAGCAGCATCTTCCCGCCGTCGAGACCCATCGCGGCGATGGTCGGCTGCGTCGAAGGCGGTGAAACGGTCGTCCAGCTCCCAAGAGGAACCCGTCAGCCCGCCCCGGTTCATCGAACCGAAGACCAGATGACCGTCGAGCTCGCCGAGCCGCAACAGGTCCTCGAAGATGTCGGGCGTTGCCAGCAACCCGTCAACGCCGGGGCGTCGCAACGCCACGACGATGCGCTCGAGCAGCAGGCGGCGGTCTGCCATCGCCCACCGATCGGCTCCCACTCCGAGGATCCGGCGGGCCGGATGGTCGGCGGCGATGATCACCAGCCGCCCGTCGTCACCGAGCAGCGGGCGGCGGCGACGATTCGCTGCCAGCTCGAACACCCGATCGGGACTGCCGGGCGCGGTCGTCGAGCAGCCATCGCCACCTCTCCTCGTCGATGGTCACCGCGGCCTCGCCTTAGAACCCGACGCGACCCCGAGCCCGACAGGCACAATCGGGGGATGCGTCCCACATGACGGTGCTGGTCGCAGCGGCCTCGCTGGCCGTTGCCGGGCTCGGCACTGCTACCCCGCGACTGCTCGGTGGCTCCTGACACGCCCTGAGGATGTTGCGAGCTCGCCGCGGCGACATTCGACCGGTTCATCGAAGCGGCGCCGGCTGTGAGGAGTTGCATCGGGAGGATCCGGCTGGCGAGCGCATGGAGTATGGATGACCGCGGGCAGCTACGACGCCGAGACCTCCACGATCACCATCAGGATCCCTGGTACCGCGCCCCGGCTGGCGGCGACGATGGTCCACGAGCTCGCCCACCATGTCGACCAGGTCTGCCTCCCCGATGGCGTCCGAACCACATTCCGCCGCATGCAGGGACTGGCCGAGGATGCTTCGTGGGACCAGGGTGCGTCGTGGGCCGAGGTCCCGGCGGAGCAGTTTGCCGAGGCCATGGTCGAGGTCGTGATGGGACGCCGTTCGCCGACGCTGGGGGTCAAGATCACCCCGGAGGCTGCCGCGCTCGTCGGCCGCTGGGCTCGAGGCAGCTGACTCAGCCACTCTGGAGCAGCTCCATCACATCCTCTTCGTCCGGCATGGCATCGGCACAGGCGAGGTGGGCGGCGACATAGGCGCCGGCGGCGTTGGCGAAGCGGACCGTCTCGGTCGCATCCCACCCCTGGAGCAAACCGTGGCACAGGGCGGCACCAAAGGCATCGCCGGCACCGAGCCCGTTGACCACGGTGACCTCCACCGGGTCCACTCTGCTCCGGCCACCCTCCCACGAGACCAGCACGCCCTCGGGACCGAGCTTGACCACCGCCAGATCGAGTCCCAGTTCGAGCAGCCGATCCGCCAACTCATCGGGTTCGCCGTCTCCCACCGCCACCGCGCACTCCTCGAGGTTGCCCACGGACACCGTGGCGTGCGCCAAGGCCTCTCGTTGCCATCGTCCAGCCTCCTCGGGCTCCTCCCAGAACATGGGCCGGTAGTCGAGGTCGTGGACTGGTGAGCGGCTTCCTCCCCCGCTCTTGGAGCGCGGCCAGGGTTGCACCGCGGCTGGGCTGCGCCGACAGACCAGTGCCCGTGGTCCAGAACACCCGGCTTGCCCGCACCTCGTCGAGATCGATTTCCTCAGCGGTGATGGTCATGTCGGGTGCGGTCGGCTCGCGGTAGAAGAGAAGCGGGAAGTTGTCCGGTGGGAACAGCTCGCAAAAGACCACCGGGGTGCGCAAGGTGGGATGGGTTCCGACGAAGCGGTCGTCCACGCCAAACCGGCGCAGCGCAGCCCGGACGTAGTCACCGAAGCCGTCGCTGCCCACCTTGGTGATGACCGCTGCTTTGTGGCCGTAACGTGCCGCCCCAACAGCCACGTTGGTGGCCGTCCCCCCCAACGACTTGGCGAACGTGGAGACGTCGGCGAGCGCCACTCCGGACTGCAGGGGGTACAGGTCGACCCCTACTCGTCCCATGGTCAGGACGTCGAAGGGGCTCATTTGCTCGGTGGGCCGTCCTCCAGCACCCCCGCTGCATCGGTCTCCTCGGCCTCGGCGCGGAACGTGGCGGCGGCCGCCCGCAGCTCGGCTGCCCCCTCGCCACCCTGGCGGGAAGCCGACTCCAACTCATGCGAGAGAACCTCGAGGTCGGCACCGCCCGCCATCATCTGGACCAACTGCTCGAGAGCGATGTCAGCCTTTGCGTAGTCGCCGAACACCTGGCCGCGCCGCAGGATGACGAAGTGGTCCCCGACCGGATAGGCGTGATGAGGGTTGTGTGTGATGAAGATCACCCCGATCCCGCGCTCGCTTTGCCTGCACTATGTAGCGCAGCACCACGCCCGCCTGCTTTACCCCCAGGGCCGCCGTCGGCTCGTCGAGAATCAGCACCTTGGCACCGAAGAAGACGGCGCGGGCGATGGCGACCGATTGGCGCTCACCACCGGAGAGCGTCCCCACTGGCTGGTCGGGATCGCGGATGTCGATCCCCATCTTGGACATCTCCTCGCGGGTGGTCCGCTTGGCGAAGTCGATGTCGTAACGGCGGAACGGTCCCCAACCGCGGGTGGGCTCGGAGCCCAGGAAGAAGTTCCGCCAGATGCTCATCAACGGGATCATCGCCAGGTCCTGATAGACGGTTGCGATCCCCTTCTCCAACGCATCGCGGGTGAGGAGAACTCGACCTCCTCACCCTCGAATCGGTACACGCCCTCGTCGGCCTTGTGCACACCGGACAGCGTCTTGATCAGCGTGGACTTGCCCGCCCCGTTGTCGCCGAGAAGGCAGGTCACCTCGCCGGCACGGACGAAAACCGAGATGTCCTGGAGGGCGATGACGTTGCCGAAGTACTTCGAGATGTGCTCCACCTCGAGGAGAGGGGAGCCATTGGGGTGTTCCGCCTGCAAGGGTCGCCGTCATCGCTTTGCCGCCCTTCGCCGTATCCAGTTGTTGAAGAGCACCGCGGCCACCAGCACGGCGCCCAACACCACCTGGAACCAGTCGGCATCGACGCCGGTGAGCCTGATCCCCTGGTCGATCATGGCGAAGGTGAGCGCACCGAGCGAGGCGCCAACCGCAGATCCATAGCCGCCGGTGAGCAGATTTCCCCCGACCACCGCGGCGATGATGGCCCGGAACTCGAGTTGGGTCCCTCGGAGAGTGTCCGCCCCGGTGAACTGGACCACCTGGAGCAAGGCCACCAGGAAGGCGGCCACAGCCGTCGTCATGAACAGGGCCACCTTGAGTCTGGTGACCGGCACGCCGACGTTGCGGGCGGCGTTGGCATCGCCGCCCGCTCCGAAGATCCAGTTGCCCTGCGTGTCCGGAGCAACACCCAGGTGGCGAGGATGGTGAGCAGGATCCACCACAGGATGGTGATGCTGAACCGGGCCCCGCCGAAGGTGAGTTGACCGGCGAGGATGGGTCGCGCCGACTCGTACCCGGCCACCTGGTCGAGATCGCCCAACTGGGTCCGGTTGGTCAGCGACCGTGTGAGCGCGATGGTCAGTCCGCGGAATATGAAGAGCGAACCCAGCGTGATGATGAACGACGGGAGCTTGGTGCTCATCACCAAGGCCCCGTTGAAGGCACCGATCAGCAGCGAGAGCACCAGAGCCACCGCTACGGCAGGCCAGAACGACCAGCCGAACCCGCCCGCCCGCCTGCGCGGTGACCAGCACCATGATCGTCATCCCGGCGAAGCCCACGATCGACCCGATCGAGAGGTCGAACTCGCCGGCGATCATCAGCAGGGCGACGGCCACGGCGAGGATCCCCAGCGGCGCCGCCGTGTTGAGGATGGCGGCGGTGGCCTGCCAGCTGATGAAGTTGTTGTCGAAGGCCACGACGGCGAGGAAGACGTAGACGAGGACCACCGCCACGATCGCCCCGACCTCGGGGCGGGCGAGGAGGCGGCTCACCAGGCCGACCTGGCGAACCCGTTCGTCGGCCGGGGCGCCACAGGTGGTGGCGCGGTCTCTGTGGTCACGCTCTGCCTCCTCTCCCGCCCTCACTCGAATCTATCGGAGGTGGCCCGCCCCCCGGCGGGCCACCATCCGATCTCAGCGGAGCCCTGCCTCCGAGAAGCTGACGACGTCGGCCGCGTTCTCTGCGGTGACCAGTTGCGGTCCGGTCAGGATGACCCGGTTGACGCTCCCCAGCGGGATCGCACCGGTCTCCAGGTACTGGGTGAGCAGCACGATCGGCAGGTATCCCTGGAGGTACTGCGCCTGGTCGATGGCGAACGCCATGTCGCCGTCGGTGATCGCCTGGAGCACCTCGGGGGACAGGTCGAAGGTGGCGAATGTGATCGTCCCCAACGACCCGGCCTCGTCGAGCGCCGCCAACGTCGGGATCGGCGCCGGTCGGGCCGAGGGTGAGGATGCCGTTGCATCGGCATTCGCCTGGAGCGCCGACGCCACCGACTGCTGGGCAGCGGTCGGATCGTTCAGGTCAACCGGGATCACCTCGACGGTTCCGCCCAATCCCTCGGTGAAACCCTCGCAGCGGAGGTCCAGGGCGGCGTTGCCCACCTCCTGGTTGACGCAGAGGGCGTTGGTGACTCCCTCGGCGGCGAATGCCTGTCCGGCGATGAGGCCAGCCTCGAACTCGGTCTGCCCGACATGGACGAGCACCCCCAAATCGGCGAACACGTCGCTCCCCGAGTTCATCGAAATCACCGGGATGCCCGCCTCGACCGCCGCCTGGATGGAGGGCCCGAGGGCGTCGGCGTCGGGGATCGACACGACCAGACCGTCGGGCTGGCCGGCGACGGCGGTGTCGATGATCTGGCTCATGGCGACCATGTCGAAGGTCCCGGGCGCCTGGTAGTTGGCGGTTACGCCCATGTCCTCCGCCGCGGCGGCAACCCCGTTGGCGGCAACCGACCAGAACGGGTCGGAAGCCTGACCGTGCGTCACCACCTCGAAGGTGTAGTCGCGCTGGGTCACCCCACCCCCGGCTTCGGTGCTCCCGGTGCCGGCCGCGGTCGTGTCGGTGACCGCCGCCGACGTATCGGTGCCACCGTCGCCGGTGGTGGTGGCGGTGCCGCTACCCCCGGTGCATGCGGCTAGCGCCACCGCTATCACCCCTACCAGCGCCAACAATGACTTTCGAGTCACATCGTTCTCCCTTCTGCTTCACACGGGTCCGCTGGGACCCTTGACGTGCCCGGTCGGCCCGGACGACACCTCATGAGAAATTGTCCTCTAGCCACCGCACACCAGCAGACGCGTCCGCCACCGGGCCGCTGCCCGGCTCGGGCTCGGCGCTGAGGACGGTGTCTTGTTCCAGGACGTACCAACCGTCGTATCCGGCCTCCTCCAGAGCGGTTATAACCGTGGTCAGATCCACGTCACCCTTGCCGAGCGGTCGGTAGAGGCCCTCAGTGACGGCGTGGTGGTAGCTCGACTCGCCGCGTCGGACACGTGCCGCCATGGCGGCATCGACGTCCTTGAGATGGACGTGGGTGATGCGGTCCCTGTGTTCGAGTGCGACCTTGACCGGGTCGCCGCCCCCAGCGAGCACGTGGCCGGTATCAAGGCACAGCGGCACGGTCGATTCGGCCATCACCCTCTCGATCTGTTCGGGCGACTCAACCACTGTCCCCAGGTGGGGATGGAGCGACGCGGTGAGACCGTGCCTGCTGCATACCTCGGCTGCTTCCTCCAACGTGGCGCCGAGATGGCGCCATTCGTCGTCGCCCAACTCTTCGGACGTCTCGTAGGAGTCATCACTACCCGATGCGGCCAGCACCGCGGCGTCGGCACCGGCTTCCGCCATTGAGATAACGGCGGTCTCCAGGGCGGCCCGCTCTTCCGCCCAGCGGTCGGGACGGTGCAACACGATGGGTATGAAACCGCCGACCAATCGGAGTCCGTGGGGCCGGAGCACAGCCTGAAGAGCGGATGAATCTGATGGGAGGAAACCCGCTGGTCCCAACTCGGTGGCCCGCATCCCGATCGACGCCATCTCGGACAGCACACGTTCGGGCTCCATTCGGTGGCCCCAGGCAGGCACCTCGCACACACCCCAGGTGATGGGAGCACCGGCGACGCGATCGAGGAGATCCGTCATGGCGGATTCCTGACCGGAGTGACCGTGCTCCCCGTCATGAGACCTCCTCGAGCCGTACCGGGCGGTGCTCGGCGCGGGACAAGTCGCAGGCGACGGCAACGCGGAGCGCCTCGAGGGCGTCTTCGGGCGTGCACGGGTTCTTCCGGCGCCCTGCGGCCACCTCGAGAAACGCGGTCAGTTCGGCGCGGTAGGCAGGCTCGAATCGTTGCTGGAAGTTGGCCCATGCCTCGGCCGGTGGCGGGGGCATCCCCGGCTCCACCGAGCGCAGCGGCATCCGCTCGTCCCAGCCGACCGCTATCGCATCTTCCGAGCCGATCAGCTCCATTCGGATGTCGTAGCCGCGCGGATCGTGACGGTTGACCGAGAGAACGCCGAGAGCCCCACCTCTGAGCCGGACGGTTGCGACCGCGGTGTCGACGTCGTCGTAGGAGGCGAAAACCGGGAAGCCGATCACGGAGCCGTCTGCATACACCTCCTCGACCTCGCGGCCGGTGACGAAGCGAAGAGCATCGAAGTCATGGACGCTGAAGTCACGGAAGATTCCACCGGACACGGGGATATAGGACTCGTGGGGCGGTGCCGGGTCGTGGCCGGCCATCCGCACCAGGTAGAGGTTGCCAAGCCCCCCACTGAGTACCAGCTCGGAGGCGGCCCGAAACCCCGGGTCAAACCGTCGCTGGAACCCCATTTGGAGTGTTGCCCCGTTGCGCCGCACATGCTCGACGACACGGCGCGTCGATTCGAGGTCGAGCGAGATCGGCTTCTCACAGAAGGTGGTGAGCCCGGCATCGACGCTGGCGTGGATGAACTGGGCGTGCGTGTCGGTGGAGCTTGCGATGACGACAGCTCCCACCTTTCCCAGGAGATCGTCGACCGAACTTGCTTCCTCGTAGCCTCGCTCGGCAGCGAGCGCCGCCGTCCGCTTGGCGTCAATATCGGCGATGACCACTCGGTCGACCGAGGGAAGGTCGGCCAGGGTGGCGGCGTGAAACGCTCCGATACGTCCCACCCCGATCACGCCAATGTCCATGGAGGCCCCTTGTCACCCGCCGAGTTGGAACGTTCCAATGAGCGGCGGTACCATAGGGTGCCCAGCGCAACGCTGTCAAGGGACTTTGCTTGCAACCGAGGAGGTCATCGATGGAGACCGTCCGGCTAACGACAGCCCAAGCCATCGTCCGCTACCTGGTTGCGCAGCGGGTGGCGGATGGCGGGACCGATCTGCCGCTCTTCGCCGGGGTCTTCGCCATTTTCGGCCACGGGAACGTCACCTGTCTCGGCGAGGCGCTGGAGAAGGAGAAGGATCGACTCCCCACATGGCGCGGTCAGAACGAGCAGACCATGGCGATGGCGGCGGTGGCATTCGCCAAGGCACGAAGACGGCGCCAGATCATGGTCGCCACGTCCTCGATCGGTCCAGGCGCAACCAACATGGTGACCGCCGCCGGGATTGCGCTGGCAAACAGGCTGCCACTGCTGATGCTCTCCGGTGACACGTTCGCAAACCGGCTGCCCGACCCTGTCCTCCAGCAGGTGGAGCATTTCGGCGACCCCACGCTGACTGTCAACGACGCCTTCAAAGCCGTCTGCCGATACTGGGACCGCATCACCCATCCAGCACAGATCATCAACAGCCTGCCCCGGGCAGTCGCCACCATGCTCGACCCCGGGGGTTGCGGCCCCGCCTTCCTGGGGCTGTCCCAAGACATCCAAGGTGAGGCCTTCGACTATCCGCTGGCCTTCTTCGCCGAGCGGACCCATACGGTGCGACGACCCGGACCCGACCCATCCGAGCTGGCGGCGGCGGCGGCGGTCCTGCGGACCGCCACCCGTCCGCTCGTGATCGCCGGTGGAGGCGTTCACTACAGCGGAGCGGTGGAATCGTTGCGTCGGTTTGCGGAGGACTGCCGGTTGCCCGTGGTGGAGACGGTCGCCGGTAAGTCCTCGCTGCGCTGGGACCATCCCAACCTCGCAGGTCCCATCGGCGTGACGGGGAGCACGTCTGCGAACGAGCTTGCGGCCGATGCCGACGTCGTGCTCGCCGTGGGTACCCGGATGCAGGACTTCACCACTGGGTCTTGGTCCATATTCAGAAACCCGGCCCTACGCCTGGTGATGCTCAACGTCGCACCCCACGACGCGGCCAAGCACCTGGCGGTTCCTCTGGTCGCCGACGCCGGGCGCGGGCTCGATGAGTTGGCGGGAGCGCTGGCCGAATGGCAGGCCCCTGCCGAGTGGCTCGGCCGAGGCCAGGAGCTGTATCGGACGTGGAACGCCTATCTGGACGAGGCAGCAGAGCCACCGGCCGCGGGCATGCCTCCTTCGTACCAAGCCGTGATCAGAGTGGTCAACGACCATGTCGGGGCGGGCGATTACGTGGTGGCCGCCGCCGGCGGGCTCCCCGGTGAGCTCAACAAGGGTTGGCGCTCGGTTGGCGTCGGCACATTCGATTGCGAGTACGGGTTCAGCTGCATGGGGTACGAGATCGGGGGCGCTTGGGGGGCGGCGATGGCGAAGGCCGCCGAAGGGAGCGGCACCGTGATCTCCTTCTGCGGCGACGGCTCGTATCTGATGGCCAACTCCGAGTTGTACAGCTCGGTCCTCTCCGGCCACCCCTTCGTCCTGGTGTTGTGCGACAACGGCGGTTTTGCGGTCATCGATCGCTTGCAGACCTTCAAGGGAAGCGCCTCGTTCAACAACATGCTCGAGGACACCAGGCACCGCGAGTTGGTACGGGTCGACTTCGCCAAGCATGCCGCCGCCCTCGGGGCTTGGGTCGAGGAGGTGGCTTCGCTCGACACTCTCCCCGAGGCTCTGGCTCGCGCCATGGATGCCGGCCGAACCGCCGTGCTGTTGGTTGCGACCGACCCTCACCGTTGGACCGGGGGAGACGCCTGGTGGGATGTGGGCGTCCCCGAGGTCAGCGATCGCGAGCAGGTGCTCGTTGCCAAGGGAGAGCACGAAGCCGAGCGCAAGCACCAGCGCATCGGAGTTTGATCCGCTGTCAGCAGGGGCGGTTGGAACGTTCCAAGGCGTTGTGACTAGGATCGGGTCGTGGCGTCGAGCCATCCCACCATCATCGACGTCGCCCGCCGTGCTGGCGTGTCGAAGTCCCTTGTCTCGATGGTCATGCGCGGCGCGCCGAACGTGGGCGCCGAGCGAAGGGCGAGGGTGCTGGCCGCAGCCGAGGAGTTGGGCTATCGCCCCAACGCAGTGGCTCGGAGCCTGGTCAGGCAGCGAACCAATCTGTTCGGCATCCTGCTCTCCGACCTCCACAACCCGTACTTCACCGAGGTGGTCGACGGGATAGAGGAGTCAGCATTCTCCGCCGAGTATCGGGCACTCATCACCAGCGGGAGCCGTCAGCCGGCGGGGGAGGCGCGGGCGATGGACACCCTGCTGCAACTCAGGGTGGACGGGCTCATCCTGGCCGGGACCGTGCTCGACTCGAGATCGATCCGGAACGCAGCGCGCACCTGCCCCGTCGTACTGGTGGCTCGGGCCACCAGGGCCGCCGGCGTTGACAGCGTGGTCAACGACGACCGCGCCGGAGCGGGGATGGCAGTCGATCATCTGCGCGCCCTGGGGCACACACGCATCACACATGTCGACGGCGGGGGCGGCGCCGGGGCGGCGAGCCGGCGATCAGGCTTCCTCGGCGCGATGAGGCGTCATGGTCTGGAGCGCTCCGCTCGGGTGGTCCCGGGCGACTTCACCGAAGCCGGGGGAGCGGCCGGCGTCGCCGCCGTCCTCGCCGACGGCGACCTCCCCACTGCCGTGTTCGTCTCCAACGACCTTGCCGCGATCGGCGCCCTTCATGCACTCGAAGACGCCGGACTCGCCGTACCCGAAGACGTCTCCCTCGTCGGGTACGACAACACAGCCCTGGCCGGATTGGGCCACATAGGTCTCACCACGATCGACCAACCGAGGCACGAAATGGGACGGACCGGTGTCGAACTGCTGTTGGAGCGGGTCGAATGGGGGCGCACCGCGCCACGCCATCTGGTGATCGCCCCGCGGCTGGTGGTCCGCCGTACCACCGCACCCCCTCGGGGCTGAGGGCGCGCCTCGGACTCGTTCTGTGGGTCCGAAGCGCGCCTCTGGAACGCTTCGAACCCTGGGTTCCGAGGGTGTGAGGGCGTCTGGTCGTTCTGTGGGTCCGAAGCGCGCCTCTGGAACGCTTCGAACCCTGGGTTTCGAAGATGTGGTGCCCCGTTACTCTGGAGGGCCCGACCTGAGGAGCCACATGACCAGCTTGTCGGACCGCCCGAACACGGCACTCCTCGTGATCGACGTACAGAACGGCGTAGTCGGCAACGCTCACCAGCGCGACGAGGTGGTCGGCAACATCAGGGACGTCGTCGAAAAGGCACGGGCGGCGGACGTGCCCGTGATTTGGGTCCAGCACTCCTCCGACAACCTGCCTATGGGCAGCGACGAGTGGCAGTACGTCGACGAGCTCCAGCAGACTAAGTCGGAACCGGTCGTCCACAAGCGGTACGGCGACTCGTTCGAGGACACCGAACTCGAGTCGGAGCTGGCGGCACGCCGCGTCGGCCGCCTCGTCGTCACCGGTGCCCAGACCGACGAATGCGTCCGTTCGACGCTCCATGGTGCGATCACCCGCGGCTACGACACCATCCTGGTTGGCGATGCCCACACCACCGAGGACCTCTCGGAGTGGGGCGCTCCCACCCCCGACAAGGTGATCTCGCACACCAACATGTACTGGTCGGGTCACGAGGCGCCGGGTCGGACGGCGGCGGTCGTAGACACCGCCGAACTCAGCTTCGACTCCTGAAGGCGGCCTTGTCGCCGGGGCTTCTGGCCCTCGAGGTCCGCGCCGACACCCTGCAACCTCGGTAGAGTCGGCGCCGGCGGGCGGGTGAGGGCAAGAGCACGGTGGTGGGCCGGTGAGACGGCTTCTCAGGACGCTCCTTGTCGTGGCGCTCGTCGTCTTCGTCGTCTACGCCGCGGCCGGCTGGTATTTCTCCGAGGAATTGCGGCGCGACGCCCTCGAGACGACCCCTTCGCCGGACGATCCCAGGGTGGAGGTCGTCGGGATGGACGATGGGAGGATCACCCTGGCCCAGGGTGACCCCGAGGACAACGAGCTGACCGCGCCGGGGACTTTCGGGCTCTCGTGGGACGGCGGCTACGGGCGCGTTACCGGGGTCCGGGAACTGCAAGAGGATGAGGTCGTCCGTCGCTTCAGCGAGTTCGAGCGGGGCCGTCCCGAGACCGGAACCCTCACCGACGTCGATCCGACCACCTTCCCCGGCAACCCGATGCGGGCGCTTGGCATCCCCTTCGAGGAGGTGACATACGAGACCCCGCTCGGGCCCATGGACGCCTGGCTGGTGTCCGGGACCGGCCGCACATGGATGGTGATGGTCCACGGCAAGGGGGCGTCGCGATCGGAGGGGATGAGGATGCTGTCGTCGACCAACGACCTCGGTTGGCCCACCCTGATGATCACCTATAGAAACGACCCGGGCCAGCCGCCGGACCCGAGCGGTTGGTACCGATACGGCGAGACCGAGTGGCAGGACCTGGAGGGTGCGGTTCGATTCGCCCTAGACGAGGGGGCGGAGAGGGTGGTCCTCGTCGGCTTGTCCACCGGGGCCGCCATCTCGCTCTCCTTCCTCTACGAGTCGGATTTGGCTGATCGGGTGGTGGGCGCGGTGTTCGATGCTCCCAACATCGACTTCCTCCAGACCATCGAGTACGGGGCATCGCAACGTAACCTCCCGATCCCATTCATCGACATCGGATTGCCCGATTCGCTCACCGCGGTTGCCACCTGGATCTCGGCATGGCGATTCGATCTCGATTGGCAGGCTCTCGATTACGTCGCGCACGCCGACGAGCTCGATGTCCCCATCCTCGTGTTCCATGGGGAAGCCGACACCACGGTCCCGGTCGATGAGAGCCAGGAGCTGGCTGAGGCACGCCCCGATCTGGTTCGCCTGGTTGTTGTGGAGAGAGCGGGGCACGTCCAATCGTGGAACGCCATCCCACAGCGATACGGCGATGTGGTGAGCCGCTTCCTCGGGGGACTGCGGCGCAGCTGACGGCGCAGCCGCGCCGCCGAGCTCACGATCCCAGCGCCGCCACCAGTTCGGGGAGCACCTCGCCCGCCTTTCCCTCGATCCTGACGGTCGCCAAGCGGTCCCAATCGGTGGGACCGAGGTTGAGGATGACCAGCGGGGCCCCTCGGCCAGTGGGCGCGATGGCGAAGTCGGCGGCTGGGTACACCGAGAGAGTGCTACCCACTGCCAGTACGGCGTCGGCGGAATCGGACATCCGCTCAGCCGCCTCCAGGGCTGCCGCGGGGAGCAGCTCGCCGAACATCACGGTCGTCGTCTTGACCAACCCTCCACACTCGACGCAGTGGGGGTCGTCATCGCCCTCGGCCACCCGCGCCAGGATTTCCGCGACCGTCCACGATTCCCCGCAACCGAGGCAACGCGCCCGTTGGGCATTCCCGTGGAGCTCCGCCACCTCGTCGTCGGGGAGCCCGGCCGCCTGGTGGAGGCCGTCGATGTTCTGGGTGATGCAGCCCGCCCAGCGCCGGAGCCGCCAGAGGTCCACCACCGCCCGGTGGGCTCGGTTGGGCTCGATCCCTGCCGTGCCCAACTCACGCCCCTCGAGGTGGAGCAACCAACCCTGACGGCGGACATCCGGATCGGCCATCCACCGTCCGATGGTGAACAAGTCCGGGTCGACCCGTTTCCACAGGCCATCGGGCCCCCTGAAATCGGGTATCCCCGACTCGGTAGATATCCCCGCCCCGGTGAAGACGAGGATCCTCTCGGCATCGGAGAGCACCTCCACGGCGTCGGCGAGAAAGCTCAACGGTGACACCGTAACCAGCGGAATTATGTGTCCCCCCGTACTCCCCCTGTGGAGGGAGAGAATTGGTGACGAAGCGCCGCAGCCAGGCTTACAGCAAGCGCAACTGCTCGGGACGCCACGCCTTTGGCCGGGTGGGGCGGGGCCGCCACCGCTCGATGCCCCCGGCCTGGCGGACCAGATCGGCCACGGAAGCGCTGAGGCGGTCCCGGTCGGCCTGCGGGGGATAGGCCCGGCGATACATCGCCTCGTGCACGGGGATCAGGTCGGGTCTCTCCTTCTCCAGCCACTCCATGTAGAGCTCCCTGACTCCAGGGCGAAGATGGAGCAGTATCGGCACGACGTAGCTCGCACCGGCTTCGACGCAGGCGGAGACCACCTGACGGACCTGCTCGGGGTCGTCGGACAACCCGGGCAGGATCGGTGCCACCAGGACACCGGACCTGATCCCGGCGGCGGTGAGTTTGGCGACCGCCTCGACCCGCTTCCTCGGGTGTGGCGTACCGGGTTCAGTGGCCCTCCATACCGACTCGTCCAGTGTTCCGATGGAGAAGTCGACCTTGACGTCGGCGCCCGCCGCGGCGTCGACGAGCACATCGAGATCGCGCAGGACGAGGGGGGATTTGGTGAGGATCGAGAACGGGTTACCCCGCTCGGCGAGCACCTCGATGATCCCCCGTGTCAGCCTGTATTTGCCCTCGGCGGCCTGGTAGGGGTCGGTGTTGGTTCCCATCGCGATTGGGTCGCCCCGCCAGCGATGGGGTGCGGTCTCCGCCCTGGCCAACTCGACCGCGTTGGTCTTGATCACGATCTTTGTCTCGAAGTCCCTCCCGGGATCCAGGTCGAGATAGCCGTGGGTGGGCCTCGCGAAGCAGTTGTGACTGACCACACCATCGGCGATGAAGTCTCCGGTACCCGTCGTGATGTCGTACATGGGCATCTCGAAACCGAGAGGCTCGATCTCGACGACTCTCAAGGGGGCTGTGCATTTCAGGGCGAGGTCGTCGATCGTCCTCTTCCGGGTGATCGCTGGATCGGCCGTGTGGAAGAACCTCAAGCGTTCGACCAGACCCCCCAACTGCCTGACGACTTTCACGCCATTCCGGCGGTTCGGTCTCCAGGCAATGCCGGAATCCGAACCGGCTGAGGCATCGAGATATCTGTTCGAGGATTTCTGGATCTGTGTTGGAGATGCGGATCGTCCCGCTCGAGTGCGACCCTTCGGCGTCGAAGATGCCGGCAAGGAAGCCACGAGCCCACTCGAGGCTCGGCACTGTCGGCCATCGAACGAGCCTGGTGATGTCTTCCACAGCGACCCTGGATTGCGCCCTGATCGCATTGAGAGCTTTCGTCGTATCGGTCGCGGGCACGTACGAGAAGAACGTCGTGCCGACACCGAATCGCAACGAGATATTCGTAGGCGCGGTCGAGCGCCTCGTTGTCGACCAGAGCCAAACGAAATCTGTGGGCTGTATAAGTCCCACCGGTGGGACGCCGACTGGGATAGGTCCCGAGGTTGCCGTCACCACGGATCAGACCGCAGAGATAGCCCCTGCGGTAATCAACGGTCTCCTTCGGGGTGGTCGTGAACCCACCGACACCGAGCAGCGAGTTGTTGGTGGTCAGATGAGGGCGACGACCACCCCCTTGCTCGCCACCCGTGACGTGCTTCCAGCCCCGCCCGGTGAGGAACCTGTGATCACCGCTCGCGACGAGTTCCGTGCCGTCTTCAAGAGCGACTCGGTAGGCCGCCTCGACTGTTGACCAGTGATCGAGCACGACAGTTGGGACATAGCGCAGGTATCGACCCCGACGTGTGGTGCCGTACACCACATCGCCGGGCCGAACCGCTGCAATCGGCTTGGTGCGGCCATCCCCCAGCAACACCGGCGTTTCCCCGGCGAGGCAGTAGACGCAAGCATGGCTGCATCCTCTGTAGGCGTTGATGGTCCAACGGAATGGCATGCGGGACGAGGCGGGGACTTCGTTGATGATCCGCTTCGACTCCACCTCGAGGAACTCGAGGCCGCGGTACTCGCCTCGTCCGACAACGCGGTTGCTCTCGAAGAGCACCGGGTCGCTCTGTTGCAATTGCCTCCAGCGGAGGTCTCCCATATGCGGATCGTAGCGAACATGTGTTCGATTTGTGGACGTGGGAGACTCCAGCCAGCCGACCCCGGAGGATCCTTGTGTGGAGGACCGCGCTCACAATCTTCGGCGCCCTTTTCCTGGCCGAGTTGGGAGACAAGACCCAGCTCGCAGTCATCGCCTTCTCCGCCGACAACAACCCGTGGGTGGTGTTCTTCTCGGCATCGGCGGCGCTGGTGGCGTCAACCGCGCTGGCGGCCCTGTTCGGACAGGCGCTGTTACGGATCGTCCCCGTCGAGTGGCTTCGCCTTGGGGCGGGGGTCGCTGTTCCTGGTCGTCGGGGTGATCGTGCTGATCGACGCCGTCCCCGCGGTCATCAGGAGGTGAGCAACCGTCCTACGGTCTCCAACTCGGGGAGCGGCACCCAGACCCGAGCCTTTTCGGCAAGCACCGCCGCCCCTGGCAGTTCTTTGCCCGAAGGCAGCGATGACAGCGTGCCAAGGACCGCGCTGGGGACGAGGTCGCTCGTCAGCACGCGGCTCGCCGACAGCGAGCGGACCAGCCCCAGGTACCAGTGGATCTCGGGGTCGGGCAGTTCCCTTGCGACCAGGTAGTAGTCGGGGAGCGTCCCGGAGGTGCTACCGATCGCCACCTCGAGATCGTTGTCCTCTCCGCGCAGCCGGCGCGCCCACTCCGCCACCACCGCTCCGATCGGATCCACATCCACCAGCGTGTAGACCGAGCCGTGTCTCTTCGCTCTCGACCAAGTCTGGGTGATCACCGATCCTGCCTCGATCGGTCGCTCAGGGACCTCGCCCACCGTCTCGATGGTGACATTGGCAGCCATCTCGGCGGTGGCGGAGATCACCGCCGCGGCGTCCGATCCCACCACCGCTACCAGCGTCGTCATCGCCGCCATGTCGACCCCATCTTTGCGCTGACCGGGTCATAGACTCGTCCCGAGATGTCCACCCGCATGTGGCGAGAAGCGGTCGTAGGGATCCCGCGGGTCGACCACGCCGAGTGGGAGCGGCTCGACCCGGTGAGCCGGTGGCTCATCGCCAGCAGGGCGGCCGTGCTGGTGATGACGCTCATCTCGGCGGCCATCGCCGGGATACTGGCGTGGCAAGCGGACTTGTTCGACCTCCTGGTCGTTTCTGCTGCTCACGATCGGATTGTTGGCGGCGCACGCCGCCAACAACCTCCTGAACGACCTCACCGACCACTGGACCGGCACCGACCGCGACAACTCGTTCCGCACCCAGTACGGCTCCCAACCCTTGGAGAGCGGGCTGATGACGGTGCGGCAGAGCATCATCTACGCCTCATTGACCGGTCTGGTCGGGATCGCCGTAGGGGTGTGGTTCATAGTGCTGCGCGGCCCGCTGGTCGCCCTGTTGCTCGGCCTCGGGGCTTTCTTCGTGGTCGCCTATACCTGGCCGCTGAAGCACATCGGGCTGGGCGAGCCGGCGGTCCTCGTGGTGTGGGGCCCGCTAATGGTCGGCGGCGGCTACTACGTCATTACCGGGTTCTGGTCATGGGATGTCGTGCTCGCCTCGCTGCCTTATGCGCTCGGAGTGACCGCGGTCCTCTTCGGTAAGCACATCGACAAGGTCCCAAACGATAAGGAGCGGGGGATACACACCCTCCCCGTGATCATGGGAGAGACGGCGGCACGCTGGACGGTTCTGGCGATGATCGCCGCCCAGTACGCGCTCGCCGTGTATCTGGTGGCCACCGGGTTTCTCCCCTGGCCGGTGCTCGCGGTGGTCGGGGCCGCCCCGTTGCTCCGATTCGTCTGGCCGGTCTTCACCAACCCAAAGCCGGAGGCGCCTCCTCCCGAATACCCGCAAGGGCGCCTGGCCCCTTTGGTATGTCAGCATCGCCTTCGTCCATAACCGTCGATTCGGTGTCCTCTACCTGCTCGGGCTGGTTGCCGGTGCCATCCTCTTCTGATCGTCATTCCTCCGTCGAGCGCCAGATCGAAGATGCGATGGCGCGGGGCGAGTTCGATCGGCTCCCGGGAATGGGGCGCCCCATCCCCGGCATCGACGGTGACGACCAGCCCGACTGGTGGGCGCGCAAGAAGATCGAGCGTGAGCGTGCTCTCCAAGCTGCCCTCGACGCGGCCTCCGCTGTGCAGCGCGCCATACCAGGCCTGTGGGCGCTCGCCGACCCTGTCGAGGTGAGCGACGAGGTGCGGCGTCTCAATCGGCTGTTGGAACAAGCCTGCGGCGAGCTTCCCGAGGATCAACGGCCCCAACTGCTCGACCTGGGTGAGGTCCTCGAAGATTGGCGGAGGATGCACCGGGTGCGCAGCGGTCTTGGCGACTGGCGTGTCACCAGACGTGGCTGGGCGCTGGGTCGTTAGGCCCATTCCCGAGGCGGCATGCGCCCGATACTGTGACCGTGTGCGTGATCGGGCCGAGCGGGGAGCGGGTCTCCCCGAATACGTGATCCTTGTCGTGGTGGTCGCCATCGCCGCGGTGTTCGCCGTTTCTCTGCTGGGCCAGTCCACCCTCGGGCTTTTCGAGCGTGTTACGCCGGCGGTGAGCAACGAAGCTCCGCCACCCGGCGGGGGAGGGGGGGACACCGGTGGCGGTGGCGGGGGTACCGGCGGTGGCGGCGGTACTGGCGGTGGCGGTGTCGACCCGGGCGAGCTCAACCCACCCACCACGGTTGTGTGCGATCCGATCACCGAGCCCGACTGCCCTTAGGCACCTCGAGCCGGTCGGCCGGCTGCCACCATGGCGACCTTGATCGATCAACTCTCCGACTCTCGGCTGGCCGCGTTGGGTGCTAAAGCGATTCTCGCTGGGCTGGACCGGTACACGGATCGCTTCCGGATCATCACCCGCCGGGCTCGTATCCGCTTTGACGAGCGCGACTGGGGTGGGATGCAGTCGGATGCCGCCGATCGGCTCGATCTATACGGTCGCGTGGTCTCGTCGGTGGTCGCCGATCTCCACCATCTTCTCACCGACCGTGTCGAGGATCGATCGCTGTGGGCGGCTATGAAGGCGGTCTACTCCGGGCTGATCGAGGGCCGCGACGACTGGGACCAGGCCGAGACCTTCTTCAACTCCGCCACACGCAAGATCTTCACCACGGTCGGCGTTGACCCTCGGATCGAGTTCGTCGACACCGACTTCGACACACCACCCACCCCACCGCGTCACCCGCTCCACACCGCATTTGGGCGGAGGTCGTCGACCAGCGAGCTGATCGAGGAGATCCTCGCATCGCAGCCACTCGGCCTCTCCGACCCGAAGACCGAGGCGCAGCGCGTCGCCCACCGGATCGAGGGCCACCTGCGCGACATTGGCGCCCTGCAGAGCGTGGAGCGGGCGGAGATGATCGACGCCGTCTTTTACCGCGGCCAGAGCGCCCACCTCATAGGCCGGCTGTTCAGCGGCTCGCACCTGGTCCCAATCGTGTTGGTGGTGCTCCACCCTCCGGGCGGCCCCGTGGTCGATGCGGTGCTGCTCACCGAGAACCAGGTGAGCATCCTCTTCAGCTTCACCAGGGCCTACTTCCATGTCGACGTCGATCGCCCCCACGACCTCGTCGACTTCCTTCGCACCCTCATGCCGCGCAAGCGTCTCGCCGAGCTGTACACGTCGCTCGGGTACCACAAGCACGGCAAGACCGTTCTCTACCGGGAGTTGATCCATCACCTC
Organism: uncultured Actinomycetes bacterium; assembly: GCA_963780745.1. Lineage (GTDB taxonomy): Bacteria > Actinomycetota > Acidimicrobiia > Spongiisociales > DATADW01 > DATADW01. The sequence goes on along the minus strand of CAWACT010000002.1, from coordinate 181,937 downwards.
GCCAGGTCGGGGGAGTTGTTCGAGCGAGCGCGGGGTGCAGAGGGCCTTGTGATGACCGTGTTCACCATGCCGGGGTTCGACATCGTGTTCAAGGTGATCAACGACACGTTTCCCTCGCCAAAGACGACGACACCGGACCGGGTCCGGGGCCGCTACAGGCTCGTATTCCGCCACGACCGGGTCGGAAGATTGATCGATGCCCAGGAGTTCGAACTGCTCGAGTTCGAACGGGATCGGTTCTCCTCCGAGCTTCTCGTCAAACTCGAGGGCGATTGCTCTTCCGCGGTGGCGATCGAACCAAACCGCGTCGTGATACGTCACGCCTATGTGGAGCGGAGAGTCATCCCGCTCGACATCTATGTCCGCGAGGCCGACCCGGCGGCGGCGACCGCGGCGATGCTCGACTACGGGACCTGTATCGAGGAGCTGGCCGCCGCTGGGATCTTCCCAGGCGACCTACTTCTCAAGAACTTCGGGGTGACCCGGCACGGACGGGTTGTCTTCTACGACTACGACGAGTTGGCCCGTCTGGAGGACTGCAGGTTCAGGGCATTGCCCGGGCCCCGCTCGCCGGAAGAGGAGATGTCCGCTGAACCGTGGTTTGCGGTTGGGCCGAACGACATCTTCCCCGAAGAGTTCAGGCGCTTCGTGGGGATCGATGGAGGCCCCCGCGCCGCATTTGAGGACGCCCACCATCACCTCTTCGACCCGGCATGGTGGTGCTCGATGCAGGATCGCGTCCGCCGCGGCGAGCTGATCCCGGTGTTCCCGTACGAGTCCGCAGCTCGCCTGTAGGTGTCTGCCGTCTGCCGTCTGCCGTCTAGTTCTTCCGCGAGGCGCGCCTGCGGCGGAAAGCCGCGACGTTCTCACGTGTGCCACAGGTGACGGAGCAGTGGCGACGCGACCGGTTGCGTGAGGTGTCCACGTAAACATCGGCGCAGGTCTCGGATGAGCAGACCCCGAGCCGGTCGATCCCGTACTCGCAAACCACGGTGGCCAGGCCCATCGCGGTGATCGCCCCGAGCCAGCGGCCGACCCCCCGCCGGGTCGACTCGAAATGGAAGTGGGGATCGACGCCGGTGTGAGCGCTCACCCGGGGCACCGCCCCGGATGCGCTCAGCTCTCGGTTCAGCTCGGCGACGGCAAGCTCGACATCATCGGTCTCGAATAGACGGCGGATCCCGGCGCGGAGCCGCCGCACCGCGGTCAGGTCACGTTCGTTCAGATCGACCCATTGCTCCCGCCATTCCTTTGGAACCTCACCGAGGAAAGACCAGAGCCCATCGAGATCGCCGAGCTGGTCCTCCCCCGTGATGGGATTGAGCGTGTTCGCCAGCGCTACAGCCAACGCAACCGGCGAGTCGGTGTAATGCGAGAAATCCATTTCGGACCTTACAGGTTCGTGCTAAAGTGTAATGAGCCTACAGCCGAATATCCATTACGTCACCAATACGTTCGATAGCGAGATAGGAGCAAAACCGTGTGGCACGTCATGTCAGACCCCAAGTTCTATCAGCCTCACGCTGAGGATCTGCGGCGTGAGGCCGGCGAGGCCCGGTTGCGGCGAGCCCTGAAGAGGACGCTGCGGCGTTCTCGTGACGCCGCGTCCCGCCGCGAGGCCTGACCGGCGCCACTCCTGCCCGTAGCTGGCAGACTCGGGCACACCTCACCATGGGAGCCCGAGGTTGGCCGACTACCCGTCCGACTATGAGTTCGACATCGTGCTGCGGGACGGTGCGGTTGCTCGTTTCCGCCCGCTCCGCCCAGAAGATGCCCCGCTGCTGCTGGCGCTCTTCGAGCACACCGGTGCTCAGTCGCGCTACTACCGATTCTTCCGCGCCAAGGACGAGTTGACCCCCGAGGAACTCGAGCACTTCACCACGGTCGACTACGTGGATCGGATGGCATTCGGCGTCTTTGAAGACGGGGAGATGGTGGGGGTCGGGCGGTACGACCGGGCGGAGGATGAGCCGGCCGCTGAGGTCGCCTTCTTGGTGGCCGATGCACAGCAGGGCCGCGGCATAGGAACCGCTCTCCTCCAGATGCTGGGTAGCTACGGGCGGGCCCACGGGGTGTCCGAGTTCAAGGCATTCGTGCTCCCCGAGAACCTGCAGATGATGAGGGTGTTCCGCTCCTCGGGGTATGAGCTGAGCCGCACCCTGGAGGAGGGCGTCTACTCGCTGGACTTCCCCACCGCGATCTCGGTAGGGAGCCGGGCCGCCGAGGAGGAGAGGGAGAAGCGGGCGGTTGCCGCCTCGATCCTCCCCATCTTCTACCCGCGGTCCATCGCCGTGGTCGGTGCCAGCCGTACCCCCGGCTCGATCGGAGCGCGCCTGTTCTCCAATCTGGTGGGCTCGGGGTTCACCGGGGCGGTATATCCGGTCAACCCAAAGGCGGCGGTGGTCCACTCGGTTCGGGCCTACCCATCGATCCTCGATATCCCCGACCCGGTGGACCTCGCCTTCATCGTGGTGCCCGCCCACTTCGCCCTCGATGCGGTGAGGGAGTGCGCCGAGAAGCGCGTCAAGGGTTTGGTTGTCATCTCCGCCGGCTTCTCCGAGGTGGCTGGTGGGGAGGATCTCGAGCGCCAGATCCTCGAGGTCGCCCGCTCGGCGGGGATGCGGATGGTTGGCCCCAACTGCATGGGGGTGCTCAATACCGATCCGGCAGTGCAGATGAACGGGACCTTCGCCCCGGTGTACCCGCCCCGGGGCAATGTCGCCATGTCGAGTCAGTCGGGGGCGCTCGGGATCGCCATCCTCGACTACGCCCGGCAGAACAACATCGGGATCTCGACTTTCATCTCGGTCGGCAACAAAGCCGACGTCTCGGGCAACGATCTGCTCCTGGCATGGGAGGAGGACCCGGCAACCGATGTGATCGTTCTCTATCTGGAGTCCTTCGGGAACCCGCGCCGCTTCGCCCGCCTGGCACGCCGCGTCGCCCGCAAGAAGCCGATCGTGGCGGTCAAGTCGGGTCGTACCAGCGCAGGTACCCGGGCGGCATCGAGCCATACCGGCGCCCTGGCCAGCCTCGATGTCGCGGTGGAGGCGCTCTTCAACCAGGCCGGCGTGATCCGCACCACCACACTCGAGGAGTTGTTCGGGGTGGCTTCGTTGCTGGCCAACCAGCCGGTGCCCAATGGCAGGCGGGTCGGCGTGATCACCAACGCCGGCGGACCAGGGATTCTCGCTGCCGATGCGCTCGAGTCCGAGGAGCTCCAGCTTCCCGAGCTGTCCGAGGGCTTGCGGGCCAAGCTGGCCGAGGCTCTGTCGGCGGAAGCCTCGACCCGCAACCCCATCGACCTCATCGCCTCGGCCGGCCCTGACCAGTACCGGCACTGCATCGAGACGTTGATCGCGAGCGACGAGGTCGACGCCGTCATGGTGATCTACATACCGACCACACCCGATGGTTTGCAGAGCGTGGCTGCTGCGGTCCGCGAGACGGCGACGGCGCACCACGGGGAGAAGACGTTCGTCACCGTGTTCATGGAAAGCGAGCACTCTGCCGCGCTGTTCGAGGACGCCCGGGTCCCCACCTTCGTCTTCCCCGAGGCGGCAGCGATTGCACTGAGCCGCGCGGCCCGGTATGGCGAGTGGCTCACCCGGCCGGAGGGGATCATTCCCACGCTGGCCGGGCTCGATCCCGCCGCCGCCCGCCGCGTGGTGGCCGCGGCGGTGGGACGGCTCGGAGACGAAGGTGGCTGGCTCGAGCCCGGAGAAGTCGACGAGGTACTCGCCGCATTCGGTATCCGGCTCCCGATCAGCCGGGTTGTGGTCACCGCCGACGAGGCCGCGGTGGCCGCCTCCGAGATCGGGGGCACCGTTGTGCTCAAGGTGATCGCTCCCTCCGCCCTACACAAGAGCGATGTGGGCGGTGTCCTTCTCGATGTCGAGGGGGATGGAGCGGTCCGCGCCGGCTTCGATCATCTCATGAGCGTGGTGGGCGATCCGGAAGGAGTCCTCGTCCAGGAGATGGTCCCCGGCGGCCACGAGGTGCTGATCGGCGTGACCGAGGATCCTTCATTCGGACCGTTGCTCGTCTTCGGCCTCGGCGGGGTGTACGTCGAATTGCTCAAGGATGTGGCGGTGCGGATCGCCCCGATCACCGACCGCGACGCCGCCGAGATGGTGTCGGAGATCAAAACGGCACGGCTGCTCCAAGGTCGGTATCGCAACTTTCCCCCCGGTGATCTCGACGCCCTCCAAGAGGCCCTGCTTCGGGTGTCGGCACTGGTGGAGGCGGTCCCCGAGTTGGTCGAGATGGACATGAACCCGGTCAAAGTGCTTCCGCCCGGGGAGGGGGTGCGGGTAGTCGACGCCAGGATCAAGGTCCGGCCGCTCGAACCGGGCTGGTCGCCGGAGCTGCTCGACGTTCCCGGTCTGGCCGGGCACCGCTAAACGGGTTTTCCGAGGTAGGCGTTGCCCACCATTGCGTAGAACTGATGGAGGGTGCTCTCCCGATTGCTGAGCGGCCCGGGCAGGTAGGCGCCACCGCTCAGCCCCCGCTGCACACCCTCGCAGGCCGACCAGTCCTCGCGGTTGGTGACGTCCCAGAAGTCGACGGCATAGGAAGGGTCGAACCCGGACGCGATGGCGCCTCGGGCGGGAAGAGCCAGATGCACTCGACAGTGGTGCGATCGGCCGCGACCGGGGTCAGGCGGTGGGTCATCACATAGTCGGGGTGGGCCGAGATCAGGAGGTTGGGGAAGAGTCCCACATAGAGCACTTGACGGAGTTGTTGCGGATCGAGCCCGGGAAGCGGGACCCCGTGGGACTTTCCGTCGAACGACATCGTCTCGGCGTGATCAGCAAGCTCCATGGGTCCGCCGCACCACCGCCCGGTCGGGACCAGATCGACACCGCTGTCGGGCGGGGACACCTTGCACAGTGCCGGATGGATCGAGGTGCAGTGGTAGCACTCGTGGTAGTTCTCGACGAGCAGTTTCCAGTTGGCTTGGACGACGTAATGGTGCCTGGCCGCCTCGATCAGCCGCCCCGGGTCGTACGAATCGAGCAGCTCGTCCAGATTGCCGAAACACGTCCCCAGCCCTTCGGAGTCACCCGCAGTGTTGACGAAGAGCCAGCCGTGCCGTTGCTCCAGATGCACCGGCATGAGGGGGTATTCACCCGGATCGAAACCGGACGTGCCGGTGAAGGAAGGGGCGGAGCGAAGGGAGCCGTCGAGCCCGTACGTCCAGGAGTGGTAGGGGCAACGCAACTGGCGCAACGCAGCCGTTTCTCCATCCGGGAGCAGCTCATGGCCGCGGTGCCGACAGGTGTTGTGGAACGCGCGCAACTCGCCGCCGGCATCATGGACCAGGAGCAGCCGGGCGCGACCAGCGCTCAGCGCCCTGGCATGCCCGACCTCGACCAACCCATCGACCCTCCCCAGGCAAAGCCAGGAGCCGGTGAAGATGTGGTCGATCTCCCAGGTCAACAGATCGGGCGATAGGTATGCCTCGGCGGGCAGCGTCCGGCTTCGGCCGAACGGCTCGAGCGCCCGGAGCACGGCACCACGGTCTAGCGGCGCGGGACGAACCTCGGTCGCCGGGGTCATACGGAGCCGGCCGAGTCTCCTCCGCCAAGGGCCGCCTGCGCCGCGGCCAGCCGGGCCACCGGGATGCGGGGCGGGCTGGCCGATACGTAGTCGAGTCCTATGCGGTGGCACAAGGCGATCGAGGCTGGATCCCCGCCGTGCTCGCCGCAGACCCCGACCTCGAGCGAAGGGTTGGCCTCTTTCCCGGCAGCGGTCCCCATCTCCACCAGCCGTCCCACACCATGCTCGTCCATGGTCTGGAACGGGTTGGAGGGGTAGATCCCCTGCTCTAGGAAGAAGGGGAGAAAGGACCGATCTGCGTCGTCGCGGCTCAACCCATATGTGGTCTGGGTGAGGTCGTTGGTGCCGAACGAGAAGAAGTCGGCAACGCCGGCGATCTCACCGGCCAGCAGCGCCGCCCGTGGAAGCTCGATCATCGTCCCGATCGGCACCTCAACCGTCTCGTCCGGGAACACATCGGCGATCTCGCCCTCGATCATGCTTCGGACCCGTCGAAGCTCCTCGGCGGTGGACACCAGCGGCACCATGATCTCGAGATGGGGAGCGCCCCCCGCCTGACGGCGGCGCTTCATCGCCTGGAGGGCGGCCTGCACCTGGATCCGGTAGAGCTCGGGGACGAGCAGCCCGAGGCGGACTCCCCGCAGCCCGAGCATCGGGTTTGTCTCCTCCCACTTGGCAACCGCCCGTTCCAACTCGGCAATCCTGTCGTCGGGCGCCTGCCCCTTCTCGGCTCGCTGCCGCCGTTCCCTCTCCAACTCGAGCCGGGACGGGAGGAACTCGTGGAGTGGTGGATCGAGCAGCCGGATGATCACGGGCAGTCCGTCCATCGCTTCGAGCAGGCCTTCAAAGTCTTCGGTCTGCTGGGCGCGAAGCTGTTCCAGGGCGGGATCCCGAACCTCGGGATCCTCGTTGAGGATTATCTGTTGAACGATGGCCAGCCGCCCACCCATGAACATGTGCTCGGTGCGAGCCAAACCGATCCCCTCGGCGCCGGCCTCACGGGCACGGGCGGCGTCCGAAGGCGTATCGGCATTGGCCCGAACACCCATTGTGCGGAACTCGTCCGCCCAAGTCAGCAGCATCTCCAGTTGAGGTGTTTCAGAGGCGGGTTCGAGCAGCACCTCACCGCCGAACACGTTGCCGCTGGTGCCGTCGATGGTGACTACTTCCCCCTCGTTGATTGTGACGGCCCCGACGGTCAAGAAGCCTGACCCCTCGTCCACGTTGAGAGCCGAGGCCCCGGTCACCGCCGGTTTCCCCATACCACGGGCCACCACGGCGGCATGGCTGGTCTTGCCTCCGCGGCTGGTGAGGATTCCCTGTGCAGCCGCCATCCCGTGGATGTCGTCCGGAGTGGTCTCGTGCCTCACCAGCACCACCGCCACGTCTTGTCCGGCGCGCTCTACCGCCCGGTCGGCATCGAAGACAGCCTCGCCCGAGGCAGCGCCGGGAGATGCCGCCACCCCGTGCGCCAACGGCTCAACTCCGGCGTCCTCGGCGATGGTGGGCCGCTGCAACTGCTCCAACACAGCAGGATCGACCCGCAGCACAGCCTGACGCCGATCGATGAGGCCCTCATTGGCCATGTCCACCGCCAAGCGCACAGCCGCCCTGGCCGTCCTCTTGCCCACCCGGGTCTGCAGGATCCAGAGCGTGCCGTTCTCTACGGTGAACTCGATATCGCACATGTCCCGGTAATGGTTCTCCAGGGTCTGCATCACCCCGAGCAACTCGGCGTGGACGCCAGGATGCTTGTCATTGAGGTCGGCAAGCGACAGGGTGTTCCGAGTCCCGGCCACGACGTCCTCCCCTTGGGCGTTGACCAGGTAGTCGCCGTATGGATTCGGCTCGCCGCTCGATGGATCGCGGGTGAAGCACACGCCGGTACCGGAGTCCTCGCCGAGGTCCCCGAAGACCATCGTCTGCACGTTGCACGCCGTACCCAGGTCACCTGGGATGCCGTGGAGCCGCCGATAGTCCACCGCCCTTCGATTGCCCCACGACGAGAAGACCGCATTGACCGCCGCCCGCAGTTGCTCCATCGGCTCGGTGGGGACGCTTTGCCCCGCTTCCTCGATGATGCTGCGGAAGCGCCCGGTTGCCGTTTCCAAATCGCCCGCGGTCAGCTCGGCGTCGGTTTCGACGCCTCGGGTCCGACGCAGCTCGGTGAGAACCTCTTCGAAACCCTCGCCGGGGACGCCGAGCACCACCTTGCCGAACATCTGGAGGAACCGGCGGTAGATGTCCCACGACACACGCTCGCTCCCTGCCCACTCGGCGATCTCCTTGACCACGACGTCGTTGATCCCGAGATTGAGGATCGTGTCCATCATCCCGGGCATGGAGAATTTGGCGCCCGACCGGACCGACACCAGAAGTGGGGTCTTGCCGCCGCCGCCAAAGCTCCGGCCACATCCCTCCTCGAGCCTGCCGATGGCGCCTGCGATCTCCTCCCAGAGCCCCTCGGGGCCGTCGCCCTTCTCCATGAAGACCCGGCATGCTTCGGTGGTGATGGTGAATCCGGGGGGGACCCGCAACCCGAGGTTGGTCATCTCCCCCAAACCGGTGCCCTTGCCGCCAAGTAGGTCTTTCTCGTCACTTGACCCCTCGGCGAAGTCGTACACAAAACGCATTGCGCTCCCCGGCCTTGGATGGTGGGACGGTACTCGCCGTCCCCGGGTGACATCGTCTCGCCATCCGGAAAGAGTCGCCGAGTTCTCGGCCGTCGGCGGTGCCAGGATGTCGCCGATGAGAGTGGCCGTGTTCAGCGCCAAGAGCTACGACATCGAATACCTCGGCGATGCCGCCGCCGGGAGGCACGAGCTCGAGTTTCTCGAGCCGAGGCTCACGCGCGCAGACTGCCGGGCTCGCCTCGGGATTCCCCGCTGTGTCGTTGTTCGTCAACGACCAGGCCGATGCCGCCGCACTCGAGCAGCTGGCCGCCGTCGGCGTCCGTCATCTGGCTCTACGGAGCGCCGGGTACAACCACGTCGACCTCGAGGCTGCAGCGCGACTCGGGATCGGTGTGGCCCGTGTCCCCGCCTACTCGCCGCACGCCGTCGCCGAGCACACCGTGGCGCTCATGCTCGACCTCAATCGGCGGATCCACCGCGCCTACACCAGGGTGCGCGACCTCAACTTCTCGCTCGAAGGCCTGCTCGGGTTTGACCTCAACGGCAAGACTGTCGGCGTCGTGGGGACGGGCGCCATCGGCGCCATCGTGGTGAGGATCCTCCGCGGGTTCGGATGCCGGATCCTCGCCCACGACGTGGTCGAGAATGAGCAGTGCATCGCTCTGGGCGCCCAATACGCCTCGCTCCAACGGCTGCTCGCCGAGTCGGACATCGTCACCCTTCACTGCCCGCTCACTCCCGACACCGAGCATCTCATCCGAGCGGAGACGCTGGCGATGGCGAAGCCGGGGATGATGCTGATCAACACCAGCCGCGGTGGCTTGGTCGATACCGCGGCGGTGATCGAGGCGCTCATGGACGGGGTGATTGGGTATCTCGGGCTGGACGTTTACGAGGAAGAGGCCGATCTCTTCTTCACGGACCTATCTGATCGGGTGGTCCGCGACGACGTCATCGTCCGGCTGCTCACGCTCCCAAATGTGCTGGTGACCGGCCACCAAGCCTTCTTCACCCGCGAAGCCCTCGAGAAGATCGCCGAGGTCACGGTGGCAAACCTGACCGCCTTCGAGGCGGGCCGGTCATCGGGCAACGAGGTGGGCCCGGAGCGGATCCGGGGCTAGCCACACCGGTAGCCTCCTTGTTGACGAGCAGCGATCAGGAGGACCGATGCGGGTCGGCGATGTGATGACCACCAAGGTGCTCAGTGTCACCGGTGGTGAGAGCCTCAAGGGAGCCGCCCGCATCATGGTCGAGGCGGGGGTCAGCGGGCTGCCGGTGCTGGATGATTCGGGTGCTTTGGTGGGGATCATCACCGAGGCCGATTTCGTCAGACGCCAGGCTCGGGAGGATCGGGGCCGCTTGCTCGACGTCGTCCTCAAGCGACATGACCCGGTGTCTGGCGCCACCACCGTGGGAGAGGTGATGACCCCGTCTCCCATCGTCATCTACCCCGAGGCCACCGTGACCGAAGCCGCTCGGGTGATGCTCGCTCACAAGGTGAAGCGCCTCCCCGTGGTGGACGACCTCGGCAAGCTCGTGGGGGTCGTCAGCAGGGCCGATCTGATGAGCGCCTTCACCATCGCCGACGATGAGTTGGCCGATTCGGTGCGAAACGACGTGCTCAAGCGGGTCCTGCTACTCGACCCGGCTTCGCTCGATGTGGTGGTCGAGGACGGCGTCGCCTCGATCAGCGGCGAGGTGCCCCGCCGCAGCGATGCCCGCATCCTCGAGGAGCTGACCCGAAGGCTGGACGGAATCGTCCACGTCAAAACCGACCTGACCTGGGAGCTCGACGACACCAGGACCGATCGGCCCCGGCCGAACCTGCCTTGAGCCCGCCGGGCGGCGACTCCCTCGCACCCGATTACCCTGCCCGGCCATGGCACGACCGCGCGGCAGGGCGCTCGAACAGCAGCGTGCAGCCAAGGAGGAGGCCCGAGAACAGACGCGCCGCCACACCTCGCGGCGCAACCTGTGGATCGGGATCGGCGTCGCCGTCGCCCTTATCGGCGGGCTGGTCGCCTTCGTCCTCACCCGCCCCGACCCTCTCGAGGGCGCCGACATAACCGGCCTACCCGGATCTCGGCGTCGAGCATCTGGCTGCGGGAGACCCGGCCCCCGAGTACAACTCGAACCCTCCCACCAGCGGGCCCCACGCCCTCACAGCCGGCGGCCTGCGGCATCTACCGCGAGCCGGTGACCGACATCCAGCAGGTCCACACGCTGGAGCATGGCGCCATCATCGTCCAGTACGACCCGTCCCTCTCCGAGGAGGACGTAGTGCGGCTCGAGGAGTTGGCCCGATCCATCGGCGACCAGATCCTGGTGGCCCCTCGGTCGGGGATGCCGGCACCGGTGGCAGTCACCTCATGGGCAACGGGCATGCTGCTCGACGAGGTCGACGAGGACATCATCAACGCCTTCCACCTCCGTTACGAGGACCAGAGCCCCGAGCCATTGGCTGTCTGCCCGCTCGAGGTGGACCAGGCGGCTTGATCGCCGAGGATCCCGGCCTACCGGCCACGACCACATGGCCGGGTTCGAAGCCACCGCTGCTGTTGACCCAAACCACGGGGCTTCTGCAAGGAGGTGTGACGGCCGGTGGTCGAGGAAGCAGCGGCGAGCCGGTATCGACGCTCTCGGTGGTCCGGCCGGCTGCTTATCCTGGATGAGGTCGTCGTCTCGGAGCATCGTGCTGGCTCATCGGTGAACCCCGGCCCGTCCACGAAGGAGGCTTCACCATGCCCGGCATCCATTTCGACGACCTCTCCTTCCGATATACGTCCGCTGTCGATCTCTTTGACCACCTCACCGTGCATCTCGGTTCGGGGTGGACCGGTGTCGTCGGTGAGAACGGAACCGGCAAGAGCACGCTGCTCCGCCTCGCCGCCGCCGAGCTGAGACCGTCGTCTGGGAGGGTGGTCATCGATCCACCCGGTGCCAGCATCGTCCTGTGTCCGCAAACGGTCGAGGACCTCACCCAGCAGGTGGAGGATTTCGCCGCCTCGTGGGATGGCGAGGACTCGGCCCTCCGCAGCCGGCTGGACCTTGATCCCGCCGACCTCGGGCGCTGGGCGACGTTATCCCCCGGCGAACGAAAAAGGTGGCAGGTGGGCGCCGCCCTGATGGTCAAACCCGATGTCCTGCTGGTCGACGAGCCGACCAACCACCTCGATGCCGAGACGCGTCGGGTGCTGGTCAGCGCCCTGGCCGGGTTTGGGGGGGCAGGGATGGTGGTCTCGCACGACCGCGCCCTGCTCGCCAGGTTGTGCCGACGGATCCTCAGAGTCGCTCCCGGCGATGTCCGACTGTGGAACGGCGACTACACGACGGCGAGCCGCGCCTGGGAGTCCGATGCGGCCCAGCAACGCAACCAGCTCGAAGCGCTTCGGACCCAGGAGCGGAGGATGGCACGCGAGCTGGCCGACCGACGACGGGTGCTGGAAGAAAAGCAGGCGGTGCGCCGCCGGCAGATGCGCCAAGCCGCCGGTGACCATGATGTGACCTCGGCCGTGGCCACCTACCGCGCCGCCGCTGCCCAACGAGCGGCGTCCCGAGAGTGCGAGCGTGCTGCGACGCAAGCTGGACAAGGCCGAGGATCGGCGGCGGTCGATCGCCCCTCCGCTCGGAGCACGGGGGACAGGTGTCCATCGCATACCAGCCGCCTGCTCGGCGGCGTCTGCTCACGCATCAGGGCCCGCTGCTCGCCGGGGACCAGGTCATCATCGAGGACGCTTCTGTGGTGGTCGAGCGCAACGACCGAATTCGGCTGTCGGGACGGAACGGAGCGGGGAAGTCCACCCTGTTGCGAGCCCTTGTCGCCGAGTCGGAGCTGCCGCCGGCGCGGCTGCTCTTTCTCCCACAGGAGCTCGATGAGTCCGGCCGGGCGCGAGCGCGGTCGCGCCTTGCTGGGTTTGGAGCCGGGGGAGCGGGGCGAGGTTCTGGCGATCGTTGGGTCCTTGGGCACCGATCCGGAGCGGGTGCTGGCGACCGAGCTGCCGTCACCAGGAGAGGCGCGCAAGCTGTCGCTGGCGCTGGGAACTGGCCCGCCAGGTCTGGTGCCTCGTCCTCGACGAGCCGACCAACCACCTCGATCTTCCTTCCGTGGAGAGGATGGAAGCGGCTCTGACCGGTTTCCCCGGTGCGGTGGTACTGGTCACCCACGATGACCGGCTTGCGGCAGCGGTGACCAATACCGAGTGGCACATCGACCGCGGCACTGTCAGCGTCGTATGAGCATGTCACCGCCCATGCCAGCCGATAGCGAGGAAGGGGACCTACGGGTGAGCCGAGAGATCGTCATTCGTCGTCACGAGCTGGCTCGAGCGGTTTGACCCCTCAGGTGGTCCGGGTGGGCAGCACGCCAACCGATCGAACACGAGGGTGGAGCTGTCTTTCGACCTCGGTTCGAGCACCTCGCTCCCGCCCGAGGCCAAACGACGGGCGTTGCGGCTGCTGGCGGATCGGTTCCCCGACGGTGTCGTGCGCATCACCGCTGCCGACACCCGCTCTCAATGGCGCAACCGGAGGATCGCACGGGCGCGGCTGGCCGACCTCCTCGCCGACGCCATCGCCGCCCCGCCGCCGCCCCGCCGCCCCACCCGGCCCACCACCGCCTCCCGGCGGAGGAGGCTCGATGAGAAGCGGCTGCGCGCCGAGGTGAAGCGGTTGCGGCGCCGCCCCGATGTCGAATGACCCCCGAAGACGAGACCGTCGCCGCGATGCCGCCACCCGAGCACTGGTGGCAGGGAGCGGTTGTCTACCAGATCTACGTCCGCAGCTTCGCCGACTCCGACGGCGACGGGATCGGCGATCTGGAGGGGATACGGTCGAGGCTCGATCATCTGACCGAGACGCTCGGGGTCGACGCCATATGGATCACCCCTTTCTTCCCCTCCCCAATGCGCGACTTCGGCTACGACGTTGCCGACTACTGCGATGTCGACCCGCTGTTTGGGGACCTGGCCCGTTTCGACTCACTTCTCGCCGATTGCCACCAGCGTGGGCTCAGGGTGATGATCGACTGGGTACCCAACCACACATCGGACCTTCACCCCTGGTTTGTCGAGTCACGGTCCTCGCGGGATAACCCGAAGCGAGATTGGTACGTCTGGCGGGACCCGGCAGGTGACGGCTCACCGCCCAACAACTGGCTCGCCATGTTCGGAGGCCCATCGTGGGAATGGGACGAGCAGACCGGCCAGTACTACCTGCACTCATTTCTCCCCGAGCAGCCCGATCTCGACTGGCGCAACCCCGAGGTCGAGTCGGCCATGCTCGATACCCTTCGCTTCTGGTTGGACCGGGGTGTCGACGGCATGCGCATAGATGTGGCGCACTACCTGATGAAAGACCCGGATCTGACCGACAATCCGCCGGCCGAGGGCCCGATCGGATTATCGGCCGCTGGGCGAGCCCGACAGCCAGTTCCACATCAACGACAGGGGCCATCCTGACATCCTCCCCGCTCTTCCGGCGGATCCGCGGCGTGCTCGATTCCTACACCGATGACCGGTTCGCCATCGCCGAGATCCACGAGTCCGACTGGGAGACCTGGGCCTCGTACTACCAGCCGCCGTCGCTCGACAGCATCCACATGCCCTTCAACTTCTCGCTGCTCTTTGCTCCCTGGGACGCCGAGGAGCTTCAGCAGAGCATCGAAGCCGCCGAGGCGGCGGTGCCCGAGGGCGCCTGGCCCAATCACGTGCTGGGGAACCACGACGAGGTCAGGGTCGCCACCCGGTTCGGCGAGCGGCGTGCGGGTTTGGCCGCCATCCTGCTGCTCACCCTACGGGGCACGGTCACCATGTACTACGGCGACGAGATAGGGATGCCCGAGACCGCCATCCCCCCCGGTGAGATTCGTGATCCCCGAGGGGATCAGGCTGGGCACCCCGACACGCGACGGTTGCCGCACCCCGATGCAATGGAGCGATCAACCGCATGCCGGGTTCTCCCCCCGAGCAGGCGCCGGGCACCTGGCTCCCGCTGTCGACCGACTGGAAACAGCGCAATGTGGCCCAGCCAGCTCGACGAGCCGGGTTCGCTGCTCCAGCTCTACCGCCGGCTGCTGGCTGCCCGCCGTTCCCCGTCGCTGCGGTCGGGTGCGTTCCGCTTGCTCCCCGCGCCACCGGGTTGCCTGGTCTATCGAGAGGTCCGCTCCTGGAGTCGGCTGCCGTCGTGGTGGCGCTCAACCTGGGTGGAGGATGCCGACCGCAATCGACTTGCCGGCGGGGACAGTGCTCGTCGCCACCGACCGGGGCGCCGAGGGAATGCCTGGTGAGCGGGCCAATCGAGCTGGCGGGGAACGAGGGGGTCGTCATAGAGCCAGGCTGAGAGGTGCTGGGCGAGCCGCTGCCGCGGAGTGCGGCTCAACCCGCGAGACCTGCCACGATGGGCGGGTGAAAGGGGACCGCGAGTTGTCGTCGTCGCCAACCGATTGCCGGTGCGGCGTGAGGGCGACGGCTGGGAGGTCAGCCCGGGCGGGTTGGTGAGTGCGCCTGACCCCGATACTGGAGAAGCGAGATGGATCATGGGTCGGTTGGACCGGCATCCCGGATTACTCGCACCCGCCGTTCACCCTCGAGGGAATTGAGCAGCGGCCGGTACAGCTCAGCGCCGCCGAGTTGGAGACCTTCTACCTGGGGTTCTGCAACGGCACCGTGTGGCCTCTCTACCACGACGCGCTGCGCACGCCCGAGTTCCACCGGCACTGGTGGCGGCCGTACGTCGCCGCCAACCAGCGGTTCGCCGAAGAGGCAGCCTCTGCTACCCGCAGCGGCGACATCGCCTGGATCCATGACTACCAGCTGCAGCTTGTGCCGGCGATGTTGCGGCGGCTGCGAGCCGACATCTCGATCGGATTCTTCCTCCACATCCCCTTCCCTGCGGTCGAGTTGTTCGCCCGGCTTCCCTGGCGGACCCAGATGTTGGAGGGATTGCTCGGCGCCGACGTCATCGGTTTCCAGACCAGGCTCGCCGCGCAGAACTTCGCCCGCTCGGCGGTCCGTTTCACCAGCGCCACCGGCACGACCCGCCAGCTCGAGCACGAGGGCAGGACCATCCGGATCCAGGTCGCCCCCATCTCGATCGACACCGCCGGCTACCGAGCCGTGGCACAGTCGCCAGAGGTGGCCGATCTCACCCGCCGGCTCCGCGCCGATCTCGGGCCGGATCGGATCATCCTGCTTGGTGTCGATCGGCTCGACTACACCAAGGGCATCGATGTCCGGCTGCGTGCCTTCGAGACCCTGCTGACGACCAACCCCGAATCTGGCCCGCCGCGCCGTCGCTCGTCCAGGTGGCAGTGCCCAGCCGCGAGGAGATCGAGGACTACGTCGAGATGCGAAACCAGGTAGAGCAGCTCACCGGCCGGATAAACGGCGAATTCGGCGATTCGGACTGGACGCCAGTGCTCTACCTCTACCGCAACCTGCCCCCCGAGGAGCTCATCGCCTACTACCGCGTGGCGGACGTCATGATCGTCACCCCGCTGCGCGACGGGATGAACCTGGTGTGCAAGGAGTACGTGGCCAGCAGGGTCGATGGCGACGGCGTTCTCGTGCTGAGCGAGTTCGCCGGTGCCGCCCAGGAGCTGTCGGACGCCATCATCGTCAACCCCCACGACCTCGACGGGACCGCCGCCGCACTGGAGAGGGCGATGACCCTCCCCCCGAAGGAGGCACGTCGCCGCATGGCGCGGATGAGGGCGGTGGTGGAGCGACAAGACGTTTTCGGGTGGGCCGCCGGCTGCCTGGAGGAGCTCGGCATCGAGCCATGACAACGGCTGTCGCTCCGAGCCTGGACAACGCCTTGCGGCTGGCGGCAACGACCGGGCACCTTCTCGTCGCTAGCGACTTCGACGGGACGCTCGCCGAGATCGTGAGCCGTCCCGAGCTGGCGGTCGCTCATCCCGATGCCATCACCGCTCTGGCCGACGCTGGCCACGTTGCACGCCACCGACGCTGCGGTCATCTCGGGGCGATCTCGGGCCGACCTCATCGTGTTGACCGGGAATCCTTCACGGGTCGTGCTCGTGGGCGGTCATGGTTCCGAATGGGGTGCCGAGTGGGGCGGTGGGCTCGAGTTGACCGACGATCAGCGCACGGCACTTGACGCCGCCGGGGCTCTGGTCGAGGAGGTAGCTGCTGGCCACCCCGGCTCCTTGGTCGAGCCGAAGCGGGCGGCAGTGGTGCTCCATACGAGGGGAATCGACGATCCAGCCGCTGCCGAGAGGGCAGCCTCGGCGGTGCGCGATGCGGCCATCGACATTCCCGGTGTAGCGGTCCTCGATGGCAAGCGAGTTCGTCGAGCTCACCGTGACCCCTGAGACCAAGGGGACGGCGCTGGCGGCCTTCGACGGCGGATGGCGGCAACCGCCGTGGTGTTCATCGGGGACGACGTGACCGACGAGACCGCCTTCGAGGTGTTGGGTCCGCCCGATATCGGGGTCAAAGTGGGCCCTGGTCGGACAGTGGCTCTGCACCGGGTAGGCACTGTGGAAGGCGTGGCGGTCCTACTGCAGCGTCTTCTCGAGCTGCGCCGCTCCCGATAGGGCCCAGCCGGTGGCGCTGCCGCTAGACAGCACTCAGGACGTCGGATCGCCCAGCGCCTCTCGCACCCCGGCTGCCGCAACCGGCACCAGATGTGACCGGTTGTTGAGCTCCCAGGCGAGCTCGCGGACCGCCTTCTCGATCATGGTGGCGTCGAGCAAGAGGATCAGGTCGTCGGTCTCGATGGGGAGCAACTGCCCGTCGCTCGCCTCGAGATAGGTCCTGAGAAAGGCCGATGACACCCATGACCACCAGGCTCGGGACCACGGCTCGTACTCGGAGACCGCTTCGGGGGCGATGGCGCCCCGCTCGACCTCGGCCAGCAGCGTGGAGAAGGCGGCGTAGTGCAGCGACCGGAGCAGGTCGGCGATGTCACGGGCCGGTGACTCCTTCAGCCGGCGCTGGCTGAGCGGCTCGGATGTGTCGCCGGCGAAGTCAAACGGCATGAAGTCCCGACCTGTGGAGAGGATCTCGTCGAGCCGGTAGTCGCCGTGGCATCGGATCCGCATCCCGCCGACCCGCTCATCGTTGACCGATCGGGCGACGGTCAGGATCGCCTCCTCCCGCTCGCACAGCTCGGCTACAGCCGTAGCCACCGGTGGAGGGAGCTCCGGTGCCCGGCGCCGGGCCATCGCCAGGGTCTGCCGGATCGAGGTGCGGTAGCTCTGGGCGAGCGACCGTCGGTAGAGCGAGGTGAGTGGCTCTGGCCGGAAGTCGGGATCCTCCAAATCGGATGCCAAGGCACGGTGCAGCTCGGCGGTGAGCCGGCCCAGCGCCTCGCCGACCTGGAGGTCGGTGTCGATGCGCTCCGCCAGCCAGGTAGGGGGGGCGGCGCTCATCAGATGCAGCGGGTGGCGCCGCACCGGAGGGCTGGTACGGAACTCGCGGGGAGCCGCGGCCAACTCGTCGTAGAACAGTCCGAGCGAGTCGGTGAGCAGCTCCCAGGCGGTTCCCTCGTGTGGGACGTACTCCTGGAGAAGAGCGACCGTGCTGGCCTCCTCCGGCCCGTCGCGGTAGTCGAGGGCGCCGAGCACGGCCGGGAGGGCGTGGAAAGAGGTGCGCTCGGTGAGGAAGCGGCGCAGCTCCAAGTCGGGGTGGATCCCCGGCTCGGTTCGGCGGAACAGCTTGACCGCGATCCCTCCTCCAAAGACGACGTTTGTGTGTCCCTCGGGGGAGTCGTGCATGTAGACCTGCTCCTCCAACGCTGCGGAGATCCGGTCGGCGTCAATCCCTTCGCCCGGTGTCCCCGCCAGCGCCGCCGAGGCGCCGTGCCGTCTCCCGCCCTCTGCCATAAGGCGCAACGTCCCAGCCCGAAGTTGGGGGTCCCACAAACCGTCGATGACCGTGGCCATCCCGTCATCGAGCCTGAGATGGGCGATGGCGGGGCGGTCGGGCGGTGGGTTGGCCTCGTCGGGCACCACGGCGAGCGGTATGACGTATTGCTCCGGCTCACCCTCTGAGTAGTCCACCGCCAACGTTGCGAGCCACGAGTCCTGCCCGTCGACGCCCAGCGGGACCACCTCGGGGATCCGGGCGCCCACCGCACGCCGCAGCCGGCTGCGGAACCAGGCCCGATTCCGGGCGTAGCGGAGCAGCGCCAGAGGAAAGCCGGTCCGCTCCTCGAAGAGGACCTCGAGCGGGCCGCGGATCGTCAACTCTGGGACGGCCTCGCCGGTGGCGGTGATCGGCTCAAAGCTGGGGACCAGTTCGAACCAGTAAAAGGAGTGGGGTCCCAAGGTGAGCACCCACGGCCCCTCGCCGATCCGGGGGAACTCGGTGCGCCCGAAGAGCTCGACGGGGACCGATCCGCCAAAGGCTGGTGAGGTCGAGCTCGACGAACTGGCTGAACCGTGAGAGGTTGGCGACGACGACCACCGTCTCCTCGCCATAACGCCGGAGAAATGCGAGAACTCGCGGGTTCTCGGGATGGAGGAACTCGATGTCCCCCCGGCCGAACACCTGGTGGCGCCGCCTCAGGGCGACAATTCGTCTGGTCCACCACAACAGCGAGCTTGGGTTGGATCGTTGCGCCTCGACGTTGACCGTCTCGTAGTGGTACTCAGGGTCGATGATCACCGGCATGTAGAGGCTCTGGGGATTCGCCACCGAGAAACCGGCGTTGCGATCGCTCGACCATTGCATCGGGGTCCTGACCCCGTTGCGATCCCCCAAGTAGATGTTGTCGCCCATGCCTATCTCGTCGCCGTAGTAGAGGACCGGGGTACCGGGCAGTGACAAGAGGAGCGTGTTCATCAGCTCGATCCTGCGCCGGCTGTTGTCGAGCAAGGGGGCCAATCGGCGCCTGATGCCGAGGTTGAGGCGGGCTCTGCGGTCCCGGGCGTAGGTGCGGTACATGAAGTCCCGTTCTTCCTCGGTGACCATCTCCAAGCGTGAGCTCGTCGTGGTTGCGAAGGAAGATGGCCCATTGGCTGTTCTCCGGGATTGCCGGTGTCTGCTCCAGGATGTCCACGACGGGGAACCGGTTCTCCATCTGTATCGACATGAACAGGCGCGGCATCAGGGGGAAGTGGAACGCCATGTGGCACTCGTCCCCCTCGCCGAAGTAGGCGGCTGCGTCCTCGGGCCACTGATTGGCCTCGGCGAGGAGCATCCGCTCCTGGTACCGCTCCGAGAGGTGGCGGCGCAGGTTCTTCAGTTCCTGGTGGGTCTCAGGGAGGTTCTCGCATATGGTCCCTTCCCGTTCGTACAGGTAGGGGACGGCATCGAGACGGAGCCCATCGACCCCCAGGTCGAGCCAGAAGTCGAGCACCGAGCGCAGCGCCTCTTCGACCTGTGGGTTGTCGTAGTTGAGGTCGGGCTGATGGCCAAAGAACCGGTGCCAGAAGTAGGCGCGGGCCACCGGGTCCCACGACCAGTTGGAGGTCTCGGTGTCCTGGAAGATGATCCGCGCTTGACGGTACTTGTCGGGGCTGTCACTCCACACGTAGAAGTCACGTTCGGTGGTTCCCGCGGGCGAACGCCGGGCGCGCTGAAACCAGGGGTGCTGGTCGGACGTGTGGTTGATGACCAACTCGGTGATCACCCGCAACCCCCGGCGATGAGCAGCCCCGAGGAACTCCTCGAAGTCGTCGATGGTGCCGTATGCGGGATGGACGCTGGTGTAGTCAGCGATGTCGTACCCGTCATCGCGCAACGGCGACGGGTAGAAGGGCAGGAGCCATACGGCGGTGACCCCAAGATCCTGGAGATGGTCGAGCCGGCTGGTCAGCCCGCGGAAGTCCCCTATGCCGTCAGCGTTGGAATCCTGGAAGGCGCGGACGTGCACCTCGTAGATGACGGCGTCCTTGTACCAGAGGGGGTCCTGGGTCAGTAGCGATCTCATCTCGGTGTGTTGTGGTCCTCGACCTCGTGGCCGGCGTCCCTCAGCGCCGCCCTGGCCTCGGTGAGGCGCTCAGCTGATATCAGGATGAAGTCGGTCTCGTAGGTGGACACGGCGAGCACGCTGATCCCGGAGTCGGCCAGCGCGGCGAGCAGCGACGAGAGAATCCCCGCCTCGTCGTGCTCGGGGTGCTTGCCAGTCGCATTGCGGCAATACCGGTGCGCGCCTCCTGACCAGGTGGCACATCCCGCTCGTCGCAGATCACAGATAGCTCGTCGGCGCTCCTGGTGATCGAGAAGAACGGGCTGGTCAGGGCCCACTGTGGCGGCGGCTGCCACGGGTCGAGCCGGCAGGCGGCCAGCCGGTAGTTCATGAGGATGAGCCGCACGATGGGAAGTCTGCCAGGGCGGAGGCGGGTGCGGCGACTCAGCTCCCGCCGTCGGGGAGCGGACCCTGTGAACGCGATCACCGCATCGCTCAGGAAGGAGGGGACAGCCACCGGCTTGAAGGTGGCGTGATCGACGATCACCTGGACCTGGACCGCCTCGGCCACGGTTCGGCCGCTCGCCTCCTCCCAAGTGCGCAGCTCGAAGACGAGCGAGGTGTTCCCGATCCGCTTCACCCGCGCCCCGGTGACCAGCACCTCTCCCAGCCGGCCGGACGACCGGAAGTCGATCTCGGTCCTGGCCAGCACCATGTCGTGGCCGCTGGCATTCAGATCCGACCACGGCACCCCTATGGCGTCGAAGTAATCGGTGATCGTGTCGTCGAAGTAGGTGGCGTACATCCCGTTGAAGACCACGCCCTGCGCGTCGGTATCGGAGAACCGCACCTTGCGTTCGTAGATGACGGGCCATTCCATGGCGGGCGAGGCTAGAAGCGCAGACGGACAGACGGAAGACGGAACTCCCAACGGTGCGAATCACCCCCTCCGCTCGCTCCGCTCGCCCTCCCCCTCACCGGGGGAGGCAGGGACCCGGCACTCCGCTCCGGTTCGGCTCCCCCTCCCGGTGAGGGAGGGGGTTGGGGGGAGGGTGATTGACGCCGCTTGCCCCCAGTCACCCCCTCCGCTCGCTCCGCTCGCGCCTCCCCCTCACCGGGGGAGGCACAACCTGACTAGGCGGTCCAGCCGAGGAACCGGCCGCCGGCGGCGATGACGGCGAGCCAGATGAGAGCTGTGACGATCGGCACCGCCAACGCGCCAGTGCCGGGTGAGACCGCCACAGGCGCCATCCGACGATCGACGCCACCACCCACATCACCACGAGCATGACGACAGCCCACAACGGCGCCACGAGACCAGAAGCCAGCACGAAGTACCCCACCACGAGCTGAAGGGCGAGTGCGACCAACCCGAGCACGATGGCAACCGGGCTCGCACTAGCCCCTGTGTCTCCTCCACCACGTGTCCTCCCTCGTGTGCGTCGCGAGAGTTTCCCACGATCGGATGACCACTCGGCTTCCGTCTTCCGTCTTCCGTCTGCCGTCTGGGCTAGCTATCCCCATCGGTGTCGCCGAACATCAGGGTGACCCCGAGCACTGAGACGACCTCGGTGGACAAGGTGCGGTGGAGCGCTCTGGCCGCTTCCTCCGCTGCTGCCAGGTCTGCGGGATCGGTCTCCTCGAGCGAGTCGGGGAGTGCCGCGAGCAGGTCGCCGAGCTCGGCCAGGCGGGCGAGGACACGCTCGTCGGTGGCGGCGAAGCCTGCAGCCACCAAGGGAGAGAGCCCTCCTTCGCCACCACCCCGGTAGACGGCGTCGACACCCTCGATGACCGCTTCCGCCTCGCGCCCCCCAATGGCGGCAGCGCCCTCGGCTTCCTCCGGGGCGGGAACGCCCTCGTTGGTGCTCCCGGTGGCGATTCCCAATCGGCGGTCGGCCACCTCCTGAACCGCGAAGATGAGGTCGTTGACCACGTCATCCAACTCCTCCTGGGAGGACCGGTCCGACGGCGTGTCGTCGAGTGCAGCCGTCACCGTTGTCGCCGCCTCTTCGACCAAGGTCGATGCCGACACAGTCACCTCGCACCGCCGCTCGGCACCGCCGGAGAGGGCATCGGCGCCGGCTCCGAACAGCAGCCACTCGATGGCGCGCAACCCGCGCTGGTCGGCTCCGAGTTGCCTCATGGCCTCGACCGTCACCGGGTCGCTCCCCGCCAGCATCGCCTCGATGCCCTCGATGTCGGGGGCGAAGGTGAAACTGGCTTCGAGCCGCATCTCGTCGACCTGGGCGCTGTGGGCGGTGGTTCGCAGCCAGGCCAACCATGTCTCTTCCCAGACCGCTCTCGCCTCGGCGAGCGCCTCGCCAGACGGTCGGGCGCACAGCGCGGTGGTGGCCTCGACCAGCCGGGAGGCGGCGTCCTCCAACTCGCCGTATGCGGGGATGATCACCTCGTTGTTGATCTGATCGAGCGCCGCACTTCGATCGGCTTCTCCCTCAGCCGTGGTGGGTGGTGCGGTCGACGCTGAACCTGCGGAGCCGGTGCAAGCGGTCAGCGACAGGGCGACGAGCATCGCTGCCACCCGTCTCAAAGCGACTCCAGAAAGGCGAGCAGAGCCGCCCGCTGCTCGGCGGTTAGCGCCTCGAACCTGGTGCGGGCACCGTCCGCCTCGCCCCCATGCCACAAGATCGCCTCCTCCAACGAGCGCGCCCGGCCGTCGTGGAGGAACCGGGTGTGCCCCGACACCACCTCGGTAAGCCCGATCCCCCACAGCGGCGGCGTCCTCCATTCCGAGCCGCTCGCCTCGAAATCCGGCCTGCCGTCCGCCAGCCCTTCACCCATATCGTGGAGCAGGAGGTCGGTATAGGGGTGAATCACCTGAGAGGCCAGACCCTCGATTGCGGCGTCACCCGTGCGGAGGGTGTCACGATGACAGGCGGTGCACCCGACCGTGGCGAAGAGGGCTTCTCCCTCCTGAACCACGGGGTCATCGAGGTCTCGCCGTGCCGGCACCGCGAGGGCGGACGAGTAGAAGGTCACCCGTTCCAGCTTGTTGTCGTCCAGTTCGGGATCGCCACCTGTCGGCGCCTCGACGCAGGCGCGCTGGGTGGGAGTGCACGGCTGCTCGGGGAACAGCGACGAGGTGATCCCGATGTCACCCTCGAAGGCGGACGCCACCTGCTGCTCCAGAGTGGGGACATTCGCCTTCCATCCGAACCGGCCGAGCTTCCGGTCTCCGGTTGCGATCTCCCACACCCTGTTGGGGCGGCCAGAGACCCCATCGCCGTCCGAGTCTCGGGGGTCCGCCGCCGACAGGATCTCCTCTTCGGTCACGGCTTCGAGCAATCCGCCTCCATGGATCGGTGGTGCCACCCGCGGCGAGAACAGCTCTGCGGTCACCGGCCCGTATGCCGGGTCGGCGATCAGGTGGGTCGGTGCGGAAAGGGTGGCGGTAGTGCCGTCGGGGTAAGGGTGGTCAACCAACTCCTCGAGGATTCGGATCATCCCCTCAGGGAGGACGCCGTTTATGGCGCGGTCCTGCAACTGGCCGCCATAGACCGGGTCAGGGAGCGGTTCCCCGTGTCCGCCGACCCCCGGCACCGAAAGCCGGAGCAGCATGCCCCTCTCCGGATCCTCGTCATCCTCCGGCGGACGGCCGCGCCCGTCACGGAAGTGGCAAGACGAGCACGATTGGGCGTTGAAGACCGGACCGAGGCCGTCGCGTCCATCGGTCGAAGCTGGCGCCGTCACCCAGTTGTCGTTGAAGAAGTTGTTGCCCACCGCAAATGCCCGCCGCTCCAACGGTGAAAGGGTGGGGAGGGCCAGCCCGAAAGCACTGGAGGAGGTGTCGAAGACCGTCGCATCGCCACCGGAGCGCGCCTCGACCGGGATGGTGGTTGTCGTCGGCGGGCTCGTGTCCGCCGGCTGACCGGTGGTGCAAGCAGCCAGCAACGCCAACAGGTAGACCTGTGCCCGGCGCCGCAACCGGATCAGATTTCCAGGTTGATGGTGACCCCCAGCGCCTGGGCCGCCCGGGCGATGCTCTCACCCTGCGCCTCCAACGATTCGATCGCGTCGAGCAATGCCTCCCTAGCCGGGTCGCCGTCCGGTGCCTGGATCATCTGATCGAAGGTCGTCGGAAAGCCCTCGGCCAGCGAGACGCTGTTGTCGAGTTGCTCGCGGAGCGTGGTGTCGAGCTCGGGGTCGGACTGGGCAACCAGGTCCGATAGGGATGGCCCATCGACGCCGTCCATCTCGGCCAGGTACACCATTTTCACTCCACGGGCGTTCCCCAAGACGTCGGCGTTGGTGTTGTCGGAGAAGCAGGAATGCTCATCCTCTTGGTCCCTGGTCTCGTATGCGACCGCCATTCGCTCGCCGGCAAGCTCGCCGGCGGAGAGGGCGCCGATCCCGCGCAGCATCTTCTGCAACGCCGCCTGGGGATCAGCGAGGAACTCGGAGCGGTAGCCGTCAGATGCCTCCGGGTCCCACGCATCGCGCACTGCGCTGAGGTCGGTGACCAGCTGCTCGGTGGCCAGCCGCAGGTATTCGGCGCGACGCTCGGAGTTGGCAGCCTCGACATAGTCGGTGACCGGCCTTGCTCCTGGTCCGTCGGCGCTCAGGTCCTGGCCCCATAGGAGGAACTCGATGGCGTGCCAGCCGGTGGAGATGTTGGTCTCACCACCCTCCTCGTTGACAGACACAAGGACGTCGAGGTCGATCTCGGGGAACTCGTCGACCATGTTGATGATCCCGGCGTCCGGATCTCCCTCCACGTAGTCGACATATGCCTCGTCCATCGGCCATGCGTTGATTTGCCCCTCGGGGCCGTTCTCGGGGTTGTCGATCGGCCCGTCATAGAAGCGGAACGCCTCGGTGGGGCCGTAGTCGTCGCGGGCGTCCAGCCAAGCCTGTTGCGCCGCCGCCAGGTTGTCCTCGGTGGGGTCGGCCAGAAAGGCATCGATAGCCGACTGCATCTCGGTTGCCGACGTCACGGAAGCGTCGTAGGCGGTGTGAACGAGATCGGCGTATGTCTCGGCTACGGCTTCGGGGGTGGCCTCTTCCGAGCCACCGCAAGCGGCCAAGATGGCCAACAGCACTGTCGCGATGATCCCTCTGCGCATCCCATTCCCTCCAAGACCCGTGGGGTTCACTGCTGTTAGGCGAACCTAATATCCACTATCACCATCGTGCAAAATCCCCCAAGCCGTGTCCTGGCCTGGCACCGCACCCTTGGGCGTCCGGTCGATGGAGCGTCGCTGGCGGTCTTTCGGATCGCCATCGGGTTGGTGGGTGCGGTATCGATCGGTCGTCTCTTCGCCAACGGATGGATCGAGGCGCTCTATGTGGCGCCGCACCACCATTTGCGCTTTCCCGGGCTGGCGTGGGTCCCGGTGCCACCCGAGTGGGGAATCAGGGCGCTGGCCGTGTTGGCCGGCTGTGCTGCGGTGGCCACAGCACTGGGTTGGCGTCACCGCACGGCTGCCGCTTTGTTCGCCATCGCTTTCACCTGGCTGGAGCTGGTAGAGGCGACCACCTTTCTCAACCATTACTGGCTGGTCTCGCTGATGGCGGCGCTGTTGGCGGTGGTGCCCGCCAACCGCGCCTGGTCGCTCGACGCGAGGGCGGGGCGCGCCGGCGGCCCGGTACCAATTGGCGCGGTGTGGGTCCTCCGGCTTCAACTGGCGGTGGTCTACTTCTTCGCCGGTGTGGCCAAGCTGCATCCAGACTGGCTCTTGGACGGTGCCCCTTTGCGGCTCTGGCTCCCCGGGCGTGGGGATTTGCCGTTGATCGGCCCGCTGCTGGCCGCGCCTGGCGCGGCGCTGGCGCTGAGCTGGGCGGGTGCGCTGTTCGACCTGACCATCGTTGGCTTCCTTCTGGTACGACGGACCCGCCTCTGGGCGTGGATCGCCGTGGTCGCCTTCCACGTGGCCACTTGGGCACTGTTCCCCCGCATTGGAGTGTTCCCCTGGGTGATGATCGCCCTCACCACGATCTTCTTCGCACCCGACTGGCCCCGACGGCTGCTGGCGCGCTCGGTATCGGAGCCGCCTCCGGCGGTGCGAGAGAGGGCTAGCTGGCCGGCTGTCGCCACCGCAGCGCTTGTGGTCTGGACAGCGGTGCAGTTGGCACTCCCGATGCGTCATCTCGCCTACCCAGGTGATGCCCGTTGGACAGGGGAGGGGTTCCGTTTTGCCTGGAACGTCCTGGCGGTTGAGAAGGTCGGCTGGGTCAGCTTCCGTATCACCGACCCGGGAGGACGCACCTGGGTGGATGATGGGTCCGGTCTCTACACCGAGCCGCAACTGAGGGTGGCGCCGGCGGAGCCGGACATGATCGCCCAGATGGCGCTGGCGCTGGCCGAGGCGGAGGGCCCGGGCACCGAGGTGCGGGTGGATGCGTTCGTGTCGGTCAACGGCCGCGAGGCGGAGAGGATGATCGACCCCGAGATCGACCTGGCGTCACTCCAACCGGGGACACGACCCATCGACTTCATACTGGCGCCGCACGGCGGCACGACGACGGCCGCGGAAGGGAGCGAACCATGAGCGTGGTGCGGATCAACGTGATCGAGGTGCCCGAGGGAGGGGGCGAAGAGTTGGAGAGGCGCTTCGCCAACCGGGCCGGAGCGGTGGACCAAGCTCCCGGATTCCTCGGCTTCGAGCTCCTCCGGCCCACCGGAGGAGGGACCAGCTATTTCGTCTACACGCGATGGGAATCCGAGGAGGCCTTCGAGGCCTGGCGCTCCAGTGCTGCCTTCGGGAGCGGGCACGCCCAGCACACGGCGGAGGGACCGGTCGGGACCGGATCCGACCTGCTCAGCTTTGACGTCGTGATCGAATCGAGGGGCGCTCAGCCGGACAGTGCCGGGATCACCGACTCGCCGTAGGCCTCGAGCGTGGCGTCGGCATCGTCGTGCATCAAGTAGAGGGCGAATTGGTCCACCCCGAGACCGCGTAGTTCCTCGAGCTTCTCGAGGTGTCGGTTCGCCGGGCCGAGGACGCAGAACCGGTCGATGATGTCGTCGGGGACGAAGTCGGTACTCGGGTTGCCCGCTCGGCCGTGATGGGTGTAGTCGTACTCCTGGCGTCCCTTGATGTACGAGGAGAGGGCGCTCGGGACCTTGCTCTCGTCGCTTCCGTATCTATTGACCAGGTCCACGACATGGTTGCCGACCATCCCGCCAAACCAGCGGAGTTGCTCGCGCTGGTGCGCGACGTCATCCCCGACGTACGCCGGCGCAGCCACACAGATGGTGACCTCCGACGGATCTCGTCCGGCTGCGGCCGCCGCCTGGCGGACCGCCCCCGCCGTCCACTGCAACAGTTGTGGGTCGGCAAGCTGGAGGATGAACCCGTCAGCCTCGCCCCCGGCCAGCTCCAGCGCCTTGGGGCCGTAGCCTGCCACCCAAACCGGAAGGTCCCACCCGCCGTCGGGCACCCACGGGATGCGTAGCTCCTTGCCCCGCACCCTGACGCTCTCCCCGGCAACAAGCCTCTTGATCACTCGCATCGACTCCGACATGGCGGCCAGGGTGGTGGGGGGGCGGCCGATGAAGCGCAGCGCCGAGTCTCCTCGCCCCATCCCGCAGATGGTTCTCGGCCCGTACATCTCGTCGAGCGTGGCAAACAGCGACGCCAGCACCGTCCAGTCGCGGGTGCCGGGGTTGGTCACCATCGGCCCGATCACCATCCGATCGGTAGCGGCCAGCATCGCCGAGTAGATGACGAAGGGCTCCTCCCAGAGGACATGCGAGTCAAAGGTCCACCCGTGGGTGAAACCGAGCGACTCGGCCCTGGCGGCCAGCTCGATCACCCGGCTGGCCGGTGGGTTGGTCTGAAGGACAACCCCGAAATCCACGACCCAACCCTATGCCGGCGCGCACCGAGCCAGGCGGATTACGGGAACTCGACTGGGGACCCTCTTCAGCCCCTTCCCCGGAGGGGCTGCTGTTACCGCAACCGGTCACCAGTTGGCTCCCGGCCAACAACCGCTATCCGGTGGCAATTCGACGAAATCGACTCCGGTGTTTGCCGCTATGCCACCTGGCTAGCTACCAATCCGACGTCGACCTCCTCGAGCGGCATGAAGAACCAATGGCCCGCCTCGCACTCGATCGTCCCATGGCCCAGGGGACCATGCGTCGACGGAAGCGACCTCATCTCGCCGAGCGAGGCCGACGCGGCTACAGCCCGGCTGGGGGCATTCGAATCTCTTGCTCATTCTCGACCCTCTCAAAGCGCCTGTCCCGCTCCTCTCGGCGGGCTTCTCCACGTTGTACTCAGAGGGCGTGTCGAAATCGTTTCTGCACCGTGTCTGCACGCCGTGTTTCGCCGCACCGGCGCGCCCGGGGCTCTGACCTGCCCACGACTAACCTCGTTTTTGGCTCTCGACGAGCCTGATTGATCCCCTCACCAGTCGAACCGCAGCCATGGTCGAGCAGTTGAGGATCCGGGCGCTCGGTCCGCCCGACATCACAGTGGGCGACCGCATCGTGACGGACCTGATCCCCGCCAAGGGGAGGGCTCTGCTGGTTCGCCTCGCCCTTGGCCAAGGTCCGAAGGGAAGGTCCGAACTGGCAGGGCTGTTGTGGAGCGACTACGACGAGACCGCGGCACGGGGAAATCTGCGCCTCACCTTGAGCCGGTTGCGCAAAGTGGTCCCCGATCATCTCGAGGTGAGCCGCGGCATGGTGGGGCTCGTCGCAGGCTCGGTGTCCACCGATGTGGGTCGGCTGGAGGAGCTCGCACACAGCGAGGAGATCGACCGACTCGACCCCCGACTCCCTATTTATCAAGGCGATTTCCTCGGCGACTTCTCGATTGCAGGCGCCGAGTTGTTCGACGAGTGGGCTTCGCGGAAGCGAGACGAGCTACGTGCGACGGCTCTCGGGCTGTTGGACAGGATCGTGGCCGCGGCGCGGGAGGCCACCGACACCGGTCGCGGCATCATCGCCGCCCGCAGGATCCTCGAGCTAGAGCCTTGGCACGAGGAGGCCCACCGCGCCCTGATGTGGTTCTTCGCCGCCGCCGACCAGCGAAGCGCGGCGTTGGCCCAATTCGAAACCTGCCGCCATGTCCTGGCTGAGGAGCTCGGAGTGGAACCCGATGCAACCACCCTGGCCCTGGCCGACGACATCCAAAGGCGTGGTGGCTTTGGCGCTGCGCCCGAGCCGGCTCCGGTGCGCATCGCGAGCTCGCTGGTGGGGCGTGAGAAGGAGACTGCCCGGATCCACGATCTGCTCAACGATCCTTCGTGCCGGATGGTGACGATCGTCGGACCGGGGGGAATCGGAAAGACCGTGTTGGCGCGGGAGGTGGCGAGCATGAGGGCGTCCCGCCATCGCAGCGGTGCGGTGACGGTTTCCCTGGTGGGGACTCGGGCGGCCCATGGCGATAACGCCTCGCCGCTCGTGATCGCCGGGCTGGCGTCGGCGTTGGGAGTTTCCCTCAGATCGGAGCGGGACCCCCAAGAGCTGCTCGCCGAACGACTGGCCTCCGAGGACATGTTGCTGTTGCTCGACAACTTCGAGCAGGTGGTCAGCGCAGCACCGGTCCTGGTTTCGATCCTCGCCGCCGCCCCCGGCGTCAAGATGCTGGTCACCTCGCGTCGGCGCGTCGGCGCAGGTCCTGAGTGGGTCTTCGAGCTCGGAGGGCTTGCCTGTCCGCCGCCAGAGGCGGTTGCCGACCTGGGCAGGTACGACGCGGTCAGGCTCTTCGAAGCAAGGGCGCAGCGGCTCGGGGGGGCGACGTCAGCCGACCAGGCGACGGTAGGGAGAATCACGCGTCTCGTCGAGGGGGTGCCACTCTCCATCGAATTGGCGGCGAGATGGGTCCGCGCCGCCACCCTCGAGCAGATCGAACAGGATCTCGCTGGGGATATCGACCTGCTTGCCACCGCCGACCCCGACGTGGAGCCGCGACATCGCAGCGTCCGTTCGGTGTTCGAATGGTCATGGTCGCTTCTCGATCCCAGCCAGCAGGCGTCTCTGGCTCGGCTGTCGGTGCTCCGGGGTCGTTTCGACGCGGATACGGCATCCGAGGCTGCCCGTGCTGACCTTGCCGAGCTCGCCGCCCTCGTCGACCACTCGCTGGTCCAGATGGACGAGAGCGGCTGCTACTCGTTGCACGAGCAGCTGCGACAGTTCGCCTCCGCCAAGCTCGCAGCAGACACCGAAGCCGATGCCGAGACCCGCCGTCGCCACGCCGATCACTACCGCGACCTGAGCTGCGCGATGGGCCGAATTGTCCCCCGAAGACGAACACGGGCCCACTCTGGACGATCTGGACAATCTCCGAGCTGCCACCACTTGGATGATCGACCATGGCGAAATCGTTTTCCTCGATGGCCACATTGAGGCGGTATGGCGCGTCTACCGACTGAGAGGGTGGTACCGAGAGACGGTGGCGACTTTCAGCGCCGCCGCCGATCGGCCAGATGGCACCGCCAATTTCAAAGCCCGCTGCCATCTGCTCATCGCCGAGGCCTACCGCCAGATCGGCGACCTCGCCGAGGCCGTCGAAGCAGCGGCTCGCGCCCTCGAGGTGCTGGGCAGAAGGGTGCCGCGGACTTCGGCCGGTTGGTCCGCCCGGACGCTGAGCGAGGCGGCGCGCCAGATTGGACATCGAGCGCTGCTGGGTCAAACCGTCGCCGCCTCGGGGGAGCGTCGGCGCTCTGCTTCGCTCAGAGCCGGAGCCTTGATCCTGATGGGCGAGATGCTGAACGTCCTGGAGAACCAGAGGCTGGCCACTGCCGCCCTGTGGAGTCTCAACGAAGCGGAGCGCTCCGGGTCGGCTGCGAAACTTGCGCAGGCCGCCACCGGCATCGGGTTCGGCATGGCAGTCACCGGATCCCATCGCCTGGCGAACTGGTACGCGCAGCGCGGCTTGCGCGCCGCCGAGACGGCAGGAGCCGATGCCGCCGCCTTTTCCAGGATGGTGGCGGGCGCCTTCTTCTGGACCGAGGGCCAATGGGAACAGGCGAGTGCTGTTCTGCCGCTCGCAATGGAACAGGCCCGTCAGACCGGGATGCGCCGTCTCGAGGACATGTCCCGGCTGATTTTCGGTTTCGTCGCAATGCACACCGGCTACGTCGATGATGCCCTGGCTATTGCACGAGATGTAGCCGAGTCGGGTCGGAATCGGGGGCACCCTGGCACCCACGTGTGGGGCGCCGTATGCACGGTCGAATGGCTCATCCGAGCGGGCCGCTGGGAGGAGGCCGAGTCATGCCTCGGCGACGCGACCACGGCGGCGGCGAAGGCAGGGCAACGGGTCGACACCGCCCGGGTGCAGGCTGCGGCGGCCAGGTTCAACCTCCGTCACGGGGATTTCGAGGGAGCATGGGCAGCCATCGTGGGCGCCGAGGCGGCGCTCGGGGGGCAGGCGGCGCTGGTTCCTTGGGGACTGGAGGCCCACGCCGGTATCGCCGAGGTGGCGCTGGACCTGATTGACGTCGGGCTGCCCCAAGGGGTCACTGATCTTCAAGCGGAGCAAACCGTGAAGCGTGGCCAGAGTCTGCTGCGTGACTTCGCAAAGGGAGTCCCCATCGGCCGGCCCCGGCTCCATCTGGTCAGAGGCAGGCACGCCGCCCACCGAGGACGGCGGAAGGCGGCGCTGCGGTGGTGGGTCTCGGCGGCCACGGAGGCGTCGACCATGGGCATGCCTTGGGAGGAGGCGCTCGCCCACCAACAGCTTGCTGAGGCGCTCGGCGCAGGAGAGCGATCAGCGCTGGGTTTCGACCGGGATGGTCACGAGCGCAGAGCAGCGGATCTGTTGGCTTCGATCGGCGTGGTGTCTCGAGAGGGGGATGCTCCTGCTGACGGCGGGCGAGCGGCGGGAGCACGTTCGGGCGGCGCGGGTTCGGAGGGGGGCGATCCTCCCTGATGACGCTCGGCCGCCGGCTGCGCTTCAGCGGTGTTGGGGGAAACCGAGATCGACCCCGCGGTGGATGGGGTCGGGCCAGCGGCCGATCACCACTTTGGGTCTGGTGTAGAACCGCACGCCATCGGGGCCGTAGATGGCGTGGTCGCCGAAGATCGAGCTCTTCCATCCCCCGAACGAGTAGAAGCTCAGCGGTACCGGGATGGGGACGTTGACCCCCACCATCCCCACCTGTATCTCGTTCTGGAACTTCCTCGCTGCGCCCCCGTCGTTGGTGAAGATCGCGGTCCCGTTGCCGTACGGGTTTCTGTTGATCAGGTCGATTGCGTCCTGGTAGTGGTCCACCCGCACCACGCTCAGCACCGGCCCGAAGATCTCGTCCTGGTAGATCGACATGTCCGGAGTGACCTGGTCGAACAGACACGGGCCGAGGAAGAACCCATCCTCGTGCCCGCTGACGGTGAGGTCCCTGCCGTCCTCGACCAGGTGAGCACCCTCGTCGATGCCCTTGCCGACGTATCCGGCGACCTTGTCACGGTGCTCGGCGGTGATCAATGGGCCCATTTCGGCGTCGGGGTCGAGCCCGTTGCCCACAGTGAGCCCGCCGATCCGCTCTCGCATGGCGCTGAGCAGCGAGTCGCCGGCGTCGCCGACGGTGATGACCACCGAGATCGCCATGCACCGCTCGCCCGCCGACCCGTAGCCGGCGGAGACGGCGGCGTCGGCGGCGAGTTCCATGTCGGCATCGGGGAGCACGATCATGTGGTTCTTGGCGCCGCCCAATGCCTGCACCCGCTTGCCGTGGGCCGTCCCCGTCTCGTAGATGTACCGGGCAATCGGGGTGGAGCCGACGAAGCTCGACCGCGGCGATGTCGGGGTGCTCGAGGATGCGGTCCACCGCCACCTTGTCACCGTGGACCACGTTGAAGACCCCGTCGGGCAGCCCGGCCTCGGCGAGTAGTTCGGCGCAGAAGACAGACGCCGACGGGTCCTTCTCCGATGGCTTGAGCACGAAGGTGTTGCCGCA
Source organism: uncultured Actinomycetes bacterium (assembly GCA_963780745.1). Taxonomy (GTDB): domain Bacteria; phylum Actinomycetota; class Acidimicrobiia; order Spongiisociales; family DATADW01; genus DATADW01. The sequence continues at coordinate 149,001 of CAWACT010000002.1, read as the reverse complement.
GGCGATGGCGATCGGGTACATCCACATGGGGACCATGGCGGGGAAGTTGAACGGGGTTATCCCGGCGACGACTCCGAGCGGCTGGCGGATCATGTAGGTGTCGACACCCCGAGACACGTTCTCGGAGTAGTCCCCCTTGAGCAGGTGGGGGATGCCGCAGGCGAACTCGATGACCTCCAGACCCCGCTGCACCTCGCCGAGGGCATCGGGGAGCGTCTTGCCGTGCTCCTTGGTGAGGATCCGCCCGATGTCTTCCTTGTGCTCGACTGCGAGCCGGCGGAACTCGAACATGACGTTGGCCCGCGTGGTCAGGGCGCTGTCCTTCCAGCTCTCGAATGCGGCCTTGGCCGCGGCAACGGCTTCGTCGACCACATCTGCTGAGGCGAAGGCGACCTCCGCCTGCACCTGCCCGGACGCCGGGTCGAACACGGGCCCGGTGCGTTCCGGCGTACCGTCCCAGGGTTTGCCGTTGATCCAGTGGTTGATCAGCTTCACGGTGTCCTCCGGCTCACTCCGAGCCTAGGACGGCGGACACGATGTGGGGGAACCCGCTTCAGATCAGGTACTGGTTGGTCTCCCGGGGGAGGTAGCGCCCGTCGCCAGGCGACCCGTGGTACTCGCCGTCGGCGATGACCACCTTGCCCCTGGAGAGAACGGTTTCGATCGACCCGGCGACCTCCATCCCCTCGTAGCAGGAGTAGTCGGTCCTCATGTGATGCGTCTCCGCCGAGATGACGTGGGGGGAATCGGGGTCGAACACCACGATGTCGGCGTCCGACCCGATGGCGATCGTCCCCTTCTGCGGGTAGAGCCCGAAGATCCTGGCCGGGGTCGTGGCGCACACCTCGACCCAGCGGTTCACCGAGAGCCGCTCCTCGGCGACTGCTCCGTGGTAGATCAACTCCATCCGGTGCTCCACCCCGGGCAGCCCGTTGGGGATCTTGGAAAAGTCGCCCTCACCGAGGCGCTTCTGCCGACCCAGTTCGGGGTGGTCCTCGAAGTTGAAGGGGCAATGGTCGGTCGACACCACCTGAAGGTCGTTGGTGGCCAGACCGATCCAGAGCGCATCCTGGTGCCCGTCATCCCGCTCCCGTAGCGGCGGTGAGCACACGTACTTGGCACCCTCGAAGCCATTGCCCAGGTCGTCGAGCGAGAGGAAGAGGTATTGGGGACAGGTCTCGGCGAACACGTTGAGACCCTGGTCACGGGCGATGGTGATCTCCTCCAGTGCCTCCTGCGCCGACATGTGGACCACATAGAGCGGGCACCCGGCCAGCTCGGCCAGCTTCACCGCGCGGTGGGTCGCCTCCCCCTCCAGGATCGACTTGCGCACCATCCCGTGATGGATGGGGTCGGTCTCGCCCTGCGCCAGCGCCTGGGCGATGAGGACGTCGATGGCGATGCCGTTCTCGGCATGCATCATGATCGTGGACCCGTTCTCCGCCGCCTTCTGCATCGCCCGGAGGATCTCGCCGTCGGTCGAGTAGAAGACGCCTGGATAGGCCATGAACATCTTGAACGAAGTGACACCTTCGTCCATGGCCATATCCATCTCCTTGAGCGATTGCTCGGTGACGTCGCCGACGATCAGATGGAACCCGTAGTCGATGGCGCAGTTCCCCTCGGCCTTCGCCATCCAGGTTTCGAAGCCCTCCATCAGCGACTGCCCCTTGGTCTGAACGGCGAAATCGACGATGGTCGTTGTGCCTCCCCAGGCCGCCGCCCGGGTCCCCGTCTCGAAGCTGTCCGAGGCCGCCGTGCCGCCGAAAGGAAGCTCCATGTGGGTGTGGACGTCGATCCCGCCCGGGACGACGTACTTTCCAGTGGCGTCGATGGTGTGGTCGGCGGCGCCCTCGAAGCTTCCCGGCGCCAGCACCGCGGCGACCTGTTCGTCCTCGATCAGTACGTCGGCGGCGGTGCTTTCGGTGGCGGTGACGACTGTCCCGTTGGCGATGAGCGTCCGCATCGCGCCTCCCTATGTCGCTGCGGCCACGCTAATCGGGTGCAGGTCCGCCTAGGCCGGGCGGAGGCGGGTGGTCCCCGTGAGGAGACGTGCTACGACGCGGGCCCCTCCAGCCCTTCGGCATTCACGGGAAGTGTCACGAATTGGCGGCCGAGCCACTCACTTCCTGGGTTCTTCCTGCCCGATTCGCAACGATGTGGTCGACGATGTGCTCGGCGTCGCGCCCCACTCCTCCCACCAGCGCCGAGCTCAGCGAGTAGAGGAAGAGAAGCCCCATTAAGTAGAGCCCGGGGCAGGACTCGACAATGCCCCGAAGGTGGACGGGGACGCCGTTATGAGTGGGCAGTGGAAGATCGATCCAGTCGTAGTCGGGCGTGTATCCGGTGGACCAGATGACGTTGGACACGTCCAAGACACGTCCGTCCTCGAGCATCGGATGACCATCCTTCACACCGGTCGTTCTCCCCACCCGTTCGATGCCTGCTGCGACGATGTCCTTGCGTCGCACCCTGCCCAGGGGGATGCCACGGGGCGGGTCGAGGAAGTGGTCGCGCATCTTCCTCCCGGGTGGCGTATTCACCGTGAACCGCGTCGCCATGAACCAGAGCACGGGTGTGAGAAGGAGGTCCATTCGGCTACCGGCACGAGTGGGCTCCTGACCCGTGTCCCGGCCCGACAACCAGGTCTGGTGGTGGGGAGCGATTTCGATGGCTATCTCCGCGCCAGAGTTTCCTGCCCCAACTACCAGCACCCCGCCCTCGCGGAGTTGGGATGGATTGCGGTAGTCCTTGGAGTGGAGCTGGACGATGCTCTCATCGAGTTCGGGGGCGAACGACGGGATCCGGGGGTTGTTGTAGGCCCCTGTGGCCACGACCACGTTGTCGGCGAGCAGCGTGCCGCCGTCCCAGACCACCTCGAATCGACCCCCTTCCCTAGATAGCCTTTCGACTTTGACACCGGTTCGGACGGGGAGGTCGAACTGGTGGGCGTAGTTCTCCAGATAGTCGGCTGTCTCATCCTTGGTGGGGTAGTAGGACGACGGTCCGGGAAACGGCATCCCCGGAAGTCCGTCGTAGCGTCCCGGCGTGAACAGATGCAGCGAGTCCCATCTCCTCCGCCAGGCATCACCGATCCTGTCGTGTTCGTCCAGGATCACGAATGGAATACCCCTTTGAGCGAGGTGGTACCCGACGGCCAGACCCGACTGGCTTCCGCCGATGACCACGGTCTGGACTTGGTGATTACTCACTTGGCAACTCCTGCTGCGGGTGTACCGCCGAACCTAAGAAGATCCCCGGTAGCTGCCTATCGGGAATTTTCCCCAGATGATCAGACGGCCATGCAGACCTTTTCCGGTCGATGCGCCTCTTCGCGGAGTAACGCAGGTACCAGAGGAGCATGAGCCCGGTAGTGATGAGATAGAAGGTGTGGAGGCCCCAGATAGGACCGACGGGCAGACTGACGACATAGATCGAATGGACCACGTTCCCCAGGTTCGCCAAGAGGAGGTTGCCCAGGCTGTATGACATCAGGTTCTTGCTCCGTCGCGCCTTGATCAGCATCGGAAGCGTGCTGAGGGCAAAGATCACCGTGGAGACGGCACCGGCTGCGAGGGGGATGCTCACGAGGGAGACGGTATGGGTCGAGGTGCCTCTCGGCCATCGGGAGTTCTCCCCAATCCGGAGCGCACAAGCGGCGTATCTTTCCGTCTGTCCCGGGCGCTTCTAGTGGGACAGCCGATCGGTGGTGGAATGCCTGGTGGACCCGACGATTCCGTTGAGCGTGTCCGAACCGCAGAGGTGATCGCGGCGACATGCTTGGCAACCGACCTGGGCATGGGATTCCCCTTCGAACATGGTCTCCACACCACCTTGATGGCGATGCGTCTTTCCGACCTCCTCTCCGTATCACCCGAGACGGCTTCGCAGACCTACTACGCCTCGCTACTTACCTATGCGGGATGCACCACCGACGCCGATTTGGCCACAGAAGTTTTCGGGGGGAGCGCGCTCGACAACTTGACTCCCCGTCAGTTCGGATCGGGGGCCGCGCACTTCATCGGAGCAGTGAGATCCATGTCCCCTCCGGACATTTCGGCGTTCCGCCGGCCCTACGAGGTGGCGAGGCGGCTCCCGCTGGCATACCGATTCAGAGACCCCCATTTCGAGGCGATGTGCGAGGTGGCGGGGATGCTGGCGGAGCGGCTCGGTGTGCCGTCTTCGGTCCATCGGCTGTTTTTCAAACTCACCGAGCGTTGGGACGGCAAGAGCGTGCTGCGCCGGGCCAAGGGAGACGAGGTCCCTCTGCCGATACGTATCACCCATGTCGCCGAGGACGCCGCTTTCCAACGGGTCATCGGCGGCGACGAGCACGCCGTCGAGACCATTCGCAGCCGGGCGGGCCACGCCTTCGATCCGGCCGTTGCCGACGCTTTCACGCGGCATGCCGATGAGGTCTTCTCGGCGGCTGAGGTGGACTCGGCGTGGGAGGCGGTCCTTCGTGCCGAGCCCCGGCCCCACCTTCATCTCGAGGGTGAGGCGATCGACCGCGCTATGGCTGCCATGGGCGACTTCGCCGACATGGTCTCGCCGACTTTCACCGGCCATTCGAGAGGTGTTGCCGACCTGGCCGCGGCGGCCGCCGCTATCAGCGGTTTCGATGCCGATGGCATCACGGCGATGCGGCGGGCTGCGCTGGTCCACGACTTGGGCCGGGTGGCGGTCCATCCGCGGGTCTGGCTGAGGCCGGGCCCGCTGACTGCAGACGACTGGGAGCAGATCAGGCTGCACCCCTACCACACCGAGCGGGTGCTCTCCCGCTCCTCTTTCCTTGCCCCTTTGTCGGGATCGCGCCCGGGCCCATCACGAGCGGCTCGACAGCACCGGGTACCACCGGGGAGTTGCCGCCCCCTCGCTCAGTGCGTCTGACCGGCTCCTCGCAGCCGCCGACTCGTTCCGGGCGATGACCGAGTCGAGACCGCATCGTGGGGGGGTCGCTCCCCGAGGAGGCGGCTCGCCGTCTCGTCGAGGAGGCGCGGGCCGGCCGGCTCGACGCCGATCTGGTCGCTGCGGTGTCCGAAGCCGCCGGCCAACCGGGAACTCGGGTCGAGCGTCCCGCCGGGTTGACCGAGCGGGAGACCGAGGTGATCGGCCTCCTCGGGCGGGGTTTGCAGACCAAGCAGGTGGCACGCCGGCTCGACATCTCGGTGAAGACCGCAGACCGTCACATCCAGAACGCCTACCGGAAGATGGGGGTGTCGACTCGCGCCGGGGCCACGCTCTTCGCGGTGGAACACGGGCTGATCCCGCCCTCCGACTAGGACCGCGAAATTCGGGAGGAGTCCGGCTGGCGCCGAATCCGTGCCCCGGCTGACCAGGGCTCACTTCCCGCCAGGATCGTGCGAAGTGCCTCGCCGAAGGCTGTGGGCTGCTCTGCGACCGGGAGGTGGCCGGCGTCGTCGATCGGATACAGCGGCCAGCCGAATTTCCGACTCGCCCTCTCAGCGATCCCGAACTTCATCACTCGGTCATGGCGGCCCCAGACGAGCGACACCGGCACCGCAATACGACGGAGTTCGTCGTCGGGGATTCGCTTCGTTCCCAGCGTGCGGAGGAGGGCTTGGTTGGCGGCGCGTACCGTCGGCTGCTTGGCCCGTTCGATCTGGTAGTCGAGCAATGCTGCCATCCGCTCACCCATCTGGGCCCGAACCCGTTGTGCGTTGTAGAAGATCACCTCCTGCATCCTCTGCGCGGTGGTGACGTTCGGGTCTCTCGTGAATCGGACAAGAGCAAGCAGCACCGAGGGTGCGGGCCGGAACGCGCCGAGCGAACCGGAGTCCATGAGGATGAGCTTGACGAGTCCGTCCGGGTGCTGAATGGCAAAACGCGCCGCGATGCTCCCGCCGAGCGAGACGCCGAACAGGATCGGTGGTTGGTCGCAGGTCTCGGCGACGAGTTCGCGCAGCCATGGGATGACCCGGGTCGGGTCAAGAGGGCCGTTGCTTGCTTTGGAGCGTCCCAGCCCGGGTAGGTCGGGTATCACCACCCGGTAGCGGTCGACGAGCTGCGCAGCCATTCCACCGAGGAACGCTCCGAAACCGCCCTGGCCGTGGAGCAGGACCATCGGCGGGCCTTGACCGCCCTCCAATACGACCGTCGAGACATCGGCGAGGGAAATCGTCCTCTCGGCCACAGGGAGGCCTTCGATCGCCCGTGCTGCCAGGCGGTTCGCCTCGGTAGTGTCCCCGGTTCTGGATGTGACCTGATCCATGCCGCCCTCCTCTCTTCGAGGAGGACGCTATGGGTAATGGTCCCTACTTCCTATCGGGAGTTCTCCCCAGGGCAACGCCCGGTAGCGGGGTAGATGGCTCCCGCACCGATGGACATCGCAAGACCCTCCAGTGCGGAGTATCAAGTCTCCGAGGTTGCCGCCTCCTCCAGCGCCTCGCGCAACAACTCGAAACCCTCGTCGGCTTCATCTTCGGTGAGAGACAGGGGCGGAGCGATGCGGAGGACGTTTCCGTGGAGGCCGCCCTTCCCGATCAGCAGACCGCGTTGCTTGGTTCCCTCCATGACCGCCGTCGCCGCTTCTGCGTTGGGCTCGCGACCGCCAGGACGAACCAACTCGACGCCGATCATGAGACCCTTGCCCCGCACCTCGCCCACGATGGGGATCTCCTCTACTAGTGGGTCGATCCGGGCGCGCAGGTGGTTCCCCACCTTGTGGGCGTTGGTCTGGAGGTCGTGCTCCAGCATGTAGTCGAGGTTTGCCAGCGCCCCGGCCATGACCAAGGGGTTGCCCCCGAATGTCGAGATCGAATTGGCCCCGATCGAGTCCATCACCTTGGCCCGGGCGATGACTCCTCCGATCGCCAGGCCATTCCCGGCACCCTTGGCGAACGTCACGATGTCGGGGACGACGCCGTGGGCCTCGATTCCCCAGAAGTTCTCCCCGGTTCGGCCCCAGCCGGTCTGCACCTCGTCGGCGACAAGGAGGATCCCGCTCTCGTCAAGCACCTCCTTCATCGCCCCGAGGAGCCCGTCAGGTGGGGTGGCGAATCCACCAACTCCCTGGATGGGTTCGGCGATGAGACAGGCGACATCGCCGCTGGTGGCGACGTCGAGCATGTCGCGAAGGTCGGCGACACACGCCGCGACGTACTCGGCATCCGGAAGATGACCAAAAGGAGAGCGGTACCGGTAGCCACCGTGGACGTACGTGACCTGGAGCGGGGAGAAGCTCGAAGCTGACCAGGAACGGTTCCCGGTGATCGCCATCGAGGAGTACGACCTCCCGTGGTAGCTGTTGCGCAGCGCCAGCACCTGGTTGGACCGCCGGTAGGTGGTGGCGAGCAGCAGGGCGGTGTCGTTGGCTTCGGTCCCCGAGTTGGTGAAGAACACCTTGGCGTCGGGGATGGGGGAGAGGGCGGCGATCCGCTCCGCCAGCTCGACCTGCTGCTCGATCAGGTAGAGCGTCGAGGTGTGGAGCATCCGCCCGGCCTGCTCCCGTATCGCTTCGACAACCCCGGGCACGTTGTATCCCGAGATGGTGGTGAGGATCCCGCCGAAGAAGTCGAGGTACTCCCGGCCCTCGGCGTCGCGCACCCGACGCCCATCACCATCGACCAGCGCGATCGGCTGTTGGTAATAGAGCGCCAGCCACGATGGGAGCACGCGGCGGTGACGCTCCAACAGACTCGCGTGGATACCTGGCTCGCTCATGGCTTTGGCCTCCTCCCCTCGAAGCTAGTTCCAATGTGCCCGGAGACGCCAGCCACGACTACGGTGGCGAACAGAACCAATGGGCTGGGTCATCCTTCTCGTAGCAATAGCGCTGGTCGTGTTCGGAGTGGGGTTCTTCTTCACCGCTCTCCGATGGTTGTTGATTGTCGGGGCCGTGCTGCTGGTGATTGGCACTCGTCACCGGGTGGCTGCGCCGCAGTAACGAACCGCCGACTTCCTGATTCCGGCGGTCCCATACGACCCTCAGTCGGCGGCTTGGACCAGGATGCCCCCCGATCCGGTGTCAGCGGTGATGGTGCGCTCCGCAGCCGGGTCGTTGACCACTCCCTCGATCGTCTCGGACCCAGAGCCGGTGTCGAGGGTGATGGCGTAGGTGCCTTCAGGGACGGTGATCTCGACGCTCCCCGACCCGGTGGATACCTCGACCGTGTCCGGCGCCGGTGGCGAATTCGAGGTCGACACCACCCGACCCGGTGTCGGCAGTGATCGAGGTGACGACCAGGGCGGATCCGTCGACGCTCCCCGAGCCGCTTTCTGTCGAGACCTCGCCGCCCACGCCCTCGAGGTCGACACCACCAGAGCCGGTGTCGAACCTCCCCCCTGCCGTCATGCCGTTGATGTCGATGCCCCCCGACCCGGTGTCGACCTCCAGGGCGACGTCGGCAGGGGCGGTGATCACGTAGTCGGCCCCGCATCCACCGATGAGAAACCCGCCGCCCTGGCACCGGACCGACAGCGTGAGCACCCCGTCCTCGACCTGCTCGATGACTTCGGGGCGCTCGTCGCCGTAGCTCAAGTGTTCTCTCCACGCTGACGATCTCCCCGCCCGCGTTCACCTCCACCTCGCCCGAGGGAGTGTCGACCCTGATTCGGCTGATCGGCTCGGCGAAGTCGGCCTGCTCGGTGACGGTGGTCGATGGCCCGAATCCCACCCCGCCGGAGAAGACCAGGACGGCGGTGATGACCACGCCAGCAATGATCAGCGGAGTAGTCCCACCCTCGGAACGGGCCAGTGCCAGAAGGGCAATGCCGACACCGATGAGGGCCACGGCGAGCACCATCTCCCATTGGATGTCGACGCCCACTGCCGACAGAAACCAGACGACCCCGGCAAGCAGCACCAGCCCACCGGCGATCAGCGTGCCCCGATTCGATTCGATCGCTCATGCGCTAGGGGGCAACCAGGTCGCCGTAAGCGTCCGGGCGGCGGTCTCGGTAGAAGGCCCACGTCGTGCGGACCAGGTCGACCATGTCTAGGTCGAGGTCGCGTACCACCAACTCCTCGTCGGCGTCCGAGGCGGCATCGCCGACCAGCTGGCCCCTCGGGTCGCAGAAGTACGACGATCCGTAGAATTCGTTGTCGCCGAAGGGCTCAGTCCCCACCCGGTTGATGGCGGCGACAAAGTACTCGTTGGCGACCGCGGCTGCGGGCTGCTCCAGGTTCCACAGGTACATGGATAGCCCGCGGCTGGTGGCCGAGGGGTTGAACACGATCTTGGCGCCCTTGAGGCCCAGTGCGCGCCAGCCCTCGGGGAAGTGGCGGTCGTAGCAGACATAAACCCCGATGCGGCCGACCGCCGTGTCGAAGATGGGATAACCGAGGTTGCCCGGCCGGAAGTAGTACTTCTCGAAGAACCCTTTGACATGCGGGATGTGCGTCTTGCGGTACTTCCCGAGGTAGCTGCCGTCGGCGTCGATCACCGCCGCGGTGTTATAGAAGAACCCGGCGTCCTCCTCCTCGAAGATCGGGACGACAAGCACCATCCCGGTCTCTTTGGCCAGGTCCTGCATCAGCTTGGTCGTGGGGCCGTCGGGTATGGGCTCGGCGTACCCGAAGTGCTCGTCGTCCTGCACCTGGCAGAAGTAGGGACTGGAGAACAGCTCTTGGAAGCACATCACCCGGGCGCCTTGCGCTGCGGCGTCGCGGGCATACTTGACCGATTTCTCGATCATCGATTCCTTGTCGCCGGTCCATTCGGTCTGCACCACGGCAGCGCGCACGACATTCGCCATGATCGGTCTCCTCGGTGCTACTCGCCGACCCTACTCAACTGGAAGGAGGGGACGGTTGGCTCACTCCGACGGGGCTTGGGTCGACCCCCCGAAAAGCCGGCGGAAGAACCGGCCGATCGAGGCGAAGAGCGAGGCGAAGAGGAGCGATATCCCCTTTACATCGGGGGCGCTGACTTCGGCGGCGGCGGCTGCCGACGGGGCTGCGAGCTTGCCCTCCAAGCAGGTGACGAAGTCACCGATGAGGCGCTGTGACATCTCGTTTATCAGCCCGGTGCGGCCGAACTGGGCCGCTGCACCTGAGAGGAGCACGTCGGCGTCGATCGCTACCGCGGTCCCGCCATCCGTCTCAGCCAGCCGGTAATCGACCGTTACCTGTCCCCGGCTCCCGCCACGACGATCGACGCCCTTCCCCTTGATAGAGGCCGTGCGGTTCGCCTCATCCGGGGTGACGATGGCCTCGCCTTCGAAGGTGGCGGTCGAGCGGGCCCAGCTTGACCCCCAGCTTGCCCGCATAGACGCCATCGCCCTTGTCATCGGTGATCTCGGCACCCGGCAGACACTGTGCGACAGAGGGGACGTCCTGGAAGAAGTCCCACACCTGCTCGATGGGTCGTTGCACCTCGAATTCGTGAGTGATCTTCACTCGATGCTCCTGGCGGGAGGGCGCGACCCTACCGACTCGGAGCATGTCCCGCCCTGGCGGAGCGTTGACCCGTCAGGTCGAGGCGTATCCTTGGATCCTGGAGCGGTTGCCCCATGCGCCCCCGGCCCAGCTGGCGATATCGGCGGCGATTGCCAGACCCAGCCAGATCCAATCGAACCCGCTTATGCCCAGCGGGAACACAGCGACGTACATGAGAGTGGTCCAAGGCGCGAATATGAAACCGATGAGCGGCCAGATGAAGGTGTCGAAGGTAAGCGACCAGCGTGCGGGGTCGATGAGACCCCATACGAGGATGCCGAAGCGTGGACCGAGGAAGACGAGAACGGTGAAGACACAACACATGCGGCTGATGTCTAGTCGGTGCCGGTGGATCGATGTCGGCAATACGGGGTGAGGAGAATGAAGGCACGATGACGGCTGCCGCCGAACCGGGCGCTACTCCCAAGGGCGACATGGTGTGGATCGCGGGCGGCGAGTTCACCATGGGGTCCGACCGGCACTATCCGGAGGAGCGGCCGGCGCGCCGCGTATTGGTCGACGGGTTCTGGATCGACCGCTACCAGGTGACGAACGATGACTTCGCCGCCTTCGTCGCCGACACCGGTCATGTCACCGTCGCCGAGCGCCCCCCCGATGCCGCTGATTACCCGGGCGCCATCCCCGAGCTACTCGTGGCCGCTTCGATGGTCTTCGTCAATCCCGCGCGCAAGGTGGACCTGCGCAACCACTACAACTGGTGGGCATGGGTTCCCGGCGCCGATTGGCGCCATCCCCAGGGAGCGGATAGCGCTATCGAGGACAAGGGCGACCACCCGGTGGTCCATGTCGCCTGGGACGATGTCGTCGCCTACGCCGCCTGGGCCGACAAGGAGCTTCCAACCGAAGCAGAGTGGGAGTTCGCCAGCCGGGGCGGGCTCGATGGCGCCGAGTACGCCTGGGGTGATGAGCTCAATCCGAACGATCGATGGATGGCCAACACCTGGCAAGGTGATTTCCCGGTTGTCAACGAGGGGCTCGACGGTTTCGAGGGCACCGCCCCGGTGGGGTCGTTTCCTGCCAACGGGTACGGGTTGTTCGACATGACCGGCAACGCCTGGGAGTGGACCGAGGACTGGTACCGGGCGATGCGAGAGTCAGAGGCAAGCTGTTGTGTGCCCCGCAACCCTCGAGGCGGGGACGTGGCGCAGAGCCACGACCCGGACATGGCCGACATCCCGATCCCGCGCAAGGTGATCAAGGGAGGTTCCCACCTCTGTGCCCCCAACTATTGCCGGAGATACCGGCCGGCGGCGCGCATGGCACAGGCGGTCGACACCTCGACCAGCCACCTCGGCTTCCGCCTGATCACCCGCGGCCTAACGAGACGGAAGTCGGAGGTGAGCCTCCCCGGCGAGCGGGAGGCGCGAGCAAAGCGAGCGGAGGGGGTGGTTCGGGCGGGCGGCGGCAATCACCCTCCCCCCAACCCCCTCCCTCACCGGGAGGGGGAGCCAATCCCCGCCTCCCCCGGTCGAGGGGGAGGCGCGAGCGGAGCGAGCGGAGGGGGTGACTCCCCCGGGGCCCGTCACCCTCCCGAACCCCCTTCAGACCTTCCGTCTTCCGTCTGGATCAATGGTGATGGATTCGTTGTGCCGCTTGCGGTTGAATGGCGGCGAGCGACCCGCCCAAAGGGACCGTGTCGACGCGGAATCGCAGTCACCAGCGACGGGAGGACCCATGACCGAAGACCCGTACACCGAGTACCGAGAGCCCAGCCCCGGCGCTGCGGGCCTGATCATCTTCGCCGGAACCCTCATGATCATGATCGGGATCTTCCATGCGATCTCGGGGTTCGTGGCTCTCATCCAGAGCGACTTCTACGTGGTGGCTCCGAACCACGTATTCGAGTTCGACGCGACGAGTTGGGGATGGATCCACCTGATCGCCGGCATCGTCGTGCTGCTCGCCGGGTTCGGCGTGCTCGCCGGGCAGACTTGGGCACGCGTGATGGGGATCATCGTGGCGACGCTCAGCGCCATCGCCAACTTCATGTTCATCCCCTATTACCCCATCTGGTCGATACTGATCGTCGCCTTGGATGTGTTCGTCATCTGGGCCTTGGCGGTGCACGGCCGGGAGTTCGCCTCGGCTTGAACTCGAGTTAGTGACGGAGGGCCGGGGCGGCACCGGCCCTCCGCATTAGCATCTCGCTCCGGACTCCACTGGAGGCGCCCGCTGAACGACCCCGACGGGCCAGGCATCCAACCCGCCGAGCGCCACTCCACCAGGCTTCTCATCATCGTCGGGTTGGTGCTGGTCGGGATCCTCGGTCTGATACTGGCGAGCAGCATCCTGGTGACGGTCATCGTCGCCGCACTCATCGCCTTCCTGCTCGCACCGATGGTCAAGTGGCTGGAGCGATACATGCCGCGCTGGCTGGCGATCGTGGTCGCCTACCTGGTGTTCATCGTCGGGGTCATCCTCCTGTTCTTCGTGGTTCCGGTCCTCTTTGTCGGGTCGATCGACGAGATCGACATCACCGCCATCTCCGACTCGATCGACGATTGGGCGATCGACATCCTGAACAATCTCAGCAGCATCACCATCCTCGGCTTCACCGTCGACCTCACATCGATCACCCAGCCGATAATCGATGCCATCGAGGTCACATCCCCTCCGACCCTGGCGCTGACCGCCGACCAGGTGAGCGCCCTTCTGTTCGGGGCGCTGGAAGCGACCGCCGGCCTGTTCGGTGTCGTCGTGTCGATCCTGAGCTTCGTGATCTTCACTCTTCTGATCGCCCTCTATCTCAGCGGTAGCGGTGCCAGGTTCGCCCACAGCACGCTCGGGCTGTTCCCGGCCAAGCACCACGCCGAGGTGGCCGCACTCGGAAGCAGGTTCTCTGGGGTCTGGAACGACTACATCCGGGGAGAGCTCACGCTGATGTTCATCATGGGCGTGACCACCGGGATAGCTGTGTGGCTGATCGGAGTACCCGGTGCGTTCGTGCTCGGTCTCATCGCCGGGCTGCTCGAGGTGATCCCGACGTTCGGGCCCATCATCGCCACCATCCCGGCTGTGCTGGTGGCACTGGTACAGGGGTCGGTCCGGTTTCCCGAGATGAACAACGTCCTGTTCGGAGTGCTGGTCATCGTCGTGTACGTGCTCCTGCAGCAACTGGAGAGCCAGCTCGTCTCGCCGAGGGTTCTGGGGGGGTCGGTCCAGGTCCCGGCGCTCGTCGTGCTGCTGGCGATCACCGTCGGGTTTGCCGTGGCCGGCGTTCTTGGTGCCATCCTCGCCGTACCCACGGTGGCCTCCGCACGGGTGCTGTTCCGGTACGCATGGGCCAAGGCCACAGGTGTGAACGTGTCGGCTGCTCGGGCCGAGCGGGCACCGCCGGACCGTGACGACGCGGAAGTGGCCATGAGCAGCACCGTTTCCCGCACTGGCGATTGGTCGCCACCTCCGCCGTGAGCGAGCCGGAGACCCGAGAACCGTCCCCGACCGACGGCTTGATCTCTCGGGTGAAGGCATCGACCGGGCTGGCGCGTCAGCGGGCACTCGAGACGCTGGAGCGGCAGCGGATTCGCAACCCGCTGGTGAGAGTCGGCCTACCAGTCCTACGAGCACGACCGGAGATTCGCCGGAGGGGTACTCGCTGGAGGCCTCTCCTACCGCCTCTTCCTGTTCCTGCTTCCCTTCTCCCTCTTCATGCGTGACTGCCGTCGGCGCCGTCGCCGATGGGGTGAACCGAGAGCTCTCCGATCTGGCTCAGAACGCCGGGCTGAGTGCTTCCCTGGCAGCAAGTGTCGGGGCGTCAGTGAACACCTCCAACCGTGGCATCCTTTTCATTGCCGGCACGGCCGCCGTGCTGACTCTCGCCGCCGGGGTGGGTGTGATAAAGACGATGCGTTTGATCAGCGCCATCGCCTGGCAGGTCTGATCCGGGCCGCATGACCCGGCGGATCTTCGCCTCCGCAATGCTCGCCGTGGGGAGCATGGCCCTCATGGGTTTCCGCGCCTTGCTGCTCGAGGTGTCTCGCCGGTCCGTTGGCCGAAGCGATCATCATCATCGCCGAGATGCTCATGATCGGCGCCGCCGTCCTCGCTGCGTATTGGGTTCTCCCCCGAGCAAAAGGAACCCATTGGACCGACCTGGTCCGGGCGCGCTGTTGGTGACCGTTGGTTTTGCTCGCCCTGCGGATCGTCACCATTGTGTGGTTCGCCAACCGGCTAGATCGGGTGGACGACCTCTACGGGGCTCTGGGTGTGGCCACCGTGTTTCTCGCCTGGTTGTTCATCGTCGCCCGACTGCTGGTAGCCGGAGCCGCGCTAAACGCCACCCTATCGCTCGGCCGCCATGAAGATGACAACCGCCGAAACGTCCGAAAGCGAAGTCTCCAACGGCACTGCGCATGCAAGGGGCTGCGGCGTCCCGGTCCATGGGCCGAGGGAGATATCGCCCGACTGCTCGAGGGTTGCCGTTTGATAGAGGCCTTCCTCGTCGGGGCGGCGGCAGCAGCCACGCTGGTTGTGGGTGGGCTCATCGTGTTCATCCGCAAGCCGTCCGAACGCACCTTGGGGCTGGTGATGGCCTTCGGGGCAGGAGTGCTGGTGAGCGCGGTCGCCTTCGAGTTGGTCGAGGAAGCAATTGAAACCGCGGGGCGCAGGCGCCGCCTTCATCGGTCTGTTCGCGGGGGCTATCACCTTCACCCTCGGCGACGCCGCGCTGGCCCGATACGGCGTCCGTCATCGCAAGGACATCGGAGGCGCCCCGCTGGAAGCATCCGGGCTGGCGATCGTCCTCGGTGCGGTGCTCGACGGTGTTCCGGAATCGGCAGTGCTCGGGCTCACCCTCCTCCAAACGGGAAACGTTTCACTTTCGATGTTCGTAGCGGTCCTCGTCTCGAATCTCCCGAGGCGATAGCCGCTTCCAGCAGCCTCGAGTCTCCGGCTGGAGCAGGCGGGGTATCACCGCCCTTTGGACAGCTGTTGCAGTGGTGGCGGGGCTGTCCTCAGCCGCCGGCTTGTTCTGCTCGACGGTGCGACTCCTCAGACGCTCTCTTTTGTCCTCACGTTCGCCGGCGGGGCGATCCTCACAATGCTGGCGACGACGATGATGCCGGAAGCTTTCGCCCATGCCGGGAGACCGCCGGCTTGGCGACGGTGCTCGGCTTCGCCGTCGCCTATGGCATCGACTTGGTCGGCCGATGACCGTCGGCGATGGCTGGATTCGGGCAGGCCGGTAGGGTCGGCAACGTGCGTTCCGTGGAGGTGACACAGCCCATCGACCAACTCGAAGCCGCGTGGCCGGCACCCAGATCACCGGGTGGGACGTTGTCTGGGCGGTCGTGGCGATCATCGTGGCAGTGATCCTGTCGAGGCTGGCCCGCGGTGTGATCTGGCGGCTGCTGCGCAACGTCGACGGGCTCTCGTTGGACGCAAAGCAACTGATCTGTCGGGTCACCGCCTGGGTCGTGATCCTGCTCGGGATCTCCGTAGCCATCAGCCTGATAGGCGGGAACTCTGCGCCGATCGTCACCATTCTCATCATCGGGGCGGTGATCCTGGCGTTGGCACTGCGGGGGACCGCCGAGAACTACGCGGCCGGGATCGTGCTCCAGACCCGGGGTTCGATCAAGGTCGGAGACGAGATCGCGGCTTTGGGCTTCACCGGTATCGTCGAAGAGCTCAACGGGCGGAGCGTCGTCGTTCGCACCATCGACGGGAGGATCCTCCACCTGCCGAATGCCAAGGTGATCGAGGAGCCCTTGGCCAATCACTCGACGCTGGTGCACGGCGCTCGGAGTTGTCGATCGAGTGCACCAGTTCGGCCGACATCGAGACCGCCATCGAGGCGATCACCCACGCCGCGACCCAGGCCGAAGGTGTGCTGGCCGACCCGGCGCCGTGGGTCGTGGTGATATCGATGGCCGGCGAGGGCACGAGCCTCATGCTCCGTTTCTGGCATGCGCCATCAGAAGGTCCGGTGGTGACCGCCCGGGTCGTAGCTGCGGTTGCCCGGTCGATCGACGACACCGGAGTCATCTCGGTTGGTCCCGTCGCCCCCGCGTATCCCGGGCCGCACAGGTGATCCGAGGCTCAGTGCGCCGTGTCCCCGGCCAGCAATTCGAGCGCATGCGGTAGTACGGGGAGGATCGCTTCGAGGTTCTCCTTCGCTCCCGTAGGGCTTCCCGGGAGATTGATGACCAGCGATCGACCCAGCGACCCGGCTGCAGGCCGGGACAGCGCCGCCATCGGAGTTGCCGCCAGCCCGGCGGTCATCATCAGGTGGACCAACCCGGGAGCCTCGCGCTCCAACACGGCCCGGGTCGCCTCGGGGGTGACGTCGCGTGGCCCGAAGCCAGTGCCACCGGTGGTCACGACCAGGCCGCTACGAGGAGAGTTCTCTTATCGCCTGCTCGATCAACGGGCGTTCATCGGGAACCGTGCGGCGAGTTATCTCGGTGTACCCGGCCGATCCGAGAATCTCCTCGAGCGCATCGCCCGACCGGTCCTCACGGGTTCCGACGCTGACACCGTCCGAGACGGTGAGCACGGCTGCTCCCGTCACTGTCGCTCTCCATTGGTGGAGTTGCTGGGCTCTTCCTGCTCCTGTTCTCGTCGTGCAGCCTCGGCTCGCGCTCGGCGCTCGGCACGGCGCAGCAGCCAGATGGTCGCCAGCGCCGGCAGGGCGAACATGAGGATCTCGTCCCAGCCACCTTGATGGAGCAGGACCACCGGCAGTCGGAAGATCATGCGAGAGCGGTGACGGTCATGACGGCGAGAGTGAGCGTCACCATGAGGAGAAGCATCCCATACTCTCGGCGTAACCGTGTCGCCCTGAGGATCCAGCAACGCCATCCGCCGGTGCACCACCACGAGCGAGGCGATGCCGCCGGCTACGAAACCCGCCGCCTGGAACCACCACATGGTGGCGGGGTGGCAAAGAAGGCGATCTTGTGGTCGGCCGTGCCGAACAGGTCCCAGCCCATGCCGAGCGGATCGCTGATCGTCGAGAGGAGAAGCTGCCCCTCGAAGAGGAGGACGGGGAGGTGGTGGCCGAGCGTCGCCGCCAGGGCCAAGGGCGCCAGCGCCGGGGCAGAGCGCTTCGAGTCATTGTCGAGGCCGGGAGGTCTGCCGGCGGCAGAGCCGGGATGCGAGGTACAGGCCACCAACACGAACGCCGACGTCGTCAACAACCCCAGCGTCCCAAGCGCGACGAGCCTGCGGCGTTGCCCATTGTCCCCAACCACCACGGGGTGAAGGAGAACCCTCCCACAACACCGCTCCGATCATCACCGCGACGAACCCGGCAAGACCCGGTGGCGATGCCATGCGTGTCAGCGGGTCGGGCCAGCCCCTCTTTCGACCGCCGCTCTCGTCCTTGCCGAGCGGCGAGATGCCCCCGGCCATCCCGTTGTAGGTGGTAAAAGGGTCGGCGATTCGAAGGGCTCTCTCTCGGCCGGCGACCGCAGCCAACCCGAGCAGCGCCAACTGTGAGTCCGACCGCCCCCCACCCGATGGCCGCCGCCATGCCCCTGAGCGGAGACACCACCTGGAACCACACAAAGACCAGGTACCCGATGGCAGCCGGCCAAACGCCGAGGCGCTCCATTTTGGGCCGGGTCGCCGCCTCGCCGAGACCGTCCACCGGGCAAGCGCTCGCCACGGGTTGAGCGAAGCGTAGAGGTCGCCGAACACGATCTCCGCCAGTGGCAGGCCGAGCCAGAAGAGCACGTTGACCAGCACCGGGGCGAGGTTGCGCGACGGGTTGTCGACACCGGCGATCCCGGCGACGACGACCAGGACAAGCCCGGCAACCCCGATGATTTCAGCCGCCCGGGACGGCCGCTCCATTGGCCGCTCGAGACTCTCGGCGGTGACCTCCTCCGGGCGGTCCGGTGGTTTTCGGGTACCACCACGGCGAAGGCGACCACCAGGATCAGTCCTGCCGCGAAGAGGAAGACCTCCAGCGGCAGAGGCAGATCGCCCTGCGGCCCCATCCCGTGCGCCGCGGTCGCTGCCGGGACGAGGAGCAACGCGAGCAGCAGCCCACCGGAGGTCCACCACCGGCGGATCGATCCCCCGGTCACGGGGGAGGGATGGGCCGACTGCCTCGGTCGGCAGACGGCAGACGGCAGACGGCAGAAGTCACCCCTCCGCTCGCTTCGCTCGCGGGGATCGGCTCCCCCTCCCGGTGAGGGAGGGAGTTGGGGGGAGGGTGATTGCCGCCCGCTCGCCCCCGGTCACCCCTTCCGCTCGCTCCGCTCGGCGCTTCCCCCTCACCGGAGGCCAAACCGATCCGTTCTGGGAATCGTTGCTCCGACGCCGACGGCGGGGCGTATTGGCGCGACAATTGAGACGATGGATGTCTTCTTCGAGGCGGCGTTGGATGAAGCGCGGGTAGGGGCCGATGAGGGCGGGATCCCGATCGGCTCGGTGCTGGTGATCGATGGCGAGGTCGTCGGACGGGGTCACAACCGCCGTGTCCAGAAGGGGAGCGTCGTCCTCCATGCCGAGATGGATGCGCTCGAGAACGCAGGGCGTCTATCAGCCGACGATTACCGCAGGTCGACGCTCTACTCGACGCTTTCGCCGTGCGACATGTGCTCGGGCGCCGTGCTCCTATACGGCATCCCGCGGGTTGTGGTGGGGGAGCACAGGACCTTCAGTGGGCCCGAGGCCTACCTGCGGTCCCGCCAGGTCGAGGTGGTGGTGCTGGACGACCCCGATTGCCTGCGGCTGATGACGCGATTCATCGCCGAGCACGCCGATCTCTGGAACGAGGACATCGGCGAGTGAGACCGCCGATCTGGCCGGGTGGCGCAGCCCGCTGCCCCGGGTAGCCTCGCCACCGTCATGACCCACACCTCCGATGACCTGGTTGACGTCCACCCCAGCAGACAGATACTCGCCCTCGTCCTGGCGGTGACCGCCACCGTCCCCGGAATCATCATCCGGTTCACCGAGCCGGAGTTGTCGGCCCCCATCGCGGCGCTCACGTTCGGCCTCGCCATCGTCGGAGCCGCCTTCGTCCTCGCCTGGGCCGCCGAGGTGGCGCAACTCGACATCTCAGCGGGGCTCGCCATCGCCGTGCTCGCCCTGATCGCCGTGCTCCCCGAGTACGCCGTTGACCTGGTGTTTGCCTGGAGGGGTGGTGAGGCGTACGAGATGTACGGCGCCGCCTGCGGCCCGGCCGGGGTCGATTACAACGACACGCCGTGCTCGTTTGCCCTGGCCAACATGACCGGGGCCAACCGGCTGCTCATCGGGGTGGGTTGGTCGATGGTGGTGCTGCTCGCCTGGTGGCGTTACCGGATGTTGTCGCGACGCAGGGCCAAGTCGCCCGAGCGGGTGACCACCGCCCAGCTACGTGAGATGGAGGGCCAGACCGGTTCCGGGATCACCCTCGAGCGGGGGCACACCATCGAGGTGGCATTCCTGGCTGCAGCCACCATCTACTCGCTGACATTGCCGCTGAAGACGAGCATCACGCTGATCGACGCCGCGGTGCTCGTCGGGATCTTCGTGCTCTACACCATCCGTATCTCGAGAGCGCCCGCCGAGGAGCCGCACCTCGTCGGGCCCGCCCGCTATGTGGGCACCTTCCCCGACGCCCCCCGAAGGGTGGCTGTGGTGGCGATGTTCGCCTTCGCCGCCACGGTCATCCTGCTCTGCGCCGAGCACTTCGCCGACGCCCTGGTGGAGTCCGGGGAGGCGGTGGGGGTCCCGGCCTTCTTCCTGGTGCAGTGGCTGGCGCCTCTTGCTTCCGAAGCCCCCGAGTTGTTGGTGGCTGCGCTTTACGCCTGGAGGCTCAACACGAGCAGCGCCCTGGGAACTCTGGTCTCGTCGAAGGTCAACCAATGGACCCTGCTGGTGGGAACTCTCCCCATCGTCTTCGCCATCTCTGCCGGGGAACTGGTCGGGTTGCCACTCGACTCGCTCCAGCGCGAAGAGTTGTTCCTCACCGCGGCCCAGTCGCTTTTCGCTGTGGCGCTGCTCAGCAACCTCTCGCTCGGGGTGCGGGAGGCGTTGGCGCTAGCAGGACTCTTCTTCGCGCAGTTCGTGCTCGGCGCGGTCGTCCCCGAGCAGTTCATCGCAGCAGAGCGCATCGGGCTCGGCATCCTCTATCTCGTGCTCGGCTTGGTGATCTTCCTACGCGATCGCAAGAGGCTGCCCCACTTGCTGCACGACGGGTTCCGCGCTCCCTACGCCGAGTTGTTGGCCGAGTCCAAAGGGCCGTCTCAGCCCGCCGGGTAGCCGCCGATGAACTCGCCCACGGCGGCTTCGGTCACCTGCGCTGTGCCCTTTTTCCCAACGACCTCATGGACGAAGACGTCCTGACCGAAGTTGCGGGTGTTGAGCCGGCAGGTTGTGTTGTCGGTCCCACGTGCCCAGATGCTGACCGTGTGGCTCCCGGTGCCAACCCCACTGAACATCCCGGTGATGCCTATCGGCGAGTTGGCCGCAAACAACACGGCACTCGATCCCGTCTCCAGGTTGAAGTTGGTGGAGGTCTGGTTCTGGTCGTTCTTGTCGTCGATGCGAAGCTGGAACTCGCAGAAGCGATTGTCGACGTCACCGCTTGCGCCGCCGTGACCGTTCCACATCAGCAGCAGGTCGGAGCCGCCGTTGTTCTTGGTGAAGCTCCCGACCGTTCGGATCTTCTGGTACTGAGCAGTGACCGATTTCGTGTCCTGACCGGTGTAATGAAGCCTTGTAAGCGTCGGCGCCCCGGCGTAAGCGGAAGCCGGCTTCCCAGCCAGTCGGGCAGCGTTCACCGACGGGGCGGTCAACGGATCGTTCCCCGACAGCCGGTACAAGAACGATGCCATCTGCTCGCGGGAGACCTTCTCCTTCGGGCAATACTGGGTCGCGGTGCAGCCTTGGGTGACACCGTTGTTGCGAACCCACGCGATGCCATCGATGTGGACATTGTTATCGTCGACGTCCGAGAAAATGCTGCCGGCAAAAGCTGCCGCGGGCACCAGGAGCGCGACCAGCACGAGCAGAACGATGGCGAGTCGCTTCGAGATCGTGACTTGAACCACCAGGGCCTCCCTTTGGACGGACACGCCGGAGGGAAACCGCACGCCCTCGACGGTCCGCGGAAGCTAGCTCAGAACGGGCCCAGGGTCCAGCATTGTCAGAACGCCCGCATCGACGCCAGCGTTTTGACTCGAACTGCCGCTGTCAGGCCGTCGCCAACGAGGCCAATCGGCGGTGGAGCCGCCGCTCTTGGGCGAACAAATCACTCTCCGGCCGGCCCCAAGCGGAGTGAGGGCTCTTGAAGAAGAACCCGAGCCAGTCCTGGACACCGGTTTCGCCACGACGAGCGGCCAGATCGAGTAGAAGAGCGAGATCCAGAACTAACGGAGCAGCCAGGATCGAGTCCTTGCAGAGAAAGTCGATCTTGATCTGCATCGGGTACCCCATCCACCCGAATAGGTCGATGTTGTCCCATCCCTCTTTGTCGTCGCCACGAGGCGGGTAGTAGTTGATTCTCACCTGATGGTGGATGTCGCCATAGAGTTCGGGGTGTCGCTCGGGGAGGAGGATGTCCTCCAGAACGCCCAGCTTCGACACTTCCTTTGTGCGGAAGTTGGCCGGATCGTCCAGCACTTCCCCATCGCGATTCCCCAGGATATTGGTGCTGTACCACCCACTGAGCCCCAGAACACGGGCGCGTAACGCCGGGGCGATGGCGGTCTTGATCATCGTCTGGCCCGTCTTGAAGTCCTTGCCGGCTATCGGCACCCCGTTTCGCTCCGCCAACCGGCGCAGCGCCGGGATCTCGGCGGTGAGGTTTGGTGCGCCATTGGCAAATGGAACACCGACGCGGAGGGCGGCATAGGCGTAGATCTGGCTGGGAGCGATGCTTGGATCGCTCTCCTTGAGCCCGCTTTCGAAGGCGTCCAACGATTGGTGGACGGGACCGGGCTCGGAGAAGGCCTCGGTGCTGGCGCACCACACCATGACCAGTCGGCTGCACGAGTTGATGGCGGAGAACCGCTCGATGTCTTCCATCACCTGCTCAGCCAGGTCCATCAGGTTGGCCCCGGTCTTGACGTTGTCGGTCCCCTCGAGCCGGCTTACCCATGCCGGGTCGAAGACGGCCGGCATGGGCTCTATTGCCTCGAGCGTTGGTCTGGCTGCGTCGAGGTCCTCCGAGCTGAGGACTCCGGCGCTGTCGTGCCGCCTGAAAGCCGTTGTCGCGGTACGGATCCCAGACGCCGAAGACGAGGTTGTCGAGGCTGGCGAGATCGAGTGCATCGGCGATCCGGCCAAGATCATCACCGTTCTCGGTTTGCAGGTGTCCGAGCTGGGTGAGGGACCCGACCGGGACCCTCTGTCGATGACGGACCGCGTCCACACCGGCGATGAACGTGGTGGTGACAGCGCCCAACCCCGGGGTGAGGACGCCGAGCGGACCCCGGAGAGATGTCGAGTCGGTCACGGTGCCTCCTGGAACGGCGGGTGGGATGCGGGGCAAGGTAAGTGGGCGCCAGCGATAATGCAAACTGATTAAAGTGATGTTAAGAAGAAGTATTACTTATGAATTCTGACGATACCAAATCGCTGTCCTCGGTGCGGATCCACCACCTTGCCTACCTGAAGGCGGCGGTTGAGGCACCGAATTGGACGGCAGCGGCGGATCTGCTGAACGTCACCCAGTCGGCCATCTCCCAAGGCATAGCCCAGTTGGAAAGGACCATTGGGGTCCCCCTGTTCATCCGATTGGGCCGGCGCCGGGCGCTTACCGACGACGGCGCCGAGGTGCTGCGCTTCGCCGCCACTGTCCTCGCCGAGGCCGAGCGTTTGGAGCGCCGCCTCGACCAGCGCCGCCGCGGCTTGGCCGGGACGCTGCGGGTGGGGATGATCGACGCCGCCGGCCTATACCTGTTCCCCACGGCGGTGAGCGAGTTCCGCGAGCAGCAGCCGCAGACCGAGCTCCGATTGGTGATCGACAACAGCGAGGTCCTGCTCGACATGATGCGACGTGGGTCGCTCGACCTCGCTGTGGTTGTCGCCCCGGCTGACGGTGTCGATTCCGAGGAGATTCTCGCCGAGCCCTTGTTCGTCTACGCCGGGCGGGGCATCAGGGGCGGCCCCGGGCCGAGCGCCCAGTGGGCTCTCTACCCGGAGGGCTCGCACACCAGGGCGGCGATCGACGACGGGTTCGCTCGGCTGGGGTTACGGCCGGTGGTTGTGGCGGAGAGCCCCAACCCATCGGTGCTTCGGCAGATGGCTGACCTCGGGCTCGGGTGGACGGTGCTCCCTCCGGCTGTCGCCGAACAAGGCCCCAAACCGCTCCGCCGTTGGGGTCACGCCATCGCGGCGCGCAAGCTGCTCGCCGTCCACCACCCCGGGGGACCCGATGCACGCAGCGCTCGTCTCCTCGAGATGATTCGTAAAGTCGACTAGTGGAAGCGATGGGTCCGCTCGAGCCGGCAATAGAAGTGGCGATCCTCGCCGACGCTGTCCAGGCCGCAGCCGGAAAGCTCTACGTGCTTGGCGGCGGATGGGACACCCTGCTCGTGACGCGGTTCCCGGCGCGGCACAGCATCGGGATCGGGGTCAAGGTCCGTGTGCCATGGACGCTCACCGATGAGGACTTCACGCTCACCGTCGAGTTGCAGGACGAGGACGGACGCCAGGTGCCAAATGCGGCGAGACTTCGCCACGCGTTTCGTGCCGGACGACCGAACCATCACCCCGAGGGGATCGACGTGAGCGTGGTGCGGGCCCTCACCTTCGCCAACGTGCCCCTCCCCGCACCAGGGGGGTATGCCTTCTCGGTCCTCCTCGGGGACATCGAGCGGGCACGGCTCAGTTTCCGGGTGATCGCCAGGCCGAAGAGAGCCTGAGCAAAGACGGTGGTAAGTGGTAGGTGATAGGTGGTAGGTGTCTTTGACCGACCACTTACAGGTAGTTGATGAGTGTCTTGACTTACCACTTACCACTTACCACCTACCACCCGATACCCGCCCGATACCATTTCTCGGGTGGCTGTCGTGGAGGTCAGGGGACTGAAGAAGTCCTACGGAAACGTGGTGGCGGTGGGTGGCATCGACCTAGAGGTTGCACCGGGTGAGGTGGTGGCCATGCTGGGCCCCAATGGCGCCGGGAAGACCACGACGATCGAGATCCTCGAGGGCTTCCGCACCCCTGACGCCGGGTCGGTCACGGTGCTCGGGTCGGAGCCTGTTGCCGGTGGGCGGTCGTTCCGCGACAGGATCGGGATCGTCCTCCAGTCGAGCGGGATCGAAGCCGCGCTGACCGTCGAGGAATCGCTCACGATGTACTCGCGCTACTACAGCGCGCCCCGCTCGCCCGACGAGGTGATCGAGCTCGTCGGGCTCGGCGAGAAGCGGGGTGGTCGCGTCGCCACGCTCTCGGGGGGCCAGCGCCGCCGACTCGATCTTGCCCTGGGCATCCTGGGAGCACCCGAGCTGCTGTTCCTCGACGAGCCCACCACCGGGTTCGATCCCGCTGCCCGTCGCCAGGCCTGGGAGGTGATCGATCAGCTCAGCCAAACCGGGACCACGATCTTGCTCACCACCCACTACCTGGAGGAGGCGCAGCGGCTCGCCGACCGGGTGGTCGTGATCGATCGGGGCCTGATCGTGGCCCAGGGAGACCCGGCCACCCTGGGCGGACGGGACACGGCGGGCGCAGTCATCGTCTTCCGGCTGCCCGAGGGGGTATCGGTTGATGGCATTCCCAAGGCAGGGTCGATCGAGGTCTCCGATCGCACGGTGACGCTCACCACCGACCAGCCGACCGCCGCTCTGCACGAGCTGACCCGGTGGGCGCTCGAAAGAGGAGGGGAGCTCGAAGGTCTCGAGGTGAAGCGGCCAACGCTCGAGGACGTCTACCTGCGTCTGGTGGACCGTCAGCCGGACGACGAAGCGGTGGAGACATGAGACCGGCGTGGCGCCTGCTCTTGGGCC
Source organism: uncultured Actinomycetes bacterium (assembly GCA_963780745.1). GTDB lineage: Bacteria > Actinomycetota > Acidimicrobiia > Spongiisociales > DATADW01 > DATADW01. The sequence continues at coordinate 123,687 of CAWACT010000002.1, read as the reverse complement.
AGATCGGATGGGAATGGCGGATCTTCTGGCGTACCCCGATATCCGCCTTCTTCACCTTCGTCTTTCCCCTCATGTTCCTCGTCTTGTTCAACCTGCTCTTCTCCGGATCCACCTTCGGGGAAGGGAGTGGTGTCAGCTTCGCCCAGGGTTTCACCCCGGCGATCGCGGTCTTCGCCCTGGTGACGTCGTGTTACACCAGCCTGGCGATCGGGACCGCGATCTCGCGGGACGAGGGCGTTCTCAAGCGGGCATGGGGGACGCCGCTGCCGAGGTGGGCCTATCTCGGGGGGCGGATCGGGGCCACGGTGGTGATTGGGCTGTTCTCGGTGGCGGTGATGTTCGTGGTCGGCGTCGTGTTCTACGAGGTAGTCATCCCGTGGGACCGAGTTCCGGTAATCGTCTTGTTGCTCGTGGTGGGAGCAGCCTGTTTCTCAGCCCTCGGGGTAGCCGTGGCAGGGTTGACGCCGAATGGTCAGGCAGCGCCGGCGATCACCAATGCCACGTTGCTTCCGCTCGCCTTCATCTCCGGGGTGTTCTTTCCATTGAGCTTTGCTCCCGCTTGGCTGAGCACCATTGCGAGCATCTTCCCATTGCGGCCCATGGTCGAGTCAGTCAGCGAGCAATTCAACCCGGCGGCGACTCCGGTCTTTCCCTGGCCCGAGATCGGCGTGATGGTGGCGTGGGGTGTGCTCGGCGTGCTGCTCGCGGCGCGCTTCTTCACTTGGGAGCCAAGGGCAGGTGGGGCCCGGCGGGGGCGTCGCGCCCCTGAAGCCGCCTGATGGTCTGAGTAGGAGGTTTTGGGAAGGCGGTTTGGTATAGATACCAAACGCTCGTTTGGGATAAAAACCCCAGGTCAGGGCGCCAATTTACTTGTGATGCTCGGTCCGGGGGGGGTCGGAGTGAACAGTGATTCCGCCAACCTATGTCCCCTCGCCTCCTCGGCGGAGGTCTCGGCGCTGTCTGATTAGAACAAAATCGTTGTAGCGCGATTCGTGTCTTCTGGCCTTTACTTGTCGAAGGAGCAGATGTGGCGCTTGCCCGAGTTGTTGACGAATCGTTCACGGCCTTCGTGAAAGAGACCGAACCTCGGCTGCGGCATGCTTTGGTGGCAGCGTTTGGCCAGGACCGGGGGCTTGACGCCACCGCGGACGCTTTGGCTTACGCCTTCGAGAACTGGGATCGGATTGAGAGCATGGAGAACCCTGCTGGGTATCTATATCGGGTGGGGAGAAGTCGCGCTCCCTTGGCGGGTATCCGCCCGGGGTTTGCCCCGGTGCCCGTTGAACACGCTCCAAATGTGGAGCCGGGTCTGCCCGCCGCACTGCGAAGACTGTCGGAAAAGCAGCGGATCGCAGTGGTCATGGTTCACGCCTATGGGTGGTCCCGTGAGGAAACGGCTTCGTTGTTGGGCTTGTCGGTGTCGACTGTTGACACCCATCTGCAGCGCGGCTTATCCAAATTGCGCAGTGTGTTGGGGGTGACCTATGCCTGATCTGAACACTCAGCTCCGTGAATACTTCGATGCCACCGCTCCGCCCTTGGAGGTCGAGAAGGTCGTCGGTGACGAGGTCTGGGTTCCCGGCAGGAGAAAGACTCCAACCAGGAGATGGACCGCCCCGGGCTGGGAATACGGGATGGCAGCAATGGCCGTGGTCCTGGTGCTCATCCTCGGAGTAGCACTGCTGATATCAGAGGGGACTGAGAACGAGGTGGTCGAGCCGACGGCGACAACCCTTGTGACCGAGCCGACGCCGGAGACAGCGGGAGGCATGTGGCCCCAGTCGAGTCTGGAGGAGTTGGAGGAGGCCCAAGAGCTCGCCGATGCCGGAGATGTCGACTACACCTGGCAGCTCGATGCGACGCTGGCCGCCGGTGGCGATCCATGGGGGGCGGAGATATTCGCCCGGTTTATCGAAGATGAACTCGGCTGGGAGGCCTGGGAGGCCGCTGCTTTCGATGGATGGTTGGGCGGTGATGGGGGAGGCTACGAGCAGGTCCTCTTCATCCGTTGCGCGCCCGGCGAGACCAACCCATTGAGCCCGGTGTACTCGGAGGTACCACCCGAGATCGGCCGGTGTGCGCCGACGATCGACGAGCTCAGCTACGAGACGGTGGGTATCAGTGTGTCCCAGCCCGGCCTTCGGGGTCGTTCGGGCATTTGGGTGGTGACCGGGTGGGAGACTCTCCAGCCCAAGTCCCCTGAGGCTCTCTGGGAACTCCTCACCCCAGACCTCTTGGTCGGGAGGCAGGTCGAGCAGGTCGTCCCGCCATCCGACACGGAATTAGCCGCTCTCCTGGAGGGGTTCCTACAAGCCCGGGTGGACGGTGCAGGGGCCGAGCAGTATCTGCTCCACGAGCCAGAGGAGTGGATCTTCGAGGATGTGCCGCTCCTGTACGCCACGACCAGCGGCGCACCCTTTGAGCGCTTCGAGATCTTTCGGGTAAAGGGCCCGCGCTGGCCGACCGGAAGGATTCTGGTCAGGGTACGGCTGTTCGCCGAGGGTGGGACCGTGGTCGAGCAGTTGTTCCATGTGGTCCGCAGTGATGGACACCTCGGCCTCGTGTACGGATACTTCGACGACGTACTCCAGAGCACCGAAAACGGGCAGTCCGTGAACATCATCCTCGATGGCGAGGTGACCTTCGCCACGGCCCCCCCATGGAGAAGGTCACTGATTGACCCTTCCGACGCTTCCGACACTTACATGAGATTTCAGGCGGGGAGAGAGGAATTCGTCGCGATCGGGACGGATCCCCCACCGGCCGCGCCGGACTGTGAGAACCCCTTGGCTCCTGCAGATGCCGAGGCGCTGGCTCGGAGCATCATGGCCAACCCCGACTTCGAGACCAACGGGACCGTCCCGGTGCGCATCGCGGGTCTCGACGGGCTGCAGATGGATGTGGACGTTAACGTCAACGTGCACTCCTGCTGGTTTGTGGGGTTCGGACCAGATCAGCTCGCTCAGTGGCGGACGCGCCTGTACCTGATCGACTACCCCGGCGATTCGGCGCAGATCCTGATCATCGCGGTCATCGCCCCTGCGATCGACTTGGAGCGGGTGATCGAGGAGGCGACACCCATCGTGGAGTCCCTCGAGATCCATACCCGCTGATTGCGACACAAGAGCGGCCAATGCGTCGAGGACCAAGAATGAGGGGGGCATGGTCGCCAGGACTGGAAGCGTCAGGATTGTGACATTGATGCTGGCACTGACTGCCTGTGGGTCTGGGGCCGTCCTTGCACCAACCACGGCTCCACCACCCGCGCTCCACCAACCAGGACGGATACCAAAGGGTCGCTTGGGCTAAAAAACCCAGGTGAGAGGGGTTATTCCCACCTCTCTCTGTCGGTTTCCAAAACGTGTCAAGCTCGTCAGAGATATACGCCCGGATAGGACCTCTGCTCTTCCTCGGTCTCCGCCGGCCCCTGCAGCGCCCTCTGTTGATGTAGTTGCTGGAGTTGCGCCTGTGCCGCCGCCTGTTGGCTCCACAGACTGGCCTGGATCCCGTGAAAGACACCCTCCAACCAACCGACCAACTGGGCCTGTGCCACACGCAGCTCCGACTCGCTCGGAACCTCGTTACGAATCGGGATGAACATCTCGTCGAACTCGTCGAGCAGCTCCGGGGAGAGGATCTCTCTCAGCTCGGTCAGCGTCCGCTCGTGTATCTCGAGGAGCCGGCGGCGCCCGGCGTCGTCGAGCGGTGCCTGACGGACCTCGTCGAGCATCGCCCGTGTCATCGAGGCGATCCGGATCAACTTGGTCGGCTGGCTCACCGGAGGGGCGGTGCCGCGCTGCGCAGGAGCCGGCACCTCCACTGCATCTGGCGTTTCGGCGTTCTGAACGTCGTCGGGCATGCTCCTCCTCGTCCCGGATGAGGGTAGGTGCTGCGCCCTTACTGGAGCGCCAACGGCACGGCTGTGCACGCCGACTCATTGGAAAGTGTTGCGCTATGATGTAGACTATCGCCGAGTACCTCCGGAGGATTGGTCCCATCGGGTTCCGCCTCCTCCGGGGCACCGTGATCCGGACGGTGAATGGCCGCTCACAGCGGTGGAAGATGCGATGTGGCCGGGGGATGGGGGGTCCGCATCGCTGGGCCGTCCGCAGCGTGCATGGCACGCGGGGACTGGGAGGAAGGACGCACAATCGAGATGGATGCCAACGATTACCCGCCGATCCTCGACGCAGCCCACGTCTCAGAGCTGCTCGGGATGAACGTGCAGATGGTCCGCAAGTACGCCCGCGAGGGCAGGATCCCGGCATACCGTCTCCCCGGGGGACGGACATTCCGCTTCTTCCGTGACGAGATCTTCGGGTTCCTCCGCGAGCATCCGGTGGTGGAGAGCGTGGACGGCGCGGCCAAGCTTCAAACCGCCTCCGAAACCGGCTGACCCGGGAACGCATGCCGCCCGGGAGCTGGGAGACCCATCCCGATCTGCGGAAGCTCCGGCGAGAGACCGATCGGGAGTTCCGTGAGGAGGCAGCCGCCGAGGAGGCGGATGCCGCCCAACTCCTGCTGCGCAACCGCACGCTGGCCGACGCCGCCTTCGAATCCATGGTGCGCGGCGACAAGGTCACCCTGGCCGCCGGTGGGCGTGAGTGGGGCGGTCTTCTCGTCGAGGCCGCGGGTGATCTGACCGTGGTCGACACGGGCTCGCAACACGTATCCATCAGTTTGTCGGCTCTGCGCTGGTTGCGTATCGATGCAAGGGGACGGGGAGACGGCCACCGCAGCGGCGGGTCGGTGGGCTCGCTCCGGGCCCAGCTCGGGGTATTGGAGATGGACGCCGAGAGCGTCGAGATCGTGACCACCGAGGGGGGGTTGGTGGAGGGCCGGGTACGTGCGGTCGGCCGTGATCATCTCGACCTCATCGGTGTGACCGGGCTCACCTGGATGGTTGCGCTGAGCGCGGTGGCCGCCGTGGTGGTCCGCCGATGAGCCATCCAGCTTGCGTGTGCGGTCTCCACCTAGTACGAAAGCGGAGTCGAGGGGCTGACATGACGGGCCGGTGTTGCCGCCAGGGGGGACGCGCCAGCTCGATGGCGCCCATCGGCCCGCATCCTGTTCATCGGGCAATCCTCCATCGACGCCGGAGGTGACGTGACCACCGAGACCGAGCGCGCCGCCCGCCGCATCCTCCCCCAGGCAGAGCCCCAGCCGCCACCGCGTCGCGGGTTGCTCACCCGAGTCAAGCTGGGGCATGTCATCGCCATCGTGGCCGGTCTGCTGGCCGCGGTGACCACGCTCGCAGTGCTCCGCTCCAACCAGAGCACGGTCCAAGTTGTCACCGCCGCTGCCCCTATCGCCTCGGGCGCTGTTCTGACGGCGGCCGACTTCGTTATCGAGGAGATCCTCCTCTCACCGCAGTTCGGGAGCCAGTTCGTCACCGCCGACGAGATCGATCGTGTCGCCGGCTCGGTGGCGAAGCGCTCCATCATCCCCGGCGAGCCCCTGCTCGACAGCGACCTCGGAGCGGTGGCGGCGTCCGAAGGTCTCAGGGCGATGTCCGTCCCGATCGAGGAGGGCCGGGCGGTGGCCGGTGGGCTCCAGGTGGGCGATCGTGTCGACATCATCGCCGTGGTCGACGGCCTCGCCCGATTCATAGCCACCGATGTCGAGGTGCTCGGCGTTCCCACCGAGGAGTCGACAGGACTCACCCAGACCACCGGGTTTGCCCCAACGCTGGCGGTGAATGATGAGCAGGCGCTCCAGATAGCTTCTGCGCTGGGGACGGCCGAGGTGCATCTGGTCCGGTCCACGGGGGCACCGGATGTGACAGTCGAAGAGGTGACGCCGATCGAGGGCGCCTATGAGAGGTCGCCGAGCCCCGGCGTGATCCCGTGAGCAGCATGTGACCGAGCGTCGCCGAGCCCGCATCGAGCCGGCAGTGGCCCTTGGGTCGTCGGCCCGGTCCTGGGCGGGCGAGTTGATGAGCTACGCAAAGGACCATCCCGGGGTGCGGGTGGTGGGGACGGTTCTCTCCTCGGCCGATGCCATGGAGCTCGGGTTCGACGTGCTGATCCTCGACGACACCTCGAGCTTCCTCACCCCACGGTTGATCGACCGGCTGCAGCGGTCCGACCGGGCGGTGATCGGTGTCTACGACCCGGAGCGAGGCGGTCCGGGGCGGTCGCGGCTGCTCGAGATGGGGGTGGACGCCGTCGTGATCGCCTCGTCCCCTCCCGAGGATTTGGTGGAGACGATCGAGGAGGTGGTCGAGCGGCGCGACCTCGTCCAGCGATTCGCCGAGGTTCTCGGCCCCGATCTCACCACCGAGGCCGTGCCCCAGTCGACGTCACCACCCCAGCCGATGGAGGATGCGGAGCAGTTCGGCCGGGTGGTCGCGGTCACCGGCGCCAGCGGGGTTCTCGAGGTTTTGGTCGGACTTGGCATCCATTTGGCCGGCTGGCGGCGCTCCACGCTCTTGGCCGATCTCGACACGCTGGAGCCGGCCTTGGCGCAACGGCTTGACGTCGAGCTCACCCCGAACGTGATCACCGCGCTCGAAGCGCTCCGCTTCCGCTCCGACCTGACCCGCGAGTTCGCCTATCACGCCGGTGGGTTCGCGGTGCTCGGTGGGCTCCCCAACCCACGGGAGTGGGCGACCTTGGCTGAGGACGAGATCACCGACCTGGTTGGGCAGCTGAGATTGGCGTTCCAGATGGTGCTGATCCGCATCGACCGCCATCTCGAGGACCTTTCCACGTTGACCGGGGCAGCTGGCAGGTTCGGTGCGAGCCGTGCCGTGGCCGCGGCAGCCGATGTGGTCGTTGGAGTGGGCGATCCGTCACCGGTCGGGGTGGCCGGGATGCTGAACTGGTTGGGGGATCTGAGCACTGTTACCTCGGCACCTGTTCACCTCGTGCTCAACCGGATCCGGCCCGGGCCTTTCCAGCGTCATGAGGTGATGGAGGAGTTGCGCCGCTCTTTCACGCCCGCCTCGGTGACGCTGCTCCCCGAAGACAACCGCCTTCCCCGTGCCTCCTGGCAGGGCGAGCCGGTCTACTCGGGGAGGTTCATGAAGGCGCTGGCACCGCTTGCAGCCGCACTGGGTGCTGTCGGGCAACCGGTGCGGGCCGCTGCCGGAGCGCACACATGACCGGTCGGCGCTCGAGCGCATATGAGAGCTTGCGGCTGGCCACCGCAGAGAGAATCGAAGAGCTCAAGCTCGACCCCGAGCGCAGCCCCGAGGACGTCCGACAGGTGATCACCGACCTGGTCGGCGCATACCAGCGGACGGCGCACACCGGGCGGAGTCTCCCGCTGCGCGACCCGGGCGAGATGGAGCAGCGGCTGTGGGAGTCGGTCGCTGGATACGGGCCGCTCACCGGGCTGCTCACCGACCCGTTCATCGAGGAGATATTCATCGAGGGTGGCCGGGTCACCTTCATCGACGGCTCGGGGCGGCTCCGGGCGCTGGTGGCCGCCACCAATGAGGAGGAGAACCGTCAGGTGGTGGACAGGCTCCTCGCCGGCACCAACCGTCGCCTCGACGCTTCCAATGCAATCGAGCAGGCGCGGGTTCTCGGTGGTGACGGGCGGTTGACCGCGGTCGTGCCCCCCGTGGCTGACCGGCTCTCGGTGACGCTTCGCAAGTACACCATCTCCGACGAGACGCTCGGCTCCCTGGTGGAGCGCAATTCGCTCACACCCGAGGCGGCCGCCTTCCTGTGGGTGCTTGCGCAGGCGTCGATGTCGGTGCTCATATCCGGCGCCACCGGCGCCGGGAAGACCACCTTGCTCAGCGCATGGTTGCGGGCAATCCCCGACGACCAGTGCATCCGCATCTGCGAAGAGGTGCGTGAGATACATGTCCCTCTTCCGCCCCATTCCAGCGCCTACGAGGCGAGCCCGGTCACGCTCGAGGGCCAGCGCCGCTACGGGTTGCGCGACCTGGTCAAGGTGTGCCTGGCGCAGCGTGTCGACCTGCTTTGCGTCGGCGAGGTGCGCGGCGCCGAGGCCTTCGAATTGACCAGGGCGGTGAACGCCGGTTGCGGCTTCGCATGCACCGTCCATGCCAACTCGGCACGCGACGCCCTCTACGCCATCGTCAACGCCGCCCTCATGGCCGGCGAGAACGTACCCGAGCCGGCGGTGCGCAAGATCTTCGCCCAGTCACTCGACTTCGTCGTCCACCTCGACAGGGATCTCCGTCGCCCCCGCGAGGGAGACCAGGCGCTGCGTCGCCAGGTTCGTGAGATCCTGGCGGTTGCTCCCTCGCTCTCCACCGACGACTTCACCACGGAGCCCATCTTCTTCCGGCGTACCCTCGGCGAGCCCCTGGTCTGGACCGGCTCGATGCCCCCCGAGCCGGTGACCGAGATGATCGAGCGCGCCCTCCCCAGCGATGTTCGGCTCAAGGACCTCCTAAGCGGTGATTGGAGGCCGGAGCCATGAGGGTGCTCGCCGCGCTCTTGTCTGGGCTGTTCTTCTACCTGCTCGTCGCCTACCTGACCGGCAATGGTCCTCGTTTCGACGTGCGGCGCTCGCCGACCACCCAGGTCTCCCCCCGGCAGCTCTGGCTCATCCAGGCAGGGTCCGACCTGACTCCGAGCCAGTTCCGCGCCGGGTCGATCGCTGCCTCCGCCGTCACTTTCGTCCTCTTCCTCTTCCTCACCGGCGCCTGGTGGATCGCACTTGTCCCCGCGGTTGTCGTCGGCCTCTGGCCCCGCGCCTACTACTCGCGCCGCCGCAACCAGCGGCTGGCCGAATTGCGGCGAGCCTGGCCCGATGGGATCCGTGACATCGTCGCCTACGTCAAGTCAGGCGCCAGCCTTCCCGTGGCCTTGGAGGCGCTGGCACGCAAGGGGCCGGAGCCGCTCCGTCTCGCCTTTGAGCGATTCCCGCTCCAGGCGCGCATGTTCGGCATGATCCCCGCGCTAGAGATGGTCAAGGAGGAGCTGGCCGATCCCACATCGGACAAGGTGATCGAGGTGCTCATCCTCGCCCACCAGCACGGCGGAGACCTGGTCGAGGATGTCTTGCGCGACCTCATCGACACCACCGTCGCCGACCTCGCCACCCAGGAAGGGATCCGCACCGCCAATTTCGAGCAGCGGTTGGAAAGCTGGGTGGTGGTGGCGGCGCCCTGGCTGCTCTTGTTGTTCCTGGCCACCATCCCCGAGAGCTACGTCGCCTTCTACCGTTCGCCGCCCGGGCGATTCACCGTGCTGGTGGGAGCGGTTTGGGCCGGGATCGGGTGGCTTCTGATGCGCTGGATCGCCCGTCAACAGGATGAGCCACGGGTGCTGGGAGGAGGCTCGGCGGTGACCAGGTCATGGTCGACCGCCCGTCGCCGCCGGGAGCCACCCTCAGCGAGCCAGCCGTCGACTCGTCCGCTGACGCTCGACCCCCAGGAGATGCGATGACCGCGGGTCTCAGCTGGATGGAGCTCACCGCGGTGGCCGCCGCCACCATTTTCGCCGCCGTCCTCGCCTGGATCGTGGTGCGCCCCTACCGCGGGCTAGCTGGGCGGCTTCGCCCATACGTCGCCGTGGCTCGCACGCGGCTTGCTCGAAGCGTTGACGTCGCCGGTCAGGCGGCGACCGGGCCGGTCTTTGGGCAGGGCACCTTCAGGCGGTTGTTCGGGCCGATCGTCGAGGGAGTCCTCGCTCGCTTCTCCCGGCTGATCTCATTCGGTTCCGAGGAGCAGCTGGCGACCAAGCTTCGTCAGGCAGGGCTCTACCCCGGGCTCACGGCGCGCGACCGGGTCCGTGAGTATCGGGTGCGCTCATTCCTCTTCTCTGCTGGTCTCACGGTGCTCGGGGGGCTCTTCGGTCTGGCTCTGCGCGGGGTGGCGGCCATGCTGTTGTTCGGCGCCTCGGGCTTTGTCATCGGCGTTCTCTTCTCGCGCAGCCGGGTCGATGGAGCTGTCAGCCGCCGCCGGGACAGGATCCGCTCCGAGCTCTACACCGTGAACCAGCTGATTGCCATGCGCACCCGAGTGGGCGGTGGCGTGGTGGACGCGCTGCGGCACACAGTCGATCGAGCGCACGGCGTGTTCGTAGACGAGCTGGCCGAGGTGCTCCGGCTCCACGAGCGGGGTCTTCCCATCGGGGTCGCTCTCCACCGGGCCGCTCAGCTCACGCCGGAGCCGGAGGCGGCGCGCACCTACAACGTGCTCGCCACCGCCCAGGAGCGCGGCTCAGATCTTGCGGACGCGCTGCTGGCATTGAGCAAGGACCTCCGCCAGGCGAGGCGAGAGGACCTGCAACGGGACGCCGCCCGCAGGCGGCTCCTGCTGGTCTTCCCGATGATCGTGGTACTGGCGCCGCTGGTGCTCCTGTTCCTTGGGGCCCCGCTGCCCAGCCTCATCTTCGGGGGGTTGTGATGGTCTCCCAAGAAGGAGGGACGATGGAAGGAATGAGTCGCTGGCGAGTCGCGCTCGGCGACGACCGTGGGGCGGTCGAGACGTCGCAGATATTCGCCTGGATAGCGGTGGTGGTAGTCGCCATCATCGGCGTCTCGGCGGCGCTCAACGCGCTCAACATCGACGTGATCAACTGGGTGCGCGAGCAGGTCTTCAGCGTCGGGTGATGGCGCTTCGGCGGGCGGGGACCGACGCGGGGATGACCACCGTCGCCACCATGCTGGCCATCGGCTTCACCCTGGTCGCCGCCGTGGCGATGCTCCAGGTCTTGGTGTTCATGTATGGGCGCATGGTGATTCGTTCCGCCGTGGACGAGGGTGCACGGGCGGGGTCGCGCATCGATGGCGACGCATCGGTCTGTCTGAGCCGGGCCTCCGACCTCCTCGGCGACCTGCTGGGCGGTCCGCTGGGTAACGAGGTGTCGGTGTCGTGCGGATCGAGTGGGACCGAGATGGTGGCCGTGGCCAATGCAACGCTGCGAAGCCCCTTGCCCGGCTTGCCTGCCTGGTCGTTCCAGACGGTGGCCAGAGCCGTCGAGGAGCAAGAACCGTGAGGTGGTTCTGCCGTTTGCACCGCGACGAGAGGGGGGCGGCCTACTCGGTCGTCGAACTTGCCGGTGTGCTTGCGCTGATGATCTTTCCAACCGTCATGGCGCTTTCCCAGCTTCCGCTCTGGATCGACGCCAACTCGACGGCAGACCTCGCCGCCCAGGAGGCCGCCAGGGCGGTGGTGATCGCCGACACCTACTCGGCCGGCTTGGCCCACGGCGCCGCGGTCGCCGAACAACTCGGGGCCAACCACGGGCTCTCGCCTGACGAGTTGTCGGTCGGGTTCTCCTTGACTGGTGGCGGCGAGGGTGGTGGGTTCGCCCGGGGCTCGACGGTGACGGCGACGGTGACGGTGTCCGTTCCCGGGATCCTGCTCCCCGGGGTCGGCTACATCGGTGGACCGTTCGCCGTGACCCGCGCTTCATCGGAGCGGGTTGACGATTATCGGAGCTTTCCGTGAGCCGTTCGCCGGGGTGTTGGCGGTCGGAGCGCGGAAGCGTCACGCTTTGGGGGATCGGGCTGACGCTCGTGCTCTTCGGGTTCGCCGGGGTGGTGGTTGATGCTTGGCGCGCCTTCGCCGTCCGCCAGGATCTCGCCGGGATGGCCGATTCGGCCGCGGCAGCGGGGGCCACGGCTCTCGACGAGGACGCATACCGAGCCACCGGCGCGGTGGTGCTCGACCCAGGGACGGCGCAATCGAGGGCGTCTGAATACCTTGGCCGGCAGGAAGGGTTCGATGGGACCATCGCGGTGGCGATCGAGGCGACCCCCGAGAACGTGGCGGTCACGTTGGAGCAGGACGTTCACTTCACCATCCTCTCCGGGTTCCTCGAGGGCGAGGGCCCGCTCCGGGTCGGGGTGACCGGTCTCGCCGTCCCCTCCGACCCTGCCGGCTGAGTGACCGCCGACGACCCAGAGCCGGACGGCGGCGAGCGCCTCTGGCCGGGCTTCGTGGTCGTGGCATTCCTCGCCGTGGCCCTCGCCACGGTGGTCATTTCCGACCGAGACGACCCGCCCATCTCTGCAGCATCGACCATCGCTCCCTCATCGGTGACGTTTGGGACGGACCCGACGCTGCTCCCAGCAACCACTTCGGCAGAGACCACCGCGGTATCGCCTACTACCACGACCCAATCGCCCACCACGTCCACCGAGGCGCCATCGACCTCGGTTGCCGCTGCGACCACGGTTGCCGCTACGACCACGACCATCGCCGTCTCGCCCATCATGGCGGCGCGGGAGGCACTGACGGCGTGGGGACGGTTTGCGGTGAGCGGGGACCTCGATCGGCTCGAAGGCTTCCTCCACCCCGACGGACCACAGTTTGAACAGCTGGCGGCCGAGGCGGGGACGCTGGCAGACGAGCCACTCGGTCCGACGCCGTACACGGTGATGCTGGTGGGCGCCCGGATCGTCGAGCGAGGGCCTAGTGGAGCGGTGGTCCGGGGTGGGGTGAAGTTCGCCCGGCAGGGAGAGCCCACTCAGAGATACCGCTGGGACCTGGTGATGGTGCCCGGCGAAGACGGCGATTGGCTGCTCTGGACGGTGGTTGACCGTGGATAGCCCCTCCCTCGTCGGGGCCAATGACTCGGTGGTGGGCGCTCTCGACTGTGAAACCGGGGCCGCGAGGTGGCACAATCCACGTCACCGATCCGTCGAAGGAGTTGTCCCCCATGGAAGTCGTACTGCGTGCCGAGCCGGGCCGCGCCACTGGCAGCGCCGCCTCCCGGCGGTTGCGCCGTGATGGCAAGGTGCCCGCAGTGGTTTATGGAAGGGACGTCGAGCCCACACCGGTTGCCGTGTCTGCCCGCGAGCTCAACTCCGCGCTTCGCGGCGAGGCGGGCGCCAACGTCCTGTTGCGGCTCGATGTCGATGGCGCCGAGCATCTCGCCCTGGCCCGCCAGATCCAACGCCACCCATGGCGGGGGGAGATTCGGCACGTGGACTTCATCACCGTGACCTTGACCGAGACGGTCGAGGCCGAGGTCGCCATCCACCTCGAGGGCGAGTCGGTTGGTGTAGAAGAAGGCGGCATCGTGGAGACGGTCCGCTCAACGATCCGGCTCGCGGCCCTGGTCACCAACATCCCGAGCGCCATCGCGCTCGACATCTCCGATCTGGATGTGGGAGACCACTTGCGGGTCGCCGACCTCCCGGCGCTCGAGGGAGTCGAGTACCTCGACGACCCCGACGAGTTGCTGGTGACGGTCGTGCTCCCCGCCGCCGAGATCGCAGAGGAAGCCGCCGAGGGCGAAGAGGAGGAAGGAGTCGAGGGCGAGGAGGAAGGTGCCGAGCGGGCCGAGGAGTCCGAGGAGTCCTCAGCCGAAGGCTGACCATGCGGTCGTGCTCTCCGTGGCCGTACACCACGGCCGCGCTTGACTGCTCCCGTCATGAGCCGCCCCACCGTTGATCGGGTGATCGTCGGGTTGCGAAACCCTGGTGCTGACTACGCCGGCACCCGTCACAACGTAGGCGCCGAAGTCGTCAGTGTGCTCGCCGCCCGTCACGGTTTCAGCCTCGCCCGCGGCCCGCTCCGGGTCAGGGCCGAGATGGGTCAGGGGACGATCGGTGATGTGCCCGTCGCTCTGGTGCTCCCGCTTCCCTACATGAACGATGCCGGGCCTGTGGTCGCCGGGGCGCTGCGCTGGTACCACCTCGGCCCGGAGGACCTGCTCGTCATCCACGACGACATCGATCTCCCCTTCGGCAAGCTCCGCATCGCTGCCGGGCGTGGTTCGGGCGGGCACAACGGGGTGCGGTCGGTGATGCGGTCGTTGGGCGATGCCGAGTTCACCCGGCTCAAGCTCGGTGTGGGGCGGCCGCCGGGTCGGATGGATCCCGCCGCCTTTGTGCTCCGCCGCTTCGATCCAGCGGAACGTCCCGAGGTCGATCTGCTGGTCGAGGATGCCGCCGACGTGGTGGAAGCATCCCTCACCAACCCGGCTCGGGCGGTACGCATGGCGGGCGGCAGGCGGCCACCTTCGTGACGGGGCCAGGGCTACCGTCCTGGCGATGATGCGAGGTGGAGCGGCCCTGGTGTTGTTCCTTCTTGCGACCCCACCGACGGCGGTCCCGGCCGAGTCGGTCCTTCGCGCCGTTCAGCCGGTGGACCAGGACTGGGAGCCGGGGTGCGGGACCAGGGACGCCGGCCCGCTGTTCCGCGCCTCCATCGATCCGGCACCGGCCGACCGGATGGAGTTCTCATGGCGCGTCGGCTGTCCGGTCGGCATCGGAGACCTGAGGCTGTTGACGCTGACTTATCGGGCCTTCGACGGAGCCGTCCACCTCGGTGAGCTGGTGGTCCATGAGGACCACGCACTGGGGGTGGTCGGCGTGTTCAAGACGCTCTTCGAGGCAGGGTTCCCCATCCAGCGGATGCAGTTGGTGGACGAGTACCAAGGCGACGACGACGCCTCGATGGAGGCGAACAACACGTCGGCTTTCAACTGCCGGCTCGCCACCGGGAGCGACGACACCTGGTCACAGCACTCCTACGGCTGGGCCATCGACATCAACCCGGTACAAAACCCCTATGTCAACGGCGGGACGGTGCTGCCCCCGGCCGGCGCCGCCTACCTCGATCGCTCAAACCCCCGCCAGGGGATGGTGATAGACGGGGACGAGGTGGTCGACGCCTTCGCCTCGATCGGCTGGGAGTGGGGCGGCGACTGGGTGAGTCTCAAGGACTATCAGCACTTCAGCGCCACCGGGCGCTGAAGCAATGTGGCTGTAGCGCCACCGGGCGCTGATTCTTTCTCTCCCCCCGGCGGGGGGAGTACCCGACGCCGGAGGCGTCGGGGGAGGGGGGCTGGCGCACTCCCAAGGGCGCGAAAGCAGGTCGTCGAGCGCCGTTGGGAGTTCGGGGGCCCCCCTACCCGCTGCTGCGCAGCGGGTCCCTTCCCCCCTATGGGGGGACGGACCGGAGTCTTCCGTCTTCCGTCTTCCGCCTTCCGCCTGGTCCCTCTTGGTTGACCACCGCCCTCGGTACAGTGAACCGCGTACCCCCCGATTGGAACCAAATCGGCATCCCGATCGAACACTGAACCGAAGCCGACCGCGATCCGAGATGTTCGAGCATGGAAATCTCTGACGGTGCGAAATTGAGCTTCCGGTCCGTTCTTGCCGTTGTCTTTGCGGTCACCGCGCTGGTCGTGCTTCAGCCGCTGCCGGCGTTGGCGCACGCCGAACTGGCCACCACCGAGCCGGCCGACCACGAGTCGCTGGACGAACCGCCCACCGAGGTGGTCCTCACCTTCACCGAGGAGGTGACGGCCCTACCGGGTGCCATCCGGGTGTTCGACGCCGCCGGTGAGCGGGTGGACGAGGGATCGGTCCAAGGTGCTGAGGGATCAACCGTGCTCAGCACATCGCTGACGTCAGGTCTCGGAGATGGCGCCTACATCGTCTCCTGGGATGTTGTGTCGCTCGATGACCACCCGATCAGTGGCGCCTTCGTCTTTCAGGTAGGGAGCGGTCCGGTCGCGGACGACGACGTGATCGCCTCGATCCTCAGCGGCGCCGACGCCTCCGGGGCGAGGACGGCAGGGGTCGCAGTGCGGTGGATCACCTATGCCGGGTCGTTGGTGGCGGTCGGCGCCACTGCCATGCTCTTCTCTCTCCGAGTGGAGACGGCCCGGCTCGCGGTACGCCGACTGGTGCTCATTGCCGCCACGATTGGGGTGATCGGGTCCGTCCTGTCGGTGCCTGTCCAGGGGGCCGAAGTGAGCGGTCTCGGCTGGTCTGTGGTATCTGCCTCCGACCTGCTCTCCGAGGTGCTCGCCGGCGGGGTGGGGCGGGCCGCCATGGTGAGGATCGCCGGTCTGGTGGCGCTGATGATCGCCGTCTGGGCATTGGGAAGGTCGAAGAACCTCCCCGTAGCGCTGGCCGGTCCGGCGGCAGCGGTCGTCCTGGTCGCCGACCTCCTGACAGGGCACACCGTCACCACCGAGCCGACCTGGCTGGTGATGACCGCCGACACGGTGCACCTGGCGGCGGCGGCGCTGTGGACCGGCGGCCTTGCCGCCCTGGTGGTCGCGCTCCGGTCGTTCCGCGCCGAGGACGATCCCCTGGGTGCGGCGGAGGGGGTGAAGGCATTCTCCAAGATGGCCACGTGGAGCGTCGTCGCCCTCGCCGTCGCCGGCGCCGTGCTCGGATGGCTCGAGGTTCGGACATTCGATGCACTCATCAGCACGACTTACGGGCGGGTGCTGCTGGTCAAGATTGCCTTGGGCGGGACCGTGATCGCCGTCGGCGCCTACAACAACCGGGCTCTCGTTCCCTCAGTCGAGCGGTCGACGGTCGCCGCGCCGGTGGCAGTGTCGGTCGGTGGCGGGAGCGCCGATCCCCCCGAGCCGCCGCATGAGCCATCAGCGGCTTGGAAGAGGCTGCGCCGCACCATGGCCTGGGAGTTGGTCGGGCTCGGGCTTGTGGTCGCCGTCACCTCGGTGCTGGTCAACCTGCAGCCGGCGGCCGAGGCTGCAGGCGTCACCGGCGCCTTTTCCACCTATGTCCCGCTGGGTAGCGACGGCAGCCAGGTCAACCTGGTGATCGATCCCAACCGGGCCGGACCCAACCAGGTCCATGCCTACCTGATCGATCCCAGCGGTCGACCAGCCGACTTGGGAGACGGCGTCGAGTTCGTGTTTTCGCATCCCGATCACGACGTCGGGCCGATCGAGAGAGAGCCCATCCATGCCGGTACCGGGCACTATTTGCACGTCGGGCCCGAGCTGGCGATTCCAGGCATATGGGAGATCGAGGTCGTGGTCAGTTCCGAATTCGAGGACACCACTGCCAACGTGGCGGTCACGGTCAACCCATGAGATGCATCGGCACCTGCTGTCTCCTGATCGCCGGCTCTGTGTTGATCGCCGCCCCAGCACTTGCTCACGTAGAGGTGAGCCCTGCCGAGCTTCCCGAATCGAGCGAGCAGCAACTGCTGTTCAGTTACCACCATGGATGCGAGGGGCTTGCCACGGATGGGCTCGACGTGTTGCTCCCCGAGGGGGTGGAAGTGACCTCGATTGGGGGCCCGGAGGGCTGGCAGTTCACCATCGAGGAAAGCGACGAAGGGCAGGTGATCGTCTGGTCCGGTCCGGCGGTGCCTGACGGGGTCGAGGCCCAGTACCCGGTCGAGCTGGATCTCCCCGCCGGAGCGGGGACCACGCTCTACTTCCCAACGATCCAGCGCTGCGGGCCCGACAACCAGGTCCGATGGATAGAGATCCCGGCGGAGGGCCAGGATCCGGAGGAGTTGGCCGAACCGGCTCCGGCGGTCCTGCTGGTCGACAACCCCGACGCAACTACCGCCACCACCGCCGAGACCGCGACGACGACTGAGGCGACAACGACCACCGCCGAAACGACAACGTCGTCAAAGGCGACCTCCACCACCACCGAGCCGACCACCACCGCCCCGGACACCACCGCTCCGGCTGCTAGCACCACCGTTGTGGCCGCAGCGACGACATCGCCATCTCCGCCGACCACTGCCGCCTCGTCCGATGGCGGCGGGGCATTGCCTGTGGCCTTGGCGGTGGGAGGGGCAGCGGTGGTGGCCGCCGGTGCATTCGCGCTCGCCAGAAGCCGCAACAAGCAGTGAGGCGGTGGCTCACCGTCGGTGGGCTGGCGCTCGTGGTACTCGTCGTCGGAGCGGGTCCGGCGTGGGCGGATCCGGCGCGACCATCGAACTTCCGGTCGGAGGTCACTGGGGTGGACCCGGCCGGCCTTCCCGCCGCGTTCCGAGTGGTCGGCGGCGACTCGTTCCTCGAGGTGAGTGTGGAGCCGGGGCACACCGTGGAGATCCCCGGTTACCAGGACGAGCCGTATATCAGGGTCGAGGCCGACGGCACGGTGCTGGTGAACGAGCGCTCACCCACGAGGTGGGTCAACGACGACCGATACGGGCTGGTCACGCCGCCGGCGGATGCCGTCGCCGATGCCCCTCCCGAATGGGTGGAGGTGGCGACGGGTGGTCGCTACGCCTGGCACGATCATCGGATCCATTGGATGACGCCCGATCAGCCGCCGCCGGTGGTGCAGGGAGTACCCGTCGAGGTGATGGACTGGACCATCCCGGTTGTGGTGGACGGCGAGCCCGCCGAGGTCATGGGAACCCTCCAATGGTTCCCGGCGGTGACCCCGTTGCCGGCATTGGCGATCGGTCTCGTGGCCGCGGTACCGGTCCTCCTCGTGTGGAGGGCGAGTCCGTTCCTTGCCGGGGTGATCGCCGTCGGGGTCTCGGGCGTCGCCGCCCTCGTGGTGGCCTTCTCGTTGCTGGCAGTTTCGCCCCCGGGCGCCGGTGGAGAATTCCTCATCTGGGCTCCTCCGGCACTGGCGGTGGGTGGCGTAGTCGCCGCGCTGCTATTTAGACGCCGCCGCCTCGAGATCGCCGAGTTGTCTGTGGTGGGCGGTGCGGTGCTGTTGATCGTGTGGGCGTTGCTCCGCTTGTCCACGTTGTGGATGCCGTCGCTTCCATCGGGGCTGCCCCCGGGTGTGGAACGGGCTCTGGTGGCGACGACCCTGGTGCTCGCACTCGTTGGTCTCGCCGTCTCCGTATTGGGACGTCAGCCGTCCGATCGGGCGGACGAGCGCTGATCGCATCCAGGTGCGATTCTGTGGGCCCGAATCGTCGCTGTGGCGCGGCTCGAACCCGGGGTTCGACGGTTGTCCTGGGTGATGTCAGTCGACCACAACCGTGAGGACGGTGGTCTGCACGGTCACCCCGTTCCAGCGCCATCGCCCGACAAACTTGTAGGTGTCGGGCCGCATCGAGCGGAACTGGTAGACGAACACCTTCTTGGTCGCACCACCCACTGTTCTCAACGAGGGTCCCTCGGGGTCCAGGGTCTCGCCGTCCACAGTCAGGACGAAACGGGTCGCGTCGGCCATGAAGACCGACCGCTCCCCCGTTAGGTAGGGGCGCTTGTGAACTAGTCCCTCGATCACCTCGTAGGTCCGGCCCGCCGGGAAGTGCTCGGTCCCGGTGCAGCGGGTCCTATCCGAGTTGCACCCTCCTCGGAAGCGACCGCTGAGGCTGATCGTCGGGTAGATCAACTCGAGGTCGAGGGCTCGGGCAAGGAAGCTGGCCATCTGGGCGCGGGTCACCGGGTCCGCCGGGCAGTAGCGAGTGGCGGTGCATCCCTGGGTGATCCCGTCAGCGGCGATTGCGGCGATGGCGGCGGCGTGGGTGCTCCCCGGAGTCACGTCGTTGAAGACCCGGCCGGGGCGGCCGGCGAGTCCCTCCGCCCGGGCCAGGAAACTGGCCATTTGGGCGCGGGTGACCGGTTCTTCCGGGCAGTACAAAGTCCGGGTGCATCCCTCTGTGATGCCTTCGGCGGCGATGGCGGCGATGGCGCCGGCATGAGTGCTCCCCGGAGTCACGTCGTCGAACACCCGGCCGGCCCGCGTCCCCAACCCGTAGGCCCGGGCCAGGAAGCTCGCCATCTGCGCCCTGGTCACCGAGAGGGCCGGGCAGTAAAGGTCCTCGGCGCACCCCTCGGTGATCCCGGCGGCTGCGATGGCGTTGATCGCCGCCTCGTGATAGTCGCCGTTGTCGTCCTCGAACGCCCCGCCGGTGTTGGGGAGGTCGCTCTGCCCGGCAGCTGGTTGCACGGCCAGCGCCGTCACCAGTGTTGCCACGGCTATCGCCACCACCGCGAGCGCTCTCATGGATCCACCGCGAGTGTGGCGAGCACCTGGTTTACCTCCTCGACCAGCGCCCTACGAGAGGCATGGCTGCCCAGCACGACGTAGAGGCAGAAGGCGCGTCCCCCCTCCGAGAAGAACCGCTGAACACCGCTTTGACCAGGGATGAGCCGCTGCAACGTCGAGGTGGAGAAGTCCTCCGGGTCCAGGCGATCGGGCCGCTTCCCGGCGAAGAGCGTCTTGCCGGCCGATGCCGGCTCGAACTCGAAGAGCGAGACGAAGATGTCGTCGGAGCGCATTGCCTCCACGGCACCGCCCCCGTAGTCGCCCCGCTCGGGGGGAAGCTGAAAGGTGGCGGCATGGAGGACAGCGCGGTTGGTGGCTTCCGCCTGGGGGACGGCGCTGGTCCTGTAGACCTCCCCCTCCCACCCGGTGGGGAGGTCGATCCGGATTCGCTCGGAGTCGATCTGCACCGCGTTCACCCGGCCGTGACCACGAGGACGGCGGTCGCCGTGAGCGTGGCGATAGTGGCGATCCGGGCATACGGGGCCGCCGCCGCCACTCGGCGGTGGAGCAGGCGCAACCCGGCGGGGTCGCTCACCCGGGAGGCAGCGAGAAGCGTCGCCGCCCTCGTTGCCCCGAATATGGCGCCAAGGGCGACCCCCGCCGCCACGGAGCCGGTGAGGGCCGCCAGGGCAAAGGTGGCGTACACCGCTGCCGTGGTGACGATGGTGACTACGCCCATACCGAGCTGGAAGCCGAAACCGGCGCCATATACCCAACCGCGGTAACGGTGCAGCCAGTCGTCGTCGACCTGCCGTCGCGCCCCGGGAAGACGTCTCCCCGATGCGTCGGCCAGCGCGCGGCCGATAGGCAGACGATGACGGCCAGCCAGGCCACCACGACCGGGGTGGGCGAGGCGATCGCCCAAAGCCCTGCCCCGATGGCGCCGGCGATGCCACCCGCCACGGCGCCTCCTGCCACCGACCCCGCGATGTAGGCGGTGGTGGTGACCCAGAATCGGTTGTGTCGTGCCCGCTCACCGAGCGGGTGGATGCTGGCCAGCATCGACTCTCCTCAGGGTGACCATGCCGAGCGGATCCCCGCCATCACCGCCACCAAGGCCGCCCCGAGAAGCAGCATCTCGCTCACGGGGCACCCGGCGGGGTGTCGTCGCTCCCAGTCGGGTACAGGCTGGGGTGACCGGGACCGATCCCACCGTCGAGCAGGTCGCGTGTCTCCCGATCGGGCACGCTCGCCATCAGACCATCGGCTCGTGCCCTCTCGAGCAGCGAGACCAACTGGCGCCACGTGGCGGCGGCGCCCTCGCCGGCCACCTTCCCTGACGCGCCATCCACCAGGATGAAATAGGGCGCGACCGGGACTCGGTATTGGTCCCAGGCTTCGCTCGACATGGCGGTGGTGATCCCGGGCGGGATGAGCGCAGCGACCGTGGATTCGCTTTCCGCCTCGGGTCCCTTGGTGACAACGACCAGGCGGACCCCCTCGGGCAGGCGCCGGTCCTCGCCGAATGCCTTCCAGAACCCGGCACAGGTGGCGCACCCGCTGGTCAGGAAGGCGAGCAGCGTCTGGCGCTCGACACCGACGACGGCCACCTTTACCGCCCCGCCTCCCGGCCGTCTGCCAGAGATGTCGGCTGCGGCGGTGGCGTCGGTGCGAGGAGCCGGAACCCCGGGCCGGGTGCGAAGGGGAACTTCGGCTGGTTCGACATCCTCACCAGCCCCCAGCCGGTGGAGGCTGCGCAGGATGTCGGCATGGCTGCGCAGCAGCCCGAATACGAGGACGCCGAGCACCGCGATGACCACCGCTTCGAGAACGACGAGGGTGAGCAGAGCGGCGTCCATCACGACACGCCCCACACCAAGGGGGTGCCCTCGGAGGGGCCGAAGTCGAAGGTGACCTGGGCACCCCCGCCCGTGGGGGTCTGGCGCAAGCGCCATTGCCCTGCGTTGAAGACCCCGATCCCGTCGGTCCCGTCGCCGTTCCAGTCACCGACCACGGGGATCCCCTCGCTACCTCCAAAGGTGACGACTCGGTCGGCGTTGCCGCTGGTCAGCGAGTCACGCAAGAGCCAATCGCCGTCGCGGAAGAGCCCCGGCGAGTCGCCTCCGCTGCCATCCCAATCACCCACGACGGGTATGCCGTTGCCCCCGCCGTACTCGAATTCGATGTCGGGCTGTCCCGAGTCGAGGCTGGTCCGCAGCATCCATGTCCCGTTGCGGACGACCCCGGGCAGGTCTCGTCCGTCGCCTGTCCAATCGCCCACCACCGGAATGTCCCCGATCCGGCCGAACTCGAAGACGATGTCCGGGTCGCCGTCACCAGGGTCGCTGCGGAGCAGCCAGAGCAGAGCGGTGTCTGAGAGCCGGGCAAAACGGGTGCCCCGGACCATCCCCACGGTCGCAGTCCCCGATGCGGTCCAGTCTCCCATCACCGGGTGGTCGCCGACCACCCCGTAGTCGAACTTCTGGTTGGGCCCCCCCATCGGTTAGCGAGTTGCGTAGCCGCCATGTGGTCCCGCTGACCACCGCCGGTCGCCCCATCAGCGGGGGAGGGGCGTGCAGGCAGGGTCGGTCGTGGAACCGGGTGTTGTTGTCGGTGGCCACGGTCGTCGTGCACGATCCGTCGATCTCCCACGGCGGGGTGCAGGTCACCACCCGGCACACGATCGGGCCCACACAAGCCACTTCCTGGTTGCATTGGCCGTAACGGAACGCTGCACAGCACGCCTTGCGGTTGGCGCAGGTGCCGGCGCCGCAGCCACAGTCGCAGAGACCGACGCACCCCGACCCGCACGATCCCGAGGATCCGCACCCACAGCTGCCGCAGTTGTCCACATTGCAGTCGATGTAGTACCGGGGCAGGTCGACGCCGTCCTCGACGCAGAACCCGGAGACGTCCGCCTTCCACCATCCGGCGGCGATCGTCCCGGGCGGGCAGGAGTTCGACCCGTAGAGGGTGCAGCAGAACTCGGTGTAGCCGTCACAACACAACGCCGAACAGTCACACGACGAGCCCGAGCAGCTGCAGATGGCGGAGTAGGCCGATACCGGGCGGAGGGCATAGGCCACCGGTGCGGTGGCCAACGCCGAGCCGACGAGCGCGGCGTTCCTCAGAAAGCCTCGCCTGCTTGTCCTCGAGGCAAGGAACCGGCTCCCGGCGTCAACCAGCCGAACGGTCACCGATCGGCCCGGGCCGCGTTGAGGCGAGGCAGCTCGGTCATCGCCATGACGAGGGCTGCCACCCCGAGGATCAGAAAGCCGATGAACGGGATTCCGGCCCACGGCTGGGTGGCGAGCACCTCGATGATCCCCGGAGGCGGTGCGGCGGCGGCCGCCGCCAGGCATACCCCGGCGGCAGAGAGGTCGATGACCAGGTGCGCCACCCCGGGGGGCGCATCCTCCTGACCAAAGCAACCGCAAGAGGCCACCTCGACTCGGCCCGACATCGCCATGGCGACGAAGGCAGCAAAGGCCAGATAGAACCCGGCAACTGCCAGCGCAGCACCCCGGCCACCGACCACCAGCGCCGCAGAGCCGGCGATCAACTCGGCGCCTCCCATCAGGCGCGCCGCTAACGGCGGCAGGGATATGCAGCGCAGTCAGAGCGCCGGCGGCGGGACCCGGCCTCACCATCTTCATCGCCCCACCCACGGCCAGCAACGCCGCGGCCAAGGCGAAGGGACCGCTCAGCACGCGGCGAGCATAGGCAGAGACCTCTTGATAGGCCATGCGGTGCATGTGGCCGAGCGAGGATGTCGGGGTATCATCGAAAGCCCAAGCTGGCAGGAGGATCCGATCTCCATCCCCGACGCGCTCGCGTTGGCCCGGGTGGTCCTGGTGCCGGTCATCATGTGGCTGATCAGCGCAAACGAGCGGATCGACCACGGTTTCGGTTTCGCCGCTGCGCTGTTCTTCGTGGCGGCGCTGACAGACTTTCTCGATGGCTATTTCGCCCGGCGCTGGGGGATCACCACGGTTCTCGGCGCATTTCTTGACACCACCGCCGACAAGTTCCTCGTCACCGGGACGCTGCTCGCTCTGATCGCGGTGAACCGGGCATCGATATGGGTGACTCTCATCATCGTCCTGAGGGAGTTCGTGGTGATGGCGCTGCGGGGTCTGGCGGCGATGAGCGGCACGATGGTCAAACCGTCCATATGGGGGAAGCTCAAGGCGAGCATCCAGTTCCTCGCCATCCTCCTCGCCATCCTCCGGCTCCCCGAGCCGTGGGGCCGGCTCTACCTCGACGAGTGGGTGATGTGGCTGGCGGCGATAGTGACCATCGCCTCGGGATGGCAGTACGTGGCCAGCTTCTGGTCGGTGGTGCGCTCGGTCGACACCCGGACGTAGGGGTGGTTGCAGGACCCGTCCTTGTGACCGGCGCCACCGGTGTGGTGGGGGCGCCGATCCTGCGCCTCCTGGTGGAATCGGGCCGCCAGGTGGGCGCTCTCGTCCGCTCCGCCGGCTCGGCCGAAACCGTCGAGAGGGTTGGAGCGACTGCGGTTAACGGTGACCTCCTCAACCACGGCTCGCTGGTCCGTGCCTTCACCGGGTTCGATGTGGTCTACCACGTGGCCGGGGTCAACCAGTTCTGTGTCTCTGACCCCGAGCCCATGGATGCCGCCAATGTCGACGGGTCGCGCAACGTCCTCAGAGCGTGCGCCGCAGCCAGGGTGCGGCGTCTGGTTTACACCTCCTCCGCTGCGGCCATCGGGGAGCAGGAGGGGACCGTGGGCGATGAGAGCTCGCCGCACCGGGGACATTTCCTCTCCCGTTATGAGCGGTCGAAGTACCTGGCCGAGCAGGCGGTGTTCGCCGAGCGGACTCCGGTCGAGGTGGTGACGGTCAACCCGTCCTCCGTGCAGGGGCCCGGGAGAGCCAGTGGCACAGGGAAGCTCATCCTCCAGGTGATCGACGGCAAGCTCCCTGTCCTGGTGGACACGCGGGTGAGCATGGTCGACATCGACGACTGCGCCCGCGGTCATCTTCTGGCGGAGGAAAAGGGCACACCGGGACAGCGCTACGTCCTCAACGGCTTCACGCTCACCATCCGCCAGGCGCTCGATCTCCTCGAGCGGGTCACCGGTCGGCGTGCCACGGTTCGCTTCCTCCCAGGATGGGTGGCGCTGGCTGGTGCCGGCGCCTATGGCGCGGCCGCCAGGATCATGGGCAAGCACCCCCGGTTCTGTTGGGAGATGGCGCGCACCATGCTCCACGGCCACGCCTACGACGGGTCCCGGGCAACCCGCGATCTGGGTCTGGTCTACACCCCGGCCGAGGACACCCTCCGTCGTCTCTACACATGGGCAGTTGCCGAGGGGCTGCTTGGGCCGCCAGAGACGGCAGCCTCGGCGTGACGCAGAGCGACGGCGGGGTGCTCACCGCCGACGAGGTGAACGCTTACTTTCACTCCGACTACCCATCGGCCGCCAAGTCCGGCATTCGATGCGAGGACCTCGGCGAGGGTTGGGCGGTCGCCCGATGGGAGTACGACCCGTCCCAGCTCCGCCCCGGCGGTTACATCAGCGGGCCGACACAGTTCACCCTCGCCGATACCGCTATCTGGTTCGCCGTATTCACCGTTATCGGTATCTCGCCGATGGCGGTCACCACCGATCTCTCCATCTCGTTCCTGCGGCCGGCGACAGGAGCGGATCTATTCGCACGAGCCGATATCGACCGGGTTGGGCGGACCAGGATCTCCGCCCGGGTGCTGCTCTGGGTGGACGGCAACCCGGACCGTCCCGTCTCCCATGTGATCGGCAGCTATGCCCGCCCGCAGGAACAGTGAATCCGGTGGCTGTCTGACCGGTGAGTCGACCGTCTCCGGCTAGGCTTCCCCGCCTCGGGAACCGCGCGGGTCTCCCCATCGTCTCATCCCGGTCACCTCTCCCTAGTCGAGTTCGACCAAGTCGAGTTTTACATGGACACGCTGATCCAACCGCAAACCAACCCGTCTCGTCCCCCCTCCCGGCAGCCGGCACGCCGCCGCCGGCGCGGCCGGGGGTGGGTGCTCTTCTTCTTGTTCCTGGCCGTTCTCGCCGTCTTCGCAGCCGCGGGATACGTCTACCTCGATCAACTCGCGTTGGATCGAGTGACGGTGGACACGCTGTCGGCGGCGGAAGGAACCACCAACTACCTGATCGTCGGTTCCGACACCCGCGAGGATCTCCCAGATGATCTCGAGGGGAACTTCGGAGATTTCAGCGGCGCCCGCTCCGACGTGATCATCCTCGCCCATGTGACCGACGGGCGGCGGCAGCTGCTCAGCTTGCCGCGCGACCTCAGGGTGGACATCCCTGGTGAGGGCACCAACCGCATAAACGCCGCCTATGCCTTCGGCGGCCCCGAGCTGCTAACCGAGACCGTCATCGACGAGACCGGTGTCCCCATCCACCACTACCTCGAGGTCGACTTTGGCGGGTTCGCATCGATCATCGATGCCGTCGGTGGTATCGAGCTCGACATCCCCCACCCGGCTCGCGACCTCAAGTCCGGTCTCGAGATCGACGCGGGCAGCCAGACTGTGGATGGCGCAACCGCGCTGGCCTATGCCCGGTCTAGGCAGTACGAGGAATTCCGCGACGGCGAGTGGGTCCCTCAGGGTGGTGGCGACCCGGGAAGGACCTCGCGCCAGCGTGAAGTGATGCTTCAGGTGCTCGCCAAGGTGGGCAGCCCGGAGGTCCTTCTCCGCACCCCCGGGTTGGTCACCGCCGTGTCTTCCAACCTCACCGCAGACGACGGTCTTTCGCTGTGGGACCTGCTCCGGACCGGGGTGGCCATGCGGTTCGCCGGCGAGACCGACACCGTGTCTCTCCCGGTGGTGAGTGCACCGGAGAACGGTGTCGCATATGTGACGCGCAACGAGCCCGAGGCGAGCGACATGATCGGCGCCTTCCTCGACGGCCGCCCTCTGGAGACCGAGGAGTAGAGCCGGCGTATCCGTCCCCCCGCAGGGGGGAAGGGCCCCGCCGCGCAGCGGCGGGTAGGGGGGAGCACCAAACCTCCCGCCCACCGCTTGCGCCGCGGCATCGCACCATTGGGAGTGCACCATTCCCCCCTCCCCCGACGCCTGCGGCGTCGGGTACTCCCCCCGCCGGGGGGAGGGATTCTTGCTTCCGTCTTCCGCCTTCCGCCTTCCGTCTTCCGTCTTCGCATTGGCTCCTACCATCTCGGGGCTCGTGCCCGCTCCGCTCGCTCCGCTGGTCGAACGGTGGCGACCCCATCAGCTCCCCGGGGCCACCGGGCGGTTGGTGGTGCCGCCGAACGGGCGCGCCATCTTCCTCGCCGGTCTGGCCGCCAAGGCACCCGGGGCGGTATTGGCCGTTGTCCCCACCGAGCGCGACGCCGAGGAGCTGGCTGAGGACCTCGAGCTGTTCATCGAGCGGGCGGCGCTGCTCCCTGCATGGGAGACGCTTCCTTTCGAACACGTCTCGCCGAACGTGGGCACCATGGCCCGCCGTGCACGCGCCAGGCACCTCCTGCGCCGGACCGAGCCAGGAACGGTGGTGGTGGCTTCCGCCCGCTCGGTGTCGCAGCGGGTGAGCCCGTCGCCAGTAGAGGCGGTCACCGCGGCACCGGGCGATGAGGTGGGTTTCGATCGGTTGATCGGGGGTCTCGTCGCCGCGGGCTATCACCGGACCGACCGGGTGGAGGCGCGGGGCGAGGTGGCCGTGCGAGGCGGGATCATCGACGTGTTTCCCGCCCAGGCGGAGGAACCGGTTCGGCTCGAGCTGTGGGGCGACGAGGTGGATTCCACCCGGGTCTTCTCCATCGCAAGTCAGCGGTCGATCGAACCCGCGCCTGGACTGGTCGCCTACCCAGCACGCGAGTTCCGCCCCGAGGGAGATGTGGTCGCCGAGGCGCGCCGCCTACTGGTCACCGAGCGATGGGCCGCCGCCACCTGGGAGCGGCTTGCCGAGGGGCTCGTCTTCCCCGGGATGGAGTCGTGGCTTCCCTGGATGACGCCGCCGATCACGGTGCTCGACGAACTACCAGGCAACGCGCGGCTGGTGGTCTTCGACCCGGCGCGGGCGGGCGACCGCAGCCGCGATCTGGTCAAAGAGGAGGAGGAGCTCGCTGCGGCTCTGGCCCCGACGTGGGGTCACGGCGCTCCCCAGGCAGGGGAGCATCCTGCCCTGTACCTCGACCTGGGTCAGGCTCTCGAGGGTCGCGACATGTTGGCGGTGCCCCCGCTGGCGGCGGGTCCAGCGGACGAACGGCTCGAGGTGCGGGCGCTCGACGCCACCCCGGGCGACCCAGAGTCGGTGGCGCGTGGACTCGACCGCATGATGGCTGCCGGGACCGCGGTGGTGGTCGCCATGGATGGCGAGGCCGCCGCCGACCGGGTGTCACGTGTGCTTGGAGACGAGGGTGTTGTCCTGCCTCGCCGAGCTCTGCTCGACGCGGTGGAGTCCGCCGTCCTTCCTGTCGGGATCCACCGCGGCTTCGTGCTCCCCACGCTCGACGTTGCCGTTCTCGGCGAGCAGGAGATCGCTGGGAGGCGCCGGGCCCACCGCCGTGCGCTCCGCCGCGCTGCTGCGGCCGGCACCGACTACCGCGACCTCACCCCCGGCGACTACGTGGTCCACCATCGACATGGGATCGGACGGTTCGAGGGAATGGTGACCCGCAGCATCGCCGGGGTGGAGCGTGACTATCTGGTGGTCGCCTACGCCGCCGGCGACCGGCTCTATGTCCCCACCGATCAGCTGGCCGCCGTCCGCAAGTACACCGGTGGAGAGGAGCCGCGTGTCTCCCGGATGGGAGGCAAAGACTGGGCGGAGACGCGCGCCGGGTGCGCCGGGCGGTGGCGGCGGTGGCGGAGCAAGTCGTTGCGCTGCACCGCGCCCGAGCCGCCGCCGCTGGGCACGCCTATCCACCCGACGCGCCCTGGCAAGGCGAGATGGAGTCCGCCTTCCCCTTCGAGGAGACGCCGGACCAACTCACCGCCATCGTCGACGTCAAGGAGGATATGGAGCAGGACAGGCCCATGGACCGTCTCGTCTTCGGCGATGTCGGTTATGGCAAGACCGAGGTGGCAATCCGGGCAGCCTTCAAGGCGGTGCTCGGTGGCAAGCAGGTCGCAGTGCTGGTGCCCACCACTCTGCTGGCTCAGCAGCATCATCAGACCTTCTCCGAGCGCTTTGCTCACTACCCGGTGAGGGTCGAGGTGCTCTCCCGGTTCCTCACCCAACGTCAGCAGAAGTCGGTGGTCGACGGCATCCGGCGCGGCGACGTGGACGTTGTGATCGGTACGCACCGGGTGCTCAGCGATGACATCCATTGGAAGGACCTGGGCCTGCTCGTGGTCGACGAAGAGCAGCGTTTCGGGGTGAACGCCAAGGACGCCATCAAACAGCTCCGAGTCGGGGTTGATGTCCTGACACTCACCGCCACCCCGATCCCTCGGACGCTGGAAATGGCGCTCACCGGGATACGCGACGTGAGCCACATCCGGACCCCACCTGAGGACAGGCACCCCATCCTCACCTACGTAGGGCCATATGACCAGCAGGCGGTGGCGGCTGCGATCCGGCGCGAGTTGCTGCGCGAGGGCCAGGTGTTCTACGTGCACAACCGGGTCCGTTCGATTGACCGTGCCGTGGCTCAACTCCGAGAGCTGGTTCCCGACGCCAGGTACGTCGTGGCCCATGGCCAGATGTCCGAGGGACAGCTCGAGCAGGCGATGCTCGACTTCTGGAACCGTGAGTCCGACGTGATGGTTGCCACCACGATCATCGAGTCCGGGCTCGACCTCCCCCAGGTGAACACGCTCATCGTGGAGCGGGCCGACCTTCTTGGGCTTGCCCAGCTCTATCAGCTGCGGGGCCGGGTCGGGCGGTCCAGCCAGCGTGCCTACGCGTACTTGTTCCACCCGCCGGACCAGTCGATCACCGAGGAGGCGCACCGCAGGCTCGAGGCGATCGGCGAAGCCACCGATCTGGGGTCCGGGTTCCAACTGGCGTTGCGCGACCTCGAGATCCGCGGTGCCGGGTCGGTCCTGGGAGAAATCCAGTCCGGACAGATCTCGGCGGTCGGATTCGATCTCTACGCAGAGATGGTGGCCGACGCGATCCGTCAGATGGAGGGGACCGAACCGGCCCAGCCGGAGCCGTCCGAGGTCAGGATCGAGCTGCCTGTGGTGGCCCACCTCCCACCCGAGTATTTGGGCGACGACGAGGCCCGGCTCGAGGCCTACCGCCGTCTGGCGGAAGCCGACACCACGGCGGCGGTGGATGACGTCGCCGTCGAGTGGCAGGACCGGTACGGGCCGCCCCCCGAGGCGGCGCTCCAGCTGCTCGACGTGGCGAAGCTGAGGGTCGAGGCCCTACGAGTGGGGATCCGCGAGGTGGTCCAGTTGCGCCACGAGGTCCGGTTGGCGCCGGTCGACCTCACCACTTCTCAGGAGGTCCGGTTGCAGCGGCTGGCGCCGAGGGCGGTGCTTCGGCCCGCCGACCGCGCCCTCTTCGTGCCGGCTCCGGTTCCGTTGGTCACCGGTTTGGTCGCCTTCCTCACCGCCATGTGGCCCCCCGACCGGCTCGTCGTCGCATAGTGACGCAGAGACGTCGTGCCCGCCTGGCGGTCGGTGCGGTCTTCTTGATCAACGGGCTTGGGATTGCCACCTTTCTGCCTCGGCTCCCCGAGATCCAGCAACGCCTCGGGCTGAGCGATGCCGGGCTGGGCGCCGCCCTCACCGGTGCCGGATTGGGGGGCCTCATCGGCAGCCTGGCTGCCGGGCCCATCGTCTCCCGGCTGGGGAGCCGGCGGACCAGCCTCGCCGCGGGGACGCTCCTTGGCATCGCCCTCTTCCCGTTGGGGATCGCCCCGAGCGGCGTCGTGCTCGCCATCGCATTGGCGGTGGTCGGGTTTGCCGACGCCGTGACCGACATCGCCATGAACGCCCACGGGATGCGAGTCCAGAAGCTCTACCCCCGGCCCATCATCAATAGCTTCCACGCCGCATGGAGCGTCGGCGCCATGAGCGGCGCTCTTCTCGGGAGCCTTGCGGTGGCGCTTGCCATCCCGCTACCGGCTCAGATGGCGGTGTTCGCAGTGCTCGTCGTGGTGGCGCTCTGGGTGGCGGTGGCGTCGTTTCTCGCCGACGATCCGGCGGGTGCCGTTGTCCCCGGCGTCCGTCCCCGGCTGCGCGGGCTGGGGACGCTGGCCGTGGTGGCACTGGGCACCGGGATAATCGAGGGTGCACCAGCCGATTGGGGCGCGGTGTATCTAGATGGGACTGTCGGAGCCCGTGCCGCCGTCGCTGGGCTCGGTTACACCGTCTTCGCCGGCACGATGTTGGTCGGACGGATGTTGGCCGATCGCGTCGTCCATCGCTTCGGGCGGGTTGCGGTCGTCCGCGTGGGGAGCCTGCTCGGTGTCGCCGGCTTTCTAACCGCTCTCGCCTTCCCCACCGTTTGGGGGGTCATGGTCGGTTTCGCAGTCGCCGGTATCGGGCTTGCCGCCCTGTTCCCCGCCATGTTCGCCGCCGGGAGCGAAGTGCCCGGACTGGGTGAGGGCGTGGGCATCGCCGGCACCTCCCTCCTCGCCCGGATCGGGTTCATGGTCGGTCCTCTGACGATCGGGGCGCTCGCCGACGCAACGGGCAGTCTGCGCTGGGGATTGCTGGTTGCCCCTCTCGCCGGGTTGGCAGTCGCCGTAGCCGCCCGCGCCGTCGGCGAGCGCCACACCCTCGAGCCGTCGGAAATGTGATTCCCCGATTCCCCTACAATGTGCGGGTTCCCCCTTGGCTAGAGGTGACCGTCCTGTGTTCAAGTTGATTTCGGTACTTTCGACCGCGGCCATCCTGTTGGTCGCCTGCAGCGGATCGACCGGTGAGGCTGCAGTGGTCAACGGTGAGCCGATCACCGTGGACGAAGTCGAGGCAATGCGGGTACACGAGGGTGAAGAGGTCCCGCCCGAAGAGTTCGCCGCCGACCTCACCACCGCCATCGTCGAGGTGATCGCCCTCCAGGCAGCCGAAGAGGAGTTCGACGTGACCCCGGCCGACGCCGCCGCCGAGGCCAAGCTCGATGAGATCGAGGCGGATATCGAGGCCAGTGGTCAGACGCTCGAAGAGGTGCTCACCGCCCAGAGCATCCCCGAGGAGCGCGCCATCGAGATCGCCCGCCTCCAGGTGCTGCGCGACCAGGTGCTGGAGCAGCTCCAGGAAGGCGAGGAAGTTGCCGAGGCCGACATTCTCGCCGCCTACCGGATGCGCGAGCTCGGCGCCATCGAGGTCTGTGCGCATCACCTCCTGGTCGCGACCGAGGAAGAAGCCGACGAGGCGATCCAGCGCATCGAGGACGGTGAGGATTTCGAGGAGGTTGCCGCCGATGTGTCCACCGACCCGGGCGCCGCGGAGAACTCGGGCGACCTCGGGTGTCAGCCGGCGAACAGCTACGTCCTCCCCTTTGCCGAGGCAGCGGCCACCGCCGAGATCGGCGAGCTTACGGAACCGGTTCAGACCGATTTCGGCTACCACGTCATCCGGGTGGACGAGCGCAACGATCTCGCCGAGGTTCCGCCCGATAGAGGACGTCAGAGACGAAATCGTGACCGAGATTCAGGCCCAGCGGGGTGGCTCGCTGTTCGAGGAGTGGCTCCAGCGGGTGGTCCAGGCGGCCGAGGTCGAGGTGGGCGAGGAGTACGGGACTTGGTCGGCGGATCCGGCCCCGCAGGTGACCCCGCCGGGAGGCGAGGAAGGGGAGACCCCGGTGACGGGTTCGACCGTGGCCGAGCCGACCGGGACAACGGTCGCTCCGACAACCACCACCCCGTGATAACGGTCGTCGGGCTCGGGCCCGGCGATCTGGAACGCGTCGGGGCAGCCACGCTCGCCCGGCTCTCGGACCCGGGCAACCGGGTGATCGTGCGCACCCTCCGCCACCCCGCTGCGGCCACTCTGGCGCAGCAGAGGGCGGTGGAGAGCTGCGACGACCTCTACGAGGATGCGGAGCGATTCGACGACCTCTACGCCGCCGTGGCCGAACGATTGCTCGCGGCGGGCCAAGGCGGGGATGTGATCTACGCCGTCCCTGGCAGCCCTCTGGTGGGGGAGTTCGCCGTGGCAACCCTTAGACGACTTGCGACGGAGCGCGAGATCGGGCTCGAGGTGATCCCCGCCGAGTCGTTCATCGACGCCGTGCTGGCGGCGGTGGGCTACGACCCGCTCGACCGCGGTTTGATCGTGCTCAACGGCCAGGACCTCCCTGATCCTCTCGTGCTCGACCACCCCACGATCATCGGACACCTCCCCGACGGGGTGCTGATGTCGGAGGTGATCTCGCGACTCGACAGGGTGCTTCCCGAGGACACCGAGGCGACGGTGCTCATCGATCTCGGGACTCCGGCCGCGCAGTTGGTCACCACCACCGTCGCCACGATCGACCCCGGGTACGCCGGGCTCCGAACCTCGCTGTTCCTCGACCCGGCGCCATCGGGGCTGGTCGGGGCGGTGACCGTGATGCGCCGCCTGCGGCGCGACTGCCCCTGGGACAGACGGCAGACACACCGATCTCTGCTCACCCATCTCCTCGAGGAGTCCTCCGAGTTGGTCGATGCCGTCTCCACCCTGCCCGTCGAGGCTCCCGGTGGCGAGCCGGACTGGGTGGCCTACTCCGCCGTCGAGGAAGAGTTGGGCGACGTCTTGCTCCAGGTGCTGTTCCACACGGTGATGGCGGAGGAGGCCGGGGCGTTCACCATCGACGACGTCGCCGAGGGGCTGCGCCGCAAGCTGGTCCGCCGCCACCCCCACGTCTTCGGCGATGTCGAGGCGAGCACGCCCAGCGAAGTGATGCGCAACTGGGAAGCGATCAAGTCCGACGAGCAGACGGGCACTCGTTCCCTGATGGACGGGGTTCCCGCTTCGATGGGCGGTCTGACTCGGGCCGCCAAGCTGCAGAAGAGAGCGGCGTCGGTGGGGTTCGATTGGGATAGCCCTTCCGGCGTCGTCCCCAAGCTGGCGGAGGAGTTGGCCGAGCTATCCGAGGTAATCGACCAGCCGGAGGAAGCGGAGCGGGAGATCGGCGACCTCCTCTTCACCCTGGTCAACCTGGCGCGCCACCTGGGTCTCGACAGCGAGGTGGCGCTGCGTGGGGCAATTGCCAGGTTCGAGGCGCGGTTTCGCCGGATGGAGGAGCTCGGGGGGGACCTGTCGGGCCGCTCGCTCGAACAGCTCGACGAGTTGTGGGAGCGGGCCAAGGCCGAGGAAGGTCTCAGGGGGCGCCGATGAGCCTGACCCTGCCGCCGTGCTGTGCGACCCAGACCGCCGGGTCACCGAGCAGTGTCCCAGGCTCGGGCAGGGCCGTGGGCCTCACCACCTGGGGGAGCCGCGTCGCCACGAGCAGTTCACGGTCCAAGGTGGCCAGCACCCTTCCGCCTTCTACGAGCTTGGTGGTCTCTGTGGGGGACGATCCGAAGGCGGCTGCGTCGGCGTCGCCGAGCCCGGCCAACAACAGGTCGACCTCGGTCTGGTCGCCGCTCGGGCCAGAGAAGACGACCAGCGACGTGCTATCGGGTACCCGGGGTGCTCGGAAAGGGGGCTCCCCGGTGACTACGAGTACGGCGGGCGTCACTAGTGGGATTGTGCCGCCCGATCCCCGTGCCGGCCACCGAGACCGATCCCTTGAGTGACACCTGCGCCGTCGTCCTCGCCGCCGGAGGTGGCAATCGGGTGGCGGCGGCTGACAACAAGGTCTACCTCGAGCTTGCGGGGCGCCCCCTTCTCTCCTGGTCGATTGCTGCCCTCGCCGGTCAGTCCGATCACGTGATGGTCGTCGTCCGCCCTGGTGAGGAGGCGAAGGCGGCGGTCGCCGCCGGATCGGTCCCGGTGGAGATCGTCGAGGGTGGCGACACGCGATTCCGCAGCGAGCTTGCCGCACTGGAGGCGCTGGCGGACCGCATTGGGGACGGTCGGATCGATCTGGTGTTGGTGCACGACGGCGCCCGTCCCCTTGTGACCGTGGACCTCATCACTCGAGTCATCGCCGAGGCGCGGAGGAGCGGCGGTGCGGTCCCGGCGACGCCGAGCCCGCCTCTGCTGGCCAGGCGAGACGGCGATCTTGTTCCCGTCGAGGGGGAGGTGGTGAGCGTCCAGACCCCACAGGGATTCTTGGCCCGCCCCCTGCTCGAGGCTTTCCGGGCTGCGGCTGCCGCCGGGTTCGAGGGCACCGACACCGCTTCGACCATGGAGAGGTTCTCCGATCTGGCGGTGACAGTTGTCCCCGGTGACCCAGACAACTTCAAGGTCACCTGGCCCACCGACCTGGAGCGCGCCGCCCGTCTGCTCGTCGGCCGAGGAAACTGACCTCGGATGCTCGTGCCCACTCGAACCCGGCAGGTGGCGCCGGTTGCCCGGCGGGTTTCCGGCCCCGTGGTAGTTTTTGGCACCGATCTACCAGGAGTTTCCCGTCGAATCCGCCATCTCCTCGGTCAACGCCCGTGAGATCCTCGACTCCAGGGGCAACCCTACAGTCGAGGTCGAGGTCTTCCTCGCCGGTGGTGGTTTCGGCCGGGCCGCCGTTCCGTCGGGCGCCTCCACCGGGACCCGAGAAGCGATCGAGCTGCGGGATGACGAGGCCCGGTTCGGGGGCAAGGGCGTGCAGCGGGCGCTTGGGCATATCCGCGACACGATCACCCCGGCACTGCTCGGTTGGGATGCCACCCGCCAGGAGGATGTCGACCAGAGGATGCTCGACCTTGACGGGACGCCGAACAAACAGGCTCTTGGCGCCAATGCCATCCTCGGGGTCTCGTTGGCGGTCGCCCGCGCCGCCGCCTCCTCTGTCGGTCTTCCCCTGTACCGCTACCTAGGCGGGCCGGCGGCACGCGTCCTCCCCGTCCCCTGCTTCAACGTGATCAACGGCGGTGCCCACGCCGCCAACTCGATCGACATCCAGGAGTTCATGGTGGTGCCGGGTGGCGCCCCTTCCTATCGCGAGGCGCTGCGCGCCGGCACCGAGATCTACCACGCTCTGGCAAAGATCCTCGCCGGCAAGGGCCTCCCCACAAACGTCGGCGACGAGGGTGGTTTCGCCCCCGATCTCCCAGGTAGTCGGGAGGCGCTCCAGGTCATGGTCGAAGCGATCGAGGCCGCCGGGTACGAGGTCGGGGAGGAAGTGGGCCTCGCCATCGATGCCGCCGCCTCCGAATTTGAGACCGACGGCAAGTACCACCTCGAAGGGGAGGAACTCGACAGCGCCGGGCTGGTGGCTCTTTGGGAGGGCATCATCGCCGAAATGCCTGTTGTCTCACTCGAGGACGGGCTCGCCGAGGGTGACTGGGAGGGGTGGCGGGTGCTCACCGAGAAGCTTGGTACCGAGGTCCAACTCGTCGGTGACGACCTCTTTGTGACCAACGAGGAGATCGTCCGCCGCGGTATCCAGGAGGGGGTGGCGAACGCCGTCCTGGTCAAGGTCAACCAGATCGGCACACTCAGCGAGACCCTCCACACCATGGCGATGGCGGAACGTGCCTCGTACCGCTGCATGGTGAGCCACCGATCGGGGGAGACCGAGGACTCGTTCATCGCCCATCTGGCGGTGGCGACGAACGCCGGTCAGATCAAGTCGGGCGCCCCGGCTCGGGGGGAGCGCACCGCCAAGTACAACCAGCTACTTAGGATCGAGGAGTCGCTCGGTCCCGCTGCTCGCTATGCCGGGTGGGGCGCCTTTCGGAGACGACCTTGAGGCTGGCGACGCGGCTCGCCGTGGTCCTATCCGCCCTGCTCGTGGTTGGGCTGGCGGTGGTCCTGACCAATGTGGTGCCGGTCCGCCAGATCGTGGCGCAATACGAGCAGGTGGAGACGGCGGAGGAGCAACTCACCGCACTCCGCCGGGAGAACCGCCTCCTGGAAGCGGAGGCTGAGGCTCTGCAAACCCCAACCGAGGTGGAGCGGATCGCCCGGGAGACCCTCGGATATGTCGACCCGGGTGAGGTTGCCTACCGGGTGGTGGATCCCGAAGGTGACGACCCCAAACCCGGGGCGGACGATCGAGAGGACATCTCGCCGGTCGAGGCAGACACGGCCTGGTACGAGGATGTGTGGGACTTCGTAACCGGAGCCGACCTGGCTGGAACCGCCGAGTCGTGATCGAGGAGGCGGCCGTGGTGGCCGCCCAGCTGGGTCGCCCCCTTCGCTCACAGGTGAGGATCCTGGGGCGCTGCCACCTCGGACTGCCGGTGGTGGTCGAGGTCCCGCCGCTGCTCGACGATGGCACCCCGTTCCCGACCAGGTACTGGTTGAGCTGCCCGCTTGCGGTCCGCAGAATCGGCCGTATCGAGGCTGCAGGCGGGGTCCGGGACATGGACCGCCGAGCCACCGAGGACCCCGGCTTCGGCGAGCTTCTCGCCGCGGCGCATGTCCGGTACGCCGCCGAGCGTGATGCCCTGGTGCCCGACGACGCTCTCCACCGACCGAGCGGGGGTGTTGCCGGATCGTCATCGGTCAAGTGCCTCCACGCCCACTACGCCGACCATGCGGCAGGCAACCAGAACCCGGTCGGCGAGATGACAGCCTCGGAGATCGAGCCGCTCGACTGCCCGATACCTTGCGTGGTCGAGGGGCCGGGAGGGGCGGTGCGCAACCCGGAGTGGGTCGAGCCCGCATGGGGTAGTTTCGCTTTCCAATGCGGGTCGCAGCCGTCGACATAGGAACCAACTCGATGAGGCTCTTCGTCGCCGACCAGAGTCGACGGGCGCCTCGAGAAGGTGGAGCGGCATTCGGCTGTCACCAGGTTGGGTCAGGGCGTCGATCGGGAGCGGCGGTTGGGCGAGGAGCCGATGCGCCGCACCATCGAGGTACTCGCCGGCTTCGGGCAACGGATCGCCGACCTCGGAGCTGAGCGCGTCCGGGTCGTGGCGACTTCTGCCAGCCGGGACGCGGACAAACCGAGAGGAGTTTTTTGACCGCGCAGAAGCAGCGCTCGGCCATCGCCCCGAGTTGATCCCCGGTGAGGAGGAGGCGACTCTCGCCTTCAAGGGTGCGACGCTCGGATCCACCCCAACTCCGGCGCTCGTCGTGGACATCGGCGGCGGCAGTACCGAGCTCGTTTTCGGTTCGGTAGGTCCCGAGATGGCTTCGAGCATCGATATCGGTTCGGTTCGGGTGACCGAGCGCGCCGTCCCTGATCGTCCTGCTCCACCGCATCAGGTCGAAGCGGGTAGACAGTTGGTGGCGGGGGCGCTGGCCGGAACCGCCTTGCCGGGAACGCCTGAAGTCACCATCGGCGTTGCCGGGACGATCACCTCGCTTGCGGCGATGACGCTGCGGCTCGCCGCCTACGACGCCGAGGCCGTCCACGGGAGCGGGGTGACCATGGTCGATGTGACCCGGCTCGTCGAAGAGCTTTCGCAACTGAGCATTGATGAGACTGCTGCCGCCTTCCCGGCGCTCGATCCGGGGAGGGCACCAGTGATCCTTGGTGGCGCCATTTGCGCCGAGGCGGTGCTGCGCCATTTCGGCCTCGCTGGTTACCGCGTCTCCGAGAGCGACATGCTCGATGCGATCGCGCTCTCTCTGGTCGACTGACCGGTTTACCCTCGTCCCATCGCCCGGGTGTCGGAATTGGTAGACGAGGGGCTCTTAAACAGCTCTGCTCTCCGAGCGTGTGGGTTCGAGTCCCACCCCGGGCACGCTCCAATAGCTCGGCGACGCCGGTTACTCCTTGGGCTTCTTTCCGATCAGTTCCTCGCGTGACTGCTCGGCTCGGGCCGCGCCGATCGCCGTGGCGACGGTCTTCTGCTCCTCGGGGGGCGGGAGCACGGCGGGCATGCCCAGCGACTCGATCCACAGTTCCCGTGTCCAGCCCTGGGTGTGATAGAGGTGGTGGTCCTCTTCTTCCTCCACCTGCTCGTAGGCCTCCATGAGCACAGAGGCCATCTTCCCCGTTGCTTTCTCGGCAACACGGCCGATGAGTTCCCAATTGGCGTGGTCCTTGATCTCGGCGTCGACCACCGCCTCGGCGGCGACGAGTTGGGCTGCGTCCGGATTGCCGGCGGCGAGCGCCATCTCCATTGACTTGATCAGTGATTGGGCCTTGAACCGGACCACTTCTCGGCCTGGTGTCTCTTTCTCCGGGTCGAGGTCCAACTCGTCGAAGACCGTACTGACGATACGGACGTGGTTCTCGGTCTCGTCGAGGTACTTCTGCCACTCCTCGTGCAGGCCGTCGTTCACGGCGCACTTGAGCGCAGTCTTGTAGACCTGCACGCCTCCCAGCTCGGTCTCCAACGCTTGGTAGAGCAACTCTTCGACTTGAGCGTCGTCCACGATCC
This sequence comes from uncultured Actinomycetes bacterium, assembly GCA_963780745.1. Classification (GTDB taxonomy): domain Bacteria; phylum Actinomycetota; class Acidimicrobiia; order Spongiisociales; family DATADW01; genus DATADW01. The sequence continues at coordinate 84,820 of CAWACT010000002.1, read as the reverse complement.
CTCCAGGTTTGCGGTGCCATGTTCGGCGGGATCCGGTGCTACCCCTATCGAACGGCGGGCAAACCTGCGGGGTTACTTGGCTGCGGCGTCTGTCTCGGCGATGCGGGCCTTGACCAGCTTCTGCACCAGTTGCGCCGGGAGCGGCGCCTCGGGGGTGAAATGAACAGTGCCTTTGGCAGTGTCGTAGCCCTCGAGGTCGTCCCGGTGCGCCTCCATCACCGCCGGACTCTGCACGTAGAAGGAGCAATGGGTCTTACTGGATCCGTAGGAGACCAGCGGCCGCCCGCGGTATTTGAACGCAGGTACTCCATAGCTCACCGATTCCACCGCATCGGGGGCGGCTTCGGCGATGACATCGCGCAACTCGAGGAGGGCAACGCGTCTGTCGTCCGGCAGCGCAGCCAGAAAAGCCTCGACATCCTCAGGAGGATTGGTCACTCCAGCCACCCTAGACGGACGCCTCGACCGATTATTCGGCCGCCTCGGCGACGTCTCATCTCTGACGACGACACGATTTGGAGTGCACGATGGCCACCTATGTCCTAATCCACGGCGCAGCCTCGGACTCCTGGTATTGGCACCGGGTCGCCCCTTTGCTCGAGGAGCGCGGCCACGCCGTGGTTGCCCCTGACCTTCCCTGCGACGACGATTTGGCCGGGTTCCCCGAGTATGCCTGCGCCGTGGCACGCGCTGTGACCGAATGGTCGGGAGTCACATTGGTGGCGCAGTCGATGGGGGCGTTCACCGTTCCGCTGGTGTGCGACCTGGTCCCGGTCGACCTGATCGTCCTGGTGGCCCCCATGATCCCTCTCCCGGGTGCGCATCCCGGCGAGTGGTGGGTGACGAGCGGCCAGGAGGCGTCGCGGCGCGCCTTGGACCTTCGAGAAGGCCGCGACCCGGACGCCCCATTCGACGTTCGCACCACTTTCTTCCACGACGTGCCCGAATCCGTGGTCGCCGAGGCATTCGCCCGCGGCGAGAGGTACCAGTCGGGGACTCCTTTCGAGCAACCGTGGCCGGTGGATGAATGGCCGGCCGTGCCAACCCGCGTGGTGGCGGGGCGCGACGACCGCTTGTTCCCGCTGGACCTGGTGCGACGGCTCTCGCGGGACCGGCTCGGGATCGCCCCTGATGTGATCGATAGCGGTCATCTCCCTGCGCTCAGCCGGCCCCACGAACTGGCGGACTTGGTCGAGTCCTACCGGTTGGAGCTGCCTTCCGCCCGACCGGGGTCCAGATCCTTGCGGTAGCGCACCTCGGTCGCATCGCGCCCGAAGATGTCCATTGGTTTCGAGGTGCCGTCGTGGACCCATCCGACCGCCTCGTAGAAGCGACGCGCTCTGTCGTTCTGATCGAGCACCCAGAGAATCGCAGTGGAGAAGCGCTCGCTGAGCGTCTTCTCCGAGGCAATGATCAAGGCCCGCCCATACCCCCGCCGCCAAACCTGAGGGTCGAGGTAGATGGCGAGGATCTTGCCCCTGGATGGGTCGTCTCGATCGGCGCCGAGTAGAGCGAATCCGACGACGATTCCGTCGATTTCGGCGACGAGCGTGGCGCTGTCGTCGTCGGATAGATATCGCTCCCAAAAGGGCAACCGCTCCTCAACCGTCAGGCGGTCGAGCCACTCATCCTGGAAGACACCGCGGTAGGCGACCTTCCATGACCTGACTTGGACTCCTGCGATCTGAGATGCGTCAGTGGGTTGGCCCGCTCTGATGACGAGTCCGCTTGGTGTCGCCACGACCCCGCAGGTTATTTCTCAGACGGAGCGGCGGAGCCGCTCCCTGAGCACCTCGTCGGTGCGATGACGGCGCGTCCGTGCGCCGACGAAGGCGATGGTGACGGCAGCCCCTGCACCGATCACCCATCCGATGGGGCCGCCAATCACCAGCGCAAGCAGGACACCGATGAGGACGCCGCAACCGGCGATGGCCCACGTCAACAGAGAATCCATCAGCACCTCACATCCCTGACCCCCGGGAACACCACTGACTGTGGCCGTATATCGGCTCCGGAGGGGGGTGGCTGAAACGCGTGTCGACGGGATATTTGAGGGCCGGTTCGGGTACCTTGGCCGAGTAGACCGAGGAGAAAGATGCAATTCAAGGCCGGAATGGATGTGTTCCTCTGGGACGGGACGCAGGTGGGCCGTGTAGACCGGATCGTGATCGATCCGGTGACGGCGCAGGTCACAGACCTGGTTGTTCACAAGGGGTTCTTCTTCAAGGAGGACCGCGTGGTCCCCGTCGATGCCGTGGTCAGCACCGACGAGGGCGCTGTGGTTCTCGAGCAGCGGTGGACCGTTGACAGCCTCTCCCATTTCGAGGAGTCCTCCTACGTGACGGTCGATGAGGAGACCCACGCTCGCGGCCAGCTTCCCGGTGACTCGGTCATCTGGGTGACGCCTATGGGCGGAGGACCCGACGCCGTCACCATCCCCGCCGAGGGCGGAGCGCCTACACCACGAGAGGCAGAACATCCCAGAGGGCACGGTGGCGGTCGAGGTGGGGTCCCCCGTGCTCGGTGTCGATGGCGCCCATCTGGGGAGGGTCGAGGAGGTCGTCGTAGATGCCAATACCGATCGGATGACCCATATCGTCGTCGAGCGGGGGTTGGTCAGTAAGGAGCGCCGGCTCATCCCCACCGAGTGGGTGGAGGTTCTCACCGAGCGCGAGGTCCGCCTCGCCGTCGCCGCCGAGGCAGTTGACCAGCTTCCGCTCTACGAGCCATGAACGAGATCGAGTACGACGCGTCCACCGCTCTGCTCGTCGTCGACATGCAGAACGATTTCGCCCACCCTGACGGTGGCCTCTATGTCGGCGGGGGCGACGACGTGGTCCATGCCGTCAACCGCGAGATCGAGAAGGCTGAGGCCGCCGATGCCCTGGTGGTCTACACCCAGGACTGGCACCCGCCGGTGACCCCCCACTTCGAGAAGGACGGAGGCATCTGGCCGGTTCACTGTGTCGGCGATACCTGGGGCGCCGAGTTCGTCGACGGGCTGAGAGTGACCGGGGCGTCGGTCAAGAAAGGGACCGGCGGCGAGGACGGCTATTCCGGGTTCACCGTCCGGCACCCCGAGACCGGTCACGAGACCGACACCGAGATGGCAGACCTGCTCGAGGCGAGAGGAATCACCCGGGTAGTGGTGGTCGGCTTGGCCCTCGATTACTGCGTGAAGGACACCGCCATCGACGCCGCCGAGCTCGGTCTTCCCACGACCGTGCTGATGGAGGCGACCAGGCCGGTCGACCTCCGGCCGGGCGATGGCGATCGGGCCACTGAGGCGCTGCGCCGCCGCCGGAGTCAAGCTGGCCTGATTAGGCCCTCGCGGTTCTGCAGTGACTGAGGTACCTATCCGGTGGTTCAGTCACGCCAGAACTGATACCTGCGCCGCCGACGGCCGCCGGTCGGCGCCTCCGGGGGTACGATTCCGTCGCTCCATGACTTCCCGGCATCTTCTCGGCGGGATCCTCTTCACCGACCTCTACCAACTGACCATGGCCCAGGTCTATCTCCGGATGGGCCTACACGACCAGCGGGCCCAGTTCGACCAGTTCTTCAGGAAGTACCCCGACTACGGGAACCACCAAGCCGGCTACTGCATCACGGCGGGTCTCGAGTGGCTGGTGGATTGGATGCAGACCACGAGGGTGACCAATGAGGATCTCGATGCGCTGCGCTCACTCAAAGGGGTCACCGGGCGCCGGTTGTTCGGCGACGACTTCCTCACCTGGCTGAGCCGGCAGGGCGGCTTCGAGTCGCTGACGCTGCGGGCGGTACCCGAGGGCAGGGTCATCCACATCGATGTGCCCCAGGCGGTGGTGGAGGGGCCGCTGGCCATGGCGCAGATCGTGGAGACGTCCCTTCTCAACCATCTCAACTACCCGACGCTGGTGGCGACCAAGGCGTCGCGTGTCGTGGACGCCGGCCGGGGCCGCCCGGTGATCGAGTTCGGGTTGCGACGGGGCCCAGAGCGCGCCGCCAACGCCGGCGCCAGGGCAGCACTGGTCGGCGGGGCTGTCTCCACCTCCAATGTCGGCGTGGCCGTCTCCCTTGGGTTTGCCCCCAAGGGAACGCACGCCCACTCCCTCGTCCAGGTGTATCTCGCCATGGGGAGGGGGGAACTGGAAGCGTTCCGTGCCTTCGCCGAGGTATATCCGGACGACACCGTGCTGCTAGTGGACACCGTCGACACTCTCGAGTCGGGTGTCCCCAACGCCATCACCGTGTTCGAGGAGCTGAGGGCACGCGGGCACGAGCCGCTCGGGATCAGGCTTGACTCGGGCGACCTCGCCTACCTCGCCATCCGCTCCGCCGAGATGCTCGACAAGGCCGGGTTCCCCGACACGACGATCGTCCTATCCAGCGGCCTCGACGAGCTCGCCATCTGGCAGATCCTCCGCCAGATCGAAGACGAGGCGCCGCGCTACGGGATGGACGCCGACGGGGTGATCGGCCGGCTCACCTACGGCGTCGGCTCCAACCTGATCACGTCGCAGGGTGACGCCGTCCAGGACGGGGTCTACAAGCTGGTCGCCGTGCACCACGGCGGGGACTGGGTGCCCGCCATCAAGATCTCGGAGACGGCGGAGAAGGTTCCCAACCCGGGGCGCAAGTCGGTGTGGCGTGTCTACGACGAGCGCGGCCGGGCTACCGCCGACCTGATGGCCACCGAGGACGAAGAGGTGGCCGCCGGAAGACGACTCGAGTTGCACCACCCCACTCGCCACGAGCTGCGCCGGGTGCTCGATCCAGGAAGGGTGTCCGAGGTCGAGCCCCTGCTGACCGACATCCTGGTAGAGGGTGACCTGGTCGAGGAGCTGCCGCCGATCGATGTCCTGCAAGAGCGTCGCCAGCGCGACCTGGAGCGGCTCGACCCTGGGGTGCGCCGGTTGGTCAACCCGCACATCTACCACGTGTCACTCACACCGAAGCTGTGGGCTCTGAAGAAGCGCCTGATAGAAGAGGCTCTCGGCCCCGACGTGGACCCGGAGTCGGGCGGCGCGGCGGGTGGCTGAGCTCGACATCCTCTGGGCCGGCTGGCGATCGCAGTACGTCCAGGGACTCGGACAGGAGGCAGAGGAGTGCATCTTCTGCCGGTTGCCCGGACAGGACGACGAGGAGGGACTCATCATTCGGCGGGGCGAGCACGCCTTCGCCGTCCTCAACCGGTACCCATACGCCACCGGACATCTCATGGTCGGCCCCTACCGGCACGTCGCCGGGCCGGGCGATCTCGACGATGACGAGCGCTCCGAGATGTGGTCGCTGCTCGCGTTGGGCGAGGAGGTTGCTCGCCGCGCCTTCAACCCCGACGGCTTCAACATCGGCGCCAACCTGGGACGCGTGGCCGGGGCGGGGGTTCCCGGGCACCTCCATCTCCATCTCGTTCCCCGATGGGCAGGTGACACCAACTTCATGAGCGTCGTGGGCGGCACCCGGGTCATCCCGGAGGACCTCGCCGACACCTGGACCCGGCTCCGCGCTCGAGCTCTGAGCGACCTCCGGTAGAATTCGGGTTTCCCCACGAGAGGTCGCGTCGCATGCCGAACCCGGTCCTGCAGCGTCAATTCGGCCCGACTCCTGCCACAGGAGCGGGTTCTGCGGCAGCCACGGCGGACACGGCCATGACCACCTCGGCGCCTCCTGCGCCCACCGTCCCGGTGACCGAAGGTGGCATGTCGATTGGCGGCACCACCCGCGCGACGTTCCTCCTTCTGATAATCCTCATGGGTGGCGGCGTCTTCGGGTGGCGCTCCGTGGACGAGTTCGAGGGCTTGCAGAACCCGGGTCTGCTGTGGGGTGCGCTGATCGGCGCCGTGGTCCTCGCCATCGCCGCCTCGTTCGTCCCCAAGTTGGCGGCGGTGCTCGGCCCGCTTTATGCGGTCGTAGAGGGTTTCCTGCTCGGTGCCATCTCCCACGTCTACGAGATCCAGTTCGAGGGGATCGTCCTCCAGGCAGTCCTGGCAACCGGTGCAGTGTTCGTCGTGATGCTCACCCTCTTTGTCACCCGAACCATCAAGGTGACTCAGCGGATGCGGTCTTGGGTGATCGGCGCCACCATCGGAGTCGCGCTGTTCTACCTGGTGTCGATCGTGCTCTCGTTCTTCAACGTGGGCATCCCCCTCGTCTGGGACACCGGCCCTATCGGGATCATCTTCAGCTTGGTGGTGATCGGAGTCGCCGCCTTCAACCTGCTGCTCGACTTCGACCTGATCGAGCGGGGGACCGCATCGGGGATGCCCCGCTTCATGAACTGGTACGCCGCCTTCGGCCTCATGGTGACAATCGTCTGGCTCTACCTGGAGATGCTGCGGCTGCTGGCCAGGGTTCGGCAGTAGGGGATATCAGCTGAAGGGGGAGCGTGGCCGCTCCTGGGGTACCCCGTCGATCACCATGTCGACCTTCTCGTTGTAGAAGCACACCATCCCGGCCACACCCATGCTCTCCGGGAGCGGGTAGGGGTAACCCCACACCAGGTTGTGGTGCTCCACGTCGTTGAGCTTCAGGGTCCAATAGCTGGCGGTCCCCTTATAGGGACAACGGGTGTGATGGTCCGTCGGGGTGAGCAGGTCGAACCGCACGTCGGTCTTCGGCAGGTAATAGCGCACCGGTAGACCGGTCTCGAACAGCAGCGTCGGGTGGGTGCTGTCGGCCACCTTCACCCCGTCGACCTCGACTAACACGTGACGTGAGCTGGGGAGGGCATCGACCCGGGTGTAGGGGTCCCGGGGATGGGTATAGACCTCGACGTCCTCCTCGAACCACGAGTCCATTGCATCCCAGCGGAAGGCGTAGAGGTTCCGCAGCGCCTCCACAGGTGACTCCGGATGGTGGTAGGCGGCGTCCACCACGTCGCCTTCATCGTTCTTGACCGTGAGGTACCGGATCTCACCCCGGCTCGGCATGCGCTCGGTGGCGCCGCTCGGCACGAGCAGATCCGTGCGGACGTCTTCTTCGGGGAAGTAGTAAGTCGGGTAGAAGGGCTTCTCCCAAACCAGCCATGGGGTGGTCGAGTCGGCAATGGCGACTCCGCCCAGGTAGGTCCTGACCCTCTTGGCCGATCGCTCCATACGGACCCGCTGCCGCTCGTCTGCCATCGCTCCTCCCGGGGTGCCGCTGCACAGGACACAACCGCTGCCGCCGCCGGGCGATTCCTCACACCCAGCCGGCCATGCCCGCAAGGTAGCCGTTCACCTTCCCAGCCGGTCGAGCACCCCGTACCAGGCCGCGGCTGCAGGGAGAAACCACGGATGGCGCCGGTAGTACCACTTCGTCGGGTGGGGAAGCGTCTCGAACGGGCTGGCGTCGGTCTCGCCGGTGATCCTCCCCGCAACCTCGTCTCCGAGATAAGTGGCGAGAGCCACACCATGTCCGCTGTAACCGAGTGCGTACCACACGTCACCCATCCTCCCTATGTGGGGGAGTAGGTCGAAGGTGACACCGATGGTGCCGCCCCAGCTATGGGTGATGGCAACCTCCGCCAGGTCGGGGAAGATCTCGACCATTCGCGTGCGGAGCTTGGCCGCGCTGTTTACGAGGTCTCTCCCCGCCCGCAGGTCGTGGCGCCCACCAAGCAACAGGCGGTCGTCGGGGGTGCGCCGGAAATAGGTGAGCAGCCGTTGCATGGTCCACAACATGCGGTTGCCGGGGATGAGCCGCTCCGCCAAGTCGCCCGGGAGCGGTTCGGTCACCGCGATATAGCTGCCCACCGGGACCACCCGGCGGCGCAGCCATGGGACCAGATCACCGGTCAGCCCGTTGGTGGCAACCAGCACCGACGCCGCTCGGATCGTCTCCGCCGGGAGTGCGGACCAGCAAATCCGAGCCGGTGGCGACGATCTCCAATGCCGGGGTGTGCTCGCAGAGCACGGCGCCCGCCCTCACCACCGCCGCCGCCAGGCCGAAGGCGTAGCGAGCCGGGTGCAGTCCACCGCCTGCCGGCTCGATGATGGCGGCGGCGAAACGATCGCTCCCCACTACCTCTTCGATCCGATCGGGCCCGACCACTTCGGTCGGATATCCCATCTCGGACTCGAACCAGGCGGCTTCGGTCCGCAGCGCCGAAATGGCTCCGGGGCGCCCGGTCAAACCGGCCATCCCCACCCGGTGCCATCCGGCGTCGATTCCCTCGGTGGTGGCGATCTCCTCGACCAGGTCGACCGCCCGCTCGGTGGCATTCCAGATCTCTTTGGCGACTGCCATGCCGCGCTCGCGGGCCACCGCCATGACACCGCGCTTCACGTCGGGGCTGACCATCCCGGCGTTGACGCTGGATGCGCCCGATGCGACCCCGCCCGCTTCGAGGATCACGACTGCCATGCCCCGATCGGACCAGCCGGCGAGCGGCGGCGAGCCCGGTGTAACCGGAGCCGACGACGACCACGTCGCAGCCGCGCGGGCAGGTTCGACGACAGCCCTGACGGTGGGGGATGGTCGTCGATCCAGAAGGGGACGGTCGCCAGCTGCGGTTGCGCCCCGTCCTGGGTCACGGAGCGGTGGATGCCTCGATCCCGCGGCTCAGACCGATGGCGAGCTCGTCGACCTGTTCGGTGGTCAGGATCAGAGGCGGCGAGACCTGGAGAGCGCCTCCACCCATCGCCCGGGTGATGACGCCTGCCTCCCGGCATGCCGAGGCCGTCGACCCGGCCCGGGCCGGATCGTCTTCGGTGAGCTGCACCGCCGCCAGCGCACCCACCCCTCCCCTGATGTGATCGACTCCCTCGAGATCGCTGAGTGGGGCGAGCGCCGCCATCAGCTCCCCCTCCAGCTCCTGGGCTCGCTCGAGAATCCCTTCCCTCTCGATGATGTCGAGAACGGCCAGGGCGGCGACGCAGGCGGCGGTGTGACCGGAGTAGGTGTAGCCGTGCCGCCAGATCACGCCGGGACGCTCGAAGAACGGAGCGGCGATGTGTGGGGCGGCGATCACGCCACCGAGCGGGAGATACCCAGCGGTGACACCCTTGGCGAAGGTGATGATGTCCGGCTCCAGGTCGAACCTGGTCGAGGCGAACCAGTCGCCGCATCGTCCGAACCCGGTGATCACTTCGTCGGCTACGAAGAGGGCGCCGGCGCGCCGCACCGCCTCGCGTACCGATGGCAGATAGCCCTCCGGGGCCGGCCTCACCCCGCCGGCGCCGATGACGGGCTCACAGATCATCGCCGCCACCCGCTCCGCCCCGACGTGGTCTATCGCCTTCTCCACCGCCTCGGGATCGTCGTGCGGGACGAGCACAACATCCTCGATGAGGGGCCCGTAGCCGAAACGGTTGGGCTCCATCCCCCCCAAACGACGTCCCGAAACCATGCATCCCGTGGTATGCCCACTCCCGGGCGATGAGCACGGTGCGCTCGGGCTGCCCGATCTCGTGGAAGTACCGCCTCGCCAGCTTGGCGGCGGTGTCCACCGCGTCGGACCCCCCGCTGGTGAGGAAGACCTTGCTCCCCTCGATGGGGGCCAGCGAGGCGATTCGGTCGGCCAGTTCCAGGGCGGGGGGCGTGGCGAAATCGACGAACAGGTGGTAGGCGTGGAGCGTCTCCATCTGCCGAGCCACGGCATTGGCCACCTCGCTCCGCCCGTAGCCGATGTTGGCGTACCACAGCGATGCTGTCCCGTCGAGGTACCGCCGACCGGCCTCGTCAAATACATATGCGCCCTCGCCGCGGACCACCACGAAGGGGTGCTCGGCGACGTGGGCCATCGGGGCGAATGGATGCCACAAGCTGCCCATGGGGAGCCGCACACTAGACGGAGGCTCGCTCGCTGGCCGCTGAGCGGGTGACGGGTTTTGGTTCGGGTCAAACCCCTGACCATCCGCAGGAGGAGGGGCGTCACCTCCTCGACCTGCCACGCCACCACTCCGCCACTCCTTGGCATACTGCCGGGCCATGCCGGCCAGCCTCGCCTTCGTCAACGGAGCGGTGTTCACCGCCGACGCCGCTCGTAGCTGGTGCCGCGCCGTGGCGGTCGAGCGGGGTCGGATCGTCGCCGTCGGCAGCGACAGGGAGATCGGCGAGCACATCGGGCCCGCCACCGACGTTGTCGACCTTGGCGGCCGTCTGTTGGTCCCGGGTTTTCAAGACGCCCACTGCCACCCGGTCACCTCGGGGCTCGAACTGCTCGGGCTCGCCATGCTGGGGATTGAGACCCGCTCCGAATCCCTCGAGGCGATCGCCGCTTATGCCGCCTCCCAGCCGGACAAAGAGTGGATCCTGGGCGGAGGATGGTCGATGGGGGCTTTCCCCGGTGGCACCCCGCTGCGGGAGGATCTCGATGCCATCGTCCCCGACCGACCGGTTTTCCTCACCAATCGCGACGGCCATGGCGCCTGGGTCAACAGCCGCGCCCTCGAGATCGCCGGTGTGGACGATCGGACCCCCGACCCGCCCGACGGCCGGATCGAGCGGCGCCCCGACGGCAGCCCCGGCGGGCACCCTCCAAGAAGGGGCAATGGCGCTGGTCCGAGCGTCATCAGCCCCCCACCACCGAATCAGAGTGGCGCGCCGCCCTCGAGGCGGGTCAGCGGTACATGCTCGATCTTGGGATCACCGGGTGGCAGGACGCATCGGTCGAGAGCGACGTTGAGGACGCCTACCGATGGGCGGCTGCCAACGGGAAGCTGCGGGCCCGGGTGGTTGGCGCGCTTTGGTGGGAGCGGGACCGCGGAGCCGAGCAGATCGAGGAGCTGCTGGACAGGCGGGGGTCATCGGATCGGTTCTCGCCAACCACGGTCAAACTGATGCTCGACGGTGTCGCCGAGAATTTCACCGCCTCGATGCTCGAGCCATATCTCGACGAGGAGGCCGGCCGTCGGAGCGGACCGGGATCGACTTCATCGACCCAGACGAGCTCGGCGCACACGTCACCGCACTCGATGCGGCCGGGTTCCAATGCCATTTCCACGCCATCGGTGACCGTGCCGTCCGCAGCGCCCTCGATGCGGTGGCCGCCGCCCGCCGTGCCAACGGGTGGAACGACCTGCGACACCATGTGGCGCACATCCAGGTGATCCATCCTGACGACCTCGCTCGTTTCCGTCGTCTCGGGGTGACGGCCAACGCCCAGCCGTTGTGGGCCCAGCACGAGGAGTACCAGCGCGACCTCACCATCCCCTACCTGGGCGAGCCGCGCTGGCGGTGGCAGTACCCGTTTGCCAGCCTGATACGCAACGGCGCCCAGTTGGCGATTGGGAGCGACTGGAGCGTGTCCTCCGCCGACCCCTGGAAGATCCTCGAAGTGGCTGTGCGCCGGATCGACCCGGAGAACCGTGGCGCCGACCCGTTCCTGCCCGACGAGCGGCTCGATCTCCCCGCTGCTCTCGACCGCCGCCACCGCCGGGTCGGCGTGGGTCAACCATCTCGACCGGGAGACGGGGACGATCGAGCCGGGGAAGCTCGCCGACCTGGTCGTGGCCGACCGTGACCCCTTCGAGGCTCTCGACGCGATCGGGGACACCCGGACGGCAGCGACCCTGATCGAAGGTGAGCTGGTCGCCGGATCCCTCTAAACGGTCCCCGACTCGGCCGGGACGACGAGACCTCGCTGAAGTTCAGCCGGGCTTGACCAACCGCTGCACCTCGCCGATGCCCGTTGCTCGGAGCCGTGATCGATCGCCTATCCAGCACCCGGTCTACCAGGCCGTACCCGACAGCCTCTTCGGCGGTCATCCATCGGTCCCGGTCGGTGTCGAGCTCGATCTGCTCTCGGGGCTGGCCGGTGTGCGCGGCGAGTATGTCGAGCATCTGCTGTTTCATCCGGATGACCTCGCGGGCATGGATCTCGATGTCGCTCGCCTGGCCCTGAATTTGTCCGGTGATCACCGGCTGGTGGATCAGGACCCGGCTGTGGGGGAGGGCGGACCGCTTCCCGGGTGCGCCGCCGGCGAGGATGACGGCTCCCGCCGACGCCGCCAGACCGACGCAGGTGGTGGCGACGTCGGGCCGGACGTGCTGCATGGCGTCGTAGATCGCCATCATCGCCGACATCTCGCCGCCGGGTGAGTTGACGTAGAGGTTGATGTCCTTGTCGGGGTCGTCCGCCTCGAGATGGAGAAGTTGCGCCACCACCAAGTTGGCCACCTGATCGTCGATCTGGGACCCGAGGAAGACCACCCTCGATCCGAGGAGGCGGGAGTAGAGGTCGACGGCCCGCTCGCCGCGGGGTGTGTCCTCGATCACGGTGGGGACGAGCAGTTGGACCATGGCAACCTCCTTGTGCAACCAGTCGGTTGCGTTTCATCTTATGACCAACGGGTGCTAACTTGCAACCATGGAGTTGCACGAGGAGCCCAGGGTGGTGCGCCGGATCGAGATCGAGCTCGGCCCCGACCGAGTGTGGGAGATCGTGACCGGAGCTCTCGGTGACTGGCTCGGCGGAGACATCGAGATCGACCTTCGGCCGGGCGGCAAGATCGACTTCCGCGCCACACAGCGGCGAGAGGGTGTCGTCGAGGAGTTCGAGCCCGGGCGCCGTTTGACATGGCGCTGGTGGGAGGCGGGCGATGAGGACGGCGCCACCGACACCGTGGTGGAGCTGGCCATCGCAGAAACCGACCGAGGCAGTCGTCCTCACCATCACCGAGACAAGGTCGCCGGCTTGGACCTTGGAGCTGATCGAGACGACCTGGATCGACCCGCCGCTCATACCATCCCGGTGGGATCCTCGCCCTCGCCCGTCGATGAGTGTCGAGGCAGTCTTCTCGGCGCTGGCCGATCCCACCAGGCGGCTGGTTTACAGAGGGTGGCCGAGCAGGGCGACGTCACCGCCACCGAGTTGGCCGCCGGCCTTCCGGTCAGCCGACAGGCCGTCTCCAAACACCTCGATGCGCTTGGTGCGGCGGGACTGATCCTGGCTCGAAGGTGGGCCGTGAGGTCCAGTATCGGGTTACGCCCGAGCCGCTCACCGGGGCGGTGCGCTGGATGCTCGAAGTCGGCTCGGAGTGGGACGAGCGGGTGACCAGGCTGCGGTCTCTCTTGCAAGCCCGACGACGGTTTTGGCGTCACCTGAGGCGGCCAGGGCCGCGTCAAGTGACGCAAAAACGGGGTGTCTCTGGGGCGACCTGACGTCGAACGCTTCCCTATCCTCCCCACACCCTGAGCAGAGAGGTGAGGTTGGCCGAGCCGGCGGTCGAACTCGACGGAGTCATCAAGCGGTTCGGCGAGGTGGTGGCGGTCGAGGAGCTCCACCTCTCCATCGCCGACGGGGAGTTCTTCTCGCTGCTGGGCCCATCGGGGTGCGGCAAGACCACCACGCTCCGCATGATCGCCGGCCTCGAGTTCCCCACCGAGGGGAGCATCAGGGTCCACGGCTTCGACATGGGTCTGCGCCCGCCCAACGAGCGGCCCATCAACACCGTGTTCCAGTCCTACGCCCTCTTCCCCCACATGACGGTGGCCGGGAACGTCGCCTTCGGGCTGCGAGATGCGGAAGGTGCCGAAGTCCGAGGTCAACGATCGGGTGGCACGCACCATCGACCTGGTGCGGCTCGCCGGGATGGAGGACCGCAAGCCGCGGCAGCTCTCAGGCGGTCAGCAGCAACGGGTGGCGCTGGCAAGGGCGCTGGTCAACGAGCCGCAGGTCCTTCTGCTCGACGAGCCTCTCGGCGCACTGGATCTCAAGCTGCGCGAAGCCATGCAACTCGAGCTCAAGGACCTGCAGCAAAGGGTGGGGATCACCTTCATCTACGTGACCCACGACCAGCAGGAGGCGCTCACCATGTCGAACCGGATCGGGGTGATGAACCACGGCCGGTTGCTCCAGGTCGGGTCGCCGGAGGAGATCTACGAGCGCCCTGCAGACCGGTTTGTGGCGGGGTTCATCGGCGAGACCAACTTCATCGACGGGAAGGTTGTCGAGGGGGGGCGGGTCTCGATCGCCGATGGGCTGATCGTCGGGGCCGTCACCACGAGCGAGCCTGGGACCGAGGTGACTCTCTTGCTGCGTCCGGAATGCGTCAGCCTCCACGGTTCGCCTGACGAGGTGCCCGTCGGCCAGGAGCGGCTCGAGGGAAGGGTCCGGCGCCGGCTCTACTACGGCGACGCCCTCTATTACGAGGTGGACCTCGATGCCGGGCCCATGGTCGACGCCAGGGTGGAGAACATCGGGGGGGTTCCTCGGTACGAGTCGGGCGACCGGGTCGTGATCTCCTTCGCACCCGACGCCGCCGAGGCGCTGGAGAACTGATGGCGGCGCCGGCGGTCACACCCGAGTTGGAAGCAGCCGCCGAGCGGGCCGAATCCCGCCGCGGCTTCCTGCTGGCGGTCCCTGGCTGGGTCTACCTGATCATCTTCTTCGCCATCCCGCTCGCCATCGTCGTTGTCTACTCATTCGCCTCGCGCAGCGCCACCGGGCAGACCCTGCTCCAGGACTGGAACCTCGACTCGTACCAGAGGCTGGCTTCGTCGCTGGTGGTCGAGGTCGTGTTCCGCTCACTCTGGCTGGCGGCGGCGACCACCATCATCTGCCTGCTGCTCGGCTACCCATTCGCCTACTACATCGCCACCAGGGGAACGACGATGCGCAATGTGCTGCTCGTCCTGGTGCTCATCCCCTTCTGGTCCAACTTCCTGGTGCGCACCTACGCCTGGAGGGTGCTGCTCGGGTCGGAGGGCCCGATCTCCCAACTCAGCCAGTTGCTCGGGTTCGGCGAAACCCGGGTGCTGTTCACAACCACAGCGGTCCTGGTCGGCCTCGTCTACGGGTACCTGCCCTTCATGGTGCTCCCGCTCTACGCGGCGATAGAGCGGATCGATTGGAGCCTGGTCGAGGCGGGTCGCGACCTCTACGCATCGGGATGGAACGCCTTCCGCCGGATCACCTGGCCGCTATCTCGACCGGGGGTTATCGCCGGGAGCGTGCTCGTCTTCATCCCTTCGCTTGGTGCCTACGTCACCCCCGAGATTCTGGGCGGCGCCCGCACCACGCTGCTCGGCAGCTTCGTCGTGTCCCAGTTCCTGCGGCGCGCAACTGGCCGTTCGGGTCGGCGCTGTCGGTGGCCATCCTCGCCGTGATGCTCGGGGCGACCATGGTCTACTTCCGCACCGGGGGCCGCACGCTGTGAGGGAGGGGACGCGGCCCAGCGGTGTGGTCCAGAAGCTGTTGGGGCTCCAGGCCTGGCTCGTGTTCCTCTTCCTCTACGCCCCGATCATCGTGCTGATCGTCTACTCGTTCAACGACAACCGCAATGTCGGGGTGTGGACCCGTCCGTCGCTGCGCTGGTACGAGGCGATGCTCCAGGACGACAACGTCCTACGGTCGCTCCGCAACTCGCTGGTTGTCGCCCTGGTTTCGACCATCGTCTCCACCGTCCTGGGCACAGCGGCGGGACTGGCCCTGGAGAGGTACCGGTTCCGCGGCCAGCGGGCGTACGACGGTCTGCTCTACCTGCCGATCATCATCCCCGACGTGACCATGGCGGTAATGCTCCTCTTGTTCTTCTCCCAAGCCTTCGCCATCTTCAACGGGTCGCTCGGCACCAGGCTCAACCTCGGGCTCACCTCGATATCACTGGCGCACATCGCCTTCAACATCTCTTTCGTCGCCGTGGTGGTCCGTGCCCGGCTTGGCCAGATGGACGCCCACCTCGAGGAGGCAGCCTCCGATCTCTACGCCAACCGATGGTCGGCGTTCCGCAGAGTCACGCTTCCGCTGATCATGCCGGGGGTGGCGGGCGGCGCCCTGCTGGCCCTGACCATCTCGCTCGATGATGTGGTCGTGACCAGCTTCGTCACCGGGCCCGGGTCCACAACCCTCCCGGTGTACGTGTTCGGTCTGGTGCGGCGCGGGGTATCACCGCTGATCAATGCGGTATCGACCGTGATGTTGGTAGCGTCGATGATCCTCGTAGGGGTTTCGCTCGGTTTCCAGCGACGGACCAGGCCAGCAGCGGTGGTAGTACAGGAGTGATTCCCATGAACCGGCATCACCTTTCGTTCCCTATGGGCCCTACTGGCGGTAGTCGCCCTCTTGGTCGCCGCTTGCGGCGGTGGCGACGGCGAAGGTGGTGGCGCCGGCACCACGGTTGCGGGCGGTGGCGCCGGCACCACGGTTGCGGGAGTAGCCGGTGAGGCACCGGCCTGCGAGCCGGGTCAGACCGACGGCGACCTCAGCCTCTACAACTGGACGGAGTACATCGACCCCGAGTTGCTCACCGCCTTCGAGGAAGAGGCCGGGGTGGCGGTCAACGAGACCTTCTACGACTCCAACGAAACGATGCTGGCTCAGATCCAGACGGGCGCCGTCTACGACCTGATCGTGCCCTCCGACTACATGGTTGAGATCATGATCACCGACGGCTTGCTACTGCCGCTCCAGCACGACGCCATCCCCAACATCGAGAACCTGGCCGAGGATTTCCGGGCCCCGCCGTACGACCCGGACCTGACCTATTCCGTGGGCTACCAATGGGGAACCACCGGACTCGGGGTGGACACCGAGGTGGTCGGGACCGATTTCCCCGCTAGCTGGGCGCTGGTGTTCGACCCAGCAGTGACCGAACCCTACGCCGGGCAAATCTCGCTGCTCAACGACGCCCGGGAGACGTTGGGGGCGGCGCTCAAGTACCTCGGCTACTCGCTCAACAGCGAGAGCCAGGAGGAGGTGGACGCCGCCGCGGCGCTGATCAGCGACAACATCGACCGGATCACCAAGTTCGACTCGGACCTCTACACCGACGATCTGGTCAACGGCGAGGTGGCGGTCTCGCACGGCTACAGCGGGAACTTCTTTACCGCCTTCGCCGCCACCGACAACCCGGATCGTTATGCCTATGTGATCCCCGAGGAGGGCGCCACCCTGTGGACGGACAACATGGCGATACCGTCCGGGGCGGAGCATCCATGTACGGCGCACGCCTTCATCAACTTCCTGCTCGACGCCGAACGGGGGGCTCAGTTGACCAACTGGAACTACTACGCCAGCCCCAACGAGGCCTCCGCCGAGTTCATCCTCCCCGAGGTCCTCGAAGACCCCACCATCTACCCGCCGCCGGACGTCCGTGACGGGCTCGAGATCATCCGCAACACCGGGGACTTCGAGATCGCCTACACCGACGCCTTTGCAGCGGCGAGGAGTTGAGAGGAGGCTCGCTCGCTGCGCTCGCTCGCTGTTCTGAGTTCTGAGTTCTGGGTTATGGGTTCAGTCCGTCCAAAACGTCCAGGATGAAGGCGGTTTTGGCGTCGGTGTAGGCGTAGCGGTCGTCCTTCCACTGCTTCGCTAGTTCCAGCTTGAGCCGGCCATAACCGGCCGCCACCTCGGGGTGCACCCGCAGATGATCGCGGAAGACGATGTGGTCCCGTCCCCAGGTGCCACCTGCATCGCAGACATGGATCTGAACGACACGCGGCTGACCGGATGGGGGTCGGAAGTAGCGGTGCTCGTCGTCGCGGGCGCGGAGCGGAACCCCGATCGATTCGATAACCGGGACATAGCTCGCCTCGTCGTCGAGGTCGGCGACGCTCACCTGGATGTCCACAATCGGCTTGGCCGCCAGACCGGGGACGGCGGTGGAACCGACGTGCTCGATGCGGATGGCGGCAGGGCCCAGCGCGGCGGCGAGACGGCGGCGCCAGGCCTCGAAGGTCTTGGGCCATTCCTCGTCGTAGGGGACAACCTCGATCGGAGTCCTCGAAGTCGGTCCCAGGATCTCGATCCCCGGGTACTGGACGGCGAGCACCTCCGCCGCCAACCGTGACCGGAGCTCTGGGTCGAGATGGGCGACCTCGATACCCCTTCGGTGCGCCTCCAACTCGTAACGGTCGACCAGAGTGACCCGGCGCCCGAAACACTCGAATAGGCGCCGCCAGACTTCGGCGGGGTCGCCGAGGTCATCGGGATCAACCCCGATCTCGCCCAGCCTGGCGGCGAGACCGGAATCCATCCCCGAGAGAGTAGGACGTCAGCCCTCAGCCGCTGCCGGCGGTCAAGCCTCCCGGATCCGGCACCGCGTAGGGCGTCGTCCTGTGCCAACATCGCCCGGCGGGAAGGGAACGGGATGGACGAAATCGAGCAGTTGGAGGCCGCCAAGCGCGCCCTCGAGGGGCAGCGGTCGGTGCTGGGCGACGAGGTGGTGGCCACTGCCCTCCGACCCATCGAGGAGAGGCTCGCCACCCTGCGGTCGCTCGCCTCCGCCGAGCAGCGGAAGGTGGTGACGGTGCTCTTCGCCGACCTGGTCGGGTTCACCGCCATGACCGCCCGCCTCGATGCCGAGGACGTCGGCGGGATCGTCGACGACTACTTCCGGCTCTGGTCGGAGTTGATCGAGCAGCACGGTGGAGTGGTCGAGAAGTTCATCGGCGATGCCGTCATGGCGGCTTTCGGGATCCCGGTCGCCGCCGAGGATGACGCCGTTCGCGCGGTGCGAGCCGCCCTCGAGATGCGTGATGCCCTGCACGGGCTCAACGACCGACTGGAAGAGGTGCATGGCTTGCGGCTGGCGATGCGGGTCGGCATCACCGCCGGCCCCGTCCTGGTCAGCTATGTCGGCGGACGCTCGGGACGCGACGTCGTTCTTGTCGGCGACACGGTGAACATGGCGAGCCGGCTCGAAACGGCGGCTCCGGAGGACTGCATCCTCATCTCCTCGGAAGTGCTCTCGTTGGTTCGCGACCGCTTCGAGGTGGAACCGTTGGCGCCCCTCACCGTGAAGGGCAAGCGCGAGCCTGTGCCCGCCTACGAGGTCGTGGGCACCCGGAAGCCGGCGTTCGGCGGGGTGGAGGGGTCCGGGCCCATCGTCGGTCGGGAGGAGGAGTTGACCATGCTCAACGCCTTGCTCGACGAGGTGATCGACAGCGGCCGCCCGGCGCTGGCCGTCGTGGTGGGAGATGCCGGAATTGGCAAGTCACGCCTCCTTGTCGAGTTCGACCGGACGGTGGCCGACCGCGGCGAGCCAGTGATCAGACTCACCGGGAGGGCGACCCGGGAGACGGCGGGCAGCGCCTTCGCCGTGCTGCGCGCCGTGGTTGCGGAGAGGCTTGGACTCTCCGAGAACAGCTCGGCGAGCGAGGTGCGTGAGCGCATACAGCGGGCTTTCGCCGGTGAGGGCGCTGTGGTGCGCGGGGCCCGCTTGGCGCAGCTGCTCGGCCTGGCCACCGAGTCGGCAGACCTGGACCCCAGGGAAGTGCGCGAGGGCGGGACCGCCGACCTGATCGCTCTACTCGAGGAGCTTTCCGTCACTGCTCCCGTGGTCGTCCTCATCGAGGACGTGCATTGGGCGGACGACGCCTCTCTCGAGGTAATCGAGCAGCTGTTGTCAACGGTGAGGGGCCCGGTGCTGGGAGTGGTTGGTGCCCGGCCGGAGTTCGACGAGCTTCGTCCGCGTTGGCGTTCAGAGCTGGCCACGGTCTGGATCGAACTCGACCCGCTCGATGAGGCTGAAACGCTGCTTCTGCTGGCTAGGCAACTCGGCGACGCCGAGGTAGCCGAAGAGGTCGCTGCACGAATCCAGGGGTCTGCAGAGGGGAACCCCTACTACCTCGAGGAAATAGCACGCATGCTGATGGAGGAGGGTGTGATCCGTCACGAAGGGGGCCGGGTAGTGGCGGATCGGTCTGCCTTGGAGCGCGGGCAGGTCCCCGTAACGCTGACCGGCGTCCTCCAAGCTCGGCTCGACACGATCACCTCGGGCGAGCGCCAGGTTGCCGACCGGGCGGCAGTGATCGGTCGCACCTTCTGGGAAAGGGCCATCGAGGCAATGGCCGAGTTCGAAGTATCGGACCAGCTCGCCGGGCTGGAAGGGAAGGGCCTGGTAAGAGCGACGGAGCAGTCGTCTTTCGCCGACACACGCCAATTCGGTTTCGCCCACGGGTTGCTTCGTGACGTCACTTACGAGGCATTGTTGCGGAGCAGACGCGCCGACTATCACGCTCGGGCAGCGCGTTGGTTGACCGAGGTAACCGAGGCTGCAGGTCGGGCCGACGACTGGGCGGCAACCATCGCCTGGCACCACCAAGAAGCCGGAGATTCTGCGGAGGCTTCTGCCTGGTATCTCGTCGCCGGGCGGAGGGCGGCGGAGAGGTTCGCTAACGTCGATGCCCTTGGACTGTTGCAGAAGGCCGCCGACCTGGCCCCGGAGACCGACCTTGCGCTGCGGTGGGACATAGCCGACCTCACCGAGCGCATCCACGACACCCTGGGCGAGCGTCCCCAGCAAGCAGCGGACCTGGAGGTGATGGCTGCGATTGCCGGAGAGTCTGGGGAACCGTGGAGACAGGCTGAGTATTGGCTCCGGAAGGGCCATCGCTCTGAGCGGCTCGGGGAGTACGGGGAGGGACTTGCCGCCGGCGAGCAGGCTTGGCATTTCGCCGCTCTCGCTGACGACACCGAGCGCCGGGTGCGGGCGCTACGCACCGAGGGCGCGATCAAATGGCGTCAAGGCGACCTCGCCGGATCGCAGGAAGCGCTCGACCGCGGGATCGAATTGGCCGTGGCTGCCGGCTTGGCCGATTGGCACGGACGGCTCCATCGCAATTTGGGAATGGTCAAGGAGCACCTAGGTGACTACCCCGGTGCCGAGGCGGCCTACCGGACAGCACTCGATGGTGCGCGCCAACGCCGGGACCGCCGGGAGATCGCGCTAGGGCTGAACGACATCGGGATCGCCTCGTACTACCAGAACGATCTGGAGCGAGCCCGCCGTTTCGAGGAGGAGGCTCTGCGCATCCGGGTCGAGATGGGGGACCGACCGGGTGAGGCGCTGGTTCTCAACAATCTGGCTCTGACCACCGCCGCTCTGGGCGATGCCGCCGCCGCACGCGACATGTTCAAGCGCACCCGCCAAATATGCGGGGTCACGGGCGATCGCGAAGGCGTCGCCGCCACCGACCAGGGAATTGGCGTCATGGCGTTCCGTCTCGGGGATCACGTTCATGCGGCGACGCTCATGCAGCGAGCCCGAGCCGGATTTCACGACCTCGGTGACACCCAGGGGGAGTGCCAGTGCATGGAGGAGCTGGGTTGGCAGGCGCTGGCCAGTGGGGAGGCAGCAAATGCCCTCGACATTGCTCGGGAGACGGTGACGCTTGCCGAGCAAGGCGATTTCGCACCAGAAGCAGCCAACGCGCGCCGGTTGATGGGAAGGGCGCTAGCGGCGATGGGTCGGCACGAGGAAGCGCTTGACGCGCTGCGACAAGCCGTGGTCGAGCAGGAGGAGGTTGGGAACGAGCCGTTCGCCGCCTCTGCGCTGGCCTGGGAAGCCGAGGAGCTGGTTGCCATCGGTGACATCGAGGCGGCATTGCCGCTTGCTGAAGAGGCGTTGACACGTCTCTTGGCCACCCGCGGCTGGGGTGGCGACGACCCTGTGGGAGCGCTCACGGCCTGCGCCCGGGTGCTCCGACTGGGGGACACGGCTCGCGCTTCCGCGGCGGTCGACGAGGCGAATCGGATCATCGAGGAACGCGCCGCAATGATCACCGACCCCGAAGAGCGGAACCGCTACCGGTCCCAGATCCCGTCGCACAAAGAACTCGCCACCCTCGCCGTTCGTTAACCGCCTCCCCCGGTGAGGGGGAGGCACGAGCGGAGCGAGCGGAGAGGGTGACTCAGGGCGAGCGGCGGTCCGATCCCCTGCCTCCCCCGGTGAGGGGGAGGCGCGAGCGGAGCGAGCGGAGGGGGTGACTTCTTCCGTCTTCCGTCTTCCGTCTAGCGAAGCGTGAAGACGACCGTCTGCAGGTCGGTGAACTCCTCGATGTGCTGACGGCCCCAACCGGTGTCGGTACCGGCGGCACCTCCGAACGGCTGGAAGGTCTCCCAGAAGTCGGTCGAGTCGTTGACCACCACGGTGCCCGAGCGGATCCGGTCGGCGTACCACCAGGCCCGTGACAGGTTCTCGGTGAAAACCGCCGCCTGCAGCCCGTGGCGGCTTCGATTGGCAAGAGCGACCGCCTCCTCGTCCCCCGCGACGGTGAGGATGGGAAGCACCGGTCCGAACGACTCCTCCTGCGAGATCATGCTCTCCTCGGACACCCCGTCGACCACGGTGAACTGGTAGTAGAGGTCGGTCGGGTGCCCCGAAGCCCTCCCGCCACCCAGCAGGATCTCGGCGCCGCGCTCCCGGGCGTCCTCGAGGTGGCGGTCCATCTTGTCGGCGGTGGGAGCGTTGTTGAGCGGACCCATCTTGGTGGCCTCGTCGAAGGGGTCCCCGAGCCGCACCACCTCAGCCGCCTTCAACGTCGCCGCCACGAACTCGTCGTGCACCTCCTCGAGGACCACGACCCGCTCGGTGGCGCAACAGACCTGCCCGGCGTTGTAGTAGGCGCCGTACACAGCCGCTTCCGCCGCGGCGGCGATGTCGCCGTCTCCGGTGACGATGAGTGGTCCGTTGCCCGACATCTCCATGATCGAGCGCTTCAGCCCCATCTGGGAGACGATGCGGCGACCGGTCTCCGACGACCCGGTAAAGCCGATGGCGTCGATCCCGGGGTGGGTGACCAGAGATTCTCCGATGTCGCCCCCGCCGGGAATCACGTTGATGGCGCCGGCTGGCGCTCCCGCCTCGTCGAAAACCTTCGCCATCTCGAGCAGCGCCCAGCAGGTGAACTCGGGGGGCTTGACGATCATGGCGTTACCGGTCGCCAAGCCCGGGCCCACGTACTCCATGGGGATCATCACTGGGAAGTTCCACGGTGTGATCGCTGCCCATACCCCGACCGGACGGCGGACGGTGAACATCCGTCGGTTCCGCTCAGTGGTGGGGATCAGATCACCGCTGAGACGCTTGACGTCCTCGGCGGCGATCTGGAAGTAGTCGCCCGACTCGGCGATATCGTCGATCGCCTCGGCATGGAACGGCTTCCCCTGCTCGAGAGTGAGGATGCGGGCAACCTCGTCCACCCGCTCCTGCCACAACTCGAAGATCCGAAGGCAAAGTTCCGCCCGCTCGAAGGCGGTCCAATGCCTCATGTCTGCGGCGGCCTCCCTGGCAGCGGCGACCGCTCTGTCGATGTCCGCGGCAGAAGCCTTTGGCACCGTGTAGATGTGCTCCCCGTTGACCGGAGAGCGAACCTCGTAGGCGTCGTCTCCGGTTCCGTCGGTCCAGGCACCCGCGATGTAGAGCTTGAGATCGACTGCCATTGCCACCTCCCGCCGTGACGGTACCGGGCCGAACCCGGACAAGCTCAGGGGTCTGTGGGTTTCTCCCCAAGGATGTGTCCAAGGACACCGAGTTCGCACGCATCTTCGTCGGAGACTGCCTATGCGGCGTCCAGGACGACATGATGCTCGACTAGATCAGCGAGTCTCTCCTGACCAGGAGATTGGCGTTTCGGCTTGCCCCTTGGCGGGTCGGTTCTCTCAGCATGCTCCAGTTGAGAGCAGCGATCACATCAGCCCGAGTTCCTTCAAGGCGGCACCTCCTCCGTCCAGGTTGGTCAGGTTCATAGTTGCGTAGTTCGGGGCATAGATCACGCCTGATCCACCGGCCCGGAAAGTGGCGAGAACACTTCTGTAGACGATGTCTGGCGTACATTGCGCTTGGTCGGCTCTGGAACGGGGAGCATCGACGCCGATTCCCATGTAGACCGGCACTCTCCCGCTGACCCCTCTCACTGCATCAGCGCATTGACCGAGGACGTAGCTGTCGGGATCCATCCCCGCTCCAACAACTTGGTCCCATGGTGCCTCTTGTAGGCCGAGAATCCGGTACATGATAGGAGTCAGTTCTTGGGCGGTGAGGTCCGTGAAGATGGTGTCGTAGAAGTCGGACATTTCTTGCTGGAAGATCACCCCCGACTGGTGCTGATAGGTGATCGGTTTGACCCAATCGGCGTACGACACCTGCTCGGCCCAGGGCCACTGTGCCTTCCTGATCGGGTTGAAGTGGTTACGGTTCCACACATTGAGCCCGAACTCGAGGTAGGAGCCACACCACTTGACGATCCCGTAGAGCTCGCTGTCAAGGGATTTGTTGCGGGCCAACCAAAATCGCTCCCAGACCAGTGCCTCAGGGTTGGCAAGGAGGAGGCGCAGGAACTCTATGAACGCGCCGTCTACGAAGGACTCGCCTCTCCGCACCGCCCAGAAGAACTCCTGGAGATGGAGGATCCCTCGCCGTGCGGCCTCGACGTCGATACCTTCGAGAACGGCCAGACGCCGACAGTGGCCACAGAAGCACGCCGCGGTATCACCGTGCATCATCTGGTCAAGCGGACTTCGACGCTCGTTGCACCACATGACGCCATCGATGTCATAGCTACGGCACTGATCCTCGACGAGGGAATGCCACCAGTTCCGGTAGTCGGGATTGTTTAGACATGGAGCCGAACCGATCCGTCCGAGTGCGTCGACTTCCATGTAGTGCGGAAGGTTTGGTATCGGTACATTCTCGGCCGACCCATGGCCCGCGTAGCTGAACAAGGGCTCCATTAGCTCCGGCATGACCATGAAGCCGCGGGCCTTCGCCTCAGGTATGACCAGGTCCAGAATGTCGGCCCCATCCAGTTCAGGATCGGTAGCCCGGAAGTTCGTGATCGAGGTGTTGGTGTAGTACTCGTCGTGGGGGGTGAAGTACGCCCCACCTCGCAAGGCCAGCGGTTCCGCGACTCCGTGGTCGGGCCACCCGTCGATCTCGTGAGAAATCGACCGACCGACCTTGAGGCCGAGCCAGGAGACGGTCCCGATCATCAAGACGTTGACCCCGGCCCGCTTCTCGAGGTTGTCGAGCACGTCGTCGACGCCCTCGTCGAGGAAGCTGATCGGGCTGATCTGTACACCAACGAACTTGCGGTTAACGGTGGCTTTCAGGACGGCACCTACGGAGACACTGGCATCCTACTCGCCCAGGAACCTGTCAGCGGTTGACTGTTAACCTCTTGAGATTGGAGAGAAGGGCTCAAATGGACCTCGGGATCGAGGACAAGGTCGCCCTGGTCGGGGCTTCTGCCCACGGCCTCGGTCTGGCCACAGCGACCAAACTCGCCGAGGAAGGCTGTCATGTGGGGCTCTGTGATCTCAACGAGGAGGGTCTCAGGTCGGCGGTGGCGGCCGTCCGGGAGCGGTCCCGAGGAGGACGTGTCGAGGGATGGCCCGTCGATCTCCGCAGCAGAGAATCGATCGATCAACTCGTCGGGAACGTGGTGACGCAACTGGGCGAGGTGGAGATCCTGGTGACCAATGCCGGCGGACCTCCACCGGGTTCCTTTGATGAGGCGACGGATGAACGATGGACCCTCGCCTTTGAACTCACGTTCCTCAGCGCGGTTCGGTTGATCCGAGCGGTACTGCCCGGCATGAAAGCGCGGCAGTGGGGTCGGATCGTCAACTTCACTTCGAGAACGCTACGGGAACCGATTCCCAACCTCGTCGTCTCGAACGCGGTTCGATTGGCGGTGGCCGGGATGGCAAAAACACTGGCGTCTGAGGTTGCGGAGTTCGGCATCACCGTGAACAACCTGGGACCTGGCCCGACCGCGACAGATAGGGCCATCGAGCTAGCCCAGAATCGAGCCACCAAGCGAGGTATCACATTGGAGGAAGAGCTGAAGGAGAGTGAAGCCCGCATTCCTCGAGGCCGGATGGCGCTCCCCGAAGAACAAGCCGCTGTGGCGGCGTTCCTCGTCTCGGACCTGGCAAGTCATGTCACCGGGGCGTCTCTCATCGTCGACGGCGGTGAAACTCGGGCGCTTTAGTTGTCAACCGTTGACAGGCTGCGTAACCTGCCCATCGCAGCACGGGCCGGGTAGCCGTGGAAGGAGTCCGTAGGTGTCACAGGGTCAGATCTCACACATCACTTCCGATGCCGAACGCGCTCGTAGGTATTCGCTACTGAGGGAGAGGATGACTGACAAGGGCCTTGAGGCTTTGATCGTCTGCAGCCGTGGTGATGAGTTCGTACGTGGCCGCGTCCAGTACGTGTCGGACATCTTCCAATGGGCCGGACGTGGCTTCGTGGTCCTGCCCTTGACGGGTGATCCGGTTTTCGTAGTCGACCCGCTATGGGGTCTCGGTTACGCCATGCAGTCGGGCTGGCTGAACGATTATCGGGTCGCTCAGAACGCCGGAGCCGAGATCGGGAGCATCGTCACCGATCTGGGTGCAGGATCATCCTCCATCGGGATCGTCGGCCTCGCCGACATCACCTCTGTCGCCGACCACAACGACATCAAGGAGGCCCTGCCGGGTGCGTCATTCGTGGACGCAACTGACCTCTTCGACGACGTGCGCTCCGTCAAGAGCGACGAAGAGATCGAGAATATACGTGAGACCGGGCGGATATTGCGGACCGTGTTTCAGGCCCTGGAGGCCGAGATCCGGCCTGGTGTGCGAGAGGTTGACGTCCTTTCGGAGGCACATCGCCTCTGCCGCCAATTGGGCTGTGTCGAAGGCATCGCTCTCATGGGACGTCCTCCATTTCGGTCCTTTACACCCGGGACTAATGGAGTGATCGAGAAGGACGACGTCATAGTGATCGATCTCGAGTGGGGTGGACCATCCGGCTACTGGGTGGAGCTGCGCAGAGTGTACAGCTTCAAACCGCCGAGCGAGGCTCAGAGACGTTTCTGGGAAACGCGCGTGGAGAGCTTTTTAGCTTGCGTTGACGCCATGAAAGCAGGGGAGAATTCAACTTCGATCTTGGATGCCAGGGATCGCGTCTACGACAAACACGGGCAATCCGCCGAGGGCCTGGTGTCATACACGGCTCATGGAATCGGAGTCGACTCTTTGGAGCCGCCATGGGTGCCTGGGAAGGACCGCGTCATGGAGGAGAACATGGTCATCAACCTCCATCCCAGCATCAAGTTCGAGGATCCGGAGGAGGGTTTGGCATTGGGTGGGATAAGCATCGCCGATAACGTACTCGTTACGAAGGCCGGCGGTGAAAGAACGACCGACAAAGAAGACAACTGGATCGTCCTCTAGTCGGCCGCTTCCCGATTCATCAACCATCGGTCTCATCGATCTTGGACAGCCGCCTAACCGACATGGATGTCGTCAGAGTCGGTGTGGTTGGGGCCGATCCGCGTGGATTCGCGGCGCGTGCCCACCTACCGGCCGTTATCAACTCGCCCCGTCTGGAGCTGGCAGCGATCTGCACAGCTCATGAGGAGACGGCCCGGGCCGCAGCACAGGCTTACGGGGCCGCGAAGTGGTACGCGGACATCGCCGATCTCGTGGGCGATCCCGACATCGATCTGGTGATCATCTCAGTTCGACCTCGGTTCCACCAGCACATTGCCCAGGCTTCGCTCGAGGCAGGGAAGATGACCTATTGCGAGTGGCCCTTAGGTCGGATAACGAGAGAGGCGTCGCAAATGGCGATTCTGGCTGCACGAACAGGGACTCCCTCGGCCGTTGGGCTGCAGGGGCGCTTCTCTCCGGCGATTGATGCCTTACGGAAGCAGGTATTGGCCGGGAAGATAGGACATCCGCTCACCGCGGATGTTTCGCTCCTCCAAGCCCCGTTTCGGGTGGACTCCGATCGCTCGTGGCTCATCGAGAAGGATGAAGCCAGCGGAGCGCTGCATGTCGCGACAGCTCACGTTACCGATGCCCTCCAATTCGTCCTCGAGGACCTGGTCGCGGTCAGCGGCATCGCCGCCACCCTCGTTGAGGAAGGCCGGTATGCGGACACCGATGAGCGCTTCGTATCGAGGACCTACGACACCGTTCTCTTTCTAGCAGAGACGGCTTCCGGTGTCGCGGTGTCAGCACGTATCTCGAATGTCACACGTCCTCCCTTAGGGTTCACGCTGAGGATCACCGGTGAGGACGGTCACCTGATGGCGCGAGCGCCCGAATACTTCCAATTCAGTCCCGTCGAGCTGTTAGTGGGTTCCGGTGATTGCAAGCCTGAGAGGATCGACATCAAGTCTCCTGATGGTCGAGACGAAAGCGATCCTGCATCGAATGTAGCCCGCGCTATAGAAGCATTCGTTGGCGCCAGGACGCAACCGGTCAATCATGTTCCTGACTTCGCGGAAGGCCTGGCCCTTCATCACGTGATCGATGCGATCGCCGAAGTCTTCTCGGTCGAGGCGGTGGGAGAGGATACGACGAGTGTGAGTCAGGTGTCGACAGGCAAATGTTGGACCGCTGCGCTAGCTCGCTTCCAGCCGTCTTCGATGTGTTCGATCAGGATATCGCGAGCCTTGCGGCGATCCCCCGATACGATGCAGTTCACGATCTCGGCGTGATTCCTGACTGGATCTGTCGGCACATGCGTTGGGGTAGTGATACTGACGAGCATCTGTAAGGGTCCGGATATCGTGTCCTCCCAGATGCGCTGCATAGGTCGGTGGTCAGTCAGTTCGTACAGCTTTCGGTGGAAGGCGAGGTCGCTGAGCGCAATGGCTCCCACGTCGGCGGTCTTAGACGCCTCGTCGATGGTGTCGACGGCTTCATTCAAGGCGCGATGCTTGTCCTCGGTCAGTTCGTCGATGATCAACTCAGCTGCGTATGGTTCCAGAACGCGGCGCAGGCTGTATATCTCATCGATCATCCGACTGTCCAACAACCTAACGAACTTGCCCTTGCGGGGTTCGTTCTCGACGATCCCATCTCCTTCGAGCAGAGCTAGGGCCTCACGAATCGGTCCCCTACTGATACCAAACTCCCGAGCCAGAGCCGCTTCGTATAGGCGCTCTCCAGGTGCAAAATGACCCGATAGGATGGCGGATCTCAATTGGTCCGCGACTGCATCAGCCAAGGTCGGTGCCTTGAGATCGAACCCACTCAGATGGCTGTAGTCGACCTTGCGATCTCGCTCGGCCATCAGGACTACTCGTCCCTTGCCGGACGGATGAACTGGCCCGCTGGGTCGCCAGTGACCACTCCGTCCTCGAAGATGGCCACGCCGCGTAAAAGGGTTTGCTTGATGCGACCTTTGAGCTCGAGTCCGTTGTACACCGCGGCACTGCCTCCAGAGCGGCTGAATAGCGATTCTAGGCTCACTTTGGTCACGTCTTGCGAATCCCAGATCACTAGATCCGCCTCCGCCCCAGGCTGAATCTGCCCTTTGCGGGGGGCCAAACCGAACAGCGAAGCTGGGCTCTCAGCGAGCACTGCGACGGCACGCTCGATGGTGAGGAGCCCTCGCGCCGCCGCATCCAGTATCACTGGCACCATGAGTTCGACACCGGGGATCCCCCGCGGGGCCACTTCGTAAGGTACATTCTTTTCCTCCCTTGTGAAGGGAGCGTGATCACTGGCCACGACCTCGATGAGACCCGAGGAAACCGCCTCCCAAAGCACCTCGTTGTCCTTGGCTGTTCGGAGCGGGGGAGCCACTCGCACATACGAACCGAAGACGTCAATCTGCTGATCATTGAAGATCAGATAATGCGGGCAGGTTTCTGCGGTGACTCTGGCCCCCGTTTTTCTGGCGCCAACAAGGGCATCGACGGCATCGGCTGACGTCAAATGCGCGATATGGACGTGTGCGCCACTCTGACGGGCCAACGACCCCACCAATTCCACAGCAACGGATTCGATCGAGGTCGGCTGAGGCGAGATTCCAGCGGTCCGCCGATCGGATTCATACTTTTCGAGGAGGCGTTGATCCTCTGCGTGTACGGTGCACGGAAGGCCGGTAGGACCCACGATCTCGAATGCGGCAAGAATGGCCTCCGGGGTAGATGCCCAGAGACCCGCGAATTCCTCAAAGCGGTCTTGGGGTGGGAGATGTGTGAATAACTTGAAGCCAACCGCACCAAGCTCTGCCATCTCCTCGGCGGCGTCGTACGAAGAGAGCGCGGCACCCGAGAACAGACCAAAATCAACATGACACTCCGCCTCGCCCAACAGCCGACGCGATTTGAACACCTCGGGCGTTGTGCACGGCGGTTCGGATATAGGCATTTCGAGAACGGTTGTGACACCGCCCGCAGCGGCGGCCCGCGTCTCGGTGGCGAACGTCCCGCGCTCCGGATGACTGGGTGCCCGACAGTGGAAGTGAACGTCGACGGCCCCAGGCAAGACATGCATCCCTTCGGCGTCGATCACCCGGGAAGCGGTTCCCAACGATCCGGCGCTTCCGATCTCGGCGATGACCCCGTTGCTCACCGCGATATCGAGCACCTCCGATCCACCTTCACGCACCACTGTGGCGCTTGCGATCAGCAGGTCGTTCAAAGCCGCTCGGATCCGGGAACAGGCGGCGTGACCCGCATCGGGACGGTCAAAGACTTCACCGTTGCCAGACGAGCTCGATCCCGGATACGAGGCGATCCAGCTCCATCAGGGTCCCACCGTCTACTCCGGCAGCTGGTGCCCTGACGTATGGCGTCGAGATCATCCCCCTCCGTTGATAGAGGAGCTTGCGAACGGGCAGGGAAAGGAGGGGCTGGGCTTCGAAGAGGATCAGTGGGAGATGTATGTGAAACAAGCTCCGCGCTTCCTCTACGTCGCCGCTGGCGTGCAGTCGCCAGACATCGCACAGGATCTCTGGGAAGGCAAACCCCGTCATAGTCCCCGAAGCTCCGTTCTCCAGTTCCTCAATCAGGCTCACCCCACCCAACCCTCCGAACACCTTGACCGAACCGCTGGTTGCTTTCAATAGTGAGGAGACCTTGGGAGCCGTCGGTGGATCTTCGAGCTTCACGGCAGCAACGCTGCTCATTCGACTTAACCCGGTGAGCAAGTCGATAGGGAGGTAGACGCCGCTCGAGGCCGGGTGATCTTGAATCACGACTTGGATGGAGGTCGTCGACGAGATCTCGGCGAAGAACTCATAAACCGCCTCGGGGTTTGGCTTGGCCAGTTTGGGAGGTGACACCATCACGGCGTCGGCCCCGGCCGCTTCGGCCTTCTTCGTGAATTCCCGTGCACCGAAGGCGCTCGGGTGGCTTGTTCCGGCAATGATCGAAATCGCGCCGTCCGCAGTTGAGATGAAACGGCGCAGGATGGCGTCTCTCTCCTCGTCGAGGAGCCGATCGGCCTCTCCCATGACTCCGAGCACCAGCAGACCCTGTACCCCGAAGTCGATCAGGGCGGTCGTCATGGTCTCCACCGAAGCGAGGTGGACCGACCCGTCGGTGTCGAAAGGTGTCGGCGCGACCGTGTACACCCCGTCTTCGAGCACGATGGTCAGGACCTCCGGGTTTCCGCCTTTGGAGGCGGACCTTCACCGACGCCCTGGGCGTAACCACCGGTACTGCTATGGGCCAGCCGTCCCCGCACATACACCTGATGGACCTGCCCCACCGCATCGAGGTTCGCCCCTGGGTCGCTGTCCAGGACGACGACGTCGGCCGTCTTCCCCGCTTCCAAGGTTCCCAGCTCCTCCGACAGCCCAAGCAGTTCGGCACCTCTGACAGTGATGGACCGGAGGGCGTCAAAGTTGTCCTTGCACACACCCACCTGCACCATGAATTTGAGTTCTTCCACGATCTCGTTGTGGGGCACGACCGGGCTGCCTGCGTCGGTGCCGAACGCGATCCGAATGCCGGCTCCCGCAGCGGCCTTGTTACCAGCGAATCGCTCTGCTTCATTCATCTGCTTGCGCCGCCTTTCGACTTCATGTGGCGGCATCCCCCACTCGAGGCCGCGCTGGGCCTGCAGGACCAGGGGAGAGAAGGTCGTGACGATCGGAACATCGCGCTCGAGCATCATCTGGATGGTCTTGTCGGACATGGAGCCGCCATGCTCGACGCAGTCGACGCCCGCTTCCACAACCCGCCTTATCGCCTCGTCGAAAGTTGCGTGGGCCGTCACCTTCAGACCATTCATGTGAGCCTCGTCCACCATGGCCTCCAGTTCAGCCATCGTGAACTGGGGCAACTCGTGCGACCCCATGATCTTGATCCACTCCGCCCCAACCCTGAACTGCTCGCGAATAGCGCGTCGACAATCGTCAACTCCGTCTGCCTCCCGGCAACACCACCACGTGTGCCCTCCAGTCGTGGCGATGGCGCGACCGTTGATCAAGAGCCTGATCCAGGGGACGATGCCCTCGTCGATGCCCTGTTTCGCCATCTGATTGGAATCGTTCATTCCGAGGTCTCGGATAGTGGTCACGCCAGCGGACAGGTTCTTGCGGACGTTCATGGCCGCCTTCAGTGCGGAGATTCCGCTTGGTTCGTTGGCCTGATCCTGCAAGTCGTGAACGCCATCCCAACCCAGATGGACATGTGAGTTCACGAATCCCGGGAGAAGGAACTTTCCCTTTAGGTCTACAACCTTATCTTGGGAGCTTTCCTGGACGTCAGCGCTGACCTCAGCGATCTGCTCGTCGTCAATGAGGATACTCAACGGCTCGGCCTCGCCGCCGTTCAGGTCAACGATCTTTGCTCCCCTAAGAAGTGTACGCATGTTCTCTCCCGATTTCCATTCGCGACCTACGATGAGTGCCCATCAGCGTTCTTGGATCTCTTCCCATTTTGCGCCGATGAGCCGTGCTGCGTCAGCCAACTCCTCGGCGAGACTGACGCCTATAGGTATTCCCCCAGTGTGTGGTGTCATCAGAAGGTTTGGAGCTGACCAAAGGGGACTATCGGGCTTTGGTGGCTCGTACCAAAAGACGTCGAGGGCGGCTCCAGCTAAGTGACCACTTGCCAGGGCGGCACACAACGCAGGTTCGTCGACCAAACGACCTCGTGCGGTATTGACGAAAAAGGAGCCCTCTGGCATTAGGGCGAACTCATCACGCCCCATCATCCTTTCGGTATCTTGATCAAACCGGTTGTGAAGTGATACGCAATGTGATGCCTTCAGTAGGTCTTCGAAGGGCAGGTATGTGACTCCAAGAGCCTCCTCGTCGTCTTTGCTGAGCCGATTCCGCTTGGTGTAGACCAGGCGTGTGTTGAATGCCGCGAGCATCGACGCGACCTCGGTTCCGATGCGCCCCAATCCAACGAGCCCGATTGTCTTTCCATAAAGTGCCTCGAACTTATCGAGCCCGATCCAGTTGTATGAGTAGTTCTCCTGGTCGGTCAGCTTTGGCGACACACCGTCGGCCAGACGACGGCCTCGAGTCTGATCCAATGCGAAGCCCAGGCGCTTGAATACGGCGAGAATCATCATCACCGTGTGTTCTGCGACGCTGACAAGCGCGGGCGAGGAGGCCACGTCGACCTGTACCCCGCTCGCGCACGCTGCTTCCATCGGGATAACGCCGCTGCCAGAGTCGAGTTTCACAATGCCACGCAAGTTGTCGCTGCCGGTGATGGATAGCTGATCGATATCGGTCATCCAGGTCACGATGAAATTGGCAGTGGGAACCCGGGACTCTGAAGCACCGGGATCGACGACGTCGGCGTCGGGTGGAAGCGCACGCCTCAAGAGGTCAACGAGCTCTGGATCGAAGTCATCGAGCAGCGCTACAATTGGGCCGTCGGCGGTCACGATCCAACCAGTTCGGACCAGAGTGAGCCGAATCGCTCCAGGGCTTCCCGGAGCTCGTCCTCGGGGGCAAGATACCCGATGCGTATGTATCCCTCCCCTTCCTCACCGAAAAGCGAGCCAGGTAAGAAGAGAAGTCCCCTGTCGACCAACGCTCTTTCGCAAAACTCATATGAGCTAACACCCGTGGCTCGAATGTTGGCGAAGAAATAGAAGCCGCCTAGGGGAGGCCCGTAAGTGACGCCGAGATCGTCGAATGCCTCGGCCATCATCGCCCGGCGCAACGAATATTCTTCCAGCATCTCCACCAGGAACTGGTCAGATCCTTGGAGAGCGGCGAGGGCTGCGTACTGCGAGGGTGTGGCCGCACATATGGTCAGAGAATGTCGTGGTTCCAGGGCGGATCGGATGTACTCCGATGGTCCTGCCATGTAGCCGACTCGAAAACCGGTCATGCTGTAAGCCTTAGAAAAGCCGTTGATCGTGACGGTGCGATCCCGCATCTCCGGCAGTGTGGCAAAGCTTACCGGTTCAAAATCATCGTACACGATCTTCTCGTATAGCTCATCAGAAATGGCCAGAAGGTCATGCTTCTTTATGACGCCAGCAATACCTTCTAGGGTGTCTCTTGTCAGGACTCCACCCGTTGGGTTGTTGGGCGACACCAGCACTACCAATTTCGTATTTGATGTGACCTTTTTCTCAAGATCCTCTGGTAGCAGCTGAAAACCCTGCTCCTCTGTTGTAGGAACGTAGACCGGCACACCACCAGCGAGCAGGATATTCGACGGGTACGCCATGTAATAGGGTGACGCGATTATGACCTCATCGCCAGGATCGAGCAGGGTCTGCAAGGTCACCACCATTGCTTCCTGTGCCCCAGCGGTGACGATGATCTCTCGATTGGGGTCGTAGTCGAGGCCGTTGTCCTTCTCGAGCTTGGTCGCGATCGCAGCTCGGAGCTCGGGCAGTCCAGCCGGATTGGTGTAGGTCGTATGGCCATCATCGAGTGCCGTCTTTGCCGCGTCCACGATGTGTTGAGGAGTCGGGCGATCGGGTTCTCCGCGCCCGAGCCTTATCACGTCCTCTCTTCCATCAGCCATCCTCAGCAACTTGAAGAACGCGCTGTCTTCACCGCCCCGAATTTTCAGAGCACGCTCCGACATGCCGAGGCGCAATGGATTGGTGGATGTGGCCACTGTTGACATCAGACCTCCGGACGTGGTTCGTGTTCTCAGATCGCTAGGGCGTCTGCAAAGCGTCGAAGCCCGTCTTCGACCGGGGCCGCCTCCCAGCTCAGTTCCCTCTTGGCTTTAGCGGGCGAGATGACTGTCGGACGGTCCGGGCCACCGTCGATCACCGTCTCGGCGCCAGGGTCGAGTTCGAGACCGAATGCGGTTCGGGCAGCCTCGACCACCTCTTCGAATCGTCGTGGGTTGCCCGAAGACAGATTGAAGACCCGGTCGTTCATCTCTGTTGAGAACAGCGTGTGGGCCCCTGCAGCCACGTCGTCCACGTAGACCCAGTCGCAGCGCGAATCGGGTCTCTCCGTTCGGATTGGCCGCTCGTCTCGGGCGGCGTCCGCCAGCAACTTGATCTCGGTCACGAATGGACGAGTGTCCCTGAACTCCTCGGCCTGTCCATACATCGAGGTCGGCCGAATGGCGCCAGCATCGAAGTCGAACATCTTCGCATAGCGAAAAACCATGATCTCTGCGGCGAGCTTGGCCGAGCCATAGAGCGAGAAGCCCCCATCGCCGTCCTCCTCGACCAACTCGACTTCCTTGAACTGGTCGTAGACGCCGCCCGAGGAGATGAACAGGAACTTCTGAAGGCTATTCATGCGGCAGAACTCGAGCGCCTTGAGCGTCCCACCCAGGTTTACATCGATCAGGCGCTTCGGCTCGTGTTGCGACTCCTGCACAGTCGGTGTCAACGCGGCTGCGTGAACTATCGCCTCGACCCCTTCTAGCTCCGGCCGGCTCCAGTCGTCGTCGCTCGCCACATCGAGTTGCAAGTACCCCACGGGCTCGCCCGCCATGTCGTCACGAGGTAGAAAGTCGACAGGAGAGAGAATGTCTGCCGCCAGGACTTCCTCGCCTCGGTCGGCGAACTCTTTGACCAAAGCTCGGCCGAAGAAGCCACCGGCGCCGGTAATCAGGACCTTCATCGTCCGTCGTCTCCCGCTTTCGACATTATGAGAGGCCGTCCCTCGGCGCGAGAGACAGGTGCCGGGGGGCATTTGCCTCTCGCCTCTGAGGTTCGGATCGTATTCCGATAGCCAGCTAGGTGTCAACAGATGACAGGCAGGCGGGATCGGCACCGTGTAAGCGTGCGGCTGCGGACCATCCCCCGGGGGTCGCACGGGCTACCTTGCCGGGACAGAGCTCACTGTCTATTGTTGACAACCCGATTCGCGGAGGTCACGTGCACGACCCCTTCTACGACTTCTTTCCAAAGCGCCAGCCCGTGCCCCTGAGACGCGGCGAGATCGCCCTCGTCACCATCGACCTGCAATACCTCGACGCCCATCGTGACGGCTGGGTGGGCCGTGTGGCGAAAGCGGACGGCCGGCCGGAGCTCCTCGAGCCACGCTGGGAGGGAATCGATCGCATCACCCCGACCGTGAGATCGGTCCAGGACGCGTTTCGTGCCAGCGGTCAGGAAGTTATCCATGTCAGGGTCGCGTATCGGACTCGCGATGGCCGCGACGGGGGAACGGCCTACATGCCGTCGACCGACGTCGAGCCGTTGCCGAGGAATGAGCAGGACGACGAGTTCCTCCCCGAGGTGGCGCCGCAGGGTGATGACATGATCTTCAGCAAGACCTCCGCAAGCGTCTTCAACTCGACGGGTATCGACAAGGTTCTCCATCGCATGGGTATCAAGCATCTGGTGATGACGGGTATCGTCACCGATGGGTGCGTAGAGCTCTCCTCTCGGGACGGCTCGGATCGGGGCTATGCCGTGACACTCGTCACCGATGGGTGCTCAGCTTCCACACCGGAGGCACATGACGACGCATTACAACGAATGAATGATGGCGGCTTCATTGCCCTGAAAAGCTCCGACGAGATCATCGATGAGGTTGGAAGCATCTAGTAGGCACAGCCTGGCCGCGCAGAGGATCATTGCCGAGTCCTGAATGAGCCAGGTACCTCTGAGCCACATCTCCTCCGCGACCGAGCGCGAACGCAGATACGACGCGCTCAGATCCACGATGCCGCGATAAGGGACTCGACGCCCTCGTCATCGCCAGCCGCGGTGACGAATTCATGCGGGGGCGTGTCCAATACGTCAGCGACGTGTTTCAGTGGGCAGGTTGGAGCTTCGTGGTGTTACCAGCCGACGGTGACCCGACCTTCCTGTCCGATCCACTATGGGGCCTGGCACGCGTGCCACTCGTCTCCTGGATCACGGACATCAGGACCAACCATCACCCGGGCTCGGAGATCGCATCGATCCTGGCCGATCACGGCCTGTCGTCTGGGACGATCGGCTACGTGGGGTCGGACATAATCACCGCGGCTCACCTGGCTGCGATCGAGTCCGCGTCTCCTCGAGCGGCACTGATCGATGCGACCGACTGGTTCGACGACGTCCGGTCGATCAAGAGCGCTGAGGAGATAACCAACCTGGAGGAGACATCTGCGATCCTTCGCAAGGTATTCAGGGCCCTCGAGGCGGAGCTGATTCCGGGCGTGACCGAGCGCGACGTTCTCGCCCAGGCCCATCGACTCTGTCGCCAATTCGGGGCCCTCGATGGCATTGCCCAGATGAGCAGGACTCCCTTTATGGCTTACACCTTCGGAACTGATGGAGTCATCGAGCGCGACGATGTGATCACGATCGATCTGGAGTGGGGAGGCCCTTCCGGATACTGGGCCGAGGTGAGACGTGTCTTCAGTTTTCGGCCGCCAACGCCTGCGGAGCAGCGATACTGGGAGTCTCGTGTCCTCAGCTTCGCGGCTTGCGTCGACGCGATGCAACCTGGCATGAGCTCGGCAGACATCTTGACCGCTCGTGACGGGGTCTATGCCCAATACGGCCAGACCGGCGAAGGCGTCGTCGCTTACACGGCCCACGGGATCGGGGTCGATTCGCTCGAGCCGCCCTGGGTACCGGGCAAGGATCGCGTACTTCAAGAGAACATGGTCGTCAACCTTCACCCTGCGATCCGATTCGAGAACGCAGATGACGCTCAGGCCTACAGCGGGATCATGATCTCTGACAACGTCGTCGTCACCTCACAGGGCCCACAGAGGCTCACTGACCTGCATGACGAGTGGATCGTGCTGGGTTGATGGCCCGCGCCAGTCGCGCGGTTCACCCGAGTTGGGGCAGCGACCGTGACCATTGAGGCGACCAGCGCCCTATTAGTCGGACCTGGCGAGATGTCAATGAAACAGATCCTGATGGACTCTCCCGGTCGCGGTCAGGTCTCGGTCCGCATGAGCGCCGCGGGGATTTGTCACACCGACCTGCACATTGCCGACAGTGTCGATGGCTGGGGACGAGGGTTCCCGCTTCTGCTCGGCCACGAGGGCTCGGGCATCGTCGAAGACGTGGGGACCGACGTCGATCACTTGAAGGCGGGTGACCACGTGGCTATCTCGCTGCCGAGTCCCGTGCGGCGCATGCGCATTGTGTCTACGTGGGGACCCGCGGAGATGCCATTCCTCATCTCCGGCTCCGGGATCCATCTCCGTGACCGACTCGGGCGAGAGAGTGACGGCGGCGCTTGGGGTCGGCCTGTTCGCCGACAGAGTGGTGGTAGACGCCATGGCGGCTGTTCGCATCCCAGAGACTTTCGACCTGACCTGGGCATCGATCTTGGGGTGCGCCGTCATGACCGGAGTCGGCGCAGTCACCAACACGGCCCGGGTCTTTCCGGGAGCCACGGTCGCGGTCGTCGGATGCGGCGGGATCGGTCTGTCGACCGTGCAGGGGGCGCGAATCGCGGGTGCCGCCAGGATCTTCGGCGTCGACGTCACACACGAGAAGCTCGGATGGGCCCTTGCGCTTGGCGCAACCGACGCGGTCGATGCCTCGAATGGAGACCCGTCGGCCTGGATTATCGATCAGACCGGGGGTCGGGGAGTCGACTTCTCGTTTGAAGCTGTGGGCACGCCGCAATGCGTCGACCAGTGCCTTCGGATGCTCGCACCGGGCGGCGTCGCCACGCTGATCGGTGTCCACGAACGGGACTCCAGACTCGACGTAGCCATCGGCGGCACCGACGGGTTCATGGCCCGCACAAGTAGTTTGCTCGTGTCGCACGGTGGGGACTCGATCCCACAGCATGACCTGGTGACCTTGGTGAGCCTGTCGAATCTGGGTCTCCTCGACCTCGGCGACATGATCACCCACCAGGTGCGTCTCAGCGAGTTGGTCACCGGATTCGACTTGATGAAAGCGTCAAAGTCGATCCGTTCGATCGTGAATTTCGAAAGCCACCTGTAGGCGGAGAGCAGATGCGCGTTCCCATGACTGCACTCGGCGTCGAGTATCAGTCGATGAGACAGCAAATCGATGAAGCGATCGTGAGAGTCTTGGCGAGTGGCCGATATACCCTCGAAGAGGAACTAAGCAAGTTCGAGACCGAGTTCGCCCATTACATCGGAGCGGCTCACGCTATAGGTGTCGGATCGGGTAGCGACGCGTTGACAATCGCACTACGAACACTCGACCTGGGTCCCGATGCGGAGGTGGTGACCGCCCCCAACACTGATAACCCGACGGCGGCCGCCATCGTCCACGCCGGGGCTCGAGTCGTATTTGCCGACGTAGACCGCACAACATTCAATCTGGATCCAGAGCAGGTAGAGCGCAGGATCACGGCACGGACGAGCGTGCTGCTCCCTGTCCATTTGTTCGGTATGCCGGCCGACATGAGTGCCCTCGGGCAAATAGCAACGCGTCATGGTCTGATCATCGTCGAGGACTCGGCGCTCGCGGTCGGTGGGCGTTTCGAAGGGCAGAGAACGGGCAGTTTCGGACTGATCGGCTGCTTCAGCCTCGCCCCAACCAAGATATTGGGAGGCTATGGCGACGGTGGAATGATCGTCACTGACGATCCAGACATCGCGGCACGTGCTCGAGTGCTACGCAACTACGGCCACGCTCCGGGGTCGAGTCTCGATCCGACGAGTCTCCTCGGTGGACGGGCTTGGAGCGTGGTCGAGCACGGTCAGAACTCGAGACTTGATTCCTTGCAAGCGGCAATACTTCGCGTGAAGTTACTCGATCTCGACGAGAGGATCGCGGTGAGACGAGCGATCGCCCGCCGTTACGACGAACTGCTCGGTGACCTCGACGTCACCACACCGCACATTCCCACGAACTGTGAACCCACCTTCTTCGCTTACAACATCCTCGTCAAGGATCGCGACGCACTTAGGGGCCATCTCGCCAAGCGGGGCATCGCCTCCCGCCTCTACTACAACCCACCTCTCCACCTGCATCCAGCCTTTGCGTCTTTGGGGTATCGGGCCGGTGCGTTCCCGGTAGCCGAGGAGTCGGCGAGCAGGATGCTCGCTATACCGATCTTCCCACAGCTCAATGCTGCCCAGATCGAGTGGGTGGCCGACGCAATAACTGATGGGCTGGATACGGCACGAGAAGCAACGGAGCGGATCGATTGAGCAAAGAGTCTTCGAAGAGGGTCGTCCTTGCCTACGACGACACCGGCGGTGTGGGCGATCCCCTGGTATTGATCCATGGGGCTTACGGAAACCGTCATGTCTATTCGAGTCAGGTGGCGTACTTCGCCCCCACCCGTCGCGTCATTACGCTCGACCTGAGAGGTCATGGAGACACGGCGAAGCCGGACGAGGCTTACTCGATCGGTCTATTTGCCGATGACGTTGCGGCGCTCTGCCAGATCCTGGGAATCGAGACTGCTGATGTCGTCGGGCACAGTATGGGCGGAGTCGTCGCGGTCGAGTTGGCCCATTGCCATCCGGGCCTCGTGCGGTCAATCGCCACCCTCGACTCCCCGTCGATCATCCCAGGATGGTCCGACCAACACATGGGGCCGTACACGAAAGGGATAAAGGGTGACAACTTCAGGGAGGTGCTTCGGGGCTTCCTCGATGTGGCTTCGTCACCTGTGGACGACTTGACACGACGCGTGGAGGCATTGGCCTCGATCGAGACCGTTCCACGACATGTTGTGACCTCCACTTGGGACGCGCTTCTCTCCTGGAATCCCGCCCCAGCACTCTCTGGCATGGCGGCACCGCTGCTCTATCTGGACCACGGCCAACCCGATCTCGACTTCAGCACCCTTCGTCAGCTGTGCCCGCAGCTGGTGACCGGCCAGACCGTGGGTGCCGGTCACCGGGCGCTGGAGGAGGTTCCCGACCAAGTTAATGCCATGCTCGAGCGCTTCATCGACTACGCCCCGGTCCTTGCCAAGATCGCCAGCGAGACTCTGGGCTCGTTCCGCTACCTCAGACCTGGGTGAAGCAGACCTGTCATCAGTTGACAACCAGTTTCCTAGCGGACCAGAATCACTCAATCGGGGGTCACGGCGCTTCACCCCAACGAGGAGGTAACGATGAGCGAGAAGTCGGGCGGACCTGGATCTCGGACGTCGAACACCCACCGCTGGCTTTTGCTGTTTGTGATCCCCGCTCTTCTCGCTGCCGCCTGCGCGGGGGGGGCCGGCACTGTCACGACGGCGTCAGGTGACGATGGTCAAGTCACCACAACCCCCGCTGAGACCGAGGAGACCACCGAGACGACCGCCAGCGCTGAGACCGAGGAGACCACGGCAACGACCGCCAGCGCTGGGGCGGAGGTGACTGCGCCAGAGATCCCGGCGTCAACGGTCAGGTTCGCGGTCTATCCGTGCTGCGCGGATCAAACGCCTTATCAGATCGCCATCGAGAAGGGCTGGTACGACGAGGTTGGCATAACCCTCGATCCCGAAGGTGCCCATCAATACACCCTGTTCGACCAGATACTGCCGTCGATGCAACGAGGTGACTTCGACACGGCAGGGATCTTTGTGCAGGGGTACCTGCAGACTTTGGACACGTTCGGTCAGGACATTCCCCCCATCTGGTTCAACGACATCTACGTCGGCTACGCCATCCTCAAGGCTCCCGGCAGCGATGCGATGACCACCCAGGACTTCATGGACGAGGGCATGGAGCTCGGAGAGGCGATGACCGCCGCCGTGGCTCAGCTCGAGGGGGCGGAGGTCTACACACCGCCGCACGGGCAGGTGCAGCCTCCATACCCGGATGTGTTCATGAGCTACGCGGGACTGTCCTACCCCGACGACCTCAACCTTCAGTTCCTCGAGGACCAGAACATGATCGCCGTTGCGACCCAGGAGGGCCGGATCGAATTCGCGATCCCGTACGCCGCCCCGGTGGTGGTGCAGATGCTCCGAGAGGGGTGGGAGCCGGTGATCAACACCGTCCAGGTGTTGAGCGACGTGGGTTCTGAACAGGCGGCCCGCATGACGGCTCTGGTCGGAAGCTCCGGCCTATTCGCACAGCGGGAATGGGTCGAGGCGAACCGGGACACTGTCTTGAGATTCTTGTCGGTTGGCTACAGGACTCTTGACTACCTCGACGATCCGGAAACCCAATTGGACGGATGGACGATCCAAGCCGATCTGATCAACGCAACTCAGGGTCTGAGTCTCATCCCAGAGGACGTTGGCGTGATCTGGGCTGACATCGACCCGATGTTCACGTGGGAGGATCAGGGCCCGGAGCTATGGGACGACCCGGAAGCGCCGTTCCATGTGAGGACGTCGTTGGAGACCCAGATCCAGTCGTTGATCGACAATGGCACATTGGCTGGGCCGCTGGACGCTTACGACCTTGATGAGTTCCTCTTAGCCGAGGTGTTGTACCGAGAGATGGTCGACTTGCAGGCTCAGGCAGACGATCTGTTCGCTGAGGCGAACTCGATGGATCTGTCTGCGAGTCAGCAAGAAGTCGTTGATCAGGCGCAGGTCCAGTACGACGCTTTCAACTTCCTCGACGCGGTGCGCTTCCTAGAGGCAGCGATCGGCGGCTGATCGGTTTGGATCACATTCGCACCTGGTACGACCTCCCTCGGGGGCCGTACCAGGTGTGCAGAAGCGGGAGGTCGACCGTTCTCTGATGCAAGCAGGAACCGTGTCGTCCAAGCCTTCGTCCCGCGATCGGCCGTCTACTGGGTCGGCCACTTGGCGCCGCACTCGACGAACTCTCGGCCATGTCCTCGTTTCGCTTGCGGGCATCCTCCTCGCGTTGGGTCTTTGGGCGTTGCTTGCTCGGCAGAGCTCCGTGTTCCCCGGCCCGATCGAGGTGGCCCAACACACCGCCGACAATCTATTCGAGAGCGAATACCTCACACAACGCGGCATGTCCACGGGTAACGGCTATCTAGGTCACATTCTCTTTACTACGAGGACGGTCCTTGTAGGAGTGATCCTTGGCGCGTTGGTCGGAATCGGCCTCGGCCTCAACAGCTTGAGAATCCCTATCATTAGAGAGATCGTCAATCCCTTGACAGCTGCCTTTGGGGCTGCGCCGATCTTCGTCGCCGCACCCTTCTTCCTGATCTGGTTCGGAATTCAGCCCACGGCGCAAGTGGCGATGGTCGCCTTTTACACCACGCTGCTCCTCTACGTGTTCAGCCGTCGGGCCGGTGAGAACATCGGCGCACACTACGTCGAGTCTGCGCTGACGCTGGGTGGTGAGCCGCGATCGATCTTCCGTTGGATTTACCTTCCCGGATCGATCCCTGAAATCACCGGAGGGTTTCGAATTGCACTGGCTGGGGCGTGGGGTCTGGCAGCGATAGCCGAGCTGTTGGGGGCGCAGCAGGGTGCTGGTTTCCTGATCAAGTTCTTTGCGACTGCCTTCCGCATGGATGGGATGCTGTCGATCGTCGTTCTCCTCGCGATCGTTGCGATCTTCTTCGACTATGTCGTAGTGCTGATTAGTCGCTACCTCACTCGTTGGTCGGAAGCTGGTAGACGCCTGGGAATCTGAACAAGAAGGGGCATGGTTGATGAGCATTGATCCTCGGGCTTCATTCCATGTCAAGTTCGAGAATGTCAACTGT
This sequence comes from uncultured Actinomycetes bacterium, assembly GCA_963780745.1. Taxonomy (GTDB): domain Bacteria; phylum Actinomycetota; class Acidimicrobiia; order Spongiisociales; family DATADW01; genus DATADW01. Next base: position 41,475 of record CAWACT010000002.1, on the reverse strand, counting down.
GTTTTTGAGCATCAATCCGGAAGGCTTGTGCGCGCTCTCGAGAACGTGAGTTTCGATGTTTCCGAAGGAGAGTTCGTAGCTGTCGTAGGTCGCTCCGGACACGGGAAGTCGACTTTGCTTCGCGTGCTGGCTGGTCTGCAATCGACAACGGAAGGCCGGGTCACAGTTGGTGGCAATGAAGTTCGCGGGCCCGGGTTGGAACGCTCCATGGTATTCCAACAGGACACGGTGTTTCCGTGGATGTCGGTGCGTGAGAACGTGGAATTCGGACCGCGATCGCAAGGCGTGGGTAAAGGCGAACGAAGGGAGATCTCGGTTCGTTGGCTCAAGGCGGTTGAGCTCGACGATTTTGCCGAGTCATGGCCTCGCGAGCTGTCAGGCGGGATGAGAAAGCGAGTGGCTCTGGCGTCAGTGCTGGCGACTGGATCCGAGGTCTGGCTCATGGATGAGCCGTTCGGGTCCCTCGACTACTTTACTAGACGAACGTTGCATGGCCTATTGCTCGAACTCTGGGAGAAGACGCAGAAGACCGTGTTCTTCGTGACGCACGACATAGAGGAGGCACTGATCCTCGCCGACCGCCTGCTCCTGATCAGAGACGGAAGGATCGTCCAGGATCTCGCAATCTCCCTACCCCGACCGCGTGACGAGGACGTTCGAGCCAGCGATGAAGCGGTGGCGCTCACTAAGGCGATCATCGAGAACCTCGGATCGGCCGCTGATCAGATCGACCACCCAGACACGGCAATTGACGCGTGATGTTTGCTAGCTTACGCAAGTTCCTTAGAGATCACCCGGTGAGCATCGCTACTTGGCTGGCGATCATTGTGGGATGGGAGATCCTGGCCCATGTGGTCCCGCCGAGCACACTCTCGACATCGCCGCTCGTTCCGTCATGGGAGTACGTTTTTGGCGACGCGCTCAAGTCATTGGCAGGAAACTGGCCCTTCGAATTCTGGGCGCCGAACCCGTCGACCGGTGGAGAACTCACTTTTCGGGGAGCTCTGCTCGCGGTTGGATACCACTCTATGAGCACGATGGCCCGGCTCGTCATTGGCCTCGTGATCGGCGTAGTTCTTGGAGTCTCTACCGGTTTGGCAGTTTCGTATTGGGCTTGGGTTCGCCAGCTCGCCTGGACACCGCTGAATCTGCTCAGGATGTTCCCGCTGTTGGCGGCTATCCCGCTCTTTCAGTTCTGGCTGGGGGCCAATCTCCTCGGTACAACGGTCTTCATCGTGTTTGGCGTCTGGGTCCTGTTGGTAGTGGCGACGATCCATGCCGTGAAGAACGTGCCCGACCGCTACGTTGAGAACGCCAGGGTGCTGGGAGCTTCTCGCAGGAGGACATACCTGTCAGTAGTAGTGCCGGCATCGATGGTCGAGCTCCGCACAGGCCTCCTTCTCGCCGCCGGCCTCAGTTGGTCGTTGACGGTGGGTGCCGAATACATTGGGTTGCCATCTGGTCTCGGGAACCTCCTCGCTGTCGCGGTATTCTTCACGAATACTGGGAGGATGATCATCATCGCCGTACTCATTGCGGTGTGTGCCCTCCTCACGTTCTTTCTCATCGATCGCCTCTTCCGACGCGTGATTAGGTGGGTGCCCAAGCTCGAGGCCGACGACGCAGCGTTGACGCGCGTTGCCGGGGCCGCAGCCATAGGTGGCGCCGAGGCAATGGCGATCGAGGATGCGCACCGATGACTCAGAACATCACTGTCGCCTGACCTCTCGTGCCATAAGTGTCGGGTACTGCATACGGCGTCGTCGCGGCGCTGATCCTGGGAGTCAACACCATACTCATTGCGATAGCCGCCCGATGGTTGGGTGTCTGGCGCACCACAGCGAGCGCGCTCGTCATCGCATTCGGTTTTCTTCTGTTGTATGCCGCATTGACTGGCCAGAGCATCCCTCTCGATGCGGGAGGGTTGCTTGGTTTGATGGCCTTACTCGGGCTTGCCGTGGGTGCGTCATATTTCGCATCCCACCAAGCATTACGGCTAGGCCCGGTGTCGGTAGTTAGTCCAATCGGGGCGACAACGGGCGCGATGACGGTGGTGCTCGCATTCCTGATCTTGGGGGAGCGCCCCGACCTCGTCCAGTGGATTGGCATCCCTTTGGCAACCGCAGGTGTCGTGCTCTTATCACTTGAGCGAAGTCGAGAGGGTCAGGTTCGTCTTATCGGGTGGGGGCCACTGTTTGCCATTCTTGGCGTTGTTACCGGCGCGGTGTCCAACGCAGTGCTGCGCATCCCGATCCGGCAGATCGGCGATATACAGGCAATCGTGACCCAGCGCGCATTCACCGTGGCTTTTGTGGTTGTGGCTATTCCGTTTGTGGTCCACAACTCTCGCACCAAAGCCAGGGAAAGTGCAACGGTTGGTCCCCAATCCGATCAAGTATCCGGACAGATCCCTGCATCCTCCGCTGGCCTGACTCCGAAAGCGGTGGGGCTGCTGGCTCTGATCGGGTTTCTGGACGGCGCGGCGTTTCTCGCTTTTGCCAAGGGCTTGACGCTCGCACCGGCGTGGCTCATCGGCCTGATTTCCCAGAGCGGGCGGATCATCGCGATCATCGGTGGATACCTCCTCTTCCAAGAGCGACTCACGTCGACTCAGTGGTTCGGTCTCGTCCTCACAATCATGGGCCTCATTCTGGCGGTGGCGGGGTGAGACCGCCCGAGCCGAGGCCACCGAGCGCGCTGGCGGTTCCATGGTCGCTGTATTCGTGCTCACGCGGTCGTGATGTGTGATAAGCGGGAAAGCAGACGTGGTCGGAGACGAAATATCGATAGACGGTAGGCGGCCACCCTCAGACGGCTGAGTCCTTGACGCGCGTGATCCCGTCATCACCCGGGACTGGCGTGACTGCCTAGCCACTCGACCCTAAACGATCCTCACGACTCGGGCCTCCTTAGATGAGGCTGTGACAGCATCCAATAGACGCAGTGTGGCGAGGTGATCCTCCGCCGTAGGTCCCGGGTCGCTTTTACCTCTCACCACCTCGAGAAAGTGCTGCAACAACTGGCGTGTGTCTGTGACGAATGGCTCCGTCGGGCCAACTCCTTGGCCAACCAGAGGCTCGCCTTCGGCGTCAAACAGGGGCCCGGTCAACGCTCGCCCCTCTTCGAGCACGCCGACGAGGAGGTCGCCGAATTGGCTCGGCTGGACGGTCACTCCATACTCGAAGTCCGTGCGCCACCGGTAGTCGAATGCGTTGCTCCCCGACGTCCAAGTTCCCAGATAGGTCACCACCAAGTCACCCTCCATGACCAGGATCGCGGCCACAGCTGCGTTGTCCTGATACACACTCGATTGCGGGTTCCAGGTTTGTGCTGATACTTTTACCACTTCTCGCTGAAAGACATGGCGAAGGAGATCCAAATGATGGATCGATTGCTCGACGAGCATCGGCTGGACCATCGTCAGTGGGTAAGTGTTGAGGTCGGCGCGCCTCCCATCACGATTTCGAACGTAAGTGAATTGGGAGAAAGTTGGATTCCCCAACCGACCCTCCTCGACAATACGGCGAAGTTCCACCACGGATGGGACGAACCTGAAGTTCATGCCGACCAGGAGTGGCACACTCATGTCGCGACTCATGGACGCCATGCCGCTCGCTTCGGTCAGGTCATCGCTGAGGGGCTTTTCGCACAGCACTGGGATCCCTGCTTGGAGAGCAGCTGTGACGATTCGATAGTGGCTGTCAGGAGGAGTGGCCACGATCAGTGCATCAGGTTCGCGGGCGAAAGCATCTGTGAGATCGTCAAGGACCGGCTCGATTATTCGTGCAGACGGCGATGGATCCACGACACCGACCAAGCTGCAAGAACGATTCTCGGTGACCGCATCGAGCCACTGCCGACCACGCACCCCGAGACCGGCTATGGCTATTCGAACGTCGGATCGTGTTGCAATCACTGCTCTCGACCGCCCAACGGGGGCCACTGATGTCTGTTTGTCATTCGAAATCCAAGCTATCAACACAGATCCAGGACGGCCTTCGCGGGATGATCCACGACCAAGCGGATCGACTGCGCATCTCAGTGTGAGATCGCGTCGCGCGGTCTGGTACAACAGGATCGCGGTGCAAGCGGTCAGGAGCGAAGCCCGCATTATCGGGAACTGACTCCCGGGGGGTTGGTTGTACGGGCTGCCTTCTGGGAAACCAGCTCACCCCGGGTTACGTTGGACCGTGATGCGAACAGGTCTGCTGGTGATGTTGGTTGTGCTGACCGGTTGCGGCAGACCCGGGGGGCCGACCACAACGAGTGGGCCGGCCGCTTTCTCGACCTCGCAACCACCCATCACAGCAACGACGACTACTACCCCATCCAATCTCCCCGCCACAACCGTCACCCTCACCACCGAGCCAACGCCCACCACGATGGACCCGACCGCCGAGCCTGCCGGGGTCCTCATCGGCAACTCGTCTGGGATCTTCTTTGCCGCGCTGGGCGAGGAGCCAGAGCCGGTGGCCGACGGACCGGTGCTCTCGGTACGCGACGACCTCGCCGGCGGGTTGGTCGTGCAGTTCGCCGGGCCTGAGGGTCGCCCCGGAGTGGTGTCGCACGTGCCCGCCCAAGGGAACCCTTGGATAGTTCTCGCTCCCGTGGGCAATGGGTGGGTGACCCTGGAAGACGTCGAGCAGATCGGGGGCAATCCGACAGTGGTCACCACGGTTAGGACCCGTTTTGGTAATCCAGATTCTGAACGATTGACGCTCGAGACGATCGACCTATCGACCCGAGAGCGGCGGCAAGTGGCGGTGGTCGGTGGGCATGAGTCGGGAGCGGGGCCAGCAAGCGCTGACCCCGAGGGATTCGTCGTCAACAGGTATGTCGTGGCCGAGTCTTCGGTGGAATTTCTCGACCCCGACGGGGAAGCGCGCCGACCACCGTTCAACCCCAACCCGGAGTGCCAGGACGATGTCACCTGCCCCCGCGCTGTGGTGGCATCAGCAGACGGGGCCAGGCTCGCCTTCCTGGTGACGGTCCCAGGTGAAGGCGTGGCCGACGGGGTCGACTTGGTCGTGGCCGATGCCGCCACCGGTGAGGAAATCGCCAGGGAGGGCTTGCCGATCGCCGGGTTCGCCACGGTCGGGGTGGACATCGTGGGGGATTTCGTCCTGGTCAACCGTCTCGCCGCCGACGCGAGCGGAGAGCCGACCGAGCCGACCTTTCCCATGGTCCTCGACCTCGCTTCGGGGGAGCTCACCGAGATCCCCTTCGCCGGTATCGCCTCGCTGGCGAGGACCGATCCAGCGGTCACCGGCCCCCTACGCTGATCAGAGCGGCCGCACCCGGCTACCTCGTTACCATCGTCCTCCTGACCGCGAGGAGGCAGGAGATGGGTTTCCAGGGCCCAGAGACGGCGAAGTGGTATCGGCGGGGGACCGAGTCATTGGTCAAGGGTACGTCGAGCATGTTCCGCTACTGGAGCGATGACGACACGATGGTCATCGCCCGAGGCGAGGGCGGCGCCGTGTTCGACATGGACGGCAAGCGCTATGTTGACTACCAGCTCGGTTTCGGCCCGGTGATCCTCGGTCACGGTCGGGCGGAGGTGGCTGCGGCCGTCGCCGAGGCCGCCGCCGATGGAACAACCTTCGCCATGACCCAGCGGCGCGAGATCGAAGCGGCGGAAGCCTTCAAGAAGGCGGTGCCGTGGGTGGAGCACCTCCGTTTCACCAATACCGGCACCGAGGCGACCATGCACGCCATCCGGCTCGCCCGCGGTTTCACCGACCGCGAGGTGGTCGTGAAGTTCGAGGGCCAGTATCACGGGGTCCACGACACGGTGATGTTCTCCACTGCGGGAGCCCCTCCCGGTCACCTCGGTGCCCGCACCGCCCCGGTCCCGTGGCAGAACTCGTCCGGCATCCCCGAGGCAACCAGGACCTCGGTGCGCACCATGCCGTTCAACGACCTCGAGTTGTTGGAGCGGCTCTTCGCCGATCAGGGCCGCCGGATCGCCGCCGTGATCGTCGAGCCCATGCTGGGCAATGCCTTCGGGATCATGCCCCGTCCCGGGTTCCTCGAAGGACTCCGCCGTTTGTGCGACGAGTACGGGTCGGTGCTGATCTTCGACGAGGTGAAGACCGGGTTCCGGATTGCGCTGGGCGGGGCGCAGGACGTCTTTGGGGTCACCCCGGACCTGGGTACCTTCGCCAAGGCGATGGGGAATGGGTTTCCGGTGGCGGCGGTCGCCGGTCGCAGCCCGGTGATCGACGCGCTCGGCTGCCGGCGGCATCGGCCAGGCGGGCACCTACAGCGGCAACGGCGTCGCCGTGGCTGCGGCCAAGGCCACGATCGAGATCCTCGCCACGGGCGAGCCATACAACCGCATCGAGCAGGTGGGGACATCGCTGATGGAGGGGATTCGAAAGGTGCTCGCCGACAGGGGTGTGCCCGGCCACGTCACCGGCCACCCCGCGATGTTCTCGGTCTTCCTGGCCGAGGACGAGCCCACCGAGTTCCGCCACGCCGTCAACCACGACGAACCGCGCTACGAGGAGATCTGCGCCGGGCTCATCCACCGCGGCGTGATGCCCTGCCCGACGCCCTGGAACCGTGGTTCATCAGCTCCGCCCACACCGACGAGGACGTGGAGCTGACTCTGCAGGCCTTCGACGAGGCGCTGGCCGACACCGTTTCGTGACGCGGGTCGCGCTGCTCGGTGCCGGGATCATCGGGAGGGTCATCGCCCGCGATCTGGCCACATGGGACCGGGCCGACGAGGTTGCCGTAGGCGACCTCGACCTGGAGAGGGCCAAGACGGTCGCAGGCGAGCATGGGTTCGAGGGAGTCGAGGTTGACGTCCTCGATAGAGAGTCCCTTGACACATTTCTCGCCGGTGCAGCGGTGGTGCTGAATGCCGCCCAGTACCACGTCAACCTCGCTGTCATGGAGGGGGCGCTCCGGGCGGGATGTCACTATCTCGACCTAGGTGGGCTGTTCCACACCACCCGACGCCAACTCGAGCTGGGGGAGCGGTTCACTGAGGCCGGGCTCAGCGCGGTGCTCGGGATCGGCTCCTGCCCTGGGATCGCCAACGTCCACGCCGGCGACCTTGGATCCCGGCTCGACGACGTCCGCTCGGTTCGGATCTTCAACGGCGCCACTGTCGACCCCTCCGATCGGATCACCTGGCCATACTCGCTGTGGACGATCCTCGATGAGGTCACCCAGCGCCCGGTGGTCTTTCGCGACGGCGAGTTCGTCGAGTTGGAGCCGCTGTCCGAGGAGGAGCCGTTCCCATTCGTGGAGCCGATCGGTTACGCCACCACACACCTTTCGCTCCATTCAGAGGTGGCGACCATCCCGGTGAGCCTGGGACCGAAGGGGATCGAGCGTTGCGAGTTCAAGATTCGGTTCTTCGGGCTATCCGAGGCGGCGCTCCGCAAGCTGGCCTTCCTCGCCTCGATCGGTCTGGCATCCACCGACTCGAGAACCGTTGGGGCGGCCGAGGGCGTGGTTCCCCGCCGGCTTCTGGTCGATCTCCTAGAGGAGACGTCGCCGCCCCCACCGGAGCACCCCGGGTTCAAGGACATCGCCACCGTGGCCGAGGGCACCAAGGACGGTGTCCCCACCCGGCTCCGGCTGGACGCAACGGCCTGGCCATCAACCGAGCTGGGCGTCGGTGGGGGCACGGTGGCGGTGGCCGCCCCACCCGCCGTGGTCGCCCGCTGGCTGGCCGACGACGCCATCCCTCCCGGGGTCCACCCGCCCGAGACCGTGATCGAACCGCAGCCCTTCTACGAGGAATTGGCGCGGCGGGGGATCACCACCACCCTCAGCGAGGAGACGGTTCTGGCGAGCTGAGACGCGGACGCAGACGGCGGCACGCCGAGTTCGGCTCCGTCCCCCCGTAGGGGGAAGGGACGCTGCGGAGCAGCGGGTAGGGGGGCTGTCAGCCCCCAACGGTGATCGACCCGCGGCCAGCGCACCCTAGGGAGTGAGCCAGCCCCCCTCTCCCCGACACCTGCGGCGTCGGGTACTCCCCCCGCCGGGGGGAGGGAACGCGAGAATTGCTGCCGAATCTCTCCCATGCGCGCGCGGAGCCGTATACCGCGAGTCTTCCAAGCTCGCAGTCCACCATCTCGATTTGGGGGAGGCGGGTACCCTCGTGGCGTCGAAGTGACGGCCTGGGGGACAGCAATGGGAACCGCAATGACGCTCGGTTTTCGTACCAGGACACGGCGTTATGACCCGCGTGCTGATCGCCTCATGCATTTTCTCCGTCGCCGCGTTCGTTCTCACCTACGTGCTGGCCGAGGACACCGAGCAGTACTTCGCTTGGACGGTCCAGCCACCGCTCAGCGCCGCTTTCTTCGGAGCGGGTTATGGGACTGGCGCGCTCCTCGCCGGGTTGAGCCTGCGTGAACGGTCCTGGGCCAGGATCCGCCCCGGCGTCCTCGCCATCATCATCTTCGCCACCCTCACCCTGGTGGTCACCCTGCTCCACCGCGACCGGTTTCACTTCGGCGAGGGCGGCTTCGCCGAGGGCTCGGCTTGGATCTGGCTCGCCATCTATGTCGTATTCCCCATCGCCGGGATCATCGCTCTGGTGACTCAATGGCGCGCCCTCGGCAGCGATCCTCCGCAGGCGGGACCCCTCCCCTCGGCGCTCCGCGGGATTCTCGCCATCCAGGCTGTCGTCCTGGGCTTGCTGGGCTTGGGGCTTCTGCTCTTTCCCGAGTCGGTGGCCACCTTCTGGCCGTGGACGCTGACGCCACTCACCGCCACGGGCGATCGGCGCATGGCTGCTCCCCATCGGGTTGGCCGGCGTGTGGGTGGTGTTCGAGAACGACCTGGGGAGGTCGCGGATCCTCTCCACCACCTATGTCTTCTACGCCATCCTCCTGATCGGCGCGCTGGCGCGGTTCCGGGAGGAGGTCGACTGGAGCCACTCGTCGGCTTGGGCGCTAGCCGCGATGGTGGCGCTGATCCTGGTCACCGGGATCGCGGGGAGGGTGGCGGCGGCGCGGCTCCCAGCAGGTAGCTGAAATCCCACCGGCCCCGAATCGAACCACTTCTAACCTGCCGCTATGGACCTGACCCTGCGACCAATCACCGAGGATGAGGTTCCCGCCTTCGCCGGCTGGGTGAGCCGCGCCTTCCACGGCGACCTCAAGGACGAGGACCTCGAGGATTGGAAGATCTGGTTCGAGATCGAGCGAAGCCTCGCCGCCTTCGACGGCGACCGGATGGTGGGAACCGCCGGTGCGGTCAGCTACGAGCTGACCGTGCCCGGGGGCAGCCTTCCCGCCGCCGGTGTCACCACCGTCACGGTGCGGTCGACACACCGCCGCCGCGGTGTGTTGTCGGCGATGATGCAGCCACCAACTCGACGATTCCGCGACCGTGGCGAGGCGATCGCCATCCTCTGGACATCGGAGAGCATCATCTACGGCCGGTTTGGCTACGGGGTGGCCGCTCCCGACGTCACCCTCGAGATCGAGCGCCGCCACGGGCGGCTGGGACATCCCTTCGACGCCCCGGGCGATGTCCAACTCCTCGAGCGTGAGGAGGCGGAGAAGATCCTCCCCTCCATCTATGAGCAGGTTCGACCGACCTACCCAGGGATGCTCGGGGAGGACCCGAGCCGTTGGCAGTTCGTCTTCAACGACCGGGAGAGCCATCGCGACGGGTTCAGCGCCAACCGCTACGTCTCCTACGAGGAGAACGGCGAGTCCCTGGGCTTTCTCCGGTACCGGGCGAAGGGGGATTGGGACGAGGGTTTCGCCCGTGGAAAGGTGACCACCCCCCAACTCCTGGCGCTGACGCCCAACGCCTATAAGGCGCTGTGGTCACACCTGCTCAATCTCGACCTGGTGGAGACCATTACCGCATACCACCGGCCGGCCACCGAACCGCTTGGCATGCTGCTGGCCGACCCTCGCCGGCTCCGTGCCAAGTTCAGCGATGGCCTCTGGCTGCGGATACTCGACGTGCCAACCGCCCTACGAACCCGGCGCTACCGCCAAGCGGGGAGCCTGGTGCTTGAGGTGGCCGATCCTTTGGGATATGCCGCCGGCCGCTTTCGGTTGCAGGGTGACATCGACGGCGCCGAGGTGACCAGCACCGACGCCGAGCCCGACCTCACCCTCGACGCCGCCGCCCTCGGCGCCGCCTACCTCGGTGGTACCAAGATCGCCGCGCTGGCGGAAGCGGGTCTCGATACAGGGCGAACCCGAGGCGATCAGGCGGGCCGACATCATGTTCGGATGGGACCGCCCCACCTGGATCCCCTGGATCTTCTGACCCTGCCTCCCAGGTAGCTTCGGACCGATGGCCAAGATCCACGGCGGCCAAATCGTCGCCCGGGCGCTGCGAGCCGAGGGTGTCGATGTGATCTTCACCCTCACCGGTGGCCACATCGTCCCCATCCTCGACGGGTGCGTCCAGGAGGGGATCCGGGTGGTCGACGTCCGGCACGAGCAGGCCGCGGCCCACGCCGCCGAGGCGTATACCCGGCTCACCGGGCGGCTGGGGGTGGCCGCGGTCACCGCCGGCCCCGGAGTCACCGACGCCATCACCGGGGTGGCCACCGCCTGGTACTCACAGACGCCGCTGCTGCTTCTCGGCGGCCGCCATCTGCTTCGCCAGGAGCTCAAGGGCGGGCTCCAGGAGATGGACCACCCGCGGTTGTTCGGCGCCATCACCGCCTGGTCGGGGACCTGCTGGCAGGTGGAGAGGCTGGCCGACCACATCGCCGTCGCGGCGCGCCACGCCTTCGCCGGCCGGGGGGCGCCGGTGTTCCTCGACATCCCGATGGATGTCCAGTTCGACATGGTGGAGGAGACCGCCGTCGGTTGGCCGGCTCGATATCGGGCGACCGAGCCGAGTGGGGTCGATCCGAGCACGCTCGATCAGATGGTCGCTGCGCTTGCCCATAGCCAGCGACCCATGGTGTTCGCCGGGGGTGGTGTGCGCGGGACCGAGGCGGGGCGCCTCGTCGAAGTGGTCGATGCGTTGCAGGCGCCGGCTTACCTCAACAGCCGGGCGAGAGGCGCCCTCCCGTACGGTCATCCGCTGCTGGGCAATCATGCCCGGTCGCTCGCCTTCTCGGGGTGCGACCTGGTGCTGGCGCTGGGTGTCGATTGGGATTTCCGCACCGGGTACGGGGACAAGATCGGTGGCGAGGCGGTCGTCATCCAGGTGGACGCCGACGCCGAGAAGGTCGGCTGGAACAGGGCGGTGCAGATCGGGGTGGTGGCCGATCCGGCTCGGGTGGTCGCCCAGTTGGCCGACGCCGCCGCCCGCTTCGCCCGGGCCGAGACCCCTGGCTGGACCAAGGAGATAATGGACGAGGAGGAGGCACGCCAGGCGTCGGCCGAGGCCGAGGCAGCCGCCGACGACTCACCCATCCAACCGCAGCGCTTTGGGCGGGAGGTCGGCAACCTTCTTCGGGACGGACTCCATCGTCGCTGTGGACGGCGGCGACATCGTCTCCACCACTGCCCGCTGGCTCCAGGTATCCACTCCCGGTCACGTGCTCGACCCCGGCCCATTCGGCACGTTGGGCACCGGGGTCCCCTACGCCATCGCCGCCAAGGTGGCCCACCCCGACAAGCTGGTGGGGATCGTCTTCGGAGACGGCGCCTTCGGGTTCAACGGATTCGAGTACGACACCCTGGTGCGCCTCGGACTCCCCGTGGTAGGCGTGTTGGGAAACGACGGGGTGTGGAACAACATCAGGACGTTTCACCGAGCCATGTTCCCCGAGCGGCTTGTCGCCTCCGAGCTGGGACGCCGCCCGTACCACGCAGTGGTCGCCGCCATGGGCGGTCACGGCGAGCTGGTCGAGGATCCCGCCGAGCTCGCACCCGCTCTGGAGCGCGCCCGCGCCTCGGGCAAGCCGTCGCTGGTCGATGTCCACATCGCCGAGACGATGCGCATGTCGAGCAACTACAGCCAGTAGCTCGCTGCGCTCGCAGTTCTGGGTTATGGGTTCTGGGTTATGGGTTACGAGTCGGAAGACGGAAGACCGGCCATCGGGATGCTCCGGAGGCCTTCTTCGTCCCCCCGCAGGGGGGAAGGGACCCGCTGCGCCAGCAGCGGGTAGGGGGGCTGGCGAAACTCCCCACGGTGCTGGGGCGCCGGCCCCCTACAGCAACACAATGAGGGCGAAGGTGCCGAAGACGAAGCAGTAGATGGCGAAGGGGAGCAAACCGACGGTCTGCAGCGCCCGCAGCAGCAGGGCGATGGCGAAGTAGCCCGAAATCGCCGCCACCACCATCCCGACCCACACCTGCGAGGAGATCCCTCCGTCGTTGACCAGATCGACCACCCCGAACAACCCGGCGGCGGCGATGGTGGGAATCCCGAGCAAGAACGAGAACCGGGCGGCTTCCACCGGGGTGAGCCCTCTCGCTTCCCCAACGGTGATGGTGGTGCCGGAGCGGGAGATCCCGGGGAGGAGCGCGACCAGTTGGACAAGGCCCACCAGAAAGGCGTCGAGCGGTCGGGCCTCCTCCAGATTGGTCCGCCCCGAGGTGAGACGGCTCCCCACCAGGAGGATGAAACCGTTGACGATCAGCAGCGCCGCGGCGACCCAGGCGATCGCCTGGAGCCGCTCGATCGGGCCCTCCAAGGCCAGGGCGGCGACCGCGGGAAGGGTCCCCACCACGACCAGCAGCAGCATCCGCTTCGCTCCCGGGTCGGAGCGGAAGCGGAGCATGCGGAGAAGGTCCACCCGGAAGTAGGTGATGACCGCCACCAGAGTCCCCAAATGGAGCACCGCGGTGGTGGCGAGATCGGGGGGTTCCAACCCAAGCAAGGCGGGGATCAGGACGAGGTGGCCGTCGGAGGAGATGGGGAGGAACTCGGTGATGCCTTGGACGAGCCCCCACACGATGGCTTGCAGCACGGGGCGGGGAGGTTAGCCCTCGCCTTCCGGGGGGTTGTCGTCGGGACCATTGGGACGCAGCGCCACGGCGATCACGTCGCGTCCCAGATCGATGGCGTGGATCGAGCCGGTGGCAACGTTGAGCAAACGCACCTCGGGGCCCGGTCCGCCGACCGCCAAGTTCCACAAGTCCCAGGACCAGTCGACGGAGGCGCGGGGATCTGCGGGCATCGACCACAGCCTCTCGGCCCGCATCGCCCACACCTCGAGCCGCGACGGCGCCCCCGGCGGCTCCAGAAGGAGGGCGATGTGACGACCATCGGGCGACCACCAAGCACGTGTCACGTGATCGGGGATCCAGGACAACTCGACCACGCTGGAGAGCAATGAGTCTGCGAAAGCGATCTCTCCGTCGCCCGCGTCGAGGATCAGCCGCCCGCCGGGCCCGACGTCGTGGATCTCGGCTCCTTCGCGGGTCCACACCGTCGCACCCGCTACGTCTAGGCGGCGCAACCCGTTCTCGTCACCGAGGATGAAACCCCAGCCGCCCCAACCCCGAAGCTGGGCGTTTCCCTCTATCCGGGCCACTCGCCGGGTTCGGTCGTTTGCCCAGACCACGGTCCGGTCTCCGGCCCTCTCCGTCCAGGCAACGGCGCCTTCGACTTGATCGTGCCATGCGGCAGAGGTCACGTCCCGGGCCAAGGTGGGGAAAAACCCCGAGTTACCTGCCCGCAGCCGCCCGTTGTTGGTGACCACCAGCATTCCCGACCCCGATGCGTCGATGGCGAACACTCCCTGGACGAACCCGAAGCGGCGACTGGTGAGACCACGATCCCATGGCCACCTGAGAAGCTCGAGGACGCTCGAGTTGTTGACCACCGCCACCAGGTCGGATCTCAGACCGGGGACCCTCCCGGCAAGCCCGGGCCCGACTGCGGCCGTGGTGGTGGCGGTGGCCACCGGGGGCGGAGGGTCAGGCTCGGTGCGACCGACCGTCGCCGGGTCCCAACTGGAGACCACCAGCGCCACCAGCCCGACCACCGCAGCCACGGCGAGCAGCGGGAGAAGAGAAGGACGGCGTGGGCTTTCCGGATCGAGCCCTGTGTCGACCCCGATCAGTGGAGGCGAGGTGGGTGCTGGCATGGGCGCCTTGGAGGGAACGCTATCCCATTGGGGTCCATCTCATGGGGCGAATCCACCGCCGATCAGCACCACTGCCCGCCCCTCGGCCACGGCGGCGGCGGCGGGGGCGGCAGCCGCGGCGGGGATGGCGACCAGTCCCGTTGGCTCGCCCGGGTTGAGCGGGTCATCGGGCAGCCCCGCCATCACCTCGCCCTCGACCACCTGCGGTTGGCCGGCGACTCCGAGACCGGGCAGCAGCACCATCCGCACCGGTCCACCGGGGAGGGCGCCTGCGGGGAGCGGTACCTCCAGAGCCCACCAGCCCTCGGGCGGCTCGACCGAGTCGGTTGCAATGAGCGCCGGCGACAGCGGCTCGCCGGCTGGGATGTCCACCAGGGCCAACCCGTCTAGCTCGACGGGTGGGAGCACCCCACCGGGCACGGGTCGCCACTCGACGCTCTCCTCATCGACCACGCTGCCCGCGGCGAGATCAGTCCGGGCATAGGGATGCTCCACCTCGGCGCGGGGTCGAAGCTCGATCCAGAGAGCCAGCCCCAGGATGATCGCCGCCCCCAGCCAGCGCAGATAGGGCGGGCGCGACAACCAGAGCACCGCAGCAACGTATCGGTCGTGGGTGCGCGAGGGAAGAGGGTCAGCCGGTGGCGCCTTCGAGGGCGGTGGCGCAGGGGCACTGCCGTGCCGTCTCCGCCGCCCGGGGGATGAGGAGCCGGACCGCCTGGCGGAGTGTGCCCAGCGTTTCCTTGAACAACTCGAGCACGGCGTGGTGGGTGACCGCCTCGATCTCGCCCTCGACGCCGACGTCGTAGTCGGTCACCACCGCGATGTTGACGTAACAGATCTCCAACTCCCGGGCGAGCAGCGCCTCGGGCAGCTGGGTCATGTTGATCACCTTGAAGCCCGACTGGGCGAACCAGCGGCTCTCGGCCCTGGTGGAGAACCGGGGCCCTTGGACGACCACGGTGGCGCCGCCGTCGTGGACGGTCGCCCCCGCCTGGCGGCAGGACTCGAGCGCCAGCGGGCGCAGCTCGGGGCAGTAAGGATCCGCGAAGGCGATGTGGACCACATCGGGTCCGTCGTAGAAAGTAGATGGACGCCCCCAGGTGCGGTCGACCAACTGGTCGGGTACCACCAAATGGCCCGGGCCGTACTCGGACACCAGGCTGCCGGCGGCGCACGGCCCGACGATGCGGTCCACGCCCAGCTCCTTCATCGCCCACAGGTTGGCCCGATACGGCACCAGATGTGGCGGGTACTGGTGATCGTGGCCATGCCGGGGGATGAAGGCCACTTCCACCCCGTCCACCTCGCCCACCGTCGCCGGTGCCGAGGGCTCTCCGTAGGGGGTGTCCACCTCGACGGTGCGGGCCTGGTCGAGAAACTCATAGAACCCGGTCCCGCCAAAGACACCGATCATTCGTCGCTCTTGTCGGATGAGTCTGAAGACGAGCTCGAGGACGATCGGCTTTCTGCGGCGGCTTTCTCGGCCTCCCGTCGCTCTTTTCCTTCTCCTTGCCCTTGTCCTTCTCCTTGGCCGGGCTCACCGACGACGGCTTGGAGCGAGAGTCGGTCGAATAGAAGCCGCTTCCCTTGAACACCACCCCGGCCGGATGGAACACCTTCTGCAGCGGGCCGCCGCACACCTCGTGCGTCTTGAGGGACTTCGCTGCGAACGATTGGAAGATCTCGAACCGATCACCGCATTGCTTGCAGACGTATTCGTAAGTGGGCATACCGCCGTCGTGTTGGCTGGGCCGGGAGATTAGTGGTCGGTGTGCGCCGTCGAAGACGCCCACTTAGACTCGACGACGTGCCCCCAACACCTCTTGTGCGTCCATGACCATTGAGGTAGCCGTCATCCCAGCAGCGGGACGGGGAACCAGGATGCGCCCGGCAACCCGGGTGGTCCCCAAGGCGCTGATCACCGTGATCGATCGCCCCGCCATCCAGTACGCCGTCGAGGAAGCGGCACGGGCGGGCGCCACCGAGGCCGTGATCGTCGTCGATCTCGACGCCGGCCACCTCATCCAGCAGCACTTCCTGGTCGACGACAGTCTTCCCGGTTTGGAACATGTCAAGGTGCGGCCCATCGTCCAGGAGGAGCCTCTCGGTCTGGGACATGCCGTCCTCGAGGCTCGAGAGGTGGTGCACGACAGGCCTTTCTTCTGCCTCCTCGCCGACAACATCGTCCGTCCCGGCGCGGACGTGCTCCCCGCCTTGGCGGCGGCCTACGACGGGGGCTCGGTTGTTTGTCTGCGCCGGCTGTCCGACGAGTTCCTCGACCGCTACGGGGTCATCGTTCCCGGCGATGAGCTCTCCGACTCGGTGGTCGAGGTGCGGGGCGCCGTGGAGAAGCCCGGCGCCGCTGCGGCGCCGTCGCGGCTCGGGTTGATCGGCCGCTACCTCTTCACCTCCGAGATCTTCGAGGTCCTGACCAAGCTCGAGCCCGGTCACGGTGGCGAGATCCAGCTGACCGACGCCATCGACGCCTTGGGGCGCGAACCGGTGCCTGGGTTCGGTCGCCGACGTCGATTTGCTCGATGTGGGCACGCCGTATGGGCTGGCCGAGGCCACCGCCGTGCTCGGCGCCGCCCATGAGGAGTGGGGTGACGACTTCCGTCGGCTGGCGGCAACGGTCGCCGAGTGATGCGGCCCCTGCGCCAGGCACAGGCGGCCGTCCTTTCGGGGGTTCGACAACTTCCCGTCACCGAGATCGCGCTGGGCGAGGCGCTCGGGCTGGTGCTCGCCGAGGAGGTGCGGGCTCCGCACGACGTACCCCCCTTCGCCAACTCGGCAATGGACGGCTACGCCGTCATCGCCGCCGACATCGCCGCGGCACCGGCGACGCTGAGTGTCATCGAGGAAGTGGCTGCGGGGCGGGTAGCCACCACCACGGTACACCAGGGAGCGCCATCAAGATCATGACCGGCGCCACCATCCCCGACGGTGCCGACGCAGTGGTCCCGGTGGAGGTGACCCGCCAGGAGGGTGATCGAGTTGAAATCCTGGAGGCGGTCCCCAAGGGCGCTTCGGTGAGAGCCGCCGGGGGAGATGTCGCCGCCGGCGCCACGGTGCTGCGTACCGGGGAGAGGCTCGGCCCGGCGCACCTGGCGGTCCTCGCTTCCATCGGGGTGGGTCGGGTCAAGACCTACCGCCGACCTCGGGTGGCCATCATGTCGACCGGCGACGAGCTGCGGCCCCCCGACACCGTCGAGCTCGGTCCCGGTGTGATCCGCGACACCAACCGTCCCTTGCTGGCGGCTCTCCTCTCGGAGTTGGGGGTCGAGTTGATCGACCTCGGGATCATCCCCGACGACGAGCAAACGCTTCGCTCGGCGCTGCTGCGCGCCTCGGCCGAGGCCGACGCCGTGGTCACCTCGGGTGGGGTCTCGATGGGGGAGTACGACTTGGTGAAGCAACTCGTTGGCGAGTTGGGCGGGATTGAGGTGTGGCAGACGGCGATGCAGCCGGCCAAGCCGTTTGCCTTCGGCCGGCTCGGCGGCACCCCCTTCTTCGGGCTACCCGGCAATCCGGTGTCGGTGATGGTCGCCTTCGAGCAGTTCACCCGGCCGGCGCTTCTGCAGATGATGGGAGCGGAGAAGCTGTTCCGTCCACGTGTCAGCGGGGTGCTCGTGGGCGGCGCCGAGACCGATCCGGCGAAGACCGTCTTCCTCCGAGTACGCACTGGTGGGAAGACGGCACCCTCCACGCCGAATCCTCCGGTGGCCAATCCTCCAACGTCCTCTCCGCCCTGGCCGCGGCCGATGCCTTTGCCGTGGTGCCCGAGGGTGTCTCGACCGTGCCCGCCGGCGGGCCGGTGGTGCTCGAGATGTTCCGGCAAGCCGAGTCCCGCACCGCCGCCGAAGCCCTGCAATGAGGACTGCTCGTATCCGCCCCCGCGTAGGGGGGAAGGGGGGGGGCTGCCGAACCTCCAACGGTGCTCCAGCTCTTCGAGGGACTGGCCATGACCCTCTCCCACCTCGATGAGCACGGCCATGTCCACATGGTCGATGTGGGCGCCAAGGAGGTCACTGCTCGCACCGCCGTAGCCGAGGGCGTCCTCCGGCTGTCCGCCGAGACCCGTGACCTGCTCTTCGCGGGAAAGCTTCCCAAGGGCGACGCCTTGGCGTCGGCCCGGGTCGCCGGGATCATGGGCGCCAAGCGGACCTCGGAGCTGATCCCGCTGTGCCACCCGCTGCCTATCGACTCGGTCTCGGTTGAGATCGAGGAATGCGACGAGGGGGCGCGGCTCACCGCGACGGTGTCGACCACCGGTCGGACCGGCGTGGAGATGGAGGCGCTAACTGCGGTGGCTGTGGCCGGGCTGTCTCTGTATGACATGGTCAAGTCGGTAGAGCGGGGAGCGGAACTAGGCTCGGTCCATCTCGTGAGCAAGTCGGGAGGGCGCTCAGGCCGCTGGGAGCGCGAAGTCCTCCCCAGCGAGAAGCTTGAACCGTAAACCGGGGCTTGGCTACGCTCCGCTAAACCAAGCGGGGCGGAGACCACTTGGAACCGGGAATCATCGTTTTGTTTGTCGTGCTGGCGGGTGTATGGGGCGCCTTCCTCTTCCCAGAGGTGTTCGCCAGCCGTAAGGAAGCGCCGCTCAACACAACCGAGGAGTTCGGGCGGTGGACCTCGAAGCTGGCGTCCGTGCAGGGACGGACCGCCCGTCGGCGCAACCGCGCCCTGCTGGAGGCAAACCGCAATCGGGTCTTGGTCCGGCGCCGTCTGATGCTGATCTTGCTCCTGCTGGCAGCAGTGGGGACGCTGGTGGCGGCGTTGATGACAGGGTCGAGGACGATTCTGTACGTCCATATCGCCATCGACGCCGCTGTGGCCTGTTACGTGGCGACATTGGTCCAGATCAAGCAGCGGCGCCGATTGGAGTCGGCCCGGTTGCCGGAGCCCGAGGCCGCGGCCGATGACTCAGCCGCTCGGATCCGCGTCGTCGCTTCCCGCTGATCGAGTGGCATCTCCCGACTTGAGCTCGATCGAGGCGTCGGCTCGCGCCGACCTTGGGGCGGCCTATCGGGCGCGCGAGTCGGCGTTGGCGGATTGCCGACGGATCATCCGTTGCTCGGCCAACGCCATCCGAGCGGTTCACCGCGAGGAGTGGAGCCGCGCCGAGGGCCTGATGGGGGAGGCGGGCGAGGCCCTCGCTGCGGTCCAAGCTGCTTTGGCGCCGCACCCCGAGGTGCTTCACGCCGGTTTCGTCGCCGACGCCGCCAAGGAGTACGCCGAGGCCCGGCTGACCACGGCACTGGCGAGAGGCACCGATCTTCCCGACCATCGCGCCCTCGGTCTCGACGTGGCGCCGTTCCTCAACGGATTGGGAGAAGCGGTCGGCGAGCTCCGCCGCCGCATGCTCGATCGTCTCCGCGCCGGAGATGTGGCCGAGGCAGAGGAGGTCCTGGTTGCGATGGACTCGATCGTCGACCTGCTCGCCGATCTCGACTTCCCCGACGGGATGACCGGCGGTCTGCGCCGCACCACCGACGTCGCCCGAGCCCTCGTCGAACGCTCTCGTTCCGATCTCACCACGACCGTGGTCCAGGAGAAGCTCCGGATCGAACTGCATCAGCGGCTCGGCAAGTCCAGCAATCCGGAGCTCCAACCCCCGGTAAACTGACCGTCCCTCATGGGGGTGTAGCTCAGCCCGGCAGAGCGCTTCCCTCGCACGGAAGAAGCCAGGGGTTCAAATCCCCTCACCTCCACCAAAAGCCCTGGTCAGGGCCTTCTGTTGGACAATCGAACGGTTTTGGGCCCGCGTGCCGCCTGTGGGACTCCCGGCTTTGCGCATTCGGGATGTTCCGCACGTCAGAGCTTCAGTAAGTCGCTTGCGGCGGCGCGGGATGCGGTCCTTGGCGGTTGGTCCCAAGTGGCTGGGCGAAGTGTCGCCCCCCCCTCCTACTACGTTTGTGACGTGGGTCGTTCGCTTGACGCCCAACCAGCGAAAGGATGACTTCGGATGGAGGCGACCCTCGAACCCCGGCTCGTCATGAAGGGCGAGGAGGGCAAGCCCTTCGTGTCCGGCGAGTTCTTCGTCGCCGCGTACCAGCGTGGATACCGCTGGGGGCCGAGAAGAGGTACGCCAGCTCCTCGACGACATCAAGGCCAACGGGAAGACGCCGAGAAACGTCGAGAGCTCCCCGCCGACTACTACCTTCAACCGATCGTCGTTCTGAAGCGCGACGACGGAACATGGGAACTGGTCGACGGGCAACAGCGCCTGACGACCCTGTTCCTGATCACGAAGTACGTCGCCACGAAGTTCGACGGACGCCCAGGTCGAGTACGCGCTCACCTACGAGACGCGTCGGACGGGACAGCAGCGCGAATACCTGAGGTCGGTCGGTACTCCGGGCGCCGAGGCGCGTCGATCCGACAACATCGACTTCCACCACATCGCGCAGGCATACGACGCGATCGTCGAGTGGTTCGGCGAGCAGGGCAAGCGCTGGCCAGGCGGCGATCGACGTTCACACCGCCCTCTCCAAATGGGTCTATGTCATCTGGTACGAGGCGCCCGCGGACACGAACCCGAACGAGCTGTTCACCCGTCTCAACCGCGACCGCATCCCGCTCACCGACTCCGAGCTCATCAAGGCGCTCGTCCTGTCGAACAGCGGAGCGTGCAGACGGGAAGGCCAAGCCGCCAGGAGGAGATCGCCGCGCAGTGGGATGGCTTTCGAGCGCGACCTCCGCGACGACCAGTTCTGGGCCTTCCTCACCGGCTCCACCACGACGCGGTCGACCCACATCGACTTCCTGTTCGAGAGTATGACCCCGACTGCCGGGCCTTCGGTTCCGGCCCCGGTACTGGACGTTCGGGAAGGTGCGGAAAGACATCGAGCAACGAGGCGCGGCAGCGTTCTGGCGCGACGTCGTTGAGCGTCATGGCCTGCTCATCGGGTGGTATCACGACCGCGAGCTCTACCACCGGATCGGCTATCTCGTCGCGACCGGCGACTCGATCCCCGACCTCATCGACGCGTCCCGGTCGCAGACGCACTCGGCCTTCCGTGACGGCCTCGTCGACCGGACGCGGAGCGACTCAACCTGACCGACAGCGACGTCTCGCTGCTCCGGTACGACAAGGACGACGCAGCAAGTGCACCGACGTCCTGCTGCTCATGAACGTCGAGACGGTCCTCGCAGCGAGTGATGCCGGGAGCCGGTTCTCCTTCCACGCCTACGCCGCGTCAGGGCTGGTCGCTTGAGCACATCCATGCTCAGAACTCTCAAGGCCTGAAGAAGGAGAAGGAGCGTCGAGACTGGATCAAAGCCCACCTCAAGAAGATCCGACGACACGACATGGAGTGCGGAGTTGCAGCCCGACGTCGACGCTGTGGTGGCGCAGATGGACGCGCACCTCGCGCTGCCCGCCGAACAAGACCGACGACGTCGGATTCCAGAGCATCCTCGACAAGGTCTTCGACGCTCTTCGGCGCTCCGGATGGCGACGCGGACGGAGGACGACATGCACGGCCTCGGAACCTCGCGCTGCTTCAGCGAGACTTCAACAGCAAGCTCAACAACGCTGTGTTCGCGCTCAAGCGCGAACGCATCCTTGAGCTCGATGAAGCCGGTGCGTACATCCTTCCCTGCACTCGGAATGTGTTCCTGAAGTACTACACGGCGACCGCGGACCAGCAGCTCTCCATCTGGAGTCCCCAGGACCAAGACGCCTACTACGAGAAGCTCATCGAGACGGTCAGCCATTTCCTCCTGCCCGACCCGACGGCGCCTGCGGAGCGACCGGTGCCGGACGAGGGGCCGACGGCATGAAGGGCAAGCTCGACCACCTTCCTCGGACTGTTCGACGCACCGAACGACGACCGTCCGGCGATCACCGAGATCGAGATCCCGATCATCCAGCGCGACTTCGCCCAAGGACGCCCTGACGACGAGACCACCGCGATCCGTGAGCGCTTCCTCGACGCGATCGTCCGCGCCGCCACCTCGAAGCAGGACATGGGCCTCGACTTCGTCTACGGCGACGTCAAGGATGGCGTGCTCCGCCCGCTCGACGGCCAGCAGCGACTCACGACGCTCTTCCTGCTCCACTGGTACGTCGCGTCGCTCGCCGGGAGCTCGACCCGGACGCGCCGTGGCTTCGGTTCTCCTACGCGACACGACCCACCGCGCGCGACTTCTGCGACGCGCTCGCCGAGCACCCGTACCCGGGCGGCGCGACCAACCGTCGGATTGGATCACCGACCAGCCTTGGTACGTCTACCCCTGGCGGCAAGACCCGACCATCTCCTCCATGCTCGTGATGCTCGACGCGATTCACGACCGATTCAACCCCGCAGCAGACCGACTTCGATGCGGTGTGGCATCGGCTTTCGGAGCGATCGCGGACCAGGCGCCGGGAGCGATCTGGTTCCTCTTCCTCCCCGTCGTCGACATGGACCACGGCGAGGACCTCTACATCAAGATGAACTCGCGCGGGAAGCCGCTCACCACGTTCGAGGTCTTCAAGGCCGACTTCGAGAGCATCATCAAGTCCGTCCGATCCCGACCAGACACAAGCACCTCGTAGACGAGCATCGACGGCGCCTGGGCGGACATGCTCTGGGAGTACGAGAAGATCCGGCGGCGGCGACTTCGTCATCGACGACGAGTTCGTGCGGTACCTGACCTTCATCATCGACGTCTGCGAGTGGCGGGATGGCAAGCCCGACCGCAAGTGGCACGACAAGGAAGCTCAGCGATTGTGGCCGATCGAAGAACGAGCGCGCCTCGCCTTCGCTGACCCCGACAACGAGCACGCCGCGCGGAACCGTGACTTCTTCTTCCATGCTTTCGACACCTGGGTCGGCACGGACCCGAGGCGTTGAGCTCGGGAAGCTGTTCACCGCGGGCGGCGTCGGCGAGGGACCGCTGCCGCTGTTCTCCGCGACACCGGACCTGTTCGGCGCCTGCATCTCCAAGTACGGCAACCGACTTCTCAGCCCAGGAGACGCTGCTGCTGTTCGGCGTCCTCCTCGCCCGCCAGGCCGGCGATGCGATCGAGCCCGAGGATGTTGCACAGAGACTCCGCTCACTGCGGAACGTGACCGCTGCGTTCTTCGACCGAGACAGGTACATGTCGAGCTACGTCGCATCGACAGAGAAGCTGATCCTCGGTGGCAGCCTTGACGAACTCGAAGGCTTCCGTGGCGACTGGGTCGCCGACGAAGCACTCAAATGGCCATTCATGGAACAGCACCCCGAGACCAAGGCCGCCATTCACGAGCTTGAGGACAACTCGCTGATCCGCGGACGCATCATGGCGTTCGAGCTCGACGCAATCCCGGCTCGCTGCGCGAGCGAAGGCCTTCACTGCATGTCAGTCGAGCGCGAGCTGCGCGACCTCCTCGGAGCTGCGCTTCTGACGAAGGGTGACTACTCGCGCGACGTCGGCTGGGATGGCGAACGCCGCCAACTCGGCAGCTCCCAGAAGGACGACTCCTGGACGGACATGCTCACCACCGGGCTCCCGTGCAGTCCTCGCGGGAATCCGTGAACCCCTCATGAAGCTGCTCGACGATTTCGCCGAGCGATCGGCCTCGGGCACGCACAGTCCCGAGGAGTTGCTCAACTCGATCCGTACCGAATGGCTCTCGGAGCGCGAATCGCGACGCTTCTACGACTGGCGCTACTACCTGGTGCGCTACGCCGGCGCGCGTAGCTCGAAGGGCGATGGCTACTACCACGGCCGTTACGACAGGACCGCCGGAGGCTTCAGCTACCGTCGCCTCCGACTGCTTCACGGCAGCAACTACAACGCGTACTTCAGTGACGCCCTGCTCCTTGCCGCGTGGGTTGAAGGAGACCTCAGCGACGTTGCCGAAGAACCTAGCTGGTGGCACCGCTACGACCCTGGGCTCACATTGAAGAAGTCTCGGATCGAGATCCGCTGCGACGAGGATGCGTATGAACTCGTCCTTTCAGAGGACGACGAAGCTGTCAGGAGCGCCGTCGCCACTGTCCTAGCGTCATTCGACTTCGACGATCAGTTGCGGGTTCGTGTTCAACAGGAGCTGAGCGACGACCGGCTTGTCGACAGCGAGGACCGGATTCAGCTCTGCGTTCGCTTGGTGCGTGCTCTGGGCGCCGCCGGCCTTTGATGGGTCTGCCGAGTCGTACCTGACGCCGCTCACGACGCCACCCGCATCTCTGCGGAGACAGCGAGGTTGCGTTGCACCGATGCCTCGGCGACGTTGTGAACGGTCCACTCGCTGCCGTTGACGGCAATGACAGCGAGGCGTGCAACCTTCTCGACCTGGGCACGCTGTTCGGCGGTCAGCTCTACCGTGGAGTCGAGGAAGACCCAGTCGAACTGACCAGGCGTGAAACGGCCAGCCGCGAGCGCCTCTCGGACGTCGACCGGATAGACGGCAGCGACTTTCGGGTGCTTTCGGATGAGGAGGTTGAGCATTGCCTGGCTTGAGTCCACCCCTGCGTAGCGATCCGGCGAGGCGAGCCCAAGATCGAGCACGCGGCCCGTGCCACAGCCGATGTCGAGGATGTGCGGCGGGTACTTGCCTCGCGCCTCCGAAAGCAGCAGCCTGACGTGGTCGGCCTCACCGGAGGCGATCTGGTGCTCGGCGTCCCAGGTCGTAGCGATCTCGTCGTACGGCGACACGATGCCGCTCACCGTCGATGGAGCGTTCTGGATGCCGTAGAAGAGCTCGGTGGTCGCGCGGTTCACCAGCGTCGTATCGGTGAAGTGGTTGTCCTCAGTCCACCAGCGGTACTTCCCGTCCGGGCTCACGAGGTAGATCTTGGTCAGCGAGTAGTACTTGCCCGGCTGCCCGAAGGTGTGGATCACGCGCGCCGCCCGAACCATGTCCTCGTGGGTCACTCCCGGGGTGCGACCCGCCACCACATAGTGGTGCGGCGCCGTCTCGGCGTAGGTCTTGGCGAACGTCCACTCGCGGGTGGCAGCGAACGCCAGCCACCAGTCGAGATCTTGCTTGGCAATCCGGCCCTCAGTCATCTGTCGTCTCCTAGTTACGTGCGTCCGGTCTTCATGGACGCATTATGGAGGGCAGGTCCGACACTTTCGGATCGTCGGCTGGTCGACATGTCGGCTCGGTCCGCGAAAGTCCGCTGGAGGATGAGAAACGTGACGAAACGGCGCGATACGATCAGCGACATATCCCCTGATCAGACACCATTTGTTCAGATTCTCCCAGGTCAGCCAAATCGCCCGCCGGTCGCGATCGAGATGTCCGCGGGGTCGGAGAGGGCATCAAATGATCTACTTGGGGAGGAGAGGTCGCTCATCACCATTAGATGAGACCAGTTCTCATTCTCGGGCCGCGTTTTTGGCCGCGAGAGTCGAGAAACTGTGAAGTGATGTGAGACGTCCTCGGGTTCGGGTTTTCCACCCTCTTCTTCGCTGGCGGCGTCGTCGGCGAGGAGAGCGATCGTGTGGGTGAAGCTGTCTGTGGTTAGTGCTAAAAGGCGGTTTTGGAGGTCCTTGCGAAAAACCAGACTGATGGCGCTTTGTCGTAGAGAACGCTTCTCATTCTTGGCCGGGTTTGGGCCGTGAGAGGTCGAGAAACGATGGGAAGTGATGTGAGACGTTGAGAACTCGTTTCCCTTGATGGGAGGCTGTTTCTGACTGTTTCCCCGGTCAGGGGATCGCGCGGGTCTTCTCTCGCACGGAAGAAGTCAGGGGTTCAAATCCCCTACCTCCACCTAAAAGGCCTGGTCACATGGCATTTCTGGTTCTTCGGCGAGGGATTGGGCCGCGTTTGGGCCGTGCGCTGTGATCGAGCCTCTGTGACGATCAGAAGCGGCCCAATCGAAAGTCTCCGTGGAGGGCGCGGTTCCGCGCTCCCGACGGCCGGGAGCGGTCCCGCTCCTTTGCCGCAAGGTTGACGCAGAGCGGTGGCTGCGCGACCAGCAGACCGCAGTGGACCGGGGGGCTGGGCTGACCCATGGCGGGGAGCACTCGGTTCGGCGACTGGGCCGATCAGGGGTGAGCATGGAGTGGTTGCCGACACGTTGGGCTGGATCTCGCGGGGATGGCTGGGGCACGAACATCGTCTTCACGGAGACGCCGACTGTCGGGGATGGCACGTTCCTGCTCATGAACCCCGCTGGCGAATGGCTCATCGCAAGGTCGAGGAAGGCCTGTCTACGCCTGACGGCATTGGTCAAGGGATGCGCCAAGGTTCCTGGCCTTCCGCTCGGTGGCTGGCGGCGACCCCGGGCTCCGCACAGTGACTGCGGCGGCTGGCATTCCGGGTTGCGTAGCGCTCCGCTCGGGCGACACTTCCAGCATGAATGATCGGCTGGTGTTGGTCACTGGAGCGACCGGATACATCGGAGGGCGCCTGGTTCCTCAGCTGCTCGATGCCGGCTTTCGTGTTCGATGCCTGGCGCGCAACCCAGCAAAACTCAGAGACCAGCCGTGGCGCCGGAGCGTGGAAATCGTTCAAGGGGATGCGGCAAAATCAGATGATGTCGAGCGGGCCGCACAGGGTGTAGAGCTGGCGTACTACTTGGTGCACAGCATTGGAAGTGGGCGTCGCTTCGAACGTACCGACCGTATAACGGCGAATGGTTTCGCCGGTGGGGCTCGATCTGCCGGCATCCGGCGGATCATCTACCTCGGTGGCCTTCATCCCGAGCATGAACGCCTCTCTGCGCACCTCAACTCGCGTCGGATAGTCGGTGAGATCCTGTTGGACTCGGGTATCCCTACCGTAATCCTGCAGGCGGCCGTCATCCTTGGATCTGGATCGGCTTCGTTTGAGATGCTGCGCTATCTCACCGAGCGGCTGCCAATCATGGTCACTCCAAGATGGATTGACACGCGGATGCAACCCATCGCCGTACGTGATGTGCTCCACTATCTCATCGGCGCGGCGGATGTTCCACTCGAGGTCAACCGTGCATTCGACATCGGTGGCCCAGAGGTTGTCACGTACCGCGAGCTCATGCAGACCTACGCCCGCGTGGCTGCCCTGCCGCCTCGTCGCGTGATCTCCGTCCCGGTCCTGACGCCCCGACTATCCAGCCTTTGGGTTGGACTGGTAACCCCCGTTCCTAGCAGCATCGCCCGACCGCTGGTGGACAGCCTCATCCACGAGGTTGTCTGCAAGGAACACGACCTCGCCATGTGGGTGCCGGACCCGCCTGACGGGCTCATCGGCGTGGAACGGGCCATCACCCTCGCTTTGACCCATATCCGGGAGTATGACATTGCCACGACGTGGTCCTCCGCTAGCCCCATTGGCGCCCCCAGCGAACCCCTCCCAACGGACCCCGAATGGGCAGGCGGCGACCTGTATGTCGATGACCGTGAATGCATCGTGCAGGCCACGCCGGAAAGCGTTTGGAGCGTCGTGGAAGGGATCGGCGGGCGCAACGGTTGGTATTCCTGGCCGCTTGCTTGGTCCGTGCGAGGTTTGCTCGACCGCGTTGCCGGAGGCCCCGGGTTGCGCCGCGGCCGTCGCCATCCCTTCGACCTAGCTGTTGGTGATGCCCTCGACTGGTGGCGCGTGGAGGAAATCGAAGACCTCCGATTGCTGCGATTGCGCGCCGAAATGCGCCTCCCCGGTCTTGCCTGGTTGGAATTCGCCGTCGGGACGGACGCCGAAGGCCGTACGCGCTTGCGGCAACGGGCGCTTTTTCATCCCCATGGATTGGCCGGACAGTTGTACTGGCTGAGCATCACGCCATTCCACGGTGTCATATTTGGCGGCATGCAGCGCAACATCGCCAAGGCAGCCGAGGGAGTGGAGCGCAGCGGCGGACCGCCGAGGTGGCGACCGTCTGCCGAGGCGTAGCCGTCAGCATCGGCCGATCGCCAACCTCGCGTCTGGGTCGCTGGCTCGCGGCGGTTCCTCACGATCGCCATCGCCCTCTACATGACCTCGGTGGGGCCGCAGCTGGTGGCTGGGTTGGACGACCTCTTTCCCCCGCCTCACCACCTCGAGCCGCGGTTGCTGGGCAGGCGGGTCAAGAAAGTTTTGGATTCAGTACCTGCTCGGTCAGGCTCTGGTGGCGGCTGCGGTCGGCGTACTCACCGGGCTGGGGTTGTCGGCGGCGGGCATCCCGGGAGCGGTCTTCCTCGGCGTGTTGATGTCCTTCCTCGACTTCATCCCGACTTTCGGGCCGATCATCGCCGTGGTCCCCGGTTGGTGGTGGCGCTCACCCAGGGATCGACTCTGGATCCCGCTTCCCAAATGGATCATTGCGCTGATCGTGATCGGGATCTACATGGTGATGCAGCAGATAGAGGGCATCCTCCTGGTACCCAAGGTTCAGGGGCGGGCCGTCTCGCTGCCGCCGCTGGTGGTGCTGATAAGCGTTGTGGCCATGTTCGGGGCCTTCGGCGTCCTCGGCGGTTTGCTCGCCCGGTCCCCGCGGTGGCGACGGGGAGGGAGGCGGGGCGGTTCCTCTGGGCCCGGCTCTGGGACCTGGAGATCCGCGGTTGGAATGACAAATCCGCGGCCATCGGCGGAGAGGACAACTTGGGCAACGCTGACGTCGTCGACGAGGAAGTCCCCGACGATGCTTCCGGGATCGTCGGCCAATTGCTCAGCGGCGGTGATGATGCTGTCGCCGGTCAACTGGCTGGCATTTAGATTCTCGACGGCGAGGAGGGCACCGAAGATGAGGGCCAGGGCGGCGGCCACTCCGGCGACCCACTTCCAAGTGTTGTTGCGTTGGTCGGGCAGTTCCACCACGTTTGAATCCCCGCCGTCACCCGTGCCGATCGCCACGCTGATGAGCTCCCAAGTCTTCTCCGACGCGGGGGAGTCGGGGGCGGACTAGGGCTCACCGAGTGATAATCGTCGAGGGCCCGGAACTGCGCAGATCGCGCTCGAGTCCCAGGACGACGGTCGGGTCAAGATCACCATCGCCCATGACAGGCTCCCCACGGCCGAGGCCGTAGAGGACTGGAAGGGTTACTGGTCCGATTGGCTGGAGGCGGTTGACGGGCCCTGAGGGAGCCCGACTGCTGCCATCGCGAGGCGAACTCCTTCTAACGTCGCGGGACAAGCGTCGACATGTAGATTCGCCTTGCCACACCAGGAAAGAGGCGGGATGACGTTGTTCATCACGCAAGAAGAACTACTCAGAGCCGGGGCGCTGACCCGCGTGTATCCACGCAACCGAATATTGCCAAAGCTGATCGAGTCCGCCGACCAGGCTGTAGCAGCGTCCCCAAAGCTGTTGTCGATTTCGCCACGTTCCAACCTCTTCGTACTGCAGAACGTATTCCTGGATCTCTCGCTCGCGTCCCTGCTGACAAGCAACGAGACATATCAACAATGCGCGACCGTCCTCGCCCGCCGGCTCGACGATGACGCTTGGCGTCGGCGGTCCCTCCCGGAGGAGATTCACGTGGCTTTTGTTCTGATCGGCCTGGCGGTCTTTCTCGACCTCTTGGGAGATCGCCTCGAGTCTGTCGAGGGTGACCGACTTCGTCGCATGATCAGGGACATGGCCCAACAGCTGGTTGACGCTTCGCGGCGAGAGGAGTGGGGTCGAAACATCCCGAAGCGAAATGCCTGGAACCACTCAGTTGTGCCCTTCTCTGCCATAGGCGCGGCCGGCTTGACCCTGGCTGACTCCTCTGCGACCGATGAGTGGGTCGACCTCGCTGAAGACCGGCTTGCGATGTTTTGTCGCGAGGGAATCGCTGAGTCGGGCATGACCCGCGAGGGACTGGCTTATTGCGGATTCGTCCTCAGAAATGCCGGGCTCTTCATGCGGGGATTGCACAATTCTCGAGCAGCCTCGTCCCTGCTCGGTCAAGGCACTCCCGCATTCGAAAGGTTGGCCGGTATCCCGCATTGGTATGCGGCAGAGATGTTTCCGGGAGGCCGGTATCTGCAGAACAGCAACGACTCGTATTGGGATCCTCACCGTGCCTTGCGTGGCTTTCTCCTGGTGTTCGGGGAGCGGGATCCCAACCTGTCCTCATATGTTTGGGAACATCTAGTTGGAGCAGCTGGTCTCCAAACCTTCGGACAAGATCTCTCGCTGAGAAATTCGTCGCTCTTCGAATCCATGCTCTGGCACCCTGGGTTGCCAGACCAAGGGCTGCAGTCCGAACCGGCGACGACGGTCTTCTACTGCCCTGATGTCGGGTATTACTGCGAGCGATCCGACTGGTCTGACGATGCGGGCTTGTTCTCGTTCAATTCCGGTGAATTCATCGGCGGCATCCACGACCAGGCAGACAACAACTCCTTTACCTTCTTCGCAAGGGGGGTGCCGCTCATCATCGACGCCGGCGCCGCGAACAGCGCCGTGGAGGGATCCCCCTCGTCCTCTCTCGGGCACAGCAGCGTCCTCATCGATGGGAAGGGCCAGCGCCCATCGGGTGCGGGAAATGGGGTGTCCGGGAGCATCGTCCGTCTCGACACGGGCAGAGAGTCGACCATCGTGGTGGGCGATTCGACGCGGTCATACAACAGCTCGGGATACAACCCGGTCTTCTGGGCCTTCCGACATTGCGTCTTTGGGAAGGTGCCCTTTCCTCATGTCCTGGTATTCGACGACATTCGCAAGGATGACGCGGTCCATCAGTTCGAGTTCGTCTTTCACACGCCGACGTTCGTGAAGTCGCCGCAAGTCACCCACGGGACCATAAGCGGGGAGATCGCCTTCGAAGGGAGGTCCTGCCCGCTGACGATCGACGTGTTGAGCCCGCAGGAAGTGACGATGAGCACGGAGAATTTCATCTCCGTGCATCAGGACCCCTTCGAGGAGCACCAACTATGGCGGATCGCCACGGAGGCGATCAACCCGTATTTTCTCGTCCTGCTCGTGCCGAGCGCGGTCGAGGACATTGGCACCTGCACAGCCACGGTGAACCATGAAGAGAACGAGACTCTCGTCGACATCGCTTTCGCCGACTTCGATGTGCGCAGGCGAATTCGATTTCAAAAGCAACCCGTCGGGCCATGGCCCGGCTGATGAGCAGGACGTCGTGGAAGCCCTTGATGTGGAAAGGGGGCCGAGTCGGCTCTCTGCGTCGGACCGAAGCTGCATGATCTCGAGCTGGCCTGGCCAGAATCCCGATGTAGCGGTCGACCTCCTGTTCGATGGTGAGTCTCCCGATAGGCGTCCACTTCAGAAGCCAGTCGATCGCCTTCTCCCGTGACTCGACGCAGCGCCGCGACGGCAAAACCCACCCGTGGGCAACCAGACCGGTGGGCAAGTAAGACCGGTTCTCATTCTTGGGCCGTGTTTTGGGCCGCGAGAGGTTGAGAAACAATTGAAATGATGAGAGACGTCGAGAACTCGTTCTCCCTGTCAGAAGGTCGGCGCCTACCTGGAAGCGGTGGGTTGGTTCGCCGGTTTCCTTAGCCAGCAGGGAATGCCCCCGGGGCGGCGCGATCCGAAGGAAGCGAGTCGAGGGCTACGTCCGCTCCCTGGTAGAGACAGGTAGAGCCTCGGCGACCGCGGCCACCCGGTACCGAGCTCTCCAGCAGTTCTTCAGATGGCTCGAGGACGAAGACGAGATCTTGGAGTCGCCGATTACGGCGCATGCGTCCGCGAAAGGTGGACAACGTGGACGTTCCGGTGACTCCGGTGGGGCAGCTCGGTGAGCGTGTCGGTGTTGTCGGCTTGGTTGCTCTGTTCGAGGTAGACGGTATCGCCCGCGGTTACCGATCCGGGGACCGGCCGGTTGCCTCGTCGAATCTCCTGGCGCAGTCGCACTCCCGTTGCTACCAGAGCGGCGGATGGGACGGAGGCGTCGACGACGGCTTCGGTGGCTTTGGCGCCGCCGGGAGACTCGGCGGCAAACCGGAGGTGGAGGTTCCCGGCGACCATCGACCCCAGGAATGGAGTCGGTGTGTCAGCAAACGTCGTTAATCACAGCCCGGGAATCCGAGTGGTATCTGGGGCTCCCCCTCTCTCCGTGGCTGTCGCGTGCGCTGGAAAGTGTTACCCGCAGGGCAATCGGACGACCTCGCCGAAGCAAAATGATGGTCGTCGGGAAACTTGCGGCCTGAACGCCCAGCAAAGGGTCGCGTCTTTGGCGGAGATGGTCGGTCGCTCGGGGCATCTAATTTGGATCAAGTAGAAATCGGAGCGTTCGGATGGCTAAAAGGCCGGCTCGAAGCGGCAAGTCCTGGACTCCCAAGGAGGTTCAGCAACTCAAGAAGGAGATCAAGGAGAACAGGGGCCAGGAGCGTCGGTCCCGCACTGGGCCGAGGCGACACATTGGTTGGGTTGTGGCCGCTTCGTTGGTCATCGGACTTGTTTTCAGTCTCCTTCTTGTTGCCGCCCCGTTCGTTCCAGCAGCGGAGAGCGAGCTCACCGGGGCGCTCTTGTGCGGATTCGCGCTGGGCTGGGCGATGTTGGCAGTGCTCTCCGCCCGGTTCAGTGATCAGCCACAGCGCTGGGCGGTGGTTCCTGCCGTATTCATGGGAGTGAGTGGTCTTCTCCTGCTCGGGTTCGGCTCCTCGGTGCACCGTGTGCTGAGTTGGGTGTGGCCGCCCGTCCTCCTTCTATTGGTTGTGTGGATGATCGTCCGCTCCCGTCGGGAGCTGCGTAGCCGAAGCAGACCTTGGCTGCTCTATCCCGTTTTCGCCGCGCTCATCTTCGCCGCGGTGGGGGGTGGATACGAGACCTTGGCGTGAAGCGGCCGATGCGACCGCCTACCCGATGCCTGGCGAGTTGATCGACATTGGCGGACACAGCTTGCATCTCAAGTGCACTGGCGCAGGCAGCCCCACGGTGGTCCTCGAACCGGGTGGCGGCCTGATGTCTTCGTCTCTCGGTTGGGTAGCACCGGCTGTAGCCGCTCACACACGAGTGTGCGTCTATGACCGCGGAGGTCGCGGGATGGAGCGAGCCAGCGGACACTGCCCAGGACGCCGCGCTAATCGCAACCGACCTCCACACGCTGCTGGACCGCGCCGGCATTCCAGGACCCTATGTGCTGGCGGGCCATTCCTTCGGTGGCCTTTACGTAATGACCTTCGCCGCCCGCTACCCCGACAAAGTCGCCGGCATGGTGCTGGTGGACTCCACCGCACCGGCTTCGGCGGTGAAACCGGAGGGGAATTCGCCAGGCGAGGAGGGCTCCTACGATATCCCGAGCCGTGTCTCGGCGCTGGTCTCATCTTCAGCTCGGTTTGGTCTGGCCCGCCTGATTGGCCAGCTCGGCGACGCCAGCCTGCCGCCGCGGTCCCGGGACGAGGAGCGGGCCAGCGTGGCGACTGCCAGCCATTTCAAGGGCACAATCGACGAGTACCTCCAGGCGCGGGCCTCGGCAGAGGAAGCTGCAGCTCTCGTTGACTTCGCTGACAAGCCCCTGGTCGTCGTGACAGCGGGTAGCGGGAGTGCCGCCGCCTGGTTGACGGCGCAGGAGGACCTGGCCACGTTGTCGCCCAATAGTGTGCACCGCGTCATCGACGGCGCTACCCACGCAGGGCTGCTCGACGACGAGGAAGCCGCGGCCGCCACCACTCAGGCGATCCTCGACGTCGTTTCATCGATACGTAGCGGCGAGCTGCTGGCCAGATAAATGGCCGTTCAATGACAGGATCCAAATAAGAAAGAACGACAACACATGACTTCGATTCAGACGAGCGGATTGACCAAAGACGTCGGCGACCTGAGAGGGGTGGACAACATCAGCTTGGAGTTGCCGAGGGGAGGGGTGGCCGGCTTCGTCGGCAGTCCCGAGGTGTGACGAGTTATTGCGTGGTGCCGTCATCAGAACTACCCCAAACCACCGTCCTCTATTTTTTGTGGGAGAGCAGATCGCCTGGCTGGCACGAAAGGAACTCGCAAATGGCGGAGAGGTGGAGAAGCGGATCGCTCGGACGCGTCCGTTCCGTCGACGAGCCTGACTCCATCCGCGGGGTAGGTGCCTGCCCACTCCTTGTCGGGGCATCCAGATGTAGGTGGGTTTCGAGCAGGTGGCTGGACGATTAGCCGCCGGATCGCGAACGCCGGATTGCGGCGGGAGGGACGCGAGCTCGCCTCGACGGAGTCGCAGCGCGCGAGTGACATCGGTTTCTCATTCTCTGGGCCGCGTTTGGGCCGCGAGAGGTTGGTAAACAATGAGAAATTGTGGGAGACGTTGAGAGCTCGTTTCCCTTGGTGGGAGGCGGTTTCTGACTGTTTCCCCAAGTTAGGGGATTGGGGGTCTGCTCTCGTACGGAAGAAGTCAGGCCCCCTCACCTCCACCTAAAGGCCCATGCCACGGCGCTGGGATGGTCCCTTACTGCTGGCGCACGACAGCCAGCCAGCATGCTGAGAGAAGTGGACTCTAGGATCGTGTGAGAGCCGGACCGAGACCATCGACTCGCTAACGCGCCGCATTCGGGGGGCGGGAAGGACGTGATGAGGACATCATGATCAAGGTTGCGCTTTTCCGGGGACTGATTGTCGTTTCTCTCATGGTCGTCGCCAGCGCCTGTGGTGACCAGCAAATGTCGCTGAGCACGACGGGGTCTCCCGCCGGACTAGCCGGACAGAGTCGAGTCGAGTCTCAAGAATCAGCCGGGATCTGCGGCGAAGCTCCGTTGCCATGGACGTGCACACACACGTCATGAGCCCTGAACTCGCGGCGGGCTTTGGGGGCCCGGGTACGCCGCCCTCGACCGCCGACGATCTCATCAATCGGCTCGATGAGGCTGATGTCAGACAAGCCGTGGTGCTCTCGCTGGCCTACTTCCAGGTCTTGCCGGATGACGCCGCCGTTCAAGCTGAGAACGATTACACCGCAGCCGAGGTGGGCAAGTACCCGGACCGCCTCATCGGGTTCTGCGGTGTCAACCCTCTTCGTGCTTCAGCAGTTGACGAGATCGATCGCTGTGCCGATGACCTTGGTATGCGCGGCGTCAAGATCCACGTGCCTGGCTCCGGCGTAGACCTGAAGCTTCCCGAACATGTAGCCGCAGTATCAGCGGTTTTCGATCGTGCACGCGACCGAGACCTCCCCGTACTGATGCATTCTGGCTCCCCGCTCGGCCTGCCACTCGATTCCGATGCATTGGCGAACCTGGGATCGGTCATTGGCACGCATCCCGAGGTTCGCCTGGTGTTGGCCCACTGCACCAACGATGCCGACCGCAGCGAGATGGAGATCTGGCTTGAGGCACGCGACCAAGGTCTCTTCAACAACGAGAATCTGTTCGTTGACACCAGTTCCTGTCTGAACTTCTACAAGGATGCTCCGAAGGCTCAGAAGGAACTTATGGTATGGCGCATAAGGAAGTGGGGTATCGAGCAAGTCTTCTTTGCCTCCGACTATCTCATGGTTGCACCGGACGCGACACCTGCAGAGGCCCTCGATATCATCCGCTCTTACCCTTTCACCCGAACAGAATTGTCCACAATTCTGACCAATGACGCGTCGACGTGGTTGACCGGGTGACGGTCGATGACTCTTGTCGAGCAGGGCACTGCGTGATTCTCGAGACGAAGCTGAGAACGCGCGTGGCGCAGGTGACTCCGGCAGTGGCCGAGGTCTCCGACGCCGTCAACACGCTTGTTGAGCTTCGCCGTCGTCTCGACCGAACTCGAGGTCCTCAAACGGCCAGACGCTCCCAGCCCAAGCGGGCTCACAACAAGCTGAGGCACACCACGTTGGTTTTCCTCTTGCTCAAGTTCGACGCGACCTGGCGGCCGATGACGGCTACGAGTCACGGTGACGAGTCCCTTGCCGTGAAGACGAGGTGGGATCGGTTTCCCGTGCTCGCCGCCGGAGCTTCCCCCGCTGCCTAGTCACGGCGGTATGACTCTGCAGGTGTGTTTCAGGGGCCGCTAGCTCAACGTCCGGCCAGCCTGATCGTGAGCGTGCCCGCATCGTTCTCGCCCAACTCGAGGACGAGTCAGCTCACCTGCCGCCGTCCGGTACCGCCCTGTGCCGCCGACGATGGCCATCTGCTTCTCCGGCGCATTCGATACCAACCCCTGGAACGCGATCTGCCCGGCCGGCAGCGACACGGTTCCGACACAGTGGGTCTGGAACCCGGTGTCGATTACCGCGGTGATCGTGCAGCTGCCCGCCTCGACGCCGACCTGCTGCCCGCTCTGCCGGTCGAGGATCTGGTCTTGGAAGACCAGCATGTCCCCGATGCCCGGACCGGGCGATCCGACATCCACATAGTTCTCCTCGAACGGGCGGAACTGGATGTCGAAACGCAGCACTCTGCCATCCGTCCCGCTGGACGCGGTCGTTGGCGCGGCGAATGCGCTGAGGCTCGTGACCAGGGCCGTGGCGCACACGACGCCGCCGACAACAAGAGCGGATACCAACCTGGATCTGCGCATTGCGCACTCCTCCTCTCAGGGCGGCGGGTACCGCCGCATCCGTTGCTATCACCGCCTAACGGTCGCACCCGTAGATCGACCCGTCCTCGCCGCCGGTGCCCGCTCCGTCGGTGACTCCACACGTGCCCTTTTAGCAGGCACCGATAAGGGAGGGAGGTGGCGATGGGCCCGTCGCCCCTTCGAGGATCTTCCCGTGCTCCCAAGCTGCCGCCGTGCTGGTTCGTTCTCACCGCGTGGATGACGCACCGTGCCATCCATCGATCCACCGGTGGCCGGGTGGGACTCGCTTGGCCCAAGGCCGGCGACAAGCTCGGGGTACAAGCGGGTAAAGACCGGTCGCAGCACCGCGCGGAACAGGCCGTCATACTTGCCTACATCGAAGACGGCCCGAAGCCCCTCACCTTGGCCATGAACGGCTGCGCGGCATCCCGAGCCGGACCTGGTGGCTCAACCTCCCGGCACACGGGATCACACACGTAAGGAGTTAGCGGCGGTTGAGACCGGTTCTCATTCTTGGGCCGTGTTTGGGCCGCGAGAGATCGAGAAACAATGGGAAATGATGAGACGTTGAGAACTCGTTTCCCCTGTTGGGAGGCGGTTTCTGACTGTTTCCCCTGGTCAGGGGATCGGGCGGGTCTTCTCTCGCACGGAAGAAGCCAGGGGTTCAAATCCCCTCACCTCCACCAAAGACCCCAGGCCATGGTGGCTGATCCGGTTGTTCGTGGCATTGCGGCCTGCGTGCTCGTCGACGCTGAGCGGTGACGATCCATGTGACGTCCCGGTAGATACTTGACGCTGTGGCTCCGGTAGCTGAGTGACAGTTCGGGGACGCGCTTCGGTACCTGGGCGACGGTGGCTCGGGTACCTGTGTTACACCCAGGTAGTCCTAGGTCCCAGGTTCTGCCTCTTCTTCCATCGGCGCAGTCGCGTGGAGGAGGGCCGGATGGTGTTGGTGGAGCTGGGGCTAGTGGAGCAGCGGTATCAGGCTGTGCCCGAGGTTGTGAACGAAAAGGTGTGTGGACCGAAGTGGCAGCCCGGGCGGGGGGACCCGACAGACGGTGCACCGCTGGCTATGGCGTTACGCGGCGCAGGGTCTAGCCGGGCTGGTGGATCAGCCGACGGTGCCTGCGGGGGTGTCCTCATCAGATGTCGCCTGTCGTGGATGCCCGGATCGTCGAGATGCGGGGTGAGCATGCGGGGGGAGGCCGCGCACAATCGGGCATCGCCTGGCCCGGGAGGGGGGCGGACCCGGTGCCGGGCCGGTCGTCGATCTACCGGGCATTGGTGCGGCACGGCTTGATCACCCCTCAGGCTCGCCGTCGTCACGAGCCGACGGGTGCCGAGTTCTTGAGACTTCTCCAAGATCCTATCGGTACCTTTCAATCGTGACCGATTTGGCTGTCAAGCCGCGGTTCTTGGTGCTGGGCCCGCTTTCCGTGGCTGGTGACGGGGAGGCGGCCCTGGGAGGCCCCAAGCAGCGCGCCGTGCTGGCCATGCTGGTGAGCCAGGTGGGCCGGGTGGTGTCGAACGACCAGCTGGTGGACGGGATCTGGGGGGAGGTGGCCCCGGCCTCGGTGCAGGGTTCGCTGCACACCTACGTCTCCAACCTGCGGGCGGTGGGGGCCGACATCCAGCGCTCCGGTGGCGGCTACCTGCTCGAGGCCGACCCCGCCTCGGTGGACGCGGTGGAGTTCGAGCGGCTCACCGACGAGGCGGTGGGCTCGCTCTCGGCCAACCCGGAGCGAGCGGCGGAGTCGCTGCGGGCCGGGCTCGGGTTGTGGCGGGGCCGCCCTTACGCCGACCTGATCGGGGTGGAGGGACTCCAGGCCGAGATCCGCCGCCTCGAGGAGCTGCGCTTCTCGGCGGTGGAAGCGAGGATCGACGCCGACTTGGCCCTGGGCCGCCACCAGGTGTTGGCCGGGGAGCTGGTGGCGCTGGCGGCGGAGTATCCGCTTCGGGAGCGGCTCCAGGCCCAGCTCATGGTGGCCCTCTACCGGGACGGCCGCCAGACTCCAAGACACACCGGTCACCATTCGCCGAAGGACTGCCAGCTCATCAGCTGAGGTCGAATCACCGCCCTCAAAGGAGGTGATAGCGCAGAGCAGACGGAGTCACCAAAGAGCGAGTCACAACGAATGGGAGGGAACACAATGGTGCCGAAACGGGACACGTTGGCAAGGAGTCGGCTACGTCTGGTCGTGGTGCTGGTCGTAGCCGTTTGGGTCGCACCGACGGTGGCGATAGCCCAAGGGGACGAACTCGCCGAGGTGCGGCGGGAGACGGCTCATTTCCATCAGCTGGAGAACGCTTTGGAGGCGGGGTATCAACTCGGCTACCGCGGGCTGGTCACCGGTTGCATCTCGCACCCGACCGAAGGCGCGATGGGATACCACTACTTCGATTGGGAGTTGTTCGATGATCCAACGATCGACCCACTGAGGCCGGAGGGCCTGGTCTATGCGCCAAAGTCCAACGGGGAGCTGAAGCTGGTTGCAGTCGAGTGGGTGGTGCCCAAGTCCATCTGGGAGGCGGCAGGTAACACCGACCCCCCCTCGGTACTCGGGATGGAAATGCACATCCTCAACCCGGCTCTCAACTGGTACATCCACCACGCCTGGATTTGGAAGCACAACCCGGCTGGGATGTTCGCTGACTGGAATCCCGAAGTGACCTGCCCGGTCGCCTGACCTGTTACGACCGCGCTGGATCCGACCAGCGCGGTCCACGGCTGGGGGCGGTGCTGGCAGCCCCGCCCCCTCAACTCTGTCAAGCGCCAAACCGGTAGTCGATGGCGTCTAGGGCGGCGTCGGGAGCGGTGGCATTGAGTTGGTCAGTCGCGTTGTGGCCCCACTTGGGCAACGCCTCACGGGTCCTTCTCGATCCGCTCAGCAGGCGGATCACCCAATCGGGGTCAACCACTGCTCATCTCGCGCCACCTTTCCTCTCCCTCGACCGAAGCAAGGGAAGCTCGTCGAGGTAGAAAAGGCGCGCGCGTCCGCCTGCCAGGCGACCTGGTTCGCTGTCGAAGAGGTCTACGTGAATGTGACGGGCGTGCTCGCACAGACCACATTGACGACGACCACCGTGCCTCCCGAGGCCGAGTTCGTGGAGCCGAGCCGACGCGATCTGCCCGGCCGGCCGCGACACGGTTCCGACGCAGTGGGTCTGGAACCCGGTGTCCAGCACCGCGGTGATCGTGCAGCTGCCCCACACCCTCACAGACGAAGGGCTGCCCTACGCACTCGCTATTACGCCAACAGGTCCGAGAAGCGGGGCCGCGCGCATCCCACCGGAATGAGACACCACGCGGCGCCTGGATGGTCGTGAGCGACCGGGACAATCAATCGTGCCACCACGTTGTTCGTCGGATACATCGGGCGATGTTGGTGCTCAGCCTTATGCCGACTGTCTCATGCCGACTGTCTCGCCCGAGCCTCTAATCAAACGACAACGTGGCTGGCACCAGAGTGTAAGCCGGGCTGACGGTAGTTCCGGCGCAAGAATGGTATGGATGATCCTTGAGAACAGTTCTCATTCTTGGGCCGCGTTTGGGCCGCGAGAGGTCGAGAAACAACGGGAAACGATGTGAGACGTTGAGAACTCGTTTCGCCTGATAGCGGCGGTTTCTGACTGTTTCCCCAGGTCAGTGGATTGCGCGGGTCTTCTCTTACAAGGAAGAAGTCGGGGGTTCGAGTCCCTCAACGCCCACCTATAAAGGCCCTTGTATTGATTGGGGCCCCTCCACTCGTTGGTGGGTGGTCACGTAGCGTGGCCTTGGGAGGGGCTCCGGCCGTGACGTGTTAAGCCCTGGGCCTTGGGCCCGTTGACCTGATCGTTCCGGGGCCCGCTCTCGAGCAGACCCGGTTGAGGAAATTGGTGGGATCTGTTCGGCCTGGCCTCGGGTCCGATGCACCGTATGAATCACATGGCTGGGTGGGCTACGTCGGCTGCCTGGCGATGTCGGGTGGGGTCGGGAGCATCCCTGAGCTTTTGGTCGAGCGCGAGCGAGGGGTTCTCCCGGGAACAATCAGTTGCGGGCGTCCCGGCCTAGCAGAGATGTAATCCCCATCTGGGCTGGCGGTGTCCGCTCGTGTGAAGGGAGAACCCCTCGATGCAAGTGAACACATCAGACGCCCGGGTGTCTATCGGAATTGATGCTGCGGTGGTGGCAGCTCACCAGGTGGCGGTTCGGGGCGAGGTCCGTGAGGACTTCAAGATCCGGTCGACGCTGGCCGGACTGGCCGAGCTGACGCGAGCGTCTCGAGCCTTATGCGGGGGCGATGGTGGTGGCCGAACCAACGGCGGGGACCTGGCTTCCGTTGGCTCATGCCGTGGCCGATGCCGGTTGTGGTATCGGCTTTGTGGCCAACCGCGATTCGGCTCGGCTCCGCAGGGCGATCGTCGGTGCCTCGAAGACGGATGTGATCGACGCCGACATGTTGGCCCACTGCGAAGAGATCCTCGGTGTGGTCTCGCGCAGGTGCCGCCTCCGGGTCAGATCGCGCTCCGCCGGGCGATGAGACGTCGTCACATTGCCACGGTCGACGCCCACCGGGCGGAATGCAGGCTGTGGGCGGTGGCGGCGTGGGCGTTCCCTGACCTGTGGCGAGCCACCGGCGGTCACACTCTGGCCCAGCCGCTGCTGGGCCATTGGCGCATCTGAAGGTTCTGAGCCGAGCAAGAAGATCCTCGATCAGCGAATGATCGCAGCTCACAGCCGCGACCACGACCCGCAACGGAGGGCGGAGCGGATCCGTGATGCGGCCGCCGGCTGGGCCCGGTTCTGGCAGGGCCGCCTCGACCTCGACGCCCTCGCCTGGGAGGTGACCGCCATGCTCGATGACATCGCCGCTGCAGACCAACGGCAGACAGATGCCACAAGACAGGCGACCCGGCTATGGAAGCACCATTGGCCCGATGATCCGTTGACCACGATCCCGGGATGGGCCGATCTGCTCGGCGGCGATCCGGGCTGGTGGGGAGACGCCGCCCAGTTCCCCACGGCCAAAGCGGCAGTGGCACACACCGGTCTCAATCCGTCGATGTGGTCCTCAGGTCTCACCGAGAGCCCTTCCCGGCGATCACCAAGCAAGGACCGGCCGAACTACGCCTCGCCCTCTACCAGGCGGCCAATGTTGCCCGACGACACGACCCCCAACTCGCCGAGCACTACCGACGGCTCATGGTGGAACGAGGCCACAACCACATCTCGGCCAACACCGCCACCG
>CAWACT010000001.1:0-229310 GCA_963780745.1 uncultured Actinomycetes bacterium | reverse complement strand
TCGAAGTCGGGAGGGGCTATCTGCACTTATACAACCATACGGTTGTATGCCGATTCTGTCAAGCCGTTATGATCGTTGAGGCGGTGCGTCAGGTCGAGTCGACATCCCCTGCTGAGAGTGCCGGGGGATCGAGCTGAGCGACCTTCCCGGGCAGGCACTTGGTCGGCAGCTCCACGATGCGGGCACCATCGGGGTAGATCCACATCTCCGCGACGAGGCGGAGACCGAACGCCTTCGGAGATAGCTTGAGCTTGAGCACGAAGATCGGTCCAAGCACGTCCAACTCGTCGATCGTGGGGTTGAAGCGGGCTGTACATCCGGAGGACTGGCGAAGAAGCCCTTGTCGGC
The DNA here is from genome assembly GCA_963780745.1 of uncultured Actinomycetes bacterium. Taxonomy (GTDB): domain Bacteria; phylum Actinomycetota; class Acidimicrobiia; order Spongiisociales; family DATADW01; genus DATADW01. The sequence continues at coordinate 228,962 of CAWACT010000001.1, read as the reverse complement.
CGTCGTTTGAATCCAGTTGCCGTCGCGGACGTCAGCTGGCTGCTCGGGGCCGACGTGGATGGTGGCGGAGCCGTCCGGGTTGCTTCGTCGAATTGGGCTTCATCCCAGGTCGGAATGGCACACCGCGGCGGTTAGATGGACCCCCACTCGCATGAGTTGCGAGTTCATGATCAAACGACCTACGTCACTCGAGCAGGCGTTGCATGGCTGGTTGGGCGCGGTCGGCGACCATGTCAACTACGCCTCTGGATTGGAAGCGGTCGATGGCGCTTCGGACGATCACGTAAGCGGGCACGGCCAGGATGAGGCCGACGATGCCACCCAAGAGGCCGCCCAGGGCGGTGACGATGAGAACGACCATCGGGTGTATGTCCAGTGATTGGCCCATCACCTTGGGCTCGACGAAGTTCTCCAGCAACAGATTGGCGACCACCACCACCACCAGCATGATGGCTGCAGTGCCGAGTCCGCCGTCGCCGAGGGCGACGATCACCGCCAGCCCTCCACCGAGGAAGGCGCCGATATATGGGATGTAGCCGCCGATGAAGTTGACCACCATGATGGTGAACACAAGTGGGAGACCGAGAAGGATGCTGGCCACGCCGATGACCACCGCCACGATGGCCGACATCACGGTTCGGCCCTGCCCGTAATCACGCAGGTTTCGGCAGGCATCATCGATGAAGGCGTTGACATCGGCTCGTATCGTCGGATTGGACCGTTCGACCAGGGCTCGTTGGAGCTCGGCGCCGTCCTTGAGCAGGTAGTACATGATCAGCGCCCCCAGGATCAGACCGCTGACCAGGCCGATCAGCGAGCCAACGCCAGCAACCAGATGGGTCAGGACGCCTTCGGCGATCGTCGGGCTCGCTTCCTCGACAGCCGCTTGAGCCGCCTCCAAGTCGGCCTCGGAAACGCCCAACTGATCGGCCCCGTTTTGCAATGCCTCGTCGGTCACGAGATCGATCTGACCCATCTGATCGGTAACGCCGCGGACGGTCGCGACAACCACCACCACCATCAATGCAATCAGACCGAGGACGACCAAGCCCGCAGCGAGAGTCGGCTTGATCCGGTGACCTTCAAGGTAGTTGGCCAGCGGTTTGAAGACCACCGCCAGAACGGCGGCGAATAACAGCAGGAGCACGATCTCGCTCACCGCGGCGAATGCGGTGAACAGGATGATCATCGCCACAACGAACCCGACAAAGGACCAAGACCAGATTCCGAGCTTGGGGATCGGCGCGGTGGGAACCTCGCGGCTACTGGGCGTTGGAGCAGGCTCGGTCGTCCCAACACGGTCCGCGGCCGTATCGGGATCGCCAGCGAGATCCTTGGTATCGGTCATACGAGTTCTGCCTCCTCCGACACGGTGATTATTCGGTGTCGACCTGCAGCGGTCGTCACACAAGGCATGTGAAATCGCTCATGGACGGTGATGCGTCGCGGCGCAGCTATCGCATCAGGTCGACGGATCGAGGTCTCTGAGCCGACGATCTGGTCAGCCACACGTGCCAGCCTCCAGCGAGTCGAACAGTGCACCAGTCGCGCTCACCAGGTTGGACACCGCGGTCACGGCTTGGGCGGCGCCATCGGAATCGAGGTTGGCTACGGCTGTCTCCACATTGTCGACGGCGTCCTGGACCGCCTGCACCTCTGGCTGCAGCTCGGCGCCGGCCGAGGACGACAACGCTGCAAGGTCTTCCTTGACGTCACCAATCGCCGCCTCCAGACCGTTGGTCCCCTCGGCAGCCACGTCGACGTCCTGGAGGGCGTCGACGGAGCTCCGCAACGCGTCACGATCTGCGCACACGTCACTCGTTGGCGCGGCTGAACTCCCGCTCGCGGTGGTGTCGACAGCCGACGCCGCGGTCGTGACCGGCTCCGCGCTGGTCGTCGTCGCATCCGCCGAGGTCGTCGTATCCGTCACCGACGAGCCGGCGTCACCACCGCACGCGGTCACCACAGCGCCGATCGCTGCAGCGACGACGAACCGTCGGATCACGGATGAACTGGAGCTCGGTTTCATGGGAACACCTCCATATTTGCTGTCACTTCGCCACGTTGGCCGAATCGGGGTCACGAGTCGTCGGTGCTTTGGAACGCATCGCGAAAGCTGAGCTCGCGCACGGGTGGTGGCAGCGCAGGTGGCGCCCCTGCGTTCAAGAGCCCGGGCTCGTCGCCGCGTATTAGCGCGCCCAGCCGTCCATCGTCTTCTGCGAAGACTGTGCCGGCGCACGCACCGACCAGGACGCAGATTGCAAAGCCGGAGAACCAGGTCACCAAGGCGAGGGCGACACCGATAAACCCGAACTGGGTTTCGTTGCTGGTGACCAGCTTGGGCATCCAGATCGTGGCCGATGCCGCGTATCCCGCTGTGGCGAGGCTGGTGATCACGGCGGTGGGTATGAGCACTCGGGCCCGTACTTCGCCCAGCAGGAGGAACCACGAGATGAACCACCACAGCCCGAACGACACCCCCAGTGACAGGATGGCGAGGAAGGCGATGCCGAGTCCACCACCGGGTGCGTCGGGCAGGGCGCCTAGGAGCGCCATGTTGACCAACACCGCCAACAGGCAGATCGCCCCACGCCAGTACCCGGCGATTCCACCGTGGGGTGGTCGGCGCCACGCCCGCTGATACACACGCCGCAGTGCAGTGGTAAACGAGTTGGCGAAGAAGATCGTCAGCACGAGACCGAGCAGGCCGGTCGCCGTCCGAATGTCTTCGGACGACGCGAGTGCCTGCCTGGTGATCGCAAGCGCGTCCCCCTGGATGCCGAGCCGGGCCGTCAAGGTGTCGATCATCAACGACCGGATGCTCTCGGGCACGAACGCGGCGACGACGATGACGAGCGGGAAGAAGGAAACGAATGCCTTCCCTGCGAGCGCGACGCTGCGATCGACGAACTCGATCTCGAGCATGCGTTCCCACACACGCCAGAGGAGCAGGCGCTCCAACCAATTCCGCAATGCCGTCATGCGCTGGCGCATATCGGTGATACCTATACACGGAACAGTCGGGTGGGTGGGTCAGATCCGTCGAATTCGGAATCCTGGTGAACCTTGGGGATCGCATGCTCGATCACCAGGCTCCTCGCCGGGATGAGCGCCAAGCACCGAAGTGCCGGGGCGAGGAAGGCGCTGCTCCTCGTTGGATGTCTCGTCTTCATCGGCACCGCAGTGTGGATCGCCACATTCCCAGTGGTCCGTCCGTGTAACCGGCGGTTGCGGGGAGGGTGATTGCCGCCGCTCGCCCTGAGTCACCCTCCGCTCGCTCCGCTCGCTCCCCGCTTGGCTCCCCCTCCCGATGAGGGAGGGGGTTGGGGGGAGGGTGATTGCCGCTCGGCAGGGACGGATGCGTCGCCAGGTCTGCCCTTGACCGCCGTGGTGAGCAAACGGACGACGGCGCCGATTACGACAAGGTCCAGGATCATCTGGATGCTCACGATGGCGCGAGCTAGGTCACTCTCAGGGGTGATATCGCCAAACCCCACGGTCGAGAAGATGGTGACGACCAGGTACAGAGCGCCAGTGTGGTTGAGCGGCTCACTGAAGTGGCTCGCAGCGGAATGGGAGAGCGAGAGGTAGCCCGCCGCGAAGGCAACCAGGAACAGGGGAATGGCACCGCCGAGAGCCTGAGCGGCGCGCAGACCAGGAAGGTCAGCGCTCATGACGCGATTGAGCTGCCAGGCGAACACGGCGATGAAGATGAAGATGCCAAGCACGAGCCGCACCACGGCCTGCCCGCTCGTCATATCGGTGAACGGGATCAGGTAGTAGATCCCGAGTAGCAGCAACCAGGCGCCGGCAACCGTGATCGCCGCCACGATGATCCCGCGCCGCCGCCCTCGCCGGTCGAGCTCGGACCAATTGGTGTGGCTCATCCCGTGGCCAACATATCGTTCGAAAGCCGGATCAACACCTCGTCCGACCGTACCTTCGGGTCTTCGTTGGGATAGAGCAACAATGGCAATGGCAGTGATTGTTGATCGGGCATATTCGACCAAACATCACCTAGATCGTGGGAAATCGTCGATTAGGCGGCGAGTTCACGTGTTCTGGGTGACGACTATTCCCCGAACTCGAGGCCTAGCTGACCGAGCGTCTCGACAGCGTGTACCGGAGAGTGCAGGGCCGGGAGCCGGCAGGACGAGCTCTCGACATGGCGTGATTACATGTCGGTGCTACCCGGAGTTCAGGCGAGCTTTTGTCCAGCCAGTCGGCGCCCAGGCCCGTCCGGTAGACGCTTCGCGGGACTCGCCTCCCGGTAGCCATAACTACCCTTCCCCGACTGCTCTTGGTTGAGCAACCTCGGAGGTCACCGTCCGAGATGCGCTTTGAGGAATCCATCGATATCGACGCCGGGCAGCAGCGCGTCTGGGACGTGCTCAGCGACATCGAAGCGTGGCCGCGGCGTATCGAAACGGTCGACGTCACCGAGTTGCTCACGCCCGCTCCTGTGGCGAAGGGCAGCCGCGTACGCATGACGCAGCCGAAGCTGGGAGAGGGCACATGGGACATCACCGTCTGGGACCCCCCGTCCTACTTCGAGATGCGCCAGAAGTCCAGCGGCGTCACCAGCGTGGCGGGCCATCGCGTCGAGGCGTTGGAGGAGGACCGTTCGCGTCTCACGCTGAGCCTGGATATGCAGGGATGGCTTGTCCCGGTCTTCGGCCGAATTTCCAAGGGTCTGACCACCCGTTACATGACCAGCGAGGCGCAGGACATGAAGCGCGCCGCCGAATCCGCCGAGACGTGAGGTTGCGGCGCACGCACAACGTTGTCGGCAGGCTCATGAAAGGCAGTCGGAGCCTCAGCCATCGTTTTCGCCCCGCACGTATGCTGCCGGTGAGGCAGATGTCCGCCGGATCGAGCCCGGAGGTGAGCTGTGTTGCGCCGTCATCAAGAAGAGAGTCCCCCAGCCAACGTGTATCGGATGCGCGAGAAGATGGTTTCGATCGGTGACGACTATTGGATCGAGAACGGTGCTGGGCAGCGCGCATTCAAGGTCGATGGCAAGGCTTTTCGCGTACGTGACACGCTGGTCATAGAGGACGTCGCGGGGCGGGAGGTCGCCACCCTGAAGGAGAAGATGCTCAGCGTTCGCGACAAGATGACAATCGAGCGCGGCGGACAGCCCCTGGCAACCGTCACGAAGGCCATGTTCACTCCGCTGCGGGAGCGCTTCGACATCGAGTGCACCAATGGTGTCAAGTACGAGGTCAAGGGCAAGATCACCGACCATCAGTACGAGTTCGAGCGGGACGGCAACCAGGTCGCCAGCGTGTCAAAGAAGTGGTTCCGGGTGCGCGACTCCTACGGCGTAGAGATCGGCCCCGACGAGGATGTGGCACTCCTCCTGGCTGCCACCGTCGCCCTCGACCAGATGACGCACGACGTGGGCTGAGCCTGCAGGCGAGCACTCGACTATCGAGCGTGCCATGCCCTGACGCGCTCGGCTGATCGCATCAGGGCAGTCGTAGGCTTTGACCATGTGGATATGCGCCCAGTGCGGGGAGGAGAACCCTGAGGACGGGCGCTTCTGCAAACGGTGTGGCGCGCCACGCGGCGGTGAGGCACGCACCGGGATTCGCAAGACCGTCACCGTGCTGTTCTGCGACCTCGTCGGATCGACCTCGCTCGGGGATCGATCCGAGCCCGAAGTGTTCCGCGATGTGATGAGCGGCTACCACCGCGAGTTACGCAAGATCCTCGAACGCCATGGAGGCTCGGTCGAGAAGTTCATTGGCGATGCGGCCATGGCTGTGTTCGGTATTCCGCATGTTCAGGAGGATGACGCGCTCCGCGCGACGCGTGCGGCAGCCGAGATCCTTGCCTCGGTCGGGCGGCTCGGACTCGAGGTCCGCATCGGCGTGAACACCGGCGAGGTCGTTGCCGGCCAGGGTGAGACGCTCGTCATCGGCGACGCCGTGAACGTTGCCGCCAGATTGGAGCAGGCCGCATCCCCGGGGGATGTGCTGCTCGGCGAGGCAACGTACCGGCTCGTGCGTGACGCGGTTCGGGTCGAGCTCGCAGGTCCGTTCGCGCTCAAGGGCAAGGCGGAATCCATGGGAGCTTTCCGGCTGCTCGAGCTGCTACCCGAGGTCCCCACCCTTTGAGCGTCCTGTCGGCGCCCCATTCATCGGACGCGAGATCGAGCTCGAGACGCTCGAGGGTGCGCTGGCGCGGGCGATCGATGAGCAAACGGCTCAGCTTGCGACCATCGTCGGACCGCCCGGCATCGGCAAGTCCCGGCTGGCACGCGAGCTGATCAAGCGCTCGCCGGTGCGTGTGCTCGTCGGCCGCTGCCTGTCCTACGGCGAGGGCATCACCTATTGGCCACTCGCCGAGGTCCTCTCGCAGGTTGGTGATGTCCGGTCGGCGCTCAGGACGGAGAGAGATGCGGACCTCGCCGCCTTACGCATCGCAGCGGCGCAGGGAAGGGCCGACGCGGTGGCGTCCCCCGCGGAGATCGCGTGGGGGTTCCGAAAGCTGTTCGAAGCGCTCGCTCGCGAGAAACCGCTGATCGTTGCCCTGGACGACATCCACTGGGCCGAGCCGACGCTGCTCGACCTGATCGAGTACGTGGCGAATTTCGCCCACGACGCGCCCTTGCTTCTCCTCTGCTTGGCTCGTCCCGACCTATTCGACCGTCGACCCAGCTGGGCGACGCCGCAACCGAATAGGGCTTTGATCACGCTCGATCCCCTCGAAGAGAAGAAGGTCGAGGCGCTCGTCGACGGACTCGGCGATGTCCCCGAGGAGCTGAAGGCCCGGATCGTCGAGACAGCGGAAGGAAACCCGCTCTTCGTCGAGCAGCTCGTCGCGATGCAGGCAGAGAGCGGAGAGGGCGCACTCGAGGTCCCGCCCACCATTCAGGCGCTTCTCGCCGCCCGCATCGACCGACTCGAGCCCGAGGAGCGAAGCGTGCTCGAGCACGCCGCGGTCGAGGGTCGAATCTTTCACCGTGGTCAGTCGCAGCCCTCCTGTCTGACGCGAAGCGCCCTGGCCTCGGCACGCACTTGATGACGCTCGTCCGGAAGGAGTTCATTCGCCCCGACCGCGCGCTCTTTGCAGGCGATGACGGCTTTCGCTTCTGCCACATCCTCATTCGCGATGCCGCATACGACGGAATCGCAAAGCACAAGCGTGCGGAGCTACACGAGCGGTTCGCTGCCTGGCTGGAAGAGGCGGCCGGCGATCGAGTGCACGAGTTCGACGAAATCGTCGCGTACCACCTAGAACAGTCATACCGGTATCGCGAGCAGCTCGGACCACGCGACGAACGTCAACTCGAGCTGGCAGTCCGGGCGGGCGGGCTTCTGGCCGCCGCAGGCGAACGCGCCACGCCACGCGATCCGGCCGGCGCGCAGAACCTGCTGGAACAGCGGGATGGCGCTCCTTCCGGAGGGCCATCCCGAGCGTCCCAAGCTTCTGCTCGCGCTCGCCGCAGCGGCCCGGGACGTCGGCGACCTCGGGCATGCCCGCGCCGTCTACGAGCGGGCGCTCGGTGAGGCTCGGGCGGCCGGAGACGAGCGGTTCGAGTTGCGGATCGCGCTCAACCTCGAAAGCGTGCGCGCCGAGACCGATTCTGCATACCGGTTCGAGGTGCTGAGGGAGACAGCCGAGCGGGCGATCCCCGTGCTCGAACGCTACTCGGACGACGCCGGCCTCTTCCAGGCCTACAGTGCTCTCTGGAAGTACTACTGCACAGATGGCTGCCGCTTCGATGCTTCGGCAGAGGCAGCCAAACACGCGCTGGAGCATGCGCACAGGCTTGGTGACCGGCAACGTATCGCCGGCGCCTTGAGTGACCTCGCACTGTCGATCGTCTTCGGTACTACTCCTGCGGACGTGGGGGCGCGCCGCTGCCGGGAGATGCTCGACGAAGTGGGCGACGCCGTCGTGCCACGGGCGAGGATCATCATCGTTCTCGCCGTCCTGGAGGCGATGCGCCGAGACTTCGACGAGGCGCGTTCGCTGAGCAGCTCTTCGATTGCGATGCTCGAGGAGCTCGGGCATACGTTCCACGCCGCGAATTCCAGCGATGGAGGCGGGCCGAGTCGAACTGCTCGCCGGCGATCCCGCTGCCGCCGAGCAGATAATGCGCAGGGGAGTCGACACGCTCGGCGCCACTGGCGAGACCCAGCGGCTCTCCACGCTCGCAGGATTTCTGGCCGAAGCTCTGTATGCGCAGGCGAAGTACGACGCCGCGGAAGAAGCGATCACGATCTGCGAGCGAGCAGCGTCGCCCGACGACCTGATGGCTCAGATCCTGGCGCGGGGGATGCGTGCTCGGCTACTCGCACGGCGGGGTGAGCTCGAGTCGGCGGAGCTCATCGCTCACGAAGCGGTGCGCCTGGTGGCGCCGAGCGACGACATCACCATGACGGCGGACACGTTCGCTGCGCTTGCGGAGGTCCTGCGGCTCCGCGGCAAGACGACAGAAGCGGCCGAAGCACTTCACCAAGCCATTCGGCTTCAGAAGCAGAAAGGTAACGCCGCTTCAGTCGGACCGCTCGAGACGATCGCAGAAGAGCGGAGGGCTCAAACTCTCGAACGTAGCTAGGGGTGTCTCGGCATGTCCCTGAGGTCTCTGCCTCGGAGAGGCTCACGCCAGACGTGCTACCATGTCGCACATGGAGAAGATCGGGGTGCGAGAGCTCCGAGGTACGCGAGCCGCTGGCTCGCTCGTGTCAGGGCAGGCGAGACATTCGTCGTAACCGATCGGGGCCGACCAGTGGCACGGCTCTCGCCGTTGCAGGAACCGGCCGGATACGACTGGCTGGTGGCCGAGGGAAGGATCGCCCTTGGGGCCGGCCGCAGCTTGGTCGAGATGCTCACCGCGCTTGACGCCGACATCCCCCCCGACCGAGGGCCCTCGGTGACCGAGGCGCTATTGGACTTGCGGGCCGGCGAGCGGTAGATGACCATCTGGTACCTGGACACCTCGGCGTTGGCCAAGTTCGTCCGTCCCGAACCGGAGACCAGACCGCTGCGGCGGTGGCTTGCCTCCAGACGCTGGATCCTGTCGGACCTCCATCGCACCGAGCTGCGACGCGCCGCCGCCCGGGCCGGAGGTCGAGCGCCGGCGAGAGCCGAGCGGCTGCTCGCAGAGAGCGACGTGATCCGAGTCGACGCCGACGTGTTCGACCGAGCGGGACGACTCCTCCCTCTCGATCTGCGATCGCTCGACGCCCTCCACCTCGCCGCAGCCCTCACCTTGGGATCTGATCTCGCCGGAATCGTGGTGTATGACGATCGGTTGCGATCGGCGGCCGTATCCGCGGCGATCGAGGTGGCTGCTCCGGGCACGCACTAGGAGAGCGCAGACGATCGTGAGTTGCATGCCGACGGTTCATGCGGATCTTTCCCGAAGGCACCGGCAAGCTGTGCGTCGAGCTAAAGAGGGGCTCGGCGAGAGGGTCCGTACGATGGCAGGGTGCGGCCTGTCGTTGTCGTTCAGAACATGAGTGACTCCAGCCTCGGCTGGCTGGGTGAGGCGTTTCGGGCGGCAGGTGTGAATTTGACCCGGGTGCGGGCCAACGAGGGCGCCGTGTTACCAAGCGTCGACGAGGCGGCGGCGATCGTTGTCCTCGGCGGCATGCAAGGCGCCTACGAGGCGGACCGCTATCCCTATCTCGACGCCGAGATGCGCCTCATCCGGGAGGCCGCCTCGGCGGACGTGCCGACCCTGGGGATCTGCCTCGGTGCCCAGCTGATGGCGGCCACCCTCGGGGGAAAGGCCTTTCCCGCCGAGGCAGTCGAGGTCGGTTGGCCGGATGTGATCCTCACCGACGCCGGTCACGCGACCCGCTGCTCCGCGAGGTGACCGGCCCCGTTCTCGTCTGGCATCACGACACTTTCGAGCTCCCGCCCGACGCCGAGCTGTTGGCGAGTACCCGGTACCCGCTCGCTTTCCGCGCCGGCCGGTCGGTCGGCGTTCAGTTCCATCCGGAGGCGTCACCTCAGGTGCTCGCCGAGTGGGTTAGCCGCACGCCGCAGGGCACCTTCGACGCCGACGGCATCAACCCAGAGAGTTGGCTGCGCCAAGCTCGGGACCTGTCCCACCGGGCCCGGGCTGTGTCGATGCGGTTCTTCGCCGCGTGGCTCAACGAGGTGGCCGACGCGGCCAATTGACCGGAATCGTCGGCCCACCTTCATGCGGGAGTGCATCGGACGGCCGAAGGGTCCCGATTACGCCGGGCGGGCTACCGGGTGCCTGATCTCACAAGGATCGAGTCCCCGCGCCGATCGGTCGACCGCCAACGTCGGTCCGACCCCGATTGCGCCTGTCCACTGGTGGCTGTGCCATCACCGATTAGGTGGTGCGTCGGTAGATGTCACTGCGGTGGCCGATGGCTTCGATGATCACTCGTTGCTGAGCTTCGTCGATCCGATAGATGATTCGGTGGTCGCCGCGACGGGCGCTGTGGAGACCCTGGAGTTTGAAGCGAAGTGAATGGCCGACCCGGTGTGGCATCTCGGCAAGCGGCCCGTAAATAAATTCGATGGCGGCGAGGGCGACCTTCTCGGGTAGCCGGGTGATGGCCCGTTTCGCCGGGCCCGACCAGTGGACCGTGTACCGCTCCGGCGGAGCGGTCACGCCGCTTGATGAGAGCGAGTGCCTCTTGTTTGGTTAGGGCCTGGATGCGGCCGGCGGCGAGTTCGGTTTCGGACTGGCGCAGCGCCTCGACAAGAGCGGGATCGCCCATGACCTCCAGCGTTTCCTCGAGCGACTCGAGGTCTTCAACGCTGAGGAGCACAGCGGCCGGGCGACCGTGTTTAGTGATCACAACTCGGCCGTGCTGGCTCTCCAGCCGCTCGATTACCTCGGAGAGACGACTCCGAACCTCGGCAAGCGATACGTGCTCGGCGGCACTCATGTACACAAGTATAGGCAGATTGAACCACTTATACCGGGGCCCGCAGCCACGCTGGTTCGAGGACCTGACCACAGGCGCGCACCCGGTCTGCTCGGCAGTGGACTTGTCATGTGCAACTTGTTGCAAGGGGGCATTGGTGCGACCCGGCGAAGCACCGTCCCAGGCAAGGATGCCCTAAGGGAGCATCACAGGTCAATGGGGGAGCAAATGGTCAGGAGGCGTCTCCCTGGTGAGGTATCGCGATGAGGCAAGGCTTGAGCCGCTCATGGGCCGCGCCGGGCACGAGCGAGGTCTGGACCCCAATGCTTGGGCGTTGTCACCGGGCCGCGGCGACGCAGAACTCGTTGCCTTCGGGGTCGGCCATGACGGTCCACATGTACCCGTACTCCTCCATGTCGCGAACTCGCGTGGCACCGAGTCCGACGAGACGCCCGATTTCGGGTTCAGGGTCGGTCGTCATCACATCGAGGTGGATGCGGTTCTTGGCAGTCTTTGGCTCGGGAACCTTGACGAACATCCAGGTCGATTCGCCGTCATGCACGGCGGGCCCCCACCCCGCTGTGTCGCGACGCCCGGCGAAGCCGATGGCGGCGAAGTCACTCGATGCGTTGGGATCAAGGGGTCGTTCGAGGGCGGCGGACCAGAACCTGGCAACGGTGAGGGCATCGGCACAGTCGAAGGTGACCGATGCAACCGTGATGGCCATGGCGGGAGCTCCTTGACGATCTCAAAGAGTTCGAACGGTACCGCCCTCGCAATGCCGACGGTCCGATGTCGGCTCAAGGCGCCTATGTCGATCTGCTGGGCTCGCTGGGGTACGCGTAGGTCATCCCGCAGAGGACCAGGCTGCGGCACGACGCCGCCATTACCGGAGGTCGATACATTTCAGGCATCCGCAGCCACGCGAACTAACTCAGCGTGGGCCCAGTAGAGGGAGGGATGGATGTCAGGCAACAACGTCGTTCTCTACGCCGCCACGTATCACGATCCGGCCGCGGCGGGAGCCGATTACGAAGCGCTCAAGAGCGCCGAGGAAAGTGCCGGCCTCGAGATCGAGGGCTCGGTCGTGGTCAGTAGAGATGACGAGGGCAAGGTCACGGTGAATGAAACCGGGGGTGGCCAGGTACAAAGAGGAGCGCTCCTCGGCGGCGGGGTCGGCCTCCTCGTCGGGCTGTTCGCTCCTCCCCTCCTGCTCTCGACCGCCATCGGCGCCGGAATCGGCGCGATCGGTGGCGAACTGGCCAAGCACCACGACGAAAAGACGATCGGACTCGACATCGAGGAGTACCTGCCCGAAGGTTCCTCGGCGATCCTGGTTGTGATGGAAGACGTCTACCTGGATCGGGTGGAACGAACTCTCGCCCAGGCGAACAAGCGGATCTCCAAGGCTGTTGACTCCGGCGACTACGCCAAGATACGCAAGGCACTGGAGAAGTCAGCCACTGAGGTTGAGCGCGCCGTCGACTCCTGAGGTCTCAGGCGCCGGACGGGCGCCGGTCCCGACGACCTCGACGATGAGGCATCGGAAACTCGGTCAGACGGCCCACCCACCAACACGGCGAACCGGATCACCTCGCCAATCTGGAGAGACCCTTTCATGAGGTCGCGCGCCGAAATCGAGCGGCGTCTCGGTGAGTGCAGGGGAGACCGCCTAGCTCTCGACGGAGGTCGCCTTGACGGCTGACGAACCCGAAGTCATGCTTGCTGAGCATGCTCCCAGAGACCCGGTATGCCCGGCGAGATGGGATCCATGTCGCCTACCAGATCTCCGGATCCGGGTCGTTCGATCTCGTCCTTGTGTCCCTCTGGTTCAGCCACCTCGAGGCGAGGTGGGAGGTGCCCGGTTTCGACCACCTTCTTCATCGGCTCGGTTCGTTCAGCCGGCTGATCTCGTTTGACAAGTACGGCATCGGTCTCTCCGACCCCGCCCCTGCCGGGTCTATGCCACCCCTCGAGGACTGGATGGACGACGTGCGAGCAGTTATGGACGCTGCCGGTTCCGAACGCGCCGCGCTCTTCGGTGCGGGCGACGGAGGCATGATGGCGGCCACCTTCGCCGCTACCTACCCCGAGCGCGTCAGCGCGCTCGTCCTCGCCAACTCGACCGCACGGATGTCCTGGGCGCCCGACTACCCGATCGGCGTCCCACCCGAGCGGGCGGAGATGATCGCATCCCTCACCGAGCAGACCTGGGGTCGGGCCGATCTCCTCACCCTGACCAATCCCAGCCTCGCCGATGACGAGGTTGTTCGAGAGGCATTCGCCCGGCTTCTTCGGATGGCCGCCAGCCCCTCGACGGCGGCGGCCGTTGTCCAGCTCTTGTTCGAGCTCGACGTGAGGCACGTCCTCTCCGCCATCCAGGTGCCGACGCTGGTCATCCACCGGAAGGACAACGTGCTGTTGAGCGTGGACAACGGGCGCTACCTGGCCGAACACATCCCCAACGCTCGCCTCGTCGAAGTACCTGGAGCCGACTATGGACTCGGCGTCGGGGACGTCGATGCGGTGATCGACGAGGTGGAGGAGTTCCTGACGGGCGCCCGCGGACACGTCGATGTCGACCGGATGCTGGCCACGGTGCTATTCACCGACATCGTCTCGTCGACAGAGCGGGCCGCGGCTGTGGGCGACGAACGGTGGAGGGAGCTTCTCGAGGCCCACGACGACATCGCCCGACGCCAGATCTCGAGGTATCAGGGCCGGCTGGTGAAATCGACGGGTGACGGCATCCTGGCGACGTTCGATGGACCGGCCCGGGCGATCCAGGCCGCCACGGCGATCCGAGACGCCACCCGTCGTCTTGGGATCGAGATACGAGCCGGACTCCATACCGGTGAGATCCAGAGGCATGGCGACGACGTGGCCGGCCTGGGGGTTCATATCGCCGCCCGGGTCCAAGCTGCAGCCCAGCCAGGCGAGGTGCTGGCTTCCCGAACCGTGAAGGATCTCGTTGTGGGATCGGGCGTCCGCTTCACCGACCGAGGGACCCATCGGCTCAAGGGCGTTCCGGAGGAGTGGCAACTGTTCGGCGTGGAGAGCTGACAAGAGCATTCTGGATCGAAGCCTCCCCCGGTGAGGGGAGGCGCGAGCGCAGCGAGCGGAGGGGGTGACCCGGTGCGGCGCCGATCACCCTCCCCCAACCCGCCTCCCTTCCGGGAGGGGGAGCCGAGCCGCCCGATTGTCATGCGGCGAGGATCTTGATGTGGCCGCGATCAGGTCCGCATCAGCAGCCTGGTCGCTCAGCCCACGGACGCAAGGTGCGTGAACCCCGCAAATCGTTCGACGAAAACCACCGCTCCGCCTTCACCCAGTGCCGCGGCTTTTTGTTGCATCTGCTCGAGAGCCTTGTCGCTCGGCCGGCCATAGCATTCGATCGCGGTCAATGTCACCAAGTGCGCCAGCTTCTGGAACTCACCGCCGCCGATCTCCAGGTGGCGTTCCAGTGATGCTGAATCGGGATGGACTGCGACGACAGTCATCTTCGCCGCGTCTTCGTCGATGTAGAAGCCGTACGTGACGAGCTGAGGCTCGCGGGCGCCGATGAAATCGACGAGCCGCCGGATCCCGGCTTTGAGCTCGTCGATCGAATCCTCTCGGATAAGAGAATGGTCGATGTAAACGATCGGTTCTGATGACATGATCACTCCACGCGGTCGCCTGAGGATTCGATCTTATGGGCGAAGGCCGACCTTCGGACAGTTCCAGCTCCGACCAAGGCGCGGGCTAGGGCCGACTTGGCGGCAAGCCCAGCGGAGCGGCGTCGGGGGTCGATATGCTCGCAAGATGGCGAATGCCCCGCTGGAAGCGACTGCATCGTGAACGGAGCGACGATGGAAGCCCTCGTGCTGGAGACGGTCACCGGACCGATCGGATGGGACGGCTTCACTCGAGCGCTGGCGCACGAGCACCTGTTCGCCGACTTCCTGGGCCCGGATCATCCCGACTACTGCCGGGTGGATTGGGAAGAGGTGCGGGCGGCTTGCGTCGATGGCCTGGGGGAGGTGCGCGGAGAGGGGGTCGACCTGCTGGTGGAATGCACTGGGATCGGCATCGGCCGCAACGTGGACCTGCTGGGCGCGGTGTCGGAGGCGACCTCGGTTCCGATCGTCTGTGCCACCGGGATCTACAAGGCGCTGCGACCCCCGGAGCTGGCCGACGCCTCTCCCGAGGAACTGGCGGCGCTGTTCGCCGATGAGCTCATCGTCGGCATCGAAGACACCGGGGTGCGGGCGGGTTTCATCAAACTGGCGACATCGGACGCCGGCCCCACCGAGGAGGAGACGACCATCCACCGAGCGGGTGCGATGGCCGCGGTCGAGACCGGTGCGGCTATCGCCCTGCACAGCCCCCAGGCCGGCGCCTTGCGGACCGTCCTCCGGACCCTGGAAGGCGAGGGATTCGCGCCGGCGCGCCTGGTCTGGGTCCACGCTCAGGAGTCGTCTCTGGCCGAGAACCTGGAGATGGCGTCACGCGGGGTAACGGTGTCTCTGGACGCCATCGGCACCAGCGACGACGTGGAGATGCTCGACCGGATCGAAGCGCTGGCCGAGGCCGGGGGACAGGTGGTGTTGTCGAGTGACAGCACCTTCGTGGTGCATCCCCCCGAACTCGCCTACCAGCGCGACATCAGCTATCTCGACCGGAGCTTCGCCGCGACTGGTCGAGGCGCGTTGCGGCGGCGATTTCCTCGACGCGGTGCGGCGGGACAACGTGCTGCGTGCATACGGGCACCCCGTCGCCGTCGACGGGTGATAAGCCTGTCAACCGCCTCCCCCGGTGAGGGTGAGGCGCGAGCGGAGCGAGCGGAGGGGGTGACTGTTCGCAACGGCGCCCACTCACCCTCCCCCCAACCCCCTCCCTCACCGGGAGGGGGAGCCGATCCCCGAGCGGAGCGAGCGGAGGGGGTGACTGGTTCACGCCCAAAGGTGCGATTCGGCCCTCGACGAGCAGGCACTCATCGATCCCAAGTGCCACGGTGGGGGCCCGCTGGCTAGTGTCGAAGAGGGCGGGATCGTCCGATTCGAACCTGAGGAGGACTCCACCGTGGCAGTGTCCGTGCAGGGCTACGGCAGCCGGCACCACGTCGAGTTCGATATAGGTAACAGTTCTCGCGTCCATGTGCTCACCGGTGTCGTCATCTTCACCTATCAAGGCAGAGGCAACGAGTTCATCCGCGACACCCTCACCTTCGAGGTCCCCATCCAGGGCCTGCCTGCCGGTAAGGGTCTGCGTGTGGTGCAGTGGGCGCCTTTTGTGACCCAGGCATCCGTCGGCAATGAGGGGCCCGCCCTCAACACGGGTTGGGCGGTGGACAGTTTCCGACTCGAGAACGCCGGACCCGTCATTACGGTGGCGAACGTCACCTGCAATCTGGCCGTCCGCGACCCAGGCAGTTACCTCTACCGCGTCGCATACTCGCTCCACCTCACGGGCCAGCTCGACGACCTTCCCTAGCCTCGTGCGAGGCGTAATCTCCCTGCTAAGCGGAGATCCCGGATCTCATGGTGTCACGAGGCAGCCCGGGGCGGCGACTGGGAGGGACGATGAGAAGGACCACCGCTTTCCTCGCCGTAGCGCTCGTGTTGGGGGTTGCCGCCCCGCTGCCCGCCGCAGAGGCGGGCCCCCGCCAGCCGAGGCTGCGCTGGCAGGCGTGCCACTCCGACGTCGCGCCCGATCTGGAGTGCGCCACGTTGCGAGTACCTCTCGACCATGACCGGCCGCGAGGTCCAAGATCAGCCTGGCGCTGATCCGGATTCCGGCGGGCGATCCCGAGCGGAGAATTGGGTCGCTCTTCCTCAACCCGGGGGGCCCGGGCACCTCGGGGGTAGACATGGTCCTGAGGGTTGCGAGGTCAGATGACTCTCCCTACTCCGAGGAGGTGAGGGCTCGCTTCGATTGGGTCGGGTTCGATCCGAGGGGAATCCACCAGAGCACCCCGCTGCTCTGCTTCCGATCGCTCGAGCAGGCGCTCGGCGTCGTCCCACCGGTTCCCTTCCCGGTGACTGCTGAGGAGGAGGCGATGTTCGAGCGGGCCGACCGGGCGCTCAACCGGGCCTGCCAGCGGCGGGGCGGCCCCATCGTCGACCATATGGCCACCGGCAACGTGGCCCGGGACCTCGACCTGCTGCGGCAGGCGGTGGGCGACCGCCAGCTCACCTATGCCGGATACTCCTACGGCTCCTTCCTCGGGATCACCTACGCCAACCTCTTCCCGCACCGGGTGCGGGCCTTGGTGCTCGACAGTGTGGTGGACCCCATCGCCTGGACCACGGGCCGGGGCGACGAGGCGGAGACCGAACCCGTCTACAACCGCCTGGGCAACCCCGCCGGCGCCCAGGCGACCCTGGAGGAGTTCTTCCGGCTGTGCGACGCCGCCGGGCCCGAAGGCTGCGCCTTCGCCGGGAACGCCGCTGACCGCTTCGCCGCCCTTGCCGAGCGGCTGCGGTCGGAGCCGTTCGAGTACGTCGACCCCGAGACCGGGGAGACGGTCGTCTTCACCTACTCCCACTTGATCAAGACCACGTGGGACGCCATGAACACCGCGTCCGATTGGCCCGGTCTGGCCGAATTCCTCGCCGAGCTGGAAGCGTCGCTGGACCCTGCAGTAGAGACTGCGGCGCTGGACGCGCTCGAGGAAGGCACCCGACTTCGCCCGACAACGCCTCCGTATCCCAACATCGTCGAGGGCCAATACGGCGTGCTCTGCACCGACAGCGACAACCCCGACGACCACCGCTCCTGGTCGGCGGCGGGCGCCGAGGCCGACCGCCGCTTCGGCTACTTCGGTCGGATGTGGACCTGGTTCTCCAGCCCGTGCGCAGTGTGGGAGGGCTTCGATACCGACCGCTACACCGGTCCCTTCAACCGCCCCACCGCCAACCCGGTGCTATTGGTGGGGATCCGCTTCGATCCGGCGTCGGCCTACGAGAACGCAGTAGTGGTGGACGACCTGATGCCGGACTCGGCCCTGCTCACGGTGGAGGGGTGGGGCCACACCTCCGCCGAGATCCCGTCCAAGTGCACCAAGGATGTCGTCTCTCGATACCTGCTGGAGGGGGTCACCCCACCCGAGGGCGCCACATGTGCGGTGGACTTCGGGCCGTTCGACGTGCCGTAGCGATGGACCCTGACGATCCTGCCTATCGCGGCCAGGCGGGATACACACCTTTTCTATTGGCCATCTACGACTCCTTTGTTCTCGGCTTCATGGCCCGAGTCGTATGGCGGTGCCCAACCGCGCCCGTAGTGGAGCTATACCGCCAACACCTGGGACGCAGACATCTCGATGTTGGGCCCGGAACTGGATACTTTCTCGAAAAGGCCGGGCTACCTCCTGAGGCGGAGGTGACCCTGCTGGACCCGAACCCCAACGTCCTCGCTCACGCCTCGCGTCGACTCGCTCCGCTGGAAGTGAGCGCCGTCGAAGCTGATGTGTTGAAGCCGTTGCCGGTGGCGGGTCCGTTCGACTCAGTGGCGCTCAATTTCGTGCTCCATTGTCTTCCTGGTCCGCAGCGCCACAAGGCTGTGGCCATCAAGAACCTCGCCACCGTGCTCGCACCGGACGGTGTCTTTTTCGGAGGGACCGTTCTGGGAGGCTCCACCAACCACACGCTTCCCGCTCGGGCAGTCCTCCGAGCCTTCAACTGGCAAGGAGCCTTCGACAACCTTGGGGACACCGAAGTGGGGCTGCGCCAGATCCTGGAGGAGTCGTTCCAGAACGTTGAGATCGACGTGGTGGGCTCGACAGCTCAATTCACGGCCACCGGTCCTCTCTGAGCCGACGCGAGTCGGCGAAGCACCGGGCCTCGCACGAGCACGGCGGCTCGGCGCCGTCAGCGAAGTTGCTGTCTTACCCGCAGGGCTTGACAATCTGCTTTGCTCGACCGGTGGGGTGATGACTGGCCCGGTCCTGTCTCACGCCAGCACATCGTGGGAGGAGCCGTGCCAGGAGATGTCACCGATGTCGTGATCGTCGGGGCGGGTCTCGCCGGGTTGACCGCGGCACGAGCACTCGTCGAGGCTGGCAACGCTGTCACGGTCCTCGAGGCGCGTGGGCGAGTGGCCGGTCGCAACTGCGGCGGCGTGTTGAGCAACGGGGTGCCGGTTGAGATGGGCGGGCAGTGGGTCGGCGCGACCCAGGATGCGGTTCTCGACCTCATCGAAGAGCTCGGCCTGGAGACCTTCCTCACCTACGACGAGGGTGATGCCCTCACCGTGATCGACGGTCAGATCACCCGCTGGGCCGACGAGTCGATCGGACTTCCGCCGGACAGCGCCGCCGAGGTGGGCCGCCTCTGGGAGATGATCGAGACCCTTGCCTCGACGGTGTCGACGGCTTCCCCGTGGGAGTCCCCGGGAGCCGAGGAGTTCGATGCCCAGACTCTGGACACGTGGCTGGCAATGAACACCGTCGACGCCGTCGCGCTGCGGTTCTTCAGGATGCTCGTGCCGGTCCTGTTCAGCGCCGAGACACCGATGATGTCGCTGCTGCACTTCTTGTTCTACGTGAAGTCGGGCAACGGGCTCACCCGCCTCGCCTCCACCACGGGTGGCGCCCAGGAAGCCCGCGTCCTGGGGGGTGCACACCAGATCTCCGAGCGGATGGCGGAGCAGCTCGGAGGGCGAGTTCGTCTCAACTCGGTGGTCCGCACCATCACCCAAGACGAGCAGGGTGTGCGCGTGACCTACGAGAGTGGTGAGGTGACCGGGCGGCGAGCCGTCGTCGCCATTCCGCCGACCTTGGCCGGCCGGTTGCGCTATGTCCCCGCCCTGCCGGTGCTTCGTGACGGGCTCACCCAACAGATCCCGGCCGGGTCGCTGATCAAGGTGCAGGTCGGCTTCGAGACCCCTTTCTGGCGGGAACGTGGCTTGAGCGGGCTGGTTCTCAGCCTCGACGACGCCTTGAGCTTTGTGATCGACAATTCGCCGCCTGACGCATCGTGTGGGGTGCTGGCCGGGTTCATCGAGGGTGCGCACGCTCGTGCCGCCAGCCAGTTGAGCTCTGCCGGGCGGCGGGACCTCGTCGTGAACACCTTGGTCAAGTTTCTCGGCCCCGAAGCGGGACAGCCCTTCGACGTCCTCGAGTTGGACTGGAGCGCCGAGGAATTCACCCGCGGTTGCTACGGCGGCAGGCTCGGTGCCGGTGTATGGACCCAGTACGGCCGGGCCCTTGCCGAGCCGGTCGGCCGTATCCATTGGGCCGGATCCGAGACGTCGGACGTGTGGAACGGATACATGGATGGAGCAGTGCGCTCCGGGCGCCGCGTCGCCGCCGAGGTCCTCGCCGAGCTCAACTGACGTTCGACCGAACACGGGTTGCTACTCCCGGTCGGGGGCTTGGACCTGGAGACCGGCGGGCCGGTGGTGCCCGGCGCCGAAACCCACATCATGCAGGGCAGGTTCGCTGACATCATGGTCCGTTGATCGGTCGGACGGCTGCTGCCATCACATCCAGGGTTAACCCTTGGAAGACTTGGATCGAAATCAAGTGCCAGCACTCTGGCGGAGGCGACGGGTCGGGTGGCACGATACGACCATGGTGAAGGTCCTCATCGTTGACGATCATCCGAGCTTCCGAGCCTTTGCTCGTGACCTCCTCGAGAGCGAGGGGTTCGTCGTGGTCGGCGAATCGGAGGACGGAGATTCCGGCCTGCGGGCGGCGCTTTCTTTGCGACCCGATGTAGTGCTCATGGACGTCCAGCTCCCCGATCTGTCCGGATTCGAGGTGACCCGGCGCCTCCTCACCCAAATTGAGGCGAAGGTGGTCCTGGTGTCGACCAGAGACGAATCGGACTACGGCGACGACATAGAGTCGTTCGGGGCGGTTGGCTTCGTGCCAAAGGCGGAACTGTCCGGCGCCCGCATCCGCCATCTGGTGGAGGAGCTGGTGAGCGACGATCCGGTTCAAACGAGCCCGAAGACGGCCGCGCTTCGCTTCGAGGAGAAGCCCTCATGACCGAAGCCGATCACGCTCGGAAGCGTCGTTGGACGATCGCAGGATGGGCGGTGATCGCTCTGGGCGCGCTGCTGGCTGCCTTACTCCTCGTCAGCGACTACCTGGTGAATGACCTCAGCCTCGAAGAGGTCCCGCTGGCGTTCGCCTTCTTCTCCTTCGGGGTAGTGGGCGGGCTGCTGATGATGCGGGTGCCCGGGCACAGGCTGGGACCGCTGTTCGCCTTCATCGGCCTGGCGCCGATGCTGGGCGCCGCGACGTCGCTTCTAGGTTTGCGCTTCGCCGAACCCGGGTCAGGGTGGGCGGGGATCGCAGCCATGTTCGGGGAGATCTTCTGGGCCCCGACCCTGGTCCTCGCTCTGGTCTTCCCCGCGCTGCTCTTTCCCACGGGACGTCCTCTGAGTCGCCGGTGGGCCCTCGTGGGCTGGGCGGCCATCGTGCTCTCGGTCGGGTTCATGGTTCTCACTGGGCTGCAGCCCGAGTTCAACTCCGTCGACGTCACCGGCCAGCCGATCACGGTGCCCAACCCGATCGGCATCCAAGGGATACCCGATCACGAGGAAGGCCTGCTGGCCGGGGCTGCCTACGTGGTGCTGGGTGTGCTGGCCGTGTTGTCGCTGGTCTCGCTGATGGTGCGGTACCGCAGGGCCGATATCCAGCTACGAGCTCAGCTGAAGTGGCTCCTCTACGCCGTGGCGCTGCTGGTCGCCTGGTTAGTCGCACTCATCGTGGTGCCCCCGCTCGAGGAATGGGAGGGGGGCGACAGCGGTCTTCGCCGTGCTGCTGGCCGGGATCCCAGTTTCGGCGGCGATCGCCATTCTCCGCTACCGGCTCTACGACGTCGATGTCGTGATCAACAAGACGCTGGTGTACGGGGCTCTGGCCCTGTTCTTCACTGCGGTGTACGTGGCGTTGGTGGTGGGTGTCGGCACCCTGGTCGGCGGTTCCGGGAACCTGGTGTTGTCGATAGTGGCCACCGCGGTGGTGGCGGTGGCGTTTCAACCGGTGCGGGAGCGGGTGCAGCGTTTCGCCAACCGCATCGTCTACGGTCGCCGGGCGACGCCCTACGAGGTGCTGTCGGACCTCTCGGGGAGGATGGCTCGCTCGACCGCCACTGAGGAGCTACTGCCCCGGGTCGCGGCCATGGTGGCGGAAGGGATCGGTGCCGCCCGGGTTGAGGTCTGGCTCCGGGTTGGATCCGATCTGGTGCGCGAAGCGGCCTGGTCCGACCCACCCAGTGCCCCCCTGGAGCCGCCGATCGTCACCGGGCAGGATGTGTCGGTTCCGGGCGCCGACGCCGCCATCCCGGTCCGGCACCAGGGCGAGCTCCTCGGCGTGATCAGCGTGGCCAAGCCCCGCGGAGACCCACTCAACACCGCGGAAGCCAAGCTGCTGGAGGATCTGGCCTCGCAGGCCGGGCTGGTGCTGCGCAATGTCCGCCTGGTCGAGGAACTGCGCAGCTCGCGCCAGCGGCTGGTGACCGCGCAAGACGAGGAGCGGCGTCGCCTGGAGCGCAATCTCCACGATGGTGCCCAGCAGCGGCTGGTTTCCATCGCCCTGGCGCTGCGGATGGCACGGAGCATGGTGGACGATTCCGAGAACGGACTCGGAGAGCGGCTAGATCAGGCCTCGGAGGAGTTGACGCTCGCCCTGAGCGAGCTGCGTGACCTCGCTCGGGGGATTCACCCTGCGATCCTGACCGAGCGTGGGTTGATCCCGGCGCTCGCCTCGCTCACCGATCGCAGCGTCGTCCCGGCGACGGTGGAGTCGACACTCGATCGTCGCCTCCCTGCTGCGGTGGAGGCCACTGCCTACTTCGTGGTGGCCGAGGGGCTGGCCGAACGCGGCGAAGTACTCCGCAGCGACCGCAGTCCGGGTTCGGGTCGAGGATGACGACGAGTGGCTTCGGGTGGAGGTCTCCGACAATGGCGTGGGTGGGGCCGACCCCGGGCGCGGGTCGGGGTTGCGCGGGCTCAACGACCGAGTGGAGGCCGTGGGCGGCACCATCGAGGTCGACAGCCCACCGGGCGAGGGGACCACCCTCCGTTGCCGCATCCCCGTCGGAGCGTCGGAAGCCGTCGCGGCTGAGCGGGTCGCTGCAGGCGCAGCAGCCATGGCGCGGTCCGGAGTGCGATGACGAGTGCGGCCGGCCCACCGGCGGCGCCGCCCTCGGCCGTCAAGATCTTCTTGCTCGCCGATATCCGCGGCTACACGTCGTTCACGCAGGAACACGGCGACGAGGCTGCGGCCCGCCTGACCACGACCTTCGCCGACCTGACCGGTGAAGTAGCGGTGGCGCATTACGGCGCGGTGATCGATCTCAAGGGCGATGAAGTGCTGGTGGGGTTCGACTCGCCTCGTCAAGCGATCCTGGCCGCGGTGGCGCTGCAAGGCCGACTCGTGCAATGCGCCATCGAGCAACCCGAGCTTCCGCTCTACGTCGGAATGGGCTTGGACGCGGGAGAGGCGGTGACGGTGGAGGGCGGGTACCGGGGCGGTGCCCTCAACCTGGCAGCTCGCCTTTGCAGCCTGGCGGGTCCGGGGGAGATCTTGGCGTCACCCGAGGTGGTCCATTTTGCCGGGGTCATCGACGACGTGCACTACGCCGCCCACGGCGAGACGCGGGTGAAGGGGCTGGCCGAACCGGTCAAGGTGATCAGGGTGGTTCCGGCCGACGACCCCGCACAGCTGCTCACCCGGACCAGCGCAGCGTCGGCCCCTTCCATGCGGGTCGCCCTGGCTGACGACTCGATCCTCCTCCGCGAAGGCGTCGCCCGTCTGCTCTCGGACACAGGGTTCCATGTAGTGGCCCAAACAGGAACCGCGGATGAGCTGCTGGAGGTGATCCGGAGGGATCCTCCCGACGTGGCGGTGGTGGACGTGCGCATGCCCCCTACCTTCACCGACGAAGGCCTGCGCGCCGCCCACGAGATCCGATCGGAGCACCCCGAGGTCGGCGTGATGGTCCTCTCCCAGTACGTCGAAACCTCTTACGCCATCGAGTTGTTTGCCGGGGGGGCGGCTGGGCTCGGCTACCTGCTCAAAGACCGGGTCGCCGATGTGCGTGAGTTCACCGACGCGGTGCGCCGGGTCGGAGCCGGGGGGTCGGTGATCGATCCCGAGGTCGTCGCCAGCCTGGTGGGGCGGGCGCGAGAGTCGAGCCCGCTGGAGACGCTCACCGACCGGGAGCGGGAGGTGCTCGCCCTCATGGCCGAGGGACGGTCGAATCAGGCGATATCCGATCGAATATTTCTCAACCCGAAGACGGTGGAAGGGCACGTTCGCAGCATCTTCACCAAGCTCGACCTGCTTCCCGCCCCCGACGACCATCGGCGGGTACTCGCGGTTCTCGCTTTCCTCCGGTCCTGACACCGCTTGGGAGACAGTCCATTTCGGGAATCGACTCGCTACGGTCGCCGGGGTGACCCCAGCACGTCGGCTCGCTCGTGGCGTCTGTCGCTCAGCTGGCGTGCGGACTGACCGGCATGGCGGTGGCGCTGCGCCGCCGTAGGTTCTTCGATGTCCCGCTGGTGAACATGCGGGGCTCACCGGATCGGATACTCCAGGACTCGCTCTTCAACGGGACCGCCCTCTCCGCACCGGTCACCATGCTCAGTCTGCAGGGTGTGGCGACCGCCGCGGTGGCGCGGCGCCCCAGCACTGGCTGGGCGCGGGTGCTAGGGGTGCTCGGGGCGCTGATGGTGCCCGGCTACCTCAGCGAGCGACATGGGCAGCGACTCTTGAGCCGGGACGGATGGGATCGGTTGGAGTCGCCCCTTGTGCTGGTCAGCATCGTCCTGTCGGCGGCGATGGCCGTGCTGGCCTGGATGGTGCGACCGGTGAACCGCACGGTCAGCTCGGCATGGGACAGGTCATAGAGCCAACTCGACAAGGGCGCCGAGAACAAGGAGAGAGACTGAGAGGGAATCGAGGCCACGTGGACCGGCTTCGTTGGCGCCATCGTCTGCTTCGTCCTCGCCGCCGGTATCGCCATCGCCGGCGTGCTCTTCGTGGTGCAGGCGGTGGGGGAGTACAGAGCAAGCGAGGGCGCGGGCACCGTTGCTGGGCAGACCCTCCCCATCGCCATTGCCGGGTTGGTGGTCGCCGCGGTGCTCGCCTGGTTGGGAACCCGCCTCCTCATGAGGTCGCGCCGGGGCAGGGTTGCGTCGGCGAACGATCTACTGCTCCGGCGGGAAGCCACCCTTCGTTCAGGACTCACCCCTGCCTTCGATCGCGTACTATCGGGACGAGACGCAGGGAAGATGGGGGTACAGGACGTGCGCAAGACACTCGTAGTCGTGGTGCTCTGTCTGGTGATCGCGCCGCTGCCGGCGGCGGCGATGCAGGGCGAGGGTTCCAACGCCTACTACTCAGCTCCGATGGATCCCGGCCAGGAGACCGAGGCGGTCGAAAGCGACGGCGTCGGGGTGGCCACTGTCACCTTTCTCGAGACGACAATTGGAGTGCGGGTCATCACCTACAACCTCGAGGAGATCGTCGCTGCCCACATCCACTGTGCCGGGGCGGGCGAAGACGGTCCTGTGGGAGTCACACTCTTCAGTGGCGATCCCGTGACTCACGACGGAATCCTCGTGGACACGAACGAAATCGAACCGGACCCGGGCAACGAATGCGGCTGGCAAGACATCATTGACGTAGGCGACGCCATCCAGGACGGCGAGGCCTACTTCAATGTGCACACCACGGCCTATCCGGCAGGGGAGATCCGCGGCCAGATCCCCCCTGAGCTGACCGTCGTGGTCGAGCGATTCGACGATGTCGAGCTGGTTCCGCCACATGGGGAGGCGATCCTGGTGATCGCCGCCGACGGCGTCACCCTGGGCTGCAACCCTCCCGACAACAACCTGTTCTGCCCGCTGGAAGACGTCCGGCGCGGGCAAATGGCAGCCTTTCTTCGCAGAGGATTGAACCTTCCCGAATCCGACCAGGACTTCTTCACAGATGACACCGGGTCCGTCTTCGAGGAAGACATCAACGCCATCGCAGCAGTGGGCATAACTCAAGGGTGCACCACTACCGAGTTCTGTCCCAACGATCCGGTGCGGCGCGACCAGATGGCCTCCTTCCTCGCCCGCGCTCTGGGCCTTACCGAGGGCGCCGGCGACGACCTGTTCACCGACGATGACGGCAACATCCACGAGGCTGCCATTGACGCCCTGGCCACCGCCGGGATCACCGAGGGATGCACCGAAACCGAGTTCTGTCCCAGCGAAGCGGTCCAGCGCGACCAGATGGCCTCGTTCGTGTTCCGGTCGCTCTGGGTCCTCTAACCCACGGAGCACCGACAACCGGCTGGTCTCAACCCGGGGTCTGAGCGGCGCGATTCGTAGTCGTGGGCTTGGGTGTTGGTGCCGGCTTCGCACCTAGGATCAGGCCTCCCGTGGTCGAGGAATGGCGCCAGCAGGTGGCCCGAAGGGCCGGAGTCGAACCAGAGTATGTCGACCGGTTGGTTGCGATCGGGATACTGGGGTCGGGCAGGGGAGTGGGACAGTTAGCGGCTGATGCACGGAAGGTGCGTTGGGTGCACGGCTTGGAGCTGGCCGGGGTGCCGCTCGACGGGATGGGGGCGGCGGTGCGACGCGGAGCCCTCTCGTTCTCGTTTCTGGAGGCGAATGCGTTCGATCGATTTGGCGGGCTGAGTTCCACCACCTTTCGCGATCTGAGCGCTCGGACCGGCATCCCCCTCGAGCTCCTGACAGTGGTCCGCGAGGCCCTCGGCTTCGCCGAGCCACGACCGGAAGATCCGGTTCGCGAAGATGAGCTTTCGGTGGTTCCGGTGATCGAGCTTCAGCTATCGGTCGGCTTTGAGCCTGTCGTCATCGAGCGATGGCTCCGAGCCTGTGGGGATAGCTTGCGCCGGATCGCCGAGACCGAAACCGAGTGGTATCGGACCGAAGTCGTGCAGCCACTCCTCGACACCGGCATGAATGAAGGCGAGGTGCTGACGGAACAAGCCGACCTCGGGTCCCGCCTGGCACCCCTAACCGAGCAGGCGCTACTCGCCATCTACCACGGTCAGCAGGAGCACGCATGGAGCACGAGCTTTGTCGAGGAGGTCGAGGCTGCCCTGGAAGGAGCCGGCCTCCATACCCGATTGCATCGTCCTCCCGCGGTGTGCTTCCTCGACGTAACCGGCTACACGCGGCTCACCGAAGAGCGAGGGGACGAGGCGGCGGCCGATATCGCGGCGAGACTCGCCACCCTGGTGAGGCGCGCCTCCCAGGAACACGGGGGGCAGCCGGTGAAGTGGCTGGGGGACGGGGTGATGTTCTTCTTCCCAGATCCTGGGGCCAGTGTCGTCGCCGCCCTGGACATGAGCGAAGCGATGGAGATGCACGCCCTTCCGCCCGCCCACGTCGGAATCCACGCCGGGCCTGTCGTCATCCACCTCGGCGACTACTTCGGCCGCACGGTGAATGTTGCCGCCCGGATCGCGGACTACGCCAGGCCAGGAGAAGTTCTCGTGAGCCAGGAAGTGGTCGAAGCGGCCGAAGGAGCGCCGGTGGCGTTCTCCGAGGTCGGTGACGTCGAGCTGAAGGGCGTGTCGGGCACGGTTCGTCTCCACGAGGCTCACCGAATCGACTGACCTGTCAAGCGATCAATGCGATGCCGTTCCGAGGATCACTCCTCGAAGCTCGGCAGCC
Organism: uncultured Actinomycetes bacterium; assembly: GCA_963780745.1. Lineage (GTDB taxonomy): Bacteria > Actinomycetota > Acidimicrobiia > Spongiisociales > DATADW01 > DATADW01. The sequence continues at coordinate 201,456 of CAWACT010000001.1, read as the reverse complement.
GTGTTCGTCAAGGACAGACGTTGCGTGTGGATCTCATCGGCAAGCCGGTCATGCTGGACCAGGGGCATCCGCAGCGAGGATGGCGTCGATCTGGCCGATCGCTTGACTCAAGCCCTCTTCGGCACCCATGGCCAGGACCTGTTCCATCGCCTCGACGCTCGGGAACACGCTCTCGATGGACATCCGCGTCCGCTGTTCGCCGATCTCCTCGATCGTCACCCGGCCGATGGTCACCGGAAGGTCATCGTTCGGCGTGCCGTCGTCGTTGGCGAAGCCGTCGCGGAAGACGAGCCGGTGCGGCGCATCGGCCTCGAGGACTTCCCACCACCCCCGCGGCTGGTCTCCCTCGGGGCCGGTCATGTGATATTCGACGCGACTTCCGGGCGTCAGGTCGTGCTTGGTGAAGGTGGCGGGGTAGGTCGGCGGGCCCCACCAGCGCTCTAGCTGGCGCGGGTCAGCCCACAGCTGCCAGACCCGCTTCGGCGAGGCGTCGAACTCGGCGTCCAGCGTCATCGTCAGGGTATCGGGGTCCTTGCGGACGGCGGTTACGGTCATAGGTCCGTCTCCTTGGTGTCAGCGACGAGCTTGGTCATGCGGTCAACCTGACCGCGCCACAGCTCCCCGTATTGGTCGAGCGGGCGGCGAACCACGCGCAGTCCTTCCACATTGTGCAGACGACCCTGCGGCGCCCGATGAGACTTTGTCACCAGGCCGGTCCGCTCCAGGATCGCTACGTGCTTCTGCACCGCGGCGAAGCTCATCGGGTAGTGGCTTCGCCAGTTCGGCAGTCCCCTCCTGCTCGTCGATCGCACGGCGAACGATGTCGCGGCGGGTGGCATCGGCGAGGGCGCCGAAGAGCTGGTCGACCCGAAGCGGCTTGGTCTGCATTGAATACAACCATACGGTTGTATATCACCCCTTGTCAACCGGGCGACCGATGCACCCCCGCCTAGCCCAGCTTCGACCCGCCGCCAGGGCGGTGCTCGATGCGGGGCGGTGCTCGATGCGGGCTGCGGGACCGGCGAGAACGCTCTTCATCGAACGCCGTTGTCAAGGACGATTGCTGGACAAGGGCGACTGGATCGGTGAGGAGATCGAACCTGGCGGCCGGCCCAGACACGAGCGAGACTGAGAACATGGCAACCGTTCAGGCGCTCCTTCCGGCACAGGTACCCACCGACACGAGTGGCGCGATGATCAGAGGCGACCGGGCTCGCTGACGTGACCGAGCCGGCACGCGACGAAACGCGGGACTTGCAGGCTTTTGTCGTCGAGCTCGGGGCGGCGGTGAGCGCGACCGGCGAGACCGTGACCGTGGTGCAGGAGCGACTCACCCGCGTGACGCGGGCGTATGGCGCCGACGCCGCCACCGTTTCCGCGTTCCCAACGTATCTGATGGTCGCGATGGGGCGCGGCGAACCGACGACCGTCGAGCTCACCGCTCCACTTGCCGGTCCGCCCCGGCTCGACCAGATCGCCGCGGTCGACCGACTGCTCGAGAAGGCGGAGCGAGGCGCCGTGCCGCCGGCCGACGGTCTCCGGATACTCGACGAGATCCGCGAAATGGCTCCTCGTTTCGGGCGATTTCAGAGCATCGCCGGCTATTCGGTGCTCACTGTGGGCCTCTGTCTGATCCTGCAACCCGCCGCCCGCGAGGTGGCGGCGGCAGCGGTGCTCGGCGCGCTGGTGGGGTTGCTGCTCACCATCGGACGGGGCCAGTCGCCGCTCCGGATCCTGATGCCGGTCATCGCCGCCTTCACCGTCGCCGCGCTCGGCGCTATCGCGGTAAAGAGCGGTCTCGCCGACTCGGGGCTGCACGCCATGGTCGCGTCGCTGGTGGTTTTCTTGCCCGGCGCCGCGCTGACGACCGCGGTGCTCGAGCTGGCGGCCGGACAGATGGTGTCTGGGTCGAGCCGACTCGTCTCAGGGGTCATGCAGCTGGCGTTGCTCGCGTTCGGCATACTCGCCGGTATCGACGCCGTCGGCATACCCGCGGCGCAGGTGTTCACGAGCTCGGCTGAGGCCATCGGCGACTGGGCTCCGTGGGTCGGCGTGCTCGTCTTCGCGGTCGGTGTGACAGTCGCCAACTCCGCACCGGCGAAGTCGCTGGGTGGCATGCTCATCGTCCTCTACGCGGCGTGGGGCGGCCAAGTGTTGGGGAACGCGCTTCTCGGTGGATACGTCAGTGCGTTCATCGGCGCCATAGTGATGACGATTGTTGCCGTCTTGGTCTCACGACTTCCATCGGCCATGCCCGCGCACGCTCTGTTCATCCCGGGATTCTGGCTGCTCGTCCCGGGGGCTCTCGGGCTGATCGGTCTCACCCAGCTTGCCGGCGATGTGCGGGCGGCGGGGACCGAGGACCTCGTAGCGACGATCGTGTCGATCTTTGCAGTCGCCGTCGGTGTCCTCTGCGGCTCGCTGCTCATGGCAGGGGCGGTCGCCACCCGGAGAGTCGTCGGTGGAGCGTCGGCGTCCCTCGCCGGGCGTGCCTCGTGGTTGAAGCGCCTCACGACGCGAGATCGTGGCTGGTCAGATTCAGGCGACGATCGCCCACCTCGGTGACCGCGCCGGCATCTTCGTTTCGCACGCCGCTGGTTGCGGCGCCCAGACTCGCGAAACGTAGGCGATCCATTCCATTGTCACACCCGCACCGGGCCGACCTCGGTCGTGTGCTTCAGCTTTCCCAGGGGTTGCGACCGGCTGCGCAGAAGGCATCGGTGAACGGTTCCTGGTTCTCCTGCTCCCACCGTTCCAAGGTGTCGAGGTACGACAAAGCGATCCGCCAGTCGTCCCGGAACGTGAGCTCGAAGCTGCCCACTACCCGCCTGGTGCCTCCGTCGAGGTCCATGGCCGCGGTCCACGCCACGTGGTAGGAGCGGCGGCCGGGCTGGTCCGGCCCGCACGTTCCCACCCCGAGCAGACGCACGACACCTGCCCCGTGCTCGTCTGAGTACGTCGGGTCGAGGGCGCCGATCTCCTCTTCCAGCGAGGCCCGATACTCGGTGTCGCCGACCAGCTCCACGAGCTGGCTGGCGTCGCTCACCCCGTGGCCCTCGAGGACGCCTCCGGTGGTGCATCCCGGGAAGTACTCGACGGCGACCTCCGCACAAACGATCCTGTCTACCCGGCTAAGCGCGAGCAGCTGGTCGACGTCTCCGGCGGCCAGGGCGTTGCCCACGTCGGCGGCGACCGCGCAGAACGACTCGTCCGCCACCGGACAACCCGAGGAATCGAGGACCGTCGTGGTCGGTGCGGCTCGTCCGGACATCGTTACCGGCTCGGCCACACCCGAGCACGCCGTGGCCACCGCCACGAGCAGCAGGGTGAGCCCGGTTACGCTCCTCACCGTCGCATCATGGCGCGGCCCTGGCTGGAAATCACGAGGCCGGGACTATCGAAACCGAACCCCTCTAATCCCCCGACCTAGCAATGACAGCCTCCGCTCGCGCCTGTGCCCTCCTCGGGCTGGCGGGCACGCTCAGGGCAATTCGATCTGGATCGATTCGATGATCTGTTCCAGCTCGGCGTTTTGTTCCGGCGAGGCGTAGTCACGGAGGTTCGAGCTGATTACCAGACGATTCCCGGCGACGTCAACGATCCACAACCGATCTCGGGCGTCGGCACCGGGAGCGGGCACCGACTCGCCGTTGGGCGCGGGCCCGATGAATGCTTCTCCGTCGACGCACTCATCCCGGCCTTCCGGTCCGGTGAGTTCGATGTACTTGGCGTCATAGCCGTCAACCGTCACCTCTTGCGGTACGGTGGCTTCCATTCCAGGGAGCGCGGCATAAGCGGCGACGAGGTCATCGACACTGGGACCCGGGGGCGGGTCGAGCATGCCGAGATCGATTGCGCACGGGTCGGCATAGAGGTTGTCTGGCGTCCCGAACCCCAGGTTGGTGGCGTTGTTGGGAGCCGCCCAAATCACAGCCGGGACTAGGAGTCTCTCCCAGCCGTCGGGCACCGTGATCGTGATGTTGAAGGGGGGGACGGACGTGATCACGTAGGGCCCAGGTACCAATTCCCCATATTGTTCGTCGAGTTTGGCCGGCTGGATGGTCGGCGTGGGCGACGTCGTCTGCTCGGCCCGTTCACTGCCGACGCTCGGGGCGAGCACCACAGCGACGACCACCACCATGGACGCGACGGCAGCGGTGGCGAGGTACCTGATCGCCCTTCGCCACCGACCGCGGGAGACGACACCGGCATAGTCGGGTTCACGCACCGTCATCTCTGCGGCGGCTCGTCGCAGGTGATCTCTTAGCTCGGTTTCGAGGCTCACGGTTCGACCTCGAGGTATCGCCGCAACTCCCGCATGGCGTAGTGGAGTCGGCTCTTGGCCGTCCCCGGCGGTATGTCGAGCGCAGCCGCGATCTGGTCGTAGCTCATGTCGAGGTAGTGACGGAGCACCACAACTGTCCGGGCTTCCAGAGTCAGGGCACCCAATGCCTTAGCCAGGTCGGGGTCGGGCAGACTGTCCGGCCGGGAAGCCTCCGGTGGCGACCCGGTGGACACCTCACGTCTGACCTTTCGTGCCCGGGTTCGCGCCCAATTGAGCCCGACCCGGAAGATCCAGCCCTCCTGGTTGACATATCCCGATACGGCACGCCACCTCTCATACGCCCGGGCCATCGCCTCCTCGACCGCATCGGCGGCCAGGTCCTCGTTGCGCAAGGTCAAAGCAAGGGCACGAAACACCGGCTCCCGACGATGCCGATAGAAATCGGCGAAGTTGGTCTGGGTCAGCCGCGCCACATCGGCGCTCGCCGCCAGGTCCTCCATCACCCTCCCGAGGCGTTACCCAATAAACCCCGACAAGCAGGAAAACGTTCAGCAAGAGCAGACGAGTCCGTGTACGGCCCCGATGCCCACCGCCGCTCGTCACCGAACTTACCCCGGGGGGTCAGTTGTAGGTTGTCTCAGTTCGGAGCTCGTCGGCAGGGACGATTCACTGTCGTAGGCGGGCCTACGCGCCTTCCGAATGCCAGCCCGAACGATCGATGTTCCTCCCAGGGTCGTAGCGATACCGTCAAGCCGTCAGTCGGGACCACTTCCCCGACGGGCCCGATCTCCGAGCTGGTGCTCGATCCGAGCCGAGAACCCGCTCGCACTCTCAGAAGGGGCAGTTTCCGGGAGCCGGTGCGTCGATTCGCCTCGCCGCATCCTTCGGCAAGATCTGGACGGCGACCGTCTCTGCGGGGTCGTCAGTCTCGTTGCGCAGCAGGTGGACGTGGCCACTGCCCGGATCGACGAAGCCCTCGCCCGCCTTGTAGACCGTTCCCGTGCAGGTGGGGTCGTCGCTGTCGTAGGCCGTGACTTCTCCAACGGTCACAGTGATCAGGCTCGGGCCCGGATGCGTATGCCACCCGCTCTGCCCGCCGGGATCGATCGCGTTTCGCGTGACCCACACGTCCGACGTGCCCTTCGTCTCGAGCTTCGCTTTGTAGCCATCGGCCTTCGCTGTCACGTCGATCTCGTCGAAGACGCCCTTCCACTGCTGAACGGGCGTGAACCCCGATCCGGGGGTTGCCAACACGCTTGCCGCGGTCACGGCGATTGCGAGGACGCCGACGACTACGGCCACGGCCCATTTCGATCTCATTTCTCCTCCTTACAGACAAGACTTTTCGGCCGTGTTCGTCAGCCGGCGGCCTCCTCGCTGGCGAGGAGCAACGGGATGTACTTCTTCCAGACGTCCAGATTGAGATCACCCCTGTAGTTGTAATAGGCGCCGTCGAAGTCATCGGGGTGGTTGGCGATCGCCCAGACGTAGAACATATCGAGTCCCCCATCCTCCCACTCATCGCCGTACTCATTGTTCTGATAAGAGGTCACTTCACCGTCGGCGATACGCACGGTGACGTCGCTCCCCTCATAGGGGTCGAGGCCGAACACCTCGGTTATGTGGTTCGTGAACGAGTAAGGGCATCGAACGACCGTCGCCTCCGCGCCCGCATCGGCGATGTCGCAGGTGAAGTGGTAGGTCCATCCCAGCACTCCCTCCTGCTCGATCTCCGAGCGGAACCACTCGATGGTCCGGGCATCGGTCTGACTGGCAAGTACCTCCTCTTCGGTGAAGGCCAGCATGGCGTCGACGTCGTGTGCGTTGAGAGCATTCATGAAGCTCTCGGCGGTGTCGAGCGGCGCGGCTGCATCCGGCTCATCACCGGCGGCCACGATCGCCCATCCGATCCCGGCCGCCGCCAGTACCCCCAACGTGGCCAGAGCCCAAGGGCGTAAAGGTCGCTTTTCCTTCCTCGTGGATTCTTGTCCTTGGTCTAGTGCGGTGGACTCACCGGGTGAGGTCACTTCGACTGGCGATTGCTGCCGCCCTGTCATATCAGGCATACGACACTCCCTTTTTGGCGTAGAAGTCGAGGAGGAGATGCGCTCAGGTCGTCATCGAACAGTTGCTCAAGCTGGTGGTTCTGGGCGATCAGATTCGCCCGCCAAACTCTCAGTTCGATATCGACTCCCATGTCACACTTCCTCGTTTCGCAAGACCAAAGCAAGGGCACGAAACACCGGCTCCCGACGATGCCGAAAGAAATCGGCGAAGTTGGTCTGGCTCAACCGCACCACATCGGCGCTCACCGCTAGGTCCTCCATCACCCTCCCCAGGCGCTACCCAATAAACCCCGGCGAGCAAGAAAACGTTCAGCAAGAGCAGACGACGTGGCGTACTGGGTAGGCACTCGTACGTACGCCGCCCCATGACCATCTCCCGGGGCTCTTCGGCGTGTTCGCGTATCCACGCCTCCAGCTCCGGGGAGACCATGCCGGGACTATCGAAACTGGGGGGGTGCTGGTCGCGGCAAAGGCGACCGGTCTTGCCGTAGAAACCTCAACCGTGTGGTGCGCGACTCGCCGTGTTGGGCGGGTCGCCGGGTGCCGCCTCGAGGTCGGACTTCAACCTGGCGAGCATGTCGACCGCGAAGGTGGCATAGCCACTGATCCAGCGATCGTGGATCGCCTTGATCGGCAGAGGGTTGAGATGGTTCCATCGCCGCCGGCCGTTCCTCTGCGCGATTACCAGGTCGGCCTCCTGCAACACACGTAGATGCTGCATGACGGTGCACCGGTCTAAATCGGGAAACTCCGCACAGAGCTCGCCCGTGGTGCGGGGCCGGTCTTTCAGGCCGTCGAGAATCCGACGCCGAGTCGGGGCGGCCAGCGCCTTGAAGACCTTGTCCTCGTCGAAGTCGGTTGACATGTTATATTTCTATAACATAACATGAAGCAGAGACAAGGAGGAGGAACATCGATGGAACTGCGTTTCAAAGTCTCAGGGCGCATCGCTCGGCCGCTTCACGAGGTGTTCGAGGCTGTCGCCGATCCCGGACAGCTCTCCAATTACTTCACGACCGGCGGCGCCAAGGGTCGCCTCGAGACCGGAGCGACGGTGTACTGGGATTTCGCTGACTTTCCGGGCGCCTTCCCCGTGGAGGTCGTCGAAGTGGAGAACGATCGACGGATCGTCCTGCGATGGGACGCAGCCGAGGGTGAGCCAGACGAAAATGCGGCTGCCGCGGAACCCGCCGCTTACAAGACGACCGTGACCATTGAGTTCGAGCCGCTTGACGACGGCCGCACGCTGGTGAGCATCGCCGAGGAGGGCTGGCGCCCGACCGAGGAGGGATTGAAGGCCTCCTACGGCAACTGCGAAGGATGGACCCAGGCACTGTGCTGCATGAAGGCCTGGCTGGAGGATGGGATCACGCTGCGCGACGGTTTCTATGTCTGATTGCGGTCCCGACTGACCGCGTGTCACAACCGGGCCCTGGCCGGTGTCTCAATGTCTAACCGACGACAGGAGGACACATGGCCAGCAACACCCGGATCCCGAAGGCCGAGATCACCGGCCTCTACGGGGCGATGGTGAAGCGGTTCAGCAAGAAGATGCTCGGCGACGTGCCCGAGGCCGTGGGGGTGTACTGGCACAACCCCCAAGTGCTCAAGTTCGCCTTCGGCCTCGGTCAGAAGTCCAAGAAATGGCACGAGTGCGACGAGAACCTGAAGTCGTTCGCCCACATGGCGGTCGCTTCGCTGGTCGGCTGCACCTGGTGCCTGGACTTCGGGTACTTCACGGCGCACAACGAGGGCCTCGACGAGGCAAAGGCCCGCGAGGTGCCGCGGTGGCGTGAGTCCGACGTCTTCACCCCGCTGGAACGGGATGTGATGGAGTACGCCGAGGCGATGAGCCAGACCCCGCCGACGGTCACCGACGAGCTGTCGGCGCGGCTGCTGAAGGCGCTCGGTGCGCCGGCGCTGGTGGAACTGTCCGCCTTCATCGCGCTCGCGCAACGTGTACACCCGGACCAACGTCGCCTTCGGCATCGAAGCGCAGGGGTTCGCCGCGGCCTGCGGGCTGAAGCCGCTGGCAGAGCCGTCGCGGAACGTAGCTTCGGCTTCGTGACCGACCCGTTCGTCACCCACCGCAGCCTGCTCTTCACGGTCGCCTACGAGATGCTCGGCTCGGCGGCCGACGCCGAGGACGTCGTGCAGGAGACCTGGCTGCGGTGGGACGACGTCGACCAGGCCGAGGTGCGCGACCCGCGCGCCTACCTGGTGCGGGTCGTCACCCGGCAGGCGCTCAACCGGCTGCGCACGCTGGCCCGCCGGCGGGAGGACTACGTGGGGGAGTGGCTGCCCGAGCCGCTGCTGACCAGCCCCGACGTCGCCGACGACGTGGTGCTCGCCGAGAGCGTCTCGATGGCGATGCTCACCGTGTTGGAGACCCTCGAACCCACTGAGCGCGCGGTGTTCGTGCTGCGCGAGGTCTTCGACACGCCGTACGACGAGATCGCGGAGGCCGTGGGCAAGACATCGGCCGCGGTGCGTCAGATCAACCACCGCGCCCGCGAGCACGTGGCGGCGCGGCGACCACGGGTGCAGGTGAGCCCGGCCGAGCAGCGGGCAGCGGTGGAGCGGTTCCTGGCGATACTCAACTCGGGTGACATCCAGGGTCTGCTCGAGGTGCTCGCCCCCGACGTGGTGCTGGTCGCCGACGGAGGCGGTCAGCGTCGCCGCGGCCCGCCACCCGATCGAGGGCGCAGACCGGGTCGTCGAATTCCTGTCCGGCTTCGCCCGGATCGCCCCGCGTGCCGACGTCAGGATCGTGTGGCTCAACGGGGCGCCCGCGGTGTGGATCGACATCGACGGTGAGCTCGACACCGCGGTCAGCCTGGTCATCGAAGACGGGCGGATCTCCCGGATCTACGCGGTCCGCAACCCACACAAGCTGGCCCGGCTCGGGGAAGAGATGAGGCTCAGCCGGACCTCTTGAGTAGTGGCGATGGGCATGGGCGATATGCGCCCCAGCGCGCCGTTCTGTCCTCAGAATCGCGGCTCAGACGTCGGCCGCCGCCTTCTCGACGATGTCGAAGACCCGGATCGGTCGCTGGACGCCTTTCAAAGTCAGTGTCTCCACCTCGGTGGCTTCGACCAGGTTGCGCATCGGGGCCAAGGTCCGATCGGTGACCAGGACCTGACCCGCCGACGCCACCATCGCCAACCGTGAGGCAACGTTGACGTGGTTGCCGATGACGGTGTACTCGATCCGGTTCGAGGACCCGATGTTGCCCACGGTGACATAACCGGTGCTGATACCGATCCCGATGGTCAGGTCCTCCTCGTATTGGACCATCCACATGTCCCGGAGCCGGTCGAGACCTCGCTGCATCTCGAAGGCGGAGGCGACCGCCCGCTCGGCGTGGTCCTCGAATGGGATGGGGTCACCGAAGAAGGCGAGGATCCCATCCCCCAGGTACTTGTCCAGGGTCCCCCCGTTGCTGAAGACGACGTCGGTCATGGCCCCGAAATACTGGTTGAGGGCGTCGACCAACTCCTCGGGCTCCATGCGCTCGGACATCTCGGTGAACCCACGGATGTCTGATACCAGAATCGAGAGGTTGCGCCTGGTGGGAGTGAGGGTCACCCGCGACCCCTCGGTGAGGATGGCGTCGGCAACCTGGGGCGAGACGTAGCGGCGCAGCTCCTCGCTGCGGCGCAGCTGGTTGAGCTGCTCCTCGATGGTCTTCTCCAGATCCTGGTTGAGCGCGGTCAGCTCGTTGTACAGGGTGGCCAGCCGGGAGCTCGTCCGGTTGAGGTTCGTGGTGAGCCGGCCGAACTCGTCGCGGTTTGGTACGTCGACTTGTTGGTCGAAGTCGCCGTCGGCGATCCGGGCCAGCGCCACATCGATCTTGCGGACGGGACGGATCACCGACCAGGAGAGGACCGCCCCGAGGGCGAGGGCGGTCAGCAGGCTCACCGCGGCGAAGATGGCGACGACGATGGTGAGCAGCTGGCGGTTGTCTCGAAAGTTGTCCAGCTGCGCCGCCATCCGCTGGGAGGAAGCATCGATTAGCGCCTTGAGCTCGGTCTCAAGCTCATGGGAGATTGCGTGCTCGGCATTGATATGGACGTCGAGTGCCTGGTCCAGATCTCCCGCCTCGTATAGCGCCCGTACCTCTTCTCCGGCGGCGGTAAAGCGGACGTCGATGCTGCGAAGGCGATCGGTGACTCCGGGATCGATCGGCGCACCGAGCGCATCGATCTGATCGACAACCTCAGCGAAGGTGACCTTGGTGGCATCCACCGAGTCGTTCCAAGAGTCCACCTCGGTGATCAGCGCCATGGCGCGTTGGTGACTCTGCGCCGTGACCGAGTAGATGGCCTGGCGAGCCAGGTCGGTCTGCGTCTGGAGGGCGACCAACTGGTCGACCTGCTGGTTCATCCGAGCGATCACGACGATGCTCAGGATCCCCATCAGAAGCAGCAGGAGGGCGATGACGAGGAAACCGGCAAGCAGCTTGAGATGTACGGTGGTCTTGAGCCGTGCCACCAGGTCAACCGACGGGCGCAAGAAACCCGGGACCAATCCCAGATCACGGTCGGACACCGGGATATCGCCGGGCCTGCTCCCCTCAGCTTCTTCGGACATCTGGATTCCTCTACCGCTAGCGCGCGCTTGTCACGGACCGGTCCCCCCACGAGCCCGACGAAGTGACGGGGTCGTGCTCCAAACCCCGCACACCCTATCGTCTCGGGGTTGGCGCCGCCGAGTACTTCGACCAGCTTCGGTGAACTAGCGGGGTACGGACCAGGGTCAAATACCGCTGACAGCATGCCATCGACTAGACGAGGAAGGACCTTTGACTCGATGAGTGTCACGGACTGGCTTCTCGACTCGGATCCGGCGATTCGTTGGCAGGTGATGCGCGACCTGACTGGCGAGCCAATGGACGTGGTGACTGCCCAGCGTGAACGCGTCGCAGTCGAGGGCTGGGGGGCAGAGCTACTCGTGCTTCAAGGAACTGACGGCAGGTGGGACGGCGGTACCTATCGGCCGGGTTGGGTCGATGAGTCGAAGCCGTTCTTCGACGTGTGGACGGCGACACACTTCTCCCTTCAACTTCTGCGTGACTTTGGTCTGGACCCCGACAGCGCTGAGGCCCGCCACGCCCTGTCGCTGGTTCGCGAGAACGTCAGGTGGGACGCCAACGACGCCCTCTATTTCGACGGCGAGACCGAGCCGTGCATCAACGGAATAGCACTTGCCAACGGTGCCTACTTCGGGGAGACCGTCGACGGAATCGTCGATCGCCTCCTCAGCGAGCAGCTCGACGATGGGGGCTGGAACTGCTGGACCGAGTACGGGGCGACGGTTTCGTCGTTCCACACGCTGATTTGTGTGCTCGAGGGGCTTCTGGCGTGGGAACACGCCGAGGGATCGTCGGAGGCGGTGGCGGCCGCTCGCTCGAGGGGCGAAGAGTACCTCCTTGAGCGAGGTCTATTCCGTGCTCGCTCGACGGGGCAGATCATCGACCCGAGATTCACCATGTTCTCGTTTCCGATCCGTTGGTACTACGACGTGCTCCGCGGCCTGGACTACCTCCGGTTGACCGGCGCGGCGCTCGACGATCGGTCCGTCGAGGCGATCGACCTGGTTGCAGCCAAGCGCGATGTCACCGGCCGATGGCCGCTGGAGAACACACACCAGGGCCCGACGCACTTCGAGATGGAAGGACCTGACGGCTTCCCCAGCCGCTGGAACACCACTGCGCGCAATCCGTGTACTGGATTGGGCAGGTAGCAGGTGATCGCCTCCCCCGGTGAGGGGGAGGCGTGAGCGGAGCGAGAGGAGGGGGTGATGCCTCCTCGCAACTGTCACCCCTCCCCCCAACCGGGTGTCAAGAGTCTCTAGCCAGGCCGCCTACCTCGTAGAGCTGCCACTCTCCGGGCACGCCCTTCAGCGCGAAAGTACCGAAGGAAGAGAATTCGATTTGCGACCCGGCGACCAGGTCTTTCACCGTCGCCGAAACGAGAACGCCTCCTTGTTTGGCCTGGTCCATCACCCGGGAGGCGATGTGAAGCCCGAGACCACCGACCTCGCCGTTCCTTACCTCGATTTCCCCGGTGTGGATGCCTGCCCGCACCGCGATACCGATCGCGGACAGCGCTTCGGTTATGGCGACCGCGCAGAGAATGGCACGAGCCGGTCCGTCGAAGGTGGCGACGCAACCGTCGCCGGTCATGCCGATTTCCCGACCCCGGAAACGCTCCACTTGGGCGCGGACGATGCGGTCGTGCTCGCCACGAAGGTCGAGCCAGCGTTCGTCGCCGAGCGAGGCCGCCTTGGACGTGGAGTCGACGATGTCGGTGAACAACACCGTCGAGAGGACACGCTCGATGCGCGTCGACTCGCGTCGGCCCGTGAGGAACTCCTCCACTTGGTCGAGGGTCGGCCCGAAGTCTCCGGCGAAGAACGGGAGAGTGTCGGCGCCGTCAACCAGGCGCAGCTCGGCGCCCTCGATGTGCTGGGCGATGTACTCCCCGTACTCCGGCCGGTGGTAGCGGGCATCGCGTCGGGCCACGACGAGGGTGGGTGCGTGGATGAGAGGCAGCGTCGCCCTGGCGTCTACCTGGTAGAACCACTCGAACGTGCGTTTGACCAACCCGTGCGAGTTGGCCAGACGCTGATACCTCGTAAACCACGCCCGAAACCGCGGGTCGTCGGCGACGCTTGGAGCCGTTAGCCGCAACAAGTCACCCGTGGTGCCGTGCTGGGCGATGTACTGCTCGGATAGGGCATCGGCCACATGGTGTGGCGCCCCGATCGGGTAGTCGTCGGCCCGCAGGATGCGCGGCACGGCGTTGACCAGGATGAGGGCGCTGACCCGCTCCGGGTGGGTGGCGGCGAGCATCATGGCCGACAGTCCGCCCTCGGTGTCACCGTAGACGACCGCCCGGTCGGACCCGGCGGCGTCCATCACGGCTCGGACGTCGTCCATGTTGCCCTCGAGCGGGAGCCACGTGTTGTTCCCCGGTATGGGGTCCGACACTCCGGAGCCCCGCATGTCGTACTGGATGACCCGACCCAAGCTGGCGAGCCGGTCGTAGAAACGGACCGCCGACGGCTCGTCCCAGACGGCGTCGATGTTGGAGATCCCGCCGTTGACGAACATGACGTCGCGCTCGCCGGAGCCGAAGACCTGGTAGGCGAGGAAGCCGAGTGGGGTCTCGACGTAATGGGTCTGGGGACGGCTACCAAGCGGCAGCGCAGACATCGTGCGAACGGTAGTGAACGCTCCGGGTCAGCCTCGCCCGACAATGGGTAGGGTTCGCCGCGCAACCCGATTCCACTGGGAGTCGGCCCTCCGTTCGGCCATTGAAGAGGGGATGACTATGGCGGAGAGGATCACATAGTCCGTGGAACTCGGCTTCCACGACCGGTCACCGTGGCGGTCCTCGACCGCGCATGACTCGTTCAGCCCGCACCTTGATACCGATCACGATCCCGAGGGAGGTCGCCAATGCCGGTAACGCCAACGTTCCCCGGTGTCTACATCGAGGGGATACCCAGTGGGGTGCGGACGATCGTCGGGGTCTCGACGTCGACAACTGCCTTTCTCGGGTACTTCCGGCGTGGTCCGCTCAACACTCCTCTGCGGTGCTTCAACCTCGGCGGCGTCACGATCGGACAGGCTCAGCGACCCTCGCAAAATCCGGTGGCTTCCGCCGCATTAACCGGGTTCGCCATCATCCGCTGCTGTTGGCGCGGCGTACCAGTTCGAGCACTTCGTGCACCACCAGGTCGGGCCGGTCCCAGAGCACATAATCCATTCCGGTCCCCTCGGCGACGACGGTGCGGGTATCGGTGGAGAGCCCGGCGTAGAACTCGAGCCCGTCCTGCCAGTAGTCGTTGATCGACTGGGCGGTTGCGGCACCGGCGTACTGAACGAATCTGGGGTTGAGATATACCGAATCTGGGGTCCTGCCCGATGACGGTCATCGGCAGGTCGCCGAAACCGTCAAGGGACGCGGAGACCGTCGGGTCCAAGTCGAGCCATGTCGGATGGCCGCCCGCTTCGAGACCTGCTTCGGCGAGCGAGGAATCGAGATGTGCGGCGAAGCCGATCGGCATCGGGTCGACCAACACCACACCAGCAACGTCCTCTCTTCCGGATGCGAACAGGCGGGTGGAGTGAACCCCGTCAACGGAGGCGACCAGTACGTAGGGCCCCTGGATCCCGCTCGAGGTCAATGCCTCATCGAGGTCAGCGGCTCGCTTCGCCGGTGTCGCCTCACCTTCCACATATCCATTCACACAGACCACGTGGCTGCTGGACAATTGCGCCTGGATCACCGACCACGAGCCGTAGTCGATCCAGTCGGATGGCTCGAGAATGATGGTGGGCGCTTCGGCCTCACCACTGCCGGTGCAGAGGAGACGGTGAGGGAACCTGTTCCAGTCGTCATAGACGATCTCCGCTTGCTCGATCAGCCCGGCGGACGGGTCGAGCCGCACCAGCACCCCCGGGTGGTTGAGGACAACCCACAGCGATCCGTCTGCTTCGACAAGGCCACCGGCCTTGCCCGGCATCGGGTAGGTGTGCGTCTCGCCGGTGACCGGATCCACCCGGAACACGAGGTGATCGGTGTGCGAGCTGACCCACAATGATCCGTCGAACGTGGTCATCGAGTGAAGACCGAAGGTGAGACCCCCAAACGAGCTCAGCTCGCCCGTATTCGGGTCGAAGGTGCTCAGATTGGTACCCCACGGGTAAGTCGCCATCCATCAGCCATAGCCGACCACCAGCCTCGGTGACGCTGCGAACCCCCCAACCGTCGGCGGTGTCAAGTCCAGATTCCGTGGGGATTACGACCTGCCCGCGTGTTCCGTCCTCGGCGAGGCTGGATATCAGACCAGTCTCCGGATCGTTCACCCACAGGTATCCCAGACCTTCGCCTTTGATCTCGCCGGTGCCGGCTGCCTCGATCTCGCCGTCGGCGGAGACCCGATAGAGCTCTCCCTGATCATTGTTGATCCAGAGATTGTCCCCGAGCCACGCTCCGCAACCGGGTAGCCCGCCGATCGGTATCACTTTGTCGACAGCACCGGCGACCGGGTCGAACCGCAACAGCTCGCCGCCGTTGTCGTAGCTCATCAACCAGACGTATCCGGACCCGACCACAACGCCCTCGACGTAGCGGTCGATAGCAAAGCTCTCCTCCACTTCACCCGAGACGGCGGAGATTCGCTGCAGCTCATTTGCCAATCCGGTCATCACCCAGATGGTGTCGCCATCGACGGCGAGGGTCTGGATACCGCCCGACGCCAGCGGCACCACAGCATCAACACCGGGCAGCTCGGCGATGCCATCGAAGCGGGGGTCGAACACCGACGGAGATTCCTGGCGCAACAGGACCGGCAGCGCGATCACGGCCACCACCGCCACCGAGGCCACGGCGATGAGCCAGGGGCGGCCCGCGCGCCTGGGAGCAGGCACCAGCGGTGGATACAGCCCAATCCTCTCGTCCACCTTGGCGCGGAGTCGCAACGCATCGGGCTCGACGCCGCTCGCCGGGTCGGCTCGTTCCAATAGTTCGATCATGTCGGGGCTTCCTCTGCTTCGGTTGGTGACGGCGACGCATTGTTCAGCAGATCGAATCGGCGCTTCAGCCGGGATCTGGCACGATGTAGCCGCTGGTCCACGGCGTTCTCCTTGATGCCAAGCACGTAAGCGATGTCGCTTCGTGTCAGACCATCCCAGGACGTCAGCCGAAGCAGTTCGCGGTCGGCCAAGCTCAACTGGTCGAGCGCCAGCAGCAGCAACTCGACCTCCCCGACTGGACCCGGCTCGACCCGCTGGTCGCGGCCCGTTCCCAAGGCAGCGAGCCGGGTCGACAGACTGGTCCGCCGCCGTCGACTCCGGAACTGGTTCCCAACCACCCGGTAGGCGACGCCGAACAGCCACGCCCGGCTTCGCTCACCCGTCGGCATCTCGTCGAGGCGGCGCCACGCCACGGCAAACACATCGGCGGCTGCATCCTCAGCGTCAGATCGTCCCAGCCGCCGCACGCAGTAGCGGTAGATGGCGTCATGATGTTCTTGGAACAGCGAATCGAACCGCAATTGCGGATCTGTCCCTCCGACCTGCGTATCGTTTGACAGCTCGGCCACTCTGAAATGCTATGTGTCCGGCCCGGCACGCCGCCTTACACCCCCACACACACCTGTTATCGCCTTCGCCGGCTAGGTCGACGGCCAATTCGGGGCAGCACGGGCCGTGGGTGGCACCTCGACGCCCCGCCGTCGGATTAGCCGCGCTGCCGGTCAAAGGATCTGGTTCAGATCATGGGCCAGGGCACGCTGATCACGTATTGGACGTCACCAGATTCATCCGCAGATAGTCGTCGATCCCGAGAAATGCGGGCGGGCGCTTTGTGCCGGGCGGGAGGGATCGGGCCGCCTCCTCATTCGAGATGAGTCTTGGTCGCTCCAAATCGTAGGTCTGGTCACCGATGGTGAGGCCTGCCTTCCCGGCGGCCAGGATGTTCTGCACCCAGTCGCAACCGACTCCGTAGTTGACGATGAAGACGTAGCCGTTCTCGACGGAGTGGGCGTCCAACGGGGTCTTGTAGAGGTTGCCCGATCTGCGCCCCACATGGGTCAACACCGGCCGCTTTCCTCGCCTGATCTCGAGGGGATTGAAGATTCTCTTGTTGATCCTTCCCAGCCATTTGGGCAGCGACATCAGGGGATCACCACCGACTTGCCCCGAGCGTGTCCCTCACCCTGATAGTGCAGGGCCTCGACGGCTTCGTCCAAGGAGAATCTGCGATCCATCACGGGTCTCACAGTCCCCGCTTCGACCATCTGTTTGAGGGTGAGGAGGTCGTCGGTGCTCTGCTGGGCGGTCTTGCCACCGACGACGGTGCGCCGTTCCGGTATCGCCCGCATAGCCGACCAGAGGATTCGTCGCACCGGGCCGAACCATTTGTTCATCGGCCCCGTGATCATCACGTGGGTGCCGTCGGCAGCGATCACCCGGCGACACTCGGCGTAGGGACGCATGCCGGCGTTGTCGAACAGGAGGTCGTGGGCGCCAGCCACCCTGGTGAAGTCTTCCCGGGTGTAGTCGATGACATGGTCGGCTCCCAGCGTTCGGGCGATCTCCACCTTGTCCGTGCTGCAAACCGCGGTTATCTCCGACGCTCCCAGGGCTCTGGCGATCTGAATTGCGAAGGTGCCCACGCCACCCGAGGCTCCGTTGATCAGCACGCTCTGACCAGGTTGCAGGTTCCCCCAGTCTCTCAAGCCCTGTAGTGCGGTCAGAGCGGCGACACCCAGCGTTGCCGACTCTTCGAACCCGAGGTTGGTCGGCTTGGGTGCCACCTTGTCGGCCGCAACCGCGACGTACTCGGCGAATCCGCCGCCCGGGATCTCGGCGAAGACCTCGTCACCCGGCGAGAACCCGTCCACGTCTCCGCCTACCGCCTCGATGGTGCCTGAAATGTCGGCACCGGGGATATGGCGCGATGGCTTGCGAATTCCGTCCGAGATGCGGGCGAGGAACGGCGTGCCGGTGATGAGACGCCAGTCGAGGGCGTTGACCGATGCGGCGTGCACCCTGATCAGGAGACCATCAGCATCGGGGACAGGCCGCTCGACCTCGGTCATGCGGAGCACGTCTCGGGGCAGCCCGTAGTCGGTGTAGACCGTGGCCCGCATCGTCTGGGTGGTCAGTCGGGTTTGCGGCGTGGTCGGTGTGTGCATCGCTCCTTCTCTCTTACGCTGTAAGCGACGATATCCATACGCCGTAAGGCTGTCAAGGCAATTCTTACGTTGTACGATCGGGCGATGGTCACTGAGACCGAGAGCCCGGCCAAGACCCGTCTCCCCCTTAGTCGGGAGCGCATCCTGGCAGCCGCGGTGGGAATTGCCGACCAGGCCGGCCTCGAGTCCCTCACCATGCGCGGTCTCGCCGAGTCGTTGGACGTCGAGGCGATGTCTCTCTACCACCACGTGGTCAACAAGGAAGCCCTACTCGACGGGCGTTGCACAGAGAGTCGTGGAGGAGATCAACGAGGTGGTCTCCGAACACGATCCGGCGACCGGCCCCGAGGATTGGAAGCAGGTGATGCGGCACCCGGATCCTGACGGCGCGCACCGTCATGCTCCGGCACAAGTGGGCGCCGGCTCTGCTCGAGTCGCGGACCGCGCGAACCCTGCCGTCCTCCGGTACTTCCACGGACTGTTGGAGGTCTTCCGTGCCGGAGGGATCAGCTACGACCTGGCCCACCATGCGTTGCATGCCCTGGGAAGCAGAGCCCTTGGGTTCTCCGCAGGAGTTGTTCGACCCGGCACCGGGGAGTGACGACGAGGAGATCAGCAACGAGATGCTGGAGGAAATGGCCACCGAGCTCCCTCTTCTCGTCGAGATGATGGCTGAAATCACCCACGAGGGACCAGAGACGACGATCGGATGGTGTGACGACCAGACCGAGTTCGAGTTCGGGCTCGACCTAATCCTCGACGGCCTCGACCGTCGTCGTCAGATCAGCTGACAACGCAGGCGTCACCGACGACGGAGCGCATGAGAGGGGGGTGACACTCGGGCAGGGGAATCTCTCAGAGCCAGTCGTGGCGACGGAAGACTCGGTAAAGGACAAAAGACGCAGAGACCATCAGGACCGTGGAGGCGACGACGCCCCATGTTCTGCCGGACCCGGGGTAAGGGACGTTCATGCCGTAGTAGCCGGTAACGAGGGCGGGCACCGCGATGATGGCGGCCCAGCTAGAGACCTTCTTGACGATGAGGTTCTGCCTGTAGTCGCGCAGGCTGAGGTTGGTCTCGACGATGGTGCTCACCAGGTCTCGGAGCGAGTCGGAGGATTCGCTTACCCGCAGGATGTGGTCGTAGACGTCCTGGAAGTAGGGGTAAAGCTCCTCGGAGACGGCCGGGTGTTCGCGGCGCATGAGGCTGCTCACGGCTTCGCGCAGGGGACAACAAGGCGATGGAAACGGACCATGGCGCGGCGCATGTCGAACCAGTGCCGCTGCTGGGCGGGATCGAGAGGATGGTCGGCGAACATCGCGTCGCTGACCTCTTCGTAGTAGTAATCGAAGGCTTGGATGGCGTCGAAGTAGCCGTCCACGACCACGTCGAGCAGTCCGTAGAGCAGGAACCCGACCCCGTGGGCGGCGAGGTCGGGGGAGCGGTCCCAGCGCTCGAGTACGGGCTCGATCGGGAACCCTTCGTCCTTGCGGACGGTGACCAGCCACCGCTTGCTGACGAAGGCGTCGATCTCGGTCTCGTCCAGGCGGCCACCCTCCGCATCGACCCGTACCGCATGGCTGGACAGGAACAGGTGGGTGGCGTAGCGGTCGAGCTTCGGGCGCTGATGGGGTCCGAGTGCGTCTTCCACGGCGAGTTCGTGGAGGCCGAGCTCGGCGGCGAGTTCGTGGAGCTGTTCCTTGGAGGGACCACAGAAGTCGACCCACACCACGGTGTCGGGCTCCTCGAGATAATCGGACACGTCGGCGAGTGGGAAGCCCTCGGCGTCGAGGGCACCCTTGCGATACGCCCTCGTCAATGCATCACCCATGACGTCCTTTCAGGTCACCAGAGGCATGAGATTACGTCGGCATCGGCTTTGCCCGCCGGGGAACACGGGTAGGGACTGACTCCGGCAGTTGTGCAGTAGACGATGTCGAGTGGATGATCCACCTCACCCAACTCTTCGGGTGGATGACCCCAGTCGAGCTCAGGCATTTCCGCTCTCCGAGCGCGACGACGCCGTCGCCTGGGCTGCCGCGGGTTGACACACGTCGTCATCGGGTTGCCGTGTACCTTCAACCGATGGCCCGCACCGTAACGGACACCTTGAGGTAGGGATGGACGACAGGACGACCTTGGGTCGCAGCAGCCTGAGCGTTCCCCGCCTCGGGGTGGGGGCCATGACCTGGGGGGAGGCACGAGGGATCGCCCGTCTCCATCCGGCCCAGATCGCCTACGGCGGCGCCCACGGATACGAAGAAGAGAAACGCGCCGTGGAGGCCAGCCTGGAGGCCGGGGTCGACCTGTTCGACACCGCCGCCATGTACAGCGGGGGAGCCTCGGAGCGGCGTCTCGGTGAGCTGGCCGCGGGTCGAGATGTGTTGATCGCCTCCAAGTTCCCCGCCGGGTTCCGCTTTCGTGTCGAGGATTTCCCTCAGGAGCTCGAAGCGAGTCTCAGCCGGTTGGGGAGATCCAGCATCGACCTCTACCAACATCACTTCCCGAGGAGAGGGGTGTCGATCCGGGAACTCATGGAGCATCTGGCGGATGCGGTCGAAGCAGGCAAAGTGACCGCGGTCTGGGGTCAGCAACTACTCAGCCGACCAGATGCGTCAAGCCCACGCCGCACTCGGGGAACGTGGGATCCCCCTTGCATCCAATCAGGTCGAGTACTCGCTTCTCCACCGTCAGCCCGAGACCAACGGTGTTCTCGACGCCTGCCGGGAGCTCGGGGTCACCCTCATCGCATACACCCCCTTGGCCGGAGGTCTGCTGACCGGCAAGTACTCCACCAAGAACCGACCGGGCGGGTTCTTCCGACGGGTGCTACCCCGCTACCGCCGCAAAGGACTGGAGGCGATCCAACCGGTGGTCGCACTGCTCGAAGAGATCGGCCCAACGCCATTCCAAGACCCCGAGTCAGGTGGCCCTCCGCTGGCTGATCGAGAACCCGGTTGTGTTGCCCATCCCCGGCGCCAAGAACGGCAAGCAGGCAACCGCCAACGCCGGCGCCCTGACCTTCTCGCTGACATCCGAAGAAGTCGACGCCCTCAACGAGGCAACCCGTCGCCTGGAGGACATGATCGAAGTCGGTGCGTCTCAGCCCGGCGACGAACTACCCCAGGCGTGCCTCATCCCGATGATTCGCAGTTGAGCTCGCTGAGCACACTCGTCCAGGCCTGCTGGAACGTGGTACGGGCTTGCTCCACGTCTGCTCCGGCATCGGCCAAGGTCGAGTCGGCCGGAATGTCGGCGACGGCACTCTGGAAGTCATCGAAAGCGCTCCGCAATGACGACCTGACTTCATCCCCGAGGTTCGCTTCGGAGTCCTGCACCGCCGCCACCTGAGACTCGAGTTGGGACAACCCGTCCTGAACGTCGCCCACGGTGACGGTTGCCGGGTCCACGTCCGATCCAGCGATCTGATCCACAGTGGAGTCGAGCGCAGTCAGATCGGTGCAGAGTTCCTGTGCTGCGTCGGTCACCGAGCCACCGCAGGCCGCTCCGATGAGCAGCGCCGCGGTCAGTGCCGAGCCGAGGACGATACGACGTGCCATCTCTTCTCCTGGTCGAGGGGTGCCGACCGGCGCCCATGAAGTGACTCGGAGCGTAGCCACCTCACTCGGAGCCTTCGCTCGCGGTCGAGCTTGCCTGGGTTGGTTCCCAGGCCTGCCTGTGCCCGGCCAACGCGTTCCTGGCCGGCTTGGCAGCTATTCGATCGGCGTGATGGCGATGTGGATGAGCACGATGTGGGGCAAGATCCTGGCCACCTTCTCTGATGTGATCTCATCGCGGCCAAGCCCGTAGGCCTTGGCGTCGACGGGTCGCTTCTCGAGATAGTCGACCATGAACTCGAGCACGTCGGGCTCACCGATCGCCACCTCGGCCCGCCCGAGGAAGTTGTGGCCGGCGAGCCGCAGTTCGACCTCCATAGGGGATTGGAAGTTGCGCCACCAATTGCGCGCCCTCTTGGTGATCACGGTGACGGTGTCGTCTTCCCGGTGGTAGCTGACGGGGATCGTGTAGGTCTTGCCGGTCTTGCGGCCGGTGAAGGTAAGGAGTGCGACCCCTTTCCCCACCATCGCCTGGATGCCGGGAGTGGTCAACATCCATGTCATCAGAGTGTTCACCCATTCGGGCGGCTTGTCCTCAGGGAGGTGGACATCGACGGTCATGGGATCTGTCATCTTGTTGCCTCCAGTCCTCGATTCCTGGTCACGCATCCATCCTGGGTAGGCACGGCCATATCGGCTAGAGGCGAAAGTAGGGAATAAGGCCAGTGTCGCGCTGCCTCGGATCAGTGCGGCGGGCCAGACCGCATCCGCCCGAGCCCTCGATGTGGTGTCCTCGACAGGGGCGCCGCCGCCGTCATCTCTTGCTACGGCGCGAATCCCGCACGTAGCCGCCCACGGCCATATCGAGCTATTCCGGAACCTCTCTCAGATCTCGTCCCGGTCGGCTGATTCGACCCGTTCCCAGACCCTTTGCAGGTGGTCCCGCACGGCCAACTTGCCGTGTGACACGTCCGTGCCGGTCTGGACCAACTCCAACAGTGGTAGGTGGGTTTCGGCCACCTCGCGGAGGGAGTCGAAGTACACGAGATTGGTGATCGAGATGAAGGCGGCGGTTTGCGAGAGCAGCGGGCCGATGGCATCGGGGAGAGCCTGGTTCCGCGACAGCTTGATGACCTCTTTGTGGAAGCGCATGTCAAGTTCCACTAGCCGGCTCCCGTCGTTTGCGTCGGCCGCATCGAGCATTGCCTCGTACAGCCGGCTGAGAGCGGATGTCTCGCGGTGCTCAACGGGCTGTTTCAGCACCGCCTCCATCGCAACACCTTCCAGCGCCTCACGGACCGAATAGACCGGCGCGTTCACCGGCGCTGCGATCGAGTGTCGTTGGCCGACAGTGCTCAGGGAGGAGGTGGCTCCAAGATGACGACCTGGGTATCCCGCGACCTCAGACCGGCGTAGCTAGCGAGGTTTTCTCCGTGTGCAGCCCATCTCTCCCAAAGCCGTGACCGTTCGTCGCCTGCGGCCAGGTGTGCGATGACCGCACGCGGCCCTTCGACAAGGTCGACCTTGGCGGCGGGATGTGCCTTCAGGTTGAGCAACCACGCGGGATCGGGATCGGCCCAGCCATTCATGGCCAGGAGAATCAGGTTCGGACCCTCCTCGACGTAGCCGAGGATCGCCGAGCGCTCCTGCCCGGTGCGTCGCCCTGTCGTCGTCAGACGAAGCATCCCCCAACGGCTAGCTGTTGCTTTCCGAAGCCCGAACCGACCTCCGGTGGCTGTGTAGAGGGCGCGGTGGACCTTCCATGCGGTGCGTACAAACCAGCGTGGTGGCAGTCGAGGCTTGGGCGCTGGCTCTGGCGACATCGCCTGTAGGTTTGCAGGCGCTTGCGGCGGCGGCGAGGCGAGCACGATCTTCGTAGACGCCCTCCGCTGCGAAGGGACGAGAGCCGCGCACCAACTAGCTCACGATTGGGCGCGGGACGAGGTCTACCGAAACTGGCCGGCCGACCTCGGCCGACTCGATACAGGCGTTTGCCGCCGCCACCGTGCGTAGCCGTCCCAAGACGACGGTCCGACGGCCCCAGGTGTGGACAGCGAGGCGACCCACGCTTCGATCTCCCGTTGGTAGGCAGTCTGGAATCGGTCGAGCCAGTGGTTCGCGGATCGGAGCGGCGACCTCGGACCCATCGCTGAAGAGGCGAGGGCCCCCGGTCCGGACCACTCCGCTCTCGCCGGTCACCTCCACCTGGACGTCGTAGCCGTAGCCGGACGCCATGTTCAGCGTGATGTTGCCCAGCACTGAATCCAGTCGGCATGTGATTGCTGGCCAACCGAATCAGGCGTCGTCTCCCTGCGGCAGCGAGGGTGTGGACCATCACTTCCCGGATCTCCTGGTTGGTGAGAAACCGCAAGGTGTGCAAGTCGTGGACGGCGGATCGGAGAATGCGTCCCCAATCGGCACCCCGGCGCCGGGGTTGGCGTGGGTGCAGCGCACCAGCATCGGGCGGCCGATGGCGCCGCTTGCCACCTCTGCCCGTAGCGCCTCGTGCTCGGGGTCGAACTCGCGCATGAAGCCGACCTGGACGAGCCGGTGCCCGGTTGCAGCCTCGGCCACCATGACAAGTTCGGCGTCCTCGGTCGTCTCCGCCAGGGGCTTCTCGACCAGTACCCGCTTGCCCGATCGAAGACAGGCGAGCGCAAATTCGGCGTGGGTGTCGTCGGGGGAGGCGACGACGATCCCCTCGATGGAAGGGTCGGCGATCAGGTGATAGGGGTCATCCGAGACATGCGAGTCTGGGCCGGCCACCTCCGAGGCGCGGTCACGGTCGAGATCGAAGACGGTGACCACGACGCCGCCGATCGATCGCAGATTCTCGATGTGGCGGCCGCCCATCCCGCCGGCGCCGATGACCCCGATGTGCATTTTCAGGTCCTGCTTACCGCACGACGCGCACAGGAAGCAAGGCCATCGGGATATGAGTCAGCAAGGAGCTCATCTCGTCTGATGCCAACAGCACTCCCTGCCGAGAAGGGGGCACTCACCGGCGCCATTGGTTTCACCGACCGTGTATGGTCGATGGTCGACGGCATAGCGGGGTCGGGGCGAGGACAGCGCCCCGGTTGGCCGATCGCCCTCGCCTCCGGGCTTGCCGCCATTGAAAGTGTGCGGACCGGGCTGAGACTCTCACCCCGGGCGCCCAAAGCGGCGAAGGAGGCGACGTGTCGAAAAGGAATCGAAGCGCCTGGGCTTTCCTGGCCGTATTCGCCTTGTTGGTGGTCGCCTGCGGCCCATCAGACTCGGCGGACACCACGGCTGCAGGGGCCGACACCACGGCTGCAGGAGCCGCTACCACGGTCGGTGCCAGGTGGCAGGAGCCGCTACCACGGCTGCAGGAACGGAGACGACCACGGCCGAAGGGGCCGCTACCACCACTGGTGAGTCCGCTGGGGGCGATGTGACGTTCTGGACCAGCCACACCGCCGGCACCGACATCAGCGCCTTCCAGCCATCACGGACAACTTCAATGCCCAGGGCGGAGCACAGGTCGAGTTGGTCCAGGTGACTGGGACCGAGACCGACGCCACCCAGTTGATCACCGCGGTGCGCGGCGGGACCGGGCCCGACGTCTACATGCTGGACCGTTTCACCGTGGCCCAGAGGGCGTCGGACGGCCTCCTCGAGGACCTGACCCAGTTCAGCGATGACCCGCTGGCCGGCTACATCGAGTTCGCCGCCAATGAGGCCAGCTTCAACGACACCGCCTACGCTCTCCCCTTCGACACCGACACCCGGGCGCTCTACTACAACATTGGGATGCTCGAGGAGGCGGGGATCGACCCGGCGCCGCTGGACCCGGCCAACGGCCCCATCACCTGGGACCAGCTCAAGGAGATGGCCAACCAGCTCAACGTCGAGGAGGGCGACGGCTACAGCCGGCTCGGGATCGTTCCCTGGCAGACCTGGGCCAACGGACAGTCCTGGCACTACACCTACGGGTTCTCCTTTGGCGCCGACTTCTACGACGAGGAAGGGTGTGCGGTAACGCCAACCGATCCGAACAACGTGGCGGCCTTCCAGTACGTCTACGACTGGGCCGGAGAACTGGGGCCGGAGGCGGTGCAGGCCTTCACCGCTGCCGCCCAGGATCCCAACCTCCCCCAGGAGCAGTTCCCCTTCGTCACCGAGCAGGTCGGCTTCCTGATATCGGGCGATTGGATGATCGCCAACCAGGCGGATTATGCCCCGGACCTCGAGTATGGGATCACCTACCTGCCCGTGACCGAGGAGGGTGCCGAGTCCACCACCTGGGCGGGCGGATGGTCGCTGGTGATCCCCGAGGGCGCCCAGAACCCGGAGGCCGGGTTCGAGTTCATGTCATACATGGCCGGCGAGGAGGGGCAGCGACTCTACGCCACGAGACACTGCCCACCTGCCCACCTTGGAGGCGCTCCAGGGTGAGGAGGGGCTGCTCGACGAGCGGCACCAGTTCTTTGCCGACCTGCTCCCCAATGCGCAGAGCCGGCCGCCGCTCCCGGTCGGGGCCCTCTATTGGGACGAGCTGAGCACTGCATGGAACGCCACCTACCTCAACGAGGGAACGCCCGATCAGTTGCTGCAGACGGTGCAGGATCGGGTGCAGCCGCAGCTAGACCAGTTCTGCGGTTGAGCGAGGAGGCGACCAGGAACAGGTTGATCGGCGAGGGCCGGGAGCCGGTCACGGCTCCCGGCCTCCTGCCTCTGGATCCGGGGACGGAGAGATGGCCGTAGCGACCGAGACCCCAATCACCCCGCCCACGACGCCGCGGCGGCGGCGGCGTCTCACCAAGACCGAGCGGCGGAACCTGCGCACTCGGGCTCCTGTTCATCAGTCCCTGGATCTTCGGGTTCATCGCCTTACCGGCCTACCCGATCTACTACACGCTGCGGCTCAGCTTCACCCGGTACTCGGGCTTCGGCGAGCCGCATGTGGATCGGGTTGGCCAACTTACCAGCGGATGCTCACCGACGACGCTGTTCTGGATGTCGCTGTACAACACCCTGTATTACACGGTGCTGGCGGTTCCCATCGGGGTGGTGGTGGCGATGGTGCTGGCTCTGGCCATGAACCGCCCACTGCGCGAGGTGGGGGTGTACCGGTCGTCGCTGGTCATGCCGTCGTATCTGCCGTCTGTGGCGCTACCACCTTCGTCTTCATCGCCATGCTCGACCCGGTGCGGGGGATCTTCAACCAGTTCCTCGGGCTGTTCGGGATCCCGGCGATCAACTGGCTGGGTGACCCCGCCACCGCCAAGCTGGGATTGGTGATGATCGCCCAGTTGGGCGCGGGCGCGATCGCCATCATCTTCCTCGCCGGGCTCAAGGGAATTCCGCTCACCCTCTACGAGGCGGCCGAGATCGACGGAGCCGGTGCCTGGCAGCAGGTTCCGGAACATCACCCTGCCCATGATGACGCCGGTGATCCTCTACGACATCATCCTTGGGCTCAGCCTGGGACTGCAGACATTCGTCACGCCCTACATCGTCGGCAACGGGGTGGGCAATCCGGCCAACTCGACCCTGTTCTACGTCGTGTATCTCTACCTGAACGCATTCCGCTACAGCCAGATGGGATACGCCGCGGCGATGTCGGTGGTGCTGTTCGTGCTCTCCTTCCTCATCGCGCTGGCAATCTTCCGGTGGTCCCGCGGTTGGGTCCACTACGACACGGTGTGACGGTGGCCGATGAGTGACATCAGCGTCGAGGCACCATCCGTCCTTGGAGCCGGTGACCCCGACCTCGCGGCGCAAGACGCGGGCGAAATGGGTCTCCCGGACTCGTGCTCATCCCGCTTTCGCTGCTCTACCTCTTCCCGCTGTACTGGATGGTCGGTTACCGCGCTCAAGTCGAGCGAGGAGACTGCGCCGCGTTGCCCCCGACGTTGTGGCCCAGCGAACTCGTGTGGCAGAACTTCGTCGACGCGGTCAACTTCATCCCGTTCTGGACCTTCCTGCGCAACACGGTGATCATCACCGTTTTTCACCGTTCTCGCCTCGGTGATCGCCAACCCGTTCATTGCCTATGGCTTCTCCCGAATCGACTGGCCGGGGCGGGACAAGGTCTTCTACGTCGTCCTGGCGACGGTCTTCATCCCCTTCCCGGTGGTGCTCGTGGCACTGTTCGACATATTCGCCTCGCTGGGATGGGTCAACACCTACCTGCCGCTGATCGTGCCCTTCGTCTTCGGGCATGCTTTCTGGATCTTCCTGATGCGCCAGTTCCTGCTGCAGATACCGATGGAGCTATCGGATTCCGCCCGTGTCGACGGGGCGTCGGAGCTCGCCATCTTCTTCCGGGTGATCATGCCGTTGGCCATGCCCGCCATCGCCGTGGTCGGGGTCTTCGCCGCCTTGCACGCTTGGAACGAGTTCTTGGGACCGCTCATCTATCTCCAGGTGGAGGAGAAGTACACCCTTGCCATCGGGCTCAACTTCTTCCGTTCGGCGCACGACATCCAGTACAACCTGCTGCTCGCCGCCTCCACGATGATGGTACTGCCGGTGATCGCGATCTTCTTCTTCTTCCAGCGCGCCCTGGTCGAGGGAATCACGCTGGGAAGCATCAAGTAGCCGTGGTCTTCATCCTCTCCACCCGCGTCCAGCCCTCGGCTGCAGATGGCGTGTATCAGATAGGCGGCGGCGCTCGCCGACACCATGAGGGTGATCGGGATCCGAGTGGCGAGGAACGCCACCGCGACCACGACGAGGAGAGCGGCGACGGTGGTGTGCAGTTGGCTGATGCCAAGGAGGAACGAGTTGCGGATCACCGCCCACCAGCGAGCGTGGTAGCCCACCATCACCGGGAAGAGATACACCGAGGTGGCGGCGAAGGCGGCGGCGTGCCCAGCGCCAGCACGACGAGGGCGGGGATCTGCGCCCCGGCGGGGAGCTCTCCGTACCAGTCGGTAGTCGAGGAAGAGCACCGCGAGCGTGACCAGCCACAGGAGGCCGATCCCGAACGCCTGGCGGAAATTGGCCCGCAGGTGGCGCACGAAGGCGGGCAGGATGCTGGGCTCGTCGCCGCGTCGCCAATCGCGCACCACCCCGAACATGGCCGCCGTCGCCGGGACGAGCGTGATCACGGGCAGCGAGGTCAGCGCCCAGGCCAGGTTGAGCAGGATCAGGTTGGTGAAGGCCAGCATCACCCGGTAGGGGCGGCTTTCGAGAACGTCCATCTCCGGGCCATGGTACGGCAGGCAGCGGCGTGCCGGGCCCATGACCCAGGAGGTTCGATGACGATCACCGCCGCCCAGTCCACCGACCTGTTCACCGGCTCAGCCGGACGATCCGCTCCAGGTGGTGCGTGTCACGGTTTCGACCGTCGGCGTCGGAGTCTGCCCGTCTGCGGGTGGAGGGGGATCGGCTCTCGACGCCGCAGCCGGTCGACGTTTCGGGCGGCGATGGCGGAGAGGTCGTGGTGGAGGTGCCGGTTGCGGTCGATGCCGATGCCGCCAAGGGCGAGACAGCTCGCCGCCGAGGCCGTGTTGGAGAGCCGTCGGGTCAGGTCGTCCGGCATCAATTCGACCTTCGTGGTCGAAGAGCCGGGCTGGACCGTGTTCATGATCCCCCATTTCCATTACGACCCGGTGTGGTGGAACACCCAGGCCGCCTACACCGAGACCTGGGTCAAGGGTGAATGGGAATGGGAGGCGGGATTCCAGTCGCCCGGGTTCCCTCTGGTGGCCGCCCACCTCGATGCCGCCCGGCGCGACCCCGACTATGCGTTCGTTCTCGCCGAGCTCGACTACCTCAAGCCCTACTGGGACGCCCATCCCGAGGACCGCGCCTACATGAGGCAGCTGCTCGATGAAGGTCGGCTGGAACTGGTCGGCGGCACCTACAACGAGCCCAACACCAACCTCACCGCCTCCGAGACCACGATCCGCAACCTGGTCTACGGCGTCGGCTACCAGCGCGATGTGATGGGCGGCGATCCTGCCACCGCCTGGCAGCTCGACGCCTTCGGGCACGACCCGCAGTTCCCTGGTCTCGCTGCTTCCGCCGGGCTCACCTCGAGCTCATGGGCCCGCGGCCCGTTTCATGCCTGGGGTCCCTACCGGATGCCGCCAACCCCCGAGCTGCTCCGGTCGGAGACCCGGTCAGATGAACCTCCCCGCGTCCAGTTCCCCAGCGAGTTCGAATGGATGGCGCCGAGCGGGGCCAAGCTGCTCACCTGTTACATGGCAGACCACTACTCCTCCGGCTGGTGGATGGACGCCGCTGCCGACCTGGCGCAAGCGGAGGAGGAGACCTATGCCTGCTACCTCCGGCTCAAGGCGGTGGCCGCCACCAAGAACGTGTTGCTACCGGTCGGCAGCGACTACACCCCGCCCAACAAATGGGTGACCGAGATCGCCCACGACTGGAACAGCCGCTACCTGTCGCCCCGCTACGTCGTCACCACGCCGCGGCGGTTCTTTGCCGCAGTACGGGAGGAGGCGGAGCGCGAGGGGATCCACCTGCGTGTCCAGACCCGGGACATGAACCCTCTCTACACCGGGAAGGACGTCTCGTTCATCGACACCAAGCAGGCAAACCGGCTGGCGGAGAACGTGCTGCTCGACGCCGAGGCTTTCGCCACCATTGCCTCCCTCGTCGGCGCCCGCTATCCCACCGAGGCGATCGACAAGGCATGGCGGCAGCTCCTGTTCAACGCACACCACGACGGGATCACCGGGAGCGAATCCGATCAGGTTTACCTCGATCTGCTCGGGGGATGGCGTGAGGCGTGGGAGCTGGGACGGGGCGTTCTCGACGCCGCGCTGGCCCACATCGGGGCCAGGATCGACTCCACCGGGGAGGGCAGGGCGGTGGCGGTCTTCAACCCGACCGCTTCGAGTCGCACCGACCTGGCGCCGACTCCGGGTCGATTTCGAGCCTGGGGTGGCGTCGGGGGTCGAGCTGCGCGATGGGGCCGGGGCGGCCGTGGAGCTCGTCATGGATTCGCTGTCACGCCACGACGACGGCTCGGTCGCGCAGGCGACGGTCAGCTTCCTCGCCAAGGAGGTCCCCGCCCTCGGCTACCGCATCTACCGGCTGCTGCCCACCGACAGGCCCGAGTCCGGTTGGTCCCCCAAGGAGGGCAGCATCGCCGAGAGCGACCGCTACCTGGTGGAAGCCGATCCGAAGCGGGGGGGCGCCCTGGTTCGCATCTATGACAAGGGTGTCGGCCGCGAGCTGCTTTCCGCTGGTGAGGTGGGAAACGAGCTGTTGGCCTATGGCGAGTACCCCACCCATCCCTACTACGGCGAGGGACCGTGGCACCTGGTCCCCGACGGTCGCGCCGATGGCACCGCGTCCTCCGATGCCGAGGTCACTGTGGAGCGTTGCGCCATCGGGGAACGGGTCACCGTGGTGGGCACGGCGCTCGGCTGTCGCTACACCCAGGAGACTGTGCTGTGGAACGGTCTCGACCGCATCGAGTTCCGCACCCACCTCGACGGTTTCTCCGGCGAGGACACGCTGTTCCGAGTCCGCTTCCCGGTGGACGTCGAGGGGGCGATGCCGGTGTCGGGCGTGGCGGGGGCGGTAGTGGGGCGGACGTTCGGGTTCCCCTCGGTGGATGTCGCCGAAGTCCCCTTCACCCTTGACTACCCCGCATACGACTGGTTCGGGCTGAGCCGGTGCGTAAGGGTCGAGCTTGGCGAGAACGAAGCACGCGCCATATCGGTGGCCGAGGTGGTGATACCCACCGGGCAGGACTGGGGTGACGTCGGTGACGAGCTGGCGGAGGCCCTGATCAAGCAGGGGGTGACGTCGACCGTCTCCACGGACGAAGACGGCCGCTATGGGTTGATCGACCTCGACTCCAACCTCCCCGACGCCCGAATCAGCGTTGGCGGGCCCGAGCTCAACAAGTTCAGCGCAGCCGTGCTCGAGTCGGCTGATGCCTGAGGTGCGCGGCTCGGGCGGGGGCTCGAGGCGGGTCTGGGTACCCGCCGAAGCTCCTCTGCAGAAGGTGTGGACGGCCAACCCGGATCTGCGCGACCCGCGGGCGCTCCCAGTCCTGATCATCTCGGGCGACACGCCAGAGGAGACGGTGGCTGCGATTCGAGAACTGTCGGACGACCTGGGCGATGGCATGGTGAGTGTCGACGAGGTGGGTGACGGCGGTGCCGGCTCGGGTCGGGTCGAGGACTACGGAGTTGCGGTGATGAACCGGGGGAACCCCGGGTTCAACGTCGACCCCTACGGGGCCCTCCATCTCTCGCTGATGCGGTCGTGCAGTGGATGGCCGTCGGGTATTTGGATCGACCCGCCGCGACGCACCCTGCCCGATGGCGGCAACTTCCAGTTCCAGCGCTGGAGCCACACCTTCGAGTACGCCTTGACCGGTTTTGCCGGCGATTGGCGATCCGCAGGCATCCCGAGCATGGCCCAGGGATACAACCGACCCTTCCACGCCAAGGAGGTCGACATCCATTCGGGCGACCTGGCTGGGGAGGTGAGCTTCCTCGAGATCCAGCCTTCCTCGGTGCTACTGAGCGCGCTCAAGCCGCTGGGCAACCCCATGGCCAGCCAGGCCGGCACCGAGGCCGACGCGGGACGGGGCCTGCTGGTGCGTCTCCAGGAGTCGGGCGGCCGGCCCACCGAGGCATCGGTCCGCGCCCATTGGCCGCTATCGGACGGCTTTCGCACCGACGTGCTCGAGGAGACCCGCACGTCCCTTTCGGAAGGGGCGACATCGCTCTCGCTGGGCGGGTTCGAGATCGTCGGGGTGGGGGCGATTCCCGGGCAGACCCAAGCTGGCCCGGCCTCCGACCGGGTTCAGCTCGGGCCGCGGGCCGAGCCCGCTCAGCCGGTCTTCGCCGCCTACTGGTTGCACAACAAGGGGGCGGCGCCGCTCGGCTACCAGCCGGTGACTGTCCGCGTCTCGCCGCGGGGTCTGTGGTGCAGCGGGCCCTTCAGCGTCGACGTGGCGGTGGCCTCGGAGCGGACCGACGTCCCAGTGGCAGGGGAGGTCGAGCTGCGACTCCCTTCCGGATGGTCTGCCGAGCCGGCACAGCGGATGTTTCGCCTGGCGCCTGGAGCGCACCTCCAGTTCACGGTAGAGGTCAGCCCCGCTGTCGATTCGGAGTCGGGGCGCTACTTCGTGGCGGCCCGGATCGGGGACGAGGGCGGGCAGATCCACGAGGACGTCGTCACGGTGGAATACCGGCGCGACGGTTTGGACGCATCCCCGGCGACGGAGAGCGCGTTGAGAATCGATCCGGCGACCGGCAAGGCCATGGTCGGGTTGTCGCAACCGGACCTTCCCGAGTTGCGGGGCGATCTCGAGGTCGAACTGACCAGCCGAGATCTTGAGCTCAGCCCCGGGCAGCAGGGCGAGATCGTGGTCGGGCTGCGCAACCTCACCCTCGACGAGGTGCGGGGCGAGCTCCAGGTGATCAGCCCATACGACACTTGGGAGATGATCACCCCATGGACCACCGGTTTCGCCATTGGTGGTGGAGAAGAGACGACCCTGACGGTGACGGTGAGCCCTCCTCACGGCGCCCGTCCGGCTGAGTACTGGGCGCTGGTGAAGGTCATGTACTTCGGCCGGCTCCACTACACCGAGGCGCTTCGGGTGCGAATCGGGGGAGGCGGATGACATCTTCGCCGTCGCCCGGACCCATCGTCGCCACGGTGGCGGGGCGGGCCATCGAAGCGGAGATGGTCGAGGCCCGGCTTGCCGCCGTGGCCCGAGGCGCCATGGCCGACTGGCTCCCCGCCGCCGGAGTCGAGGACCGCCGCTGGCGGCGCTGGATGGCGCACCTGCTGGTCACCGAGGCCCTCGTGTGGATCGAGGCGGGGGTCGATCCCGACAACGCCTACCTGCCCGACGACGTCGTGCCCACCAGCAACGGCTCGCACCCAGATGAGGCGGCTCGGCTCGAGGCCGCCGCCCGAACTCTTTTCGACCGGGTGACCTCGAATGTGGTTGTGAGTGAAGACGACATTGCCGGCTACTACCACCGCAACCTCGATCGCTTCCGACACGAGGAGTGGCGGGTGGTCAGCCACGTTCTGACAGCCGATCCCGAGAGCGCGCTCTTGGCGCGAGAGCGGCTTGGCGCCGGCGAGGACATCGCCAGCGTGGCCGCCTCCCTCTCCATCGATCTCGGGACCCGGCATCGTGGCGGCCGGCTCGGCGAGATGCGGCGCGGGGAGATGGTTGGGCCCTTCGAGGATGCGGTCTTCGCCTGCCCCGAGGGGAGCGTCCTCGGCCCTGTCCAATCGGAGTTCGGCTGGCATGTTGCGGTGGTGCTGGCGGTGATCCCCGCCGGCGTGGAGCCGTTCGAGGCGGTGCGCTCCGAGATCGAGGCCGACCTGCTCAGCGACCTACGCGGCCGGGCCTTCGAGGCATGGATCGAGAGCAGGCGCCGGGCGCTGACCTCGGTCGAGCCGGGGTGGGAGCACCCCGGAGACCCGCGACTTCCCGACTTCTTCCACCGTCACTAAACCGGAGGTGATCCGATGACGTCTGGCACCACTACCGAACACGCCGCTACAGATCCGGAGGATCCGGCCGGCGCACCGCCAGAACGGCGGGGGAACGAAATGGAGCGGCGGCGTCTGGGCGGCTCTGGGCTCGAGGTGAGTGTGTTCTCCATGGGAACCATGACCTTCGGTGATGAGGCCGAGGAGGCGGTGTCGCACGCCATGCTCGATCGCTTCGTCGAAACAGGGGGCACCCTGATCGACACTGCCGATGCCTATGCCCAGGGGCGGTCCGAGCAGATCATCGGGAGATGGCTCGCTTCCCGCTCCGACCTCGACCATCTCGTGATCGCCACCAAGGCGTTTTTCGGAACTGGCCCTCACCCCACGGATAGGGGGGCGGGTCGCCGCCATCTCACGCGGGCATTGGACGCCAGCCTCCATCGTCTCGGGGTCGACGTCATCGACCTTTACCAGATCCACTGCTGGGATTCGTCCTCGCCGCTCGAAGAGACCCTGGCGACACTCGGCGACATGGTCCGGGCGGGCAAGGTGCGCTACGTCGGTGTTTCCAATGTCACCGGGTGGCAGCTCCAGCGGTATCTGCTCACCGCCCGCCACATGGGAGCACCACCGATCGTGTCGTACCAGGCGCAGTACAACCTGCTCGACCGTCACATCGAGTGGGAACTGATTCCGCAATGTGTTGAGGAGGGGATTGGCCTGCTGCCGTGGTCGCCTCTTGGCGGCGGTTGGCTCGCCGGGAAATACCGCCCCGACCAGCTTCCGTCCGGTGCGACCAGGCTCGGCGACAACCCGGCGCGGGGAGTGGAGGCCTATGCCATCCGAAACACCGAGCGGACCTGGCGGATACTCGACGAGGTAGGAGCCATCGCCTCGGCGCGGGGGGTAGGCCACGCCCAAGTCGCCCTCAACTGGCTACGGCGCCGTCCGAGCGTGTCTTCGGTGATTCTCGGTGCTCGCACCGTCGATCAGTTAGACGAGAATCTCGCCGCCCTCGAGTGGAGCTTGACATCGGACGAGGCGCAACGCCTCGACGTGGTGGCCGCCCCTGGGCTTCCCGACTACCCGTATGGGTTCATCGAGGACGCAGCGCCCTACCGATTGTGGGAGGAACTCGGCACCCGGGGTGGGCCGTCACCGCTGGTCGTCTGACGCCAACCCAGGGTTGGGGAGTACCCAGGGGGTAGCTGCCAACCCTGGGCTGGGGAGTACCCAGGGGGTGGCTGCCAACCCAGGGCTGGGGAGATCCCTCGCTCGTCCGGCTATTGGCTGGGAACGATGACACCTGCGGCGACCATTTCGACGGCTGATGCGGAAGTGCAGGCGAGGTCGAAGACCTCTCGGTCCGATACCTGCCATGTCATCGACTCGCTTTCGGTCCCGCCGTTTGAGGACTCGTACCCGGCACCGCGCCGCAACGAGGACGCCGTGCAGTTCTCACCCGCTGGACCGCCCAGTAGGACCTCGATGTGGTCGGGTGCGGCAAGGCCGGCTTCGACCCACTGTCCAGCCGCTAGGGACATCCAATGCCGTCGTGCCGACCATGAGGCGCGTTGGCTGCGAGCCGGCCAGAAGCCGGTCGCGTAGGAGATAGAACCCCTCACCCCATGCGTAGAGCTGGTCTCCTCCGGTCACCACCGTATTGGTCTCCAGCGACCTTGGGGGTGCCAACGGCATCCAAGTCCCGGCGTCGGTGTCCAGCAGGGCAATGTCGCCACAAATCTCGGCGATGATCGTTCGCCCGGCCGTGTGGATGCGGGGGTCACAGCCCAGAGATGGCAGCGGGAGGTCGGGCAGGGACGACCAGGAGTCAGTGTCTGGGTGGTACACGGCGGAGTTGAGCTCGGAGTCGACCACGACGGCGCGGTTATCGAGCCAGGCGGCGGCGGTCGCGCTACCCCCCAGCGGACCGCGGGACAATGGTCGCCACCGGTCCGCGATCGGGTCGTATGCCCCACCGGGGAACACCAGGACGTCGTCACCGGTCCATATCGCGGAACTACCCGTCCGGTACTGCGAACCGGCGATTGGTCGGGTGTCGCCACTGCCGAGGTCAATAGCCGTGGAAGTGGCTACGTCGATGATGGTGGAGCCGGTCCAAACCAGCGCGTCCGAAGACCTGCCCCGCAATGGCCATTCCGCTAGCGGGCGCCAGCTGTTCCCGGCCGGATCCCAGCCCGCTGTCACATCCTCGGTCGTCACTCCGTCGGTCGATCGCACCACGAGCTCACTGCCGGTCCACAGCCACTGCGCCTCACGGACCGCTCCCAACGGACTCGGCCCAAGCCGCCGCCAGGAGTCTGTGGTGGGGTTGTAGGCGGCCCCGTCGCCGAGGCCCTCCGCCCCTCTGAAGACGGTCCCGCCCCAAATGACGAGTTCCTCGTCGGTCCGGGCGATCACCGCCGGCCAGCGGGGAGACAGAGGACCCCTGTCGAGCAACTGCCAATCGGGCGACATCGTCGCCCCGGGTGATTGGGGATCTACCGCGATCGTCGGAGCCTCGACACCGGGGAGCCGCCGATCAACCTCGTTTGTTGGATTCACCCGGAGCGGCGCGGTCGGGATCCCTAAGAGGAGAGCCACCACCCCGATGACGAGGACGACGGGGAGCCACCCGACTGTCCTCGGAGTCGGTGGTCGGTCATCGGATGGCCCCAACGTAATGCCGACGCCTTGATGGCTCACCTTGGTCCCCCGGTCCAACGTGCTCGGTCCCGCGGCACCTTTCGGTCGGTACGACGTCATTATCGCCGCGGGGCGCCCGTTTGCGCGGTGGTGGTCCGCCCCCTTGCGCAACTCCCCTGTACCTTTCATGGCGATCAAGAACGGAGAAGTATGTCTACCGTCACTCGTCCGTCGACGCTGCGTGTCGCCGCCCTGCAACTGGGCGCCCCCTTCGGCGAGGCCGAAGCGAATCGCGAACGGCTGGTCAAGGCCATCGAAGAGATGGACGAGGATCTCGACCTGGTCGTAGCCCCCGAGTTGGTGATAACCGGTTACGACCTCGAGGGTCTCCAACGCATCGGGCGCGAGTTGGCCGAACCGGTGGAGGGTCCAACGGTGGCAGCACTCCGACCGCTCGCCGCCGATCACGGTGCGGTGCTGATGGCGGGCATCCTCGAGGCGGGCGACGATGGGTTTATCTACGACACGGTGGTTGCGGTGCAGCCGGATGGGTCGGTGTCTGCCTACCGGAAGTCCCACCTATACCCGTTGGAAGAGGGACATTTCGCCGCCGGTGATCAGTTGATGACCATCCCTTGTTCGTTCGGCCGTCTCGGCGTCGCGATCTGCTTCGAGCATGCCTTCCCGGAGATCTTCGCCAGCCTCGCGCTGGACGGTGCGGTGGTGATCGCCATCCCTTCCGCAGTCGGCGATGGCTACCGCCATCTGCTCACCCTGCGGTCGCGGGCCCGAGCGCAGGACAATCAGCTCTTCGTGGTTGCGGCCAACCTCACCCGACCCGGTTTCTGCGGTGGATCGCTCATAGCCGATCCTCGAGGCGAAGTGCTGGCCGAGGCTGACTACGAAGAGGGACTTGTCATCGCTGACCTCGACTTCACCGTGATGGACGCCGAGAGAGAGCACGAGCCCACGCTGCAGCTTCGCCGTACCGCCCTCTATCGCTGAGGACTCGCCGGCCGAGTCGGACTGTGGGCTGGAGCGGCTGCTGTGGCGCGCTTCGAACCCTGGGTTGCGGAGTACCTACTGCGGGGTCTCCCACAGCCCGACGACGTTGCCCTCGGTGTCACGCAGATAGGCATATGCGCCCATACCGGGAATCTCGCTCCGACTCCGAACGACGCTACCGCCGGCGGCTTCGACGCTCTTGAGTGTTTCGTCGATCGAATTGACGTCGACGGTGAGCACGGGGACGGCGACATCCTCCGACCGAGCGACCAGTCCGCCATTGATCGCTCCCGGCTCGGATGGCATTTGTTGGTCATCGACCGGGACGGTGGTCACCGACGTGTAGTCCATTCCCTCGATGTCCTGCAGCTGCCACTCGAATACTGACCCGTAGAACTCTTTGGCCCGCCCCACGTCGTCGGCTGGAATCTCGAAGTGCACGACCTTCCGCATCTGGCTCTCCTCCCATTCGGAGTGTTCGTCCACCCATTCGGGCTTCGCCCACGATAGGCCAGTTTCCCAATGAACCCGGCGGCCGCTCGACTTGCGAGCGTTGTGGAACCACCCGTGGAATGGCTGTGCCGACGAGGCGCGTTCATTCGACCCGGCGTCCTTTGAGCGAACTTTGAGTGTCGTTTCCTACGGTCGGTGGCATGGAGCAAGCGATGGGCGCCGACGCGTATTGTTTGGTCATGGACCTCGCGGTCCCGGGGCCCGGTACAGGCCACCGCGGGGGACAAGCCGTTCCGCTTAGGGGGTCCAATGCAACGAACCGCGCTGGCGGTGTTGGTCGCTGCCGCGGGTCGGGTTGTCCGCTTCGACATCCTCGGGCAGGGAGTCTGGGGCGTTGGGCCGACAAGCACGACCCGTACCCCGATTCCCGTGACGTCCTTCTCCGGTAGGACGAGATGATCGTCTGCCACGAACACCAGTTCATCTTCTTGAAGACTCGGAAGACGGCCGGCACGAGTCTCGAGATCTCGCTTTCGGAGCTCTGCAGCGATGGAGACATCATCACGCCGATCTCTCCCGAAGACGAACTCCTTCGATGTCGAGGGCCACAGAACTTCAAGGTAGGGCCGTCTGGAGGGGCACGGGGGTGGATTGGCCGACTTACTTCCAGACACTCGGACTTCTTCTACAACCACATGACAGCGGAGAACATGCGATCTCTGATCGACGGGGGAGTTTGGCGCAAGTACTTCAAGTTCTGCTTCGAACGGAACCCGTGGGACAAGGCAGTGTCGCTCTATTTCTGGCGGACTCGCGGCCAGGAGCCTCGTCCGTCCCTTCTGAGTTTCCTCCACACCATCAGCGCCGACTCACTGTCGAATTTCGATATCTACAGCATTGCGGGGGAGATCGCGGTTGACCATATAGGCCGCTATGAGGACTTGAAGTCGGAAATCGAAGACATTAGGGCGTTGCTCGGCGTGCCTCCCGGCGTCGAGCTGCCCAGAACCAAAGCGAGCTGCCGAGTGGACACGCGCCACTACAGCGAGATAATGGGAGAAGAGGAGAAGAGCATAGTTTGCGCGTGTTTGCGCCAGAGAGATTTCGCACTTCGGTTACATTTTCTAAGGAGTCGTCGTGGATGGCGGGGTGCCACACGGCGTTGAGAGCAGACACCATGGATTGTGCTCCGGGCATCTCGGGGACACTTCTGATCCCTCGAGCCCGACCGCGATCGATCATCGTGGATTTCCTCGCACGGTCCGAGCGGTCGTGAGTGCGCCCAGCACATCGATTGAGTTCGAGTGGCCACCGCAAAGACAGTGATGAACATGCGCTCGGACAGCCGTTGGTTGTAGCCGTGCTCTCGTCGCCGCACTCAGAGGTTCCCGGCTATAGGTCAGTGACTGGCGAGCGCCTCCTTCATCTTCTCGACGGC
This sequence comes from uncultured Actinomycetes bacterium, assembly GCA_963780745.1. Classification (GTDB taxonomy): domain Bacteria; phylum Actinomycetota; class Acidimicrobiia; order Spongiisociales; family DATADW01; genus DATADW01. The sequence goes on along the minus strand of CAWACT010000001.1, from coordinate 161,869 downwards.
CTGGTCCACCGAGAAGCTCGGCGCCTCTTGGTCGATTCCTCGAAACGTTGCAGGACTTCCCGCCATCGTTGTCGAAGACGGCAATCCGATCCTCTTCAGGGACGTCCATTGCGAGCGACTTTACGAAAACCGACGATCGCCGCCTTCGTTGGTGTGTCGTTCCAGGACGGGAGCGGATCTGCTTCGGCCGACATTGGCCTCCTCTGTTCAACGGTGAGCCCATCCTCTCGGCCTTCCGAGCTCGACTCGAATTCCCAATGGGCTGATGTCAGAGGCGGCGAACCTATCACCGTTCGCCAGACCCGGTTGAGGGGTGGTACCTGTTCCCCGTGGTTGTTGCCGTATAGCTTCAAGGCCTGTGATCCGACACTGCATGCTCAGGAGGTGAGGTGATAGGGCTTGCGGTTCTCGGTGCCGTGTTCATTGCCTACTCGCTTGTCGCGGCGCGGCTGGAACGGTGGTCGATCACGGCACCCATGGTCTTCGTGTTGGTCGGTGCGGTGATAGGTCCACACGGTGCCGGCATTCTCGACATCGCCTCGAATACCGAGGCAGTGAAGGTCGTGGTCGAACTCACCTTGGCCATCCTCCTGTTTGCGGACGCATCGACGCTGCGTTGGAGTCGAGTCCGGCTCGATGCCAGCCTCCCGCTTCGGCTGTTGTTGATCGGGTTCCCTCTCACCGTCCTGGCCGGCACTCTCGTTGCCGGCTTGCTCGGACCCGAGGTCGGATGGGCGGCCGCCGCTCTGGTGGGCACGATCCTCGCCCCGACCGACGCTGCCCTCGGGCTCGGGGTGTTCTCCGATCGATCGGTCCCGGGGCGTATTCGCCGGGCCCTCAACGTGGAGAGCGGCCTCAACGACGGCCTCGCCACCCCCTTGGTCACGCTGTTCCTTGCGATCTTGGTTGCCGAGGTGGGGGCGGGGCCGACCGACTGGCTCGCTGAGGCCGCCACGGAGCTCGGAGTGGCTGTTGTCGTGGCCATCGTCGTGGGTGCGGGGGTAGGACGCCTGGTTGCCGCCGCCCGCCGAAGGGGTTGGACGTCGGAGACGTCCGACCGGCTGGCGGTGCTGGCCACGGCGCTGTTGGCCTACGCCGGGTCGGTAGCGGCCGGAGGGAACGGATTCGTGGCAGCCTTCGGCGCCGGGCTCCTCTTCGCCGCGGCGTCGCGTGGAGCGCTCACCGAGGCGACGTCGTTCACCGAGGACGTCGGGCTCCTGCTGTCTTTCCTCGTGTGGGCGCTCTTCGGCGCGCTGTTGGTCGTGCCTCTAGTCACGGAGACCATTCACCCGGTGGCGGTTGTCTACGCGGTGGTCAGCCTCACCCTCGTGCGTATGGTTCCGGTCGCCCTCGCCTTGATCGGCTCTGGGCTTCGGCGATCATCGGTGGCCTTCATGGGCTGGTTCGGTCCGAGAGGGCTGGCGTCCGTGGTGTTCACCCTGCTCGCATTCGAGACGCTCGAGGGTGGCGACATTGCGCCGGAGTGGCTGGTCGAGGTCGCCACATGGACGATCCTCTTATCCATCCTCGCCCATGGGCTCACCGCCCGTCCACTCGCCTCTTGGTATGGCCGGACGGTCGCCGATGGCGTCGCAGAGCACTACAGCCCATCGGAGACACCCGAACTGGCTCCACCAAGGCAGCTTCGAATCACCGAGCGTACCTCCGGGCACGTCGACCGCCTCGATTGACTCCCCGGTAAGCGAAGCTCCTCGCCTGAGCGACCTCGCCCTACCATCGACCCAGGGGAGGATGCAGCCACGACAGAGGCCCCAAGCACGCTCCTGGGGTTAACCCCACGCACGACCCCAGAGGACCGAGACGCTGATCGCCCCTACCGGGGGAGATATGGAGAGAGCTGATGACTGAGTTGGGACGCGACGTTCTTCCCATTCCCGACCGTGCTTACACCGGTCTGGTGACGTACGACGCAAAGGACCCGGATACGTCGTTTCCGCCGATCGAGCCACTGCGACCGCCGGAGGGCGCGCCAAATGTGCTAATCGTCCTGATCGACGACTGCGGCTTCGGGGCCGCGAGCACGTTTGGCGGTCCGGTGAACACCCCGACGGCCGATCGGCTGGCGGCGGGAGGGTTGCGGTACAACCGCTTCCACACCACCGCACTCTGCTCCCCAACGCGACAGGCGCTGCTGACCGGGCCGCAACCACCATTCGGTCGGCATGGGCGGGATCACCGAGATCGCCACCTCGGCGCCGGGGTACAACTCGGTGCGGCCCAACACGGCGGCGCCGCTGGCCGAGATCCTCAAGCTCAACGGCTACGCCACGGCCCAGTTCGGCAAGTGCCACGAGGTCCCGGTATGGGAGACAAGCCCGATGGGACCCTTCCACCAGTGGCCCACCGGGTCCGGGTTCGAGCACTTCTACGGGTTCATCGGAGGCGAGACCAACCAGTGGGCGCCGGCGATCTACCGCGACACGGTGCCGGTCGAGCCCGATCGCACTCCTGAGGAGGGATACCACTTCACCGAGGACATGACCGACCGGGCAATCGACTGGATCCGCCAGCAGAAGGCGCTGATGCCCGACAAGCCGTTCTTCATCTACTTCGCCCCCGGTGCCACCCACGCCCCGCACCATGTGGCGCCGGAGTGGTCGGACAAGTACAAGGGGAAGTTCGACCAGGGATGGGACCGGCTCCGCGAGGAGACCATCGCCCGCCAGAAGGAGATCGGCGTCATTCCGGCGGATGCCGAGTTGACCGCCCGCCCCGCCGAGATCCCGGCGTGGGACGACATGCCCGACGACCTGAAGCCGGTGCTCGCCCGCCAGATGGAGGTCTTCGCCGGGTTCCTCGAGCACACCGACCACCACGTCGGGCGGCTGATCGATTCCCTCTCCGACCTCGAGATCCTCGACGACACTCTCGTCTATTACATCATCGGCGACAACGGCGCCTCGGCCGAGGGCACCCCCAACGGCTGTTTCAACGAGTTGGTCGTCCTCAACGGCGCGTTCGGGCTCGAGACCGTCGAGTTCATGAGGGAGCACATCGACGATTTCGGCACCCCCCGGGCGTACAACCACTACGCGGTGGGCTGGGCCCACGCCATGGACACCCCCTACCAGTGGACCAAGCAGATCGCCTCCCACTGGGGCGGCACCCGGAACGGCACCATCGTGCACTGGCCGGACGGTGTCACCGCCAAGGGGGAGGTCCGGCCGCAGTTCCACCACGTCATCGATGTCGCCCCGACCGTGCTCGAGGCGGCCGGGCTTCCCGAGCCGGTCAGCGTCCACGGCGTCCAGCAGATGCCGCTCCAAGGCGTCAGCATGGCCTACTCGTTCGACGATGCCGGGGCCGAGGAACGGCGCACCACCCAGTACTTCGAGATGTTCTGCAATCGGGGCATCTACCACAACGGATGGACCGCGGTGACCCGGCACAGCATCCCCTGGGTCTCGACCGAGATGCCGGCCTTCGACGACGACGTATGGGAGCTGTATGGCCCCGACGACTGGACGCAGGCACACAACCTCGCCGACGAGCAGCCCGAGAAGCTCCACGAGCTGCAACGGCTGTTCCTGATGGAGGCGATGAAGTACAACGTGCTTCCTTTGGACGACCGCCGCTTCGAGCGGTTCAACCCCGACCTTGCCGGCCGTCCACAGTTGGTCAAGGGCAATTCGCAGGTGCTGTTCGGCGGGATGGGCCGGCTCTCGGAGAACTCGATCGTGGTGACCAAGAACAAGTCATTCGCCATCACCGCTCAGGTAGTCATTCCCGAGCGTGGCGCCAACGGTGTCATCGTGTCGCAGGGAGGTGCCTTCGGCGGCTTCAGCCTCTACCTCAAGGAGGGCAAGCCGGCCTATTGCTACAACCTCTTCGGTCTGGAGCAGTTCAAGGTCTACGGCGAGGCGCCGATCCCGGAGGGCGAGCACCAGGTGCGGATGGAGTTCGCCTACGACGGGGGAGGCATCGGCAAGGGAGGCACGATCTCCTTCTTCGTCGACGGAGACCAGGTCGGCGAGGGTCGGGTGACGGCAACCGTGCCGATGCTCTTCTCCGCGGATGAGACCACCGATGTGGGAAGCGACAGCGCCACGCCGGTTAGCGACGACTACGGGCCGAAGGACAGTCATTTCACTGGGCGGGTCCGCTGGGTGCAGGTCGACGTCGACGAGGCCGCCGAGGATGTCGATCACCTGATCGGGCCGGAGGAGCGGCTGCGGATCGCCATGGCGCGCCAGTAGTCCAGCCAACGAGCGCCGAAGAGTGCGACGGGCTCGGGCCTTCTTCCGGAGTTGGGCGGGGACCACGTGAAAGTCGTGCCTCCTCCTCCGCCGAACCCGCCCGTGCTAGGTGGGTACCTTCGGCTCCGTCTCATGAGTCCGCCGCCGCCAACCACGTGGGGTCGGGACGGAATGGGTTGGAGGGCCGGCCGATTGCGTCGGTGTCGAACCGGTAGACGAGCCCGGCCCCGGGCTCGGCGCGACGTTGTTGGTCGTTCCAGTCCTCCGTTGCTGTAGTCACGTACAGCCGGTGCATCCCGGGCCCGGCGAAAGCGCACGACGAGGTCTGTACGGCCGGAACGAGCAGTTCCTGAACCAGCACGCCTGCCGGTGAATAGCGGTGGACCCGCCCACCTCCCCAGATCGCCACCCAGAGGTCGCCGTCGACGTCAACGGTGAGGCCATCCGGTGCGCCGATCTCCGCAGGCACTTCGACGAGGGCACGCTCGTCTGAGATGGTGCCGAACTCGGGGTCGAAGGTGAAGGCGCGGATGGTGCGCGGTCCGCTGTCGGCTAGATACATGGTGGCGCCGTCGGGGCTCCAGTCGAGCCCGTTCGAAATCGTCAGCCCTTGGAGGACCACCTCGACGTGCCCGTCCCCATCGAGTCGGTAGAGAGCCGCGCCGCCCGCTCGGTCGGCCTTGGTGCCGGCCCAGAACCGGCCCTGCGGATCGCACGCCGCATCGTTCATCCGCACTCCGGTCGGAGCGACATCGTCGCTGACCGGGCGCAGCGAGCCGTCCGGGGAGAGGTGGAGAAAGCGCCGCCCGGCGGCAAGAAGCCAGCCCTCGTCACCGTCGACCGGGGCGACCGCCCCGACGGTCCCGGCCACCTGATATGTGTCAACCGGGATGAGGGCACCGTCGTGGTCGACCCGGTCGCGGTACACGCGGCCGGCCAGGATGTCCACCCGAAGCAGCTCGCCGCGACGGGCGTCCCACCGGGGGCCCTCGCCCAAAATCATCTGCTCGCTCGTGCAGGCAATCGCCTCGGCTGGGTGCGGCGAGGTCATCGCCGATGCTCGGCCAACGCCACCGCAACGAGCCATGTCTCGACGAAAGCGTCACCGTCGACGCCGACCACAAGTCGGGTCGGGCCCTTGCCGGCGGCCCGGAATTGCAGCACCTCGCCCCGGAACACCGGCTCGATCTGAACCGTTTCGATCTCGGCATCCTGCCATCCGAGAGCCACGGCGCAGGCGACGGGGTCAAAGTGGAAGTTGAGAAGGTCGTCTGGCAGGGCCGGGTGAGCGCGGCCGAGTCCGGACATGTCGTGTTCCGCCGCGTGGGCACGTCCTTGGTGGGCGAGCAGTTCACCGATCGGACCTGACGCAGCGAGCCTCGGCAGGTCTCGGGCGCGGAGATGTGCATCGAGGGTGGCGGGGAGGGTGACCATCGTCAACCTGCTGACGCCCGACACCATCACCGCCGCCTGCGTGTCGCACTGGACATTCCAGTCTTGGTCGGGTCCCCACTGGGGCAGACCGGTCCGGGGCGGGCGGACCCATCCTCCCATCACGACGACGGAGACCTGGTCGAGGCGGCCGGGCCGAGCTTGCTCGAGAAGCGCCAAGTTGGTGTAGGGCCCGATCGCCACGATGGTCGCCCCGCGCTCGATGCTGTGGTCGAGAAGGTCCATGGCTGCACCCGGCCGGGATGGAAGAGCCGCCACAGGCTGGTGCCAGTACCGGTCGTGATCGGGCAGGCCACCCATTGGCCGGCCCGTGGTGAGAGATACCGCAGCGCCGGCCGCAACTGGGATTGCCGGGCGACCAGCCAGCTCGAGGAAGTGCGCCGCGTAGCCGGCGCGGCGCCCCTCCGGATCGGCGGTGGTGGTGATGCCCACCACCTCGGTGTCGGGCCATCCGAGGACCATGGCGAGTGCACAGGCATCGTCCGTGTCACCGGCAAAGTCCGTGTCCAGGTGGAGCAGCATCTCGACGTGCCGCAGTATCGTCCCCGGGCTGACTGTTGGGGATGCTTCGACGTGTCGGCGTTATGCCCCCCGGGGAGCATGCGTCTGTCCTCCCAAGGTGAATACGGCGAGGAGGCCGAATGGGCAGGGTTGTGGTGACCGGCGGATCCGGGAAGGCGGGGCGGGCGGTCATTCGGGACTTGGTCGATGCCGGGCTACGACGTGCTCAACGTGGACCTCGTGCCCAGCTCCGATCCCGTGTCGCTCGTTCCTCGCCGTGGACCTGACCGAGCTCGGCGAGGTCTTCGAGTGCCTCGATGGTGCCGATGCCGTGGTGCACTTGGCAGCGATCCCGGCGCCCGGGCTCCGTACCGAGGCAGAGACCTTCGAGATCAACACGATGAGCACATATCACATGTTCTCGGCGGCTTGCTCGCTCGGCCTGTCTCGGGTCGTGTGGGCTTCCAGCGAGACCGTGCTCGGGTTGCCCTTCGAACGCGAGCAGCCCGACTACCTGCCGGTGGACGAGGGACAGACGCCCCTTCCGCAATCCTCCTACGCACTGTCCAAGCTGCTCGGCGAGAGCATCGCCGCCCAATGCAGTCGGCGCTTCGGAGTGCCCTTCGTCGGGCTGCGATTCTCCAACATCATGGAAGAGGACGACTACCGGCAGTTCCCCGGATTCTGGGATGACCCCTACCTGCGGAAGTGGAACGTGTGGGGCTATGTCGATGCCCGTGACGTTGCCGCCGCGGCGCGGCTCGCTCTGGAAGCCGAGACCTCGGAGGCGGAGATATTCATCGTGGCGGCAGCGGACACGGTCATGAACCGTCCCAGTGCTGAACTCGCCCAAGCGGTCTACCCGGAGGTCCGGGTGCGGCGGGCACTCAATGGGTACGAGACGCTGCTCTCCATCGACAAGGCGCGTGACCTGCTGGGTTATCGGCCCGGCAACTCATGGCGGGACCACATCGCCGAACGTTGAGACATGCGTTCGCCGGTGAGCGGCCTCGGGGTGGCCGGCCTCCGCTAGCGCTGGAGCAGGAGCCACTGCAGGCCGGCCAGCGCCCCGAACCCGGCGGCGCCCAGGGCGAGCACGGCCATATAGGCGACGGCGAGCCGGCCGGTGCCGCGGAGCGTTAGGAAGGGCAGCGCCAGCGCCGCCAAGACCATGAGCACCACCACCACCAACTCGACGACGTCATGGGGATTGGGCACTGCCCAGACCCGCCAGGTAACGGCCACCCACACCGCCTCGGCGAGGAGCACCGCCGAGGGCAACACCACCGCCCACAGAGGCAGCCCGCCATCGCCCATGCTCACCCGGCCGCCGCAGAGCCCCAGCACGGGCCCGGATATCAAAGCGACGCCCAGCCAGATCGACGCCGCAAGGCCGATATTCGCGGTGGAGGCCACCGAGATCGCCCCAGAGAAGTAATAGAGGAAGTAGACGACGATCCCGACCACCATCGCCACCCCACCGGCGAGTGCACCCGGCCCCGGTGCCCTGGCGTTGCGCCCAACTAGAAAGGCGGCAATGGTCCATGGAGCGGCGATGTTGCCGAGGACGGTGAATACCCGCCACCACGGGTAGGGCGATGGTGTGTCTCCGGCGATCGACAGCAACCCCAAGAGGAGGCCGACACCGCCGGCGACGATCAGGGTCCTGGCGAGCCTGCCGGTCACGGGTGGGCATGACACCCGTCGGCCGCCGCCCTGTCAACACCGCCGCGTTCACGTGACGTAAGGTATTCCTTACATACGTTGCCCACGCGCCCACTCGTTCGGGGGTACTTCCCAGCATCGACGACTGGTGCCAAGCAGCCGGGCGGCGAGCCTCCAGATCGAGGTGGCTTCTACGCTGGAGTCGATGGGAGAAACGCCGAAGACCCAGTACGCCCAAAACGGCGACCTGCATCTGGCCTATCAGGTCGTGGGCGAAGGCGACTTGGACCTTCTCCTCATCGACACGTGGGTACATCACGTGGAGGCTGTTTGGGACTTCCCCGACTTTGCCCGTTTCCTGAGAAGGCTGAGCTCCTTCGGCCGTCTCATCCACTTCGACCGTCGGGGGACCGGGCTGTCCGACCCGGTGCCGCCGAGTCAACTCCCAAGTCTCGACGTACAGGTCGGGGATGCCATCGCCGTGATGCGGGCCGCAGGCTCACAGGAAGCGGTGGTGGTGGGCGTCAATGACGGCACGATCATCGCCGTACTTCTCGCCTCACAGCATCAAAACTTGTGTAGGTCCCTGATTCTCTTCACGCTGACCCAAGCCCACACCATGGCGGCCGGAATGCCCATGGAGTCGATTGACGCAGCGATCGAATTGATCGAGAGAGACGCGGTGACCGGCGCGAGTGGTGTGCAGATGTTGGCGCCAAGCCGGGTGGGTGATGCGGCTTTCGACCGGCATTTGGCAAGGCTCCAACGGTACGCCCTTCGTCCTGGCGTGTTCGGGCACTACTACAGACAAACCATGGAGGCCGACGTCGGTGACATCCTCCCGACGATCAGCAAGCCCACCCTTGTCCTGAACCGGGCAGGGAACCAGATCGTGCCCTCGAAGGACTCGCGTCGCGCCGCTGCGGCAATCGAGGGAGCGAGGTACGTTGAGCTGCCCGGAACAGATCACCTGGTGTTCTCGGAAGGGATCGACCGTCTCCAAGACGAGATCGAGGAGTTCCTCGTAGGGACGCGGACCGGATCAGACCCCGACCGCATCCTCACCACCCTTTTGTTCACCGACATCGTGAACTCGACTGTTCTTGCCGCCCAGCTGGGCGACCGCCGGTGGCGGGATCTGCTCGACCAGCACTTCGATGCGGGTCGAGCGCTCCTGGAGCGCTTCGGAGGTCATGAGGTCGAAACGACCGGCGACGGGTTCTTCGCTTCGTTCGATCGTCCCGTCGCCGCGGTTCGATGTGCCTTGGCGATGGTGGATGCCATGCCCGAATTGGGCCTGCATATCCGCGCCGGTGTCCACACTGGTGAAGTCGAGGTGCGCGGCCCAAAGCTCGGAGGTCTCGCCGTCCACATCGCCGCCAGGGTCGCGGCACTCGCCGACGACAGTGACGTGCTCGTCTCGAGCACGGTCAAGGACCTGCTCGCCGGGTCCGAGATCGAATTCGAGGATCGTTCAGATCACGAACTCAAGGGAGTTCCCGGATCCTGGCGGCTGTTCGTGGCGTCGAACACTTCACACCCGTCGATCTGATGACGCTGGATCAGGTGGTTCTCGTCGATACGGACGCGGTCCCAATAGGCACTGCCGGGAAGCTCGAAGCACATCGGTCACCCGGGATGCTCCACCTCGCTATCTCGGTGTTCCTGTTCGATAACCAGCGGAGGCTGTTGCTCCAGAGGAGATCGCTCGACAAGTACCACTTCCGCGGGCTTTGGTCGAACGCCTGCTGCAGCCACCCTCGTCCCGGGGAGGCCGCGCTACCTGCTGGGCGGAGGCGGTTGAAAGAGGAGATGGGGATCGAGGCCGAACTGCATGCCGTGGGCACGTTCCGCTACCGGGCCGAGGATCCGGCGACCGGAATGGTGGAGAGCGAGATCGACAGCGTCCTCGTCGGCCAGTACCAAGGTGACCCTGACCCCGACCCCGATGAGGTCTCACATTGGCGGTGGGTCGATCTCGACGACCTTGCAGTCGACCTCCTCCAGCGTCCTGGTGCCTATACGCCCTGGCTACCAGAGTCGCTGGCCGTGGCCACAGGGGTCGAGGTCACCTCGCTGCTCTGACGAGTTCCTCCGCCGTCTGCTCGATCCCGTGGAGGAGGAAATCGAGCTCGGGGACGGCCGCCTGATCAGCGGTCACTCCCAGCCCGAGTGCGCCGCCCAGGCTCACTGCCCCGACCATGAGCCGCACGAATGGACCCACCGGAAGAAGTGGGTGGGTCACCTCATGGGGCAGTCCCGCCATCCACAGTCGCCGCCGGGCACCCCGGACATACGAGACCACCAGGTCGACCGACCCGCTCCCCGATACCGCCTTGGCGGCGTTTGCCACCACCCACGGCGGCAGCCGGTCGAGCCCATCGAGCATCGTCGAGATCGTCGCCACCTGGGCACGGGTCTCGATCTCGCTCACCGTGTCAACGATGGCCGCCAGACGGTCGAGGGGCTGCATCGGCGACACGGGTAACGGAGCGATGTAATACGAGGCCGAGTTGCCGAGCACCTCGCGGCGGGAGCGCTTCGGAACCGCCACCGGGACCACGGTGCGGATGACCTCATGGGGTCCGCCATCGCCGCGTGCTTCGAGAAGATCAGCGACACCCCCGGCGGCGAGCGTGAGCACGATGTGGTCCATTCCGACGCCCAGCGTCCTCGCCACCGACCCGCAGCGGTGAGTCGGGGATGGTGGCGAGCCCATATCTCACCGAGTCCGACGATTCCCTGAACCGTCTGTCCCCTCGGGTCGCCTCGAGCTGGGCGATCCAGCCGTCGAGGAAGCCAGCCGCCCGATCGAGCGCTCGCATCGGGTCGACCAGGTCGGCGATGGCCTCCGACGCATTCGCCAGCCGCGTCGCCTCCCTCGCTGTGATGGCCTCAGCGATGAGCTCATCCATGGGCTGCGGATCAGCGGGCGCCCACGGTTGTGGCCCTTTGGCGGGCACGTCGGGCTTGGCGTCGAACAGGACGCGCGCCACCTCGATCCCGCTCATCCCGTCGACCATGGCGTGTTGCCACCGCATCAGTAGCGCCGACCTGCCACCGACCAAGCCCTCGATTGCGTGAGCTTCCCAAAGCGGGCGACGCGGGTCGAGGGCCGTGGCGTGCAGCCTGCCGGCGAGCCCGGCCAGCTCGGCCGCGCCTCCGGGTGCCGGTAGGCGATGGTGACGTACATGGCGCATCAGCTCGAAGCCGCGGTCGTCGGTCCATATCAACCCTGATGGGGCTGGACGCACGACCTGGCGGTAACGGGGGAGCAGGTGCAGGCGGTCGGCAATGAGCTCGGTCAGCCGCCGCGCGGTGAGAGTCTCTCCATTGGGGCCGGGTCCGAGGACAACCAGACCTCCGGTGTTCATCGGCATTGGCCCGCCGTCGAAAGTCAGGTAGGTCACATCGAGCCCGCTCAGCCGCTCCGCCATGGTCACTCCCCGTTGAGCAGGCCGAGTCGTTCCAGCATCGCTTCCTCGACCACCCTCACGTCGGTTGGTGCGGACGCTGAGAGCGGCGTCGTCCCCGCCTCATCGATGAACCGGGCTGCGAGGTGACGCAGCTCTGGCACCCGCGCCGAGCCGTCGAGGAGTAGCTCTATGGCATGGAGAATTCGGGCGACGGCTTCGGTGGCCCCCATGATCTGGAGTTGGCCCCGTTCCACCGCTTCGGCCACCTCGATGTCGGCGGCGAGGATGGCGAGGACGACGTCTGTGGTCGTCGCCCCCCACCCGTCCACGGCGGCGTCGGGATCGTCCGGGCCGATGGCAATCTCATCGTGGTCCATCGACACCAACACGGCCTCGCCATCGAGGACGATCCGGGCCCGGTAGCCATCGACGACCTGGCGGAGCCGTCGGCCGGCGCCAAACCGGTCGCGGTCGAGCGCCTCGACCAACTCGGTGATCCAAGCAGCCAATCGGGTGCGCTCTCTAGTCGACATGCTCGAAGATCCCGAGTCCCGACCCAACGGTGGTGCTGCCATCGATTGCGCTCTCGAACTCGAAGGGCCCTGCCATTTCGTGGATGAACCCATATCCCGGCGCAACCGGGTCGGCGGTTATCAACTGGATGCCATGAATCGGGCGGAGCTCAGCCACGACCCGGTCGAACCCGTCATCGGCTTCGATCCGAACAACCTCGGGGAGGAGAGGGGTTGTCCGGCCACCGTGAAGCGCAGCCATGGCGCCCGGATGCCTGCCCAGCCTGCCCTTGAACCTCCCGGCCCGCGTGATGCGTACCGAGTGCCCAGAGAAACGGCGGATGGTCGATCCCCACACCACATGGACATTGGGTGAGCCGGTGCGGTGGGACCGATCGGTCGTCTGAGACATGACGATGACGGTGCCGTCCTCGGCGGCGAGCACGGCCCATGCCCACCCGGCGTCGTCGCCCCAATGCCACCGCCCCCAGTTGTGATCGTGATACCCCACCGCCCGGTCGGGCCTGATACGACGGCCGCCGAGATCGATGGACCCTGTAACCGTGAGCCGTGGAAGAGCCCGCCAGGCGATCCACCCCGATCCGAATGGCTCCGGCCGCTCGGCCGCAATCCACGGGGCGGTTGCGGTGCAGGACAGGTCGACGGCCGTCCCGTCGGGGACATGCGCTACGACGTCGATCGCGCCTTGCGCGAGTGAGATGGCGACGAGGTCGCCGATCTCGATCGACGTCATCGATCTATGCGCCGCAGCCATGTCGGCCACCTCGACGCGCGCCCGTGGCAGTCCGTCCATCTCGGCGAGGACGACCGCGCCGACGGCGAGCGACCGGGGATCATCCGGGTTGCCGTGGAGCGAGACGTTGCACAGCCCCACCAGCCCGGTGGAGTGGTCGAAGATGTTGACGTGGAGCCAATCCTTATAGGCCGACGCCATGAGATCGAGCGGGGGCGGCCGCCGGAGACGATCGATGACCGTCACCGCAGCACCGATCCGCCCCGGTGAGGTCCGTCGGACCCGGCCACCGACCCGGGTCGCTCCAACCTCGTCCCCGACATCGCGTCTATCAAGTCGACGATCTCGCCGGCCATGAACCAGAGCCCAACGATGAAGTCGATGAAGATCACTTCTTCGGGCTCTGCGACCAAGCCGATGCCCTCCTGCAGGTCGGATTCGCTCAGCCTCTCCAGCGCCTCCATGAGATCCGGGGCGGCCAGGAGCGCCACATCGTTGCGTAGGTCCTCGTAGACGGGTCTCGGCGGCAACGCCGATGAGCTCGTGTCCAGCGAGAGAGCCGCCCACAGCGCGGCGCCGTTGGTGCCGAGTCTGCTCGCTTCGAGCGCGGCCCTGAGCCGGGCCCCTTGGTCGGTGGACCCGACGAGGCGGCCAAGAGCGGCGACCCCTGCCACCATCGACCCCACGGCCTGGGCCCCGTTGAGCAACCCGAGGGTCCGCACCCTGGCCACCAGGGAGGCCAGCAAGGTCATCGTTGTGCGAGGGGGTCCGGCGGGGTCGTCCTCTAGCCCGACTTCCGGAAGCCCAACTTCGGGGTGCCCCGTCATCGGGGCGTCACCATAAGCGTGATCTCGACCGGACCACCGCCCACCCCGACGAGGACCAATTCACCCTGGTAGCGGTCCGGCTCGAGTTCGGCCGGGATCTGCAACCGGAGCAGCGTCTCCACCCGGTCACCCGGTCGGAGGAGCAGGACGGGTGGCGACATCGTGGCTTCGGGGCTCCACACGCCACCGTTCGATCCGGTGAAGCCGGAGACCATGGGTCGCAGCAGACTCAGCACTCTCTGGTGGTTCTCGAAAACGAGCGAGAGCTCGGCGATATCGCCCGGTGTGGCATTGGCTGCCAGCACCGGAAGCCGTCCAGCGTCGAGAACAGTCCCCGGCGCCGCCGGCCCGACAACCCAGGCAGGGCCCCAAATCGCCGGCGCCGAGGTCGCCCTCGAGCCCTGATCACGAGGCTGCTCGGGCCAGACTCCGGCGGCTGTCACCACCCGAAGCGGCACCAAGTCCTCATTTCACCCGCTCGACCACATAGCTGAGCATTTCACGCAAGAACCTACGGTCCGCGTTCTCCGTCATGAAGGGAAGGGGCATCGCATCCACTGCCAGTGCCCTCTCGGCGTACTCACGGGCGAAACGCCGACCGTATTCCAGCGAGCCCGCCTCGCCCATGGCGGCGAACATCCAAGCAATATCGTCGGGCTCCTTGTCCTTCTCTCGGTGTCTCGAGGATGGCGGTGGCGCGCCTGGTCGTCGCCTTGGAGCCGGTGCGGAGGAAGTGCAGCAGCATGATGGTGCGCTTCCCCTCCCAGAGGTCCCCTCCGATCTCCTTTCCGTACAGTATCTGGTCTGCCTCCAGGTTCAGTAGGTCGTCTGATACTTGGAAGGCGATCCCGGCGAGGTGGCCCAGCTCGATCAACGGCAGTAGTTCAGGCGGCATCGGGTAGCCAACACCGGGAGGGTGCCCGCAGAGCACTCCGATCCTGAGTGGTGCAATCACCGTGTACCAGCACGTCTTCTTGTGCGCCATGCGAACGTAGTCCTGGTCATCCAATTCGAATTGGCGTCCGGCGATCCACCCCAACTCGATGGCCTGACCTTCGACCGATTCCCGGGCCATTCTCTCCACTTCACGGAAAACCAGCAGGGTCTTCTGCAGCCCGATGGTCTCGGCGTTTCGGAGAAGCAACTGCATGGCGAGCACATTGGTTGCGTCGCCCACGTTCACCGCTACCGCGGCGCCGTGCGATCGGAGAAGCGTCACCCTCCCTCGTCGATAGTCCGACTGATCTTCGACGTCGTCGTGCACCAGGAATGCGTTGTGATACAGCTCGAGTGCCGCCGCAGAGACCCTTGCTTGATCGCGGGTTCCGCCGGCTGCCGCTGCCGCCGAGATGACTATCGCCGGACGAAGACCCTTGCCCTCGCGGAACGGGTAATCGGAGAGCAATTCGTACAACGGTCCGTACCCCGTGGCGCGGTTCGACTCGAGTAGATCGGTGATCTCCTCGAGCACGCAGACGCGGGCTTCCGCCAGGATCCGCTCGACGAGATCACGGTCGTGCGGCATCGACCGATGCTACGCTCGGAAGCCTGTCGGCCCAGCCGGCTCTTATCCCCGAGAACGGCGGAGGGGGGAGTGTCGTGAGCAAAGGTCCCGATATCGATGGCACCGTCAACCTCGATGCCTCGATCGACGGCAGCAACATCAATGTGGCCCTTGACCTGATCGGGCTGGAGGACATCAACCTCTCCACCGAGCTCAAGGTACCCGAGCCAATACACACCAAAGCCGAGTTGATTCTCCCCCAGCCTCTCAAGACCGAGAGCCGGGCGGAGTTGGCTGTGACCGAGCCCATCGTCACCCAGATGAGCATGGACATGGCGGTCGACGTCAAGCCGGTGGTGCTCGATCTGTGCCTAAACGTTGGTCTCAACAAGCTGCCCCGCACCTGCATCCGCCGGCCCTACGACCGCCACTTCGGGTTCACGCTCTTCGGGCTCGAAGTAGTCGGGTTCAACATGTCGGGTGAGTCGCAGATCGTCATCGACGACCTGCCGCCTCGTTCGCATGTCGAGGTGGGCGGGTATCCCGGCGGCGGGTCTCAGCACGACCATGGGCACGAGCACGACCACTCCGCCCACGGCTCGCCTTCGGCCGTGGGTCGCGCCGGCGACGATGGTCTCCGGATCAGGCTCCATGATTGACAGCCGGGAGGCTCGTTGGGTCCGCAAGGAGCGGGTCCCCGGCTACGACCTCATCGACCTCGAGGAAGGGGCGCCGGTTGTCGTCCGGGGCTTTCCCGACCAGCTCGTGGGTAGCGTCCCGCTACGCAACAATGGCGACGAGACGGCGGTCCTTCGCACCGCCACGCTTCAGGAACCCGATGATCGGCTTGGGCTGGAGGCCGGGTCGATACGCCGGATTGGCACCACCGTGCTCCGCCCCGAGCAACGGCTCTCGGCACCGCTCCGACTCCGACTCGACCCCTCCACCCCTCCCGGGGAATACCACGCCCGGGTGGAGGTCGGCGGGAGCGAGTCGCCCTCTGATCATCAACGTGACCGAGAGGGTTGCCATCGATCTCGAGCCGACCAGCCTCGTCATCGACAATCGACCAGGCGAGCCTGTCACCAAGTCGGTGACCATCACCAACCGGGGCAATCTCCCGGTTGTGATCGGCGACATAGGAGCGGTGCCGCTCGACGACGAGCAGAAGGAGTGCCGGATCCTGCGCCGTGCGGCCGAGGCGCTCGACACCGAGGACCCGGTCACGGTCGACCGCCTCGTCGAGGCGATCGCACGGGCAGCCAAGCGTGTCCTCGACGAGTCCGGGTTGCTCCGGGTGCGCAACCTCACTGGGACAACCGAGTTGGCCCCTGGGCAGACGATGCGGCTCGATCTGCAGATCGATCTGCCCACGACTCTCGACCCGCACACCCGCTACCGGGGGCTCGTGCCCATCGTCACCAGGGACCTCCAGTTCGTGGTGGTGCCATTCCGCGTTGGTGGCGCCCCCGAGAAGATCCCGGAGAAGAAGACTCGAAGCGGCGCGCGCTCCGCGCAAGCCCAAACCCACGACTTCCCGCCGCACCACCACCACGCGCACCACGACCCGCCGCACGGCGTGAGAGCGAGGAGAAGCGAGATGCCGCACGACACCGAGCACAGCACACGGCACCATCACCACGAAGGAGGTCCCAGCCGGTCGCGAGATGTTCACTGCGGTCACCACGCTGGCCAGTTCGATGGCCGAGGCGATGGACGACTTCGTCGGCACCCTTGCATCACCCGAGATCAGCAGGCGTCGCCACCGGCGGCCCCTGTTCAACCGGTCGCTCAAGCGTCGTTGCGGGTGCGAGGAGGAGCGCTGCCATGGATGCTCGGGCTCCTCTTGTCATTGCGAGTGCTGTGTCGGCGATGTTGACCTGGTCGTCTACGCACGGCTTGGCGAGCAGCGCATCGTGCCAATTCGCATCGAGAACACCCGTGCCCGTGAGCGCGAGGTCAAGCTCGAGCTGTCCGGGTTCCGCACCAAGGGTGGCGGCGATACGTCCATCGACGGACAGCTCCTGGGTGACACCGAGTTCACCCTCAAGCCGTGCGAGGAACGCGATGTGATCCTTGCCGTCGACCTCTCCGGGCGAGATGGCGGAGACAACAAGAGGGTTGCCGATCGGCGGGAGTTCGACGTGGACGATTGCGTCGTGGCGGTGGCGGACCTCAGGATCGAAGGCTGCGACCTCCGGCCGGTGCGGATCGCGGTGGCTGTCCTGCCGCGGGACTGCGGCCACTACACCGTCGAGTGCGGTTGCGGATGCTGCTGACATGGACCGTGAGTCGTCTGGGATACGAGGCCTGATCGAGGCGCTCAGCACCGAGGCGCTAAAAGACATCCTGCGCGGTCTTCGCAGCCATACCGAGCTACAACGCCGGATCATCCGAGGTGAG
Source organism: uncultured Actinomycetes bacterium (assembly GCA_963780745.1). GTDB lineage: Bacteria > Actinomycetota > Acidimicrobiia > Spongiisociales > DATADW01 > DATADW01. Next base: position 144,618 of record CAWACT010000001.1, on the reverse strand, counting down.
CTCGACCAGGCGACGGTGAGCAGGGCTTACCTCGACTACGCACATCGCGAAGGCCCCTCATACCGACGCCGGGTGGCAGAGCTCACCGGCCGCTACTACCGGGATCTGGCCGATCTGGGGGGCGAGTACAGCGCCGCCTTCTACGGGGAGATCCTGGAGAACGGTCATGTGTCGCAGCCATCGGATCCGGATGGGCCGTCCGAGAGGGTCCCGATGGAGCTCCACGGTGAGCCGGGGAAGGAGGTCGTCGCCCGGTTCAGCCTGGAGAACACCGAATCATCCCCGGTCAATGTCTCGTTCGAGGTGGGAGTGTGCACGGGTCCGGACGGGGTGGCCTTCACCGCACCGCTTTCGGTGCACCCGGCTTCGCTAACCGTGCCGCCGGGAGATCAAGCACAGGTGACGCTCCGCCTCGCCATGCTGCCCAGCGTGTTCGAGCCGGGCCACCTCTATCGGACGCTGGTCAAGGTGCTGGGGGACCGAGAGCTCGAACTCGACGTGGTGATCTGGGCCGAGGAGTCGGTGGTCGTCCTGCCAAACGGCGTCCCGGAACTGCCCGAGGTCTCCGAGGCAACCCCCGGCGACTTCGCGGTCCGCTGCAGCGAGTGCGGGCGAGAATTCGCCCGCGCCGAGCGGACCACGAGGCTGTATCCCCACAAGAAACCGGACGGGTCCGATTGCCCGGGCCGGGTGGGGGAGTTGATCGTCCGCAGTTGAGCTCAAGCCGTCCGCAGCGCCTCTATCGGCGCCATCGGGACCACCCCTTCCACCCGGCGCGCCAGTTCGCGTCCAAGGTCACGAAGGCGTCTGCCTGTAACTGAGTCAAGGCGAGGTACTCGGCGTCGTAGGTCTCGGCCCACCCCAGCCGGTCGGCGAGGTCCCAGGCCCGACGCCGGAGCACGGCGTCACCGAGGAGGCGGATCGGCATGGCCCAGATGCGGTTGAGCCGGTCGCGGGCGACATCGGACGGGATCTCACCCCGGTGCACCGCCTCATGCAGGGCCGATAGCGTCTGGGAGCGCAACAGCGTTGGCGCGAGGAGTTCGTGCTCGGCAGGGACCTCGGTCGCTTCGCTGGCCAGTTGGAGGACCACGCTGCAATCGACGACGAACCTGGTCATGGGATCTTCACGCTAGCCAGCGCCGTCCCGCAGCCCTGGGTGCTGCTTGCTTCAAGGTCTCGACGGTTGCCCGAGCCTCCGTCCTCGCCGACGCCGATTGGCCCGGCGGGCGGCAGGCGACAAGGCTCCAAACCAAACGCCGGCCATCACCAGGACTGCACCCACCACCCCGTCGAGCGTCAACGGCTCGTCGGCCAACCAGGCTCCAAGGGCCATCGTCACCACCGGGAACAGCACGAAGGCGTAGGAGGTCGCCGAGGCGGTCCACCGGCGCACCACGAGGAGTATGAGCACGAAGAGCCCAACCGAGCCCAGCGTCACCAGGTAGACCAGGGACCACACAACGGCCGGCTCGCGGGGTAGCGCCCATTGCTCGCCCACCACAGCCGACAGACCCAGCAAGACCGACGGCGCCGATCGTCATTGCGACCGCGTTGACGACCGCAGGATGGTTGCCCGACACCCGCTTTCCCAAGATCACGCTCTCGCCGATGCTGACGGCGGCAACGAAAACCGCCAGTAGGGGAACGAATGGAAGGTCCAGATCCTGCGGCCCGACGAACATCCACCCCACTCCTGCGATCGCTAACAATGAGCCGACCACGGCCCGCCAATGGAGGCGCTCGAGCCGATGTGCCGCTGCCAGCAGCAGCGTCAACAGAGGCACGATGGCGAGCACCACGGTGGTCACCCCCGCGGTCAATCTGACAAGCGCCCAGTAGACCGAGCGCGTACGAAACGGCGAAGCTGAGAAACCCGTAGAGCGAGGTGAGCCAGAGTTGCCGGCCCCGCGGCCACCGGAGCCGCAAGGCGAGGGCGATCAGTACGAACAGCGCGGCGGCCAAGGTGAAACGCAGACCGGCTCCCCAGATCGGGGGCAACTCGCGGTTGCTGATCCTGACGACCAGGAAGTTGGCGCCGCCGAGTATCACTGCTCCGATGAAGGCGGCGAGTGTCAAGCCGCTCGGGGACGGCGAAGGCTCGGGCGGCGTCATTCCGGCATCGCCCTACCGCATCGACCGGCTTGTCATCACGACCTCGGGGTTGGAATCAGCGTCTGGTGCAACCTAGACACACACGCGGGATCCCAGCGAGGTCGCCGTGATACCGGGTTCCGTTAGCCCGACTTCGGAGTCGTAGCCCCGATTCAGGACGCCGGGGTGAGCAAGAACGACCGCAACCCGCTCATGTTCGAACGGAACCCGTAACCGACTACCTGTCCTGCATTGTTGATCGCCTGAGCAGTGTGCAGGTCCCAGCCATGACCGGCGGGGAGCAGCGACTCCAATGAGCACCGCAGGGCCGCCGTTCTGCCAGATCACAGCATCGATGATGTCCTGGCCGACGTCCACCACCGAATCACCGACCACGGTGCCGCAGTCATTGACCCCGTATCCACTGGTGGGGTTGGTCGCGAAGAGCCCGAGGTCGGTGATCGTGTTCCCCTGCCAGACGACAGCATGGAATTTGGAGTCGACCGGTGACAGGCTGCCGCCGGTCACCAACCCCGACTCGCTGATACCCGTTGCCGCGTCGGACCCACCACCCAGAGTCCGGAGGGTGCTCCGGGTCGTCCCCTGCCAGCGCAGTGCCCGCCGGAACGGGGCAGTGCCGAAATCACCCCGGCCGACGATGGTGCCGGCATCGTTGACCGCCGTTGCCAAGCTGATCGAAGGGGCACCTGACCCCGATGCCAGGCTGGTCGGCCGCGTTCCATCCCAGCGCACCGCGTCGGTGTCACCGATTGAGTCGGTTGTCCAGCCGACGGCTACAGCCACTTGCGTTGACATCGACGGCCCTTCCGGATGTGGCGCCTCGGGGGGAGGCGCAGAGACGCGGGTAGGTGACCATGTCATCGCCTGGATGCTTCGGCGCCCAGCCTGCCACCCGGCGACCGACGCCGTTGGATGAGATGCCGAAGGCCTCGCTGTTGGATGAGGAGAGAACCGTGGCGTTGCCCGACGCATCCCATCTCACCGCATGGGACACGAGCGAGTCGTCGAGGCTGGAGCCGGCAGCGCTCCCATCGGGGGCGACGGCGACCGCCCTGGTGATGTGGAAGATGCTCCCGATGCCCTCCAATTCGGTGATCGCTGTACGCTCGAGACCGGCGAGCAGTCGACCGCTTGGGCGGGGACCCCGGTGACTCCGAGCAAGGCCAAAAGGACCAGACCCAGCATGCCGCGTCTGCATTGCGGGCTCCTTTCTAAAAGCAAGATTCCTTAGTTAAATATGCGCCGGCACCAGTGCAGGCTGTCAAGAGGCATCTCCTTTGCAGAGGACGGCAGACGGCAGCCAGAGAGCACGGCGCCTCTGCCAGTGGACCCTCGGACCGTGCAACAACTCAGATACGCTGGCCTGGCCATGACCCAAGACTGGATACCAACCAGGTGTTTGCAATATCGGCGCCGATGAGATCCGGCGCCGGCGATATGCCGGCTGGATCGGGTTGGCGATAACCGCTGTCGCATTCGCGGTCCTGGTTTGGTCGGGGGTGAACCCTTGGTGGCGCCTACTGCTGTTCATCCCCGCTGCGGCATCGGCCTCCGGGTTCCTTCAGGCCAGACTTCATTTCTGCGCAGGCTTCGCTCGTCGGGGCATCTTCAACTTCACCAAGCTGGGCGAAGAGCAGCAGGTCGTCGACGAAGTAGGCCAGGGCGATCGACCGGCGCAGGGGGAACCAGATCGCCATCTATGCATCGTTGATCGGCGCAGCCATCGCCCTCGCCAGCGTCTTCGTCCTGCGGTAGGTCGCCTCGTACTTGCTTAGCCCACAACAGCCCAGGCGGTGAGGCGACGGGGCACGGGTCCAGATCGGGTGCGGGCGCCAAGCCGGTCAAACATCGCGTATCAGGACCAAATGTCGCCCAATCGAAGGGGTTCTCTGCAACGCTGCATTTTGATGTCGAACGCGGGTTTTCACTCTCTCCTCGCATCGTGGACGCCACCGGTGGGATGGGACTCAGTTGCTCACGGTGTCGCGAGCGATGGCTGAAGGCATGGAGCCAACCGTCGTCTTGGTCGAAGGGTTCAGTGACCGAGTCGCCCTCGAGACGTTGGCCGCACGCCGTGGGCGGGATCTAGCGGACGAGACGATCTACATCGTTCCGATGGGAGGCGCCACCAACATCGGACAGTTCCTCGATGTGTTCGGACCGGCGGGCTACGACGTCCGAGCTAGGAGGTCTCTACGACGCCGCCGAAGAAGGAGCCATCCAGCGAGGACTGGTGCGGGCCGGTCTTGGCGAGAACTTGACCCGCGCGGAAATGGAGCAACTGGGTTTCTTCAGGTGCGATGTCGACTTGGAGGATGAGCTCATCCGAGCGCTCGGCACGGCGGCCGTCGAAGAGGTGATCGACTCGCAAGGCGAACTCGGGTCGTTCCGGATCTTCCAGAACCAGCCGGCGCATCGCGGGCGTCTCAGTGCCCAGCAGCTTCGATCGGTTCATAGGGACCCGCTCCGGTCGCAAAGCACGATATGCATCGCTCTTGGTCGAAGCCCTCGATCTCGAGCGCGTGCCCCGCCCGCTCGATCGGGTACTCGACCACACCCGGGAACACCGGCGGCCAGGCTCAACCGGATAGGCTCGCGAACGTCATTCCGATCTATCTGGGGAGCAGCACCACGGCGAAGTACCTCGTCAACCAAGAGCGGCGTCGAACAGTGCCGGAAGCTCATCGATGCGCGTCAGTACGTGGTGCGCAGCGAGTGGGGCGACGTCCAGCCCAGCGCCGAAGACGAGAACGCCTACCTCGAGTCCCACGACTGGGAGGAGTACGCGGCGTGGCACCTCGGTCTGACCGAAGGTGCCTCCGACGAGACCAAGGCGCGTACGGCTTCGTCTACGGGGATTTCCGCCGGGTCCACCGGATGGGGCTGATCGCCTGCCTCTACCGGGCCGCCCAGTGGGAGCACAAGGAGATCGAGTTGGCTGCTCATTCGACTTGCTCCAACATCTCGACAAGCTCCGCGGAATCGCGTGACGACGCCCTCAGGGTTGAGAGGGACCGGATTCGTCACATGGAAACATGTCGAGCGTCTCGGCGTAGGCATCGGATAGGTCTTCCCACCCGTAGTTTTTGGCGTCCTCGCCGACGATGCGGGGTATGGGCTTTCCCTCCAGCAGGCGGTCGGCCACGACGAGGCACAAGTGCCAGCCGGCGGCGAGCTTTGGCAACCAGTCTCGCTCTTGGTGGGTATGGCGGAGTGTGAGTCGAGTGCCCACCTGAGGTCGGCTCCAACTCCCAAAGGAGCAGGTCGTCTTCCCATTTGTACTCGAGCACGCGACGGCGCATCGGCACGCAATACGTCGGCGGATTGCTCGACTGAATCGCTGCCATCTTCCATGGTGAAGGTGGCATCGCCCGGGACATCGAGATCGCGGTTGGGAACAAAGGGCGCCCATTGCCCGAGCTGGTCGCGTTCGGTGAGGGCGGCCCACACCTTCTCGGGGGAGTGAGGCAGATCTCGGGTGAATACAAGCGTCCACCCGGTATCGGCGGGCTCGTAGGCGACGGTTGCAAGCGGTCCCGGTTCGAAGTCGGTCGGGCTCATTTCGTCTCCTGTTCGTCCAGATGGCGCTCGAGTGCGTCGAGGTGCCGGGTCCAAAGAATGCGGTACGGGGCCAGCCATTGATCGATCTCCTCGAGGCGTGCGGACTCGAGCCGGTAGCGGCGATGTTGAGCGTCAACCCTCGACGAGACGAAACCGGCGTCCTTGAGCACCCGGAGGTGCTTGGAGACGCTCGGCTGGCTGACGGCGACGGCTTCCACCAGTTCGCCAACACTCCGCTCCTGGCCCAAGAGCTCGTCGAGGATGTGTCGACGGGTGGGCTCGGCAACCACGGCCAGTGCATCGTTCAGCACAGGTCGAATATACAGCTAGACGTATATGTCTTGTCAAGACATATGACTATCGGGAATCGCCCGCGAAGTTATGCGTTGGACCACTTGTGAGTGAGCGCTCACTCAGCTATTGTGGCGGTCGATGAAACACGGCCGTGCAGCCCCAATGTCGTCGGACGACCGCCGGCGAGCAATCGTCGAGGCGATCATCCCGCTCCTCATCGAGCAGGGTGCCAACGTCACCACCCGCGAGATAGCCGAGGCGGCCGGTATCGCCGAGGGGACCATCTTCCGTGTCTTTCCCGACAAGTGCGCGCTGATCCATGAGGCGATCAAAGCGGGGATGGATCCGGCTCCCGTCCAACTCGAAATCGCAAGCATCGACCAAGAGGCCCCATTCGAGGATCAACTCCGAGAGGCGGTCCGGATCCTGATGGACCGGCTCGAAGAGGTGATCGCCCTGATGACAGTCCTGCGCACGATTCCCATGACCGGCGACCGGCACGGAGCCGCCCGCGTTCGTGTTGGAGTCGCAGGCGGCCATCGCCGAGTCGCTCACCGATCTCCTGGCGCGCAACCGGGCGCGGCTGCGGCTCGATCCGGCGACGAGCCGCCATGGTTCTCCGCGGCTTGGTCTTCGCCACCGCCCACCCGGGAGCAGGGGAGAAGTTGACCGTCGACGACATCGTTGACGTCATGCTCGGTGGCGTCGCCGAGCGCACGCCCGAGGTTGTCGCCTGATGCTGCTGCGGATAGCTCGCGAGTACCTCAGGCCGTACAAGACCTGGATCTGGGTGATCGTCGCCCTGCAACTGGTGGGCACCATCGCATCGCTCTATCTGCCCAGCCTCAACGCCGACATCATCGACAACGGGGTGGTCAGGGGCGACACCGATTACATCATCCAGGTCGGGATCTGGATGCTGGCGGTCTCGTTGGTCCAGGTGGGCTGCTCGATCGCCGCCGTCTACTTCGGGGCACGAACCGCCATGGGTTTCGGCCGTGACCTGCGGTCGGCGATCTTCGGCCGGGTCGCCTCGTTCTCCAGCCGCGAGGTCGCCGGCTTCGGCGCCCCGTCGCTCATCACCCGCAACACCAACGACGTGCAGCAGGTGCAGATGCTGACGCTGATGACCTTCACCATGATGGTGATGGCCCCGATCATGGCGGTCGGCGGGGTGATCATGGCCCTCCGCCAGGATGTCGGTCTCGCCTGGCTGGTGGCGGTTGCGGTGCCGGTCTTGGGTGTGATCGTCGGTCTGATCATCTCGCGCATGGTTCCCGCCTACCGGGTGATGCAGGGGCGGATCGACATCGTGAACCGGGTCCTGCGCGAACAGATCATGGGCATCAGGGTGCTGCGCGCCTTCGTCCGGGAGCCATTCGAGAAGGAGCGGTTTGGTCGGGCCAACGCCGAACTCACCGACGTGTCGCTCACGGTGGGCCGCTGGATGGCGGCCATGTTCCCCGTGGTGATGCTCGTTCTCAACGTCTCGAGCGTCGCCGTCCTCTGGTTCGGTGGGATCCGGGTGGACGAAGGGCTGATGGAGATCGGGTCGCTGACCGCCTTCCTCGCCTACCTCGTCCAGATCCTGATGTCGGTGATGATGGCCACCTTCATGCTGGTCATGGTGCCCCGGGCCGCGGTCTCGGCCGATCGGATCGGCGAGGTCCTCGACACCGAGTCATCGGTGGTCCCTCCGGCACGACGGCGTCACCGAGTTGAGCCGGACGAGGCGAGCTCGAATTGAGCGGTGTCGAGTTCAGCTATCCAGGTGCGATGCACCCGGTGCTCTGCGATGTGTCCTTCACGGCCCGCCCCGGGCAGACCACGGCCATCATCGGCTCGACCGGTGCCGGCAAGACCACGCTGCTCAACCTGATTCCACGGCTCTTCGACGCCACCGGCGGCACGGTCCTGGTCGACGGTGTCGATATCCGCGACATCGACCCGGAGAGCTCTCTGGGCGCGGATCGGGCTGGTGCCCCAGAAGCCCTACCTGTTCATCGGGCACGGTTGCCTCCAACCTGCGCTACGGGAGCCCCTCGGCGACCGACGAGGAGATGTGGGATGTGCTCGAGATCGCCCAGGCGGCCGATTTCGTCGAGGCCATGCCCGAGGGCCTGGATGCGCCCGTTGCCCAGGGCGGGACCAACCTCTCCGGTGGGCAGCGCCAGCGTCTCGCCATCGCCAGGGCGATCATCCGCCGCCCCGAGATCTTCCTGTTCGACGACTCGTTCTCGGCGCTCGACCTGGCGACAGATGCCCGGCTGCGACGGGCGCTGAAGCCGATCACCGCCGACGCCACGGTCCTGATCGTGGCGCAGCGGGTCTCCACGATCGCCGACGCCGACCAGATCGTCGTGCTCGAGGACGGCGAGGTCGTCGGCATGGGAACCCATGACGAGTTGCTTGCCGGCTGCCCGACCTACGTGGAGATCGTCGAGTCGCAGCTGAGCGCGGTGGCGTCATGACCTCGCCACCGACCATGAAGACCGACCGAGCGCATCCAGGGCCAGGGTGGTCCCGGTAGGGGTGGCCCGTTCGGCGGGCCGATGATCGGGCAGAAGTCGCTCGCACTTCGGCACCTCGGCCAAACGGCTGGTGCGCAGATTGCGGCCCCAGATGGCAAGAGTGATCGCGGTCATCGTGCTCGCCGTGTTCAGCGTCGCTCTCTCCGCCATCGGTCCCAAGGTGCTGGGTGAGGCGACGGACGTGATCTTTGCCGGGGTGATCGGGAGCAGGCTGCCCGAGGGCATGACCAAGGCCGAGGCGATCGAGGCCGCCCGGCTCCAGGGTCAGGATGGGGTCGCCGACCTGTTGAGCGGCGTCGATGTCGTGCCCGGTCAGGGGATCGACTTCGAGGCTCTCGGCTCGATCCTGCTGGTTGTGCTCGCCCTCTATGCCGGTTCGGCGCTTCTCGGGTTCTTCCAGGGCTACGTGCTCAACGACGTCGTCCAGAGGACCATCTACCGGATGCGTTCGGACGTCGAGGACAAGCTCAACAGGCTGCCGCTCAGCTACTTCGACCGCCAGCCCCGCGGCGAGTTGCTCAGCCGGGTCACCAATGACATCGACAACGTCTCCCAGACGCTCCAACAGACGATGAGCCAATTGCTGACATCGCTTCTGACGGTGATCTTCGTGGTCGGGATGATGTTCTACATCTCTGTGGCCCTGGCATTCGTGGCACTGGTGACCATTCCGATCTCGATGCTCCTTGCCGGGTGGGTCATGCAGCGGTCCCAGAAGCAGTTCATCGCCCAGTGGCGGCGAACCGGGACGCTCAACGGGCAGATCGAGGAGGCTTTCACCGGCCATTCCCTGGTCAAGGTGTTCGGGCGGCAGCGTGAGGTCCAGGCGGCGTTCGAGGCGGAGAACGAGGAGCTCTACAAGGCGAGCTTCAGCGCCCAGTTCCTCTCCGGTCTGATCATGCCGATCATGATGTTCATCGGGAACCTCAACTATGTGGTGATCGCGGTGCTGGGCGGGCTCCGGGTCGCCACGGGGACGATGAGCCTGGGGGACGTCCAGGCTTTCATCCAGTACTCACGCCAGTTCACCCAGCCGGTGACCCAGATTGCTTCGATGATCAACCTGCTCCAGTCGGGCGTCGCTTCGGCGGAGCGCGTCTTCGAGTTGCTCGACGCCGACGAGGAGCGACCCGACGAGGACCTGGCGGAGACGGTCGGCGACCCGACACGGCAGGGTCGCCTTCGACAATGTCTACTTCCGATACGACGAGGACCGACCCCTGATCGAGGACCTCTCGCTGAGCGTCGAGCCGGGGCAGACGGTGGCCATCGTCGGTCCCACCGGCGCCGGCAAGACGACGCTGGTCAACCTGATCATGCGGTTCTACGAACTCGACTCCGGCCAGATCACCCTCGACGGGCTTCGACATCTCACAGATGCGCCGCGCCGACCTGCGGTCGGAGATCGGGATGGTCCTCCAGGACACGTGGCTGTTCCGGGGCACCATCCGCGAGAACATCATGTACGGCCGGCCGGATGCGACAGAGGACGAGATGCTCGAGGCGGCCAAGGCCACCTTCGTCGATCGGTTCGTCCACAGCCTCCCCGACGGCTACGACACGATGATCGACGACGAGGGCAGCAACGTCAGCGCCGGGGAGAAACAGCTGATCACGATCGCCCGCGCCTTCCTCGCCGACCCGGCATTGCTCATACTCGATGAGGCCACCAGCTCGGTCGACACCCGGACCGAAGCCCTGCTCCAACACGCCATGGCGGCATTGCGCACCGACCGGACCAGCTTCGTCGATCGCGCATCGGCTCTCGACCATCCGCGACGCCGACTTGATCCTGGTGATGGAGAACGGGCAGATCGTCCAGCAGGGGACCCACTCCGAGCTGCTCGAGCGGGGCGGCGCCTACGCCGACCTCTACAACTCGCAGTTCTCCGGAGCCTTTGACGTCGACGAGGAATCACCCGCCCCAGAGGCCTTCGCCTCGCTCTGATCCACGAGCGATCGGCCCGGCCGTCTTGGCCGGCCGATCGCCCGGGTTCGTTGTTTCGACGCTGCTTAGCTCACCGCACCCAGAGGGGTCCAGGCGGTCGGCGCCATCTGATGCAACTGCAGCGCGTTGTGGTGTGAGGTTCGGCGCCTCGACCAACGCAGCGAGTCCCATCGCATAGCTGACGTGGAGGCGGCGATCGAGTCCGCGTTGACGTCGAGCACCTCGAGCGCCACGTTGTCGAAGGTGTCGCACGCTTGGTGGTAGCACTGGTCGTACTGCTCGCCAGGGATTACCAGGTGACCTCGGCGCAGCCGACGTGGGTATCTGGCTCGACCTGGAGCGTGGCGTGCGAGACCCCGTACCGGTCGGATAGCAGGCTGCGCGCCTGATCGAGCACAGGGTGAGGATCGGTGCCATCGGCGACCATGAGGTGGAGCGAGGCCACCGGCATGTCGGTGGTGAGGGCCCACACATGGAGGTCGTGGACATCGACGACTCCCTCGATCTGCTCGAGATTGATGCGCAGCGCATTCATATCCATGCCCTCCGGTGCGGCTTGGACCAGAACCCGAACCGCTCGCCGTCCCAATCGCCATGCCCTGGGGAGGATGAAAAGGCCGATGGCGGCAGCAAACAGAGGGTCGGCGTAGGGCCAGTCGGTGAAGCGAGTGATCAGGGCGGCGAGGATGACGCCGACCGACCCGACCAGGTCGGCCAATACCTCGAGGGAAGCGCCTTCCAGGTTGAGCGAGGCGGTGGCACCTGGGCGCAGCAGCCTCCAGGCGATCAGATTGACCACGAGGCCGAGGATCGCAACGATCAGCATCGGTCCGGAGAGGACCTCGGTTGGGTCCGAGAACCGCTGCGCCGCCTCCCACAACACGTAGACGGCCACTCCGAACAGGAGCACCGCGTTGGCCAACGCGGCGAGTATCTCCAGCCGATAGAGCCCGAAGGTGCGGTGGTCCCCGGTGCCCGCCCGATCGGCAGCGACCATCGCGGCCAGCGCCATGGCAAGACCGAGCCCATCGGCGGCCATATGGCCCGCATCGGAGAGAAGGGAGAGCGAGCCGGTGATGACCGCAGTCACCACCTCGACGACCATGAACCCCAGCACCATGGCCAGGGTGACGGTCAGCCGGCGGCGGTACTGCGCTCCGGGCCGCACCAATCCGTGCTCGTGACTCATCGCAAATACGAGCTTATGACCACCGCCGAGGAAGACGTCGGGCCGGCTGGGCGAGCGCCGGTGCTGCCAGCGCAGTTATCTTCGGCCGATGAGCTTTCAGGTTGCTGCCGACTCCTATGACCGGTTCATGGGCCGTTACTCGAGGCCTCTCGCCCCAAGTTCGCCGACTTCGCCGGGGTGGTGCCCGGCCAACGGGTGCTCGACGTCGGGTGCGGGCCGGGAGCCCTTACCGGAGAATTGGTGCGGCGGTTGGGAGTGGAGGCCGTGTCGGCGGTTGACCCCTCGGAGACCTTTGTCACCGCCATCCGCGAACGGCACCCCGGCGTGGAGGTGCAGCAAGCGGCCGCCGAGCAGCTGCCACACCCGGACGGTGAATTTGACTGCGTCCTCGCCCAATTGGTCGTCCATTTCATGAAGGACCCTGTGGCCGGGCTCGCCGAGATGTCGAGGGTGACACGCCGAAACGGTGTGGTCGCCGCCTGCGTCTGGGACCACGCCGGCGGCCGAGGTCCACTCAGCGCCTTCTTCGAGGCCGCCCAGCGTTTCGACCCCGAGTTCGACGACGAGTCCGGAAGGGCCGGGACGCCGCCAAGGTCACTTGGCCGAGTTGGCCGAGGCTGCCGGGGTCCGCCAGGTCGAGGAGACCTCGCTGTCGGTCGGGGTCGAGCACGCCACATTCGAGGAGTGGTGGGAGCCGTACACGCTCGGGGTGGGTCCGGTGGGCACCTACGTATCCGGGCTCGACCCCGAACGCCGCGCCGAGTTGGAGCGGGTGTGCAGGCAATCACTGCCGTCCGCCCCTTTCACCATCACCGCATCGGTCTGGGCGATGCGGGGACGCGCCTAGCGCGAACCCGCGGTCCGTGGGTTCGAGCGGCTGCCTGTGGCACGCTTCCAACCCTGGGTTGCCGGACGGCGCGAGCCCGAGTCGGTTCTGTGGGTTCGAGCGGTGCCTGTGGCACGCTTCCAACCCTGGGTTGCCGCAGGCGCGAGCCCGAGTCGGTTCTGCGGGTTCGAGCGGTGCCTGGGCACGCTTCGAACCCTGGGTTGCCGGCTATTCGAGCAGGTGCGTGCCGTACATCTCGCCAAGCGGGTCGGCGATCAACTCGAGCCGGGCCCCATCGGGATCCCTGAAGTAGAGCGAGACCTCACTGTGGGTCTCGTGCGGGACTCCGGCATCCTCGAGGTTGCGCTTCAGCCGTTCCCAGTTCTCCGGCTCGACCGAGATGGCGATGTGGTGCAGACCGCCCAGTACCTCGGCGTACTCGCCGAGGTCGAGCCCCGGGAAGTCGAAGAAGGCGAGGGCGTTGCCGTTGCCCAGGTCGAAGAAGAAGTGGTTGGATCCGCGGTAGTCGCGATTCTCGAAGATCTCGATCAACGGGAACTCGAGAACCTCCTGGTAGAAGCGCACGGTCTGCTCGACATTCGAGGAGAGGAGGGCGGTGTGATGGATGCCGCGGGCGGCCGAGGGAGGTCGGTCGGGTGCCTCCTTGAGGTAGGTCTGTTTGATCCGCTCCCGCTCCGCTTCCACCCTTTCGAGGTCGATTGCCATGAAGAACCTCCGTCAGATCGGCGCGCTAGATCCTGAAGAATGAGTTGAGGAACCCGGTCGCGCTCTCCGCCTCGCCGCGCATCGTCCCGCCGTTGATCCTCCCGAAGGCGGTGAGCACGAAGCTGCCGGCATCGAACTCGAGGACGCTGGAGCAGTCGGCCACATCACCCGGCTCGACGCCGATGCCCGATGGGCTGACGCTCACCCGGTGGTCCCCGCCGCTCGCCCCGGTCACCCGCACGCCGATGTCGTATGGCTCCAGGTCCTCGGGGATCAGCGGGGTCGACTGCCACAGGACGAACGCCATCGGAGCGAGTAGGTCGGCCGTGTCCCCCGCCAAGGCGTGGGCTTCGTCCGATCCCTGTCGGATATCCCACGAATGGACCCCGTAGTCGACAAGCTGGAACGTGGGGTAGAAGGCGGCGGGTAGCGGTCCCATGTACTTGTGCGGGACCAAGAGCCCGGCCCATTCCTCGTCGGTCAACTCGGATGCGATCCCGTTCATCTGGTCGAGATCATCACGAAGTCGCGCCAGAAGGTCGTTCTGGGGAATGGTCCGGAAGGCGACGGCCCCTTCGTTGACGTACTTGGCCATCTCGCGCAGTGGGACGCTGCTCCGGCTTTCCCTCTTGCCGCGGGCGACGTCGAACGACTCGAAGTACCCCTCGGTGGTGTCCACCAGGTGACCGATGACGTCGCGGACCTCCCAGGTGGTGCTCCGAGTGGGTCTCTCCCAGACGTCCGGGGAAGACGCTATGTCGAGCATCTGCTCCGCCTCGCGACTCCATGCCGACACCAGGTTGCTGCGGCACGCCGGGTCCATGAATTGCCATTCACCCATCTCCATCCTCCTCCTTCGTCCTCGGGGTTCTGCCTGCATAGGCGTCCTCGAGCAGTGCCATCACGGCTCGCTCGGTCCACAGGGCGGGGGTTGGCCGCCCCAACTTCGATCACGGTTTGCTCCGCAGCCTCGTCCAGCACCTCCTTGTCCAGACCCAGTTCGGCCAAGCTCGTTGGGTTGCCGATCTCGCGCCCCAGACGCCACAGACCGGTCGCCGTGTCAGGAGCACCGAGGGCGGCCGCCGCACCGTCCAACAGGTCGCCAGACGCAGACTGGTTGAACGCGGTGACGTGGGGGAGGAGCACGGCGTGCAGATCGGCATGGGTCAGGTCGTGAGTCCCGCCCAACACGTGCGCCAGCTTGTGCTGCAGGGCCGTGCCTGCAGTGGCGGTTGCCGACCCAGCCAAGTAGGCCCCGAGCAAGGCATCGGCCCGTCTCCGGACCTCGTCGCTCCGCTCCACCAGCACCGGAAGGGCACCCGCCAACAGCCGGATCGCCTCCGCCGCTTGCAGGGACGAAGTCGGGTTCCGGCCGGGGGAGTAGAGAGCCTCGACGGCATGGGCGAGGGCGTTGAACCCGCTGGCGGCGGTGACCTGCGAGCTCAAGGCGCTCCCGAGTTCCGGGTCGTAGATCACAACCCGCGGCAGCGCCCGCGGGTCCTTGGCGGTGTGCTTGCGCTCATCGGTGATGCCGTAGATGGAGCTCACCTCCGAGCCCGAGTACGTCACCGGGACCGCCACGATTGAGAGACCGAGCTGCACTGCCACCGCCTTGGCCAGCCCGATCGATGACCCTCCACCGACCGCAACCAGACCGTCGGCCTCGGTGGCAATCGCCTCGCGGCAGGCCTCGTCCGCCAGTGGCCGAGGAACGTGCTGTCGGACCTCGCTGAGACGCCCGGCAACAGACGAACCCAGTTCGGCCACGATCTGCTCGGCGATCGCTCCTGACGAACCCGAGGCGATCACCAGCACTCGTTTCAGATCGGCCCGTGACACCTCTCCCGGCACGGTCGCGATGGATCCGGCGCCAAAGACGATCCGCTGCTGCATCGTCTCCACGACGAAGCCGGATGTCGGCACCTGCCCCCCTTGCCCGCCGATCGGGATCTGCACCGTCTCTCCCCGGTCGTTGCACGCTGCAATCTATCCGGCTGAGCGTTTCGGCGCTGAGCGACCCTTGCCAGATCAGCTCGCGCCGACCTTGCCGAGGTCGCCCTCAGCCGATGCGCTCGGCGATCGAAGCGGATGCCTATCGTCGTTGGCATGAGCCGGTTCGAGGCGGTCATCGAGGGCGAAGAGGACGGGGGGGCCTGGGTGGAGATCCCACCTGAGGTCGTGGACGTGCTCGGTGGCGGGGGGCGGATCCCGGTATACGCCAGCTTTGATGGCCACTCTTACCGCGGTTCGATCGCCGTATACGGCGGTCAACACGTCCTGGGTGTGGTCCAGGCGGTGCGCCGCGCCATCGGGAAAGCGGTCGGAGATGCCGTCCAGGTCGAACTTGCACTCGATGAAGACGAGCGGACCGTCGACGTCCCCGACGATGTGGAGGATTCCCTGGCCGCAGCAGGCTCAGCCGCGCAGTTCGAGGCAATGTCGTATACGAAGAGGCGGCAAGCGGTGGAGCACATCGAGTCGTCGAAGGCTCCCGACACGAGGAGGCGCCGGATCGAGAAGCTGATTCAGGAGCTCGGCTCGACCGATTGACGCCGCGATGAGTTCGCGCCGCCAAGCCGGTCACATCCCGTAACCCTCAGCCAGGAGGATCGATCATGCGCCGACTGACCGCTGCGGAGCGCGAGGCGTTTCTCAGCGAGCCGCACATCGCCACGATCTGTGTCGCTGCCGGCAACAGCCGGCCGCCCCTCGCCACTCCCGTTTGGTACCACTACCGATCAGGTGGCGACCTGACCTTCTTCACCGGTACCCAGGGACGTCGGGCTCGGAAGACGTCGCTGATTGAGAGAGCCGGCATGGTCACTGTGTCGGTACAAACGGCCGAGTGGCCCTACAAATATGTGACCGTCAGAGGGAACAGTGGTCAAGGCCGACCGCCCACCTTCTGACGAACAGATGCTCGCCGTTGTTCGTCGCTACATCCCAGAGGAGGCGGCCGCCCAATTCGTCGCCTCGGAGCTCGCCGATCCGTCGCCCAGTCTGGTGCTGTACACCGTTCGCCCCGATCGTTGGCTGAGCGGCGACTTCTCCGACGGCTGACCAGCGGAAATCCGGTCCGGACCACCTTGGCGGGTGACGTCGATCACCGCCCAGGGTGACGACTTCCCCAGCGTCTCTTCGTACGTTGACCTTCGACCGCGAAGGAGGCATCGAGATGACGGCGGCGATCTGGGAACAAGTCCGACCTCGCTATGGCTACCAGCGGGTCCTGTACATCCTGGGCATTGCCATGCTGGCGTCGGCCGCATTCCACCTGGCGGTCTTCGCCGTGGACGGAAGTGGCTGGTGGGGGCCGGTGTCGTGGCGCAAGCCGATCAATTTCGGGTTCTCCCTCGGGATGACCGCGCTGTCGATCGGCTGGGCGCAGGGCCTGATGGCGCGCAACCGGGTCCTCGGATGGACGGTGACCGCGCTGGTGGGAGGCGCTTCGGTGATCGAGCTCGGGCTGATCACGATGCAGACGTGGCGTGGCGTTCCTTCGCACTTCAACGTGGCCACGGACTTCGACGCCGCCGTTTTCACCGCCATGGGCATCTCGGTCGGGATCCTCACCCTTGGGTTGCTCGTCATCGCCATCTGGGCGGGTTTCCGTCTCCGGGGCCAGGCTTCGGCGCTGATCGCCTTTGCGACTGGGATCGGTCTGTTGCTCTTCGCTTCGGCTCTCGGGGCCGACCTCATCAGCCGGGGGGTAGCGGTGGTGGAAGCCACCGGAGCCGTCCCTGCCGGGGTGCTCATAGGCGCCGCCGGGTCGGGGAAGCTGGCCCACGCCGCCGGGATCCATGGTCTGCAGGTGCTCATGGCGCTCGAGTTGCTCCTCGGCGTGAGGGGGGTCGTGGGCGGGGCTCGGATTCGGACGATGACGCTGGGTGCGGTTGGGTACGTCGTCGGGACCCTGGCCATCACGGCGCACGCCTACGCCGGTCTGTCCATGCTCGAGCCGACCCCGTTGCTGCTGGCTGGTGTTGGCCATCTCGGTCGTCGGCGCTGGTCGCCTCCTTCGCCGGCGCGTTGCGCCTCCCCCAGCCGGTCAGCGCCTAGGGGTACCTTGACCGGGATGCGCAGGGTTTCGCGCCTCTGGGACATCGTCATCGCAGCCCTGGCCACCATCGTCCTGGTGGCCGAGGCTGTGATCGAGGGCGGCAGCCCCGTCGCCATCGCGCTCTCCGCCATCATCGGCGGAGCGCTCGCCTTCAGACGCACCTACCCGCTCACCTCGTACCTCGTGAGCGGCGCCTCCGTGGTTGCGATGGTCGCCTTTGCGTTCCCGGCCGGCATGTACCCGTACGCCAACCTCCTGCAGACCTACTCGGTGGGCGCTTATGCGCACCCATCGCGGGCGGTCATAGGTCTGGTCCTCAGCGTTGCCGGACCCGTCGGCTACTGGCTGATCGCCCCGCCGGATCCCAACCCGGTCATCCCAGCCATTGTCGTTGCCAGTTGGGTGCTCGCCTGGGCGGGGGGCGCTGCCGAGGCGGCCCGGCGGAGGAGGTCGGCGGCACGGGCGTTGCAGGAGGAGGAGGACGCTCGGCGGCGACAGGCCGAGGCGATGGCCGCCGCCGACGAAGAGCGGTCGCGGATAGTGCGCGAGGTGCACGACATCGTGGGCCACTCGGTGACCGTCATGCTGCTCCATGCCGGGGCGGCGCAACGCCTCATTGACACGGATCCGGCCGCAGCAGCATCGGCTGTCAATACGGTGGAGGAGGTCGGTCGGGAGACCCTGGCCGAACTGGACCGGGTCCTTGGGTTGCAACGACGGAGCCTTGGAGCCGACCGCCGCCCCGCTCCTGGTGTGGACGACATCGACGACCTTGCCGGTCGCTTCAACGATGCCGGCATACCGGTCACCGTCGGAAGTCGAGGGGGAGCCGCAGTCGCTCCCCCGGTCGACCGATCTGGCGGTCTACCGGATCGTCCAAGAGTCGCTGACCAATGTCGCTCGGCACGCCGGCGGGGCTCCGGCCGAGGTCCGCATCGGGTACGCCGGCGACAGGCTCCGTGTCGTCGTGAGCGACTCGGGGACGAACCACGGCCCAGGCCAATGGGGGTCGCGGCCTGGCTGGGATCAGGGAGAGGGTCGAGGAGTTGGGGGGCGAGCTGACCGCCGGTCCGGGTCCGGCGGGCGGCTGGACGGTGGACGCCGACCATCCCCCTGCCGGTCTCATGATCTCGGTCGCAGTCGTCGATGACGACCAATTGGTTCGCAGCGGGGTGAAGATGATCCTGGAGACCGCTCCCGACATCGCCGTCATCGGTGAGGCCGTCAGACGGGGAGGAGGCGATCCGTTTGGTGAGCAAGTCGAGGCCGGATGTGGTGTTGATGGACGTCCGCATGCCCGGGACCGACGGCATCGAGGCCACCCGAAGGCTGGCCGACGATCGCACCCGAGTGCCGGATCGCCATCCTCACCACCTTCGAGCATGACGAGTACGTCTTCGACGCCCTCCGCGCTGGGGCCTCCGGTTTCCTCCTCAAGCGGATCCCACCCGATGAACTCATCGCGGCGGTTCGTACGCTCGCCTCGGGCGATGCTCTGCTCTCTCCGTCGGTCACCAGACGTCTCATCGAGGTGTTCGCCCAGGCGGGCAACCGGCACAGGCCCAATCCGCCGGGTTGGAGAGGCTCACCGAGCGGGAGCGTGAGGTGCTGATCGAGCTGGCGACCGGCGCGTCGAACGCCGAGCTCGCCGAGGCGCTCTTCATCTCCGAAGAGACGGTGCGGACCCACGTGAAGAGGATCCTCTCCAAACTCGGGTTGCGGGATCGGGCGCAGGCGATCGTCTTCGCCTACGAGTCGGGGCTGGTGGCACCTGGCTCGTCGGCGGCGAACGTCCCCTGACGCGTCCCGTACTGGATCCGGAATCGGCTCGGTCAGCTCTCTTGCGGTGACGTCGGGTGGTCTCTGCGCTCGATCCGGGCCAGCGCTCGTCGGCCCAGGCGGCGAGGCAGAAGACGGCGACGCTGAGGGCGAACCAAGTCAAGGCCATCCAACCCTGTTGTCCCGGCCTGGTGCCAAGGAAAAAGGAGGCCGCGGTCAGACCGAACATGATCAGAGCCACCGGGAGCCACGGCGTTGGCCGGTCCATCAGAGCAGGCGTAACGGAAACGGCTCACACCACCCGCCCCGGCGGGGAGCCAGAGACGGATGGCGTGTGCAAGACGGAAGTACGTGGGCACCGACCCTCCGCAGGCACTGCGGGCTGAGTCGCAACAGGTATCAGCGCGCCCGCGGATTTGTTCATCCCGATGTGGCCCTAAAATGAACCTTGCGGGTAGGGGCCGCACGGAGGGGACCTTGCGGGTGGGCCGCACGGAGGAGTCGGGCGGTCATGTATCCATCATTTCTCGGAATCGGCGCGCAACGCGCCGCGACGACCTGGTTGCACCATTCGCTGCGACGGCATCCCGACTTGTGGCTGCCCCCAGCCAAAGAGCTGCACTACTTCGATTGGATGTCGGGCAGGTCCGAGCCTGATCGACCGGCTCACCTCCGGAGATCGGCTTGCCATGTTGTGGCGCCAGCGGGTCCGCGGCGAGCTCCGCTCCTCGATGCGGCGTGTCGACCTCTCGCGGATCCGCCGCGAGATGTGCTACGAGTTCCTTCCGCCCAGCGACAGCCGCTACCTCACCATGTTCCAGAGCGCCGGCGGGAGGGTGGCAGGTGAGATCACCCCGGCTTACTCGCTTCTCTCTGACTCCGAGGTCAAGCGGGTCGCGGCGCTGCTCCCCGATGCCCGGGTGATCATCATGCTGCGCAATCCGATCGGCCGCGCCTGGTCGCAGGTGCAGCTGGAGACCGGGCCGACCGCCGAGTCTGGAAGACGCCATGGACCACGTCGCCTCCGCCGACTCGCTGGAGCGGGGCAATTACCCGGCGATCGTCGATCGATGGATGGACCACTTCCCCAAGGAGCGCATCTTCGTCGGTTTCGTCGACGAGGCGCGGACCCGTCCCGCTCGAGCTGGTCCGGGCGATTGTCGACATTCCTCGGCGTCGACCCGGATCGGCTCGGTCTCAGCGCCTCCGGGCCGATGAACGGCTCGGGTGTCACCACCATCCCGACCGCCCTGGCCGTGGACCTGGCGCGCCGCTACGCGGCCGTGCTCGAGGAGATGTCGTTGCGTTTCGGGGGGCCGGCCGAGGCGTGGAGGAGTCGCTGCAGAGCGGTTGTTGGCGTCTCCGCCGCAGACCGTCGGAACTGGCCCTGCCCTTGGCCGACGATCTGGACCCTGCCGTTCTCACACTTGACCAGCGGCGCCCTGGCCGCCTAGTCCTCGACCCCGGCCTGTCTTCGGGCTCTGGCGGGTTGCCATCTCGTACAGCTGCCGTCGGGAAACGCTGTGGGTGGCGGCAACCAGGCGAACCGCCTCCGACCGACTGATACCGCCGGCGACCAGCCGCCCGACCTCCTCGAGGGCACCATCGAGGTCGGGAAGCGGCTCGGTCGGCGCCCTCGACGACCAGGGTGACCTCTCCCTTGGTCCCATCGGCCCAGTGCGACGCCGCCTCCTCGAGTGTTCCCCGCCATACCTCCTCGTGCAGCTTGGTCAGTTCCCGAACCACCACCACCCGGCGGTCGCCGCCCAGCTTGGCGGCCAGATCACCCAGGTCGGAGCCGATCCGGCGTGGGCTGGAAAATATGACCGAGGTGCGCTGCTCGACGGCCAGTGCCGCCAGCACCGCGGTACGCCCCGCTCCCGATCGGGGGAGAAACCCCTCGAAGACGAACCGGTCGGCGGGTAGACCGGAAACGGCCAACGCTGCGGTCACTGCGCTGGGCCCGGCGACGGTGGTGACCGTCGCACCGGCTTCGAGGGCCGCCTTCACCGCGCTCAAACCCGGGATCGGAGACGGAGGGCGTACCCGCATCGGTGAGCAACGCCACCGTCATCCCATTGGCCAACTCGTCGCGGAGTTGCACGGCGCGCTCCGCCTCGTTGCCGACGAAGTAGGAGCGCGCCGATCGGTCGATGGCGAGGTGGCGGAACAGCCGAGCAGCCCGGCGCGTGTCCTCGGCGTAGATGACGTCGGCCCTGGCCAGAACCTCGAGCAACCGGGGCGACGTGTCACCCAGGTTCCCGATCGGGGTGGCGCACAACACCAGTGTTCCCGGCATGCAGTGGAGGCTACGACGACCACTGCTTCGACTCCGTCCCCCGGAGGGGGGAAGGGACCCGCTGCGGAGCAGCGGGTAGGGGGGCTGCCAAGCTCCCAACGGTGCTCGACCCGCGGCTCGCTGCACGCTTCGGACGTGCCAGCCTCTCACTGGGGGACGGCTCGAATACTTCCGTCTTCCGTCTTCCGCCTTGCTCTAGCCCTTCAGCCGCGACCGGCAGTCGGAGCAGATCCCCTTGCCGCGGAAGGGGACCACGGTGTCGGTGGCGGCGCAGAAGGTGCACACCGCCTCGAGCTTGCGGATCACGATGGCATCGCTCTCGACCGAGATGGTGAGTTGGTCGCCCTCGCGAATGCCGAAGAGACGCCTTGTCTCGGCTGGGATGACGATCCTTCCCAGGTCGTCGATCTTGCGGGCCATACCGGTGTCCATGAGGTCCGTCGGTCACCCTACCCCTCCCTGCGGTGGGCGGTAGCCTCGGCCCCCCGATGGGCTCATCCTGGGTCGACACCCACTGCCACCTCCAGCTCGACCCCCGTCCTCCTGGCGATCTGCTCGACCGGGCCGGGCCGTGGAGTGGGTGGTGGTGCCGGGGGTCGACCTCTCCAGTTCTGGCGGGGCGCTGGCTCTGGCCGTCGTCTTTCCTGGCAGGGTGCTCGCCACTGCCGGCCTCCATCCCCACGACGCCACGCTGTGGCCGGAGCAGGCGGAGGGGGTGGCGCGCTTGGCGGAGAAGGCAGTCGGCGGTGGGGGAGACCGGGCTCGACTTCTACCGCAACCTCGCACCGCGCCAGCACCAGATGGAGGCTTTCCGCGACCAGGTGCGACTCGCCGAAGCGCTCCACAAGCCGATCGTGGTCCACTGCCGCGACGCGTTCGCCGCCATCTACGAGGTCCTCGTCGTCCGAGAGCCCGGCGGGGCCGGTGGTGCTCCACTGCTGGACGGGGGGTCCCCGCTGGACCCGGCGTTTCCTCGAGTTCCCCTCGACGGTGTTCTCGTTCGCCGGCCCGGTGGCGTTCGAGACGGGGGACACGGTGCGACGGGGTGCGGCGCTCGTCCCGCCGGAACGCGCCATGGTCGAGACCGATACTCCGTATCTGTCACCGCCCCCCCACCGAGGCGAGCCAAACGAGCCGGCACGGGTGGCCCTGGTCGGGGAGGCGCTCGCTCGGGTGTGGGGCTGCACACCCGAGGAGGTGGCTGACTCCACGTCTTCCACCGCCGACCGCGTGTTCCGTGAGCGGTGCCCAGAGTCGGAGCCGAGGTGGCCGCAGCTGCTCGACCGCCATGGGCTGCGGCCGGTCACTTCGCTCGGACAGCACTTCCTGGTCGACCCCAACATCACCCGCCGCATCGTCGACCTGGTGGGCCCGCCCTCTCATCCGGTGCTCGAGATCGGGGTGGGAACCGGCAACGCTGAGCGCCGAGCTGATCGCCGCCGGGCATCGCTTGCTCGGGTACGAGGTCGACGCAAGGCTCCGCCCGCTGATCGACGAGGTGCTCGGTGGCGACTCCACGGGCCGAGATCCGCTTCGAGGATGTGATGCGGGTCGACCTGAACGAGGTGCTCGGCCAGGAGCGATGGGTGATGGCTTCCAATCTCCCCTACGAGATGGGGACCACGCTTGTGCTCGACGCACTGCAGAGAGGTGCCTGCCTTGGACCGACTTTGTGGTGATGGTGCAACGTGAGGTGGCCGAGCGGATGGTGGCCGGTCCGGGTGATCCCGCCTACGGTCTTCCCAGCGTGGTGGTGTCGCTCCATGCCAACGCCCGGATCGCCTTCCGCGTACCTCCTCAGGTGTTCCTTCCCGCCACCCCGGGTCGGTTCTGCCGTGGTGGTGCTCGATCCGGCGGGCGTCGCCGCGGGCGCCGACACTGCCCTGCGACTGGCCGCGGCCGGGTTTCGGGCAGCGACGCAAGATGCTCCGTCAGTCCCTGGCGGGCGTCCTCGATGCACCCTCGGGAGAACTGGAGGCCGCCGGGATCGACCCGCGAGCCGCGCGCCGAGGAGGTGGCGCCCTCGAGTGGCTGCGGCTCGCCGAGGTGACCGGTGGCTGACGAACAAGTAGTGGTCCGGGCACCGGCCAAGGTCAACCTGTCGCTGCGGGTGCGCCCGCGCGACCGGTCAGGGCGGCACCCCCTCCTCACCCTTTTTCAAGCCGTCACCGTCTTCGACCTGCTCGAGGTCATGCCCGATGACGAGGACAACTTGACGATCGACGGCGCCGAGCTCGACGACGGGCCGGAGAACCTGGTGTGGCGGGCGGTCGAGGCGGTCCGTGACCGCCGTCGGGCGCGACCCCCGATTGAGGATTCACCTCACAAAGCGGATCCCTCTGGCGGCGGGCCTTGGCGGGGGCAGCGCCGACGCTGCCGCTGCCCTTGAGGGGCTTCGGCACCTGCTCGGCTCCACGAATTCGCCTCGGACTCCATCGACGAAATCGCGGAGGGTCTGGGCGCCGATGTCCCCTTTGCCCTGCTCGGGGGCACCGCCATGGGCGACGAGCTACGGCGAGCGGCTCAGCCCGGTCGACCCGACGCCCGGCGGGTACGCCCTGGCGATCGTCGTCCCGCCCTTTGAGCTCTCCACGCCGGCGGTGTACTCCGCCTGGGACCGGCTCGACGGTCCCGAAGGCCCCAGGATCGATGGCAGGCAACTGCCACCGTCGCTGCGCACCCACGGCCCGTTGCAGAATGACCTCTACCCGGCGGCTCGGTCGATTGCCGGTGACCTGGCCGATTGGCATGCAGACCTCGAAGGACTCTGGGACAGGGCAGTGATGATGTCGGGGAGCGGGCCGGCCCTGTTCGCCTTCTTCGCCGACCTCGAGGAGGCAAGCGAGGCAATCGATGCCTCCCCATCGAATGCCCGCGCCGCCGAGGCGGTGGAGCCACATCAACGGGGAGCCGAACGGGTAGAAGAGCTCGGCGCCGAGTGACCGAACTCAGCCTCCCTACACTTCCCCCTCCCCGGCGACGTGCTCCGGCCGCCGAGATGGGGGGTGGTGTAATTGGCAGCACAACGGGTTTTGGTCCCGTTGGTATGGGTTCGAGTCCTGTCCCCCCAGCCAGGCGGTGACGGCACCGCTGGACGAACGACATATGGAGGCGATGTGACGGTGCGAGCGGTGATCCTGGCCGCCGGCCAGGGGACCAGGATGAAGTCAAAGCTCCCCAAGGTGCTGGCCGACGTGGCGGGCCGCCCGATGGTCTCTTGGGTGGTCGATGCGGTGGCCGGAATCGACCCCGGTCAGACCATGGTGGTGGTGGGGCATGGCGCCGACGACGTCGCCGAGATACTCCCCGATCACGTCGAATGGTGTGTCCAAGAGGAGCTGCTCGGGACGGGCGACGCGGCGCGCATCGGGCTCGCCGCCCTCGGCCCGGTCGAGGACGACATCGTCCTCGTCCTCAACGGCGACGCACCGCTGCTCACTTCCGCCACTCTGGCCGACCTGGTCTCGATGCAACGCCGCACCAACTCGGCGGTCACGCTGCTCACCGCCGAGATGGCCGACCCCACCGGCTACGGACAGGGTACTGCGCGATGAACGGTGGACGGGTGGTGGGGGTGGTCGAGCAGGGTGATGCTGCGCCCGGCCAACTCGCCATCAGGGAGATAAACGCCGGCATGTACGCCTTCCGCGGCGATCTGCTACCCGCCGCCCTCGACCAGCTCAAGGCGGACAACGTCCAGGGCGAGTACTACCTGACCGACGTCGTCTCCGTTCTCGCCGAGGAGGGCCATTCGCTCGGAGCGTTGCCTACCTCAGCCGATGAGATCTTCGGGGTCAACAGCCACGACCAACTGGCGGAGGCGTCGCGCCTGATGCGACGTCAGATCGCAGCACGCTGGATGGACGAGGGGGTCTGGGTGCAGGACCCAGATCGCACATACCTCGGACCCGACGTGACGCTGGAGCCGGGGGTGCGTCTCTATCCGGGGGTGCACCTCGAGGGGAGAACCCACGTGGCGGCGGACGCCACGGTCGGGCCCGATGTGTTCGCCACCGACACGGTCATCGGTGGCGGGTCGCGGGTCTGGTACGCGGTGCTGCGCGGCGCGGTTGTCGGCAACGATTGCGAGGTGGGGCCCTACGCCTCGCTTCGCCCGGGGAGCCTTGCTGCGCGACCGGTCGAAGGTGGGGACCTTCGTCGAGACCAAGAGCACGACGGTGGGCGAAGGGTCCAAGGTTCCCCACCTCACCTACCTGGGGGACACCCAGGTGGGGAGGGACGCCAACATCGGCGCCGGCACCATCACCTGCAACTACGACGGCTACCGCAAGTCCCGCACCGTGGTCGGCGATCGAGCCTTCATCGGCTCCGACACGATGCTGGTGGCGCCGGTCACCGTCGGAGATGATGCCGTGACCGGTGCCGGATCGGTGATCACCCGCGATGTCCCATCAGGTGCGTTGGCAGTGGAGAGGGCGAGCCAGGTCGATGTCCCCGGCTACGCTGCGCGCCGCCGGGAGACCAAGCAGGCCCGGGACGCCGAAGAGCCGAAGGAGGCCTGACCGTGGAGGTGGTCAGCCGCAAGCGGCTGATGCTGTTCAGCGGGAGCGCCAACCCGGCGCTCGCCGAGGAAGTCGCCGAGTTGCTCGGCGTCCGGCTCGGCGGGTTGGAGTTGTCCACTTTCGCCGACGGCGAGATCTACGTCCGGCCCACCGAGAGCGTGCGTGGCGCCGACTGTTTCGTGCTGCAGAGCCACTCCCACCCGATCAACCACCACATCATGGAGCAGTTGATCACGATCGACGCCTTGAAGCGGGCATCGGCGCGGGCGATCACCGCCGTCGTCCCCTTCTACGGGTACTCCAAGCAGGACAAGAAGGTCCTGCCCCGCGAGCCGATCACCGCCCGGCTGCTGGGTGATCTGTTCCTCACCTCGGGTGCCGACCGGATCGTGTCGGTCGATCTCCACACCGGTCAGACCCAGGGCTTCATCTCCGAGCCGTTCGACCATCTCACCGCGCTGCCCGATCCTGGTCGATTACCTCCAAGAGCGGCTCGAGGGCGAGACGACGGTGGTCTCGCCAGATGCCGGCGGGGTGAAGCGGGCCGAGAAGTTCGCCCGCCACCTCGGCGCCTACGTCGCCTTCATCCACAAGCGCCGCAAGCCGACCGAGCACGACGTCTCCGAGGCGCTGACCGTCGTCGGTGAGGTGGAGGGACGCCACGCCGTCATCGTCGACGACATCATCGGCACCGCCGGGACCGTGGCCAACGCCGCCGAGCTGCTCAGGGCCAAGGGGGCGCTGAGCGTCTCTGTCGCCGCCACGCACGGCGTGTTGTCGCCGCCCTCGATCGACCGACTCAAGAACGCCCCGCTCGATGAGGTGGTGCTGACCAACACGCTCCCACTGCCCGAGGCGGCCGCTGAGCTGGACAAGACTCACCGTCCTCTCCGTGGCCCCCATCGTTGCCGAGGCCCTCGAGGCGATCTTCATGGAGAGCTCGGTGAGCGAGATCTTCCTCGGGGAGAACTTGTAGCGGCGGCATAGCCGCCGCAGACGGCAGACGGCAGACGGAAGACGGCAGACAGAAGACGGACAGACTCCGTCCCCCCGGCGGGGGAAGGGACCCGCTGCGGAGCAGCGGGTAGGGGGCTGGCGACTCCCTACGGTGCTAAGCCAGCCTACTACATGGACGCATGGACTCGATGTCCTGACGGTTCGCACCGGTGAGAGCGGCTGTCGTCGACATCACGGCGAGGTTGCCGGGTTCGTCGCGGGACGGGGAGACGGCCTGCTCTCGGTGTTCGTGCCCCATGCCACGGCGGGTGTGGCGCTGATCGAGACGGGGTCGGGGACCGAGAGCGATCTGGTCGATGCCCTCGACCGACTGCTTGCCCCGAGACCAGCGCTGGCGGCACCGTCACGGTGCCGAAGGCCACGGAGCCGATCATGTCCTACCGGCGTTCGTCGCCCCGAGCATCACGATCCCGGTGATCTCGGGCCGGTTGGCGCTGGGGACCTGGCAGTCGGTTGTGCTGGTCGATCTCAACCGGGACAACCCGGAGCGGTCGCTGCGGCTCAGCTTTCTCCCTGGCTGACCGGCGGGAGCACGATCACCTCGCCCGGATAGATCAGGTCGGGGTCACCGGAGCGGACCCGGCTGCGGTTGGCCTCGATCACCACAACCCAGTAGTTGGCCACCTCTTGGTCGCTCAGGTCGCTCTCGTCCGGTGACCTGCTCGAGGTGGCGCTCGGCGATGAGCCAGAGGTTGTCGCCGGGCACGACGACGTGCTCGGAGGGAACCTCGACCCTCTGCTGCTGCCGGTGAGGAGGTGCCGGCTCGGAGGACGGCGCGCTGGGCCGGGGGGGCCGAGCGGCGGGTTCCACGAGCCCTTGACCTCGCCCGCCGGTGTGGGCGAGTAGGCAACCTCGCCCGATCGTGGCAGGGGCACGGGCGGAGGAAGGGCGGGGTCGGCCGTCACCGGGAGGAGTGACTCGGGTCACGTGCGGCGGTTTCGGGAATGGCGGGGCCAGGGTGGGATCTTCCGCCGTCTGGCCTGTGCGAGGCATGTTCCACTGCGGGGATGGGGGACGATCACCGCCACCGCCGGGGCGGCGATCGTCATCACCGCCAAGCTCACTGCCGCCGCCCGATCCGCCAGGCGGCGCACCACGGGAAGCGTCGCCCACTCGACGGCTCGCACCAACCCGACCAGTCCAGCGATGCGGCCGAGCGCATAGAGGACGGTGGTCACCAGCAACCACCAGGCGAGAGCCAGCGCCACCAGTCGCAGCGTGGCGGCGATTGCATCCTCGGGCGATACGGTCGCCAACCATCCGCCGAGGTCCGACCAGTCCGGTGAGAAGCCCTCGACCCCTCCCAACCGGTGCAGGGCGAGACACCGCCAACGCCTCGACAGCGATCAATGCAGAGAGGCGAAGAGCCGCTCCCGATCGCGACTGTCGGTCATAACCTCGACCCTAGCGTGGAGGGACGCAGAGGGCAACTGAACGTTGTCAAATAACGCTGAGCAACGTAGGGTCCAAACGGTACCATCTCGCCCCCAACGAAGAGGAGCCAGGGTGAGAGCGAGAGTCGGGGTGGCCGATTCCGACAAGGTCGTTGAGCTCGATATCGAGGAACACGATGCCTTCGTCACCGAGATCGAGGAGGCATTCGCCACCGGAAAGCTCATGCTGTGGATCACCGACGTGCGGGGTCGGCGGGTTGGCCTGCCCCTGGCACGTATCGGCTTCGTCGAGGTGGACACCGCCGAGGAGAGATCCGTCGGGTTCTCTCCGGGGGGATGAGTCTCAGCTGGCGCGGCGGCGGCGGTCCGCCAGCCACCGCTTGCGCAGCCGGCGCCTCTCGTCCTCGGCGTACCCACCCCACACACCGCTCTCCTGGTTGGTCTCGAGGGCGTAGAGAAGACAGGCGTCCTTGACCACGCACTCGCCGCAGATCGCCTTGGCGGCGTCTATCTGGTCGATGGCCGGCCCGGTGGTGCCGATGGGGAAGAAGAGGCCCGGCTCAGAATCACGACAGGCGGCGACTGCTCGCCATTCGGTCATCAACAAGTCTGGGGTGAGCGTGAGCACGAAAGAACTCCTGGAGGCTGATTGTGAGAGATTTCACAAGCCATGGTGAACGAAAGCACCTGGCTGGATCTTCGTGGCCGTACCCTAACGGTGCTGATGGTGCGCCGCAAGGGGTTCTTTGACGATTCTGCCAAAGGAGCGCCATGCCGGCACCATTGATCATCGGTCATCGTGGGCTCCCCCTGGAGTACCCCGACAACTCGCTTCCCGGGATCGTCGCCGCAGGTTCGGTTTGCGGCATGGTCGAGGTCGACGTGCGGCGAAGCGTCGATGGCGTTCTGATGCTCAGCCACGACCCCGTGCTGGGGGACATGGTCATCGCCGAGACTCCATGGGAGCTTCTCCGCCGAGGTCGACCTCGGTGGCGGAGCGAGCCCGCCTGACCTGGAATCGGTCCTAGAGGTATGTCCCGTGCCGCTCAACCTGGAGATCAAGCATCACCCTTGGGAGCCGGGCTTCGACAACACATACGGTTTCCCCATCGATGTGGCCGGGCGGGCTCGCCCCAACGACCTCATCACCTCGTTCCACCTCGGCACCGTTGCCGCGGTGCTCGCCGCCGAGCCCGAGTTGCGCACCGGGCTCATCGTCCCCGAGCAGGGGGTGCTCGGCGCCGCCATCGAAGACGCGGTGAGCGAGGGTCATGCCGTCGTTGGTGCCCATTGGTCGCTGTTGGTCGACAACACCGAAGCGAAGGTCCTCGAGGCGCACGAATCCGGCGTGGAGTTGATCGCCTGGACTGTCGACGACCCCGACCTCGGATCGCTGCTTGCTGCAGCCGGGATCAGCGGGATCGTCAGCAACGATCCCATCGGTCTCATCGCCCATCTCGGAGAGGCGGCGGGGCGTGGCTGAGAGACCCACCATCAAGGCAGAGCTCGCCGCCGAACTGCGCGATGCGATGCGCACCCAGGACCGCGACCGTCGTGATGTCATCCGCCAGATCGAGACCGAGGTGGCCGTGGCCCGGTCCGAGCCCGGGTTCAAGGGCGAGGTCGACGACGATCTCTACCGTCGGGTCATCGGTTCCTACGTCAAGAAGATGGACAAGGCAAGGGGCGAGTACCTGGCGGCGGGGGAGCGGGGCGCGGCGATGGCGGCCAAGCTGGGTTACGAGGTGTCCTACCTGAGCCGATGGCTCCCATCTCACCTCGGCGAGGAGGAAACGCTTCGCCTGGTCGAGGAGACGGTTGCTGAGCTTGGAGCCACCGACCCAAAGCAGGCAGGACAGGTGATCGGGAAGCTGATGCGCGACCGGCGAGACGACCTTGACGGCGCTCTGGTCAACCGTCTGGTGCGCCAGGTGCTGGCCGATGGCGCGGCGGCACCAGACGGCGGAAGTTGACCCTCCCCCGATACGAGCCCATGCTCGCCAGCCCGTGGCCGGCGGCGTTCACCGACCCCGACTGGCTGTTCGAGGTGAAATGGGACGGAGTGCAGGGCGCTGTGGTGCTGGGACGGTGACATGCTGTCGGTGCGCAGCAGAAGGGGCCGTCAGGTGGGGCCGACCTACCCGGAGCTCTCCGGTTATCGACCGCGCCCACCCCTCGTCCTCGATGGTGAGATCGTGGTGCTCGACGATCGCGGTCATCCCTCGTTCCAGATGCTGCAGTCACGGATGAACCTGACCGACGGCAGGCGGGCGTCCATAGGCATGCCGGCGAGCTACATGGTGTTCGACCTGCTCCACGACGGGGAGGACCTCACCGGGATGCCGCTGGAGTATCGACGGGAGCGGTTGGCAAGCCTCGCCCTTCCCGCCCCGATGGTTGTCTCCACCCAGATCGATGGCGCCGGTGAGGCCCTTTATCGAGGCGGTCGGGGCGGAGGGTCTGGAGGGGATCGTGGCGAAGAAGGCGCGGATCCGCGTACCGCAGCGGGATCCGCTCCCCGGATTGGCGCAAGGTCGCCCACGTCCGCCGACTGTCGGCGGTTGTCGGTGGGTTCACCCGGGGCGAGGGGGCCCGGCGCAACAGCTTCGGTGCCCTCCTGGTGGGGCTGTGGGACGGCCCGGCGCTGCGGTGGGTGGGGGCGGTCGGAAGCGGGTTCGACGATCGGACCCTGGTGGCGCTGCGGTCCGAGGCTCGACGGGTTGGAGCGGGCTGAGGCGCACGTTCCATCCGGACCAGCTGATCCCGGCCGGCTCGCGCTGGGTCGAACCGGTGATGGTGGCCGAGGTCTACTACAAGCAGTGGACCGCCGGGCCGCGGCTGCGGGCGCCGGTGTTCAAGGGGCTGTCGGCGACGCTCATCGGAGGAAGCAACGTGGGAGACGGCAGGACCGGCGACCGCCGTCACCAGCTCATAGGCCAATCGGGGTCGAGGTCGAGCTTGCGGGTCGGCTCCCCGAGGAGCACTTGCGCCACCTCATCGCTCATGTGATAGCTCTCGTCGTCGTCGGGGAACTCGCCGGCCTGGACATCGGCGGCGTAGGAGCGCAGCGCCTCGATGGCGATCTCTCCCAGATCGGCATATCTCCGCACGAACTTGGGTGTGTGACCGAAGCTGAGACCGAGAGCATCGTGCCAAACCAGGACCTGCCCGTCGCACCCGCGACCCTGCGCCGATCCCGATGGTGGGCACCGGTATCTCCTTGGTGACGATGGTGGCGAGCACGTCGGGGACACCTTCGAGGACGAGGGCAAACACACCGGCGTCGGCCAGGGCTCTGGCGTCCTCGATGAGCGCCCGCGCCTGCTCCACCGCCCTGCCCTGGCACCTTGAACCCACCCATGGCGTGGACCGACTGCGGGGTCAGGCCGATGTGGGCCATCACCGGGATCTCGGCATCGAGGATGGCGCGCACCATTGGGAGCCGTTTGCGGCCCCCCTCGAGCTTGACCGCCTCGGCACCACCCTCCCGCACCAGACGCCCGGCGTTGCGCACGGTTTCCTCGACCGAGATGTGATAGCTCATCCAGGGGAGGTCGCCCACCACGAGGCAGTTGGGCTCGGCACGGGACACCGCTGCGGTGTGCTGCACCATGATGTCGAGGTCGACGAGCAGTGTCTCGTCGTAGCCGTGGACCACGTTGGCCAGCGAGTCACCGACCAGGATGATGTCCACCCCGGCCTCCGAGGCGATGATGCGCCGAGGGGTGGTCGTAGGCGGTGATCATCACCAGCTTTGGCCCGCCCTTGCGGGCGAGGACCTCCGGTGCGGTCATCTTGGCACGGTCGGCCATCGGGTCGCTCCTCTCTCCCCACCGCGGACCGGTTGGGGGAACCATCGAGCCTTCTTGGAATCCGATGCCGCTCGGAGCCTCAGTCGCCGCTGCGGGTCGCCCGTGCTCACCGGCAATGGTGATGCTACCGGCGGTCGTCGGTCATGCTCGGCGCCACCGCGGCCTTCGATTGGCCAACCGAGTCGACGCGGGTGACGGTGGTTCGAGCCAATGGCCACCCTCCTCGCCTACGGCGGCCCGATCAACGGACCCCTGATCAGCTGGCGGCCCGCTTCTTCTCGGAGCCGGTCTTCTCCTTGGTCGCTTCGACGCTCGCCTTGAGCGCCTCGAGCAGATCGACCACCTTGGTCGGCTCGGGTGCCTCGGGTATGACCACCTCTTCGCCCTCGAGCTTCTTCTGCGCCATCTCCTCGACGGCCTCGCGAGTGGCGTCGTGGAAGGCGTCGGCGTCGAAGGATGCCGAGAGGTTGTCGATCAGCATCTCGGCGACCTTTATCTCCTCGGGGCGGACCTCGACGTCGATGTCGAGTTCCTCGAACTCGGGCTGGCGGATCTCGTCCGGCCAGTACATGGTCTCCATGACCAGCACGTCGTCCTTGGCGCGCAGCACGGCGAGCTGCTGCTTCTCGCGGATCGCCACCTTGGATATGGCCACCTTGCCACTCTCGGTGAGCGCCTGGGCGAGCAGCCTGTAGGCCTTTACCCCGCTCTTGTCTGGGGCCAGGTAGTAAGTCGACTTGTAGTAGATCGGGTCGATCTCATCGGTGTCGACGAACTGGACGACGTCCACGATCTTGGCGCCGGACCCCGACGACGCCGCCTCCAGCTCCTCGTCGGTGAAGACGACGTACTGGCCCTTGTCGACCTCGTAGCCGCGGACGATCTCGTCCCAGGTCACCTCTTTGCCGTCGCTCTCCGCCACCCGGCGGTAGCGGATCGGGCTGTGGTCGGTGTCGCGCAGCATCTTGAACTTCGGGGTGCGGTCCTCGGTGGCGCTGTACAGAGCTACCGGGATGGTGACCAGGCCGAACGAGATGGCGCCCTTCCAGATGCTTCTCATAGAAATCGCGAATCTACCGTCTCGAGCATCGCTCTGAAAACGTGCAGCCGTTCTGTGGGCTCGAAGCGCTGCTGTGTGACGCTTCGAACCCGGGGTTGCGGGGGAGCGCCCTCGGCAGGATTCGAACCTGCGCACCTGGCTCCGGAGGCCAGTGCTCTATCCCCTGAGCTACGAGGGCGAGGGATGAGCGAGTGTAACCGCCCCCTCTGGGGCGGTCAGGTGACGTCGAGCCGGAGCAGGTCCTCGTTTGTCTCCCTCCGCACCACCAACCGGGCAGACCCGCCCGAGCAGAAGACGACCGCCGGGCGCGGCACCTTGTTGTATGTCGAGCCCATCGAGTGGCCGTAGGCGCCGGTGACCGGGGTGGCGAGGATGTCATCGACCGCGACGTCATCGGGCACCGAGCCTTGCTCCACCAGGACGTCGCCCGATTCACAGTGCTTGCCCACAACGGTGACCGTCCGGGGCCGGGGCGCATCCACCGCCCTGGCGAGGAATGTCTCGTAGCCGCTCCCATACAGCACCGGGCGGGGGTTGTCGCTCATCCCGCCGTCGACCGCCAGGTAGGTGCGGATCCCGGGAATGTCCTTGATCGTGGTGACCGAGTAGAGAGTGACCGCGGCGGTAGCCACGATGGCCCGCCCCGGCTCGACCAGGACCTGGGAGGTCACTCCCTCGCCGCGGACCGCCTGCTCGATCGTCTCGATCCAAGCGGTTAGACCCGGAGCCACTTCTCCCTCGACGTATGGGACGCCGAGTCCACCCCCCAGCGACAACTCGGGGAGATTGAAGGGCGCCGCCACTGAGGCGACGATCCTCGCCGCCCGCTCGAACGACTCGAGCCGGAACACCTGACTGCCGATGTGGGCGTGGAGACCGCGCAGGTCCATCGACGCCGATCCCCTGGCCCGCTCCACCGCCTCGGCAGCGGCGCCGGTGGACACGGTGAAGCCGAACTTGGTGTCGTCGTGCCCGGTGGCGGTGAAGCGATGGGTGTGCGCCTCCACACCGGGAGTGATCCGGACCAGGACCGGTGCCGGTCTGGTGCCGGCGAGGCGGTCGAGGCGGTCCATCTCGTCGAACGAGTCGACCACGATTCGCCCGACGCCGATCTCGACCGCCGCCGCCAGTTCTTCGTCGCTCTTGGCGTTGCCGTGGAGCACCAACTTGTCCGGCGGCACCCCGGCGGCGAGCGCCACGTGCATCTCGCCGCCGCTGGCCACGTCGAGCAGCATCCCCTCCTCGTCGGCGAGTCGGGCCATTGCGACGCAGTGGAATGCCTTGGTCGCATAGACGGCGCCTCCCGGTAGGGCGGTCACCGCCTCGCGGCATCTCGCCCGGAGGTGCTCCTCGTCGTACACGAAAAGCGGTGTCCCGAACTCGGCGGCGAGGTCGAGCGTGTCGCACCCCCCGATGCTGAGCCGGCCGCGGTCGACCGATGCGGTGTCGGGGAGGAGATGGCGGGGGAGCGGGCCGGCCATGGGTGGCCGAGAGGCTAGGCAAACCCCGTTTGGCGTCACCGGAAGCGGTCGTGCCGCGCTTACTGACGCCAAAACGGGATTGGGGGCTGTCTATACAATCGGCGCCCGCTGACGAGGTGGAGGGAATCGATGCGGAGCCATCGCATCACCATGCTGGGGACCGGGCTGATCGGGGAGTTCTACACGCAGACTCTGCACGGCCAGCGGGGACGGGACCGGGTCGAGGTGGTCTATTCGCGCAGCGAGGAGCGCGGTGCCGCTTTCAGCGAGAGATGGGCCATCCCCCGGTTCACCACCAGCCTGGAGGATGCCGTCGCCGACCCCGACACCGACGTGGTCGTGGTGGGACTGCCCAACCATCTCCACGAGGAGGCAATCGCCGCTGCGGCCAAGCAGGGCAAGGCGGTGCTCTGCACCAAACCCCTGGCTCGCGACGCGGCCGAGGCGAAGCGGATCCTCGACACCGTCGAATCGGCCGGCGTGTTCGCCGGCTATCTCGAGGACCTCTGCTACACGCCGAAGTCGCTCAAGGCGGTGGCTGCGGTGCGGGACGGAGCCATCGGCGACGTCACCTGGGTGCGCTCCCGCGAGACCCACCCCGGCCCGCACAGCGCCTGGTTCTGGGACGGCCGGCTCACCGGGGGCGGTGCCATCATCGACCTCGGGTGCCACTGCATCGAGATCATCCGCAACTTCGTCGGCAAGGACAACCGACCGGTCGAGGTGATCTGTTGGACCGACACGTTTGTCCATCCCATCGACGACGAAGACAACGCCATCGCCCTGATCCGCTTCGAGTCCGGCGCCATCGGCCAGTTCGAGGTGAGTTGGACCTTCCGGGGCGGGATGGACCTGCGCGACGAGGTGGCGGGCACTGATGGCACCATCTGGCTAAATCACTTCCTCCGCACCGGGTACGAGATGTTCACCGCCGGAGGGAGCGGCGGCTACGTCGCCGAGAAAGCCGAGACGGAGAAGGGTTGGCTCTTCCCTGTGGGGGACGAGGTCTCCGAGTTGGGCTACGTGGACATGTTCTCGGACATGTTCGACTCGATGGACAACGGCGGCGAGCCCCAGGAGACGTTCTACGACGGCTACCTAGTCAACGCCATCATGGACGCCTGCTACCGCTCGGCCGAGTCGAGGCGCTGGGAGCCGGTGGAGATGGAGTGGCGCGGTGGGCAAACGGAGCGCATCCAGCGCGAGCCGGCCACCTACGACGGTCACATCGTCATCAAGGAGGAGACGCTCCCCGACGGCCGGCGCAAGCTGATCCTCAAGGATTCGGAGAGCGGCGACTTCGTCGACCGAGTGGTCGCCGGGGGGTGACCCTTCGGCTCGAGGTGCTCCCCGCCTCTCGATGGGCGGAGGGTGTCGCCGAGGAGTTGGCCGATCGTCTCCTGGCGAATCCGCGCTTGCGGATGTGCCTGGCAACCGGGCATACCCCTGCCCCGGTGTATGAAGCGCTGGCATCCCGTGGCGCATCTCTGGCCGACTCCGAGGTGCTACTCCTCGACGAGTTCATCGGGCTCCCAACAGGCCACCCCGGGAGATGCGAGTCGATGCTGCGCCGTCAGCTGATCGATCTCGTCGCGGTCGGCCGGTTTCACCGGATAGACGTCGACGCCGATGACCTCGACGCCGAGTGCAGCCGTATCGATGCGCTGATCGCGCAGGGTGGCATCGACCTGGCGGTCCTCGGGCTGGGGCTCAATGGGCACCTCGGCATGAACGAGCCGGGATCGGAGCCGGGTGACCCAACCCGGGTCGTCGAGCTAGCTCCGGAAACCGATTGACGGCTTGAGCCACTATGGGATCGACGCCTCTCTGAACCGTGGGCTGACCGTGGGGATGGCACAGCTGCTCGCTGCCACCGAGGTGTGGCTGTTGGTGACCGGCGAACGAAAGCGGGGGATACTGCAGAGAGTTCTCGAGGGTCCGGTGGGACCAGAGTGTCCGGCGTCTTTCTTGAGAGAGCACCGCAAGCGCCTTCATCTGGGCCGACGAAGCGGCCGCTGGAACCCGGACCGGAGGCGTCTCGCATCAATTCATCCAGAATGGGCAGGCACAAGGAGGTTTCCCATGATCACCGGCATCCACGCCATGTTCTTCACGCCCGGTGCCGACGCGCTGCGGCCGTTCATCCGCGACACGCTGGGTATGCCGGCCACCGACACCGGGGACGGTTGGCTGATCTTCCGGGCACCGGCCGGCGAGATCGGCTGTCACCCCGACGAGTCGGTGCGGCACGACGTCTCGTTTACCTGCGACGACATCGAAGCCACGGTGGAGGAGCTCAAGTCAAAGGGCGTCGAGTTCACCACCGAGGTCAAGGACTACGGGTACGGCCCCACCACCCGTTTCCTCATGCCCGGGGGGGTCGAAGTCGAGCTCTACCAACCCAACTACAAACTGGACGACTGAGGACCAGCGTCGGGAGGTTCGAGTAGCCCCCCTACCCGCTGCTTCGCAGCGGGTCCCTTCCCCCTGCGGGGGGACGGAAAGACGCTCCCCCAGGCGGCGGCGATGGCAACCGTCGGGGAGGGGCTGCTGGTTCACTTCCGTATGCGCGTCTTCGCTTCCGTCTTCCGTCTTCCGGCTTCCGTCTTGCTCCTAGCCCCACTCCAACCAGGCGGCCGGATTGGTGACGAGGATCTGTTGACGGATGACGTCATCGATCCCAGCGCCGTCGAGTATCTCGGCGAAACCGGTGGCCAGCCAGGCGAGGCCCGGGGAACCGTCCGAGCGTCGTCCACAGGGTTCGGCGGGCGGCGTCGGTGCCGAGGAGTAGCTGATCGGCATGGCCCTCCTCGACCATCGATGCGACGAGGGTTGCGGTCGGGTTGGGCTCGGGCCCGTTGTGGCGCAGCGCCTGGTCGTACTCCAGGCGTACCCCGGTAGCGAGCAGGTCGCGGTGGTACCCGGGATCGGTGACTTTGTCGGTGTGCGAGAGCACCACCCGATGGAGGGGGACGCCGAGGTCGGAGAACGTCTCCACTTGCCCCATCCCTCCCTTCGCCGCCCTCGCAGTGGGTGATGATGGGCGCTCCTGTGGTGCGGTGCGCCTCGGCGGCCGCCTCGAATTGTCCGCGCTCGATCGGGTCGGGCGACTCGCCGAGGGTCGCCACCTTGATCACGCCGCACCGGTGCTCGGTCCCGTCGGCGCCGATGGTGAGGTCGGCGACGAAACGCGACGCAGAGCGCCGTCGCCGGCTCGGTGCGCGACCAGTGGTCCTCCGGGATACCAACGGGCGGTGTGCGCGCCGGTCGTCGCCACCAACTGAACACCGCTCTCCCGGCTGACCGTGGCCAGCCTTGCCGACGTCGCGTCCGGCATCACCGGGGATGGCGTCGACCATCGTCCCAACTCCGGCGGCTGCGCACAGGCTCAACTCGGCGACGGCGTCCTCGACCGAGAAGAGCCGGAACTCGGGGAACGTGGCCTCCACGAACTCGCTGTCGAGGATGACGTGCTCGTGGGCGTAGGTGACGCCCAGTGTGTCGGCGGGAACGTCCCCCAGGACGGTGCGAACGGTCATCCGTCAATGGACGTACGGCGCCAGCACGTCGCGTGCCAGTTGGAAGCCCCGCTTCACCAGCTCGTCGGAGCCCTCCCATTGTCGGTCCTCGTGCTCGACGCAGCACACGTAGTCGTACCCCGCCCGGTAGAGGGCGGCGAACAACCGGTCCCAGGGGACCTCACCCAATCCGGGAAGCCGGGGGACCTGCCATCCGATCCCGGCGGAGAGGATGCCGTTCTCGTAGAGCCCGTTCTGGTCGACCTCCAGGTCCTTGGCATGGAAGTGGTAGAAGCGCTCGCCGAACTCATCCACCGCCGTCTCGATGTCGATCATCTGCCAGACCAGATGCGACGGGTCGAAGTTGAGCCCGACCGTCTCCCCGAACTCCTCGAACATGGTGCGCCACATGCTCGGCGTGTGGGCCAGGTTGTGCCCTGAGGGCCACTCGTCGTGCGAGAAGATCATCGGGCAGTTCTCGATGGCGATCCGTACGCCCTGATCGGCGGCGTGGTCCACCAACTCGGGCCATACCTTCTTGGCATCGGCCCAGTTGTCCGCCTGCGTCTTTGAGGCATCTGCGCCGATGAACGTGTTGACCACCGGGACATCGAGCATCGCGGCCGCGGTGATCACCTTCTTGATGTGGGCGCGGACGGTCTCGGCGTGCTCGGGGTCGGGGTGGAGCGGGTTGGGGTAGTACCCCAGTCCGGATATCGAGACCCCGCGCTTGGCCAGGTCCTCGACGATCTCGGATGCCCTCGCTTCGGACAGGTCCTCGACGTCGATGTGGGTGACACCGCCGTAGCGCCGGGCGGCACCCTCGCCCTTGGGCCAGGCGCACACCTCGAGCATCTCGAACCCCTCGGCGGCGGACCAGTCGGCCACCTCCTCGAGCGGTGTCGTGGCGAAGGGTGCGGTGAGCAGTCCCATCTTCATCGTCGGTCCTCCTATCGCTCGACTTTCACCCAGCGGCGCTCGTCGGAACTGCGAGCCACCGCTTCGGTCACCGCCATCGCATCGTGTCCGTCGGCGAACGTCGGGTAGCGGGGGTTCTCCGGCTGGCGGCCCTCGGCCACGGCGGCGTAGACCTCGGCGAAGAGCGCTCGGAAGGTGTCGGGATACCCCTCGACGTGACCACCGGGATAGCCGATGAGGCGGGCGACGTCTTCGGTTGCCAGCGCCGGGTCGCGCTGCCAGATCTCGTTGGGGCGTCCCCGGTGGCCGATCCAGAGCCGGTCGGGGTCCTCGGAGTACCACGACAGGGCGGCGGCGGAACCGTCCACCTCCAGGTTCAACGAGTTCTTCCTCCCCGCCGAGATCTGCGAGATAGTGACGACCCCTCTCGCGCCGTCCTCGAAGCGGAGCAGGATCCCGGCGGCGTCGTCGGAGGTCATCTCCTCCTCGATGAGGTCGTCGGTTTCGCTCGTCTTGGCGAATGTCTCCACCGGGCCCGGGGGGTGACGGCGGACCGGGATGAGGGTGTGCAGGTCGGCCATCACCTCGGTGATCCGCTGCCCGGTCACGAACCGAGCAAGGTCGAGCCAGTGCGAACCGATGTCCGCCACCGCCCGCAGCCTTCCCGCCTTCTCCGACTCGAGCCGCCAGTTCCAGTCGGTCTCGAGCAGCAGCCAATCCTGGACGTAGCCCCCGTGGACCAGCAGCGGCCTTCCGATCTCGCCGGTGCGGACCAGCGCCTCCGCCTGGTGGCAGAGCGGATAGAAGCGGATGTTGAAGCAAACGGCGTGCACCTTGCCGCTCGCCTCGGCACGGGCGAGCAGGTCGGCGGTCTCGGCGGTGTCCAGCGCCAGCGGCTTTTCGCAGACGACGTGCTTCCCGGCGTCGAGGACGGCCCGGGCATGTTCGGCGTGGAGGTGGTTGGGGGTGGCGACGTGCACCACGTCAACATCTGGGTCGTCGAGAGCCGTTTCCAGGTCGGGAAAGGCCGGGGGGAGGTTGGCCGCCGTCGGCCTTCTCCCTGGCCCGCTCCGGGCTCGAGCTCGACCACGCCGATCACTTCCACCCCGATCCGGCGCAGCGCCTCGATGTGAGCCACGCCGATGAACCCGACCCCAACGACCGCGGCCCCGATGTCCGATTTCATTGATACTCCTACTGCGCCGCCGTGACCCTGGCATAGGCCCAGGACAGGGCGAGGACGATCAACCCGTACACGATCTGCTGCACCGCCTGGCCGACGCTGAGGAAGGTGAGCATCTGGCTGAGCACGCTCAGGATCAGCGCCCCGAGGATTGTCCCCGAGTAGGAGCCGACCCCGCCGAAGATCGAGGTGCCTCCGATGACCGCCGCGGCGACCGAGGGAAGGAGGAACGCCTGGGCGAGTTGGAGATCGACGGCGCCGGTCCGGCCGGCGAGGAGGATCCCGGCGAGTGCGGCGAGTATCCCGCACAGCGTGTAGACCACGACATGCACCCGCCAGGTTCGGACTCCGGAGAGGCGCACCGCCACCGGGTTGTCACCAACGGCATAGATGACCCTGCCCAGACCGGTGCGATGCTGGATCCAGAGGATCAGCAGCGCCACCGCCGCCCAGACGAGCACGCTCCACGGGATCCGGTTGCCAAAGAAGGACCCGCCACCCACCGTCTCGATGAATTGCGCCACCGAGGTGGACCCGGTGAGGACGGTCTGCGCCAACCAGGTGAACAGCCCGAGGAGGATGGCCGACATGGCCAGGGTCATGATGAGCGGGTTGACCCGGAAGACCCCCACCCCGATCCCGTTGACGAACCCAGCGAGCACGCCGACCATCAGGCCGAGGACGATGGCGATGGCGGCGCCGTTGGGCGACTGGTTGCCGGCCACGTAGGCGGCACCGGTTGCGACCATCGCCACCGAGAGGTCGATGCCCCCGGTGAGCAGCAGGACGGTCTGCCCGGCCGCCATGATCGCCAGCGGGGCCGCCAGCAGCAGGGTGTTGCGCATCCCGCTGAAGCTGAGGTAGCTCGGCTGGATGAGACCAGTCACCAGGATGAGCACCACGAGCGAGGCGCTCAGCACCAACAGAGGCTTCTCCGCCAGCGTCCGGGCCAACCGGCCCGGGGGCGGGGCACCGGGCAGCGTCTGGTCTACCGGCTGGATCTCGGCGGTCACTGCGACCTCCTACGCCGCAGCTCGACCAAACCGGCAACCATCATCACCAACACGATCAGGGCGCCCTGGATGATCTGAGCCGTGTTGGGGTCGATCCGCATCGCCGAGAGGATCGGGCTGAGGAAGAAGAGAACCACGGCGGCGGCGACCACCCCCACCACCGACCCGATGCCGCCGGTGAGTGCGATGCCACCGAGGACGATGGCGGCGACGCTGTTGAGCGTGGCGTTGGCCCCCACGCTGTAGCGGGGGTCGCCCGTCCCGGTTATCGCCACCGTGGCCAGCCCGGCGAGAGCCGCCATGGCGCCACCGATGCCATAGGAGACGATCTTGGCCCGCGCCGTGGAGACCCCGGACAGATAGGCGGCGTTGCGATCGCTGCCGGTGGCGTAGAGCGATAGACCCGAGCGCGTCCCGCGGAGAAACAACGCGACGAGGACGGTAGGAATGATGATCATCACCAGCGCCGGCCAGAAGACCTCTCCGGTGCCTGTCTCCGAGCCGGTGAAGATGAACCGGAACCCCGGGGCGGTCCCCCCGCCGGGGGAAGGGAGCACGGTGAGCGCCAGCCCGGAGAGCACAAAGCTCATCGCCAGGGTGACCACGATGTCGGGCACCCTGGAGACGTTGATCACCCAACCGACGGTGCCGTTGAGCAGGGCGGCAGCGAGCATGATCCCCAAACCGACCACCAGGCAGAGCCATAGTGGCTGTCCGTCCATGAGGACCGCTGCGGTGCTGTTGGCGAGCAGCATCATTGCCCCGACCGAGAGATCGATGCCACCGGTGATGACGATCACCGCCTGCCCGATGGCGAGGTAGATGAGCGGCTGGGAGTTCTTGAGGATCGATGCGACCTGGAAGCTTCCGAAGTTGGGGACCAAGCGTCGTGTACCAGCCGATGAGGACGGCGAGGAGCAGCCACACCCCGATGGTCCATCCATGACGACGCCGCAACCGTTGCCAGTTGATTCCTCCTGAGGTGGTGATGGGAGGGGCGGTGGCGGTCATACGAAGACGGAAGGCGGAAGACGGAAGGCGGAAGTCGAACCGCACCCGGAGGAGGTTCCGCCCGATGGTCGCACGCCTCGACCGTCCCGGAGTGGGAGCATCCGGTGGGCCATCGTCACGCCGACTCCTCGAGACCGTGAGCGGCGGAGAGCAGAGCCTCCTCGGTTGCGGTGGCCGCTTCCTGCTCGTGGACGACACGACCGGCGTACATCACCAGCACCCGGTCGCACACCAATGGGACCTCGGGCAACTCGCTGGTGTAGAGCAGCACCGCCGCCCCCTCATCGGCCAGGTCGCGCAGCAGTTGGTAGATCTGGCGCTTGGTCTGGATGTCGATACCCCGGGTGGGGTCGAAGCAGAGAAGGGTGCGGAAGCCGGAGGCGAGCCATCGGCCCAGGACCACCTTCTGCTGGTTGCCCCCCGAAAGCCGCCGCACCTGGCGTTGCGCCCTGGTGTCGATGGCGAGCCTCTCAATCGACCGGTCGGCGCGTTCGTCCTCGTCAGCGGCCAGCCCGAACCAGGAGCGTGCCCGGTTGTAGAGCGGGGTGACCAGGTTCTCCCTCACCGAGCGCTGCGGGAGGAGAGCCAGCAGCCGGTCCGATGGCACGAGCACCACCCCGCGTCGGATGGCGTCGAAGGGTGAGCGCGCCGAGAGGGGAAGGCCACCTGCCTTGATCTCTCCGCCGTCGGAGCGCCGATCGCCGGCGAGGATCTCGAAGAGGCGGTCCTGTCCCTGCCCCTCGAGGGCGACAACGCCGAGGATCTCTCCGGCCCGGAGGCGAGAACGAGACGCCATCGAGATGCTGACGTGAGCTCAGGTTCGTCGCCTCGAGCGCCACGGTTGCCTCCTCAGATGGAGTACGGGGTCCGCTCGGCTCGGCGAACTGTTCCTCGGCGATCTCCCTGCCGAGCATGGCCTCGACCAGCCGCCCCTCACCACCCTCACCGGGCATCAATTCGGCGACGTTGCGACCGTCGCGGAGGATGGTGGCGCGGTCGCACATCCGGAGCACCTCGGCCAGGCGGTGGGTGATGAAGAGCACCGACCGGCCCTTGTCGACCCAGGTGCGCATCACGGTGAACACGTGTTCCGCCTGGTCGGCGGGGAGGGCGGCGGTGATCTCGTCGAGCATGAGTACCTGCGGGTCGTGTGACAGTGCCCGGGCGAGATCGATCAGCCGTAGTGCTTCGAGAGGGAACTCGCCGACGAGACCGCCAAGGTCGAGGTCGCCTAGCTCCATCGTCTCGAGCCACGACCTGACCTGATCTGTGTCGATCCCGGTCAGACGGAAGTTCTGCTCGATGGTCAGGTCTGGGATCAATGCCGGGTCCTGGAACACGGTGGCCAACCCGGCCTCCATGGCATCGCCGGGGTGGCGCGGCGAAATCTGTTCGCCCCTGACGGCGATCGACCCGGAGTCTGGAGGGAACACGCCGGAGAGGATCTTGACCAGCGTGCTCTTCCCGGCGCCGTTGGCGCCCAACAGCGCGTGGATCTCGCCGGGTCGCACCGTGAGATCCACCGAGCGGAGCGCCACCACCGGCCCGAAGCTCATGGCGACGCCGCGGGTTTCGAGGAGAGTATTGGTCGGTCATTGGAGAAAGACGGAGACGGAAGACGGAAGACGGCAGACGTGCACGACTCCGTCCCCCCGCAGGGGGGAAGGGCCCCGCTGCTGAGCAGCGGGTAGGGGGGCTGTCGAACCACCCGACCGTGCTCGATGCCGCGCCTATCGCACCTCTGGGAGTGAACCGTTCCCCCCTCCCCCGACGCCTGCGGCGTCGGGTACTCCCCCCGCCGGGGGGAGGGAATCCTTGCTCCGTCCCCCCGTAGGGCGGAAGGAACGCGGGAGCGCGGCTGGGGGCCGGCTCCCCGGCTCCAATTGCAGCCGGGTCGAGGGGACGAAGGCCGCCCGGCCCCCTCTGGTTGCTCACTCGCCGGGCCCGAGGCATTCCGAGACCTGGGCGGCCTCGTATGTCGTGTAGGGGTCGATCTCCACGAAGGTGCTCCACCCGGGCTGCTGCTCGGGGTCGTACAACTCCTCGAGCGCCGCTGGGTCGTCGCTGGAGAACACCTCCGGCGTCAGGATCGTCTCCCTTTCCACGTCCTCACCCTGCAACACCGAGAGGGCGACCGACGTCCCCACCGCACCGATGGCGGGCGGGTTGGTCACCGCGGCTCCGGTGAGTCCGTCACCTTCCAGCTCGATCAATTGCTGGACGAACCCGTTGTTGTCCGCACCAACGATGGGTACGAAGGGAACGTCGGCTGCCTCGAACTGCTCGACCACGGTGTAATCGATCC
Organism: uncultured Actinomycetes bacterium; assembly: GCA_963780745.1. Classification (GTDB taxonomy): domain Bacteria; phylum Actinomycetota; class Acidimicrobiia; order Spongiisociales; family DATADW01; genus DATADW01. The sequence goes on along the minus strand of CAWACT010000001.1, from coordinate 100,054 downwards.
CCGAGGTCCAGATCCCGTCGATCTCCTGGGTGGTGATGATGTCGAGCGCCTGTTGGGCACCCGTCGACGGATCCCAACCGGTGAAGACCTCTTCCACCACCTCGATGTCCGGGTTGGCGCCGAGCGCCTCCTGGAAGCCGGTGTCACGATCGGTGTCGGCCGGCACGCCGTCGATCCCACGCATGTAGGCGACGTTGCCCTCACCACCGAGTGCTTCGAAGAGCCACTCGGCACCGACCTGGCCGTAGGCGACCTGGTCGTTGGTGACGACGTAGGCACTCGGGGCAGTAACTGCCTGGTCCACGGCAACCATCACGATCCCCTGTGCCGCCCCGGCCTCGATCACATCGTTGAGGCCTTCGCGGTCGGTCGGGTTGAAGATGATGGCGTCGACGCCCTGGCTGATGAGGCCCTCCAGATCGGCGATCTGCTCGGTGGGCCCGCCGTTGCGGTTCACCACCACCACCTCGTCGACGACACCGCTGGCCAGCGACTCTGCCTTGATCGAGCAGATCATCTGCTCACGCCAGCCGTTGCCAACCAGGGTGTTGCTCACGCCGATGGTGAAGGGACCCTCGGCACCGGCCGCCGCCGTGGTGTCGGTGGCGCCCGCCGTGGTGTCCGTCTCACCTGCCGCAGTCGTGTCCGTCCCACCTGCCGCGGTGGTGTCAGTTCCCCCAGCCGCCGTGGTATCTGTACCTCCTGCCGCGCTGGTATCGGTGCCACCGTCTCCGCCGCACGCCGCCACCACCAGGGCGAAGGCGATGAGCAGAGCCAGCAGTCCGACGCCCCGACCTTTCGGTCGTCGCATGCTTCCTCCTCTCCGTGTTGCCTGACGGCGCCGGCGTTGCGGGCGCCCTTCATATGGCCGTCCGGTCATCGGACCCCCCCGGTGGCCAAGCTGAGTGTGCGGTCCACCCGCTGGGGGGACAGCACATGATCTATCACCATCGCCGCCGCCCCAGTCACACCGGCGCGGTCCCCGAGGATGCTCGGAATCAGTTGAAGGCGGCTGGTTGCCAGGGCGGTGGAGCGGCGGTAGACCACCTCGCGGATCCCGGCGAAGAGTTGGTCGCCGGCCTCGGCGAGGTCGCCGCCGACGACGATGGTCCCCGGGTTGAGCAGGTTTACCGTCGATGCGAGCACCTGCCCGATGAGACGGCCGGATTCCCGCACCGCTTGGACGGCGTCGCGGCTCCCGGCCTTGACCAACGCCACCACGGCACGGGTGTCTGCAACATCGAGTCGGGCGGCCAGTGCCCGTCCGCCGGCGACCGACTCCAGGCACCCCGTGTTGCCACAGCGGCACACGATCCCTTCTGCTGCGGCGACCTGGACATGCCCGATGTCCCCGGCTGCTCCCTGCGCCCCGCGGTGGAGCCTTCCGCCCAGGATCAGCCCGGATCCGATCCCGGTTCCCACCTTGACGAAGAGGAAGTCATCCGACGGCTCGGCGGTGACCCAGTGCTCACCCCTGGCCATGATGTTGACGTCGTTGTCCACCAGCACTGGCACGTGATAGCGATCCACGAAACGGTCCCGGATGGGGTAGCCGTCCCAACCGGGCATGATCGGCGGGGTCACGGCTCTCCCCGCGGCGTACTCGACCGGACCCGGCACGCCTATCCCGATTCCCTTGACCTCCCCTGGGCCACGCTCGTTTGAGTCGAGCAGAGAGATCAGGACCCGGTCGACGGTGCCGAGGACGTTCTCGGGGCCGGAGGCGATGTCGAGGTCGAGCGCCGTCTCGGCAATTGGTGACGCGCCGAAGTCGGTGATCGCCACCCGGGCGTGTGTGGCGCCCATGTCCACTGCGAGTACCACCCCCGCCTCCTGGTTGAGCCCGAGGACGGCCGGAGGGCGGCCACCGCTCGACGGCGCCTCACCCACCTCGGCGATGAGTCCCTCGGCAAGAAGATGCTCTACCCGGGTTGCCACGGTGGAGCGGGAGAGCCCGGTGGCGTGGGCCAGCTGGCTGCGGGTCGTTGCCTCCCCGGTCCGTATCAGGTCGAGCAGCATCCCGTGTGACCCACTTCCTCCCACAGTTCGTCCATTAGGCATGGAACTTTTGACCGATGCAAGGACAAAGCTCGGTTCAAGGCGACAGAGCTCTGGCCAACGCCTTCGCATGATCGGCATACGCCGCTTCGAACAGCCGGGCCGCTTCCACTGGCCCGGCGACCGTGGCGCTGGTGATGACCGGCGGCATCCTGCGCAACCCCACCAGGATCTCGGCGGTCTGCACCTTTATCTCGTTGACCACCGCGGCGTAGGCCAACGTGGAGCCGGGACCGACCGGTGAGGTCAGGCCGTCGATCGTCACCATGGCGTCGCCAACCGGGGTGCACAGGTCGATCACGATGTCGGCGTGATCCGCCAGCCTGGTCCCGGTGGGGTGACGCGGCGCGGCGGCGGTTGACTCGGCGAGCGATGTGACCGCAATCACGGTCATCCCGCGCTCCCTTGCCCCCATGGCCATCTCGAGGGGGACCGCGCTAAGCCCTCCGACGCTGAAGACGATCATCGCGTCCGCCGGACCGAAGTGGAAGTTGGCCAGGATCTGCTCGGCCAGCCCCTCGGTCCGCTCGATGAACATCGCCTGCCTCTGCCCGTTTGAACCAACCACTTGGGTGTGGAAGGTCATCGAGAGCTCGGCGATGGGGTGGAAACCGGGGTACGACCCGTAGCGGGGGAACATCTCCTCGAGCGCTATTCGGGAGTGCCCCGTCCCGAATAGGTGGACGAGACCACCCGACGAGATGGCCGTAGCGCACCGCTCGGCGGCGGCGGAGATGGCTCCCATCTGCGACTGCTCGATGCGCTCCAGCACCGTTCGCGCCTCGGTGAGCCAGCGCCCCGCGGACGACAGCATCGGGGGAGGGTATCAAATGTCTAGACATGTAGCATCAGGGAACGGCTCACCGAGGCGCGATGACCACGAAGACCCCGGCACGGTACGAGGAGATCGCCGACCACCTGCGGCGGCTGGTGGCGAGCTCCCGGCCGGGTGACCGGCTCCCGTCGGATGCCGAGTTGTGCGAGCGCTTCGGGGTGAGCCGGATGACGGCACGCCAGGCGGTGCAGACACTTTCCAACGAGCGGTTGCTCTACCGAACCCGTGGGCAGGGCACATTCGTTTCGCCGCGCCCGGTGCCGCGGGTGCTGGGATCTCCTTTGTCGTTCACCGAAAGCATGCGCAACCGCGGCATGTCCGCCGCTTCGCAGATACTCGCATCGGGAACGGTGGAGCCCTCTGCAGAGGAGGCAAAGGCGCTGGGTCTGACATCCGGAGAATCTGCCCTCTTGCTGGAGCGGCTCAGGTTGGCCGATGACACGCCGATGGCGATCGAGCGGGTCGTCTTCGCCTCCCGTTGCGCCGCGGTGCTCGGCGCCGATCTGGAGCACGGCTCCCTCCACGATGCCTTCCAGGCAAACGGATGGGTCCCGACCCGGGCCGAGGCGGAGGTGACGGCGCGGCCGGCCACCGCAAGGGAGCGGCGGCTGCTTCAACTGGGTGAACCTGTGGTGCTCGCCGAGCGACGCACCATCTCCGACCAGGACGGTTCGCCCTTGGAGCACACCGAGACCGTCTACGCCGCAGAGCGCTACGTGTTTGCCGCAGTGCTCCATCGCGACGCGACCGACCGGCTGGGGTGATGGCGCGCCACCTTGGTCTCGATCTGGGCGGGACCAACGTCAAGGCGGTGGTGCTGGACGGCTCGGAGTTGGTGGCGAACGCCACGTTCCCCACCGATGCGCATCGCGGACCAGGAGGCGTCGTCGAGCGGCTCGCCGAGGTGGCGCGCTGGGCCACCGACCACCACGGTCCGGTGGAGACGATCGGTCTCGGGGTCCCGGGGCTGTTCGACCCGGCCGACGGCCGTGTGCTGCTCTTCCCCAACCTCCCCGGGCCATGGGCCGGTTACCCGCTGCGCGCTCGCCTGGAGGAGGAACTGGGGCGACCGGTCCACATGATCAACGATGCCCGCGCCTTCACTCTTGCCGAGGGGACGGTGGGGGCGGGCGCCGGTTGCAGCACGCTCGTCTGCGTCACCTTGGGTACCGGGATCGGTGGCGGCGTGATGATCGACGGCAGGCTCCACCTCGGTGCTTTCGGCGTCGCTGGAGAGATTGCCCACCAGACTGTGGTCCCCGACGGCCCGCTGTGCGGCTGCGGCAACCGCGGGTGCGTCGAGGCGCTCGCCCGATCCGACGTGGTGGCGGCTGCTGCGGGCCGGCCGACGGTCGAGCAGGTCTACACAGGCGTGGCCGAGGGCGATGAGCGGTGTATCGGCGCCGTCCGCGGCGCCGCCGGCTGGCTGGGGATAGCCCTGGCCAACGTCGTTGCCGTGCTCGGGCCCGATCGGATCGTCGTCGGCGGCGGCATCGCCTCTGCGGGCGAGTTGGTGCTCGGTCCGATAAGGGACGCCGTTCGTGGGCGGGTGACCTTGGTGCCCACCGACCACATTGAGGTGGTGGCGGCTTCGCTCGGGTCGTCCGCCGGCGCCATCGGCGCCGCGCTCGCCGGTATCCAGCCCGATCAGCCGGTGCGGTCTCGGTAGTCGTCGAGGATGGCGGCGGTCTGGGTGGCGCCCACCCGGCTCACTCCGACCGAGAGCACCTCGAGCAGCCCGTCGAGTGTCCGCACCCCTCCCGCCGCCTTCACCTTCACCGCCGGTGACACGGTGGCCCGCATCAGCTTGAGATCGTCGATGGTGGCGCCACCCGGGGCGAAACCGGTGGAGGTCTTGACGTAGTCGGCGCCGGCCGATTCGGCGAGCAGGCACCCTCTGACTTTCTGCTCGTCGTCGAGGTAGGCGTTCTCCAGGATCACCTTGACCAGGGCCGATCCCGAAGCGCCCACCACCGCCCGGATGTCGGACTCGACCAAGGAGTCGTCCCCGGAGCGGAGCGCCCCGATGTTGATCACCATGTCGAGCTCGCTGGCACCCTCGGCCACCGCCACCTCGGCCTCGAATCGCTTGGTGGGGGTGCTGTGCGAGCCGTGGGGGAAGCCGACGACGGTCCCCACCGCCACCCCGGAACCCTCGAGCAGCGAGCCGGCGAGGGCGACATCGGTGGGCCGGACGCAGACCGACGCCACCTGGTAGCTAGCGGCAAGCCGGCACCCGGCGATGACCTCGTCCCTGGTCAGTTCGGGGCGAAGGAGGGAATGGTCGATGGCGCCGGCCAAGTCCACATAATTGACGTCGGCGACTGTGAGGGTGGTCTCGGCCCGAGGTTGGGCGGTCTCCATCTGGTCATGGTCCCACACCGACCGCCCAGCAGGATCACCGGCACCGGAAATCTCCCCTCCTAGTGTGAATGCCCGGCGGAATGGCTTCAGGTGCGTGGTGATGTCGGCAACCGGCGCGGTGACCGCGCTCCTCTTTTGGTGGCTGTCGCTGGTTCCCAGCCAGTTGCCTCGCTCATGGTGGATGCAGGCCGCGATCAGCGGGGTCACCGCGGCCATCGGCTATGGACTGGGCACTTTCTTCGGATGGCTCGCCCGGACGGCAGGTCACCGGCTTGGATATAGGCCGCCCGCCCCCACGGTGAGGCGACGTGGCCGGACCGTCTTCATCGTGGTGGCATCGGTGGGCTCGATCGCCATGGTGGTGCTCTGGTACGTCTGGCAGGAGGAGCAGCGTCGCTTGGTGGCCATGCCCACCACCCCGTGGATCCTGGCGCTTCCCATGGTGGTGCTCACCGCCGCCGTGTTCGCTGCGCTCTTCCTCATCGGGAGGGCGGTCGGGCGCGGCATCCGCCGTCTCGACCGAGCACTGGCCAAGCGGCTTCCCCGATGGGCGACCTACTTGGCGACCGGTGTGGTGGTTGTCGGTCTCGGTTTCCTGGTGACCGAAGACGTGTTGGTCAGGAGTCTCATCGAGTTCGTCAACCTGCGTTACCGGGGATACGACGCGGGCACCGATCCGGGCGTGGTCGCCCCCAGCCTGCCGGAGCTATCGGGGAGCCCCGAGTCGCTGATCCCCTGGGACACGCTGGGGCGCGAGGGCCGCACCGCGGTCGCTGGCGCCGCCACCGTGGAGGAACTGCGGTCGTTCGCCGGGCCGGAGGAAGAGGTCCTCCAGCCGATCCGTGTCTATGTGGGCCTGGAGTCGGCGGGATCGGTCGAGGAGCGGGTCGAACTGGCAATCCGCGAGTTGGAGCGGACCCGGGCCGATGAGCGCGAGATCCTGGCGGTGGTGACCGTCACCGGCACCGGATGGGTCGACCCGGATGCCGCCGAGACGGTCGAGTACATGCATCGGGGTGACACCGCCCTGGTGGCGCTCCAGTTCTCTTATCTGCCCAGCTGGATCTCTTTCCTTGTCGATGCCCCCAAGGCTGCCGAGGCGGGGACGGCCTTGCAGGACGGAGTCCATGCCTGGTGGTCCCGGCTTCCCCGGGGTCGCGGCCCCGTCTGGTGATCTTCGCCGAGAGCCTCGGCACCTACGGCTCGGAGAGCGGGTTTGCCCAAGCCGGCGTTGCCCGGTCGGTCGCCGAGGTGGTTGGTTCCGCCGACGGTGTGCTCTGGGCGGGGCCGACCGACGCCAACCCGATCTGGCGAGAGGTGGTGCGGTCCCGGGCGCCGGGGAGCCCTGAATGGCGTCCGGCGTACGACAACGATGTCAGCGTGCGGGTGGCCAATTGCCCGGCCGACCTGGCCCCGGCCGACCTTGCATGGCGCCAGCCCCGATCCTCTACTACCACCATCCATCGGACCCGGTGGGCTACGCCACGGTGCGGGTGCTGTGGGAGGAGCCGGGATGGGCGCGCACCCCCCGCGGCTACGACATCTCGCCCCGGGCCTTCTGGTTTCCGATCGTGACCGGGATCCAGTCGATCGGCGATCTGGCAGCCGGGTTCGGCGCTGCCAGCGGGCATGGGCACAACTACAGCGCCGACTTCACCTCAGGATGGGCGGTGGTTGCGCCTCCCGAGGGGTGGAGCGATGCCCAGAGCGGGATGCTGCAGGAGCACCTCGGCCTCGACCCTCCCCGGGCAGACCGGGTCGCAGGTGCGCCGTCGCCCTGCGGCCGAGCAGGTTGAGGAGCCAGCCGGGAGTTGCGCACCTATCGGTGGTAGAAGTCTGCGGAGAGACAGCCCTGAGGATCGAGAGGAGGCGCCAGATGCAACCCCGCCCGTTGCGGGTCACCGTCATCGGTAGCTGGCCGTTCCCCGGCTGGCTCGAGTTCGCCTCGCGCCACCTCGACGACCTTGGCGCCGACGACATCGCCGAGATGCAGGAGGACGCGGTGACGGTGGCGCTGGCAGATCAGCTCAGTGCGGGCGCCGACGTGGTCACCGACGGCGAGCAGACCCGGCTCGACTTCAACCTGTCGTTCTACGGGTTCCTCGACGGGATCGAGCCTGCCGAGCCACCATCCCGCCGGTTCGGGCCGCCGGCGCACGACCAGCGGGGCCGTCACCGCATCAGCGGCCGGTTGGGCGCCGAGCGAGGGCTCGGCGTGGTCGACGAGTTCACCCGTCTGCAGCGTCTGGCGCCGCCCGATGTGCCGCTCAAGGTGAGCGTGCCCGGGCCTTACACCCTCAGCGGCCGTCTCATTCCCAACGACGAGTACCCCGACCGATGGGCGATCACCGAGGCGCTCCTCCCGCTGGTCTCCACCGAACTCGGCCGGCTGGTCGAGGCAGGCGCCACCGAGATCTGCGTCGACGAGCCATCGATGAGCTGTTACGCCCACCGCGAGGACCCCGATCGGATGGTCGAGGTCTTCAACCGCACCGTGGCGCCGGTGGCGGGTCGCTGCCGGATCGACGCCCACCTTTGCTTTGGCAACTACAAGGGCCATGCGGTCGCTCCCCGACGGTACGCCCCGTTGTTCCCCGCATTCCTCGACATTGCCGCCGACGAGGTCCATCTCGAGATGGCGGGGAGGGAGATGGCCGAGCTGGAGGTGATCGAGAAGGTGGGGGAGCGGCACGACGTCGCCGTCGGTCTGGTCGACGTCAAGAACTATTGGGTGGAGACCCCCGAGGAGATCGCCGCCCGGGTGCGGCGGTGCCTGCAATACGTCCCGGCGGACCGGCTGGCGCTGGCCCCGGACTGCGGTCTCAGCCAGACGGCGCGCTGGGCGGCCAGGTCCAAGCTGGCCAACCTGGTGACCGGGGTGACCCGGGTCAGGGAGGAGCTTGGATTGTGATCAGCCTGCCCCCGCATCGGTGACCCCCCAACCGCCGTCAACCGCAAGTACCTGGCCGGTGATCATCCGGGCATCGTCGGAGAGCAGGAACCCGGCGGCCGCCGCCACATCCGAGCGGGTCGAGCATCCCACTGGCCAGACGGCTGCTTGGCCCGGGCGTAGGACAGGATCTCGGGGTCCGACGCCGCCCTCGCCGCCATCGGGGTGTCGACCAGTCCGGGAGCGATGGCGTTGACCCTGATCGAGCGGGCGGCGTATGTGGCGGCGAGCGCCGTGACCAGCGCCAGTTGCGCCCCTTTGGCTGCGGCGTAGGCATGGGTGCCGAAGTGTCGTGGAGAGGGGTGGCGGGCGATGGCGCTGCTCACCAAGACGACCGACCCGCCTGCGGGCTCCTGGTGGAGCATGATCCTCACCGTCTCGGCCACTGACAGAGCAGTCGTGGTCAGGTTCAGCTCGATGGTCTCACGCCAGGCGTCGGCGCCCACCTGGTCGATCGGCCCGTCGCCGAATCGGCGGCCGCTGCCACCGGCCACGAGGAAGGCACCGTCGATCCGTCCCAACTCGCGCTCTGGCGGCATCGAACGCCCGCTTCGTCTCACCCTCGTCACGGAGGTCCGCCGCGCACCAGCCGGCGCGACCTCCCTCGGCGATGATCTCACCGGCCAGCGCGGCGCATTCCGATTCGTCGAGCGAGATCACGAAGACGCGCGGCACCCTCGGCGGCGAAGCGGCGTGCGCCGGCGGCGGCGATCCCGCTGGCCCCGGTGACAACGATGGCTCGGCCGGCAAGAGGCATCCCCGGAGCGTATAGAAGCGATGCCACCGCTCCATGGCTATCTTGAACGACGTGGACGTCGAGTACCCCGGCTTTGGGACCATCGTCGTCGACGGCGAGCGCTTTGACCACGACGTTGTGCTCGAGGGTGGCGCGGTTCGGCCCCGCGACAAGCGACCCTCCAAGCAATTCAAGAGTGGGCACACACCACTGTCGGTCGCAGAGGACATCCCCTGGTCGAGACGGCGATTGGTGGTGGGGTCGGGTCACTCCGGCAGCCTGCCCGTCATGTCCGAAGTGCACGACGAGGCCAAGCGCCGGGGTGTCGAGCTAGTGGTCCTGCCTACAGCCGAAGCCTGTGCCCTGCTGCGAGGTCTCGACCCCGCCGACGTCAACGCCATCCTCCACGTCACCTGCTGATACCGAGTCTCTTCGACTTCCGCCTTCCGTCTTCCGACTTGCTTTGCCCGTCTACCGTCGTTGCGATGAAGGTCGGTGTCGGGATCCTCGGTGGAGGGAACGTCGGCGGCGCTTTGGCGCGCAAGCTGCTCGACGACCGCGGTGCCATCGCAGCCAAGACCGGCGTCGACCTCGAGTTGCTCGGCGTCGCCGTCCGGACCTCGAGAAGCCCCGGACTTCCGGGCTGCCGCAGTCTCTGCTGACCGACCGCCCCGAGGAACTGGTGGACGACCCCGCGGTCCAGTTGGTGGTCGAGTTGATGGGGGGGTTGGAGCCTGGCGGCGAACTGGTGTTGCGGGCTTTGCGGCACGCCAAGCCGGTGGTAACGGCGAACAAGGAGCTGGTCTCCGCCAGGGGCGTCGAATTGATCGAGACGGCAGCCGAGAGGGGGGTCTCCCTTCTCTTCGAGGCGGCAGTCGGCGGTGGGATCCCCATCATCCGCCCACTCTCCGAGTCGCTGGCGGGAGAGCGGCTCAGCAGGGTTCTCGGGATAGTCAACGGGACCACCAACTTCATCCTCACCGCCATGGCGGAGGAAGGCAGCCCATTCGACGGAGACGCTGGCCGAGGCGCAACGCCTCGGCTATGCAGAGGCCGACCCCACCGCCGACATCTCTGGTGCCGACGCTGCGGCCAAGGCCGCCATCCTCGCCAGCCTCGCCTTCGGCACATGGGTGGGGAGCGATCAGGTCCATCGCGAGGGAATCGAATCGGTCACCGCAGCCGATGTCCGCCATGCCGCTGACCTCGGATATGTGCCCAAGCTGCTGGCGGTTGCCGAGGAAACTGCGGAGGGCGTGAGTGTCCGAGTCCACCCATCGCTCATCCCGCACAGGCACCCGCTCGCTGCGGTGCGCGGCGCCCACAACGCCATCTACATCGAGGGCCCGTCGATCGGTCAGCTCTTGTTCTCCGGGCCGGGAGCGGGCGGTGAGCCGACCTCCACCGCCGTCCTTGGTGACGTGATCGATGCCGCCCGCGAGCTGCTGGCCGGGGCGCAGGTGGCACCCCGGGTCCGTTTCGCCCCGGGCCGGGTGCGCGACATCGCCGAGGTCGAGACCCGCTGGTACCTGCGGCTCGAGGTGGTCGACGCCCCCGGCGTCCTCGCCGAGATCGCCTCGGTGTTTGGCCGCCACCAGGTCTCGATCGCCTCGGTATGGCAGGAGGGCCGCGGGGACGAGGCGACGCTTCTTCTCGTCACCCACAGCGCCGCCGAATGGCGTCACCGCAAGACCGTCGCCGATCTCGGAGACCTGGCCGTGGTCCGACAGGTCGCGGCGACGCTCAGGGTTATTGCCGAGGATTGAATGATTTGGCGCGGCGCGAGCACCGTTGTGAGTGAACCAGCCCCCCTACCCGCTGCTCCGCAGCGGGGCCCTTCCCCCTGCGGGGGGATCGGACTTGCATTTGCTTCCGTCTTCCGTCTTCCGTCTTCCGACTTGCCATGAAATATCGCTCGACCCGCGACTCCGGCTCCGCATCGGCGAACTTCGGCGACTTGTTGCTCGGAGGGACGGCACCCGACGGGGGGTTGTACGTCCCGGAGAGCTGGCCCCAGGTGGACGCGGCGGGCCTAGCGGGGCGCTCCTACGCCGAAGTCGTGGCGATGATGGTGGCGCCTTTCGCCGCTTCCTTCTTCACCGCCGATGAGGTGGAGGCGATGGCGGAGTCGAGCTACCGGGGGTTCCGCCATCCCGATGTGGCGCCGCTCGAGCGACTCGGCCGCCGACGACTGGCTGCTCGACCTCACCTGGGGACCCACCCTCTCGTTCAAGGACTACGCCATGGCGCTGCTCGGGGCGATGATGGAGGCGGCGCTGGAGCGCTCCGGACGAGCGCGTCCTGGTCCTCGGGGCTACCTCGGGCGACACGGGCTCGGCGGCGATCGAAGCGCTGCGGGGAAGGCCCACGTCGATGTCGTCATCCTCTACCCCGAGGGCCGGGTGTCCGAGATCCAACGCCGACAGATGACCACGGTCGAAGAGCGCAACGTCCACGCTGTGGCAATCGAGGGGACCTTCGACGACTGCCAGGACCTGGTGAAGGTGCTCCTGGCAGACCCCGAGCTCTTGCCAGAGCACCGACTCGCCGGGTTCAACTCGATCAACTGGGCACGGGTGGCGCCTCAGACCGCATTCGCCGCCTGGGCGATGGCCTGCCTTGGAATACCACCCAGCGGGATGGTGTTCTCGGTACCGACAGGGAATTTCGGGAACATCTACGCGGCCTACGCCGCCACCCGGATGGGGATCCCGATCGGCCGGCTCGTGGTGGGGTCCAACCGCAACCACGGAGTGACCGACCTGATCAGCGACGGTCGGATGACCATGGAGCCGGTCGTTCCCACTCTTGCCCCGGCGATGGACATCCAGGTGCCATCGAACATCGAGCGGTTACTCACCGAGTTGCTCGGTGGTCCCGGCCCTCCCGTGGCGGAGGCGGTCCGCCGGCTTCGCACCGATGGGTCGTTCGATCTCCCCGGAAGTGCCTTGGCCCGGTTGCGCGAGCTCTTCTCGGCAGCCTGGCTGGATGACGAGGCAACATCGGCGACGATCGCCGAGGTGCACCGCGAGACCGGTCGTCTGGTCGACCCGCACACGGCGATAGGGATCGCCGCCGGGAGGCAGTCCAGGGCGCCGGGAACGACGCTGGTGAGCTTGGCTACGGCGCACCCCGCCAAGTTTCCCGAGGCGGTGCTGGCGGCGACCGGGATCGAACCGGAACTGCCCGCAGACCTCGCCGGGATCGTCGAGCGGACCGAGCGGCACAACCTGTTGCCGGCCCGTCTGGAAGCGGTGCAGGACTTCGTCAGAGAAGCAGTGGGCGAGCCGGAGTGACGGCGGCTTGGCATGCGACGGCGGCTGTGTAGAATGACCGCCGATTCGTCACTCCCGTGCTCATTTTCCGTCACGGAGGACCCCTGAGCCACACGGCACTCACCTGTAGGTAATCCCGTCGTGGACTGTGCGGGCAACGACGGAGCCAGTAGGTCCCGCTGAACGACTCAGCAAAGCCGCTCCGACGGTGCGGGAAGTCCCCACCGGCGGACCAGGCATCTCTCTAGCCGGAGCCGATCAAGGCGACGGTGAAAGGACCATATGACGACCAGAGCGGAACTCCAGGGGAAGTCGATCAGAGATCTCCGCCAGATCGCCGAGGCGGTCGGCATCGAGACCGATGGGCTGCAAAAGGCCCACCTCATCGACGCCATCATGAACGCCGACGGCTATGAGCCGAGCGGTGACAGCCTCCCCGTGGTCGAGCTTCCCGCCGCGCTGCCCCGGCCCGAGCCGTTCAGCGCGCCTGCTCCCGAGCCGACCGAGGATGACTCGGTCGACGATGCCGCGCCCCGAGTCTCGAGCGACGACGATCGGCGCGAAGACGATCGACGCGAAGACGATCGACGCGAATGGGACGGCCCCCGAGACGGGAACCGCAAGAGGCGCCGCCGTCGTGGTGGCCAGGGTCTAGGCCCGCAGGGTTATGAGCGGGGTGACCGAGAGCCGCAGATCCCAGAGGGCGACCTCGAGATCCGTCAAGGGATTCTCGACATCCTCCCCGAGGGATACGGGTTCCTCCGGGTCACCAGCTACCTCCCCGGTGATCGCGATGTCTACGTCTCGGCCAGCCAGGTGCGCAAGTTCGGTCTGCGGCGAGGCGACTTGGTGGAGGGACCGATCCGGCCGCCGCGCAGTCAGGAGAAGTTTCCTGCCCTGATCCGGATCGACTCGGTCAACGGCATGACCGTCGACGAGGCGCATCGCCGGCCCCGGTTCGAGAGGCTCACCCCGCTGTTCCCCGACTCGCGGCTCCGCCTCGAGCTCGACGGCAAGCCAAACGGAATGATCGCCAGGATCATGGACCTGATCGCCCCCATCGGTAAGGGCCAGCGGGGGATGATCGTGTCGCCGCCCAAGGCGGGGAAGACCACGGTGCTCAAAGAGATCGCCCAGTCGATCACCACCAACAACCCCGAGGTCTACTTGATGGTGGTGCTGGTGGGAGAGCGGCCCGAAGAGGTCACCGACATGCAACGCTCGGTCAAGGGCGAGGTCGTGTACTCGACCTTCGACCGCCCCGCCGAGGAGCACTGCCAGGTCTCCGAATTGGCCTTGGAGCGTGCCAAGCGGTTGGTCGAGATGGGGACCGACGTTCTCATCCTGCTCGACTCGATCACCCGCCTTGCCCGCGCTCACAACCTGGCCACGCCGGCCTCGGGTCGCATCCTCTCGGGTGGCGTCGACTCCACCGCTCTCTACCCGCCGAAGCGGTTCTTCGGAGCTGCTCGGAACATCGAGGAGGGCGGCAGTCTGACGATTCTCGGCACGGCGCTGGTCGAGACCGGGTCGAAGATGGACGAGGTCATCTTCGAGGAGTTCAAGGGAACCGGGAACATGGAGCTGAGGCTCGACCGGAAGCTCGCCGACAAGCGGATCTACCCGGCCATCGACATCGAGGGATCGGGAACACGTAAGGAGGAGTTGCTGTTCGACCGGCAGGAGTTGCTCCAGGTGTGGAAGCTGCGGCGGGTACTGCTGGCCCTCGAGCCCGGCGCCGCCTTGGAGTTGCTCATCGACCGACTCAAGAACACCAAGTCCAACCCCGAGTTCCTCGCCGAGGTGGCGCGGAGCAGCAGCTGAGCGATCAGGAGGATGCAGTGAAGACCGGGATCCATCCCGACTACGTCGAGACCAAGGTGATCTGCTCCTGCGGGAACACCTTCACCACCCGTTCCACAAGCGGGAAGCCGGAGATGCACGTCGAATTGTGCAACGAATGCCACCCCTTCTTCACCGGCCGCCAGAAGCTGGTCGACAGCGGTGGACGGGTCGAGCGGTTCCAGAAGCGGTACGGGAAGACATCCTTCACCCGTGCCGCCAAGGGCGATGCCGCGGCGGAGCCCGCCGCCGAAGAGTCCTGAGCCACCACCACCCCGGGCACGCGGCCGACCGTCGATGAGCCGCGATCCATCCCAGACCGTCGGCGGACAGGCCGTTATCGAAGGCGTAATGATGCGGGCCCCGTCTGGTTGGGCGGTGGCTGTGCGCAACCCGGCTGGAGTCATCGAGGCAACCCGGAAAGAACTGCCCCGCCTCTCGTCCCGGTCCCGGTGGGCTCGCGTCCCGCTGATCCGCGGCGTGATGGTGCTCGGTGAATCGCTGACGCTTGGCATGCGCGCCCTGTCCTGGTCAGCTCAGCGCGCCAGCGGGGAGGACGAGCGACCGCTCTCCCGCGGCCAGGTCGCCGGGTCTCTGGTTCTTGCCCTCACGCTCTTCGCCGGGCTTTTCGTGGTTCTCCCCGCCGTGGGGGCGAGGTGGGTCATCGGCCAATCGGGCTGGGTGCACCTCGTCGAGGGAGCGATCCGCGTGGCGGTGTTCGTGGGGTACATCTGGGCGATCGGGCGGATCCCCGAGATCAGCCGGGTCTTCCAGTACCACGGGGCGGAGCACATGACCATTCACGCCTACGAGGCAGGTGAACAACTCTCGGCTGGTTCTGTGGGGCGTTACCCGAAAGAGCACCCCAGATGCGGGACCAGCTTCCTGCTGCTAGTGGTGCTGCTTTCGGTGCTCTTGTTCTCGCTGCTGGGGAGACCCTCGCTGCCATGGCTGATCGCCAGCCGGGTCTTGCTGATCCCGGTTATCGCGGGTGTGTCCTACGAGTTGCTCCGCTTCTCCGGGCTCCGGGCGGATGGCAAGCTCGGAAAGGTGCTCGCCGCCCCTGGGCTATGGCTGCAGAGGCTCACCACCCGGGTGCCCGAGGAGCCGATGATCCCGGTGGCGGTGGCCAGCTTGCTCGCTGCTCTGGACTCGGAACGGCGGGCCGAAGTCGAGCTGCGCGGTGAGGTGGACCCTGAGGCCAGCGGCGTTGTGCCCGATGAGGCTGCGGGAGAAGGGGCGATCGAGGCGGTGAACCCGGCTCAGGTTGGCAACCCGGTGGACCCCGGCGACCCCGCCCTACCTGGCGAAGATCCGCCGACAGCCTGACCGTGGACGCCGGGATGCTCAGTCGCCTCGAGGCGGCGGAGCGCGACCTCGATGACGTGATGCTGCGGCTCGCCGACCCCGAGGTGGTGGCCGATCAGCGCACCTACCGCGATTTGGCGAGACGCCACGCCGAGCTGACCTCGCTTGTCGACCTGTTCCGATCCTGGCGTCAAGCTGACGAGGACGCCCGCGAGGCGCGGGCAATGGCAGGTGACGATCCCGAGCTGGCAACGGACCTGGCGGCGCTGGGGGAGGAACGACAGGCCGAGGCGGCCCGAATCGAGGAATCGCTTCGCACCGCGCTGCTCCCGCGGCATCCCGACGAGGGGAGGCCGGTCATCATCGAGATCCGGGCCGCGGCGGGCGGGGACGAAGCCGCCATATGGGCCGGTGACCTGAGCCGGATGTACCAGCGCTACGCCGAATCCCACGGGCTCACCGTCGAGACGCTCGAGAGCCATCCGTCAGAATCGGGGGGCTTCTCCAGGGTGACGCTCGGCATCGGAGGAAAGGAAGCCTTTGGCCGGCTTCGCTTCGAGGCCGGCGTCCACCGCGTGCAGCGCGTGCCGCGCACCGAGAGCCAGGGGCGCGTCCACACATCGACGGCCACCGTGGCGGTGCTCCCCGAGGTGGCGGAGAGCGACATCGAGCTGCTCCCCGAGGAAGTGCGGGTGGATGTCTTCCGATCGACCGGCCCCGGGGGTCAGTCGGTGAACACCACCGACTCGGCGGTGCGTCTCACCCACATACCCACCGGGATCGTCGTCTCCTGCCAGGACGAGAAGAGCCAACTCCAGAACAAGGAGAAGGCTTTTCGCATTCTCCGCGCCCGGCTCCGTCAGGCCGAAGAGGAGCGGCGGCACGCCGAACTGTCGGGGGCACGTCGCTCACAGATCGGGAGCGGTGACCGGTCCGAGAAGATCCGTACCTACAACTACAAGGAAAACAGGGTCACCGACCACCGCATCGGTCTCACCCTGAAGCGCCTCTCGGATGTGCTCGAGGGCGACCTCGACTCCTTGGTTCGACGCCCTCTTGGTCGCCGACCAGCAACGCAGACTTTCCGAAGAGGGCTGAGCCGGCGTAGGCAGATTGAGCCGGGCGACCCATGCCCCTCGACCTGAGAGCCCCGTACTGTGCCGTCAGGGATGGGTTAGGGGAGTGGGGACGGTGGCCATGGCGCGTTTCTTCGGGGGCATCTCGGGGGGCGCGCCGGGCCGCGGTCGGCTGACGGTCGGATTTGTCGGAGTGGTCCTGCTTCTCATGTCGAGTCTGGCCGGGGTAGCGCAGGCTCAGAGCGACGAGCGCGATGTGCCGGGCAGGGTCCGAGGGGCATGGGAGCTGACCATGAACCTCGTCGAGTCGACCCCTGTCGGGCAGCAGACCAGCGAGGAGTTCCCAGACGGTCCCGGCCCTTCGGAGGCGGTGACGACGGTCGAGGCTCGGGCGAAGCGGTGCGGGGAGAGCGTTTGCCTGACATGGCCGTGGGCGACCGTTAGCGTGAGTTGCGAACTAGTCCCATCGGGCCGCCGGTACTCCGGTCAGTGCTCGCTCATGGACGTCCCCTTCGACCCACTGGAACCACAGCCGGTGTCGTTCCGGGTGACTGATTCGGCACGGACCGTCGATGGCGTCATGGCCACCGAGCTCACCGGCACCATCACCTTCTATGACTACATCGTCTACGACCCCGAAAGCGGAGAGGTACTCGGATGGCGGCTGACCCAGAGCGACCTCGGGGGCGTTCGGCTGAACACCCCGCCGCCACCGACCACCACCACGACTCTGCCTCCGACCACCACCACGACTCTGCCGCCACCGACCACCACCTCTTCGGCGACCACCACCTCTTCGACAACCACATCGACCACGACCACTTCGACGACGACTCCTGCCAGCACCACGACGACAACGGTCGTGGTGGCGGCACCCGGCGGGACCGACGGCACCGCGCCTGGCACCAGTGACCCCGGCTC
The DNA here is from genome assembly GCA_963780745.1 of uncultured Actinomycetes bacterium. Classification (GTDB taxonomy): domain Bacteria; phylum Actinomycetota; class Acidimicrobiia; order Spongiisociales; family DATADW01; genus DATADW01. Next base: position 82,689 of record CAWACT010000001.1, on the reverse strand, counting down.
TCCACCCGGCGTCTCGGCGGTGGTCAGCGCGGTCACACCGGTATCCGGGGTCTCAACCGATCCGCTGGTGATCGGGACCAACCTGCTGCTGGCGGCGCTGCTGGTCCTGCTGATGCCGTTCCCGGCCGAGGTCTTCAATCGGACCCTCGACGAGCACTACGACGAGGTCCTTGGCTGGTTCGGAAAGCGGCGCACCGAGGCTTCGAAGGTGAGGCGTGAACGGGTGCGGGCGAGTTGGTGGACGCTGGGCGGCACCATCGTCGCCGGCGCATTTCTCGGTGGACTGCTCGATCCGGGGTTCGGATGGAACACCACCACCTTCGGTCTGGTGCTGGGGACGTTGGTCGCCTTTGTGGGGCTGACACTCGTCGGGACGGGGACCACCGCTCTGATGCTCCGGCGAGCGCAGCCTGAAATCGGGCTATCGGTTCGGACTCTTCCCGGGGCGCTGCTCGTTGCTGGAGCCTGTGTCCTCGTCTCCCGGCTGATCGGGTTCCTCCCCGGTTACCTCTACGGCATCCTCGCCGGGGTGATCGTGGCCGCGGTTCTGAGCAAGCGTGATGAGGGCCGGGCAGCTGCAACTGGAGCGGCTCTTGCCGCGGTGGCCGGGCTCGGGGCATGGCTGGCCTGGTCGGCAACTCACCTTTCGCTGGGCTCCACCCCGACGCTTGTAGCCGTCGCCGGCGACGCCGCACTGGCGACTCTTTTCATCGCCGGGCTCGAGGGGCTCGTGTTCTCCCTGTTCCCGATGCGGTTCCTGGCAGGCGAGAAGGTGTTCCGCTGGAACCGATGGGTTTGGTCGCTGCTGTTCGGAATCGGGGCCTTCGCGGTGCTCCATTTCCTCGCCCACCCCGGCCAGGGCTACGGCCCCTTGGAGTCGGCGACCCCGTTCGTGGTCGCCGGTTCGCTCTTCGCCGGGTTCGCCCTCGTATCTCTCGGCTTCTGGGCCTGGTTCCGCTTCAGGAAGGCGCCGAGCGGTGCGATAGCGCCCGGCGAGGGCACGGCCCGTCCCTGAGACCAGAGCCGTCGCCGCCGTCCGTTCAACATCCTGGCCCGGACCTGTGAGACTGGGGCCGTGACCATCGATGGGCTCCCCCGACACGAGGTGGACCGGCTGGCCCGGGTAGTAACCGGCGGCAGGGTGGTGCGATTCGATCCTTCGTCACTCGACCACGGCCAGGCAGAGCGTCTTGGCGGCCTGCTTGAAAGGCGGCTGAGCGGCGAGCCTCTGCAATACATCGAGGGAACCGTCGACTTCGGCCCGATCGAGGTGGTGAGCGATAGGCGCGCATTGATCCCCCGGCCGGAGACCGAGCAGTTATGGGAGCAGGCTGCGATGGCTCTCGGCGAGGCGGGACCGGGGACGGTCATCGTCGATCTTTGCACCGGTTCCGGAGCGCTGGCGCTGGCGCTCAAGTCGCGCTTCCCGGCTGCTCAGGTCCATGCCACGGACATCTCCCAGGAGGCGCTCTCGCTGGCTGCGGAGAACGCAGCTCGGCTCGGGCTTGATGTCGCTCTCCACAACGGTGATCTCTTTGACGCCCTGCCCTCCGACCTGCGCGATCGCATCGATCTGCTGGTGACCAACCCGCCATACGTGGCCGAGGGCGAATGGACAGGGCTGCCGGTGGAGATCAGGGACCACGAGCCGCGGGGTGCGCTCGTGGCCGGACAGTCCGGGTTCGACGTCATCGAACGGATCGCGCTCGATGCCTCGTGGTGGCTGGGGGTGGGCGGCTGGCTATTTTGTGAGATCGGCGAGACGCAGGGCGAGGCTGCCGTTGGCGCGTTCGGGGCGTGGCTCGACGTAGATCTGAGGCGTGACCTGGCTGGCCGCGATCGGATCCTCGTTGCGCGCAAGGGAGCCAGATGTTGTGTCTGAGGCGGCCTTGGGGCTAGACGATCTGCGAGCACCGCCTCCGGATGGCTTCCTTAACCTGATCTGCCACGGCGGGCAGTTCCTTCTCCATGGCGGCGAACTCGCGCTCGAACATCACCACCAGTCGCAACGGACTGGTGGCGGTGACCGTTGCAGTGCGTCGCACATGCTCAACGAGTCCGATCTCCCCGAAGAAATCCCCTTTGGTGAGCTCGGTCAGGGTCCGCCCGTCGTGCTCGACGTTGGCGGTGCCCTCCTCGATCACAAAGAACTCGTGGGCGAAGTCTCCCTCGCGAATGACCTGAGCACCCTCCTTCACCTCTACCTCGTCGGCCCACTGGGCGACCCGCTGGCGGTCGTGCCGGCCGAGCTGGGCGAAGAGCGGAATGGAGCTGAGACGGGATGCATCCAGCCTGGTATCCCTCCTGATCTCGACGAGTAAATGGGCGATCCAACCAGTTCCCTGATCCCTGCAGCGGCGGAGTCGGTGCGCTCCGGGCAGGTGGTGGGCGTGCCCACCGACACGGTTTATGGTATCGGGGTCGATCCGGCCGACGCGGCGGCGGTCGCCCGGCTCTACGAAATCAAGGGGCGGCCGCCCGACAAGCCGATATCGCTCCTGGTCGGGTCTCTCGCCCAAGCGGCGGGGCTGGTCTCGATGACTGTCGAAGCTGTGGAACTCGCCTCGCGGCACTGGCCCGGGCCGCTCACCCTGGTGGCGCGGACTAGCCGACCGCTGCCTGATTGGGTGGGCGATCCGGCCAGCTCCACCGTCGGTGTCAGGGTTCCCGACCACCGCGGGCTGCTCGACTTGCTGGCCGAGACGGGACCGCTCGCCATCACATCGGCCAACCTCTCCGGTGCGCCGCCGGCAATGGACCACGAGGAGGCACGAGCCGTGTTCGGGGAAGCCGTGGCCGTCTACCTTCCGGGGCGTTGTCCCGGAGGCGTGGCCTCGACCGTGGTCGACGTCACCGGCCTGACGCCGCGAGTGCTGCGGCCGGGTCCCGTGACCCTCGATTGAGCCTTGTCACGCCCCGGGTTTGAACACCATCAGCACGACCACGAGCAGCAACACCACGTAGTCGATCCTGGAAATGACGAGCGTGCGCCCGATCCTCCTCACCACCTCTGGATCCTCCGGACCCCGCTCTTCGATCAGCTTCCCGATCCGGCCCGATTCGGGCCCGAGGAAGGTGGCACCGGTGATGAAGGAGATGGCCACTGCGACGAGTGAAAGCATGATCCACAACTGACCGAAGTCCCACGCCGGGTCGACCAGCACCATCGCGATGCCCACGGCGATCACGAGTAGTGAGGCCGGGGCGAACAACCGGGTCCCCGCCCACGCGATGTCGTTGGCGAAGCCGGCCAGCCGCGTCGGATCGGTGGATCGTCTCGCCCTCTCGGCGTACACCTGGGTGGCGAAACCTCCACCCACCCAGACTATTGCCGCGACGATATGGAGCAGCACCAGCCATTCGTATCCACTCATCCGGCCCCTCCCAAGGCGTAGCGGGGGATTGTAAGGGCCCCCGCTCTACGATTGATGCCTCAAGGAGGCCCACCATGAGCGACCAGACTTCCATCGAGCAGGTGGACCCGGAGATCGCACGGCTGATCGAGGCGGAGCAACAGCGACAGGCGGAGAAGATCCGGCTCATCCCATCGGAGAACTACGTGTCGCGCGCCGTGCTCGAGGCGACGGGCACGGTGCTCACCAACAAGTACTCCGAGGGCTATCCCGGACGGCGCTACTACGAAGGGCAGCAGTTCATCGACCCGATCGAGGAGCTGGCCCGGGAACGAGCCAAGCGGCTCTTCGAGGTCGAGCACGCCAATGTCCAGCCCTACTCGGGCTCACCGGCCAACCTGGCCGTCTATCTCGCCTTCTGTGAACCGGGCGACACGGTCATGGGGATGGCCCTCCCCATGGGTGGCCATCTCACCCACGGGTGGAACGTCTCGGCGACCGGGAAGTGGTTCCGATCCGTCCAATACGAGGTCCTGGCCGACACTGGCATGGTCGACATGGACCAGGTTCGACGGTTGGCCATGGATGAGCGGCCCAAGCTCATCTGGTGCGGCGGCACGGCCATCCCCCGCACCATCGACTTCGCCGCCTTCGCCGCAGTCGCCGATGAAGTCGGTGCCGTCCTCGTGGCGGACATCGCCCATATCGCCGGGTTGGTGGCGGGTGGAGCCCATCCCTCGCCGGCCCCATACGCCGGGGTCATCTCGACTACGACCCACAAGACGCTGCGTGGCCCTCGGGGGGCGATGCTGATGAGCCGCGCCGAGCACGCCAAGGACCTGGACCGGGCGGTCTTCCCCGGGCTCCAGGGGGGTCCGCACAACCACACCACAGCGGCAATCGCAGTGGCGCTGCAGGAGGCCTCGACCGCCGAGTTCCGCGACTACGCCCACCAGATCGTGGCCAATGCCAAGGCTCTGGCCGAGGCCCTGATGGAGAGGGGCTTTGACCTCGTGTCGGGTGGCACCGACAACCACCTAATCCTCGTCGACCTGACCAACCGCGAGATCGGTGGCAAGCCGGCCGCCAAAGGGCTCGACCGCGCCGGGATCGAGCTCAACTACAACACGGTCCCCTTCGACACGCGCAAACCGTTCGACCCATCGGGGATCCGGTTGGGAACCCCGGCAATCACCACCAGGGGCATGGCCCCCACCGACATGGCGCGTATCGCAGCCTGGATCGACGAGGCGGTGGACGCCACCCGCAAGGAGGACGAGGCGCTACTCGACCGCACCGCCGCCGAGGTGAAGGACTTCACCTCGGGGTTCCCGGTGCCGGAATAGGGACCCCCTACGGCGCGTCGCCGGGGGTCAGCAGCCCCCGGTCGTAGGCGGCGGCGACCGCGGCGGCCCGGTCGTTGACACCGAGCTTGGCGTAGATGTGGAGCAGGTGTGTCTTGACCGTCGCCTCGCTGATGAAGAGGCGGTCCGCTGTCTCGCGGTTGGTGCTGCCGCGGGCCACCAGCCGGAGCACTTCGAGCTCACGCTCGCTGACCGTTTCGCCCGCCGGCCGCCGCACCTGCCCGAGGAGCCGTGTGGCAATCGCCGGGGACAGGACCGCTTCCCCCTTGGCCGCGGCCCGAACTGCCCGGAGCAACTCCTGACGCGGGGCGTCCTTGAGGAGGTAGCCGGTGGCGCCCGCCTCGATGGCAGGGAGCACGTCGGCCTCGGTGTCGAAGGTCGTGAGTATGAGGACCCGGGATTCGATGCCGCGCTGCGCAAGCATCTCGATGGCTTCTACTCCACCGGTCCCCGGCATCCGCAGATCCATGAGGACCACGTCCGGCTGGAGCACCGCAGCCTTTGCCACTGCCTCGTCCCCATCGGAGGCCTCACCGACGACGGTGAAACCCGGCTCGCCGGCGAACATCCCCTTCAGCCCGTCGCGCACTACGGGGTGGTCGTCGACGATGAGCACATCGATCGACTCGCTCACCGTTCCCCCGCTCCCACTGGGATCCGGGCAGATATGGCGGTGCCCATGCCGGGCTCCGACTCGATGTCGAGCATCCCGCCAAGGCGCTCCACCCTCTGGCGCATCACCTCGAGCCCGTAGCTATCGCCGGGTCTGCCAGATACGGCATCCGGTGCGAAACCTACGCCGTCGTCCCTGACGTCGAGAGTCACCAACTCGCCCATGTATGACAGGGTGATCCCGACCTTGTCCGCCGCAGAGTGCTTCGCCACGTTGGCCAGCGCCTCCTGGGTGACCCGCAGCAGCGTCACCTCCACCTCCGGATGAAGCCAGCGCTCGGTGCCGGTGGTTCCCAGATCGACGTGGACCCCCGATGTCGCCTCCCAGCGAGACGTCACCTCGGCGATTGCGTCGGCAAGACGGCTCCTCTCCAGGGGGGTGGGCCGCAGGGCATTGACCGAGCGGCGCGCTTCGTCGAGGCTCTCCCTCGCTAGTTGAAGTGCGCCCTCGAGGTGGCGCTCTCTCTCGGCAACATCCGGGTCGTTGCGGGCCGCTTCGATGTTGGTGATGACACCGGCAAGACCCTGCGCCACCGTGTCGTGGATCTCTCCGGCCAGTCTCTGGCGCTCGTCGAGCACCCCTGCCTCGCGCGCCTGGCTCATAGTTGAGCGTGGAGTCCGGCGTTCTCCTCCATCGCCGCCTCGAGTTCGGCCACGGCCAACCGCCGCTGCTCGCTGAGCCGCCGCAGCCACTCCGCGCCGACTATCCCCCCCGAGATGGTGACGGTCTGCACTACGAAGATGATTGCGTAGAGCACCAAATTCTCCGGCCGGAGGTCCGGGTATCCGATGATCAGGGCGTTGACCAGGAGCGAGGTAGCGGCCACACCGGCCACCATCAGCCACTTGGGGCGGAGCAGGCCGGCATGGAAGAACCCGGTGATCACATAGATGAAGAACAGCGCATGCATTGCCATCAGCAATGCACCCAGAGCCAACATCCCGGCGAAATAGACCCGCACCCGCCATTGCACGGCCCTCTCCTCGGCCGGGATGTCGGGTGTGAGGCGACCACCCAACCGGGTGTGCAAGAAGTAGGTCCACGCGGCCGTCACCACCACGAGCAACGTCACGCTGACAGCGTCGCCCTGGCTCATTCCCCCGGCCAGCAGTGATAGGACATAACTGAGCAGCAGCAAGACGTATGGGATGTACCGGACCAGGAACTCGAATCTCCGGTCCAGGTTGCTGAGCCTGGCGGCGACCGAGTCCGCCGCTTCATCCTGGCCGGACCGGGTCGGCGGGGTGATGCCGGAGGTCAAATCGAACTCACTCCCAACGGAAGAACCTCGCCGCCACCACGCCGGCGACGGCGGCCACCACCACCAGAACCAACAGGGTATCGACCCCGAGCGATGCGGACCCCAACCATGTCGTCCTGCATCGCCTCGAACCCCGGCGCCGCTCGGCGTCAAGTCGCTCACCGCCCGCAGACCAGTCGGGCATGGCGCCACGTGGGAAGTAGACACCGGCGAAGAACAGCGAGGGGAAGTACACCAGGAAGCCGATCCCCTGCGCCGCCGAAGGCGTTGGGGCAAGAGCTCCGATCACCATGACCGATGGAGAACAGCGCCGTGGTGGTGAGAACTACCGCGAGAGCGAATCCGGCGGGGTCCGACGGCAGCGGGATATCGAATGCGATCGTGCCGGCGATGAGGGCGAGTACCGCCCCAGCCACCGTGGTGGTCACGTGCACTGCCAGCATCGCAAAGACCAGATGCCTCGGCGGAACCGGTGTTGTGGCCAGCCGCCGGATCACTCCCCGGCTGCGGTACTCGGCCATGTAGGTCGGCATTGTCACCAGCCCGAGGCTGGCGATGCCCAGGGCGATGACTATCGGAGCGTAGATATCGACTAGGCGAAGCCCGCCTGCATCAGGCAATGGGTCCCTGAACCCCGGGAAGAAGAACCCGAGTGCCAGGAGCAGTACAGCCGGGAACACCAGGCCCCACATCAACGAAGATCGATCGCGGAACAACAGCTTTGCTTCGACGTGGGTCAACTTGGCAATGGCTTGCATAGGATTCTCCCTTGATCAGTTCTCGGTCTGGCGACCGGTGAGAGCAAGGAAGGCGTCGTCGAGGGTGGTCTGATCCACCCGGAGCTGCTCTGCGATGATCTGGCGTCTGGCGAGCTCGGACATGATGGTGTGGAGCACGTTGCCCGTGCCGGTGATCGACCAGTTGATCGCCGCTCACGGTCACATCCTCGACCTCCGGCATGGCAACGAGAACCGAATCGTTCGAGGGGCGACGAGGGAACGAACCGGATCCGCACCGCCGGCGCGGCCCGCGATATCAGCCCCGAAGGGGTATCCACGGCGACGACCCGACCCTGATCGATCAGGGCGAGACGATCGCTGAGATGCTCCGCCTCCTCCATCGAATGGGTGACGAGCAGCACGGTGACGCCGCGTGATCGGACGTCCTCGATCAGATCCCAGGTCTCGCGTCGAGCAGCTGGGTCGAGCCCGGTTGTCAGCTCGTCGAGCACCGCCACCTCGGGATCGCCCACCAGGGCGAGGGCTATCGACAGCCGCTGCCGCTGGCCGCCGGATAACTCGGAGAACCGGGTGTCCAGCTTGTCGTCCAACCCGAGGCGATCGGCGAGATCGCGCCACGACACCGGCGTCTCGTAGAACGAGGAGTAGAGATCGAGCGCCTCCCAAACCTTCAAACGGTCGGGGAGACGCGCCTCCTGGAGTTGGACCCCGACCCGTTTCCGCACCTGGTCACGGTCCTTCTGGGGGTCGAGCCCGAGGATCCTGATCGGTGCCCCCGTCGGGACGGCGCAAACCGACGATCGACTCGACCGTGGTCGTCTTGCCGGCACCGTTCGGTCCCGAGGATCCCGAATATCTCCCCGGGAGCAACGGTGAAGCTGACCCCCTTCAGGACCAGACGGCCGTCGTACTTCTTGTGAGGTTGTCGACTTCGACTGCGTACATGTTTCACCTCCGTCGTCATGAAGTGTCCTGCCACTGAGTCGCCGAGCACATCGCCCGGGAGGCCAGACCTGGCGCATCCGAAGGCCGAATCGCGCGGTCATACGGCTGGTGCGGGGGATCAACCGATCGGTTGATTGCAGACGGAAGTCGGAAGACGGAAGTCGGAAGGCGGAAGGTGGGTCACATTGCCGCCGCCGATTGCCCTGGGATTGGGGATTGCTAGGGTCGCCGGAGTCTTGCTTCCGGCGCGGGGATTCGGTACATTGTGAAAGAAATCACAAGGGACCGTGACCCGATGGATGCCAGCAGGCCGACCGCTCACCAGCAGGTCGGGCGCGCCATGGAGGAGGGGTGGATGGCGGGCGGATCCTTCTTCGGATCCATCGTCTCGGGGACCTTGCTCGGGTACTTCGCCGACCGCTGGCTGGACACCGCGCCGTGGCTCGTGGTCATAGGGGCGGCGCTCGGCGCCTACTCCGGGTTCATGAGGCTGCTGGCACTTTCAAAGCAGAACGACGACGACAGCTCGTGGGCGCCGTGGAGGCACCGGTGAACATCGAGGCGGTGCTCGCTTCGCACATCGCCCGCAGGGCTGTCGTGGTGGGACCGATCCTGGTCGCCATCTTCTGGATCACCAGGGGAGGAGAAGGCGCCATCGCTGCCGCTTTCGGCGTGGTGCTGGTGGTGGCCAACTTCCTCCTCGCCGGCGCCATGCTCTCGGTGGCCGCCAAGATCTCCCCTCGCCCTCTACCAGGCCACCGCCCTGTCTCGGATTCTTCCTCCGTCTTCGGGTTGCTGACCTTGACCGTGATGGTCGTGCTCCGGTTCACCGACCTCGACCGGCTGGCGTTTGGGCTGGCCACGGTGGCGGCGTATATCGTGCTGCTCGCTTGGGAGACCGTCGCCGTGGCCCGTGGTGCTGAGAAGGAGCTCGAGTGGACCCAGTGATCCTGGCTGCCGAGGAGTGCAACCCGGCCGAGGTCGTGGTTTGCGCCCCGGAAAACGTCAACGAGCTGTTCGTCTTCCCCGGCATCTGGGGCCCGATCAACCGCACGGTGGTCCTCATCGCCCTCGCCGCGATCATTGTGGTGGTGCTGCTGTTTGTCGCCTTCCGCAAGCCCCGGTTGGTGCCGACGAAGTTCCAGGCGGCGATCGAGTCGCTGGTCACCCTCGTGCGTGAGGACATCGCCGTGGGAATCATCGGGCCTGAAGGGGTGAAGTACGCCCCGTACCTGTTGTCGCTCTTCCTCTTCATCCTTGTGGGCAACCTCTTCGAGGTGACGCCATTCATCAGCTTCCCAATCACCTCCCGAATGGCGATACCTGGCTTCCTGGCGCTGGTCACCTACGTCATCTACATGTTCGTCGGGTTCGCCAAGAACGGGTTCAGCTTCCTGGGCGATGTCATCTGGCCGCGCTCGATCCCGGTGGCGATCCGTCCATTGGTTGGCCTCATCGAGTTTGCCCAGTACCTCATTTTGCGGCCGCTCACGCTGGCGGTGCGGCTCTTCGCCAACCTGGTCGCCGGGCACATCATGCTCTCGCTGCTCCTGGTGACCGGGGTGGTCTTCATCGGCGCCATCGGCGACATCGGCGCCCGTGCCGTGCTCGGGATTCCCTGGTTCGTGCTCGGGATCGGGATCTATGCGTTCGAGATCTTCGTGTGCGTGCTCCAGGCGTACATATTCACCCTGCTCTCGGCGGTGTACATCCAGCAGTCGGTGCACCCGGAGCATTGATCGGGTTCGAGAAGGAAGAGGAAAGGAAGCAAGGATGGATGCAGTACTGGCTGCGGCGCAGGTGCTGGCCCAAGAGGCCACCACCGGGCTGACCGGCGATATCAGCGGCAGTCTGGCGCTGATCGGCTACGGCTTGGCAGCGATCGGTCCGGGGATCGGTGTCGGGATCACCGCAGGCAACGCCGTGCAGGCGATGGCCCGCCAGCCGGAGGCCGCCGGTCTGGTGCGCACCAACATGTTCATCGGCATGGCCTTGAGCGAGGCGTTGGCGCTGCTCGGTTTCGTCCTCTTCTTCCTCGCCGGATGATCGGCGTGCAGATCCTGGCGGCCGAGGCCGAGGAAGGGGGCAGGTTAGACCTGCTGCTTCCGGCTCTCCCCGAACTGATCGCCGGGATCATCGCCTTCGCCTTCGTCTTCATCGCCATCCGGCTGTGGGCATGGCCCGCGATGAACCAGATGCTGGAGGCGCGACAGCAGGCGATATCCGGTCAGCTGCAGGAGGCGGAGCAATCCAAGGTCGAGGCGCAGAGCCTGCTCGACGACTACCGCAACCAGCTCGACAACGCCAAGGCCGAGGCAGCCCGAATCATCGACGAAGCGCGCCAGACCGCCGAACAGTTGCGTGATGAGACTGCGCAGAGCGGCCACCGCCGAGGCCGACCAGATCCTGACACGGGCACGCCAGGAAGCCGAGACCGAGAAGGAGCGGGCGCTCGCCGATGCCCGCAACGAGGTGGCCAACATCACCATCGACCTCACCGAGCGGCTTGTCGGGGAGAACCTCGACGAGGAGCGACAGCGTCGACTCGTCGAGCAGTACCTCACCGAGTTGGAGGGCCGGTGACCGAAGTCCCGGGCGAGCGGATACGCCACCGCCATCCTCGCCATCGCCCAGGCCGAGGGAGACCTCGACCGGGTGGAGGACGAGGTGTTCCAGGTGGGCAGAGCGGTGGAGGCATCGCCCGATCTGCGGCAGACCTTGAGCGACCCTCGGCTCCCGCTCGAGCGCCGTCAGGCGATAGTCAACGATCTCCTGGGCAATCGGGTCGCCCCGGTCACCATGAACGCCATCTCGATGGTGGTCGCCGCCGGCAGGGGAGGCGACCTCCCCGACATCGCCGACGAGCTGGTCAGCCAGGCCGCTGCCACCAGGGAGCGGGCGGTGGCCGAGGTCCGCAGCGCGGTTCCGCTCGACGATGCCACCCGCCAGCGGCTGGCCGAGTCGCTGGGTAGGGCGACAAAGCGGAACGTGGAGGTCCGGGTGGTTGTGGACCCGGCGGTCATCGGCGGCGTTGCCGCCACCGTCGGTGACACGGTGATCGACGGGACCGTGCGGCGGCGGCTGGAGAGCCTGCGCGACAGCATGAGAAACCGGTAACCGACCAGATGATCCCGAGCCCGGTGGAGCTGAGGAGAACCGTTCGATGGCCGACGTCCTGATAACCGCAGACGACATCACAGCCGCCCTGCGTCGCAGCCTCGAGGGGTGGGAGCCCACTCTCGAAGCCGAGACGGTCGGGTACGTCGTGTCGGTGGCCGACGGCGTGGCCAGGGTCAAGGGCTGCCCAATGCCATGTCCTCTGAGCTACTCGAGTTCCCCGGCGGGCTGCTCGGTGTGGCCCTCGACCTCGATGAGGGGTCGATCGGCGCAGTGCTCATGGGTGAGGCATCGGAGGTCGAGGAGGGCGACCCGGTCCGCTCCACCGGGCGGGTCCTCTCGGTGATCGTGGGCGACGAGCTGCTCGGCAGGGTGATCGACCCTCTGGGCAACCCGCTGGATGGCAAGGGCGCCATCAACGCAACCGAGACCAGGCTTCTCGAGACCACGGCCCCATCGGTGGTCGAACGCCAACCGGTGCGCGAACCGCTCCAGACCGGGATCAAGGCGATCGACGCCATGATCCCGATAGGCCGGGGTCAGCGCGAGCTCATCATCGGCGACCGTCAGACCGGCAAGACGGCGCTGGCGGTGGACACGATCATCAACCAGAAACAGTTCTGGGGCACCGACCAGGCGGTGCGGTGCATCTACGTGGCGATCGGTCAGAAGGCGTCGACAGTCGCCGAGGTGGTCGACTCGTTGGAGAAGGCGGGGGCCTTGGAGTACACGGTGGTGGTCAGCGCCACCGCCTCGGCGCCGGCCCCGGTGCAGATGTACGCCCCATATGCCGGCTCAGCCATCGGGCAGCACTGGATGTACAACGGCCAGCACGCCCTGATCATCTTCGACGACCTGTCCAAGCAGGCCGTCGCCTACCGCGAGATCGCACTGCTGCTTCGCCGCCCGCCAGGTCGAGAGGCATACCCGGGCGACGTGTTCTATCTCCACAGCCGGCTCCTGGAGCGCTGCGCCAAGCTGTCGGACGAGAACGGGGGCGGTTCGCTCACCGGGCTGCCCATCGTGGAGACCAAGGCAAACGACATCTCGGCCTACATCCCCACCAACGTCATCTCGATCACCGACGGTCAGATCTTCCTCGAGACCGACCTCTTCTACTCCGGGGTCCGTCCCGCCATCAACGCGGGCACCTCGGTGTCCCGGGTGGGGGGTTCGGCGCAGATCCGGGCGATGCGGCGGGTTGCCGGCACCCTTCGGATCAACCTCGCCCAGTTCCGCGAGCTCGAGGCATTCGCCCAGTTCGGTTCTGAGCTCGACGCCACCAGCCAGGCGCAGTTGGAGCGGGGCCGCCGGGTGGTCGAGGTGCTCAAGCAGCCCCAGTTCCAGCCGGTGCCGGTCGAGGAGCAGGTTCTCGCCATCTTCGCCGTCACCAACGGGTTGATGGACTCGGTGCCCGTGAGGGACATCCGCCGCTTCGAGACCGAGATGAGGGAGTACGTGAGGACCCGGCACCGGGGTCTGATCGACTCCATGTCCGAGACGGGCGACTTCCCCAAGGACGCCGAAGGGGATCCCGACACCTCCGAGCTGGAGGCGGCGATCAAGGAGTTCCTCGAGATGTTCGAGCCGACCGAGTGACGCATGGCCAGCGCTGAGGTCCGCCAGATCCGGCGCCGGATCAAGAGCGTCCAGGCGACGATGAAGATCACCCGCGCCTTCGAGTTGATCGCGGCGTCGCGCATCGTGCGCGCCCAGCAGCGGGTCCGCGAGTCGCTGCCCTACATCCACAAGCTCACCGAGGTGATCCGCAACGTCGGCGCAGCCGGCGGCAGCTCCAGCCATGTCCTCCTCGAGCAGCGCGAGGTCCGGACGGTCGGGGTGCTCGCCATCACCTCCGACCGTGGTCTCGCCGGGGCGTACAACACCAACGTGCTGCGCGCCGCCGAAAGCCGGCTGCTCGAGCTGCGGCGCGAGGGGATCGAGCACCGTCTCTACGTGGTGGGGAAGAAGGCGCAGGGGTACTTCCGGTTCCGCGGCTACCACGTGCGCCGCGCCTTTCTCGGGGTGACCGACCGCCCCGGCTACGGAGACGCCAGGGCCGTGGCCAACCACATCCTCGACGAATACGCCAGCGGCGAGATCGACCAGCTCGACGTGGTCTACAACAGGTTCCAGTCGGCACTCAACCAGGTGACGGAGCGGGTCGAGATGCTCCCGGTCAGGCCACCGGAGGACAGCGATGCCGAAGGCCCGCCGGTCAGCTACGAGTTCGAGCCGTCCCCCGAGGAGATCCTCGATCGGATCCTCCCCCGTTACGTCGAGGCCGGTGTGTTCGGGATGCTGCTCGAGGCATCGGCCGGCGAGCACGCCGCCAGGCAGCGGGCCATGAAAGCGGCCACCGACAACGCCCGCGACCTGGTCAAGCTGTACACCAGGCAGGCCAACCAGGCGAGACAGGCCGAGATCACGACGGAGATATCGGAGATCGTCGGCGGCGCGGAGGCCCTGAGAGCAGGCAACCAGTGAGTACTAAGTACCAGTATGAGTACTAAGTACTGAGTACTACACGAACGAGCAAAGCGAGTGAGCCTTATGACCACTGAGACCAGAGCCATCGGCCGGATCGTCAAGGTGACCGGGCCGGTGGTCGACGTCGAGTTCCCCCCCGAGCAGCTCCCCGAGATCCTCAACGCGATCGAGGTCGACTTACGAGCTGGCCGGCGAGCGCCAGACCATCGTCTGCGAGGTGGCGCAGCACCTGGGGAACAACCGGGTCAGGGCGGTGGCCATGAAGGGAACCGACGGGCTGGTGCGGGGCGCCGAGGTGCGCGACACCGGTCAGCCGATCTCGGTCCCGGTGGGTCAGGTCACCCTGGGCCACATCTTCAACGTCTGGGGCGAGCCGCTCGACGTCCCCGCCGACTCGATCCAGGTCGAGGAGCGTTGGCCGATCCACCGCCAGCCGCCCCCGTTCGACGAGGTCGAGCCGCAGAAGGACATCTTCATCACCGGGATCAAGGTGATCGACCTGCTCGAGCCGTACGTCAAGGGCGGCAAGATCGGGATGTTCGGCGGCGCCGGGACCGGCAAGACGGTGATCATCCAGGAGATGATCCGCCGGGTGGCCCAGGAGTACCACGGCGTGTCTGTGTTCGCCGGGGTGGGGGAGCGGACCCGCGAGGGCAACGACCTCTTCCTCGAGATGACCGAGTCGGGGGTCATCAACCAGGCGGCGCTGGTCTTCGGTCAGATGGACGAGCCACCCGGGGTGCGGCTCAGGGTCGGGCTGTCGGCGCTGACCATGGCCGAGTACTTCAGGGACGTGGAGCGCCAGGACGTGCTGCTCTTCATCGACAACATCTTCCGCTTCACCCAGGCGGGGTCCGAGGTGTCGACGCTGCTGGGGCGGATGCCATCGGCGGTGGGTTACCAGCCGACGCTGGCCGACGAGATGGGGATACTCCAGGAGCGGATCACATCGCTCAAGGGCCGTTCGATCACCTCGCTGCAGGCGATCTATGTCCCGGCGGACGACATCACCGACCCGGCGCCGCACACCACTTTCGCCCACCTCGACGCCACGACGGTGCTCGACCCGCCGTCTGGTCGAGTTGGGCATCTACCCGGCGATCGACCCGCTCGACTCGGCCAGCCGGATCCTCGACCCGCAGTACGTCGGACAGGAGCACTACGACGTCGCCCGCCAGGTGCAGCAGATCCTGCAGCGCTACAAGGACCTGCAGGACATCATCGCCATCCTCGGGATCGACGAGCTCTCCGAGGAGGACAAGCTGGTGGTCGCCAGGGCGCGCCGGATCGAGCGTTTCCTCTCCCAGCCGTTCTTCGTGGCCGAGCAGTTCACCGGCATCCCGGGGAGCTTCGTCTCCCTCGAGGACTCGGTGCGGGACTTCAAGATGATCGTCGACGGCGAGGTCGACTCACTCCCCGAGCAGGCGTTCTACATGGTGGGCGGCATCGAGGAAGCCCAAGCCAAGGGACGCGAGTTGGAGAAAGCGGGCCAGTGATGCCATTCCAGGTGGACGTGGTCTCGCCCGAGGCTGTGGTTTGGTCGGGGGAGGCGGACTTCCTCGTGGCGCGGACCACCGAGGGGGAGATCGGGATCCTCACCGATCACGAGCCGGTGATGGCGGCCCTGGCCACCGGGGCGGTGATCATCGAGTCGGGGAACGACCGCACCACGGTTGGGGTACACGGCGGGTTCCTCCAGGTGCTGCGCAACCAGGTCACCCTGTTGACCGATCGTGCCGAGATCGCAACCGGTGGCCGCGAGGGCGCCGCCGAGCTGGCAGCCGAGCTGAGCAGGATCGAGGAAGAGCAGGCCGAGGAAGAGCAGGCGGAGGAAGAGCGGGCAGAGCAACAGCAGACCGAGCAGCAGCAGACCTAGCAGCTCAACCAACGGTCGCTTCGATGCGCCGGGCGAAGCTCTCCACGTTGGCCGGCAAACCCGACCCGACGGCAGCCGCCACCACCGGGAACAGGGCGGTTGACAGCCAGCCCTTCGACCGCAAGTCGAGGGTTACCGCGACCTCGGTGTGACCCTGGTCGGTCGGTCGGAGCGCCACCGCGATCTGGCCCTCGACCTCCGATGTGGTTATGGCAACCGCCATCCGCTCACTCCGGACCGACTCGACCACCTCGGCATTTCCCTCGTACTGTCGTCCGGCCGTCGCGGTGAACCGGTAGCCGCGGAGCTCGCCGGCCGTGTTGTGGACCGCATCCCACACCCGGTCGACGCCCCCGACCGCTCCCCATGTCTTTTCGTCCTGGAGGGCCCGCCATGCGGTCTCGATCTCGACCGCTGCCTGGACGGTATGGGTGAAGGAGCGCTCGGGCACCGGACGAGGCTAACGATGTCGTCAGTCGCCCGTTCCTCACCTCTCCCCGGCGCAGATACCCTGAACCGGGTGACTCCACCCACCGAGTTCCTCCGTTTGGCGCTCGACCCGGAGCGGCTCGCCGTGCTCGGCCATGCGGCCGTCGGGCCGGTGGACGTCTCCCTCTTGGCCAAGATGCTCGATGTCCCGCGGCGGCGCATTCTCCAAGCCGTCGGGCGTTTGCGCGATGCCGGGCTGCTCACACCGGACCTTCGCCTCGACCGAGAAGCGCTGCGCGATACGGCTCGGTCGCTGCCTACGGTGGAGACCGCATCTGCTGAGCTGACCGATGGTTCTTGGTCGGCTGAAGAAGTATCGGTGATCGCCCGGTTCTTCCAGGGATCCCGCCTCACCCAGATCCCGGCGCAACGGTCGAAGCGTCTCTTGGTGCTGGAGCGGCTCTCCCAGGAGTTCGAGCCGGGTCTGCGATACCCGGAGCGCCAGGTGGACTTGATCCTGCAGCTCTTCCATCCCGACCACGCCACCCTTCGCCGCTATCTGGTGGACGAGGGCTACCTCACCAGGGCAGATGGCGTGTACTGGCGGACCGGAGGTCGTGTGGGCTGACATGCAGGAGGCGATGACCGAGGAGCAACTCATCTCGGCGGCGCACCGGAGCTACGTCAACGCCTTCCGCAAGCTGGCCGAGCACTGCCCAAACGGCGCGGTGCGGGACGCTGGGGGGACCTTTGCCTTCGTGAGCGGTCTTTCCACCCCACAGCTCAACGGATGCGTAGTGACGCAGCCAGTAGCTCCTGAACACCTGGTCGCTGCGCTGGGATGGCTCGACGAGAGCGGGCTGCCATACAGCGTGTGGCTCGACGAGGCGGTCGCTGATGGGTTGACGCCGGTAGCGGCAGAGAGAGGCTTGGTGAGAGATGCCTGGCCCGTTCCGGCGATGGCTCTCCATCCCATCCCTCCGGCACCACCGCCTGCTCCCGGGGTGAACGTAGAGCCAGGGCTCGAGCCGGGAGTGGCGGACTACGTCCCCCACTCGATGGCTGAAGACTCCGATGTCCGGCTCTTCACGGCGTACCTCGACGGCAGCCCAGTGGGCAGCTCGATTGCCATCCGCTGCGGCGAGGTGTCGAGTGTCGTCGCCGTCGGCACGCGGCCGGAGGCGCGTCGTCGCGGCGTGGGTATAGCGGCGAGTTGGGCCGCGGTGGAGGCGGGCATGGTATGGGGCTGCGAGGCGGTGCTGCTCGAAGCAACCGAGATGGGCTTCCCCCTTTTACGTGGCGATGGGCTTCCGTACGTCACTCGCTATGCGGGATTCACGTATCCGGAGGGCCTGCCGGCGTGATCCCCGCGATGACCTAAGGTGACCGGCTCATGCCCGGATTGCTCGCATTCCACGCTCATCCCGACGACGAGGTCACCTCCACCGGCAGCACGCTGGCTCGGTATGCCGGCCATGGTGAGCAGGTGGTGGTGGTGACAGCCACCGACGGTGTCGAGGGGGAGATCCACAACTACGACGACATCGACGCCATCCGGCCCCGTCTCGCCGAGGTGCGGGCCGAGGAGATCGCCGCCGCCCTCGACGTTCTCGGGGTTAAACAGCACGAGTTCCTCGGGTACCGCGACTCGGGGATGATGGGCACCGAGGCCAACAGCCACCCCGAGTCGTTCTGGCAGGCCGATCTGTTCGAGGCCACCGCTCGGTTGGTCCGGTTGATCCGCCGCCACCAACCCGAGGTGATGGTGATCTACGACCCATTCGGCGGGTACGGCCATCCCGACCATATCCAGGTGCACCGCGTCGGTCTGGCTGCCTTCGTGAGTGCGGCCGACCTCGGCCGCTTCCCGGCCGAGGACGATGAGGCGCCGTGGACCGTGGCCAAGCTCTATTGGTCGGCCATCCCCCAGCGCCGGATGGAGACCTTCGCCGACGCCCGGCTCCACGCCGGGTTGATCAGCGAAGAGGACGCGGTCCGGATGAGACAGATGGGAACTCCCGACGAGCACGTCACAGCCTGGCTCGACAACCGCCACGTCTGGGAGCGCAAGGAGCAGGCGTTGCGGGCGCATCGCAGCCAGATCCCGGATGACTGGTTCATGCTCAATGTGCCCGAGGAGTGGCGGCCTGAGGTCCTGGGCACCGAGACCTTTGTGAGAGTCTTCAGCCGGGTCGACGCCCCCGATCACGAAGAGGATCTCTTCGCCGGGCTGCGGTGAGCGCCGCCGCCAGGTGGCGCCGCGACTTGGACTCTTGGGTCATCCCTCAAGAGCTTGCTCGACGCCGTGCCCGATTCCCCCTACGGCTGGCCGGCCAACCTTTGGAAGCGGCGCAGCGCTACGGCGCGCATCCGGCAGAGCAGTTTCACCCTCGAACTGATACTCAGGTTGCTCGCCGATCGACGGCAGCGATCCGGCCGCCCTGCTCGACGTCGGCGCCGGCACCGGCCGCGTCGCCTTGCCGATTGCCGCTGCGGGGTGGCCGGTCACCGCGGTGGAGCGTGACCCGGGGATGCTCGAGGCGCTGCGGAGCGAGGCGACTGGGCAATCGATCGACGTTGTCGAGGGTTCTTGGCCCGACGTCCCGGTGGGCCAATTCACCGTGTCGCTCGCATCGCACGTCGCCTACGACGTGGCCGACATCGGTCCGTTTCTCCGTGCGCTCACCGAGCACGGATCGACGGTGGTCCTCGAAGTCACCGACCGACACCCCTGGGTCGGGCTCGGCCCGCTCTACCGTGAGCTCCACGGGCTGGATCGCCCCGAGGGCCCCACAGCCGAAGACCTCATCGCCGTGGTAAAGGAGGTCACCGGGGTGGACACCTTGGTGGAGCGATGGCGCCGTCCCGGCGATCTCTGGTTCGAGAGCTGGGACGAGGCCACGGCGTATTACGGCCGCCGCCTCGTGCTCCCTAGGGAGCGATGGCCCGAGCTGACGGCCCTGCTCGGTGAGCGGCTTATCGAGAAGGGCGGTCGGCTGGTCCCGACGGGCGAGGATCGCGACCTGGTCACTATTTGGTGGGCCACTGGCTGACCCCGGTCAGCCACGCATAGTGGTTCGCACCCGATACCGTGACCGGGTGACGGGGGAGAAGACCATGTCGAAGAGACGCGCCCAGTTCCTGTTGGCGCTCGTCCTGTTGACCGCCGCCTGTTCGGGGAGCCCGGCTGCGACGTCGGCAGGTTCCGGAGCATCGACATCGACACCCGCCACCGGGGCGGCACCTCCGGCGACCACCGTCGCTGTGCAGCCCGGCACGACTGGGCCCGGTTCGACTGGGACTCAGGCGGCTGCTTCGGGAGAGAACCCCTGCCCCGCAGGTAACGGGGTCGCTTGGAGCGAGGCGGCAACCGCCGACCTGACCGAGGTGGCACCGGGGATCCGGATGGCGGTCTACCCACTGCCCGACTACGAGGGACGGCTCTGGTCGCAGTGGGGCCAGGGTGTCGTCCTCGAGGACGGCCGCATCCTCTCCGCGGTTGGCGATCACGACGGCACCGGCGGCAACTCCTTCTTCTACGAACTCGACCCGGCGAGCGGCCGGCTCACCCAGGTAGGGGATGTGCTTTCCGCGGCCCCTCTCCCCGATGGTGAAGGGGGATACGGCAAGGTTCACGCCCAGATGGTGACCGGGCCATGCGGCGAGGTGTACGCCGCCACCTACTGGGGGAGCCGGCGAGATCTCGCCTACGGCGACACCTACACCGGTGACGTGCTGCTCAGACTCGACCCGGCGGGCCGGACCACCGAGTCGCTCGGGGTGCCGGCACCGGGGCACGGCCTCCCATCCATGGCAGGCTCGACGGCGAGCGGACAGCTATACCTGGAGGCGGCCGACCCCTTCACCTCGGAACGGAACTCCGGCCCGTTCGTGGTCGCCGCTATGGGGAGCGGTGAGGTGGAGATGACCCACGAGGACGAGAACCACGAGGGTTTCCGCAGCATCGCGGTCGACGCCACAGGGCGTGCCTATTACTCGACCGGTAGCGGCCGGCTCGCCATCTACGACCCTGCAACCGGCTCGGTGACCGAGAGCCAGGCCACCATCCCCGGGCCGAGCATCAGGGCGGCTACTCCGCCCGCTCCCGACGGAACCGTTTATGGCGTAACAGACGAGCCTGCCGAGCTGTTCGCCATCTCGCCCGACGGCACCGTCCGCTCGCTCGGATCGGCTGCCGATTACACAGCCTCTCTCGGGCTGTCACCAGACGGAGGAACGATCTACTACGTACCGGGGGCACACGGCAACAGCTGGGAGCAGGGCACCCCACTGGTGGCTGTGGACACCGCCAGCGGCGAGCAGCGCACGATGGTCGAGCTCAACCCGCTCACCGAGCAGGCGTTCGGGTTGACTGCCGGTGGGACCTACGACATAGCGGTAGATCCTCAAAGCGGTCGGATCTTCATCGGGCTCAACGCGGCGCCACCGGGTGAGAGGGAGGCGTTTGGGCAAGTGGTGGCGGTCCTGGTCGAGCCGTGAGGAACACCGCGACGTTGGTGCTGGTGGCACTTGTTGGCCGCCTGCACCAGCAGCACCAACCCGCCGGTGACGCAGGGCGCCGATCCCACTTCCGTCACCAACACGGTTCCGCAGACAACCACCCCGGCGACCGGTGGCTCCCCGTCGTCGACTGCATCGTCGGCACCCACCTCGGAGGGAGAGGAGGCCATCACCTGCTGGTCGTCTGCTCCAAGTTCCGGGTCGGAGGCGATCTCATTCACCGACCAGAGCGCCGCCATCGGGCTGGTGGAGCCGCTCACCGGGATGCACGGGCACGCCGCTGCCTTTGGCGACACCGATGGCTGACGGGGTCAGCGACCTGGTGGTCGGGACATTCGCCAACCGGCCACCCGACGCCTACCAGGTGCGGGGGGCGACCGGCCCCTCGCCTGACCGGCTGATCGCGCGGCGGCGACGTGTTCGCCGCGGTGGACGGGTTCCCGGGCGGTCTCGGACGGACCGCGGCGGCTGTGGTGGCGGACCTCGATGCCGACGGCGACGAGGACATCGTGCTATCGCGCAACTCCCAGGACCGACCCGGATCCGAGCTCGGCTCGCAGGTCATGCGCAACGATGGCGGTTCATGGAGCGCGCTCGACCTGCCGCTCGAACCATTCTTCAAGGGGCGCTCCATCGGCGTGCTCGACTACGACATCGACGGGATGCTCGATCTGTTCATCGTCGAGGACCGGTACTTCGATGGCGGTTCCAGCATGCTGCTGCGCAACCTCGGCGATCTCCAGTTCGAGGATGTCACCGCCGCCGTCGGGCTCCCCACCGGCATCGAAGGCTTGGGTGTAGCCACCGCCGACTTCGACGGTGACGGGTTCACCGACATCTTCGTCTCCGGGTCTAACCGGCTTTTCGTGGCCGGCGACGGCGGCTTCACCGAAGCGCCCGGTGCCGTCGCGCCGTGGGAAGCCTTCGGCGAGGAGGACGACGTGGCCGGGGCAGCCGCCGCGGACGTGAACCGAGATGGGCTCACCGACTTGGTGGTCGGCCAGCACTACAACAGCACCGTGGATCGCGGCACCGAGGTGCCCGTCCGGCTCTACCTGAGCCGCGCCCCGTCGGGCCAGTTCTTTGAAGATGTGACCGAGCAAGCCGGGCTGATCGGCTTGCCCACCAAGGCGCCACACGTCCAACTCGAGGACCTCGACAACGACGGGTGGCTTGACATCATCACCACCGCATCCGCCGGCGACGGCACACTCCCCGCTGTCTTTCATGGGTCTGGCCTCGAGGACGGGATACCGCGCTTCGAGGCGCCCGAGGGTCTCGGTTCCGATCAATATTGGGTGGCTGGGCCGACGACCGACCTCGACCGGGACGGCCGGCTCGACCTGCTCCTGGTCGAGTGGGAGCCCGCGCTCCCCAGCATCACCTTGCACAACGAGACCGCTTCGGGTCACTGGCTCCAGGTTTCTGTGTCCCGGCCCGGTGGCGCCGTGGGTTCGCTGGTCGAGGTGTACGAGGCCGGGTCGATGGGCGACCCCGAGGCGCTGCTGGCTCACCGTCAGGTAACGATCGGCGAGGGTTACGCCGCCGGGCGCGAGCCCTTCGTACACGTGGGGCTGGGTGATATCGACCGGGTCGACGTGAGACTGACCCTCCCCGGTGGCGAGATCATCGAGCAGCACGAAATCGCGGTGGACAGGCGGATCGCACTGCCGAGCTGCTGACGCCCCAGACGGAAGGCGGAAGACGGAAGACGGAAGTCACCCCCTCCGCTCGCTCCGCTTGCGCCTCCCCCTCACCGGGGGAGGCGGAAGACGCGGCAGTCCCTCCCGGTTCGGCTCCCCCTCCCGGTGAGGGAGGGGGTTGGGGGGAGGGTGATTGCCGCCGCTCGCCCCGGTCACACCCTCCGCTCGCTCCGCTTGCGCCTCCCCCTTCACCGGGGGAGGCAGAAGACGCGGCAGTCCCTCCCGGTTCGGCTCCCCCCCAGTCACCCCCTCCGCTCGCTCCGCTCGCGCCTCCCCCTCACCGGGGGAGGCGCCAGAAATAATGGCTGATCAGCCTCGGCTGCTAGTCGATAACCTCGCACTCTCACCTACCACCTACCACTCCCATGTCTCTGATCATCCGCGACCTGCGTCTTGAAGTCGGCCCTCGGGTTTTGCTCGAAGGGGCGTCGTTCACCGTCCACGGCGGCGACAAGATCGGGCTCGTTGGCCGGAATGGAGCCGGCAAGACGACGCTGCTGCGGACACTCGTCGGTTACCAACCGCCGGCCGCCGGCACCGTGCTCCGCACCGGTGACCTTGGCTATTTCTCGCAGGAGGCGGCGCTCCCCGACCTCGACCACCCGGACGCCACGGCTTTGGAGCGGATCCTCACCGCACGCGACATCGGTTCGCTGCAGCGGCGTCTCGAGGAGACGAGGCGGAAGATCGAGCGGCTCGATGGCACGGCGCGCGACCGTGCCATTGGCCGGTTCGCCCGGCTCCAAGACGAATTCGAGGCGCGTGGCGGGTTCCCCGCCGAGGCCGAGGCGAAACAGGTGGCCGCCTCCCTCGGGATCGGGACCGCCGAGCTCACCCAGCCGGTGAGGACCATGTCGGGTGGGCAGCGGCGGCGGGTCGAGTTGGCCCGGATCCTGTTCGCCGAGACCGACATCCTCCTGCTCGACGAGCCCACCAACCACCTCGACCTCGACGCGAAGGCGTGGCTGGTCCAGTTCCTCGCCGCCTATCGGGGCGGGCTGTTGATGGTCAGCCACGATCTGCCGCTGCTCGACGAGGCGATCACCTCGGTGCTGGCCGTGGACGACGGCTCGCTCGAGACATATCGCGGGACCTATTCGGAGTACCTGACTGAACGGGACAAGCGTCGCGCCCAGCGTCTCCGCGAGCGGCGTCACCAGGAGGAGAAAATCGCCCAGCTAGAGGCGACCATCCGCAGGTTCCGCGGGACTACGGAGACAATGGCGCGCAAGGCCCACACGATGCAGACCAGGGCCGACCGGCTGAAGCGCGACCTGGTCGAGGTTGCCCGCGTCGGGAAAGGGGTGGCGGTGCGTTTCCCCCAGCCGCAGCCGTCCGGGCGCACCCCGCTCCAGGCGGGGGGGTTGGCCAAGGGGTTCGGTGGACAGCCGGTATTCGACGGGATCGGTCTCGCCTTGGAGCGCGGGGAGCGGCTCTTGATCATCGGGTTGAACGGAGCCGGTAAAACCACGTTGTTGCGCATCCTTGCCGGTGTCGAGAGCGCCGACAGTGGGACGGTCGAACTCGGCCACAACGCAGTGGTCGGCTACTACGCGCAGGAGCACGAGCAGGTCGAACGCGGCGTCACCGTGCTCGACCACATGAGAGGGGTGTCGGACCAGCCGCCGCGGGTGCTACGCACCATGCTCGGTCACTTCCTCCTCGCCGACAAGATCGATCAGGACGCCGACACCCTCTCGGGTGGGGAGAAGACCAAGCTGGCGCTGGCGATGCTCGTGATGGGCCGTCCCAACGTTCTCTTGCTCGACGAGCCCACCAACAACCTGGACCCTCAGGCCAAGGAGGCGCTGCTCGGAGCGCTCCGGCAGTACACCGGCACCGTCGTCCTGGTGAGCCACGACACCGATTTCGTCGAGGCGCTCTCGCCTGACCGGGCAGTGGTGATGCCCGACGGCGCGGTCACCTTCTTTGACGAGTCGATGCTGGAGTTGGTAGCTCTGGCCTGACCTCGGGCCCGAGCACCGGCCCCTGGCGAGAAGTACCCTGGTGACCCGAGGCGAGAGAGGAGTCTCCTTGGCGACCGACACCATCCCCCGCAAGGTGCTTTCCAACGGCGAGAAGCTGGGCGCGGCGCCGGCCTACCACACCAAGCAGGCCGATGGCACATGGCGCCAGGTCTCGTGGCGGCAGTACGCCGACGAAGTGCGGCAGGCGGCGAAGGCGCTGATCGCCCTCGGATTGGAGCCGGGACAGCCGGTAGCCGTCCTCGGATTCAACCGTCCCGAGTGGGTCATCTTCGATGTCGCCGCCATGGCGGCTGGTGGCGCCCCTGCCGGGATCTACACCACGTCCTCGCCGGACGAGGTGGCGTACGTGCTCAATCACTCCGAGGCGCCGGTGGTGCTGGTGGAGAACGAGCACCAGTGGAAGAAGATCGAGGCGCGCCGCGATGCCCTCACCCATCTTCGCCATGTGGTGGTGATGAAGGGGGCGCCGGTCATCGATGACAAGCTGGTGATGAGCTGGGACGAGTTCATGGCCAAGGCGACCGATGTCGACGACGCCGTTCTCGAGCAGCGTCTCGATGCGCTCGAGCCGGGCGGGTTGGCCTCCCTGATCTACACGTCGGGAACCACTGGGCCGCCAAAAGCGGTGATGCTCTCGCACGACAACCTCACCTGGACGGCGGGCCAGGCGATTCCGGTGATCGGGCTCGGGCCGAGCGACCGGATCCTCTCGTACCTACCGCTGTCACACATCGCCGAGCAGCAATTCACCATCGCCGCCCCCGCGCTCTCCGGCGCCCAGGTCTTCTACGCGGAGTCGATCGACAAGCTGGCGGAGAACCTCAGGGAGGTTCGGCCCACGATCTTCTTCGCCGTGCCCCGCGTGTGGGAGAAGTTCCAGGCCGGGATCAGCGAGCGGTTGGGCGAGGCGCACGGTGCCAAGAAGGCGATCGCCGATCGGGCACAGGACGTCGGGAAGAAGGTCAACACCGCCCGTGGGATCGGCGAACCGGTCCGTCGCTTCGCATCGATGCAGTACGGGCTCTTCGACCGGCTCGTCTATTCCAAGATCAGAGAGGCCATCGGGCTGGGTGACACCAAGTACCTGATCACCGCGGCCGCCCCGATCTCAAAGGAACTGCTCGAGTTCTTCGCCGGGCTTGGGATCACGATCTACGAGGTCTATGGGCAGTCCGAGGACACCGGTCCGACCACCATCAGCATGCCGGGCAAGGTCAAATTCGGCTCGGTGGGGCCGGTCTACCCGGGTGTCGAGATGAGGATCGCCGAGGACGGCGAGATCCTGGTCCGGGGCCGCAACGTGTTTCTCGGCTACTACAAGGACTCCGAGGCAACCGATGCCACGCTCGTCGACGGGTGGCTCCACTCCGGCGATCTGGGTGAGATCGATGGAGAGGGGTTTCTCTGGATCACGGGGAGGAAGAAGGACCTCATCATCACCGCCGGCGGGAAGAACGTCGCCCCCAAGAACATCGAGGGGTCTCTCAAGAACCATGTGCTGGTTTCGGAGGCGGTGGTCGTCGGCGACCGACGCAAGTACCTGACTTGCCTGGTGACCCTCGATGCTGAGGCATCGGCGCGCTTCCAGGAGGCGCAGGGCACGTCGGGGGACCCCACCGCCGACCCGGCGCTGATGGCCGAGATACAGGCGGCCGTCGATCAGGTGAACGAGGGTCTCGCCAGGGTTGAGCAGCTCAAGAAGTTCACCGTTCTCCCTCGTGAGCTATCCATCGAGGGAGGAGAGCTGACCCCGACCCTCAAGGTGAAGCGGAACAAGGTCGCCGAGAACTTTGCCGCCGAGATCGAGGCGATGTACACGGAGTGACTAGCTGACCCGCTCCAGCCAGACCTTGCCGGCAGACCCGAAGGGCTCGACCCCGCTCTCGGCGTAAAGCACCGCCTGTGCCGCCGCGGCGCGGGCGTGGTCGGTCATCCAGGCGGGATAGCCGAGTGCGGTCTGGTGCTCGATGAACTCGTCCTCGTCCACCAGCTCGACTCTCCCGTCGGGCCAGCGCACCACATCGAGGTCGAGGTCGACGATGGTGACCCGGTCGGGCGACTCCCACGTGGCCGGTGTCGCGATGTCGACGTACAGGTCGGCATCGCTCCCGGGTGACGTGTGCACGACCGTCCACCACTCGTTCTCGGGCACGAGGACCACGAAGGGGCGTGGCGTCTCGATGGGTGGCTCCGATCCCTTCTGCATGACACTGCCCGCCGGGACGCCGAGCCAGACGCCGTACTCGTCATCGCCCAGCCGGAAAGTGTCCAGCCGCCAATGGGGGGCAGTCGGATACTTGAGGAACTGCAGGGTGACTATCAGAGACCCTTGAAGACGCAGGCCAGCCCGAGGAGCAGCCCGCCTCCAGCGCTCAGCCAGAAGTCCCAGCGATCGAGGGCTTCGATTGAATACCAGCCCTGATGGAGGACGATGCCGAGGGCTATCGCCACGATGGCGATGAGAAACGTGATGACCTTGGGCGGGGTGAGTCTGATCGGGGGGCCTCCTCGGTGGGGGAGGAGAGTAACCCCGGGCTTCGCTCGGCTCGGCCGAGCAGAGCGTCGTGCGGTTAGGCCTGTCCCCCGGCGGAGACACTGGTCGGCAGCGGCGTCGTCGGGAGCGCTCCCTCGAGGCCGTCGGCCTCCGCCGGCTCGAGCGGGTGGAGTGTGCCCAACGACAAGGCAACCACAACCGCGTCGTCGCCCACCTCGATGGTGAAGTCGGTGCCCGGGTTGGCGTGCGTGGTCCCGGCGCGGCAGATCGCCAGTAGCGTCGCCTCGTGCTCGGCGCGGAGCCGCGCCGACGCCTCGTCCACCCTGAGCCCGGCGTACTCCTCGGGGAGCATGACCCGGTAGAGCTCGGAGCCATCGCCGCCGGAAACGATGTCGGTGACCAGCGAGGACAGCCCCGGGTAGAGCGCCGATCGAGCCATGAGGCGCGATGCCAGCTTGGAGGTGACCAGGAGCTCGTCCACCTCGGCGCGCCGGAAGTGCTCGACGTGCATCGGGTTGTTCACCTCGACCACCGTGCGCACCTCGGGGGCGATCGACTCGATGGCGAGAACGGTCAAGATCGAATGCATGTCTGCCTCGTCGGTGCCGTTCTCGGGACAGATGATCGCCGCAGAGGCTTCGGCGATCCCGGCCCGCCGCAGATCCTCGGCATTGGTGGTCATGCCGCGGACGAAGTAGACGTCGCCGTCGGCGGGGCTGCGCTCGGCGTCGTGGATGAGCACGATCCGCTGCTTGTACTCATCGGTTTGCAGCTCGCGGATGAGGTCGCGCGCCGTCGCGTTCCAACCGCAGACGACGATGTGGTCTCTGAGACCGGAAGCTCCCATGCCTTGTCCCTCCTTGAGCAGAATCTCGATAATGAATGCGAGCAAGGCCCCGGTGATCGCGGTGAGGATTCCCACCCCGAACAAGACCAGGAGCCAGCTGATCAGCCAACCACCAGGAGTGGTGACGAACGAAGCGTCGCCTTGGCCGAAGATGGTGGTGACCGCCCAGTAGAACGAGTTGACGAACGAGTTGACCGTGATCGGCTTTTCGATCAGCGTCACCAGGGTCGCCGCCACCGCCACTACGCCGACCACCGCGATGCTCAGCTGGAGGAAGAACCGCCTATCGACCTGTTTTGCCAGCCGGCGGGCATGCCAGGCGATCCGCCGGAAGAAAGGCGCGGCTGCCAGCACTTCAAACGGGTTCTTCATCACCACTCCCTCGCCCGGGGAGAGTATCGGATGGGGTGAAGGGAGCCTTGAGGCCGTCGCCGTACTCTCCGGGGAATGCAAGACCTGGTAGCCATGGCACAGCGACGTCTGTCCGAGCAAGCAGACCCGGCCAAGGCGCCTGCCATGGCCGCCTACATGAAGACCACGATGCCCTTCTATGGCGTGTCGACCCCAGTCCGGAGGATGATCGGTCGAGAGCTGTACGAGCGGTTCCCACCGGCCGACCGGGATGCCTACGAACGAGCGGTGCTCTCGCTCTGGGAGCTGACCCACCGCGAGGAGAAGTACTTGGCCATCGACTACGCCAAAGCCTTCCCGCCCATGGTCACCGCCATCGAGTTGCCGCTCTACCGAAGGCTGGTGGTAGATGGCGCCTGGTGGGATTTCGTTGACGACATCGCCATCCACCTGGTGGGGCACACCGTGCGGAACGAGCCCGACGTCGCCTGGCCGGTGGTCGATGAGTGGATCGACGATCCCGAGATGTGGCTACGGCGGACAGCCATCTTGTCGCAGAATCGGAGCCGGCAGGCAACCGACGCCCGCCGGCTGTTCGATTTCTGCCTCCGCCGGGCGCACGAGCGCGAGTTCTTCATACGCAAGGCGATCGGCTGGGCCCTGCGCGACTACACAAGGACCAACCCCGATGCCGTGCGCCGGTTCCTCGACCAGCACGGCGCCGAGCTGTCACCGCTCAGCGTTCGCGAGGCCTCCAAACACCTCTAAGAACTTTATTGGCGTCACCAAGCGCGGCAGGGACCCTCGAGTGACGCCAAAACGGGTCTACTCGACCTCCCAGGTTCCCAGAGAGCGGAGCAGCTTGGCCAGGTCGCCCGGGCCCTTGCGCGTCTGGGCCTCGACCAACTGCTGGTTGAGACCGCTGTCGTATGTGGGGCGCTCCACGTCGCGGAAGATGCCGAGCGGGGTTGGGCCATATGGGCCGTGGGAGATCCGACTCAGGGCGAATGCCACCGTCGGATCTGGAGCCTGCTCGTCGTGGACGTAGATCCGGTCGGCGGGGACGCTGTTGGTCGGCACCACTTTGGCGCCGCCCTGCTCCATGACCACTGCATGCTGGGAGTCGGGGCCGAACACCACCCGCTCACCGTGATTGAGCGCGATCCGGTTGAGCTCGCGCTCGGTCTTGCCGGTTAGCTGGAGAAACGCCTTGTCGTTGAAGACGTTGCAGTTCTGATAGATCTCGATGAAGGCGGCACCCTTGTGCTGGTGGGCGCGCTTTAGCACCTCGATGGTGTGGGGACGGTCCATGTCCAGAGTACGCGGCCACGAATCCTGCCTCCGCGCCCAGCGCCAGGCTCACCGGGTTGAAGGGGTGGTCCACCGATCCCATCGGGGTCGACTTGGTTACCTTGCCCGATTCGCTGGTGGGGGAGTACTGGCCCTTGGTCAGCCCGTAGATCTGGTTGTTGAACAGCAGGATCTTGAGGTTGACGTTGCGACGCAGGGCGTGGATGAGGTGGTTGCCGCCGATCGACAGGGCATCACCGTCACCGGTGACGACCCACACCGACAGCTCGGGACGGGTGGCGGCGATACCGGTTGCAATTGCCGGCGCCCGCCCATGGATGGAGTGCATCCCGTATGTGTTCATGTAGTAGGGGAAACGCGAAGAGCATCCGATACCCGAGACGAAGACGATGTCTTCGCGCCTCACGCCCATCTCGGCCATGAAGGTCTGGACCGAGGCGAGGATGGTGTAGTCCCCGCAACCGGGGCACCACCGCACCTCTTGGTCGGTCTGGAAGTCCGCTCTGGTGTATGACAGGGTCGTTGTCTCGCTCATCGCTCAACCATCTCCGCGATCTTCTCGTCAATCTCAGTCACTTGGAATGGCGTGCCCGCAACCTTGTTGAGCCCCACCGCGTCGACCAAGAACTCCGCCCTCACCAGACGTAGGAGTTGGCCCGTGTTGAGCTCGGGGACAAGCACGCGTGGGACACTCCGCACCACCTCCCCGAGATTGGCCGGGAAGGGGTTGAGATGGCGCAGGTGGGCCGCGGCCACCGGGATGCCGCGCCTTCGAACCCGTCGCATCCCTGCCTTGATCGCCCCGTAGGTGGACCCCCAGCCGAGCACCAGCACCTCGGCGTCATCGTCACCATCGACCTCGACGGGCGGGATGTCGTTGGCGATCGATGCAATCTTCCAGGCACGCACGTCGGTCATCAGCTGGTGGTTGGCAGGGTCGTACGAGATGTTGCCCGTCACCTCCTCCTTTTCCAGCCCGCCCAGCCGATGCTCGAGACCGGGGGTGCCTGGGATGGCCCATGGCCGCGCAAAGGTCTCGGGGTCGCGGAGGTAGGGGAGGAAGTGCCCGTTGCCCACCGATGTGGTGGCAAAAGGCACCGAGATGTCGGGGAGATCAGACACGTCGGGGAGCTGCCAAGGCTCCGAGCCATTGGCGATGTGGTTGTCGGAGAGCAGCAGCACCGGGGTCATGTACTTCACCGCCAGCCGCACCGCTTCGAACGTGGTCTCGAAAGCGTCGGACGGGGTGGCCACCGCCACCACCGGCAGCGGTGATTCACCGTGCCTGCCGTACATCGCAAAGAGGAGATCGGACTGTTCGGGCTTGGTCGGCATCCCCGTGGCCGGTCCGGCACGCTGCACGTCAACAATGACCATGGGCAACTCGAGCGACACGGCCAGCGAGATCCCCTCGCTCTTCAGCGCCAGCCCCGGACCGCTGGTCCCGGTGACCGCCAGGTTTCCGGCGAAGGAGGCGCCGATGGCGGATCCGACGGCGGCGATCTCGTCTTCGGCCTGGAAGGTGCGGACCCCGAAGTTCTTGTGCTTTGACAGCTCATGGAGGATGTCGGAAGCAGGTGTGATCGGATAAGAGCCGTAGAACAGCGGGAGCCGTGACTGCTGCGCTCCCGCCACCAACCCCCAGGCCAGCGCGGTGTTCCCCGTGATGTTGGTGTAGGTGCCCGGGCTCAACTGGGCGGGAAGCACCTCGTAGGTGGTCTTCATCGCCTCGGTGGTGAACCCGAAGTTGTAGCCGGACTTGTAGGCGGCGATGTTGGCCGCCGCCACCTCCGGCTTGCGACCGAACTTCTCCTCGATCCACGAGATCGTCGTTTCCAGGGGGCGGTTGAACAGCCAGGCGAGCAATCCGAGTGCGAAGAAGTTCTTGGAGCGAAGCACGTCGCGGCCGCTCACCCCGCTCTCCTTGACCGCCTCTTTGGTGAGGGTCTCCATGGGGACCTCGATCACCAGGTAGGGCTCGAGCGTCCCATCGTCCATCGGTGGGGTCTGGTACCCCGCCTTCTCCAGGTTGCGCGGCTCGAAGGCCTCGGTGTTGATGATGATGGTGCCGCCGGGACGGAGGTCGGCCAGGTTGTCCTTGAGCGCAGCCGGGTTCATCGCAACCAGCACGTCGGGCTGGTCCCCTGCCGTCAGGATGTCGAATGCGGCGATCTGGACCTGGAACGATGAGACCCCGGGGAGTGTCCCCGCCGGCGCCCGGATCTCGGCCGGAAAGCTGGGCAGTGTGGCAAGGTCGTTGCCGAATACCGCCGAGTCATCGGTGAACCGGTTCCCGGCGACCTGCATCCCGTCGCCCGAGTCGCCGGCAAATCGGATCACTACCCGGTCGATCGTCTCCCTGTTCGAGAGATCCGGCCGGTCCTTGGTGCGCGTGTCATCAGACACGAGGGATCACTTCCTTTGCGGGGCTCCCATCGGAGCAACCCGCCAGCTGGTTGTTCGGTATTCGTCATGCTCGATCGCATGGCTCTCATTCACATATATCGTTTTCGGCATCCGGCGGGAAGCTGCTGAAGCCGGCACCCCCGTAGCGTCGCGCCAAGTGTACCGAGAACGAAATGGAAGCTCTGGGCACTGACGCGGATCCAAGCCCGGTCGATACCCGTTTGCGGACTCACCAACCCTGCGGTGGGCGGAACCCGGCGATTCCGGCTTCTTCGAGAGAAGCAGCGGCGGCGAGGAGGAGGTGCTCCGACCACGGTGGCCCGATCAACTGGAGGGAGGGAGGTGGATCGCCAGCGAGCCCGCTGAGCGGGATGGCTATCGCCGGGACGCCCAAGGCGTTGACCAGCGAGGAGAACCACGACAGCGGCGGCCGATGGTGCACCTGCCCGGACGAGACCTCGACCAGGTCCTGGCCGATCACCTTGCGGGCGATCCCACAAGTGGGTGTGGCCAGCAGATCAACCTGCTCGAAGAGACCGGCCGACGTGGTGCGCAGACCGGAGCGCCAGGCCCGAGCGCGAAGGTGGTCCGCTCGGCTGAGCGCGAATGCCGCCTCGAGCCGGGAGCGGACATCGTCGCCGTACCGCCTGTCGGCATCGCCGAACCACTTCTCGTGGACCGCGGCAGCCTCGGGGCCGTGCAGCTCCGCCATCAACCCGGGAGGCTCGAGGAAGGGCGCATCCACCTCGATGACATCGTGCCCTTGGCCAGCCACCGCCTCGCAGCTGAGGTCGAAATCTGCTCTCACACCGGGATGGATCGGGGCGGAGGCAAGCCATTGCCCAGGGACCCCGATGCGAAGCGGTCTTGCCATCGCAGTGTCGGACCCGAGTGGGCGGGGCCGTGACCATGGATCGCTCGAATCCCATCCCTCGATCGCCTCCAGCACCAGCGCAAGGTCGGCGGCACAGCGTGCCAGCGGACCGACGGTGTCGAGCGAGGGAGCCAGCGGGAAGACACCGGTCAGGGGGACGGCACCGTGGGTCACCTTGAGCCCGGTCACACCGCACATCGCGGCCGGCACCCGGACAGAGCCGCCGGTGTCGGTCCCGATCGCGACGGTGGCGAGGCGCGCCGCGACGGCGGCGCCCGATCCCCCGGAGGATCCCCCGGTAGATGTGGCGGGGTCCCATGGGTTGCGCACCGGTCCGAACCACGGGTTCTCCGAGGTGAAGCCATAGGCAAACTCGTGGAGCCCGGTCCGGCCGATGATGACGGCGCCGGCGCCAGATAGGCGTTCCACCACCGGCGAGTCGCTAGCCGCCACCGCCGAGTAGAAGGCTGACCCTGCAGTGGTGGGGAGCCCGCGCTGGTCCAACAGGTCCTTGAGTGCCACCGGGACGCCGGCCAACGGACCGGGATCACCGGCCTTGGCCACGGTCCGGTCGACGGCCGCTGCCTGCGCCAAGGCCCGATCCCGGTCGAGCGTGGTGAAGGCATTGAGCGTGGGTTGCGACGCCTCGGCCCTGTCGAGGTGGTGGGTGACGATCTCGGTCGCGGCCACCTCGCCGCTACGTACCAGGCGGGCGGCGTCTGCCGCGGTCAGCTCGTGGAGGTTGCCCACCGGACCGGCGTTCACCGGCCCGAACGGCACCTCGGGCCGCTCACGACTCGTCAGCCGCTTCCCATTCGGCCGGCTGGTCATCGGGGTGCATGGTCAGCCAAACCTCGCCCGGAGGGACCCGGAGCGTGCGGTCGTCGGTCTTGAGCCGGAATCCGTCCTCGACGGTCTCCCGTTCCCAGGTCCCCTCGATGACCTCGCCGTCGTGGAACACCAGAGCCCTACCGCTGCCGATGGTCTCGGTCGCGGGCACCGGTGTACCGGTGCCTGGCGGATACGCGGTGTAGTCAGGCGCCTCGAGGATGACGAGCGTCTCCACCCCGATCTGGTTCTCCTCGTCCTCGCCGTCGATCCAGTTGTGCGGACTCCCCTGTTGCGAGCGGAGCCACAAGCCTTCCTCCTCGTCCCACTCCCAGTCGACGTCGTTGCCGAACGCCCAGTCGATGTGGACGGAGGATGCAGGCTCGCCGAGCTCACGCGGCGGCTTCCCGAAGGTGAGCAGCCCGGTCTCGGGCGGGTCGTTGGGGAATCCCCGCTCATCGGCCAACTCGCGCATCTTGACGGTGTTGACGTAGAGGTTGTGGGGGGCGTAGCGGCTGCTCACCCTCCACGTCGCCTCGTTCTCCCTCGTCTCACCGATCGCAGGGATACCTGCGGCGTTGACCGCTTCCTTGATCCACGGCTGGCCCCCCGAGTAGCCGATGGTGGCTCCCAGCGGACTGAGAAAGCCGATGTCGGTGGGCCTCACCGAGCGCATCGGTCCCAGGTTCTCCGAGTCCGACTGGAGGAAGAGGGCGATGAAACGGGTTATCCCGCCTTCTGCCTCCTCCTCGATGACAAGGTCGGAGTCGAGCAATCCCGACTGCGGACGAGCGTTGGGATGGTTGTCGATCTTGATCGCCATCACTCGCCGCTCCAGCCGCTTGTCGTTCTTCACCGGGACGCCATTGAGCGGAGATCGGGCCGCGGGCTCAGTGGTTGTAGTCGTTGGTGGGAGCGTCGTGGTGGTGGGCGGAAGCGTCGTGGTGGTGGTGGGCGGAAGCGTCGTGGTGGTGGGCAATGTCGTCGGCTCCGCCGCTGGAGCGCGCGAGCAGGCCGCCAGGGCGAGCGCGCCAAGAACTAGTAAGGGGGTAAGACGGGGCACGGGCGGGCAACTTACGCCAGTGGGCAGATCGGGTCAAGCTGAGGGCGGGGGCACTACAGATGGGGGAGCACGTCGCCGGCTAGTCGGCCGACTACCTCCCATTGCTGTTCTCGGCCCATGGTGGGGAAATAGGAGCGTGCCACGAAGTCGATGGGGACCCCTGCGGTGTCCTCCAGCTCATCGAGCCGCTCGGCGATCTGCTCTCCGGTCCCGATCATCGCCCGCCGCCCCAGCCGCTCGGCCTGCGCCGGGTCATAAGGGGGCGGAACCGCTGGGCCGCCCGGGCGACTGGCCGACTCGCCCATGTCGCGGTACTTCCAGGTCATGGCATGGAGGTGGGGGGCAAGCTCCTCGAGACCGCGCCGAGGGTCGTCGCTGACATACAGGCTGGAGTACCAGGACCACTGGAAACTCGCCGGGTCGCGTCCCGCCTTCTCCAATTCCTCCCGGCCAACCCTCACTTGTTCGAGGAAGGTGTCGAAGGGGGCGTTCGAGAAGAAGCCGTCGGCGAGACGGGCGGCGCGGCGCACGCCGGCGGCGGCACCAGCCCCGATGTACACCGGCACCGGGCTGGTGGGCACGGGGCGGATGGCCACCGGGGGCAAGCTGTACACCCGGCCTTCGTGATGGAAAGGCTCTCCACCCCAGGCGCTGCTCAGGATCGAGAGGACCTCGTCCATCGCCGCGCCGCGGTCGGTGGATGTCGGCGCCGAAGGCATCGAACTCGATCTCCGACCATCCCAGGCCGAGCCCGAGGAGCAGCCGGTTGCGGCTGATCAAGGCGACGGTGGCCGCATCCTCAGCCAGCCGGAGCGGATGGTGCAACGGCGCAAGCACCACCCCGGTGCCGATGAGGATGCGTTCGGTCCGCGCCGCCATCGCCGCAGAGGTCACCAGCAGCGAAGGCATGTAACCGTCGTCCACGAAGTGGTGCTCGGTGGTCCAAACCGACCGGAAGCCACGATGTTCCAATTCCACGACGAGGTCGAGCGCCTCGGCGTAGAGGTCTTCCCACCCGCGGTCGCCGCCGGCAACGGTCTGGCAGCTGACCAGCCCGAAACCGAGCCCGCTCACCCCGCCAGCCCGCTGCGAGCTGCCGCCAGCTCGTCCACGGCGATGGCTAGCTCCAGTCCTTCAGCGTGCGACTTGAGCACGTAGAGCGCCTCGATGTTCACTCCGCTGTCGGCTAGCCGCCGGGTCAGCCCGGCGAGCGAACCGGGGGTATTGGGAAGAACGGTGGTGAGGACTTCTCGCTCCTCGCTGACCAGACCCGCCTCCTCCAGCACCCTGGCCGCCACCGCGGCATCGTCCACGATCATCCGCACGTGGCCGTCCTCGGAGTAGCCGAAGGCGGCCAGCGCCTCGACGTGGACACCGGCGGCGTCGAGCCGCTCGGTGAGGGCCGCCAACATCCCCGGCCGATTTGCCAGCCGTATGGTGAACTCGGTCACCCGTCGCAGCCTACGCCGCCGTGCGGCGGCGCGACTCGCTCACTCGGTGCAGTTGACCGCGCTCCTCATCGACTCGACCACGTCGGTCGCCGCCTCGCCGGTCAGCGACCCCCCGATTGCCTCTGGGGGTTCATCGATTTGGAATGCCCAGGCGTCTGCCGCTTGATCGAAGCCCACGATGACTCGGTCGCCGTACGCATCCTCGAGCTCGGCCCGGCTGCTCCCCAGCCCGATGCCCTCCTCGGTCACCAATCCCATGTCGGCCGATGGGTCGAAGAAGGAGGCGTGCTGATAGGCGAAGAAGTGAGGGTTGTCTTCCTCCCAGTCGGTCTCACCGTCGGTGAACAACGCCCATAGGGTCTGCCAACGGACCCCCCTACCACCGTCCCGGGGCAGCTGCCGAACTGGGTGTCCGCGCTCCCGACCCATCCGGTGTCTTCGTTCGGGTCACCAAGCGCGCCGGTGAGGGCGGCGATCGCTTCCTCGGGATCGTCCCCGAACTCGGCCACCTCGAGTCCGTTGCCCTCGAGCACTACACCCGAGCCGGGGATCGTGGTCGCCACCGTGGTCGATGTGGTGGTTGTGCTCGACGTGGTCGTGGTGCTGGTTGATGTGGTCGTGCTGCTCGTCGTCGAACTGGTGGTAGAGGTGGTCGGCGTCGTGGTCGTGGTGCTACTGCTGCTCGTCGTGGTACTGGGCGATGTCGAAGGTGCGCTCGACGACGACGATGCGGGGTCGATCGTGGTGGGCGGAGCGGTGGTGACGGTTGCGACGATCGTGGAGGGGGTGGGCTCGTCGTCGCCGGTCAGCGCCACGATCCCGGCTATGGCGAAGGTCACCACAGCCACGGCGCCCAATCCGATGAGCACATTGCGCTGCCAAGGTTGCATACCCTCCGGCGGCTCATCGGGTGGCTCCCCGTCGGGCGGAAGGGTGGTGGGTGGTTCGCCGCCCGACCCGTCACTCGGAGGGACGGCTGGGGGTTGCCCGGTCACGTCGGGAGGCGACAGGTCGTCGGGAGGCGGTGGCGGCTGGGTCATTGCCGCACCTCCGGGCCTGCTCTCAACACGCCCAGCGGAGTCGGGCAGGTCTCGGCCGTCTCCCCGTCACAGCACTCGGCTTGGTTGACACCTCTCATCGGGCAAGAAGGATCGACGCAGGCAGCGTGACCGTGCAGATAGGCAAGCGGTCGGCGGCACCAGGCACAGTTCATGTGGGCAACTTTGTAGTCGCTCCCGTGTCGTTAGCTGAGGAGCGCCGACGGCTAAAACCAATCGCTCACCTGATCCGGGCGTACGTCTGGATCAGGGTGAAGATCAGGATCAGCGAGACCGCAACCGCCTCCGGTTGGCCACCAGGATGAGGGCACCAAGTGCTGCCAACAGCGCCGCCATCGCCATCCAGATCGGGGCGATACCGGTTGCCGGCAGTTCATCGATCACCTCGACGACAGCTTCGTCGTCGGCTGACACGTCGGGACCGATCCGGTTCCCGTCGGGGTCGGTCGGGGTGCCGGTTACGGTCACCACGTTGGTGGTGTCCTCCTCGAGTGTCGTGGAACAGGTGAACATCCATGTCTCGGCGGTCGACGTGTACTCGAAGACCGGGGTGGCATCGATATCAGCATCGAGCAGCCCATTGTCGTTGACGTCGCCTGAGACGTAGGACACGGGGGAGCAGGTGTTGTCGGTGATGCTCTCCGCCACCCCCGCCAGTGGCACGTCTCCCGTGTTGGTCACCGCGTACGTGTAGGTGACGCTTCCACCTGGCTGCACCTGGATTGGCTCGGCGGTCTTCACCACTTCGAGGCTCGGGTTGTACGGTATCGCCCCGGCAACACCGGTGTCTGTCGGCTTACCGCCGCCGGGGTCGGTCCCGGTCGACCGTGGCAGTGTTCACAGTGACCTCGTCGATCGGCATCGTAGCAGGTGTAGGTCCACGTCTCGCCGACTTGGAGCGACGTTGTCGCCGTTGGTGTCGCCACCGACGAACGTGATACCGGTGCACGTGTCGTCAGTGATCGTGATGTCGGAGAGCGGCGCCGGCCCGGGGTTGGTCACGGTGAGGGTGAAGGTGGTGGTCGTCCCCTGCGGCACCAGGATGCGGGTCGGACGTCTTCTCCAAGTCGATGGCCGAGTCGAACACCCCGACCTCGGCCTCGTCGTCGTCCGTCACGACCCCGCCAGTCGGGGTCGACGCCTCGATCACCGCAGTGTTGGTCGTGTCGGCATCCATCACCTTGGTGCACTCCCACGTCCACGCCTCTCCCGGTGCCATCGCGCCGTCCCCTTCGGGATCGCCACCGATGAACTCGAGGGGACGCACTGGTCGTCGGTGATCCCCAGCGGGACCAGTGGTGATGTCGCCGGTGTTGGTGGCGACGAAGGTGTAGGTCACGGGGGTTCCCACCCGCACCAGGTCCTCGGATGACCGTCTTGACCAGCTCGATGCCGGGCGTGAAGACGTCGACCTGGCCGGGTCGTCGTCGGTGACCGGGTCGCTCGGTTCGCCCGTCGATGACGGGGTTGCCGGACACCGTGGCGGTGTTCGTCGTGTCCTCGGTGAGGGTCGCCGTGCAGGTGAAGATCCACAGTTCGGCCGGGTCGAGCAGCGTCATCTCCATTGGTGTCACCATCGACGAACGTCACCGGCGAGCAGAAGTCGTCGGTCACGCCTTCGGCGACGTTGGCCAGTGGTGCCAATCCGGTGTTGGTCACCTCGTAGGTGTAGGTGACATCGGTCCCGGCCCGCACGAGGTCATCGCTCGGCGTCTTCACGATGTTGATCCCCGCGGGCAGCGGGATCACGCAGCGCCTCGTCCTCCCGGGTGATCGGGCCGAGTTCGCCCTCCATCGTGGCCGTAGCAGTGTTGAGCGTCGTCTCCGTGATGATCGTGGTGCACTCGTACGTCCATTCCTCGCCGGCGGTCGAGAGTCTGATCATCGTTGCCGCGTGTCGCTGACGAACGTCCACCGGGTCACAGGAATCGTCGGATACGGCGGTCTCCCTGGTCAGCACCTTCCGGGGGTACCAGAGGATCGGTCGTCCGCTGGGTTGCTCAGCACATAGGTGTAGGTGACCTCGTCGCCCACGGCGACGAATTCGGAGCGGCGGCGTCTTGTCGAGGTTCATGTCCTCGTGCACCACGCTCAACCTCGGCATCGGCCGGATCGTCCACGTCGTCTCCGATGCGTAGGCGTGCCGGTGACGGTGGCCTGGTTGAGTCGGGTCGTCATCGATGACCACGGTGCAGGTGTAGATCCAGGTCTCGTCGAGGTCGAGGATCCGCGTCGCCGTTCGTGTCGCCGCTCAGGAGCGCCGGGACGCACTCCGGGTTCGAGTCGTCAGCGTGATGTCGCTCAGTGGGTCGTTGCCGAGGTTGGTCACGGTGAACGTGTAGATGACCTCGGTGCCCGGGGCGACCACGGTCTCGCTCGCCTCCTTCTCCAGGTTGATCGCCGGGACGATCACCTCGACCACCTCGTCGGCCTCGTCGTCGACCTGGACGCCCGTGGGATCGACGCCGACGACGAAGGCGGTGTTCTCGACGAAGATCTCGTCCTGGTCCGGGGCAGGCCCGCCTCGAGGGTCCGGGTGCACTGGTATGTCCATTCCTCGTCGAGGTCGAGCCTGCCGTCGCCGTTGTCGTCGCCGCCGATGAACTCGATCTCGTGGCAGTTGCTGTCGTCGCCGTCGGAGAGGACCAGCGGGGTGTTACCGGTGTTGGTCACAGTGCCGGTGTAGGTGACCTCGGTGCCGCCGTTGTCACCGCGGACGACCTCTTCGCTGGCAGTCTTTTCCAGATTGATCGCCGGGGTTGTAGTCGAAGTTGTTGTGAAGCGTGCAGGTGACGATGTCCTCCGGGCCCATCGGGACCTCGAAGGGCTCCGAGGAATCGGGAACGTCGATGAACTCGGCTTCACCCTCGGGTGGAAGGATCTCACAAGTAGCCGGTCCTCGCCACGAAGTCGTCTTCGACCTCCTCGGTGATCGACGCATCGAGGCCTGGTCGGGCGGGTCCGGCTCCCACTGGAAGTTGGCGAACCCGTTCGGACCGGTTCGGTGGGGACCGTCTTCGACGGCTCCGTCGGCGCTGTCCGGCAGGATCCATCTGAACGTTCCGCCCGATCACCGTCGGGGTCGACCGTGATCGTCCCAATCCTCGCCGGGGACGTAGTTCGGTGGACTCGGCGGTCTGGACGAACTTGCGGACGGCCAGCGACGGCGAGCACAGCTCGGTCACGACACGCCTTGAGCAGTGCGGCCAGGTCGTCGAAGTCCTCGACCACGGCGACGTCGACGTCGTTGATGCTCGTCGATACTGCCGATATCCTCGTCTGTCGACTACCTGTGGCCCGGCGATCTGGACCAGCCGCTCGACGCTGGCCGGCTGAGTAACGGCGGCACCGACCCCGACTGCCAGGATCCGGGCCGGCTGCTCTTGATCGTGTTCGCCTCCTGCACGGCACGATCGACCGAAGGGCCCGCTCGCTGGCCCCGGAAGGTGTTGAAGGCGACGGTGGTCCCGCGGCGGGTTGAAGGGGCGTCGCCCGGTTGGTTGAGGTCGATGGCGGTCGGGTCGCCGTCGGTCACGAAGACGACCAGCTCGCCCGGGATCGTCATTGGCCCGGTCGAGCGCCGAGTCCCAGTTGGTCCACTGATCGTTGACATTGTCCGAGGTTGCCAAAGTTGGCGGCTGTTCGTCAACGGGCCGCTCCCGTCGTACTGGCGGGCCTCGGTGGCGGGAGCGGTGACCGGTGGCCGCGGGTTGTAGTACGCGGCGATGGCCTCGGCGTGGACCCCGCCGGCGGCCATCGACTCCGTAGTGACCAGCTCCGCTCCGCGCTGTCTGGCGAGAGAACGTCCCGAAGTCGATCACCCGCGCCGTCGAACCGGTGTCCTTGACCGCGTCGAGGAATGACCTCAGCGGCATCGCGGACCAGTCTCGACCGCCTTGGAGCTCTGGATCGAGCCCGAGGCGTCGAGCACCAGCGTGACGGGGAGACCGCACTGCTCGGCGACATCTGGGTTGAGCGCCGGGGTGGTTTGGGCGAGTTGACGGGCGAAGGCGGAGCCGCCGCCGCCGGGCCGAGAAGGCTGAGGAAGACACCGAATGTGGTCAGCAGCACCAGTGCGAAGCGACGCAGTTTCACAGCCCTGGGCTCCTCCCCTTCAGGACATGGCCGTCCAAACACCAAGCTAGTCGTACTTTTTGTGGTTGTGTAGCCGAAGCACTACGCGGTAGGCGCCACCCATGGCTACCGGCCCAAACGTTCTGCTGTCCGCCAGTGTGACCGAACGAGCGTCGCTGAGTGCGAAAACGTGCCCGAGGGGTATCTCCCAGCGGCCATTTGGAGCAGTCAAACCGTTACCCCACAGGTCTTCCAAGCGATCGCCATCTATGTATATGGCGCCATCGGAGATCTCCACTTCTTCTCCTGGCAGCCCGACGGCCCGCTTCACCAGCCAGAAGCCCTGGAGGTGGGGGTGCTCGAAGACCGCGACGTCGCCACGCCGGAACCGCGAAGCAATAGTGCCAAACAGCGAATCTCCTGGTCGCAGATCTGGAGCCATCGATTCCTCGGCCACCACGAAGCGGCGGGGGAGCAGGTTGAAGAGCGCCACCCGCCGAGTATGGTCGGCAGGTATCGGTTGGAAAGGAGCCAGAATTGGGCAGGTACTTCAACCCGACGGTCGCCCACGCGCACTGCGACTTGATGTGCGGGGTCTACGACCCGGCGCAAGCCAAGATCGAAGCTATGTCGGTCCTCAAGGCATGCACCAAAGCGGCCGAATCCGACGACCCGGTGTTCAAGGATCGGGCCATCCTCATCAAGGAGGAGCGTGCCGACCTGGTCAAGCATCACCTCTCGGTGCTGTGGACCGATTTCTTCAAGCCGCACCACCTCGAGCAGTACCCCGAGCTCCACGACCTGTTCTGGAAGGCGATCAAGAAGGCCGGTGAGGCAAAGAAGACGATGGATGCGTCGGTCGCCGAGGAGCTGATCGCCCTGATCGACCAGATCTCCGACGTCTTCTGGCAGACCGACGAGTCGAAGGACGCCGGGGTCTATCCCCCTTCATAGCTCATCCGTCTGCTGACGGGCTTCCATTGACCATATCGATATGATATCGGTATGGCGATGAGTCCAACCATGGTTCAGATTCCCAAGGAGCTGATCGAGCAACTCGATCGGCGTGCCGCCCGAGAGGCCGTTTCACGGTCTGAGGTCATCCGCCGGGCGATCAAGGAATACCTGGCGACGGATCGGGCCGACGATCTCGCCGCCCTATATGCAGATGCCTACAGCCGCCATCCCTTGGATGAGGCGGACGAGTGGGGTGACCTCGCATCCTGGGTGCGGGGAGCGCTCGGTGCCAGGCCGGCCGACGACGATCGCGTTGGCTGGTGACGCCGCACTGGGGCGAGGTCTGGTGGGTCGAGCTTCCCCACACCACCGCACGGCCCGGTCTGGTCATGACCCGCCCCGAAGCGATCGCCGCACTTCCTGTCGTGCTGGTGGCGCCGGCAACCACCCGAGTACGTGGCTTACCCACCGAGGTCCTGCTCGATGAGGAAGATGGGATCGGCCGACGATGCGCGCTCAATTTGGATACGCCCGAGTTGGTTCCCAAAGCGACCCTCGTGGAGTACCTGACGACGCTTCGCCCCGAACGGCTGGATGAGGTGTGTCGCGCCTTCGCCGCTGCGGTGAATTGCCGCTGAGCCGGCAGCGCCCTAATCCTCCAGCTCGCTCTCGACCTTCCGGAACAACGGCTCTGTCTGCCCAAGCTCGGTGCCGGGCATGATTTCGGGGCGTCCCCACCTGTCGAGTGGCGGGAGCGAAAGCATCTGCCCGAGCGACTCGGTGGAAAAGGGCAGATAAGGGGCGAAGGCGGTTCTCAGGCCGCTGATCGCCTGTAGCGCCACGAACAAGGTGGTCGCGGTGCGGTCCGGGTCTTCCTTGACCGTCTTCCATGGCTCGGTGGCGTTGAGGTAGACATTGACCCCGGCGGCTGCCTCCATTGCGAGCGCGCAACCCGGCGCGCAGTTCGACGGCCTCGATCAGCGCCGCCTCCTCGACCAGTGCCTGGTCTATTCGTTCCAGTAGCGCGGTGTCGGCATCCTCGAGGTCGGATGGCGCCGGTACACGGCCGTTCGAAATGGCGGTGCACCAGGCTGAGCACCCGGTTGACCAGATTCCCCCATGTGGCCACTAGCTCGTCGTTGATCCGCCGGATGATCTCCTCGTCGCTCAGATCGGTGTCGCTCTGCTCGGGCAGCACGGCGGAGATGGCGTAGCGGAGGGCATCGGGCTGGAGACGGTCGGTGTACCAGCCGATGGGCCGCCCAACGCCCTGGCTGGCCGACCCCTTTTTGCCCTTGAACGTTATGAACTGGTTGGCGGGCACGTCGGTGGGCAGGTTCAGCCCCCCGTACCCCATCAACA
Source organism: uncultured Actinomycetes bacterium (assembly GCA_963780745.1). Classification (GTDB taxonomy): domain Bacteria; phylum Actinomycetota; class Acidimicrobiia; order Spongiisociales; family DATADW01; genus DATADW01. The sequence continues at coordinate 39,153 of CAWACT010000001.1, read as the reverse complement.
TGACCGGCCATATGACGGTGTGGAACACGACATTGTCTTTTCCGATGAAGTAGAAGGACTCTGCCGCCGGATCCTCCCACCATTCACGCCACCTCTCCGGGTCTCCGGAGTTCTCCGCCCACTCCTTGGAGGCAGACAGATAACCGATCACTGCGTCGAACCACACATAGATCCTCTTGCCGGGACCGAGGTCATCGACTGGGATGGCGACCCCCCAGTCGAGGTCACGGGTTATGGCGCGGTCGTGGAGCCCCTCCTCGACGAACCCGATCGCCATGTTCTGGACGTGGCGGCGCCACCCGGTCCGGCTCTTGAGCCATTCGAGCAACTGCTCTTGGAACTCGGAGAGGCGAAGGAAGAAGTGCTCGGTCTCCCGCATGACCGGGGTTGATCCGGTGAGCCTGCTGCGCGGTGCTATGAGTTGCTCGGGATCGAGGGTGCGGCCGCAGTTTTCACACTGATCACCCCTGGCCCGTTCGTACCCGCAGTAGGGACAGGTGCCCTCCACATAGCGGTCGGGGAGAAAGCGCCGCGCTTCGACATCGAAGAACTGGCTGGTGATCCCCTTGGATATGTAGCCCTGCTCGAGGAGACGCAGGAAGATGTCCTGGGTGACGCGATGGTGGTTGGCGGTACCGGTGGAGGTGTAGAGGTCCCAGGAGATCCCGAGCGCCTCCCAGTTCTGCAGGAACTCGGCGTGGTAGCGGTCGACGATGACCTGGGGCGTCGACATCTTCCTCGTCGGCGCGGACCGTGATCGGGGTGCCGTGTACATCGCTGCCCGAGACCATGAGCACCCGGTTCCCCGCGAGGCGGTGGTAGCGGGCGAATATGTCGGCGGGCAGATAGGCACCGGCGAGATGTCCGAGATGGCGCGAGCCGCTGGCGTAGGGCCAGCCGACGGCGACGAGGATGTGGCGCGGTGGCATGGGCCGAGGGTACCGCCGTGGCCGATTTCGCCCGGCGGTTATCAGGCGTTGGAGAGCTTGCCCAGCCTCTCGACGGCCTCAGTAAGCGTGGCCTCGTCCTTGCAGAAGGCGAACCGGACCAACCCGTGGCCGTCTGCCGGGTCGTGGTAGAAGACGCTGGGGGGAATGGCGACCACACCCGCCCGCTCGACCATGCGACGGCAGAATGTGCGGTCGTCGTCCTCGGACAACGCCCGGTACCCAGCCATGGTGAAGTAGGTGCCCTCGGTGGGGTGGACCTCGAACCCGGCGTTGGCCAGCCCGGCGGCCAGGAGGTCCCGTTTTGCCCGATAGCTCGTCCGAAGATCGTCGTAGAAGGACGACGGGGCGTCGAGGGCGGCGACCGCGCCGTGCTGCACCGGTGTCGGGGTGGTGAAGGTGAGGAACTGGTGGGCCGACCTGACCGCCTCGTTCAGCTCCGCCGGCCCGATCGCCCACCCCACCTTCCACCCGGTGAGCGAGAAGGTCTTGCCCAGCGAGGACAGCGTCAGGGTGCGCTCCCACATACCGTCGCGTCCGGCCAGCCGCAAGTGGGGGCGGTCGAACACCATCTCCTCGTAGACCTCGTCGGTGATGGCGATGGCGTCGTGCTCGACGCACAACCGGGCGATGGCGTCCATCTCGTCCGCGGAAAGGACCCGACCGGTCGGGTTGTGTGGCGTGTTGACCAGGATCGCCCTGGTCTGGGGTGAGAACGCCTCCGCCAACTCGTCCGGGTCCAGAGCGAAGCGGGGCGGCCGGAGTGTTACGAACGACGGGACGGCGCCCGCCAGCGCCAGGTCGGCCGGGTAGGCGTCGTAGAAGGGCTCGATCACCACCACCTCGTCGCCCGGCTCGACCAGCCCGAGCATGCTCGCCGCCAGCGCCTCGGTGCATCCGGTGGTCACCGTGATCTCCGTATCGGGGTCGATCGACCGTCCCAGCCGCGGCCCGTAGCGGCGAGCGATCGCCCGCCGCAGCTCGGGGATCCCGTGGCTGGGCGGGTACTGGTCGTTGCCCGACGCCATGGACGCGATCGCGGCCTGCTTGGCCAGATCGGCACCGTCCCAGTTGGGGAATCCCTGACCGAGGTTGATGGCCCCCACCTCGGCGGCAAGCGCCGACATCTCGGTGAAGATGGTCACACCGAATGGCTGGAGGCGAGCGGCGACATGAGTCATTGGGTCGAGGTTACGACGAGGTCGATCCGCTCAGGGAGTGATGGGGGCAATCCGGAGCCGCTCGCTCCGCTGCACGATGAGCACCCCGGCCAGGATGAGAATCCCGCCTGCGACCAGCGAGAGGGTGACGGTTTCCCCGAGGACCAACACGCCGCCGATCACGCCGATCACCGGGACCACGTAGCCGATGAGGGATGCGGTGGTGGCCGACGCCAGCCGGGAGGCGCTCAGGAAGGCGAGGAAAGGAAGGACGGTCGACACCGTCGCCAGGTACAACAGGGCGGCCCAACCGTCCCCACCGAAACCCCAGCCGGCGAGGAGCTCACCGGCGAAGACGGCGACGACGATTGCCGTCATCGCCCCGGCGAGGAACTGGGGTAGAGCGAGATCGGACACACGGTGGCGCTCGGCGTACCGGCGGGTCAACGTCCCGCCCAAGGCAGCCAGCGCCACCCCGATGAGCATCAAGCCGACACCGAGCGGGAGGTTGGCACTGGGCGGCAGGCCGACGTCGCCGGTGAGCAGCAGGACCGCCACCCCGCCCAGGGCGACCACCATCCCGACGATCTTGGCGGTGTGGAGGGGCTCGTCCTTGAGCAGCCAGTGCGCCCAGAAGGCGGTCCCGAGCGGGACCAGGGCGATGAGCAGACCGCCGATCCCGGCGGAGAGGTGCTGCAGCGATAGCGTGAAGAAGAAGGTGGGCATCGCCATATTGACCACACCGAGGATGGCGCCATCGAGCCACACCGGTCGATCCCGGGGTATCTCACCCCTGACCAGGAGCCATACCAACACCAGGACCGTCGCCAGCGCGAACCTTGCCGCGAGGAGCAAGAACGGGGGAACGCCCGCCAGCAGCGCGGCGCGGGTGGCCACCGTCCCGGTGCCCCACCCCAACCCAGCAAGAACGATGGCGAACCAAACAAAACGACTATGCCCGGCGGCTCCGCCGCTTCCCCATCGGCTTCGCCGCTGGGCAGTTCGGAACGTGCGACCTTCGGCCGCGCTCATCTGCTGGCCCTGCGGCTTCGCCGCCGGGCAGTTTCAATCGAGCGGCCTTTCCTTGCCCGGCGGCTTTGCCACCGGGCATTTCGAATCGAGCGGCCTTCGGCCGCGCTCATTTGTGCTGGTCGGGCCGTACATGCCGCCCCGACCAGGCCGAGGGGGCTGGCAGGAGCCACCCCCTCGGGCACCCCCCAATCATGAACAGCATCGGCGTCGGTTGATTTTTCACTTCCGTCTTCCGTCTTCCGTCTGGTTGCGGTCTTCCGTCTCTGGCTGCCGTCTGCCGTCTGCCGTCCGCATCTACAGCCCCTTCGGGTGCCACACCGTCTTCGTCTCAGTGAGGGCGGCGATTAGCAGGGGGTGCTGAGCCCCGGTCGAGAGCCATTCGGAGGAGCCGTCCAGCCCGACTACCCGCTTGACGTTCTCGGCGGCCAGTTCCTCCATTGGACCCACCATGTCATCAGTGGCGCCGGCAAGGTCGACCGCCTGGACGTCCATGTGTGAGCAGAGCACCGGGAGCAACTCGGACTTGGGGCCGGTCAACAGGTTGACCACACCACCGGGGACATCCGAGGTGGCCAGCACCTCGGTGAAGGCCACTGCCGGCAGAGGTTGCGACTCGGATGCCAGGACGACCAAGGCGTTGCCGGGGACAAGTGCGGGAGCTACCCGGCTCACCAGCCCGAGCAGGGCCGGCTCCTCGGGTGCTACCACCCCGACCAACCCGACCGGTTCGGGGGCGGAGAGGTTGAAGAAGGGGCCGGCCACCGGGTTGAGGTTGCCGTAGGTCTGGGCGAACTTGTCGCACCATCCGGCGTACCACACCAGACGGTCGATCGAGGCGGCCACCTCGGTTCGCGCCTCTCGTCCCGTTGAACCACCTGCGGTGAGAGCGTCTACGAAGGTGCCTGCCCGGTCTTCCATCATTTCGGCGATGCGGTACAAGACCTGGCCCCGGTTGTACCCGGAGCGCTCCGCCCAACCCGGCTGCGCCTTGCGGGCGGCCCGCACCGCGTCGCGCAGGTCCTTGCGCGATGCCCAGGACACCCGGGACAAGACGGTGCCGTCGGGGGCGACCGCAGGGTAGGAGCGCCCCGACTCGGAGCGGGGGAAGGCACCGCCGATGTAGAGCTTGGCGGTCTTGCGAACGTCGAGCCGGGCCATCAGCCCTGCCCGCCCTTGAGGTAGCCGAGTAGCCCGTGGCGCCCGCCCTCCCGGCCGAACCCGGACTCGCGGTACCCGCCGAACGGGGACGCCGGATCGAACTTGTTGAAGGTGTTGGCCCACACCACCCCGGCGCGCAGCCGGTCGGCCATCCACAGGATGCGCGACCCCTTCGTGGTCCACACCCCGGCCGATAGTCCGTATGGCGTGTTGTTCGCCTTCTCCACCGCCTCGTCGGGAGTTCGGAAGGTGAGGATCGAGAGGACCGGGCCGAAGATCTCCTCTTGGGCAATCCGGTGGCTCTGCGACACCCCGGTGAAGAGCGTTGGCCGGAACCAGAAGCCGTTGGCGGGCAGGGCACATTCGGGCTGGTACATCTCGGCGCCCTCGGCCTCGCCGGCGTTGACCAACTCGGTGATCTTGTCGAGTTGCTCGCTGCTGTTTATCGCCCCGACGTCCGTGTTCTTGTCGAGGGGGTCGCCCACCCGAAGGGTCGCCAGCCTCGTCTTGAGCTTGTCGACGAAGACGTCGTGGATCGACTCCTGGACCAATAGCCGGCTCCCGGCACAGCAGACGTGACCCTGGTTGAAGAAGATGCCGTTGATCACGCCCTCGATGGCTTGGTCGAGCGGTGCGTCGTCGAAGATGACGTGGGCTCCTTTGCCGCCGAGCTCCAGGGTGAGCCTCTTCCCCGTCCCGGCGAGTCGGCGCCGGATGGTCTTCCCCACCGAAGTCGAGCCGGTGAAGGCCACCTTGTCCACCTCGGGATGGGCGACGACGGCGCTCCCCGTCGCCCCGCCACCGGTGACCACGTTGAGGACGCCGGGTGGGAGCCCGGCCTCGTTGGCCAGCTCGGCGAACATGAGGGCGGTGAGCGGTGTGGTTTCGGCCGGTTTGAGCACCACCGTGTTCCCGGTGGCGAGTGCCGGCGCCACCTTCCAGGCCAGCATCAGCATGGGGAAGTTCCATGGGATCACCTGACCGGCCACGCCGAGTGGCTCAGGGGTCAGCCCGGGGAAGGCGTACTCCAATTTGTCTGCCCACCCGGCGTGATAGAAGAAGTGGGCAGCGACCAGCGGGAGATCGACGTCGCGCGATTCCCTGATCGGCTTGCCACCATCCATGGTCTCGATCACGGCGAACTCGCGGGCGCGCTCCTGGAGCATCCGGGCGATCCGGTAGAGGTACTTGGCCCGCTCCGCCCCGGGCAACCTTCCCCATCCCTTGGAGGCGGTCCGCGCCGCCATCACCGCCAGGTCAACGTCCTCTTCGCCAGCTTCCGCCACCTCGGCCAGCTCGTCCTCGGTAGCGGGGTTGACCGTCGGGAACCACGACCCCGCCGCCGGCTCGACGAACCGCCCGTCGATGAACAGCCCGTACCGGTCGCGGAGCCGAACCATCTCGGCGGTCTGCGGGGAGGCCTCGTACTCCCAGGTTTTGGCGTCGCCAAGCGCGGTATCACCGCGCTGGGTGACGCCAGAACCGGGCATGTCAGGCCTCGGTGAAGTAGTCGGGGGACTGGTAGCGGCCGGTGGCGAGCCAACGGAGTTGCATCAGCACGTCGTTGAGCAGGCTGGATGCCCCGATACGGAAGCGGTCGGGGGTGAGCCAGTCCGACCCCAGCGTCTCGTGGACCATCACCAGCCACTTGATGGCGTCCTTCGATACCCTGATCCCGCCGGCGGGTTTCATCCCGATCACCACACCGGTGAGCCGCTCGAAGTCTCGGATCGCCTCCAGCATCACCAGTCCGACAGGGAGAGTGGCTGCCGGCTGCACCTTGCCCGTCGAGGTTTTGATGAAGTCGGCTCCCGCCGCCATCGCCAGCATCGAGGCGCGCCGCACCGCGTCGAGGGTGCCCAGCTCCCCCGTTTCCAGGATCACCTTGAGATGGGCGGGCGCACACGCCTCCTTGACCGCCGCGATCTCCTCGAACACCTCGAGGTGGCGGCCGGCTAGGAAAGCACCGCGGTCGATCACCATGTCGACCTCGTCGGCGCCCATGGCCACCACACGCTTGGTCTCGTCGAGCTTCACCTCGAGCGGAGCCTGGCCGCTCGGGAAGTAGGTGGAGACCGAGGCGACCTTGACCGAGGTGCCGGCCAGCGCCTCGAGGGCGAAGGGCACCAGGTTGGGGTAGACGCATATCGCAGCTACCGGCGGCACCGACGGGTCCACCGGGTCGGGTCTGATCCCCTTGGCGCACAATTGCGCCACCTTCCCCGGGGTGTCCATCCCCTCCAGCGTGGTCAGGTCCATCATCCGCACCGCCAGCAGGAGGGCGTCGCGCTTCGACGATTTCTTGATGCTCCTCGTGCCGAGCGCGGCCACCCGCTCGCCGACCCCCACCTCGTCCACCGAGGGGACCGCCGCCAGGTAGGAAGCGATGGCGGAGGTGGTCACCGATGTCCCCAGCACCGGGGTCGAGGAACGGCTCGCCTGGAGCGTGGTCACACGGTGATGGTAGGCGCCGGCACCATTCACCGAGGAGGCCGAGGAGCGTCGTGGCCGACAGCTACGGTGCGGCACCGATGGTGACGACGACCCCTGCAGTGCTCGGCGCCGAGCGCTTCGAGGTGCCGCTGTCCGTGCCGCTCGATCTGACCCGTACCTGCGCCAGGTTTGTCCAGGGTCACGGCGATCCCTGCAACCGGGTCGTCGGCGACGAGGTGTGGCGCGGCCACCCGGACCCCAGACGGACCCGCCACTCTCCGGCTAAGGGTCGTGTCCGGCCGTCTCGAGGCACAGGCTTGGGGTCCGGGAAGCGGGTGGGCCCTGAGGGCTGCCCCGGCCACGGCGGGGCTCCTCGACCCGGCGGAGAGCTTCGATCCACCTGCCGGTCCGGTCCGCCGACTCAACCGGCGGGCCGTCGGGTTGCGGATCCCGGCAACCGCCAGGCTGCTCGAGATCCTGGTGCCGACGGTGATCGCCCAGAAGGTCACCGGTCAGGAGGCGTTCTCCGCCTGGCGCCGTCTCGTCAGGCTGCTGTCTGGACCAGCGCCAGGTCCGGGTGGGCTGATGCTCCCGCCCTCCCCCGAGGACCTGGCCATGTTGCCCGCATACCGCTATCACCCGTTGGGGATGGAAAGGCGGCGGGCCGAAACGGTCCGCCGCGTGGCTGCCCGGGCGGGCTGGCTGGAGGGGGCACTTCGGCTGCCGCTGGCCGAGATGTACCGCCGGGTCACCTCGATCCAAGGGGTCGGATGGTGGACTGCCGCCGAGTCGCTGTCGGTTGCCGCCGGCGACGCCGACGCTGTCCAGGTGGGCGACTTCCACCTCCCCAACCAGGTGGCGTGGAACCTCGCCGGCGAGCCGAGGGGCGACGACGCCAGGATGATCGACCTCCTCGAGCCATTCCGTGGGCACCGTCAGAGGGTGATCCGGCTTGTCGAGACGGTGGGGAGCCGTCCTCCGGCCTTTGGGCCCCGGCATCGCATCCGCTCCATCTCCGAGATGTGAGTTGGGTCAGTCGGTGGTGGTGGTGGTTGGCAGCGAGGTCTGAGTGGTGGTGGTCAGCGCCTCGATCACCAGGTCGACCACCGGGGCCCCCTCGGTGTGAGGGCTGCGGATGCCCCCGTGGTCGGCCCCTGGCACCACGGTGAAGGTGGCGTCGTACCCGGCGGCGGCGAGCGCCTCCTGGAACGACGTGCCGTAGAACTCGGGGACAACGGCGTCCCGGTCGCCCCAAGCCAGCCGCACCACCAGCGAGGGATTGGCACCGAGGAGTTGGAATGGGTTGCCCGCCGACCATGCCTCGGCGGCGCTCTCGGGGGGTCCCCCGAAGAAGGAGGAAAGCGGCACTCGGAACCGGCTCGGGTCGTACGGACCGGCCAGCCCGACCATGGCGTCGGGGAGGGCTGAGCCGTCATCAACCATGCATTCCCCGTGGTAACCATCGCCGGCGAGGGCGATGACGGCGGCAAGGTGTCCGCCCGCCGAGTGGCCGACGATGGCGATAGGGCCAGTTTCCCCACCGAAGCGGACGGAGTCGGCGCGGGCGAAGCGGACGGCGCAGGCCAGGTCCTCGAAAGTGGCCGGGTAGCCGCCCCCCTGCCCCACCAGCCGGTAGTCGACGTTGTAGGCCACCACCCCTCGTGAGGCGAGGGCGTCGGCGAGCCGCGACATGGTGTAACGGTGCCCGGTCACCCAGCCGCCGCCATGGACGAGCACCGCGACCGGATGTTGCTTCCCTGTGCGTGGGGCGTGGATGTCGAGCATCAGGCCGGTGGTGAACTCGATCGCCTCCTCGCGTTGCACCCGGCCCTCGAGGTCCTCCGGCGCGGCGGCAGCGGTGGTCCTGGTGGTGGCCGGCACGGTCGCCGAGGTGGTGGACGGCGCCCTTGCCGAGTAGGGATCGACCAACCGGGCACCCGGGGTCTCGGCGCCCGATGCGCAGGCGGCGAGAAACACGACCAGGAGGAGGACGGGTAACCGGCGGAGCACGGCCGGAGTGTAAGAACGGTCCGGGCCAATCCGGTGGAGCACCGTTCGACAGATTGGGCGGTCAGATCCGTTCGTACCGGGTGTCCGTGAGCCGTTCAGCGGCAGCCGCGTCGAGAAGGACCGTCACGTCCTCCGCCCCGTCCGCCACGATTCGGGCCGGCACCGATGCACCCTCACCCTCGAGAAAGGCGGCGACCGCCTCCGCCTTTCCGCTCCCCGCCACCAAGAAGATGAGATGCCGGGTGGCGTGGAGCAATGGCACGGTCGAAGTGAGCCGCCAGCTCGCCAGTGCAGGTACCCAGGTTGCTATGTACAGGCGATCGCGTTCCTCCAAGGCGTCGTTGCCGGGGAAGCACGAGGCGGTGTGGCCGTCGTCACCTACTCCGAGCACCGCGAGATGGGGTCGGGGACCGCTGCTCTCATCGGGGAGGATCCGGCGAAGTGCGGCCTCGTAACGGGAGGCGGAGACATGCGGATCGAGATCGGGCGCATAGTCGGGTCGGAGCAGCTCGGTGGGGAGGCGTCCGGTGAGGATTTCGTCGATCATCCGCCCGTTGCTCTCGGGATGATCGTGTGCCACCCACCGCTCGTCACACAGCCAGGGGTCGACGCTCTCCCAGGCGACGTCCTCCTCCAATAGGCGGTTGTAGGTCGCCCGAACGGTGCTCCCACCCGATAGCGACAGGTCGACCCTGGGGTTTGTCGAACCGGCCAGCAACATGGCGATGGTGGTCGCTGCCATCTCGGCGAGGGCATCGGGGCCCGAGAGGACACGGATCCTCATTCGAGGAGGGTACCGCCGCGCTCAGACGAGGAAGAAGGGCGGATCCTCCATCACGGCGCCGGCGATGATCGCCACCAGATACCCGGCCAGCAGCAAGAGCCCGGTGAACAGGTGGAGCCTGATGTTGGTCTGCATCGCCGGCATCAGGGCGTATGGCTGGTCGTAGTACGTGCCCAGCTGGCGGGCGCATTGCAGGGCAAGCGGAATGGTGGCGAGCGCGATGACGGTGGGGCGCGGCATGATCCCGGCGACCGCGCCGATGGCGATGGCGACGAACGCCAGCCCGGCCGCCACCTCATAGCCGCGGATCACCGCCTCCTTCGACCAGCGCACCGGCAGGGTGCGCTTACCGGCCGCCGCGTCACCCGGCCGGTCGGGGATCTCGTTCACGTAGAGGACGAGGGCGATCAGGATTGCCACCGGGACCGACAGCAGCCACGCCTCGGCCGTGATCGTCTGCGCCTGGACGAAGTACGCCCCGAGCAGCATGGCCGGCCCGAACCCGAGGGCGACCGCGATCTCGCCGAGCCCCCGATAGACCAGCTTGAAGGGCGGTGCCGTGTAGAAGACGGCGAAGAACATCCCCACTGCTCCGATGATGAGTAGTTCCCACCCCCGGGTGGCGGCGAGGTAGACCCCGATGGCGCCGCCGGCCAGAAAGAACGCCCCGGCCATCAACGACATGGTCCGCATGCTGACCAGGCCGTAGTGGATGACACGCGAACCACCGCTGAACGGGGTTGGCGTCGAGTTGGCGGCGTCGGCGCCGCTCAGCGTGTCGAACACGTCGTTGGTGACGTTGAGGCCGAGGTGGACGAAGATCGCCCCGAGAAGGGTGAGCAGCGCCAGCCATAGGTCAAACGCGCCGTTGCTTGCGGCGGCGGCCACGCCCAGGGCCACGGGGACGAACGTGGCGGTGAGGAAGGGAAGCCGGGTGGCCCGGAGGAACAACCAGAACCCGGCGAGCTTGGGACGCACCTCCCGATCCTGGAGCCTCCCCAGGTCGCGGAAGTACCGGTGCGCCTGGGGGACCGAACGCTCGGAGTACTCGAAGAAGGGCACATCCCTCTCGTCCCAGCCCTTGGCTCGCTCCGGTGAGACGATGAGCACCCCGTCGCCGTGCCGTACCGTCCCCCACACCGAGACGTAGCGGCGCTGGTCGTAGCCGTAACCGTGCACGGGTCGGATGTGGCTGAAGAGAACGTCAACCCGCATGCCATCCGTCGGCGACACGTCGCCTGCCGGCGCATCCAGTAGCAGGAGGTCACCCTCGGTACGGAAGCCGGTGGACACCTCCATGGGATACCCGTCGGCGTCCACGTAGGCGAGCACGGCGCGGTCATAGCCACCCGCCTCGACCAGATCGAGCCCGGGGGCGGTCACGCCGGCTCCATGGTGAAGACCCGGGGCGGCTGGTCGGTGCGACCCCCCTCCCAAAGCACCACCCGGCGGGGCGTGACCTTGATCACCGCCTTCTCCCAGAAGAGCGGCAGCGCCACCCGCTGCTTGTAGAAGGCCTCCATTCCGGGCTCCTTCTGAAACCACCGCGGAGCGAGCCATTCCCAGGTGGAATGGGGATCGTCCTCCTCGACTACGGCGTCACCCTGGACGGTCACTCGGTGCGGTAGCGGCTCTCCGTGCGCTGCATTGAGATCGGTCACCGCCAGCGAGACCTTGGGGTTGACCCTGATGTGCTCCAACTTCTTGGAGAAGAGGGCGCTGGAGTGCATATAGATCGAGATCACCGTCTGTCAGCGGGATCATTGGATGGGTGACCGGCCGCCCGCTCGGGGTGACGACGGTCAACTCGCCCACCAATGCCCGATCGAGCACCTCGACGACCGGATCCGGGAGTCGGGCCATCGGCGCTTTCTCTCCTCGTTCAGGGGACCGCACGAAGAGGGTAGCCCGGAAGGGAATGGCCCCCGCCCGCTCGATAACCTCTGCAGGCATGGCCCCGCTCCTCGGCATCGACGTCACCTGGGCGTCGGGACGCAGCATCCACATGGTCATTGCCGGCGACGGTCCTCCATTGCTCTTGGCGCCGGGGGCGGGTGCGGGGCAGGACCACCCGCTCAACGCCGCGCTGCGGTCGGCCCTCTCGGAGCGCGGGATGGGGGTGGCATCCTTCGACTACCCATACATCACCGAAGGCCGGCGACGCCCCGATCCGGCCGACACCCTGCTCGAATGCCACCGGGCTGCAAGCCGGGCGCTGGCCGACCACGCCGGAGCGGACCCGGCGCGGGTCGTGCTCGCCGGTCGGTCGATGGGCGGCCGCATGGCGAGCATGCTCGCCGCCACCGGTCATCCCTGTCGTGCGCTGGTGCTCTACGCCTACCCGGTCCACCCCATGGGCCGCCCGGAACGGCTGCGGGTCGAGCATCTCCCAAAGATCGAAGTGCCCGTTCTCTCCTTCCGGGGGTCGAACGACTCGATGAGCCGCCCCGGTGAGTACGACCGGTGGGTGCGTCCGCTGCCCATGGTCACCACGGTGGATCTCGAGGGGGTGGACCATGGCTGGCGGGCCAAGGGGAGATCGACCCAGGACGTAATCGACCAGGTTGCGGGAGAGACGGCTCGTTGGCTCGATGGGGTGGGTTGAGCAGTCGCGGTGCGACGCGGTACGAAAGAACCGCCGGGGGCTAGGTTGAGCTTGGCAAGCCGGGCCAACGCGGTCGCAGCAGGTAGTCCCGCTCCGACCTCCCCCGGGTTGCGGAGACCGTAGGAGCCACGGTGAAAGCGAACGAGGCTAAGGCCGGGGTCATCGACAGGGTGGCCGCGATCGCCCGCGAGCGGGCCCGCCCCGAGCAGGCCGAGGATCTCGAGTCATTCGTCCGCAGGTACTACGCCAACGCGGCGCCGGATGACCTGACCGAGGTCGACCCGGTCGACCTCTACGGCGCCGCCATCGCGCACTGGAGCCTGGCTGCGCGTCGGCCGACCAACACGGCCAGTGTGCGCGCATACAACCCTCAATTCGACCGCGACGGCTGGCAGACGACTCACACCGTTGTCGAGACGGTCACCGACGACATGCCGTTCCTGGTCGACTCGGTCCGCATGGCGCTGAGTCGGAACGGTCTGGGGATCCACACCGTGGTGCACCCGGTGATCGCGGTTAGGCGGGATGGGCAGGGAGCTCTGCTCGGGGTAGCCGCCAAGGGCGACGAGGACGCAATCCGTGAATCGTTCATCCACATAGAGGTAGACCGCCAGGGCGACCCCGCCCTGCTGGAGGAGCTTGCCGCCGACCTGCGAGCGGTGCTCGACGACGTGCGGGCCGCCGTCGAGGACTGGCCTCGCATGCTCGCTGAGCTGCACGACGTCGTGAAGGCGCTGGAGGAGAACCCGCCGCCTATCGACCCCGACGAGCGTGCCGAGGCCAGCGCCTTTCTCGCCTGGCTGGGCGACAACCACTTCACCTTTCTCGGTTACCGGGCCTACGACCTCATCCGCGAGGACGGCGAGGACGCCCTCATCCCGGTCGCCGGGTCGGGATTGGGGATCCTCCGCGAGGAATCGGATGAGACGATTTCGCAGAGCTTCGCCAAGGCACCACCGGAAGTGCGACGACTGGCCAGACAGCCAAACCCGCTCAACCTGACAAAAGCGAACTCGGTCTCCACCGTCCACCGGCCCGCCTATCTCGACTACGTCGGCGTCAAGCGTTTCGGACCCGATGGCGAGGTGATCGGGGAGTGGCGTTTCCTTGGGCTCTATACCTCGATCGTCTACAACACCGATCCGGGACGGATCCCGCTGCTCCGCCGCAAGGTCGCGATGGTCATTGAAAGAGCGGGATTCCCCTCCAACAGCCACGATGGCAAGGACCTGCTCGCCATCCTGGAGACGCTCCCCCGCGACGAGCTGATCCAGATGGAGCCGGAGGAGCTCTTCGAGACGGCGATGGGGATACTCCACCTCCAGGAGCGGCACCAGGTCAGGCTGTTCATTCGCCGCGACCGGTTTGGACGATTCTTCTCGGCGTTGCTCTACCTCCCGAGGGAGCGCTACAACACCGACACCCGGCTTGCCGCCCAGCGCATCATGATGGAGTCGCTGCGGGGCGTGTCGATCGACTATCAGGCGCGCCTCTCCGAGTCCGTGCTCGCCCGGCTCCATTTCGTAATCCGGATCGTCCCCGGGGAGACGGTCGACTACGACGTGGCCGATCTCGAGAAGCGGATAGAAGTGGCGGTGCGCTCCTGGGTGGACGACCTGGGCCAGGCACTGGTCGAGCAGCTCGGCGAGGATCGCGGGCTGGCCCTGGCGGACAAGTACCGGGAGGCCTTCCCACCCGGCTACCGGGCCGACTTCCTGCCTCGTGTGGCCGTCGCCGACATCCGCCGGCTCGAGGAGTTGGAGCCGGCAGAGGACCTCGGGATGCAGCTACGCCGACCGCTCGAGGCGGGAGAGGGATTGTTCCGGCTCAAGCTCTACCGCTCCGGGTCACCCATAGTCGTCTCCGACGTCCTTCCTCTCCTCGAACACATGGGTGCCCGAGTGGTGGAGCAGCATCCCTATGACATCGAGCCGCGGGGTGCGCTGCCGCTCTGGATCTACGACTTCGATCTGCAGTGCGGCGATGTCGCCCTGCTCGACACCGGGCTCGTCGCAGAGCTGTTCCAGAACGCATTGGCGCGGGTGTGGCGAGGCGAGATGGAGGACGACGGGTTCAACCGGTTGGTGCTGCGAGGCCGGATCCCGTGGACCGACGTCGCCGTGTTGCGCGCCTACGCCAAGTACCTCCGCCAGACGGCGGTCACCTTCAGCCAGGAATACATGGAGACGACTCTCAGCGCCCATCCCCACATCGCCGCTCGGCTGGTCGAGCTCTTCCATGCCGCGGTTCGATCCCGCGATCACCGATCGTGATGTGGTCCCGGAGTTGGCCGCCCAGGTGACCTTGAACATCGATGACGTCGTCAGCCTCGATCAGGACCGCATCCTGCGCAGCTTTCTCAACCTCATCATGGCGACGTTGCGCACCAACGCCTTCCAGACAACAGGAGACGGGCAACCGAAGCAACACATCTCGTTCAAGCTAGACCCGACGCAGATACCCGAGCTGCCCCTGCCCAGGCCCCGCTTCGAGATCTTCGTGTACTCACCGCGGACAGAGGGTGTGCACCTGCGGGGGGGCAAGGTGGCGAGGGGCGGGATCCGCTGGTCCGATCGGCGCGAGGACTTCCGCACCGAGGTCCTTGGTTTGATGAAGGCACAGATGGTGAAGAACGTCGTGATCGTGCCCGTGGGGGCCAAGGGCGGGTTCGTCGTCAAGAGACCGCCGGTGACGACCAGGGAGGCAATGGCCGCTGAGGTGGTTGCCTGTTATCGGACCTTCATCTCCGGGCTGCTCGACCTGACCGACAACCGCCAGGGCGACAAGGTGGTACCCCCGCCGGATGTCGTCCGATATGACGACGATGACCCCTATTTGGTGGTCGCCGCCGACAAAGGGACAGCCACCTTCTCCGACGTCGCCAACAGCATCTCGATCGAACACGGGTTCTGGCTGGGAGACGCCTTCGCCTCGGGCGGGTCGGCCGGTTACGACCACAAGGAGATGGGGATCACCGCCAGGGGAGCTTGGGAGTCGGTCAAGCGCCACTTTCGCAACTTGGGGACGGACGTCCAGAGCACCGACGTCACGGTGACCGGGATCGGGGACATGTCCGGGGACGTCTTCGGCAACGGGATGGTGCTGTCGCGTCATATGAAGCTGCTCGGCGCCTTCAACCACCTCCACGTCTTCCTCGACCCGAACCCCGACCCGGAGGCCTCCTTCCTCGAGCGGGAACGGCTCTTCGGGTTGCCCCGTTCCACCTGGGCGGACTACGACCTCGCGCTGATCTCCAAAGGCGGCGGGATCTGGCCCCGCACCGCCAAGTCGATCCCGCTTTCGTCCGAGATCCGCCAGATGCTCAAGGTAGATGCCGAGCAGATGACGCCAAACGAGGTGATCCGCGCCATGCTGGCCGCACCGGTCGACCTGCTGTGGAACGGGGGCATCGGCACCTACGTCAAGGCATCCACCGAGACACAAGCCGCTGTCGGGGACAAAGCGAACGACACGGTCAGGATCGACGCCACCGAGCTGCGGGCGAGGGTGGTTGGAGAGGGTGGCAACCTCGGGTTCACCCAACTAGCCAGAGTGGAGTACGCCCGGTTGGGGGGACGGATCAACACCGACGCCATCGACAACTCGGCCGGCGTCGACTGCTCCGACCACGAGGTCAACATCAAGATCCTGCTCGATGCGGTGGTGGCTGATGGCGACCTCACCGTCAAGCAGCGGAACGCGCTTCTCGAGGAGATGACCAACGACGTCGCCCACTTGGTCCTCCGGGACAACTACCGCCAGACCCAAGCTTTGAGCAATGCGGCGGCGCAGGCTCTTCCCATGGTCGACGTCCACATCCGCTACATAAGATGGCTGGAGCAAGCTGGCCGCCTCGACCGCGACCTCGAGGGCCTTCCCAGCGACGAGGCGTTGGGGGAGCGGAAGGCGGCAGGTGAGGGGCTCACCTCCCCTGAGTTCGCCGTGCTCCTGGCGTACACCAAGATCGAGCTATACGAGGAGCTTCTGGCCAGTGGGATCGCCGAGGACCTCTACCTCGCCGCAGAACTGGAGCGCTACTTCCCGGCGGCGATCTCCTCGCGGTTCGCCGACCGGATGGACGGCCACCGGCTGCGTCGGGAGATCATCGTCAACGCCATCGTCAACGACATGGTGGACCACCAGGGAACGACCTTCGCCTACCGGCTGGCCGAGGGGACCGGCGCCGGAGCCGCCGAGATCGCCCGCGCTTACACCGTCGCCAGGGACGTGTTCGATATCCGCGGCATCTATGCCGGGATCGAAGCACTCGACAACGTGGTCCCCGCCGGGATCCAGACGGTGATGCTGCTCGAGGCGCGAACGTTGGTCGAGCGTGCGGCGCGGTGGTTGCTCAGACAGCGCCGGCCGCCTATCGACGTTGCCGCCGAGGTGGAGCGGTTCTCGGCTGGCGCCGAGCGGATGGCCACCGCACTGCCGGGGCTGCTCGCGGCGAGCGACCGTGAGCGGTTCCGGGGGCAGGCGGAGCACATGGAGGAGGCGGGGGTGCCCGAGGGTCTGGCGCACCGCATCGCAGGGCTCGATCCGCTATTTGGGAGCCTCGATATCACCGAGGTGGCGGCTGCCGAGGATGTCCCGGTCGAGGAGGTAGCCGCGGTCTACTATGCCCTCGGGGAACGGCTCGACCTGCATTGGCTGCGCACCCAGATCAACAGCCTCCCCCGCGACAACCGCTGGCAGACCCTGGCGCGGGCGGCGCTGCGCGACGACCTGTACAGCCAACAGAGGGCTATCACCGCTCAAGTGCTCCGGGTCGGCGGCGATGGCTTGGGGCCGAACGAGCGGATCGACGCTTGGCTCGGTCACGTCGAGGCCGCTGCCCGCCGCGTTTCTCAGGTGGTGGCCGACATCAAAGGCGGCGCCACCGCCGACCTCGCCAGCCTCTCTGTGGCTCTGCGCGAGAGCCATCGCCTCATTGCCTAGACGGCAGACGGCAGCAATCCAATCCGTCCCCCCGCAGGGGGGAAGGGACCCGCTGCGGAGCAGCGGGTAGTGGGGCTGCCGAACTCCCAAAGGTGCGGTTGCTCAGCCGGATTCCTCGAGAGCAGAGATCTTCTCGACTCGGCGTAGGTGGCGCTCCTTACCGCTGAATTCCGCGGCGAGGAAGGCGCGCACTACTTCACTGGCCAGTTCGATCCCGATGACCCTGCTACCCAGGGCGAGCACATTGGCATCGTCGTGCTCGACCGATTGGTGGGCGGTATAGGTGTCATGGGCGAGCGCAGCGCGGATCCCATGGAGTTTGTTGGCAGCTATGGAAGCCCCCGCGCCCGATCCGCAGACCAGGATCCCCCGGTCTGCCCGCCCATCGCGCACCGCCTCGCCCACGGCCGCAGCGATATCCGGGTAGTCGACTGGCTCAGTCGAGAACGTCCCGAGATCGATCACGTCGAACCCCGATGCGGCAAGCGATGAGCCGAGTTCCTCTTTCAGTTCGTACCCGGCGTGATCGGCACCGATAGCTACGCGCATCGCCCAACCGTACCTCTGACTTCGTCGTCTTCTGGCTGCCGCCCGCCGTCTTCCGTCTTGCTTGGCTAGGTGCCAAGCCCGCCACTCCCTAACCTCGCGGTCCAATGGATCGGATAGTGATCGAAGGCGGGCGCGCCCTGAGGGGCCGCGTCGAGGTGCTCGGTGCCAAGAACGCCGTGCTCAAGGAGATGGTGGCCACACTGCTCGCGCCCGGCCGGCACTTCCTGCGCAACGTGCCCGGGATCCTCGATGTGGCACTGATGGGTGATGTACTCGAACACATCGGCGTCATGGTGCGGCGCACCGATCACGCCATCGAGATCGAGGTCCCCGACGAGCTCACGCCGGAGGCTCCACTCGACCTGGTGCGCCTGATGCGGGCATCGATAGTCGTCCTCGGTCCACTCCTGGCGCGCTGCGGTCGGGCCGCCGTCGCCTTCCCCGGTGGTGACGATCTCGGCGCCCGGCCAATCGACATGCACCTCGACGGCCTTGAGCAGATGGGAGTCGTCTTCGAGCTGGAGCATGGAGTGTTGACCGCCCGGGTTGACGGGAGGCTGCGCGGCGCAGAGGTGACTCTCGACTTCCCCAGCGTCGGCGCCACCGAGAACCTGCTGTTTGCAGCCACCCTGGCCGACGGGGCGACAGTGATACACAACGCAGCGCGCGAGCCGGAGATCCAGGACCTGATACGCCAGCTATCCAAGATGGGTGCCGTCGTGGAGGGCGCCGGCAGCTCCACCCTCGTGGTCGAAGGCACCCCGGCGCTGCATCCCACCGACCACTCCGTTGTCCCCGATCGGCTCGAGGCGGGCACCTACGCCGTCGCCGCCGCCATAACCGCTGGTGAGATCGAGATCGCTTCGTGCGTTCCCGACCATCTCCGGATGGAGATGAGCAAGCTCGAACAGGTCGGGTGCCTGGTGGACCGGGGCGACGATTGGCTTCGGATCACCGGGCC
The DNA here is from genome assembly GCA_963780745.1 of uncultured Actinomycetes bacterium. Lineage (GTDB taxonomy): Bacteria > Actinomycetota > Acidimicrobiia > Spongiisociales > DATADW01 > DATADW01. The sequence continues at coordinate 20,573 of CAWACT010000001.1, read as the reverse complement.
AGAGCGGCCGGTTGCGGTGGACTTCGCGACCCTGCCCTTCCCCGGGTTCCACACCGACATGCACCCCCAGATGGTGGCGCTGCTCAGCGTCGCCGAGGGGACGTCAGTAATCACCGAGAACCTCTATGACGCCCGTTTCCGCTATGTGGGAGAGCTCGCCCGGATGGGGGCGGACATCACCATCGATTGGCAGCACGCCGTCGTCCGGGGAGTGCCATCGCTCTCGGGGTGCCCGGTGGTGGCGCCAGACATCAGGGCCGGGGCCGCCCTGGCCCTGGCCGGGCTCCGTGCCGAGGGTGAGACGGTTGTGTCCGCCACCCACCACATCGACCGGGGCTACGAGGGGTTCGTCGAGCGTCTCTCCGGACTGGGAGCCTCCATAACCCGGACGCCGGACGAGGAGTAGCGTGGAAGAGAAAGCCCCTTCCGATCGTTGCTACCGATATGGCTGAAGAGCTCACCATCACCGACGTGTCGGCCCACAGCACGTCGCCGATAGATCTCGATCAGCTCAACGATGCGCTCGAGTACATCAGGCCCGCCATCCAAATGGACGGCGGCGACATCGTCCTCACCGGCGTCGAGGGGGGCAAGGTAGACCTCCAGATGGTGGGCGCATGTGGGGGTTGCCCTCTGTCGATGATGACCCTCAAGGCGGGCATCGAGCGCATCCTGATGGACCGGGTCCCCGGCGTGACCGAGGTCAACGCAAGCTGAAGTACCGAGTACTTGGTACTTAGTACTTAGATTTTCAGTGTGGACACCGCTGGGATCGTCGACGCGGCGCTGTCCGGAGACCGCAGGGCCTTGGGCCGGATCATCTCTTTGCTGGAGAACGGCCATCCCTCGGGGCTCGAAGCCCTGGCGGAGATCTTCCCAGATACCGGCAGGGCACAAGTGATCGGCATCACCGGGCCGCCCGGGTCGGGCAAGTCGACACTGGTGGACCGGTTGGTCAAATGGCTCAGGGCGGGCGGAGAAGTGGCCGTGGTTGCGGTTGACCCATCGAGCCCGTTCAGTGGTGGCGCCATCCTCGGCGACCGGGTCCGGATGAAGGACGGCTCGTCGGACCCTGGTGTGTTCATCCGGTCGATGAGCAACCGTGGCCGCATCGGCGGGGTAGCGGCGGCCACCACCAAGGTGATCGCCCTGTTGGACGCCGTTGGGTTCGCCACGGTGATCGTGGAGACAGTCGGTGTTGGCCAAGCCGAGATCGAGATCGTCGATGCCGCCGACACCACCGTCGTCGTGGTCAACCCGGGGTGGGGTGACTCGGTCCAGGCTGCCAAGGCCGGCTTGCTCGAAGTGGGAGACATCTTCGTGGTCAACAAGGCCGACCGCGGTGGCGTCGAGGAGACGGCGCGCCAACTCACCGAGATGGTCGAACTGGGGGACACCCGTCTCTGGCAGCCTCCCGTGGTGGCCACGGTGGCAACCACCGGTGAAGGCCTCGATCAACTGGCCGCCGACGTCGCTGCCCACTGGAGACACCTCGCCGAAGACGACCGTCTGGCCGTCTCCCGCCGCCGGCGGCTTGGCCTCGAGCTCCGCCGCGCTGTCCACGATGAGACGGTTCGACGTGTCACCGGTCGGAAAGTTGGGATCGATGAGATGGAGGCAGCGGTGGCGGCGCGAGCCATCGATCCCTGGTCGGCTGCCAGGCGTCTCCTCGACGGCGAGGACGGGTGATCACACCTCCCGCCGCGAGGCGAGGATGGCGCCGATCACGACCAGACCGCAACCACCGACCTGAAGCGGCGTCACATGCTCGCCGAGGATGGCAACGCCGAGCAGCAACGCCACCACCGGAATCACGTAGGTGATCATCGACGCCCGGGTCGCACCGGCCCTTCCGACCAGCGTGCCCATGGCGATGAACGCAAGGCCGGTCCCCACCACACCCAGTGCGGCCATGGCGGCGACCGGTGCCCAGCCGGGTGCCTCGGTCGGCAATGCCACCAATCCCCGCGGAAGTACCAGGACCGTGGCAATCACCAGTGCCCGGCTCAACACCGGCAGCGAGCCGTATCGCTGTTGCAGCGGGGCGACGATGTTGACCGCCAGGGCATAACACAGCGTCGCCACCACCACGAGGGCGACGCCGAGCGCGGCGCTCGAGCTCTCTCCGATGGTTGGCAGGCTGATGCACACCACCCCGCCGAAGCCGACCACGAGCCCGGCGACTTGACGACCTGCCGGCGCCTCCGACAGCATCGCTGCCGCGATCAGCGCGGTGAGCATCGGCATCATCCCGTTGAGCATCCCGGCCACCGCCGAATCGATCCATTGCTGGGCGATGGGGAACAGCGATAGCGGGATGGCCACCCAGAGCACGGAGACGACGATCAGACGCGGCCAATCGGCTCGCTCGATCGGGCGGCGAGAGGCGGGGAAGAGGGCGATGGTGATTGCGCCCAGACCCACACGTAGCAGCGTCACCATCCCTGGCGAGAACGCCTCGAGCCCGACGTCGATGAATAGGAACGACGCCCCCCATGTGATTCCCACGCCGAGGAACAGCGCCCATTCCACCGGACCGAAAGCGGATCGGTTGGTCCCGTGGGTGGTGGAGAGAATTCGTGACGTCATGGGTCGCGGCGGTACCCGGTGACATGAGGCGGTGGCTCGACCGACCCGGTGAGCAGGGGGTCTGGCTCGGCGGGGCCGTAGCCGGTGCTCAGCGGGAGGACGCCGGCCCACACCGGGAAATCGAGGTCGGCGGGATCGTCGTCCGGTGGGCCCGATCGCACCTTCGCCGACGCCTCCTCGATGGACAGCCGGAGCACCATCGTCGCCCTCGCCTCCTTGTCCGTCATCGGGCGCAGGTGGGAGAGGCGCCCCGGAAGGCTGTGTTCGACCAGCGCCTCGAGCGCCACTCGCTTCTGCTCGGGATCGGTGACCTCACTCGCCCTACCCATGACGACGACCGAGCGGTAATTGACCGACGAGTTGAAGGCGGAACGCGCCATCACCAAGCCGTCCACCAGGGTGACGGTCACGCACATCTCCAACCCGCGCACACCGCGGAGTGTCGAACTGGCGGGTGAGCCGTGGAGGTAGAGGGTCTCGCCCACCCTGGCGTACAGCGTCGGGATGACCACCGGTCTGCCTGCCCGCACCCAACCCACATGGCACACCAGACCCTCGTCGAGGATGCGGTTCACCACGGCTCGCTGGTGCGACCCGCGCTCGGGCTTTCTCCTCAGCTCGGTGGCCTCGGTGGCCGGGTAGCGGTCGCTCACCGGCCCAAGTATGGATCGTCGCGGGGCGGGTCGAGTCCACGGCTGACACAGGTGGGTGGCTTTAGGCTCAGCGGACCGAACGATGCGGAGGACCGCTGTGGAGATGGTGCAGTACTCGACCGATGGGGCGGTGGCGGTGGTACGGCTCGACCGGCCACCGGTCAACGCCCTCTCCGATCAGCTCGCTGCCGAGCTCGACGAGGCGTTTGGGATGGCGGAGGACCCGGAAGTGCGGGCCCTAGTTCTGACGGGAGAGCCGAACTTCGCCGCCGGCGCCGACATCAAAGAGTTCCAGGAGGCGCAGGAGAGCGCGTCGGACCGGCCCATCGCCGGAACGCTGAGAGACGCCATCCGCCGGCTGGAGACGCTGCCCAAGCCTTCGATCGCCGCCATCTTCGGCTTCGCCCTCGGTGGCGGGCTGGAGCTGGCCATGGGGGCCGACATGCGCTACATGGCCAGCGACGCCCGTGTTGGCCAGCCGGAGATCAAGCTGGGACTTATACCAGGGGCGGGTGGGACCCAGCGGCTCACCCGGCTGGTCGGGCTGTCCAAGGCGCGGGACATCGTCTACACGGGCCGGTTCGTCGTTGCCGACGAGGCGCTGTCGATCGGGCTGGCCGACAAGGTGGTCCCGGTCGACGAGCTGTTCGCAATCGCAATGTCGGACGCCGCGGTCCTTGCTTCCGGCCCAACCGTGGCGCTGGCGGCAGCCAAGCGCGCGCTGACGGAGGGCTGGGGCCGCACCATCGAGGAAGCGCTCGAGATCGAGGCGGTTGCGTTCAACGAGACATTCCGCAGCGAAGACGCCACCGAAGGCGTCACCGCCTTCGTCACGAAGCGCGAAACGACCTTCCGCGGCCGCTGAAAATCAGTCTTATGCCAAGGCGGCGTCGACGCTGATCTCGACGTTTCCCTTGAGGGCCTGGGATACCGGGCAGTTCTCTTTCGCCACCTCGGCCGCCTCGCGGAAGGAATGCTCGTCGAGGCCGGGGACGTCACCCCGGACGGTGATCTCCATGGTGAGCAGACGGAACCCGGCATCGGTGCGGTCGAAGTTGGCGGTGGCGCTGGTCACCAGGTTGGCCGGAGGGTGACCCTCGCTGGGCGAGGCCGTTCGACAGCGCCATCGAGAAGCACGACGCGTGGGCGGCGGCGATGAGCTCCTCGGGGCTGGTGTTGCTCCCGTGCTCCTCGGTACGGGCCTTCCAGGTGATGGGGAGCCCGGTTGCGGTCCCCGACTCGAGGCTGGTGGTCCCGGTCCCCGAGGACAGGTCACCCTCCCAGTGGGCGGTAGCCGTGCTCTTGAGCGCCATCTCTCACTCCTGATTGCGGATGGGGCCGACGCTAACCGTCTCCGCTCCGCTCTGGGCCGAGCTCGATCTGGCGCTTGAGTCGGCGGAGGTTTCGCCCCCACACCCATCGCAGCAGCGGGGCCGCGGCCAGCCCGCCGATCCTCCCACCCAGCCGCCACGGCAGGTCGAGCACTTCATGCCAGATGACCCGGCTGTGCCCCGTACCTTCTGGCTCGAGGGTGAACGAACCGGTGCCGGCGACCACGCCTCGGTGACGGACCACGATCCGCCGGCCTTCCTCCCATCCGACTACGTCCATCAGGTCGGTGGTACGGAGCGGTCCCACTTTGGTGGCGACCTCCATCCGGGTCCCGACACCCGATCTCTGCTCGGTCAGGAAGCGGATCGACTCGGCATCGGCCATCCACTCGGCGTGCGAGCCGAGGTCGGATATGCGGCTCCACACCGCATCGGGTAGTGCCTCTATCACGATCTCGACGGTGACGTCGGCCATGCGCCGAGGGTACGTTGCCCGACCGGATGTCGGACGTCCATGGCCAGCACCGGCTGTACCCTGGGTCACCCCATGTCCGACACAGTCATCTATCTCGACCATGCCGCCACCACGCCCATGCGACCGGGCGTGTGGGAGGCGATGGCGCCGTTCGCGGCCGACACCTTCGGGAACGCATCCGGTGGCCATGCCGCGGCGCGCGCGGGCCAAGGAGGCGCTCGAGGACGCCCGGGAGCGTGTCGCTACCGCCATAGGCGCCCGGCCCCTGGAGGTGGTCTTCACTGCTGGGGGCACCGAGGCAGACAACCTGGCAGTCAAGGGTGCGGCGCTTGCCGGCGGCGAACGGCGGGGCGTGGTGACCACCGCCATCGAGCATGCCGCGGTGCTCGACAGCGCCCGCTTCGTGGCGAGCCTGGGTTGCCCGCTCGCCGTGGTCGGGGTCGACCGGGCCGGGGTGGCCGACCCGGCCGAGGTGGCCGATGCGGTGTCCGCCGAGACCGGCCTCGTCTCGGTGATGGCGGCCAACAACGAGGTAGGGGCACGTCAGCCTGTGCGCAAGATCGCTGACGAGGCAAGAGCGGCCGGCACCGGCGCTGGTTCACACCGACGCCGTCCAGGCGGTCGTCTCCGAGCCGCTCGACGTCGACGACCTCGGGGTGGACCTCATGTCGATTGCGGCCCACAAGTTCGGCGGGCCCAAGGGGGTGGGCGCTCTCTATGTGCGGCGCGGGGTCCGCCTCGAGCCGGTGATGCACGGTGGAGGGCACGAGTTGGGGAGGCGTTCGGGCACCCAGAACGTGATGGGGGCGGTGGGGATGGCAGTCGCCCTGGAAGTGGCGGTGACCGACCGCGACCGCTTCCGGCGTGACGTGGCCGAAGCGAGGGACCGATTCGAGGCCTGTCTGTCGGCCGCCATTCCGGAGATCGTGGTCAACGCCGCCCAGGACCGTCTCGTCCAGCATTCGCACATCCGCTTCCCCGGCGTGCCGAATGACCTGCTGCTGATCGCGCTCGACCGGGCGGGTGTCGCCGCGTCGGCGGCCTCGGCCTGCCAGTCGGGAGCCGCCACCACATCGCACGTCCTCAGCGCCATGGCGATGAGCGACGCCCAGGCCGGGGAGTGCCTCCGGTTCAGCTTCGGTTGGACCTCGACACCCGCCGAGGCGGAGGAGGCGGCGGGGCGGGTGGCTGCAGCGGTGGCGTCTCTGGATCTCGCACCATGAGGGTGCTCGTCGCCATGTCGGGCGGAGTCGACTCCTCGGTGGCGGCTGCGCTGATGGTCGCCGAGGGACACGACGTGACCGGCGTGACCCTCAAGCTATGGCAGGGGCCGGGCGGAGAGGCTCCGGTCGCCGGCTGCTGCACCGTGGAGGACGCCGAGGACGCCCGCCGCGTCGCCGCCCGACTCGACATCCCGTACTACGTCCTCGACCACACCGGTCCTTTCGAGACCGGCGTAGTGGATCGGTTCGTCTCCGGATACCTCGAGGGCACCACCCCCAATCCTTGCGTCGAGTGCAACCGGTCGGTCAAGTTCTCCACGCTCCTGGCGCAGGCGCGTCGGTTGCGGTGCGACCTGCTCGCCACGGGTCATTACGCCCGTGTGGACCGGTCGATGGGACGATGGCGACTCCGGCGCGGGGTGGACCGGAACAAGGACCAGTCCTATGTGCTCGGCATGCTCGGCCAGGACCAGTTGCAGCGGGTCAGATTCCCGGTCGGGGGACTCACCAAGACCGAGACCAGAGGGGAGGCCTCTCGGCTCGGCCTCCGCACCGCGGCCAAGCCGGAGAGCCAGGACATCTGCTTCGTCGGGCGCGAGGGGTACCGCGGTTTCGTCAGGGGCGCGCTCCGGAGGCGTCGCGGCCCGGTTCAATCGTCGATCGCGACGGGCGGGTCATCGGCCGCCACGACGGTGTTGCCGGGTTCACCGTCGGGCAGCGACGCGGGCTCGGGGTCGCCGTCGGGACCCCGCGGTACGTCACTGCGGTGGAAGCGGCAAGCGCCACCATCACCGTCGGCCGGCGCGAGGATCTGCTGGCTGAGGGGATGACGGTCACCGGGGTCACCTGGGTCGCCGGACACCCCCCGCCATCGGCTGCGGCGGAGGTCCAGATCCGGGCGCACGGGTCGCCGCTGCCTTGCCGCTTCACGGCGACCGGCGATGGGGGACTCGTGGTTCGTTTCGCTCGCCCCGAGGCGGCGGTGGCACCGGGGCAGGCCGCCGTCCTCTACCAGGGTGACGACGTGCTCGGTGGCGGCACCATCGCCGGGGTGGAACGGTGAGCCGCGGCGGGGCGGGCAAGGAGCAGCAACGCCGGGTCGCCGAGACGCCGGCAGTGGTGACCACCCCGCAGCCGGCACCGATCGCCTTCGACGTCAGGCGAGGGGCGTGGGTGGGGACAGCCATCGTCGCCGCGGTCGGGCTGCCCATCTACGGCCTCGGTGTGTGGGCGCAGATCGAGCAGTCGCAGCTCATCTGGGCGGCGCTCGGCGGGTGGGCTCTGGTCTGGCTTGCCGCCTACTTCGTTTCGGCGCGTCTCGCCGGCCGTCCCGATGCGCTGAGCAGATCTCTCCTGGTTTGGGCCACCATGCTCGCCCTGGGATTGGCCGGCGCCGCTCTGGGCCGTTTGGACCCATGGCTGGCCAGCGCCCTCGTGTTCGGGATTGGGGCCGGGTTCGTCCTTCCCTCCGGTACCAAGGGGCGTCCCGCCGCTCGCTCCGCTGCGGTGTCGGGCGCGGCGATCTTGCTGATGTCGCTGGTCGCGGTGGACGTGGCGTTCTACCCCGCCGTGCCCGGGCTGATCGGGCTCGCCGCCTTCCCGGTGATCATCGGGATCGACGCACTGCTCGACCGGACGGCTCGCCGGGCATGACACCGGGGCGACAGGTGCCCGTGCAGGACCGACTTGAGGAGCTCAAGGAGCAGATCCGCTTCCACGGGCACCGCTACCACGTGCTCGACGACCCAGTGGTCTCCGACGCGGAGTACGACGCGCTCATCGCCGAGTTGCGCGCCGTCGAGGAAGAGCACCCCGAGCTGGTCACCCCGGACTCGCCGACGCAACGGGTGGGGGCGCCACCATCGTCGATGTTCGCCCCCGTGCCCCACCGGCGCCGTCTCTTCTCGCTGGACAACGCCCACGACGTCGACGATCTCCGCAGCTGGGGGCGACGGGTGGAGCGTCAGTTGGAACGCGAACCCGAGGGGTTCTCCTGCGAGCTCAAGATCGACGGGCTGGCTGTGTCGCTGGTCTACGAGGGCGGTGTCTTCGTGCAGGGAGCGACCAGGGGCGACGGCAGGGTCGGCGAGAACATAACGGTCAACCTGCGCACCATCGAGTCGATCCCGCTCCGGCTGCGGGGCAAACCCCCCGAAGTCCTCGAGGTGCGTGGCGAGGTCTACATGCCCGAGGACGCCTTCGAGACGCTCAACCACCGCCAGGCCGAAGCTGGTCTCCGGCTCTTCTCCAACCCTCGCAACGCCGCGGCCGGGTCGGTGCGGATGAAGGATCCGGCGGTGACGGCCTCGCGCGCTCTCCACATCTGGTGCTACCAGGCGGGTGTGATCGAGGGCGGTCCCAAGCTACGGAGCCACAGCGAGACCATGGAGTACCTGAAGGACCTCGGGATCAGGGTCAACTCCGAGAACGCGGTGGTGCCCGACCTCGAGGGGGTCGAGCGGTATGTGGCCAGGGCGGAGCAGCGCCGCCATGCCAACGGTTACCAGACCGACGGCGTCGTCGTGAAGGTGGATTCGCTGGGCGACCAGGACGTGCTCGGGTTCACCTCAGCCGCGCCGCGTTGGGCAATCGCCTTCAAGTTTCCACCGGAAGAGCAGACGACATTGCTGCGCGACATCCAGGTCAACGTGGGCCGGACCGGAGCAGTGACGCCGTTCGCAGTGCTGGAGCCGGTGGTAGTCGGGGGAGCCACGGTGGGCCTGGCCACCCTGCACAACGAGGACATGGTGCGGCTCAAGGATGTCCGGATCGGCGACCGAGTGCTTGTACGCCGCGCCGGCGACGTCATCCCCGAAGTCGTGGCGCCGGTGGTGTCGCTGCGCACTGGTGAAGAGCGGGAGTGGTCGATGCCGACCCACTGCCCATCGTGCGGCAACCCCATCGTCCGACCCGAGGGGGAGGCGGTGGCTCGTTGCACCGGGGGGCTCACCTGCCCCAGTCGGCTGCGCGAATGGCTGTCGCACTTCGCCGGCCGCGGCGGCATGGACATCGAGCATCTCGGCTACAAGACCATCGAGTTGCTGCTCTCCAATGGGTTGATCAAGGACCCGGCCGATATCTTCACGCTCCGCGCCGAGGACCTGCTCGGGTTCGAGGGGTGGGGAGAGGTGTCTGTGGGCAATCTGACGCGCGCCATCGACGCCGCCAGGGACAGACCGCTGGCCTCGCTGCTGGTCGCCCTCGGAATCCGGCATGTCGGGGGGACGGTGGCCCGGCTTCTTGCCCGCCGGTTCCACAGCCTGCCGGCGCTGCTCGATGCGTCGGAAGAGGAGATCGCAGGAATCGAGGGGGTGGGCCCGACCATCGCCCGTTCGGTGCGCGACTGGGCCGAGGACCCGGAGAACCGGGCACTGGCTGAGAAACTGGAACGGAACGGTGTCCGGGTGGCCGATCCGGCTCCCGAAGGCGAGCACGCCGGGCTGCTCGATGGCGTCACCGTGGTGATCACCGGGACGCTCGAGGGGATGAGTCGGGAGAGGGCGCAGCTGGCGGTGGAGGAGCGGGGAGGCAAGGTGACCTCGAGCGTTTCCAAGAAGACGACGGCGCTCATCTCGGGCGAGAACCCCGGCTCCAAGCTTGCCAAGGCGGAGCAGTTGGGTGTCCCCGTTATCGACGAGGCGCGGTTCGAACTGATGCTGGAGAGGGGCCCGGCGGCGCTCGAGGGGTGATGTCGTCGGCGGTCACGCGACGGCGACTCACGTCACCCGGAAGCTCCATTCGGTACTCACCTGGGTCGGGGAGCCCGCTGACCGTGTCCCAGCGCACCAGGACGGTGTGCTCCCCGGGCGCCCACTCCTGGAGGACGGTGCTGGTCGGGGACGGCCGCCACCGGTAGGTCCCCGTGGCGTCGATGGCCTCGGGCCCGAGGAACTCGTTGTCGGGGATCCGGAACCCGTCAACGTAGATCTCGGCGTGGTACCCGGTGGGGAGGTCTACCTCGAGCACTGCCTGGCGCAACACACGCTCGTCGGGGATCGGCGCGATCCGTTCCAGCGCTGCCGGCCGATCGGGTGCGTCGCCTTCGGGTGATCCGAAGGCGACGGCAAGCACCACGACCGCCACCAGAGCAAGCCCGAGCCCGCCCAAGAGGAGCCGGTAACGAGCGGGGGTCATGGTTCGAGTTTATGGCCGCAACCCCGCAACCCAGGGTTCGAACCGCGCCCCTACAACGACTCCAACCCAGGGTTGGCAGCTACCGCCTGGGTACTCCCCAGCCCAGGGTTGGCAGTACCGCCTGGGTACTCCCCAGCCCAGGGTTGGCAGCTACCGCCGGGTACTCCAGCCCACGGTTGGCGACGCCGGACAGACCCCTCCGGGTCTACCCTCGCCGGCGATGAGGACCAACCCAGTTCTGGATGGTCTCGGCACCTACCCGATCGCTGTCATCCAGGAGCGAGCCAGGGCGATGCGGGCGGCGGGGGAGCCGCTGATCGACTTCTCGATCGGCGACCCGAGGGAGCCGACCCCCGAGTTCATCCGCGAGGCGCTCCGACAGGCGGTCCCCGAGGTCTCCCAGTACCCCACGACGGCCGGGCTGTTGGAGCTGCGTGAGGCGGTGGCCGGCTACGTCCGCCGCGGTTCGGAGTCGAGGTCGATCCGGAGAGCCAGGTGCTGCCGGTGGCGGGGTCCAAGGAGGCGATCTTCTCCACCCCGCTTGCCTTTGTCGACCGCGACCGGGGTGACACCGTGGTCTGGGCCACCCCCGGGTATCCCATCTACGAGCGGGGTGCTCTCCTCGCCGGGGCGGAGGGTCACCCGGTCCGGCTGGGCGGCGACTTCGTCTTGCGCGCTTCCGACATTCCCGAGGAGATCCTGGACCGGGCGGCGCTGGTCTGGACCTGTTCGCCGCACAACCCGACGGGGTCGGTGACGTCACGGGACGACCTGGCGGGACTCCACGCCGCCGCCCTGGCGTCGGGCGCGCTGCTTTGCGCCGACGAGTGCTATGCCGACCTCTACGAGGACGATCCGCCGGCGTCGGTTCTCCAGGTGGCGGCACCATCGATGGAGGGTGTGCTCAGCTACCTCTCGCTCTCCAAGAGGTCGGGGATGACCGGATACCGCAGTGGTGTGATCGTGGGCGACGCAGCTGCCATCGCGTTGCTCCGGGCGTTGCGAACTTCGACGGGTACCGCATCTCCGGAGTTCGTGCAGCGAGCCGCCATCGCCGCGTGGGGAGACGACGACCACGTAGCCATCCGGCGGGAGACCTTCGCTCGGAAGAGGTCGGTGCTGCGCAAGGCGTTCGAGGCGCTCGGAATCGACGTGGTTGCCTCCAGGGCCGGGCTGTATTGCTGGGTCCGGGTGGAAGATCGACCTCGCAGCCGCCGAGCGGCTGCTTGCTCATGGCGTGGTGGTGTCGCCCGGGCGAGCCTTTGGGCCGGGAGGCGAGGGATTTCTGCGGCTTGCCCTCGTCCCCACTGTCGAGGAGTGCGAGCAGGCGGTCGACGTGCTGGAACGGGCGCTCGGATGATCGATTCGGACATCGAGTTGATCGACGCCGCTTACACCGACCTCGACCGGCTGGAGGACGCCGCCTCGGCTGTGGAGGACGCCATCGCCGCCCTCGACGCCGGCGAGATCCGGGTGGCCGAGAAGACCAGCGCCGGCTGGGTGGTCAACGAATGGGTTAAACGGGCCATTCTCCTCTACTTCAGAATGCGCCCCATGGAGACGGTCGAGGTCGGGCCCTTCGAATGGCACGACCGGATCCCGACCAAGACGAACCTGGCCGCTGCCGGGGTCCGTGTGGTCCCGCCGGGGATGGTCAGATACGGGGCGTTCTGCGAGCCGGGGGTGGTGGTGATGCCCGGCTTCGTCAACATCGGCGCCCGGGTCGGGACCGGGACCATGGTCGACACCTGGGCCACCGTGGGCTCGTGCGCCCAGATCGGACGCGGGGTGCACCTCTCGGGAGGGGTAGGTATCGGTGGTGTCCTCGAGCCGCCATCCGCCCGGCCCGTGGTCGTTGAGGATGGTGCGTTCATAGGCAGCCGCTGCATCTTGGTGGAAGGTGTGCTGGTGGAGGAGGGGGCGGTTCTCGGCGCCAACGTGACCATCACATCGTCCACCCCGATCGTCGACGTCACCGGCGAGGAGCCGGTGGAGCACAGGGGCCGGGTCCCGGCCCGATCGGTGGTCATACCCGGCACGCGTCCCAAGCAGTTCCCCGCCGGGACGTACGAGGTCCCGTGCGCACTCATCATCGGCCACCGGACCGCTTCCACCGACGAGAAGACCTCGCTCGAGGAGGCGCTCCGCACCCATGAGGTGCCGGTGTGACCCTCACCGAGACCCTCATCCAACTGATCGACATCGGCTCGGTCACCGGGAATGAGAAGGAACTGACAGACCACCTCGCCTCCCGTTGGTCCGACCGGCCAATCGCCCGCCACGGCAACAACCTCGTGGTGGGCGCCTCGGGAGACCGCCCGCTGGTGCTGCTGGTGGGCCACCTCGACACCGTTCCCTACCAGGGTCAGCCGCCGGCCCACCTCGCCGACGGTCGGGTCAACGGGGTCGGGGCATCCGACATGAAGTCGGGTCTGGCGGTGATGGCCCACCTGCTCGACGACACTGACGTCGCCGAGGGGCCATTTGACGTGGTTGGGCTGTTCTACGACCGGGAGGAGGGCCCAGCCGCCGACAACGGCTTGGAGCCGACGCTCGATGCCTTCCCCTGGCTGGAGGAGGCCGATTTCGCCATCGTGATGGAGCCCACCGACCTCGAACTGCAGTTGGGCTGCCAAGGCGTGCTCAACGCCACCGTGACTTTCAGTGGACGGTCGGCGCACAGCGCCCGGCCCTGGCTGGGAGAGAACGCAGTGACCAAAGCGGGGGAGTGGCTGGCCATGCTCCACCACCGGGCGCCCGAGCCGTTCCTCGTGTCAGGGCTGGAGTACCTCGAGGTGTTCTCGGTCACCACGGCTCACGGCGGGATAGCCCGCAACGTGATCCCACCCTCGTTCGAGGTCAACCTCAACCATCGCTTCCCACCATGCTTCACCCTGGAGGAGGCGGAGCATCGGCTCCGAGAGATCGCGCAGCCGGCCGACGAAGTGGTGGTGCTCGACCGGGCGCCGGCGGCGCCCGTGCCCGAGGGGCACCCTTTGCTCGACCGTTTGGAGCGCGCCACCGGTGCGCCGCGCACTCCCAAGCAGGCATGGACCGACGTCGCCCGGCTCACCGCGAGGGGATCCCAGCGGTCAACTACGGGCCAGGCGAGGTGGCGCAGGCCCACCAGGCGACGGAAAGCGTCGCCGCCGCCAACCTCGACCTGGCCATGGCGGCGATGAAGCGGTTCCTCACCGGGGGCTGACGGCCGACTCGGCGCGGCAAGCCCCTCACCCCATTGCCTGGCGGTACACCTCGAGGTAGCGGTCGGCGGCGGCGTCCCAGGACCAGTCGTGCTCCATCCCGCGCCGCTGCATCGCCCGCCACGTGGACCGGTCCCGTTTGGACACGCGGATAGCTCGGCGGATCGACTTGGCCAGTTCCTCGACGATGGGGAGCCGGAAACCAAAACCCATCCCGGCGTCCGGATCCTCGTCCAGGTCGACGACGGTGTCGTTGAGGCCCCCGGTGAGATGAACCACCGGCGGGCAGCCGTAACGCATGGCATACATCTGGCCGATCCCGCAAGGCTCGAAGAGGGATGGCATCAGGTAGGCGTCGGCACCCCCGTACACGAGACGGGCCAGTTGCTCGTCGTAAGGGAGATGCCTGACGGCAGTGGAGTGCTGTGCCGACCAGCCGTCCACCAGCGGATCGAGCTCTCCATTGCCCACCAACACGAGACGCATCCCCTCGTTGCACAGCCGGTCGATCGTCGGATCGAGCAGGTCGATCCCCTTCTGCGCCGACATGCGTCCCACGTTGCCGAGCAAGAACCCGTCATCGAGCCCGGCGAGGTCGAGAAGCGTCTCCCGGTTGCCCTTCCTCTTCCACACCCTGCCCGGGCCGTAGGTCGTCGGAAGAGACGGGTCGGTGGCCGGGTCCCAGACGGTGGTGTCGATCCCGTTGAGGATCCCGGCCACAGGGTGTGGCAGCGAGCGGATCACCCCGTCGAGACCGCCGGACACCGCCGAGTCCAAGTAGAGCTGGGCGGCGAACCCGGGGCTGACCGTGGTGACCCGGTCGGCGCCGACGATCCCCGCCTTCAGATAGTGGGCCGAGCCCCACCATTCGAGTGCGCCCTGGGGTATGACGTGTTCCAGTCCCACACCGAGGAGGATGGCGCTCTCCACGAGGGGCCCCATGACGGCGTACCCGGCGTTGTGGACGGTGATCACCGAGGGGACCGGGGCGAGCAGACAGGCGGGCCCGGGGTGGCCGTCGTGGACATGGAGCAGGTCCCACGCTCCCGCCATGGCCACCACCGCACGGGAGAAACGTCCCCACCTCCACCACTCGTCGGCATATCCCGTCCCCGGGGCGGGCCCGTAGATCCCCTGGCGGTCGAAAGCCGGTGGGTCGTCCACCAGCAACACGGTGACCTCGCCCCGCTGATGGCTGTACACCAGTTGAGCGGGTCCGGCCGGTCCGACTGGTTCCCCCAGATCCTGGAGGTGGCGGTAGCGGGGCATCGCCACCCCGACCTCGACCCCCTTGCCGGCGAGGGCGGCCGCCAGCCCGGCCACCGCCTCGCCCAACCCGCCGGTGCGGGCCAGCGGGGACATCTCGGCGGCGGCGAGGAGGACCTTCATTGGTTGTCGGGTCCGAGCGCTCGTGGGAGTGACATCGGCTCGGAAGCTAATGGGAGGCCAAGACGGAAGACGGAAGACGGAAGACGGACGGACGACGGCAGCACGAGTCCGTCCCCCCGCAGGGGGGAAGGGACCCGCTGCGCAGCGGCGGGTAGGGGGGCTGTCGAAGTCCCGACGGTGCGCCGCTATCCCGACCGCTCGTACGTGACAGCTGCGTGGCAACATCGAAGTTCGTCCAATCACTGCTACGGAGGTTGAGGTGAGGGCAGCCATTGTCAGCGAAGTTGGGGTTCCGCCGCGGGTGGGGGAGACCGAGGAGCCCGTGGTGGGGGCGGGGAAGGCGCTGGTCGAGGTGACGGCGGTGGCGCTCAACCCGGTGGAACTGCGGGTTGCCGCCGGTCGAATGCCACAGCAACCCCAGGTCCCGTATGTGCCAGGTCTGGAAGGCGCCGGCACCGTGGTGCGCTCGTCACGGCTCGCGCCGGGAACGCGGGTCCGGTTCGAGAGCGATCTGCCCGGGTCGGGCGTCAATGGTGTCCTCGCCGAGATGGCTGCCGTGGACGAAGAGACGCTTGTCGAGCTACCCGCCGGTGTCCCCGATGCGCTGGCGGCGGCGGCGGGCGTCGTGGGCGTCACCGCCCGTCTCGCGCTGCAACGTGCCGGGTTCGTTCCCGGGGAGAGAGTCGCCGTGCTGGGGGCGACCGGAGGGGTCGGTCAGATGGCGGTGCAGCTTGCCAAGACAGGCGGGGCGTCGGTGGTGGTGGCGGTCGGGCGTGATGCGGACGCCCTTGAGTTGGTAGCCGGGTTGGGGGCGGTCCCCGTGCCGCTCGACGGCGACCTCGCCGAGCGCCTCGTGACCGTCGCAGGCGGGCGACTTGACGTTGTGGTCGACATGCTGTGGGGGGAACCCGCCATGGCGGCGATCTCTGCGCTGGCCCATCACGGCCGATTGGTGAACATTGGAAACGTGGCCGGCACGGACGTGGATCTGCCGCTGGCGTCGATGCGCCAGTACCGGAGCGCCGTGATCGGCCTCTCCTCGGGATGGACCGACATGGCCGACAAGGTGGCGGCGTACAAAGACGTTTTGGCGGGTCTCGAGGCCGGGGAACTGACTGTGGAGCACGAGGTCTTCCGACTCGACCAGGTGGACGCAGCCTGGGAGCGGCAAGCCTCGTTCCCGCACCGCAGGATCGTGGTTGCCATCCGCTGAGCGGCTGGCGGAATCAACGGCTGCGCCTACCCAAGTAGCCGACGACGAGTACCACTGGGATCACCACCAGCAACAGTGACGGCCTGACCACGGCAACACCCAGGGCGACCACGAGCACCGCAGCCACCCAGGGACGGACGGCGGTCAGAACTGGCCAGGCGAACCAGATTGCCCCGAGCATCGCTCCGGACCGTGCGATGAGGCCCCCGGATACCTGCGACTCGACTGGCAGACCCGGCCACAGGAAGAGGGCGAGGCCGCCGACGACGAGGACGATGGCAACGACGCCCAACGCCGGCCGTAGTGAACGCCGGGTTACCGGGTCATCGGCCGGGCTCAATCGGAGGAGGCTCGCTGCCGTGCCCGGTAGGCGCGGGCGTTCACCAGGTTGCCGCAGGGGTTGGCGGCGCACCAATGGCGTGACCGGTTCTTGGACTGGTCGTAGAAGAGCCAGGCGCACTCGTCGTTGCGGCACGCCTTCATTCGCTCCCAGCTGCCGTCGGCGGTGGCCGTGGCCAGGATGGCGAGCAGGGTGCCAAGCGCTCCATCGAGCCCTTCACCCAGGGGGCCAAGGGTGGAGTGCCCTCTCGAGTCGATACGGAGCCCGATTGGAGCCGATCTCGCTTCCCGGTCCAGGGCAGCCAGCGTCTCGGGGTCGGGATCGGCGCCGTCGTTGACCCGACCGAGCTCGCGCACCGCCTCGCGCAACGCAACCGTTCGGGCCAAATCGAGTGGGCTCAACTCGATCCCCTCATCCAAGAGCCCGCGACCGACCATCCACTCGGACAACTGCCCGGGTGTCGCCCAATCGTCCTCACCCGTCTCCACGTCGAGCGTGTTGACGAACTGTTGGAGCAACTCGAGCCGACCCGGGGCGGGCTCACTCATCTTCCATCCTCAGTCTGCGCCTGGAGCCTGCTGTTCCGGTCAGCTTCTCACAACTCGGCGGCGATTTCGGCAGACCGAGCCATCCGGCTCCTCGCCGGTGTCGGCCTCCAGATCCCGCGGTAACCGCATAGGCAGGTGTAGGCGACCTCGAAACCATGGCCCGTGTGGCGCAGCGACTCGATGGCGTCGGTGCCCAGCAGCACACGCGAGCGATGAAATGGGCAATACGGGGCGAACATCAGGCCCTCCTCTCGCCGCGACGGATCCGGCGCACCCGTCGCACCAATCTGTCTCTCTCGGCGACTTCCCGGAACGAGTCGGTCAGCGCCTTGGCCATCTCCAGCGTCAGGTACTGCATTTCTCTCCTCCTCTACCGGTCAGAACCCCAGAAGGTCCTGTCTGGTTGCATCAGTGTCATTTGTATTATGCCACTGACTACATCAGGAGTCAAGCCACTTTACTCCTGACGCCGAGGATTTCCTTCCGTCTTCCGCCTTCCGTCTTCCGACTTACACTCGCCCGCCATGCCGATCGAGATAGACATCGCCCATGTCGCCCGGCTTGCCCGGATCGAATTGGACGAGGATTCGCTGCTGCGGTACGCCGAGCAACTGGGCGTGATACTGGAGCACGCCGCCCGGGTGCAGGCGCTCGCCACCGACGGGGTCGAGCCCACGGCTCACCCTCTTCCGATGATCAACAGCTTCCGCCGCTGACGAAGTGACCGACCCGCTCGATCACGACGAGGTGCTCGCCGCCGCGCCCGACCGCGAGGACCGCTTCTTCCAGGTGCCACCCGCTTTGGGAACGCCATGACCGGCTCGCCGGCCGACCTCACCCTGGCCGAGGCGGGCCGGGCGCTCCGGTCGGGTGATCTCACCGCGGTCGACCTGCTCGATGCCGTGCTCGACCCGCGCCACACTCACCGAGGCACAACTCCACTGCTATCTCCGCATCGACCACGACGGGGCGAGGAGCGCCGCAGTCGAGGCGGACCGGGCGCTGGCGGCGGGTGACGATCTGGGGCCGCTCCACGGTATCCCGGTGGTGTTGAAGGACAACATGTGCACCCACGGCGTGGAGACGACCTGCGGCTCGCAGATCCTCGCCGGGTACCTGCCCCCATACGACGCCACCGTGGTCGCCCGGTTGCGCCGGCGAGGCGCGGTTATCACCGGCAAGGCCAACCTCGACGAGTTCGCCATGGGCTCATCCACCGAGAACTCGGCATACGGGCCTACCCGCAACCCATGGGACCCAGACCGGGTCCCGGGTGGCTCGTCTGGAGGTGCGGCGGCAGCGGTGGCGGTGGGGTCGGCACTCGCCGGGCTTGGCTCCGACACCGGTGGCTCGATCCGTCAGCCGGCATCGCTCTGCGGTGTGGTGGGGATGAAGCCGACCTACGGGCTGGTGAGCCGCTATGGGCTGGTCGCCTTTGCCTCGTCGCTTGACCAGATCGGTCCCATCGCGCAGGACGGTCGAGGACGCCGCCCTCCTGCTCGAGGCGATCTGGGGTCACGACCCAGCCGACGCCACCAGCTACCGCTCAGACCCCCCTGTCATCGCCGGTGACCTCGACGCAGGCGTCCAAGGGCTCCGCATCGGGGTGGTCACCGAGCTCTCGCAAGTGGGCATCGACCGGGAGGTCGCCGATTCGTTCCGCAACACCTTGACCGGGCTTGCCTCCGCCGGGGCGGTGATCGAGGAGGTCTCGCTCCCCACAGCCTCCGAGGCGGTGAGCATCTACTACCTCATCGCTCCCGCCGAGGCGTCGTCCAACCTGGCCCGCTTCGACGGGGTGCGCTACGGGCTCCGTGTCGACGGGGCCACCGCGGAGCAGATGATGGCGCGGACCAGGGCGGAGGGGTTCGGGCCCGAGGTGACCAGGACGGGTGCTGCTCGGCACGTACGCCCTGTCCGCCGGCTACTACGACGCCTTCTACGGTCAGGCGCAGCGGGCTCGCACCTTGCTCATCGACGAGTTCGCCGCGGCCTACCGGCGGTTCGACGCCCTCGTTTCGCCGACATCGCCCACGACCGCATTCCTTCTCGGCGAAAAGACCCAGGACCCGCTCACCATGTACATGAGCGACGTCTGCACCATCCCCTCCAACCTGGCCGGGCATCCTGCCATCTCGGTGCCTTCGGGAAGCGACGCCGACGGGCTGCCCATCGGATTCCAGGTGATGGCGCCGGCGCTGGGGGAGGCCGTCCTCTTCCGTGTGGCGAGAGCGGTGGAGGCCATCAGCGGCCCGATGGGCCGTCCCGTGGTCGATGCGGTGGCGTCGTGACCTGGGAACCGGTCATCGGGGTGGAGACCCATGTCGAGCTGGCCACGGCGTCGAAGATGTTCTGCGGGTGCCGAGTGAGGTTTGGTGCTCCCCCGAACAGCGACATTTGCCCGGTCTGCCTCGGCCTCCCCGGTGCGCTGCCCGTCCCCAACGAGCGGGCGATCGAGCTACTGGTGGCGATCGGTCTGGCGCTGCAGAGCGAGGTCGTCCCCCGCTCGATGTTCCACCGCAAGAACTACTTCTACGCCGACATGCCAAAGAACTATCAGATCTCGCAGTACGACGTCCCGGTGTGCCGGGGAGGCCAGCTCGACGTGGAGCTGGACGGCACCTCCACCCGAGTCAGGATCCACCGCGCCCACATGGAGGAGGACACCGGCAAGAGCATCCACGTCGGCACCGGCGGGAGGATCCACGCCGCCGGGAAGCACCCTGCTCGATTTCAACCGGGCGGGTGTCCCGTTGGCGGAGATCGTCTCCGAGCCCGACATCCAATCGCCGGCGATGGCGCGCGCCTACGCCCAACAGCTCCGCTCGCTGGTGCTGGCGGTGGGTGCCTCCGACGCCAGGCTCGAAGAGGGGAGCATCCGATTCGACGCCAACGTCTCGCTGCGCCCGGAGGGGACCGATGGTCTCGGCACCAAGGTCGAAGTGAAGAACATGAACTCGTTCCGCTCCCTGGAACGGGCGCTCGGCTACGAGATCGAGCGGCAGCGACAGCTGCTCGAGGCGGGGGAGCCAGTGGTCCAAGAGACACGGCACTGGGACGAGGAGGTGGGGATAACCCACGGGATGCGGAGCAAGGAGGAGTCCTCCGACTACCGCTACTTTCCCGAGCCCGACCTGGTCCCGGTGGTGGTCGACGACGACTGGAGGGCGAGGGTGGCGGAGACGCTTCCCGAGCTCCCCGCTTCCCGCCAGCTCCGCTACCGCGAGCTCGGAGTGGAGCCGCAGGTGGCGGCGGCGCTGTCGCTCTCCACCGACGGGCTCGCCGAGCTGTTCGACGCGGCGGCGGCGCTGGGAGCGGACCCGAGGATGGCGGCCAACTGGCTCACCGGTGACGTCAGGGCTCACCTCCGGCGGGAGCGGCGGGGAGCTGGCCGAGACCGGGCTCGACGCCGCGGCGCTGGCCGAGCTGAGCTCCCTGGTGGGTGGTGGGCGGCTGTCTCCTTCCGCCGCCAAGG